>CAVQCR010000042.1:0-64928 GCA_963711055.1 uncultured Actinomycetota bacterium | reverse complement strand
GGATCCAGGCGATCGCCATGCGGACCACATCGCGGGGCGATGCGGTCAGGTCGTAGGTCCTGGCGAACTCGTACAGCCCGACTGCGGAAACCAGGAAGTGCACGAGGAGCATAAGGACCGGCAGGAAGGAAATCAGGGCCACAAGCACCGGTGCCTTAATGGACAGCATGGTCGCCACTGAGAAAATCACGTAGATGGCGAGCAGCGCCTGGGCGTGGGGGAAAGCGAGGGTGTAGAAGGCCAGCCAGCGCTGCCTGCGGGTTGGCAGATTCCGCCAGGTGCCTTTGCGCAGAGTTTGCATGAAACCCTGGCTCCACCGCGTGCGCTGGCGCATGAACTGCCCGAGCGTAGGCGGGTTTCCTCCCTGGTTACATAGCGGGCATCGTAAACGACGCGGATCCGCTCACCGGCGGCAGACAGGCGCAGCCCGATATCTGCATCCTCGGTCAAGTTCCGGTCGTCCCAGCCGCCGAGCCCGCTGATAAGGCTACGTTCGAAGAAGACTGTGTTCCCACCAGCGGAATCACGCCGCGACGGGCGGATAATGCAGCCGGCTCTTGAACCAGAAGAAGTACTCGAGGACGTTCAAGGCCGAATACCAGCTGGAGTCGAAGTTCGTAAGCTGCACGCCGGCCTGAACGACCTTGACTTGCTCGACTTCCATCACCGTGTTCACCACGTTAAAAACGTCGGGATGGATATCGTCCTCTGCATCGAAGATCGTGATTATGTCATTAGTCGCGTGCGGCAGCCCGGCATTCAGGCCATGCGGCTTGTTGACCGGTCCGTCGCGGAACACGATCAGGGAAAGGCCGTCCAGACCCTCCTGCTGCAGCTCGCTGATTTTCTCCTCGGCCCGGCTGATGGTGCCCTCATCGTCTGCCGAGCAGATCACCAGAACCTGGATCAGATCTTGCGGGTAGTTGGCTTCCGCGACGCGAGCGATCGTCGTCTGGATGACGGCTTCCTCGTGCCGCGCCGGGAGCATGACCGTGAACGACAGGCGGGGTGGCTGCACAAGTCCGGCGCTCGAGCCTCAGACGGTGGCCGACCCCAGGTGTACAGCGTCAGGTAGAGCGTGTGCGCTGACTGGAAGGTGACCAGGACGGACACCACCGCGATCCCGACGTAGATGAGGCTGAGCATCATGCCACCCTGCGCCACACCCAGGCGACGCTGAATACATAGTTGGCGACGACGGCGGCCGCTATCCCGACCAGATTGGCCGCCAGGAAATAGACTCCGGACCGGGTCAGCAGCCACACGGTGGTGACATTGAGGCATAGGCCCGCGAGCGACGCGACATTGAACTTCGCGAACCGTCTGAGGGAAGGCCTGCGAGTCGCGAACGTCCAGCGATCGTTCAGCAGATAGTTGCTCGTTATCGCGAGCTCCACCGCCAGCGCCGAAGACACCGGGAGCGGCAGACCCACGCCACGGGCTAGTAGGTACAGGACCGCAGTATTCACAGCGGTACCCGTAGCGCCCACAACACCGAATCTCATCGCACGCCTAAGCTTCGCGTGCGCATCCAACACTGTAGCTGCATTGTCCGGCACCAAGGCCCCCTCGAATCGACATGCCGGCTGCGGACTCTTCATTCATGCGGCTGGGTAGAAGCGCCGTTCCTGATCGATTCGGCGGGCCTCGGATTCCTGGCATCGGTCGCAGACAACCGATGCGCGGAACTCGATCACGCGGCCTAGGTTGGGTCGGCTGGCTACTGGCATACGAGGTGAGCCTGAGTCACCATTCGGGGCTCGTCGGTCAGTCCGATAACTCGCCTGGCGCATGAGTCACCCGCTTTCGATCTGGCAGGCATCGGTAAGGCCACCTCACAAAGCGCACCAGAACACAGCTCATTGCTTTCGCTCGGATGTATCGACGGTGGACCCGTTACGAAATTTCTACCGGCGCTGTAGCCCGGTGCCATCCCCGTGATCAACCAACTTCGGCCGCGTAGGCCACTATGCAGATCGAAGAGCATGCGCTCCCCACGCAGGGAGCCGGTCAGACCTGCATAAGAAGATCGCTGATCTGGCCGCCCTGCCGCTGCGGGCGATCGGCTCGCGCTCCTACGCAACCCAGCTCGGTGCCGCAGCGCACTTCATTCAGAGCGCCCTTCAAATGCGGCGATGGCGGACGCCACGCCAGCCACGGGAGGGCACCGATGCGCCGCTGCATATCGGCTGTGCGGCTCTGATGGCGATATGGGAGATTCTGTTATGGTCTGGGAGAGAGGTGCTCTCTAGCGTCGTTCCGGGCCGACGCGCCAGCGCTCGGTGGTCTACTTCGAGCACGATTACGTACGTAGCGCTCCCTGGGCACCTACGGCGGACTCCCGGCGCAATAGCGCGAAGCCGGGCCAAGTTGGCCACCCCAAGTCTCAGTGGTCGTGGCCTTCGACCTGGGCGGCACTGCGCAGCCGTGGTGCCGACCTTGCGAGGACGCGATCAGGGTGGCGATTGTCAGCAGCAAGCCGATCACGACAAACGCCGCGAGCCCCAGCACAGTCGCCCGGTCTGCCTTTCCCATGCGGTTGCGGCTTGCGATGGCTGTCGCCGGGTGTGCTGCGCGGTCGGCGGCGCCTAGGTAAATCGGGTTCGTGACTGCGGTAAATGCATCGAACGCGTCGCTGAGCTCTGGATCTGTGAGCATGAGGTCGTTCTCGATTGTGTCGAGAACGAGCTGTTCGCTGACTGGCAAGCCCATGACTTTCTCCCTGTATTCACCGTTCCATACCTTGTTCTACCGATGAGGGGCGATTGTGATCAGGACGAGAAGCCGACGCCGCAATGAGCCCCGACATCGCTGGCAACCCGTACCTGACCTCCCAGGATGCTGCTTTCTTGATCGCTTAGGAAGACGGGACGCAGCTCGGGACTGTCTTCAGGGCCGGCCAGCCAGTTTCGCCTCCGGTCCTTGGCAGCGATACCGCATATCGAGAGGTCTACCGGGGGCTCGCGTCCGGCGGCTTCCCGGTGATCGACCATCTTCGGTGCGGCCGGGCACTATGCAGGCTGACAGCACCCAGTATCCAGAGGGCTACGCGCCTTCGCCAGCCAGCACCATCGAACGCGTGAAGGGTGGATTCTGGTAGCACGGTATGCGCCCGGCCTGGTCGGCGTGCTTGTGGCGGCCGTGGCAGGCCGTACCTGTGACACAAGTGGCGCTCCAGCGGCAAGGGCGGTGACCGCCCAGGCAGACATTTGCGGCGCGGCCCGGTGCGGGGGAGTTACCGCGAGCTAGGGCCAGTTGGGACCACCACTGCTTGTCGCGTGGGCGAGGCTGCAACTCGGCGCGGCAGCCGGAAGGCCTTGGATGTGCCCGCTTTGTGCGGTGTGCTGTGGTCTGCACAGTGATCCGGGTCTGCACAGTGATCCAGGTCTGCACAGTGATCCAGGTCTGCATGGTGATCCGGGTCTGCACGGTGATCTGGCCCGACCGAAGATGGTCGATCGCCGGGATGTCACCAGGCACGGCCTCCGATGGAATTTCGCTATGCGCCCCATGATGGCACCCGCCAGATCGACGAACCCGCCTGCTGGTCCCGCCGCAACATCTACGAGCTTGTGGATACGGCGATAAACCGATCAACATGGATATAGGACCGAAACGGGGCAGGCAACGAAAAACTCCCATGGCTGAGGAGGCGTGAGAGCTGCTTCGGACAGGAGTTGTGTCGCCTTCCGAGCCGTGTCGGCACACCGTCGCGGACGGCGATTGCTGTTTGACGAGCGCGGTCCAGTCGAGGATCCGGCGGCAACGCCACAAGGCGGGTGTACCGGTGAAACAGGGGCAGACCGAGCAAGCAGCCGGGCAGGGCAAGCCAGAGAGCGGGCCGACTGACGCGTGCGCCGTGAACCTGAAGATCGGCCACGATCTGCGCCCTGGGTGCGTTCGAGGCTGCCATCGACCACCCCTGGCGGCCTCCAGCGACGACCCTGATTACACCGCTAGACGCAGCTCCACACACGGTTCGGGCTGGCCGTGCGGAATCTTCCGATACGCCACTTGGCTCGGTCATGCGCCCTGGGCCAGCGCCAGCGTGGCGAACAGCGCTCCGGCATGGCTGGCAGCAGGCCTCATCCAGAAGGGATGCGGTTATGAGACTCGTCGTTGACCTCACGCGCTGTCAGGGGTACGCGCAGTGTGCCTTCCTCGCGCCGGACGTATTCAGGATGCAAGGAGACGAGGCGCTGTGGTATGACCCCGAGCCTGCCGACTTCCAGCGGGACCAGGTCCTCTCGGCGGCAGCTGCATGCCCGGTCCAAGCCCTGCGGGTTGACGGGATGCGTCTGCTGGATGCGTCGCATCCGCTTACGCCGGCCCACGGTGGCGGGGTCGCTGAGACCTTCCCGCGCACGGGCCGCATCGTGATCGTGGGCGCGTCGCTCGCGGGCCTGGAGGCCGGAGCGACGCTGCGGCGGGAGGGCTTCACGGGTTCGCTGACGTTGATCGGTGACGAACCGTATGAGTCCTATGACCGGCCGCCGCTGTCCAAGCAGGTCCTCGATGGGTGGGTGCCGGCACAGCGCACCGCGCTGCCCCGAGCCGGTGGCCTCGACGCGCAGTGGCGGCTCGGCGTCGCCGCGACCGGGCTGGACCTGGCCCGCAAGCAGGTCCACCTTGCCGACGGCGACCAGGTCGGCTTCGACCGGCTGCTGATCGCGACAGGCGTACGGGCGCGGCCCTGGCCCAATCCGGCGGAGGCGGCGCTCGACGGAGTGTTCGCGCTGCGCGGCCGCGACGACGCAGCCGCCCTGCAGCAACGGCTGGCGGCCGGGCCGCGCCGGGTGCTCGTCATCGGGGCCGGGTTCACCGGGTCCGAGGCCGCATCCGTGTGCAGCGGTCTCGGCCTGCCCGTGACCGTCGCCGAACGGGGCCCAGCACCGCTGGCAGGGGCGCTGGGACGGGTGGTCGGGGCGGTCGCCGCGGATATGCAGCGCGACCACGGCGTCGATCTGCGCTGCGGCGTCACGGTCACGGCCATGGAAGGCGATTCCGACGGCAGGCTACGCCGTGCTCACCTGTCCGACGGCACAGCGCTCGATGCGGACGTCGCCATCGTCGCGCTGGGCAGCGTCCGGAACGTCGAATGGCTGCAAGACTCCGGGCTTGCGGCCGGACCGTGGGGAGTCGGCTGCGACGCGGGCTTGCGGGCCTTCACCGCCGACGCCATGGTCACCGACGACGTCTTCGTGGCCGGGGACGTGGCGCGGTTCCCGCACCCGCTCTACGACTTCCAGTTCCTGGCGCTCGAGCACTGGGGAAACGCGGTCGCGCAGGGCGAGGTGGCGGCCCACAACATGATCAGTTCCGAGACCGAGCGCTGGCCGCACCTGGCCGTGCCTCAGTTCTGGTCCTCTCAATTCGGCACCGAGATAAAGTCCGTCGGGGTGCCCACGTTCTCCGACGAGGTCGTCATCACGCAGGGCTCAGCCGCCGACCGCAGGTTCGTCGCCGTGTACGGGCTCCGGGGCCGGGTCACCGCCGCGGTCGGATTCAACGAGGCGAAGTGGCTCGAATTCTACGGGGCCATGATCGACCGGGCGGCGCCGTTCCCGCCGGAGTTCCGCACCGTCGACCAGCCCGACGGGCGGCGAGCCGTGGCGGCGGAGATCGCCGGCGGGCGCGAGCTCAACCACGAGGCGACTGTCGTCGTCACGGGCCACGATCCGAGCGGGCGGCGCGCTCAGCTCATTCATCGGGCGACCTGACGACATCTGACTCACTCAAAGGCCCGGAGGGAACGCCATGGCACCGGCAAGCGTCTTCGACCAGATCCTCGACTACACCAACCGCGCCAACCCCTATCCGCTGTACGCCGAACTGCGCAAGACACCGGTCAGCCGCGCCGATGATGGCAGCTACGTCGTCAGCACGTACCGGGAGATCGTCGCGCTGCTGCACGATCCCCGCGTCAGCTCAGATCTTCGCAACCGCGCCGACTACCCAACGTCCGGCGACGATGAGGCCTCGGCCGGGCTGCCACCCAACTTCATCGCCCTCGACCCGCCCGGACACGACCGGGTACGGCGACTGCTGACCCGGCACTTCGGGCCTCCGCATGACCCCGACCGGATCGTTCAGATGTTCCCGGATATGGCCGAGATCGTCAGCGGTCTGATCGATAACCTCGGCGGGCGCAACGAGGCCGACCTCGTGGACGACTTCACCTACCCCTTCCCCGTCACGGTCATCTGCCGGCTGCTCGGAGTGCCGCGCGAGGACGAGCCCCGCTTCCACGTGTGGGCCGACGCCATGATCGAAACCATCGACCCCACTACCGGCGATTTTGCCTCCCGCAAACGCCGCCGCGACAAGGCCCTCGCCGAAATGGGCCGCTACCTCGGCGAACTGGCCGACGCCGACCGCGGTAACCCCGGCGGCGACATGCTCTCCGGGCTGGTCACCGACGACGGCCCGGAGGGCCGGCTGTCGCGGGCAGAACTGATGACCAACGCCGCGCTGCTGCTCATCGCCGGCCACGAAACCACCGTCAACCTCATCGCCAACGGCATGCTCACGCTGCTGCGCCACCCCGAGGTCCTGCAGCGCCTGCGCCGCCAGCCCGACCTGGCCGGCCGCATAATCGAGGAACTGCTGCGCTATGAACCACCGGTCCAGTTTCTGCCCAACCGGACCGCCCTTGACGACATCGACGTCACCGGCACGACCATCCCGAGCGGCGCGCTGATCACCCTCGTCCTGGCCGCCGGCAGCCGTGACCCCGACCATGTAGCCAACCCTGACCGGTTCGACCCCGACCGCCAGTACCTGGAACACCTTGGCTTCGGCGGCGGCATCCACTACTGCTTCGGCGCCCCACTCGCCCGGCCCGAGGCGAAGATCGCGCTCACCGAACTCGCCCGCCGGCTGCAGAACCCGCGCCTCGTCGCTGACCCGCCGCCCTACCGGCCGAATCCGGTCCTGCGCGGCCCTCGGCATCTGCTGGTCGAGTTCGACCGCATCGCGTCGGCACCCGCTGCGCCGGGCCTGCCCCGGCAGCGGCGGCATTCCGATCGCGCTGCCCAGACAGCATCACATGCGCCGTAGTGCTCGGCCGCGCGCGGGCGACTGGGCGAAAGAAGCGACTGGGCGAAAGAAGGGTCGCATGAGGAACTATGACCGCATCAACGCGCTGCCCCCGGACGGAATCGAGAACAATCGCGCGCACATTGTCGGGGGCGGCATTGGCGGCTTGGCAGCTGCCGCGTTCCTGGTCAGCGACGCGCACATGCCCGCCGAGAACGTGACTGTCTATGAGTCGCTTGCCGTGGTTGGCGGCTCGATGTATGCCGGCGGTGACCGCCGCGACGGGTACACATCCCGTGGCGGGCGGGAGCTCGAGGCGCGCATGGAGTGCCTGTGGTACCTATGCGCGAAGATTCCGTCGCTGCAGACGTCGGGCCGCACGGTCCTTGATGAGACCCACCAGGTGAACGAGGTGGAGCCCGTCAACTCGAATTACCGGCTGATGGAGCGCCACGGCGAGCGGCATCTGACCACGGGCGAGTTCATGTCCCCCGCAGACGGGCAGAAGATGCTGGACCTGCTGATGACCCCCGAAGAGCAGCTGGAGGGCCTGGCGAGCCGGGACTGGTTCAGCCCCGAGTTCACTGACTCCGTATTCTGGCTGTCCTGGAGCAGCGAGCTCGCGTTCCGCGACTACCACTCCCTCATTGAGATCAAGCGTTGGCTCGCCCGCTTCGTCATGTACGTCGGCGGCCTGCAGCACCTGCGCGGCATCCTGCATACCCAGTACAACGAGTACGACTCGATCATCCGGCCGCTGCAGGTGTGGCTGGACGGCCAGGGCGTCCGCTTCCGCACCGCGACGCACGTGCGCGATATCGAGACCGAAGACCACCACGAAGCGACGGCCGCCACGGCGCTGATCTTCGACGACGCCGCGGGCCGCCACCGCATCCCGCTGACCCAGGACGACCTAGTGTTCTTCACCAACGGCTCACCGACGCAGAACAGGACGCGCGGCGGCACCAACACCGTCGCTGCGCTTGACCGCAACACATCCGACCGGGGCTGCTTCACCGTCTGGGAGCGGCTAGCGGCGCGCGATCCCAAGTTCGGCCGTCCCGCGGCCTTTATCTCGGACGTGGACCGCAGCAACTTTTACACGTTCCTTACGACGATCACCGGTGATCCGACGTTCTTCGACCACATGCAGGCCAAGACCGGCTCCGTGCCCCCCACCGGCGGCGCCATCTCAATCGTCGACTCCAGCTGGAATCTCACCTTGTTTCTCAACGGAAAGTATTTCCCCGACCAGCCCGACGATGTGCACGTGCTGCAGGCCTACGGCCAGGTCAGCGACACGCCGGGCGACTACGTGAACAAGCCGATGCAGGAATGCACCGGCGCCGAGATGCTCGCCGAGCTGCTCTATCACTGCGGCCTGCAGGACAACATCGACCAGATCCTGGCTCACGCGGCCGTGACGACGGCGGCGATGCCATACGTCACGAGCGAGTTCATGCCGCGCCGAATCGCCGACCGCCCCAAAGTCATCCCCGACGGCTGCGTCAACGTCGCGTTCGTCGGGCAATTTGTCGAGCTAACCGGCGACGTCGTCTTCACCGTCGAGACCTCAGTCCGCACCGCGATGATGGCGGTGTGGGGCCTGACCGGCATCGACAAGCCAATGATCCCCAGCTACGAGCCGCTCTACGACATCCGGGTGCTCGCCGACATTCTCAAGGTCGCGACAGGCAGCGAAAGCTTGAAGCTCGAGTCGCTTGCGAGCACCGCGGCCGGGCCCTCGCATGAGCAGCTCGACGGACTGCTCAGCCGGATACCAGAACCCGCGATCTGACGGGCAGCGCACGACATGGCGCGGGCACGGCCGCCGCCCGGTGGCATTGCGGATGCCCTCGCGGCGATGCCGGGTCGGTGCCCAGATCCGCTAGTGCGAGGCCGTGCGTCGCGATCACCACGTCTGTCAATGCGGCCGTCAGCTAAGGGGCTCCGTAGATCGACGCAACTGTGACCTAGCAGTTTTATCCGGAATACCCGGTTATAGACCAAGGGCTACCGGTTGAGGAGATCGTCCGGCTATGGAACGCGGCAGGGCGTAGGTACCGTCCGCCCTTTCCGCACGGCGACACCACGCAGGGCAGTAACCGTCGACACAGCGCAGTGAGCATGCGTAGCGGAGTGCGGCCGCGAAGTCACCCGGGTGAAGACCGCGGGAGGGTGATGACCACTCACCCAGGGTAGGCCCAAGGTGGGGTAAAACCAGTAGCACCGAGTTGGGCAGATGGAGCCGGCCAAATACTGGATCAGCGCTCGAGGACGAGTCCAGTATGCAACTTCGGCCGGGAGCTCGTGAGCTTAGAGGCAGACCCGACGACTGTTCGAGCAGCGCACGAGGAGATACCGAAATGACATACGTGTGCCAAGTTATCGTCGTTGATGGAGGCACGGCCGGGGAAGGACGCCGTCGGCGAAGGCATTCTTCGCGATGACTGACCGGTCGGCTGCGGACGTATCGGGCGTTCTCCAGCCGATAAGCCCAACTTCGTCGCCGCAGGCCACCCCAGGCATTTCCACCGGCGAGCCGACGGGAAGCGGAGGCCTGGTTTTGGCGTCCAAATTGGTTCCGCCGGGCGGGCGGGCCGGGATGGTCGTGCGTCAGGGGTTGCTGGACGTGCTCGCGGGGGAGGCGGCGGCGAGGCTAGTGCTGGTGGTGGCGCCGGCTGGGTGGGGTAAGACGTCGCTGCTGCGGGACTGGTGCTCGGGTGACGCGGGCCGTGGTGCCGCGTGGTTGTCGGTGGATGAAGGCGACAACGATCCGGTGCATTTCTGGGCCGGAGTGATCGCGGCGGTGCGGGGGGTGTATCCGGCGGTTGGCGGGTCGGCGCTGGAGGTGCTGCGGGCTCCAGGGCTGAAGACCGCGGAGGCGGTACTGGGGGCGGTAATCAATGATCTGGCCGGGATGGCGGGGCGGGTCACGCTGGTGCTGGATGATTTCCATCTGATTACTAATCCGGCGATCCGGGAGTGTTTCGCATTTCTGGTCGAGCATCTGCCGCCGACGCTGGGCCTGGTCGTGGCGGCGCGGTCGGATCCAGAGCTGCCGCTGGCCCGGCTGCGGGGGCGGGGCGAGATAGCGGAGTTCCGGGCCGATGAGCTGCGGTTCTCAGAGGCCGAAACGGCCGAGTTGCTGAACGGGACGCTGGGACTGGCGCTGCCGCCCGAGGACATCCATGTCCTGCAGCAGCGGACCGAGGGGTGGGTGGCCGGGTTGTGCCTGGCGGGGTTGTCGCTGCGGGGGCGTAAGGACGCGGCCGGGCTGATCCGCGCTTTCGCCGGCGATGACCGGCAGATCGTCGACTATTTCGCGGCCGAGGTGCTGGCGGGGCTGCCCGGCCGGGTCCGGTCGCACCTGGTGCGCACCTCGGTGCTGGGCCGGTTCTGCGGGCCGCTGTGCGACGCGGTGACCGGGGCGGAGGGCTCGCAGCACCTGCTGGAGGAGCTGGAGCGGTCCCAGTTGTTCCTGGTGCCGCTGGATACCACCCGGCGCTGGTACCGGTATCACACCTTGTTTGCGGAGCTGCTGCGGCATGAGCTGGGCCGGTCCGAGCCGGGGCTGGCACCGCTGCTGCACCGCCGCGCGTCGGCTTGGCATCGCCAGCACGGCTCGGCGGGCGAGGCCATCGACCACGCGCTGCTGGCCGGTGACCTGGCCGATGCGCGGGAGCTGATCGTGGCGCGCTGCTACTCGCTGATCCATGAGGGGCTGGCCGAGACGGTGGATTCGTGGCTGGACCGGCTGCCGCCCCAGATGGTGGTAGAGGATGCCCGGACGTGTCTGGCCAGGGGTTTTGTGGCCCGCCACCTGGGGCGTCTGGACGACGTGCAGCCGTGGCTTGCGGCGGCCTGCGCGGCTGCCCCGCAGGGCCCGTTCACCGACGGGCCGGCCTCGGTGGAGTCGGCCGTTTCGGCGCTGCAGGCCGGCTACCGCCACATGGTCGGCGATCTGGCCGGGGAGGCGGACGCAGGCCGCCGGGCGGTGGAGCTGGAGGTGGCCGGGACAGGTCAGTGGCGGGCCGAGGTGTCGGCGGCGATGGGCGCCAACCTGTTCTGGCGCGGCGAGGACGCCGAGGCCTGCACGGTTTTGGGGCAGATGGCCGCGCCCACCCGGCCGCCGGCCAGTATCCGCGCCGGGGTCTGGGCGCTGGGCTACCTGTCGGCCATCTCCGCCCGCCGCGGCGACCCCGAGTCCGGCCAGCGTCAGCTACAGCAGGCCGCCAGCCTCGCCACCCGGCACAGCCTGGGCGGGCACTGGACCACCGCCATCGCCGAGGTGACTTTGGCTGACCTGCTGGCCGGCCGAGGCGAGCTGGCCGAAGCCGAAGCGGCAGCACTCAACGCCCTCGAACTCGCCCAACGCGGCCAGGCTCGGCTGGAGACGGCTTACGCACTGCTGTGCCTGGCCAGGATCAGCTCCCTGGCCGGGAAGGCCGACGACGCCCGCGCGCACCTCAACCGGGCCGCCCAGTTCATCGGCCAGTGCGCAGACCCGGGCATCTTGACCGGGCTGCTGACCGAGACCGAGGACCTGGCCGGCCACCACCCGGCCGCCCGCCAGCCGGCCGTCCCTGGCCCCAGGTCGGCCAGTACCGCCGCCCGGCCCGACAGCCTCACCAGCCGCGAGACCCAGGTCCTGGAACTACTGGCGGCCGGCCACACCAACCACGAAATCGCCGCGACGCTCGTCGTCAGCATCCACACCGTCGAACGGCATCTCCAAAACGCCTACCGCAAAATCGGCGTCCGCAACCGAGCCGACGCCGCCGCCTACATCGTGCGGACGGCATTCGAGGCCGCCGAAGTCTCAAACGCTGGTTCAGCCGGGTTAAGCTACGCCGGCCGTGCAGCAGCTTGGTTGCCCGACACGCGGCGTACCTCTAGGAGCTCAAGCCCCAGTGCCTCGATCTGGGCGAGCACGCCATGCAATGCGGCCTGGTCGGCCAACCCACCGGTCAGCAGCGTGTCCTTGTCCCGCGTATCGGCGCGCAGGGCCGGGAACGCGCCCAGCATTGTCTTCCCCAACCGGCCGCGAACCCGGATCTGATTGCACTGCTCTGGCGGCTGGGAATCGCGTCGCCCGGCGGTCATCGCTGCACCAGCGCGAGTTGCGGACGGTCCGCCCCGTGCGCCCCGTGCGCCCCGTGCCGGCGTTGCCCAACGGCTTGGCCACGGCATGGACGATCGCGTGGTCGTCTATCTGGCCGGCATGCAGGAGCTGGGCGAATGCCCTCGCACGCTGGCTCGCTGCGGCGCGAGGTAAGCACGCCATGCGCCGATGCACGTTGTGTCATGCTCAACCCCTTCGTTGACACATGCTTTGTTGCAGCATCACGCGTAGCAGGGTGAGTCGGCGTCACACGTGCGGGTGATTTGCGTAGGCCAGCGGGCAGGCGTGATCCGAGTGGTTGTCGCGCCTGAAGTTCGCGCCGGCGATCGACAGGACGGAACGCCGGTGCGGCGGCCCGATCCACGCCGTTGGGGTGAACGCCTAGCGGGGCCTGGAGGGCGCACCGTTAAAGTGGGTAGCGGGGCTTGTCAGGGGGGGTCGTGGAGTCTGCTACCCGTTCGGAGAACGACTACGTTCCTCTCGCACCTGGCGTAATCGGGGTAGTTTCCCGTAAAGCGCTGTTCGCGCGGCTTGGGTCAGCGGGGCGGGTGACGGTCGTGTCGGCGCCGCCGGGGAGCGGGAAGACGCTGGTGTTGCGGTCGTGGATCGCTGAGTCGGGGCTGGCGGACAACACCGCCTGGGTTCCGGTGCAGGACGACGAACGCGATCCGCAGCGGTTCTGGATTTCGGTGGCCGACGCGCTGCGTGGCACCGCCGGAGGCTCGAAGCTGGTGCGGGGCTTGACGGCGGCGCCAGACCTGGATGGCTGGACCGTCGTGGAGCGGTTGCTGGCAGACGTGGCTTCTCTTGCAGGCCGGGTCTGGCTGGTCATCGACGACCTGCACGAGCTGCGCTCCACCGAGGCGCTGCGGCAGCTGGAGCTGTTGTTGATGCGATCGCCGCCCATGCTGCGGTTTGTCCTTGCCACCCGCCATGACCTGCATCTCGGCCTGCACCGGCTGCGGCTAGAGTGCGAGCTCACCGAGATTCGCGCCGCTGACCTCCGGTTCACCCGTGACGAGGCAGGAGCGCTGTTCGAGGCGGCCGGGGTTCAGCTGTCTGATACGGCCTTGTCCCTGCTGCATGTGCGTACCGAGGGCTGGGCGGCGGGGCTGCGGCTGGCGGCATTGTCGCTCGCCGGGCACGCGGATCCGGAGCGGTTCGCTCGGGAGTTCTCCGGCAGCGAGCGGACCGTGGCCGAGTACCTGCTGGCGGAGGTGCTGGAGAGACAGAGCGAGCAAGTCCGGCGGCTACTGTTGCGAACCTCAGTGGCCGAGCGGATCGACGGCGAGCTCGCTGACCTGCTCACCGGAGGAAGCGGCGGGGAGCGGATCTTGCAGGAGCTGGAGAAGGCCAACGCGTTCGTAGTCGCGCTGGACGCGCGGCGATCCTGGTTCCGCTACCACCCTCTGTTCGCCGACCTGCTGCAGCTCGAGTTGCGCCGCACCGCGCCGGGCGAGCTGCCTGTCCTGCATGACGCTGCCGCTAGGTGGCTGGCGGAGCACGGGTACCCAGTCCAGGCAATCCGCCACGCGCAGGCGGCGCAGAACTGGCTCCTGGCCGCGCGCCTCCTGGCCGACAACTGGCTCGGCCTTGTCCTGAACGGACAAGCCGCCACCGCCCACCGGCTTCTGGCCGCGTTCCCGGCCGCCGTGGTCGCCGCCGACGCGGAGCTGATCGCGCTGAGGGCGGCCGACGAGCTGACCAAGGCGCTCGGGTCGCTTGAGGAGGCCGATCGAAAGCTCGCCCTGGCCACCCGTGAGTCGGCGTTGGTACCCGACGAGCGACGCGAACGCATGCAGGTGTGGCTGGCTGCGCTGCGGCTCTTGCTTGCCCGCCAGCGCGGCGACCTTCCGCCCGTCGCCGAGGAGGCCGAGCGGCTGCTCGCCCCAGCACCCACCGTCGGCGCCGCTGAGCCCGGGCCTGGCCAGGACCTGCGCGCGCTGGCGCTGATCAGCCTCGGCATCGCCGAGCTCTGGTCCGGCCGCGCCGACGCGGAGGCGCATCTCGAGCGCGGCGTCGCACTGGCGCGCCGGATCGAGCGCCCCTATCTCGAGATCAACGCGCTGGCGCATTGGGCGATGGCCGCCGGCGTACGGTCGATTGCGGTCGCGGTGGGGCGCGGCATGCATGCGGTCGAGCTGGCCCGCCAGCACGGCTGGAGCGAGGAACCGGTCGTCGCCCTCGCCTACGTCGTCCTCGGCATAACGGCCGTCTGGCAGGGGCGGCTGGAGGAAGCAGAGCCGTGGCTTGAGCATGCGGAGCGTGCGGTTACGGTCGAGGTCGAACCCGCGACCGGGCTGCTGCTGCACTACGCCCGCGGGTTTCTCGAGCTGGCGCGGGGCCGTGAGAAGGAGGCTCTGGACGCATTCCGGGCAGTAGACCGGCTGGCCGGCGTCCTCCGCACGCCGACCGCTGCGCGAACAGGAGCGTTCCTGCTGCAAGCTCGCGTGCGGCTGGGCGAAACGCGACGCGTGGAACAGGCGCTCAGCGCGCTCGACCAGCGCGAGCGCGAAACGGCAGAGATGCGGATAGCCTCGGCGGTGCTGCGGCTGGCCCAGGATGACCCCCAGGCCGCGCTCGGCGCACTCGCCCCCGTCCTGGACGGCTCCGTAACCCTGAGCAATTCTGTCTGGCTGGTTCAGGCGTGGCTGCTGGAGGCGACCGCCTCGGACGCTCTCGGCGACGCGGTCACGGTGGAGCGAGCCCTGGAACGCGCGCTCGATCTCGCCGAGCGCGACGGTGTGCTGTTGCCGTTCCTGCTGCACCCCGCCCCGGCGCTGCTTGAGCGGCATCGTCGGCATCGTCCCACCCATGTCGCCGTGATCTCCGAGATCCTGACCCAGCTGTCGGGCAAGAAACGAGCGTCACCGCCGGACGGAGTGCAACACCTGCGCGAGCCGCTCAGCCAAGGCGAGGCCCGCGTCCTGCGCTACCTGCCGACAGGCCTCTCCGCGCCAGAGATCGCCGACCAGCTCTGCGTGTCGGTGAATACCGTCAAGACTCACAAACGCCACGTCTACGCCAAACTCGGCACGCACCGTCGCCACGATGCCGTTCAGCGAGCCCGCACGCTCGGCCTGCTCGCGCCCGCCACGAGACTCCCAGACCGTTCCGCCTTACGCCCGACTGATAACGCGTCGATCAGGATCGCCTCGCCGGCCTCCCGCGCGTCACGGTGTGGACGACGCATTGGCCGCCGCCACTGCCGCCTTGAAGTCGGATGGAGTGAGGAAACCTGCGGCCAGATCCCTTGCCGCGGCCGCGGTGTCGCTTGCCGCAAGCGGCATCCGGCTCCGGCTCGACCCGGTGCTCACCGCGCACTTCCTGATTGGCGGTGTCGTAGAGATCTTGGTGGACTGGATCAACGGCGACCTGGACGCATCGGTGGACGAGGTGGTCGACCACTTCACTGCGCTATTCACTGCGGCGGCATCAGCGGCGGAGAGCAGGCGATGATGCAGGTGGCGCCTAAGGCGACGAAGATGCGGGCAGGGCCCGTGCGTTAGGGCACGGGCCCCGCTTGCGATCAGCTACCGCCGGTGCTGCGATCCACTGCCAAGCCACGGCAGCTGATAGGCGCGGTAGGTGTTCACTCCGGCCGGGAGCTCGGCGTTGAACAGCAGCTCTCCGGAGCGGCTGAACTCTGAGAAATACGGCAGCGCGCCCCATCCGACGAACAGATCGCCGTTGCGCGTCGTCTGAGCGTTGCCCTGGGACGGCGCTGCCAGGCCTTCTGGCTGGCTGTCCGAGGCGATCAGCGTCGCAACCTTAGTCCGGAAGTTCAGCCGGACGGTCACGGCGCGACTGGCGGACAGCAGCGGCGTGCCGGACGAGTCGTTGTCGAAGAAGGTGAACAGGTGTGGGCCGACCTGCTCCGGGTCGTGCTGCCAGGCAAAGATCTCGCCGGCGCTGTCCAGCGTCTGACCGGGTGCGGCGGCCAGGGAGAAGCTGCTGTCCTTGCCGCCGAGCTGCCAGTTAATCCGCCCGGTCCGCAAGCTCACGTCATACGTCGTCCAGGTGTCGCGGCCGTCGATAAGCAGGCTGCCATGCCGAGCCACGTGGACGGCGTTGATGTGAAACCAGTCCCACGGCGTGCTTGCCGAGGCGGGCAGCGGCTGCTCGCTGTCGCCATACGGAACGTGGTCCGCGCTGTTCCACTGGAACAGGACTTTCCCGGTCTTGATATCGATCTCCTGCACGATCCCGTCTATGACCGTCTGGTCGGCCGGCCCGCCGATCGACGTGAGGTCGGCGGTCGCAGTCGTGTAGCTGAGGACAAGCGCGGTGTTCCACGGCGTGATCAGGAACTCATGCCCGTCCGCGCTGTAGCCGTTATTCTAGTCGACTAGATAACTAGATAATTCTCTGCCCGGCCGTGGCCTGGGCACTCTGGCCGGTCGCGCACAGCCCGCCGTTTGCCGGCGGGGGCAACGCACCTCCGTTCGGACCCGCCGGTGCGGCTGGGACACAAGCGGCCAGAGTGGTTCGCGGGAACGGCGCGGGGAGTTCAAACGTTCGGCACGAGAAGTCCAGGGAACGGCCAGGTGAACGGTGAGGGAGGCATGATTCTGCGGCGCGTAAGCACATGTATTCGGATATTATACCCCAGCCACGGTGCCTTTTTGGCCGGCGTATTGCGCCTTCGGTCAGAACGCCTGCTACCGTGCGGAAAGTCAGGCGCCTGTGTGTCGTCCGGGCGCAACTCCGTCAGAAAGTAATGTGTGAACGGAAGCATCACTCGCTGCAATCAGAGTGGTATCTCAGCTCACCTTCGCAGCGTGGTGCGGGCCGCGCTTGCGGCCACCGTCCTAACCATCGCACTCGTCGCCTTCAGCGCGACCACCGTTCCGGCCCGCGCCGATGTCACGGCCTCGGCAACATCCAAGGCCAAGGCCTACGCCGAAGCTGCCGCCAGGATGCGGATGCGTGTCTGGCGCTTCGCGTTCCGGCAGCGCGGCAAGCCCTACATCTGGGGCGGCACCGGACCGGGCGGGTTCGACTGCTCGGGCCTCGTCTACGCGGCCTATCGGGCGGCCGGCATCTGGCTGCCGCGCACCACTTACGAGATGCTCGGCAGCTGGCGGCTGGTCCGCATTCCCAAATGGAAGGCTCGCCGCGGCGACCTGGCATTCTTCGGTTCGGGTCACGTTGAGCTCTACGAGTGGGGCAGGTGGACGTTCGGCGCGCAGGACTTTGGCACCAGGATCGGGTTCCACGCGATGAACGTCTGGTGGCACCCAACCATGTACTTCCGGGTTCGCATGTAGAACCCGGCAGTGACGGCACCCCGCGCCAGGCAGGCAGGCTCGCGCGCGGGGTGCCGTCGGCATTTCGGCGGGGAACGCGGTCCCCTGTGCACATCCGACTCAGGTGGACGGCCTCGGGACCGACGACACCAACAACGCCGAGGGCCCGAACGCGACCGGTTCCCAGGTCAAATCGGCGACCACTGACCAGTACGCCAGCCGGCACAACCCGTTTATCTACTTCCACTCAGTGACCGACAGCACGTGGCTCCGTGATCACGACGTGGTGCCGCTCGGCACCGTCACGATGAATGCCAACGGATCGGTCAGCTACCAGGGTCACCTCGCTAATGATCTAGCTCACCCGTGGACGACGCCGTGGTTCGCCTTCATCACCCCGAACTTGTGCGATGACGGGCACGACGCCACTTGCGCCGGTACCAATGACGCTGGCGGCACCACCGGTGGCCTTGTCGGCGCCGACGTCTTCAACGCCCACCCGTCTCGGTAACGAGCTAGCCCTACGGTTGACTAGCCCACGTTAAGCAGTGCGCCTGTCCGCAACCGGGAGCGCTTATTCTCGCGGGGTGACAGATCGCCTGGCTGCCTACCTGGCTGTGCTGCGGCGCGACGGCCAGCCGGTCGCGGCCGGCGCACGGCTTGTGACGGGGCAGTTCCACGACGTCGTGCTGGCAGGCGAGGTGGCCTACCGGTTCCCTCGTGATGAGCGCTCCCGCCGAGCGCTGCCGGCGCGGATGGCCCTGCTGGCCGTGCTGGCACGGGCGCGATTGCCGGTGGCTATACCGGCACCGCTGGACGCCGGGTATGCCGGCCGGCCGCTCGGCACTTGCTACGCGGCGGTGAGCCGCGTTCACGGCGAGCCAGCCGAGCGCGGCGCGTCCCGAGTGCAGCGGGCCGAGTCCGCGCTGGCGCACGGACTGGCTGGCCTGCTCGACAAGCTCGCCGCGCTCGGCGCGCAAGAGCGGTTTAGGCATGCGGCGCCCGCGGCCGCCGCTGATGACTGGATCCGGTGGGCTGACCAGGTCCGTGATGTGCTGTTTCCGTTGATGACCGAGGCCGGCCGCCGGCGTGCGGAGCTAGAACTTGCTGCCGTCAGCGCCGTTGATCCGACCGGGTCGGCGCTGGTGCACACCGACCTCGGCGGCTCCAACTTGCTGCTGACAGCTGACGGTGACATCCAAACAGTGACCGGCGTGCTCGACTGGGACGGTGCTGAGATTGGCAACCAGGCCAGTGATCTTGCCTCAATCGCGGCAACCTTTGGCTGGCGGCTGGCTGCTCAGATCGACGCCCAACGCGCGCACCCACAGGGACCGATGATCGGCATTGCCAGGGTGGTTGCGGCGACCTTCGCCCTGCAGCAGGCACTGCCGGCCGCCCTCAGCGGGGACAGCGACAGCCTTGCCGATGGCCTCGCTGCATACCGATGATGCTCCGTTAACAGCTTGCCGGGCCACAGGCTCGGGGAGCGTATTGGCAACTGTGACCGGTGAGCGCGACCGATGGCATCGCTGGCTGCTCGAAGTCCGGCATGGCGGCGACGCCGGCTACCGAGAGCAAGTGCTGCGCGAGCTTTATCCGGTGCGTGACCAGGTGCTGGACCGGGCGTCGCTGCGGCCCGACGACGTCTTGCTGGATGTCGGCACCGGCGACGGCCTGATCGGCTTCGGCGCGCTTGACCGGCTGGGGCCACGCGGCCGGGCATCTTCTCCGACATCTCGCAAGACCTGCTCGAGCACTGCCGGTCGGCCGCTATGGCCAACGGACAGCTCAGCCGCTGCGACTTCGTGCTGGCGTCTGCCGATCAGCTGGACGCCGTTCCTGCTGCGTCGGTTGATGTCGTGGCCACCCGGTCGGTGCTGATCTACGTGCCGGACAAGGCGGCGGCATTCGCGGAGTTTCGCCGGGTGCTGCGACCCGGCGGCCGGCTAAGTATCTTCGCGCCCATCAACACCCTGATGCAGGGCTGCAGCAGCACGTCGTTCTTCGGATACGACCTCAGCCCGATCGCCGGAATCGCAGCGAAGATGAATGCGGCGTTCGCTGCGATCCAGCCGCCAGGCGCCGACCCCATGCTCGACTTCGACGACCGAGACCTGGTGCGGCTTGCTGGGCGGGTTCGGCGCGGTGAGCATGGATCTGAGGGTCAGCTGAAGTCGACGCAGGACCCGCTCCCCTGGGACCGGTTCCTGCGCATGTCCGGCAACCCGAACCTGCCGCCGCTGGCCGAGATGATCGACCGGGCGCTGAGCGCGGCCGAGGGCGCTGAGTTCACTGCGCACCTGCGCCCGCTGGTCGAGCAAGGCCGCGGCGAGCACAGGATGGCCGTCGCGTACCTGACCGCGAGCTAGACCGGCAGGACGGTGATCGCCTCGCTGTCGGCCTGCAGGAACGGGACGAGCTGCTCGTAGCTCCAGGTCCAGCTGCCGGACCGCAAGTCCGCAATGACGCCTTCCACCCAGGCTAGTTCGGCCCCGGTGACTGCCTGCCTGTACTCGTCGTCCATCAGCACCACCCGCGGCAGGCCTTGTGGCGCGCCCGCAAGGTCCGCTGCCACGCTGGCTAGCTCGGTGCGCAGCGCGTCCGCCCGGCGCTCGAGCACGGCCAGCGCCTCGTCCGGGCTGAGCATCATGAAGAACGACAGTGCGGCCGGAAATTGCGGGAACTCGTTGCGCGGGGTAGCGAGCATGCTCACCAGCCAGTCATGGGCAGCGTGGCGGCCGGCCTCGGTCACCTCATAGACGGTCCGCTCCGGGTAAAGCTGATCGCGCTCGGTCTGCCGGACAACGATCAGCCCGGCTTGATCAAGGCGCTTGATCGTCTTGTACAGGTTGGCCCGCTGGCCGACGTTGATGACCGAGTCCTTGCCCCAGAGCTTCAGCAATCGCTGCATCGCGTACGGATGCAGCGGTCCCGCGTGCAGCAGGCTCAGTACGGCTAGCGCTAGCGGTGACGGGCGAAACTGCTCCTCCATGCAGGCAGTCTACTAGTCAACCCGGCACTAGTCGCTGCGCCTCGCGCGACAGTCAGATGAGCTAGCCGCCCTGTAACTAGTACCTACGATATAAGTTGCAACCCAACTAGTTTCTTAGCTACTATCGCTGTCATCGCGGAAAACGAGATGGGTCTTGATGGCCTCGGAGGGAGCTGTGACGTGAGCACACGGCACTGGAGTTCGGCGCAACTGAGCGCGGCAACTGAGCGGGCGCCGCTGCTTGAGGCACGGGGCCTGACGGTGCGGTTCGGAAAAGTCACGGCACTGGACGGGCTGGAGCTCATCGCCGCGTCCGGCCAGGTGCTGGCCATCCTGGGACCGAACGGGGCAGGCAAGACGACCTTCGTCCGGACTGTGGCCACATTGCTCAGGCCGACCAGCGGTGAGCTGCGGGTGCGCGGACACGATGTCCGCCACGATCCGGTCAGCGTGCGCCGCGACATCGGCCTGGCCGGCCAGTTCGCAGCGGTCGAGCCCACGATGACCGGGCGGGAGAACCTGGAGATGACAGCCCGGCTGTTTGGCCATCCCCGGCCGGCGGCGAGGCGGGCAGCGGCCGCGGTGATCGAGATGCTTGATCTGGGCGAGGTGGCTGACCGCCGTAGCAGCGGTTACTCCGGCGGTCAGCGGCGCCGGCTCGATCTCGGCGCCAGCCTCGTCGGTGGCCCGAGGCTGCTGCTGCTCGACGAGCCGACGACCGGGCTCGACCCGGCGGGCAGGCGTGAGGTCTGGGATGCCGTGCGCAATCTCGTATCGGCTGGCACCGACGTCCTGCTGACAACCCATTACCTCGATGAGGCCAATGAGCTCGCCGACCACGTCGTCGTCATCGACCACGGTCGCGCAATAGCCGCGGGGGCGCTCGGCGACCTCAAGGCGAGCATCGGCCGGGACGTCATCGAGGTGGCGGTCAGTGACCCGGCCGCGCTCGGCCCGGTCGCGCAGATCCTCGAGCAGATCACCATGAGCGCCGCCAGGATCGACCCGGGCGGGCGGCACGTGACGGCGCTGGCCCGCGGCGGGACGAGCGAGCTGGCTGCCGCCATCGGCTGCTTGCGGGATGCCGCCATCGCTGTCGACGAGATCGGCGTCCGACGGCCGAATCTCGATGAAGTCTTCCTGACCCTTACCGGCGAGTCGGACGGGGATCCGGCTAACGGTCGCCAGCTCGCAGAAAGGAGTGCACGATGACAGCATCCGACACAATTGGGTCCAAGGCGGTCACGACCCCGGCGATCACCCGGCCGGCCAGGCCGCCGGGCGCCACAACGGCGTCGCTGCAAGTCGCGGTCAGGGCCCTGCGGAAGTACATCAGGACTCCCGGCCTGAGCATCATGGGCATAGTGCAGTCCGCGCTGTTCCTATTCAGCTTCCGGTACGTATTCGGCGGCGCCATCCACGCGGGCCGCACAAGCTACGTCGACTTCCTGGTGCCGTCGTATGTGGCCATGATCGTGCTGTTCACCGGCGGCGGCATCGCCGTCGCCGTGGCCGAAGACCGGGCTGCGGGCTTCACCGACCGGCTGCTATCGCTGCCGGTGCCGCGTTACTCGCTGGTGCTCGGGCGCGTGCTCGCCGACTCGACGACGAACGTGTGGTCGATCGTCTCGACCGCAGCGTTCGGCTTCCTTTTCGGGTTCAGGCTGCGCGGTTCCTTGCTCGACGGACTGGCCGCCTTCGGACTGTGCTTGGCCTACGCCGTGGTGTTCACGGTCGTGTTCATCGTGATGGGCCTGTTCGCGCCGAACGCTCAGGCCGCGCAGGGCATGTCCCTGATCGCGTTCGTATTCGCGTTCATCTCGAGTGCTTACGTCCCGGCCACCTCGATGCCGGGCTGGCTGCAGCCGTTCTCGAAGTATCAGCCCATTACCCCGATGGTCGATGCAGTTCGCTCGCTGCTGGTCGGGTCCAGCAGCGACGTGGGCCTAGCGCTCGCCTGGTCGGGATTGCTGGTACTGGTCTTCACCCCGATCGCGGTGCTCCGGTACTGGCGCGGCTGACCCCGGCGACGCGGCGTTACCCTCGCCACGTATCGAACTGACGCTGACGGCGGCCGGGTGCCACGGCCGCCGTCAGCTGACGCGCCCGGCTATTGCAGCGAACGTGCGCGGCGCGGCACCGTGCAGCCACGCCGGTATCCGCAGCCAGCCCGGAACGTACACCAGCGGTAGGTCACTGGCGACCGCGCGGGTGACAGCGGCAGCCACCTGTTCGGCCGGGATCGGGCTAGGCCAGCGCCGGTCATAGGGGCGGCCGCGCCGGCTGAAGAACGGCGTGTCGACCACGCCCGGCAGCACCAGCGAAACGCCCACGCCATGGTCGGCCAGTTCATAATTCAGTGATTCGGCCAGGCAGTTGAGTGCCGCCTTAGTCGCTGCGTACACAGCTTCGTGCCGTACTCCGATGGCGCCGGCGATCGAGGACACGAAGACCAGGCGGCCTGACCCTCGAGCCGCCATCGCCGGTGCGACAAGCCTGGTCAACTGCACCGGCGCCAGCAGGTTGACGTTGACGATTTCCGCCGCCGTGGCGGCAGAGAGCTGGCTGATCGGTCCGGCCCAGCCGATGCCCGCATTGCACACGAGCAGGTCGATCCGCCCTTCGGCCGCGAGCGCCCGCTCGACAAGCCGGTCGGGCTCCTCCGGTTCAAGCAGGTCCGCTGGTAGCGCGACGGCCCCGGTACGAGCTGCCACTGTGTGCAGCCGGTGCTCGTCACGGCCGGTCAGCAACAGGCGTGCCCCGGCGTGCCCGAGATACGCCGCAGTCGCCGCGCCGATACCCGATGAGGCACCGGTTACCAGAGCGATGGCGCCCTTCAACTGCATTGAGCACTCCCGGTCCTCAAGGCAACCCCTACCCCGGTGCCCCCGGATCCGGGGCGCGCGCTACGCGGTGACCGAGACCGCGCCCGCCACGCGCGCCAGCTGTCCGGCCCAGCACCGGACGATATCGCGCATGGACAGCAGGCCGGTCACATCTTGCCCCTCCACCACGACAAGGTGCCGGAAGTTTCCGGCCATCATCGCCGCGGCGGCCTGCTCCAGGGTCCACTCAGGCGATGCGAACACGACGTCAGCGGTGCGGTGATTGGCAACAACCTCGGAGTCGGGGTCCTGGCCCGCTCCAACGGAGTCGAGAATGTCACGTTCTGTGAGAATTCCGATGCCGGGCTGCGAGGAGTCGACTACGACCGCGGCTCCGACCCGCTGATCGGACATCAGATGGGCAGCCTGGCGCAGAGTGTGCGCCGGGCCGACGCTCAGGACTACCTTGGTCATGCCGTCCCGGACGTTCATGCTGCATCGCTCCCCTCGCGCGGGGCCGCCGTGTCCGTGCGCCACGTCGGCTCAAGGTGCTTGTGCGCTTGTGACCGTCAATGCTGTCCAGCATCCGCCCGAATGCGGCTCAGGGCAAGTCCTGACTGCCCGATGCCAGCAGGCTCAGCACCTCGGAATGGAGCAGGCCGTTGGTGCAGACCGCGCTGCCGCCATCTGGCCTTGGCATACCAGCGAGGTCGGTGAAGGCACCGCCGGCTTCCTCGATGATGATCTGCAGCGCGGCGAGGTCCCAGAGGGAGACGTCAGTCTCCGCGGATATATCGACGGCGCCCTCAGCGACCAGCACATGAGACCAGAAGTCACCATATGCGCGCGTCCGCCAGACCTTACGACTCAGCCCGAGCAACTCGTTCAGCCTGCCGTCGCGGTCCCAGCTGTGCAGGCTGGAATAGGACAGCGAGGCATCGAAAAGGCTCTGCACCCGCGGATACCCGGCAGGCGGTGGCCTTCGTCATGCTGCGGCCGGTCCAGGCGCCTCCGTCCCTGGCCGCCCACCACCGGCGACCCAGCGCGGGCGCGCTGACCACGCCCATGATGACCTCGTCCTCGTCCATCAGCCCGATGAGGGTGGCCCAGACCGGCACCCCGCGGACGAAGTTCGCTGTCCCGTCGATCGGGTCGATGACCCAGCAACGCTGGCTGGACCCCGTCCGGCCGAATTCCTCGCCAAGCATCGCGTCCCGCGGCCGGGACCGGCCGAGCACGTTGCGCAGCGACTCCTCGACGGCCAGGTCGGCGTCGGTCACGTACGACATGTCAGGCTTGGTGTCCACCCGCAGGTCGAGCGTGCGGAACCTGCGCATCGTGATGTCGTCCGCGGCGTCCGCCAGGACGTGCGCGAATCCGAGGTCGCCATCAAAAGCCGTCATGACGCGCAACGCTAGCGCTAACTCCCTTGAACTGGCCATGCCAGGGCCGTGGTTTCCCGGCCGGGTTATGCCGACGGCAGGCTCAGTCGTCCCGGCTTCCGGACCGGCGCTAGGGCTCGGTGCCGTCGGCCGGATCCAGGCCCTCGCGGCTGCGCAGCAGGCGGCGCAGGGAGTCAAGCCGGGCGGCAGCAGCGGCGCCGCCGTGGTCGGCGACCCAGGCGTCAAGCGCGCAGCCAGCTTCGAGATGGTTGCAGCCGGGCGGGCAGTTCGCAATCGCGTCCGTGAACTCGGGGAACGCCGACACCACCCGGTCGGCAGCCACGTACGCCAGGCCGAAGCTGCGCAGGCCCGGAGTGTCGATGATCCAGCCGCCGCCCGGCAGCGGCAGCGCGATCGCGGACGAGGAGGTGTGCCGGCCACGGCCGGTGACCGGGCTGACGGAGCCAACCGCCCGGTCCGCGTCTGGCAGCAGTGCGTTTACCAGGGTCGATTTGCCAACGCCCGAGTGGCCGACCAGAACGCTGATCCGGCCAGTCAGCTGGCCGCGCAGGTCGTCGAGGGCAGCACCGAACGGCCGGCTCAGCACCACGAAGCGAACCCCAAGCGGCTCGTATGCCGCGATGAGTTCATCCGGACCGGCCAGGTCGGCCTTGGTGAGGCAGAGCAACGGCTCGAGCCCGGCGTCGAACGCGGCAACCAGGAACCTGTCGATCAGTCTCGGCCGCGGCGGCGGGTTGGCCAGCGCGGTGACGATCACCAGCTGGTCGGCGTTGGCGACGACGATCCGCTCGGCTGGGTCGTCGTCCTCTGCGGACCGGCGCAGCACTGACGTCCGTGGCTGCACGCGCACTATCCGGGCCAGCGTGCCGGGCTGGCCTGACACGTCGCCGGCCAGGCTGACGCGGTCGCCGACTACGACACCCCGGCGGCCGAGCTCACGTGCCTTCATGGCGGTGACGGGCCGCTCGCCGATCCAGCAGTGGTACCGGCCGCGGTCGACCCCGGCTACGAACGCGTCGATCGCGTCCTCATGAGCGGGCCGTCTCCTGGTGCGGGGCCTGGAACCCTTGCCCGGCCTGACCCGCACGTCGTCCTCGTCGAGCCCGGCGTGGCCAACTACCCGGCTCAGTGGCCGTCCTCCAGCATCTGCTGCCACAGCGCGCCGAAAGCCGGGAACGTCTTACCGACTGTCGCGGCATTGCGGACCCGCAGGCCGGGCACGGCGAGGCCCAAGACGGCGCCGGCCATGACCAGGCGGTGATCATCATGACTGTCGAACGGATCGGCCCCGGCGCGCAGCGGCCGCGGTTGCACGCGCAGGCCATCAGGAAGCTCGGTCACCAGGCCGCCTAGCGCGCCGATCTCGCCCGCCAGCGCCGCCAGCCGGTCGCTCTCGTGCAGCCGCATGTGCCCGATGCCGGTCAACTCCGACGGCGAGTCGGCCAGGGCGGCCAGCGCGGTCAGCACCGGCGCCAGCTCGTTCACATCGCGCAGGTCGGCGCTGATGCCGCGGATCCGGCCCGTACTGTCGATCCGCAGGCCCGCCGGAGTGAGCGTGCAGCGGGCGCCGATCTGGCTGAGCAGGTCGAGGATCTGGCCCGCCGCCTGCAGGCTGGCCGCGGGCCAGTCCAGGATCGTCACCGTGCCGCCGGTGACGAGCGCGGCGGCGAGGAACGGGGCCGCATTGGATAGGTCTGGCTCGACGGTGAGCGTCCCCGGCGTGAGGCGCCCCGGCAGGATCCGCCAGTGGTCGGGGGCCGTGCGGCCGCCGTTGCTTGCGGCGCCGTGTCCGCTCAAGCCGGACTCGACCTCAGCGCCCGCGCTGGCCAGCATGGCCGCCGTCATCGCGATAAGCGGCGCCGACGGTATCCGCTCGCCCTCGTGAATGATCTCCAGACCCTGCTCGTACCGCGGCGCGGCCAGCATCAGCCCCGACACCAGCTGCGATGACAATGATGCGTCCAGCCTGACGGTGCCGCCGCGGACCCGGCCCCGACCGCGCACGATGAAAGGAACGGCTCCGCGGCCGCTATCGCTGATCTCGACGCCGGCCTGCCGGAGCCCGGCGAGCAACTGGCCAACCGGGCGCTGCGAGGCACGGGGGTCACCGGTGAACTCAACGTCACCGGTCGCGAGCGCGGCTGCGGGGGGAACGAACCTGAGTACGGTGCCCGCATTCCCGACATCCACTGTCGTCTTGCCCCCCGCCCAGCCGGGCGTCACTGTCCAGGCTGGCGCGGCGAGGGTACCGGCGCCGCTCTCCACGGTGGCGCCGAGCGCGCTGATGGCCCGCGCCATCAGGTCGGTGTCGCGGGCCTGCAATGGCCCTACTATCTGAGTGGGGCTATCTGCAAGGGCTCCGAGGATGAGGGCCCTGTTGGTCATCGACTTGGAGCCCGGCAGGCGCACGGTGGCACGCACGGCGGTCGCGGCCAACGGGGCCGCCCAGCTGAAGTCGGCTTCGTCGCGGGCGTGCATGCCTCCAGAGAGTACTGGCTCCGGGCACGGCTGGACGCGGGCGGCCACGCGGGGCGACAATCAGACACCTGTGAGGCTGCGAGCCCGGAATGCGTCCGGATATCTCGGCAAGGTTTGGCATAGCTGGATGTTGGCTATGAATTAGCGAATTCTGAAGATGACCCGATTGGGTTAGCCGTTCGTCAGGTGAGGATATGTGCGGTCGGTACGCGTCGGCGCGAAAGCGCATTGAACTCCTAGAGGAGTTCAGCGTGCAACGCGACGCGGTGGCCGAGCCGCTCGCACCTGATTACAACGTCGCGCCGACCAAGCCTGTGTACGCGGTGCTCAGCCGTGACCCACTCAGCCCGGCGCTGGACGGCAGCCAGGACGACGGCGGGCGTGATGGTGCTGCCAACGCCGGGACGCGGTCTGGCAACGGGCGGGCGTCGGCCGAGCGGCAACTGCGGGTCGTCCGCTGGGGCCTGGTCCCGTTCTGGGCCAAGGACGTCAAGATCGGCAGCAGGATGATAAATGCCAGGGCTGAGACGGTGGCGGAGAAACCTGCCTTCCGCCGTGCCTTCGCAAAACGGCGCTGCCTGCTGCCGGCCGACGGCTACTATGAATGGCAGTCACAGCCGGGCGCAGCCAAGCAGCCGATCTACATCAGTCGCCGGGATGGCCGGGCGCTCGCATTCGCGGGGTTGTACGAGTTGTGGCGCGATCCAGCGGTGGCCAGGGACGACCCGGATGCCTGGCTCTGGACCGCCACCGTCATCACGACGAGCGCTCCGGACGAACTCGGCATGATCCACGACCGGATGCCAATGATCATCGACCCAAACAGGTGGTCAGACTGGCTTGATCCGGCTAACGGCGACGTGGCGGACCTGCGCTCGCTGCTGGCACCCGCGGCGGCTAGCGGGCTAATGACCTATCCGGTCTCGACCGCGGTCAACTCGGTCCGAAACAACGGCCCCCAGCTCATCGAGCCGATGGGGGCTGGACCGGTCGCGCCGTTAGCTGCGGCGCAGACTGGCGCGCCTGACGCCGTCAGGAACACCGAAGTCAGCGGCGCGCGGGGCAGCCAGGCGCTGTTCTAGGCGGGGATGACGGCCGGACGGCGCTCTGTCCCAAGCGCGGTCGGCCACTTGCGTAAGGAGGCGGGATTCGCATGGATGCCAACACGGCACGGGAGCGGCTGGAGGAGATTCGCACGGAGCTGGACAGGTCGATCATGGTGCTGAACTCCTCGGGAGACCAGCAGCAGCGGTCGGGCGATTACCCCCAGGACCCGGCCGACGCTGGCGCGAACCTGTCGGAGACCGAGCGGTCCGAAGCCGTGCTCGCGGTCGCGCGACGGCAGCGGTCAGACGTGCTGGCCGCATTGCGCCGCATCGACCTGGGCACCTATGGGACGTGCGTGGACTGCGGATCGATGGTGCCCGAGGGGCGTCTGGAGGCCAAGCCAGAGGCAGCCCGGTGCGTGGCCTGCCAAGGGAAGCTGGACCGGCTGCGAAGATAACGCCTGGGTGCAGCAACTTGGTGCGGAATGAAGACGGAGGGCATCGCGTTTGACCGCACGTGTCTCTAGCCAGTTCCCAGACCCGTCCCGATGCGTCCAGGGTGGTCGCGCGCAATGTGATGACGGCCGGCGTTGTATCCTCCCGGCGAGGCGGCTTGCAGGCTGGGTGGCTGCAACCCTCGATCCCGGAAGGGGTGGGTCCGGTCCCCGAGACACTTGAGCAGCGCAGTAAGCGGTTCGAAGACGACGTGCTGCCGTACCTCGACCAGCTCTACGCGGCCGGAATGCGAATGACCCGCAACCCGGCGGACGCTGAGGATCTGGTGCAAGAGACTTTTGCCAAGGCTTATGCCTCTTTTCACCAGTTCCAGCCGGGTACGAACCTGAAGGCGTGGCTGTTCCGAATTCTCACCAACACCTTCATCAACAATTATCGCAAGCGGCAGCGTGAGCCGCAGCGGTCCGGCACCGAGGAGATCGAGGACTGGCAGCTCGCAAGGGCGGCATCGCACACTTCCGGCGGCCTGAAATCGGCCGAAACGGAGGCGCTCGAGCGGCTGCCTGACTCTGACATCAAGGCCGCCCTGCAAGCTCTGCCCGAGGATTTCCGGCTGGCCGTGTACCTGGCCGATGTCGAAGGCTTCTCCTATAAGGAGATCGCCGACATCATGGGCACCCCGATTGGGACCGTTATGTCGCGGCTGCACCGTGGCCGCCGCCAGCTCCGCGACCTGCTTCAGGACTACGCGGCGGATCAGGGCATCCTAGCGACAGCGCCCGCCGCCCCCACCACGGCGCAGTCACCGGACGACGCGTCAGGGAAGGACGCGAGATGAGCTGCGGCAAACCGCACGAGGTACCGTGCACAGAGGTACTCGCGACGGTGTACTCCTATCTCGATGGGGAGATGGAGGACACTGACTATCGGCAGATCCGAATCCACCTCGAAGAGTGCGGCCCGTGCTTGCGCGAGTACGGCCTGGAGGAACTCGTCAAGAAGCTCGTCCACAAGTGTTGCGGCCAGGAGGCCGTGCCCGGCGAGCTGCGCGCTAAGGTCCTGACAAGGATCGCGGCGGTGCGATCGGAGATCGAGAACACCGAGGTGCTGGCGGAGTAGCCCCGTCCGCTGGGATTGTGCTGGTTCCTGACGGCGTGCCGTCGTCACGTTACGCATTCGTCTGACTACTATTGGCTCACATTGCGCTTGAGGCCTACGGCAACGCGACGATGGCGTTACCCTAAGTCGCGTTAGCGGGCGCCTGGTTACGTGCGAGCGCGAGTCCTTAGGCCCCGGACGGGGTCGGCACCGCAACGAGGGGGTCAGGGCATGGTTTCCCGGGCCGCGTTGGTGTACATCGGCCTGGTGGTACTGGCCACGGTGGCGCTCGTGGCCAAGACCCCCCTGATGATGACGCCGGGCATGCACCCGTTACTCGACCTGGTCGTCCTGCAGTTGCTCTTCCTCGCCTGCGACTCGAGCCCCACGCCGCTCGCATCGCGCCAAACCAAATGGTCACCAAGCTCGTCGGCCACCCTGGCCGCAGTCGTGCTGCTCGGGCCCGTCGCGGCCGCCATGGTCGGGGCGGTCGCCGTGCTCAGCGTGCGGCGGGAGCGGCGACTGGCCGAGCGTCTCTTTAATGGCGCCATGCACGCACTGTCGGGCCTGGCGGCGGGCAGGGTCTACCTGGAGCTGCACGGAGTGGTGGGCACTCTCGAACCGGCTGACTTCCCGAAGATCATCTTGCCGTTCGCCGCGGCTGCGGCCGCCCATGTGCTGGCCAACCACGCCCTCATCTGGGGCGTGTACCGGCTGAACCAGGAACCGCGCCTGCTGCGGCGTGAGTCGCTGGAGTCAAGCCTGCCGCTGCTGCTGGTCTTCGACCTGGGCTATGCATCGCTTGGCCTGGTCATCGCGTCGCTGTGGCAGGTTATGCATGCCTTCGCGGCGCTGATCGTGCTGGTACCGCTGTTCGTTGCCCGGTGGGCGATGGGCCAGTTCGCCGAGCAGCAGCGGGCCTACGCGGCCACGATGAACGCGCTGTGCCAGGCCGTCGAGACCAAGGACTTTTATACCCGCGGTCATGGAGACCGGGTCTCGCGAGGAGTCGGCATGGTGGCCAGGAAGATCCGGATGAGCCCGGACCGGACCGAGGCGATCATGTTCGCCGGCATGCTGCATGACGTGGGCAAGCTCGGCGTGCCGACGCAAGTGCTGCAGAAGGAAGGCCCGCTGACTGAGGACGAGTTCGCTGCCATCCAGCTGCACCCGATGCGAGGCCTGGAGATCGTCCGGGAGATCGGCTTCCTGACCGAGGCGCTGGCCGGCATCATGCATCATCACGAGCGGATCGACGGCCGCGGCTACCCGATGGGCTTTGCCGGCCACGAGATACCCGAGTTCGCGCGCGTGATCGCCGTAGCTGACGCGTTCGACTCAATGACCTCGACTCGCTCTTACCGCGCGGCCAAGAGCATTGACCTGGCGATAGGCGAACTTCGCCGGGGCGCAGGTACGCAGTTCGACCCGCCGATCGTCGAGGCATTCATTGCCGCGCTAAAGGATGAAGGCTGGCCGCTGCCAAGACCGTCCGGCGCCCCCGCCGACCTGACGACCGTCACGGTCCAGGACCACGACGACCCGACGGCACCGCTGCAGGTGGTGATTCCTTGACCGGGAGCGCCATAGTCGGCCGGCCAGAACCAGACCGGCTGGCCTACTGGCAGACGATGGACTCGGGCCGTCTGCTGCTGCTGTCCGCCGCCGCCATGCTCGTGCTCACGGCCTTCACCAGCAGCTGGATTGAGCACAGAATCCAGTGGAGCACGGCTCTTGCCTTCGGCGGATTCATCGCGCTGGGCGAGTTGCTGCGATTGGCACTGCCCGGCGGCCGGGAGGCCGCTCCGATCGCCATGGTCGGCGCGTTTTCCTACGCGCTCCTCCTCCGGGTGCCCGTCATCGGCATGACGCACGTGGCCCGGAGGGAGCAGTACCACCTGTACGTCAAGGGCATGGCAACGCAGTCGCCGCAGGTGGTGATCGCGGTCTCGGCAGTAGGCATGGCGCTGGGCGCGCTGCCGCATATCGCAGCCGGCCGCCCAGCCGGAGCAGTCGGCATAGCTACCCGGCTGGTGGCAGTCTCGTGCGTCGCCTTCAGCTTCCGACCGCTGGCGGGCATCCTCGTCCGGCAGTCCTGGGTTCTGACGCTCGGCGTAATCGTGCTGCTTGTGGCCTTCGGCTGGCTAGTTGACGCGCTGGTCAGCGCGCTCATCCGGGCCGACGACGTCGGCGCGCGCTTCTCGGTCGCCATGGTGGACGAGCTCCGGCTGCAATGGCCACTGGGCCTGGCCATCGGCGCCTCGGTGGTCATCACGGTGTTCGGCGCCGAGGTGATGGGGCTGACCGAGCTTGCCGTCTTCCTCGGCCCTCTGCTGGTCACCCAGGTCGCCTTCCGGCGCTATGCCGGCATCCGCGCCACGTACCTGCAAACGGTCCGGTCGCTCGCCCGGGTGACCGAGGTGGCCGGATATGTGGAGGAGGGTCACTCCGGCCGGGTCAGCAGGCTTGCGGTCGGAGTGGGGCGGAGCCTGGGCATGCCGGAGCCGGAACTGCTCGCGCTCGAGTATGCGGCGCTGATGCACGACATCGGCCAGCTGTCGCTGCGCGACCCGATACCCGGCGGCGCCACCGTGCTGGCTTCCGCCGCCGACCAGCAGCGGATCGCCGGTCTGGGCGCGGACGTCATCCGGCAGGCCGGTGTTCTGGATGATGTCGCCGAGCTAGTGCGGTGCCAGAACTGGCCCGCACACGGGCCCAATCCGGAACCGCCGCTCGGAAGCATGATCATCCGGGCCGCGAACGCCTTCGACGACATGGTCGGCAGCTCAACCGACCGGGAGCGGTCGGCCGCGGCGCTCGACCGGATGCGCAGGGACGCCGTCCGAGTACGACAGCGTCGTCGTCGCGGCGCTGGCCGGGGTAGCAAGCCGCAGGCTGCCGCCCCGGCGGTAGGCTTCCGGGCGTGCTCGAATCGGTCCTTGTCGCAAATCGTGGCGAGATTGCCAGGCGCGTGATTACCACTGCGCGCCGTCTTGGCGTCCGCTCGGTAGCGGTCTACTCCGAAGCCGACGTGGCGCTGCCGTTCGTACGTGAGGCAGACGAGTCCGTGCTTATCGGGCCGGCGCCGCCAGCCAGCAGCTACCTGAACGGTGAAGCGGTGCTAGCGGCCGCCGGCCGGTCGGGCGTACAGGCCATTCACCCTGGCTACGGCTTCCTGTCGGAGAACCCGGCGTTCGCGGCCAGCGTGCAGGCGGCAGGCCTGATCTGGATCGGGCCGTCGCCTGCGTCGATGGAACAGATGGGCGACAAGATCAACGCCAGGAACCTGATGGAGCTGGCGGGGGTCCCGGTCGCGGACGGCACCAGGGAGCCAGTGGCCGATCTGGACGCGGCGCTGACCGCGGCCGCGAAAATCGGTTATCCGGTCATGATCAAAGCCGCCGCGGGTGGCGGTGGCATCGGCATGACCGCTGCGGCCGACCCGGCGCAGCTCGAAGCCGGCTTTGAGACAGCGCGATCGCGCGCAGAGCGCTTCTTCGGCAGCCCGGCCATCCTGCTCGAGCGCTTCGTCGAGCGCGCCCGCCACGTCGAAGTGCAGATACTCGGTCTGGCCGACGGACGCGTGCTGGCCCTGGGCGAACGCGACTGCTCGGTGCAGCGACGGCACCAGAAGGTGGCGGAGGAAACGCCGTCGCCGGGCGTCTCGCCGCAGTTGCGGGCCAGAATGCTCGCAGCCGCGGTGCAGGCCGGCCAGGTGGTGAGCTACCTAGGGGCCGGCACCGTCGAATTCCTGCTGAACGTGACCACCATGGAATTCATGTTCCTGGAGATGAACACCCGGCTTCAGGTTGAGCATCCAGTTACCGAGCTGGTCACCGGCATCGACTTGGTCGAGCAGCAGTTCCTGATCGCAGGCGGGCAGGACGTCAGCTTCCGCCCGGACCAGCTGGCGCCGTCGGGGCATGCGCTGGAGCTGCGCATTTATGCCGAGGACCCCAAGCGTTTCCTGCCCAGTCCAGGCACGATCGAGGACTGGTCGGAGCCTACCGGGGCAGGAGTACGGGTCGACTCGGGATACACCGCGGGCAATGCCGTTACCCCCTTCTATGATCCGTTGCTGGCCAAGCTGTGCGTGCATGGCGCCAATCGGGATCAGGCGCTGGCGCGCGCCGAGGCCGCGGTCGCCTCGTTCCGCATCAGCGGCGTGAAGACCAATCTGCAGTTCCACGCGGACCTGCTGGCGTCAGCCGAGTTCCGCCGGGGAGATTACGACACGTCGCTGGTGAGCCGACTGCGCCCCTGACAGGGTCCGGTGAAGGCACTATGGAAAGCAGGTCGGCTCCGGCCGCGAGCGAGGAGGGCACGTGAGCGAGGTCCGTGCGGAGATGGTGGCCAACGTGTGGAAGGTCGTCGCGGCGGAGGGCGACGCCGTCGCCGACGGTGACACGCTGGTCATTCTCGAGTCCATGAAGATGGAGATCCCGGTGCTGGCCGAGGACTCGGGCACGCTGGCGAGGCTGGCCGTGGCCGAGGGCGACGTCGTACAGGAAGGCGACCTTATCGCCGTCATCGAGTAATACCCACACCAACGGGGGGCTCCGCCCCCCGTTAACCCCCCAAACCTGAAACCCAGCGGGGGGCTCCGCCCCCCGTTAACCCCCCAAACCTGAAACCCAGCGGGGCTCCGCCCCCCGTTAACCCCCCAAACCTGAAACCCAGCGGGGGGTCCGCCCCCCGTTAACCCCCCAAACCTGAAACCCACGGCAGGCGCCGCGCCCCCGTTAACCCCCAAACCTGAAACCCACGGGGGGCTCCGCGCCCCGTTAACCCCCAAACCTGAAACCCAGCGGGGGGCTCCGCCCCCCGTTAACCCCCCAAGCCCGAAACCCAGGCAGCGCCGCGCCCCGACTAGTAGCCGGGGCTTTGCTCCGGCTCAGACCCCTGTTGTCGAGCGGGGATAGGCGTCGGCTGGGTCGGTGACGACATTGACCAGGTAGGGGACGCCGGCGGCGAACGCGCGACGCAGGGCCGGGCCGATGTCCTGCGGCTCCGTCACTAGTTCCCCTGCGCCCCCGAGCGCGCTTACTACCTGGTCGTAACGGCAGCCTGGCTGCAGGTCGGCCGCCACGTCATACCCATACAAGGCCTGCATAGGGTGCTTCTCCAGGCCCCAGATCCCGTTGTTGCCGCAGATCATCACCACCGGCAGCCGGTGCCGGACCAACGTGTCGACGTCCATCAGGGAAAATCCGGCGGCGCCGTCGCCGAGCAGCAGCACGACCTGCGCCTGCGGCCTAGCCACTCTGGCGGCGATCGCGTAACCGAGGCCGGTGCCCAGGCAGCCGTAGGGCCCTGGATCGAGCCAGCCGCCGGGCTGCTGCGGCTCGATGTACTTGCCGGCGTAGCTGACGAAGTCCCCGCCGTCCCCGATCACTACTGCGTCTGGCTGGAGCAGCGCCGCCAACTCGCCATAGATGCGCAGCGGGTGGATCGGCGTGGCGTCGCTGTGCAGCAGTTGCGCGTCGGCCGCCGTTGCGCTGGCGCACGCCGCCTGCAGCCGCGGCAGCCAGTCCTGGGCCCAGGCAGGCTGACCGGCTGGGCGGTCGGCGGCATCCGCCAGGCCGGCGAAGATCGCAGCCAGCTCACCCCAGGCTGCGCCGGCCAGCGTGCAGTGGGTAGCCAGCTGGCTGACCGCATCTGCCAGCTGGACCACCCGTGCCGGGGCTGTTCCGTTCCGGCCGCCGAACTGGCCGTAGCCGAGCCGGAAGTCCAGCGGGGTGCCGGCCACCAGCACCACGTCAGCCTCCCCGAGCGCGACCGAGCGTGCCCTGGTGACCAGCAGCGGGTGACCGGCTGGCAGGATGCCGCGGCCCTGGCCGTTAGCCACAACCGGAAGCTGAAGCCGTTCGGCAGCTGCCCGCGCCGCGTGCTCGGCACCGTCTAGCCATACGTCAGAGCCAAGGATTAGCACCGGCCTGATGGCACCGGCGAGCAGTCGGGCGATCTCGGCGATCGCATCCGGATCTGGACCGCCGTGCGTGCTCACGGTACCGGCTGCGCTGGCTGGCTCGGCCCCGACACTGCCGACGGGGCTGCCGGCCCCGAACAGGGCCTCCAGGCTGACGTCCAGAAACACCGGTCCGCGGTGCCGCGCGTCGGCCAGGACGAAGGCTTCGGCTACCGCGGCACCGACCTGGCCGGGCACGTGCTCGGTCCAGGCCCGCTTGGTCACTGGTGCCAGCAAGGGCGGATGATCGAGTTCCTGGAGGCTGCCCGAGCCCCAGCGGCCGTCGGGCGCGCGGCCAGCGAGCACGACCATGGGCGAGCCATTGAAATGCGCCGTGGTAATCCCGCTGACTCCGTTGGTCACGCCGGGCCCCGCAGTGAGCACTGCGAATCCCGGCGAACGGGTCAGCCTGGCGGTGGCCTCCGCCGCGAACACTGCCGTCTGCTCGTGCCTGACATCGATAATCGGCATCGGCGGATCGGCGGTTACTGCTCCGTCGTAGACCGGGAACACGTGGCCGCCAGACAGGGTGAACATGGTGCTGACACCGTGGCAGCGAGCCGCCGCCACGGCCTGCGCGCCGCCGTGCACGGGGCGCTTTTCCTCGCTCATGGCGGCGACGTTACCAGCAGGTAGCCTGCTCGCATCAGTGCCCGCTTCGGGTTGTAACGCGACGGACGTCCGGCCTGGGATGATGGCTAGGTGCCAACCCTTGCCGATCTCGCCGCCCAGGCCGGGATCCGCGGCGCGCAGCTGGACTGGCTGCACGCCCTGGTCTCGGACTGGCAGCTTCTTGCCGACCTGTCCTTTGCCGACTTGGTGCTGTGGGCACCGCTGGGCGACGAGCGCCAAGGTACCGCCACGCCTTCCGGGGCCGGGCGTGATGACACAGGCGATTCGGTTGTCTGGCCCGTCGGCGGTACTTGGCTGGCGCTGGCCCAGATGCGCCCGACCACTGCCCCGACTGCCTTGCCCGACGACATCGTCGGATCACGGCGGCCCGGTGCAGAGCAACCATTCATGGCGGTCTCGTACCTGGAAAAGCGGATTTGCCGGGAAGGCGACCCGGAGTGGACCAGGGGGGTGCCGGTACGGCACGAGACCATCCCGGTCCGCAGCGGCGACACTGTCATCGCGGTGATCGAGCGGTCTACAAACCTGAGTTCGGCGCGGACGCCGAGCCGCCTCGATCTTGCCTATCTGCGGGCGGCTGACGACCTGGCCCAGATGGTGGCGGCCGGCATGTTCCCCGGCCAGGGCGAGGAACCTGCCCTGGTCCGGTCGCCCAGGGTGGGGGATGGCATGCTTCGGCTCAGCCGGACCGGCAAAGTCACCTACGCCAGCCCGAACGCGCTATCGGCCTACCGCAGGCTGGGGCTGACCGCTGACCTGGTCGGTAAACCACTTGGTCCGCTGACGGCCAGGTTGTGCGCGAACCGCGAGGCCCGCGATGACTCGCTGATGGTCGCGGCGAGCGGCCGGGCGCACGCCGAGACCGAGGTGGAGGCCAACGGATCGGTCGTGCAGCTGCGGACTATCCCGTTGATCGTCGACGGCACGCGAGCGGGCGCGCTGATCCTGCTGAGGGACGTGACGGAGTTGCGGCGGCGGGAGCGGGAGCTGCTGACCAAGGACGCGACAATCCGGGAAATTCATCATCGGGTCAAGAACAACCTGCAAACTGTCGCCGCCTTGCTGCGGCTGCAGGCGCGCCGGCTCCGGGCACCCGAGGCCAGGGGGGCACTGGAAGAAGCCGTCCGGCGGGTCGGCTCGATCGCGATCGTGCACGAGACGTTGTCACATGTCCCGGACGAGGTCGCCGACTTTGATGACATCGCTAGCCGAGTGGCCATTATGGCGGTGGAAGTGTCCGCGCCTGAGGCGAGAGTGACGCCGATCTTGCGCGGGGAATTCGGCGTGCTGCCCGCCCTGGTCGCCACCCCGCTCGCGCTGGTGCTGACCGAATTGCTGCAGAATGCGCTCCAGCACGGCTTGAGCCGGCCGGGCGGGGCGGCCAACGGCTGCCTTGAGATCACGGCCGTGCGCAAGCCCGGCCTGCTGACTGTGACGGTTTCGGATAATGGCGCTGGCCTGCCAGCGGACTTCGATCTGGACTCGACCGGAAGCCTCGGCCTGCAGATCGTGCGCACGCTGGTGCTCACCGAACTCGCTGGCAGGCTGGAAATTTTGCCGCGGGCGGGCGGCGGTACGCGCGTTCTGGTCGAACTGCCGCTGGCCGAGTCAGTTGCCGGCTGACGCACAAGAGCCGTTTGTTAACCAGAGCACGCCGTCAGGCAGAGCATCATCAAGCTGAGTACCGCGCTGGCGGCCGCCCGGCCGCCCAGCTGCGCCGCCACTGAAGTCCGGAGGCGGCGCAGCTCACCGCGCTACGTCAGGCTCCCGCGCGCGCGGCGACCCTGCTGCGGCGCTTAAGGGCGCGCCGCTCATCTTCGCTAAGTCCGCCCCAGACACCGGCGTCCTGGCCACTTTCGAGTGCCCACTGCAGGCAGGGCTCCATGACCTTGCACCGCTGGCACACTTGCTTGGCCTCGTCGATCTGGAGTAGCGCAGGCCCGGTGTTCCCAATCGGGAAGAAAAGCTCCGGGTCCACGTCACGGCAGGCGGCATGGTGACGCCAGTCCATGAGTTCCACTCCTCCTTGAGCTCAGGCCCTAACCAGGCCTGTGCGCTCCGTCGCGCTTGTGAACGATTTCACGAGCTTAGTTCTATGTCAGGTACGTTCTCTTTTGTTGATCGATCTTGGATTGCTGGTTAATCGGCGGTGCTTGGCCTACACCGGCGACACCGTAGCTACCCCGAAACGCTGTGCTTACCCAGCCAGGCCACTATTTACAGGCTAAGCCGTGCGAACCAGCGCACCGAGCCTGCCGGTGACACCGTGCCGGGCTTGCGCTCCGGCCACCCCGTGGTACAACGACGCCGGACCGCGCCCGCGTGAGCGTCGCCAGCCCGGCATGGCACGCGAACGCACCGTTCACCAGGAGCGTTATAACCCTCTCAAGGTCGGCGATCAACCGCAAGAGGCTTGGGCAAAGGTTCGGCAGGATTTCGGTGTCAGATCAGTCACATGACTGGCATCGGGCGCAGTGCCCGACGTAGGGCTTCAAGCCCTTAGCCAAGGCCTATGCAGCCATTAACGCAATATGCCGCGTCTGCCATCCACCGGCGGTGGCTAATCGTCCTCAATTCGCCGATCTTAGCCGTCGGCCAAGCCGATGACGCGCAACGCGCGCGGCACTGACCTAAACGTGGCCTCCTCGACCTCGCCCATGTACTCGCCATCGACCTGGAATGCCACTGGCCGATCTGTTCGCAGCACGATCGAGTCCAGGTCATGACCGGTGGCGACGGCTCGGCCGACCGGCGGCTTGCCCCGCCTGGCCAGCATCTGCCGCAGAGTCCGCATCGTGCTGAAGGTGCCGAGGCTGCGCAGTGCCATCAGATCTAGGCCGGTATCGAAGCCCGCCTGCGGATTGGGGTTGACTGGCCTTCGGCCGAGGTAAGTCCACGGAGCCGAATTCGACACGATGCATAGGTAGGCGGGCTGCGGGCCGAGGCGCACCGGCTCGCTAATGGAAATGGCCGGATGGCGCCGATCGGTGACCTGGTAATACTGGCGCAGCGCCGTCGTGAAAAACAACGCCGGCGTCAGCACCTGCCCATGCGCGCGGCGGCCCTCAACGGCCCGGACAACCTCCGCATCTAGTCCCAGACCAGCATTGAAGGTGAAGTACCGGCCGTTAGCGGTGCCGAGCCCGATACAGCGGTCCCGGCCGCTGGCCAGGTCCTCGATCAGCCGTCCGGTCGCGTCGACTGGATCGGACGGCAGCTGCAGCGAGCGCGTGAACACGTTCGCGTTTCCACCCGGCAGCGCCGCCAGCGCAGGCAGGTCCGCAGCGTCGAGCCGCGCCTCGGGATCGTCGGGGTTGCCGAGAATGCCGTTCACCGCCTCATTCACGGTGCCGTCGCCGCCCAGGGTCATCACGAGGCCGAACTTGTCTGCGGCTGCGGCCGCGGCAAGCTTGGTGGCTTCTCCCCGGTAACGTGTCTCCACGACGTCGAGGTCGACCGCGGAGGCGAGGGCCCGGACGATGACATCACGCCGTTGCCGGGTCGTGGAGGTGGCGTGTGGGTTCACGATCAAAAGCGCGCGCACGCGCCAAGGTTAGCCAGGCCGCTGCCAGCGCCCCGCCAGCGCCCCACCCGGCTCGTCCTGCCCCATCAGCCCCGGTTGCCCGACGCGTCCAGGGTGGCCTGCCCGCAAGCGCGCCACGCAGCGTGCTGTACGCGGCGATAGTGCAAGCCGCCGAGGCGGTCGGTGTGCTGGCGGGCGCGGCCCTGGCCGGCGTTGAAACGGGCTCCGGGCACTCCTACCAGCGCGCAAGCGGGGTCGCCCTCACCCTCATCGGGATTGGCACCGCTGTCGGCCTCGCCCTAGTGGCGCGCGGGGTTCGCCGTGGCCGCCGCTGGTCCCGGACGCCGGCGCTGCTGACTCAGCTTTTCATCGGCATCGTGGCCGTTTACCTGTTGCAGGCGGGCAGGTATGAATGGGGCATTCCCGTCATTCTGCTGGCCATTGCGGGCCTCGCGGCGCTGCTGGCTCCGGCCAGCGTGGCTACCCTGACCCCAGGCCGGACAGAAACGCCAGATCCGCCTAAGACCCGGTAATAATTGGTAAAGACGGCGAAACCTATCTACCTATGTCAGGGGAACGCGGGAGCCGTCGGGTTACTCGTCGCTCGTGAGGCCTTCGCGCAGCTGGGTCAGTGTCCTGGCTAGCAGCCTGGACACGTGCATCTGGGAGATGCCCAGCTCGGTAGCGATCTGGGACTGGGTGAGGTTGCCGAAGAATCTCAGCAGCAGGATCCGTTTCTCTCGCGGCGGCAGCTGCTCCAGCAGCGGCTTCAGCGACTCGCGGTACTCGACCCCCTCGAGGGCCTCATCGACCATGCCCAGCGATTCCGCCACGGCCGGTGCGTCGTCATCGCCGGAGTCCGGTGCATCGAGCGAGACCGTCGAATAGGCGTTGGCGGATTCGAGCCCCTCCAGCACCTCTTCCTCGCTCATCGACAGATGCTCGGCCAGCTCACCCACCGTCGGGGCGCGGCCGAGATTCTGGGCGAGCTCGCCGATGGCCTTGGCCAGCGCGAGCTTAAGTTCCTGCAGCCGCCGCGGCACCCGGACGGCCCAGCCCTTGTCCCGGAAGTGCCGCTTGATCTCGCCCACGATCGTCGGTGTCGCATATGTGGAGAACTCGACGCCGCGCTCCAGGTCGAACCTGTCGATGGACTTGATCAGGCCAATCGTGGCGACCTGGGTCAGGTCATCGAGCCACTCTCCCCGGTTGCGAAACCTCCGGGCGAGGTACTCCACTAGTGGCAAGTGCAGCTCGACCAGCTCGCTGCGGATCCGGAGCCGCTCCTCGTCGTCCGGCGGCAGCGTGGTCAGCCGCTCGAACAGTTCTCGCGCGTGCCCGCGCTCGCGGGCCCCATGCTGGGCCCGCGCGGGCGGTTCCGGCAGGTCGTCCACCAGGTCAGCGGCCTCGCTGAATTCCAGCACGACAGGCAGCACGTTGTCGGTGTCATCAGCCGCAGATCCCCCCCTGGCCGCCGCTGTCGACATCATCTCGTACTCCTCGGTCAAGGCGACCTCTGTTTCCCCCGTCACACCGACCCCGAATTCGGGCGGGCCTTGCGCATCACGATGGCAAGCCTGTCTCCGGGTCCTGCCTGCGCCTCGACACTGCCGGCCAGGGCCGAGAGCACCGTCCAGGCGAACGTGTCGCCGGAAGGGGGGCGGGGGTTCAGGCTAGGTACCGAGACCGAAATGGTCATATCATCCGGGCTGAGCACGAAACTGCATTCCAGGCTGCTGCCGGGGATTGCCTGCCCGAGGAGCATGGCGCAGGCCTCGTCAACGGCGATGCGCAGGTCCTCGATGTCGTCGAGGGTGAAGTCCAGGCGCGCAGCCAGTCCGGCCGTCGCGGTGCGCAGCACCGACAGGTATGCGCCGTCAGCAGGCATCCGCACCGTTACCTGGTCAAGGCTGCCAAGGTGTGGAGGAGAGGCGGTAGTCACCGGGCCGGCGGCGCTTGCTGCTCCGGCCCCGGCGGCCACCGGATCACGGCCGCCCGCGTCCGGACCGGTAGTGCTGGTGGCCATGCTGGCGCCGCCCGGCGCGCCCGCAGCGACGGCAGCCGCCGTACTCTCATCCGCCACCAATGCCCTCCTCGAAAGCCGCCCGATAAGCCGCGCGCGAACGCACTGCCCTCTCCACGCAACTTACAGTGACCATCCGACTCCATCAGACGCCGGGCTGGGTCATTCGGCGATCGGCGCGGCTACTACTGAGAACGGCGGGCCGCGAACGGCCCGCCGATCAGCATCCTGTCCGTTGGTCAGCCCTGCTTGGTCTCCCAGAAGATCTTGCTGATCTCCTCGATCTTGCCAAGCAACTGGTCCGCGGTGGCGGGATCGGTGCTGGACTTGGTGCCGCCACCGCCGCCCGCCAGCTTGGTGGCCTCGTTGAACAGCTGGTTCAGCTGCGGGTACTTCTCGAAGTGCGGCGGCTTGAAGTAGTCCGTCCACAGCACCCATAGGTGGTGCTTGACGAGCTCGGACCGCTGCTCCTTGATGTCAATCGCGCGAGTGCGGAACGTCGGGTCGGAGTTTGCCTGGTACTTCTCGCAGATGGCCTTGACGGACTCGGCCTCGATGCGCGCCTGCGCGGGGTCGTAGACGCCGCACGGGAGGTCACAGTGAGCGTGCACGGTAGCCTTCGGCGCGAGGAGACGTTCGAGCAGCCTCATTGATCGCCTTCTCTCATCTCAGATCATTGGCTTGGGTTCCGACAGTACAACGTGGCCGGATTCTGCCCACGCGGGAGGGATGCATGCGCTGGCCGCTCTGGCGAGTCGCCGTTGCGGAACGGTCAATGGAGCCGGCCCTGCGTCCCGGCGACTGGCTGCTGACGTGGCGCGGGCTTAACCGAAGCTGCTCCCCGCGGGTCCGGCCGGGCCAGCTCGTGGTCGCGCGTCATCCTGCCCAGCCCGATCTGCTGCTGGTGAAGCGTGCTGCCCGCGAGCTCCCCGGCGGCTGGTGGCTTGAGTCGGACAACACCGCAGCCGGAGCAGTCGACAGCCGGATGTTCGGCCCCGTTCCCGCCCACCTGATCGTGGCGACCGTGATCCTCCGGTACCGGCGCGCCAGGCATCAGTGGAAACGCGCTGGGAAACGCCTCGGGGCGGGCCGGAGAATCCCCGGCCCGCCCCGAACGTAATGCGAGTAGTTACGTGAGCGAGGTGCGACTCAAGCTCGATCGAAGCCTCTGTCTCGACCTCGTTGACGGCCGCCTGAACCTTGTCCTTCGGCATTGCGGTATAGGTAGCCCAGTAGTAGATCACCAGGCTCATCGCCGCAACTATGCCCAGGTCCAGCCACTCGTGCAGGTGCTTGGAGGACACCAGCGTGAGGCCGAACACCCTTGTCGGCGATCCGTCGTAGCGCCCTGCCCACGAGATGGCCAGCAGGGCCCCGAGCCAGGGCAGGAGCCAGGAGGCCGAGCGCAAGTCGAGGATCGTCCGCTTGAGCGGCCGGAAGGCTGACCTGGTAGAGGCCGAAGATGATGAACCCGGCCAGGATGAACATGTCCAGCCAGAAGATCGTGCTGTAGCCAGAGACATACACCACGATGTTGGCGGCAATGAAGGCGAGCGGGCTCAGCAGCCACGCGGCGGGCAGCCGGTAGGCACGTGGCCGGTCCGGATCTTGCTTCCGAAGCCCGGCGAGGGCCAGCGGAGCCATCGCGTACATGATGACCGTCGCCGACGTGATGAGGCCGACGAGGCCGAACCAGTCCGGGAACGGCAGGAACGTCAGCATGCCGATCACGAAGCAGATCCCGATGGAGACGAGCGGGACGCCCCGCGAGTTGATCCTGCTGATGATCTTCGGGAAGTAGCCGTTGCGGCCGAGGCCATACGACAGCCTGGACGAGGTCCCCATGTAGACAAGTCCGGTGCCGCCGGGGGAGACGACAGCGTCAATGACCAGCAGGGTAGCCAGCCAGCCGAGGCCTGCCTGAGTGGTGAGCGAGATGTACGGGCCAAGCTTCGCTACGCCTGGAATCGGCTGTGTCCAGCCGTGCACCAGGTTCGCGGGGTTCAGCGAGCCGACGAATGCGAAATCGAGCAGCAGGTAGAACACGGTTCCGATGAGCATGGCGATCAGCAGCGCGCGGGGGATGTTGCGCTGCGGGTTCCGGGTCTCGCCGCCGATCTGGATCGACTGCTCGAAGCCTTCGGCCGCGAAGATGACTCCGGCTGAGAGTGCCGCCAGGACGCCGTGGGCGCCGTACGGAGCGAAGCCGCCGCCAGCAGTGAAGTTACCGCTGTGGAACGAGGTAAACAGCAAGGCGAAAATGGTCGTGGTCGGGATCAGCAGCTTCCAGATCATCGCGATGCTGTTGGTCTCGGCCAGCCAGCGCACGCCCAGGGTGTTGATGATCGTGAAGAACGCCATGAACAGCAGGCCCCAGAGAACGCCAGCTCCGGTCAGCGTCCCAGTAGCGGTGTACACGTGGAAGCCAGTCGGGAACTTGGCCTGCAGGTGGCTCAGTGACGCCTCGACCTCGATCGGCGCGATGGTCACCGCCTGGATGAACGCCATCCAGCCGCCGGTGAATCCGCCGAGTCCGCCGAACGCCATGAAAGGGAATCGCGCGGTCCCGCCGGATACCGGGTACGTCGATCCGAGCTCGGCATGTACGAGAGCGAGCAGTCCGAGCACGACCGCGGCGATGATCCAGGTGAGCAGCGAGCCGCCACCGCCCGCTAGCGTGGCAGCACCGAGCGCTCCGAACAGCCAGCCTGAGCCGATGATGGAACCGAGCGAGACGAGTGTCATCCCGCGCAGTCCAACTTTCCGATGCAGGTGGTATTCCCCGGTGGGCGTTGGCGCTACGCCAGGGGCTTCCGTAGCCAAGACTTCCTCCAGATGAGATAAGCCGACAGAGTCAGCGAGGAGACTTCGCGCACCGGGCCGTGTCCGGGACTCGGACTGAATACATCGGGGCGCGCTTCCGGCGATTGCCGTTCCCGCCGGCAGGGATGGACGCTGCGAGCACTCGCGAGTTGCGCGGCTTTCCGAGTCGTTCGGCATCTACATGATCTATAGCCATGACCGAACCTTTCTCTTCCGCATACGTGGACCATACGCCGCGCGAGTAGGGCTCATGGTAATGATCGACTTGGTCGATGAGAAGAAGTCACTTGGCGTCATTTCGGTAACGTGCGTCACTGAAACTTCGTCGAGCGCACGCTACTGTCGGCCAGTGAACGATGCGTAATCCCAGCTCAGAGGGCATCAGGGTGACGCCGGCCCGGCCGGGCTTGAGGTGGCGCTTGGTGCAGGCTAGTAAAGAAAAAGCAATGAAGCGGTCCCAGTACGCAACCTCGTCCGGGGCCGTCGAACCGGCTGCCCGTTTGGCTGGCTGCCCGTTTGGCTGGCTGCCCGTTTGGCTGGCTGCCCGGTTAGCGGGCGGCCGCCGTAGCTAGCTCGCGGCAGGCGTGGCGCGGCCGGGCTCGGCGGCGGTCTGCCTGCGCAGAGTGCTTACGTTGCCCTTCGCGGTCATGTGCTCGGTGCAGTAGCGGCGCGACCGGCCGGGGCTGGAGTCGATGAAGACCCGGCGGCAGGAGGCGATCGCGCAGACCCCGAGCCGGTTGACGCCGTACATCGAGACTGTCAGCGCCATGCCGATGATCGCGCCGGCAGCCAGCTGGTCCGCGACCGAGCCGTGCGCGGCCAGGTGCACATGCCAGCGCTGGTCATCGTGGCTGACCAGCTCCGGCTGGATCGGGTACTGGATCAGCAGCGCGTTCATCCGGTCAATGGCGCCTTTGTCGTCGCCGGTTGCGGCCGCCGTGAAAATGGCGGCGAACTCATCCCGCAAGTGCTGGAGCACGACAACATCGCGCCGGGTGACTGGCCCTGCCAGGCAGTCGCCGAGCGCGCTGGCGCATGCCGCAGGAGTGCCGAGCGAGTCAGGCTCTCCAGGGGCCTGAGCAGCGGTGTTGGCGATGCGAACCGCTAGCTCTGCGTACGACGAGAGGTTCACTACGGTCCTTACCCGCGTGGTTCCGTCAGGGAGGCCGCTTCCCGGATCGAGTATGTCACAGCCTTCCTTGACCCGGTGGGCCTGTTTATCGCAGATCCATTCACATTTCCCGGCATGTCCTTTGGGCGGCCTGAGCGTTGGTCGGGAGCAAGGGCCGGATGACGACGACGAGTCACCTTGAAGCGACCATCGGTCACCTAGAGGGGCGCGCCCAGGAGCAGTGCCGCCATCGGCTCCATGTCTGTGCCCCACCCGCGGGCTGGAGGTGTGCTCGCGAGTGTCTCGCCGTACCGCGGGAGCAACAACGGTGCCTTGTTTAAGGGTTTTGCGCTATATTCCGGATTCCGGTCTCACGGTCCATAGGGCGTCGCTGTGAAGGTGCCGCCCCTAGAGGGGCGGCTCTGCCGCACTCACGCCCAATGAAGCGGCCCGCCAGCTTCTGGTTTTGTCACAGGCGACTGGCATGCTCGGCCGCATGCCTCGATTAGCCGTTTTTGATGCCGACTCCCTGACCGAGGTCCTGCGCCGACAGCAAGGGATCGTCACACGCAGCCAGGCGTACGCGCGGGGCATGACCGAGAAAGCCATTCGGTATCGCACTCGGTCCGACGGACCATGGCAGGTCGTGCTTCCAGGGGTTTACCTGGACCGCAGCGGCCAGCTCACCGATGCTCAGCGCGCAATCGCGGCTTCTCTCTATGCGGGCGCGGTCATCGGAATCACCGGCCCTGCCGCCCTCGCCTGGCATGGCGTTCCCGTCAGACCGTGCGAGTTCGTCGACGTACTTGTGCCGCTTCGCAATCAGAAGCGCAGCGCGCGCTTCGTGCGGCTGCGGCGGACCAGCGTGCTGCCGCGCGTGTCCTATACGGAAGGCGCGGTGACGTACGCGCCCGTGGATCGCGCTGTCGTCGACGCCGCCCGCCAGATGGCGGACCTATCCGACGTCCGCGCGGTCGTGGCCAGCGCCGTGCAACGTGAGAAGGTGCACGTGATGCAGCTGGCCGCCGAGCTGGACCGAGGGCCTATGCAAGGCTCGGCGCGCCTGCGGACCGCGCTCGCTGAGGTCGCGGACGGTGTGCGGTCGATTGCGGAGGCTGATCTGCGAAAGATCGTCGTTGAGTCGCGGCTGCCCGCTCCGCTCTACAACGCCCGGCTGTACGTGGCGGGCCAGTTCCTCGCGTCGCCCGATGCCTGGTGGCCTGAGGCCGGGGTGGCGGCGGAAGTGGATTCCAGGGCCTGGCACTTGGCGCCCGCTGACTGGGAGCAAACGCTGGCCAGGCACGACCGGATGACCGCGCAAGGCATTCTGGTGCTGCGTTTCCCGCCGCGGCGGCTGCGAACTGTCAAGCGGGAGATCGCAGGGGAGATCAGGTCCGCGCTGGCCTTGTCACGCGGACCGCTTCCGCACATCGTGACGCAACCAGCGGTGTGAGAAGCCGGCCGGTGGCATGAGAGAAGCCGCGGGTACGGCTACGGATTCTTCGGGCCCGAGGGCTCGGTTGCACCGGCGGCATCGGCGGGGCCAGTAGCGGGGTTATCCGCCGCACCAGCGGTTGACTCGGGCGATCCAGGGGCGGCACCAGCGTGTCCGGAGGACGCATCGGCCGGGCCGGACTCGGCCCCGTCAGCCTGGGTGCCGTCGCTGGGCCGGCCACCGGGTGTGTCGGCAAACACCTCCGCCCTGACCCTCGCCAGGGTGTCGGTGAGGATGTCGCGCAGGTCGTTTAGGGAGCGCTCGCCGATGTTCCCGGTCTGCTTCGCGGCCGCCCGCAGCTCGGTCGCGAACTGGATCGCGAGTCGCTCGAGGTCACTGAAAGGGTTTGGCCCGCCCCGCCCGAAACGCCCACCGGCGCTGCCGGGGCCCGCGTCAGTCCCGCTCGCGGCCGGGGGCTTGTTCTCGGCAGCACCCGACCTGCCGGGCCCGGCGAGCTCGGTTACTCCGCTCGCCCATTCCGACCATGACCAGCCTGCCCAATCGTGCCTGCCATGGCGCTCTTGCCATGCTGCCCAGTCGCCGCGGTTGCGCGCCTGCGCGCGGAAACTTGCGCGCATCTGCTCTCGGGTCCGACGGGCTTCGTCCCTGATGCGCTGCGCCTCATCGCTGCCGCGGTCGCGCGCCCGGCCGCGGGGGCTCCCTGGCGCCGGCCTGCGGGCATCCTGCTGGGTCTCGTCCTGGTCGGTCGGTGGCTTGGCCGACCTGCCGGCATCGGCGCTCCGGAACTCCCTGGCCGCTGACGCCAGCTCCTCCCGGATGCTGCGCACTGTATCCCTGACGTCCTCGGAAATCTCCCTGGCCACGTCACGCAGCGACTCGGTCAACTCGTCTTCCAGATCCGCGAGTTCGCCGAGCCGACCCCGGATCTCCTCGCGGCCTTTGTCGGTGATGCTGTAGACCTTCTTGCCGTCTATCTCTTCATGCGTGACCAGGCCGTCTTCCTCGAGCCTGGCAAGGCGCGGATAGATCGTGCCGGGCGATGGCGCATAGACGCCCATGAAACGGTCCTGCAGAAGTCGGATGACCTCGTAGCCGTGTCGTGGCGCCTCATCGAGCAGCTTCAGTAGGTACAGCCGAAGCCTGCCGTGCCTGAATACCGGGCTCACTTCACCTCACCGCTAGCCTTGGGCTAACTGTCGCATGGCCGGACGTGGCCAGTTCAGCAGATCGTAGTCTCTCACTAGATACGATATGTCGCGGCGCTGGAAAGTCAAGATGTATCGCGACTGGTTTGGGCCGCGGCGAACGGCGCAGACCGGGCTCGACACGCACGTGGCGATCGGCGCACGGCGTCGCCAGGCAACGATTGGCGCATAGGCGGCCAGCCAAGTGCCTGCGGTGATTTCACCCGGCCTAGCTGCGTGATGCGGGGTTACTCATCCGCCTCGTCGTCGAGCCTGGCCAGCCAGCTTGCTAGCTGGTCGACAACGGCCTCGGCATCGGGGTGCTCGTCAACGAAATCGCGCAGGCGCGCGGCCAGCCAGCCAACAGCCACCCGGTCCTGGCCGCGCCGCTCTTCGAGCTCTTCGATGCCACGATCGGTGAAATACACCGATTAGCCGTTCCTACCGAACACCGCGTCCGCGATGGCAGCCTGCTCGGCTGCGTGCGCCTTCGCCGAGCCCGATGCCGGCGCGGAGCTAGCCGGCCTGGACACCACCGTCACTCGCTTGCCAACCACGTCGGGCAGGTGCAGGGCCATGTACGGCCAGCCGCCCATGTTGGCCGGCTCCTCCTGCACCCAGGTCACCTCGGCGTCCGCAGGGTACTTCGCCACCTGCGCCGCGACCTGCGTGGCGGGCAGCGGGTAGAGCTGCTCCATCCGCAGCAGGGCCGTATTGGCTGCCCCCGTGGCGCGCCGGCGCTCGGCCAGATCATAGAAGATCTTGCCCGAGCTGATCACAATCCGGCTGATTGCCGCCGGGTCGCCACCTGCCGGGTCCGGCAGCACCGGCGCGAATGACCCGGTGCTGAAGTCCGCGGTCGTCGACACGGCCGCCTTCAGCCGCAGCAGCGACTTCGGGGTGAAGACGATCAACGGCTTGACCCGGCCGGACAATGCCTGCCAGCGCAGCAGGTGGAAATAGCTGGCTGGAGTGCTCGGCATGGCCACGGTCATGTTGTCCTGGGCGCACAGCGAGAGGAAGCGCTCGACCCTGGCTGACGAATGATCGGGGCCCTGGCCCTCGTAGCCGTGCGGCAGCAGCAGCACAACGCCGGAGCGCTGGCCCCACTTCTGCTCGCCAGAGCTGATGAACTCATCCACCACGGTCTGCGCGCCGTTGACGAAGTCGCCGAACTGCGCCTCCCAGCAAACCAGCGCATTCGGCCGGGCCACTGAGTAGCCGTATTCAAACCCGACTGCCGCGTACTCCGACAGCAGCGAGTCGTAGACGTGGAACTTCGCCGCGGGGGAGTTGAAGACCTTGAGCGGGGTGTGCTCCGCGCCGGTATTCCGGTCGACGAGGACGGCGTGCCGCTGGCCGAACGTGCCCCGGCGTGAGTCCTGCCCGATCAGCCGCACGGCGTGCCCGTCAATCAAGACAGAGCCGAAGGCGAGGAGCTCGCCCGTGCCCCAGTCGATCTCGTCCTGCTCCACCATGGCGGCACGGCGCTGCAACTGCGGCAACAGCCGGGGGTGCACGGTGAACCCGTCAGGCAGCGAGACCTGGGTGTCGACGATCCGTTTGATCGTCTCCGCGCTGATCGCCGTCGGCAGCGCGGCGGTGTCGGCAGGCGTTTCGGCTGCTAGCTGCGCTGCTCGCAGGTTCCCAGGTTCGGCCGGCCTGCTGATCGCGTCCTTGGTCTCGGTGAACGCCCGCTCCAGCTCAAGCTGGTAGTCGCGCAGCGCCTGCTCGGCCTCTTCCATCGTGATGTCGCCCCGGCCGATGAGCGCCTCGGTGTAAAGCTTGCGGGTCGAGCGCTTGGCGTCGATGAGGTCGTACATGATCGGCTGGGTGAAGGACGGGTTGTCCGTCTCGTTGTGGCCGCGCCGGCGGTAGCAGACCATGTCGATCACGACGTCCTTGGCGAAGGCCTGGCGGTAGCTGAAGGCCAGCCTGCCGACCCGCACCACAGCCTCCGGGTCGTCGCCATTCACGTGGAAGATCGGCGCCTGGATCATCCGGGCCACATCGGTGGAGTAGACGCTGGACCTGGATTCCGCGGGCGAGGTCGTGAAGCCGACCTGGTTGTTGACCACGATGTGCACTGTGCCGCCGGTGCGGTAGCCGCGCAGCTGGGACAGCTCGAGCGTCTCTGCCACCACACCCTGGCCGGCGAACGCCGCGTCGCCATGGATGAGCACGGGCAGCACGGTGAAGCCGGGCTCGCCCATATCGAGCACGTCCTGCTTGGCCCGGACCACGCCCTCGGTAACCGGGTCGACGGCTTCCAGGTGGCTCGGGTTAGCCACCAGTGAGGTGGCGATCTCCGAACCGTCCGCGCCGTGGTACTTGCCCTCGGCACCGAGGTGATACTTCACGTCGCCGGAGCCATGGGTAGTGGCGGGATCGAGGTTGCCCTCGAACTCCTGGAAGATCTGCGCGTAGGACTTGCCGACGATGTTGGCCAGGACGTTAAGGCGGCCCCGGTGCGCCATGCCGATGACGGCCTCGTGCAAGTGCTCGCCCGCGGCTGCGGTCAGCACGGCGTCAAGCAGCGGGATGAGGGCCTCCGCGCCCTCCAGGGAGAACCTGCGCTGCCCCACGAACTTGGTCTGCAGGAACATCTCAAAGGCTTCGGCCACGTTCAGCCGAGACAAGATGCGCAGCTGCTCGTCATGATCGGACCGGCCGTGCGGCCGCTCAACCCGAGCCTGGATCCAGGCCCGCTCCTCGGGGTTCTGGATATGCATGTACTCCACGCCGACGGTGCGGCAGTAAGAGTCGCGCAGCACGCCCAGGATCTCCCGCAGCTGCATCCGCGGCTTGCCGCCGAAGCCGCCGGTGGCAAACTCGCGCTCTAGGTCCCAAAGGGTCAGCCCGTGCTGATTGATGTCCAGGTCCGGGTGCTTACGCTGCCGGTACTCCAGCGGGTCGGTGTCCGCCATCAGGTGGCCGCGGACCCGGTAGGCATGAATAAGCTCATGCACCCGTGCTGCCTTGGTGATGTCGTCTTCATGGCCCGCCGGAATGTCCTGCACCCACCGGACTGGCTCATACGGGATGCGAAGTGACTGGAAGACGTCGTCGTAGAAGCGGTCACCGCCGAGCAGAAGCTCGTGCACGATCCGCAGGAATTCGCCGGACTGGGCTCCTTGAATAATCCGGTGATCGTAAGTCGAGGTCAGCGTGACAGTCTTACTGATGGCCAGCCGTGCCATCGTCTCCGCTGACGCCCCCTGGTAGGCGGCCGGGTACTCCATGGCACCCACGCCCACGATGCAGCCCTGGCCAGGCACCAGCCGGGGCACCGAGTGCTCGGTGCCGATCGTGCCGGGGTTGGTCAGGCTAATCGTGGTCCCGGCGAAGTCCTCGACCGCGAGCTTGCCTGTCCTCGCCTTGCGGATGATGTCCTCATAAGCCATCCAGAACTGGCGGAAATCGAGCGTTTCCGCCTTCTTGATGCTCGGCACCAGCAGTTGGCGGGACCCGTCGTCCTTGCGCACGTCGATGGCCAGGCCGAGGTTGACGTGCTCCGGCTCCAGCATCGCCGGCTTGCCGTCGACCTCGGCGTAGGCGTAGTTCATCTCCGGCCTGATCGCCAGCGCGCGAACGATCGCATAGCCGATCAGGTGCGTAAACGAGATCTTGCCGCCGCGGCCGCGGGCGAGGTGGTTGTTGATCACGATCCGGTTGTCGATGAGCAGCTTGGCTGGCACCGCGCGGACGCTTGTCGCGGTCGGCACGGCAAGGCTGGCCGCCATGTTCGCGGCCGTTCTTGCCGAAGCGCCGCGCAGCCGCACTGTCCGCTCCGGGGCGGCGCCATCCGGGCCGCCAGCGCCCTGGGCCGCCGTGCCAACCGGACCGCCGGTCGTGCCATCCGGGCCGGCTACGGCGCCTGGGCCGCCGGGCGCCGTACCTGTGGCCGCAGCGCTCGTACGAAAGACCGCTGCACCCGGGCCCTGGGTCGCTGTGCCGGTGTCCTGCTGAGGTGCGACACGGCCCGGCGTTGCTGCCGGCGCGCCGGGCGCAACTGCAGGGGCTGCGGGCGCGCTAGCCGCCCGGGCGGACGGTGCCGCGGCAGCGCCGGGGCCCGTCGCGGCCGCCCAGTTGGCGGAGGTGGCGGCGGGCGACGGTGTCATCTGACCGCCGATCGGTTGCGCTACGGCGCCATTGTGCGCGGCGCCGCCGGCCGCAGGCAATTGGGTGCTGGCCGATTCCGGCTGCGGCTGGTAGTCGGCGAAGAAATTCCACCAGGCTTGATCGACTGAGCCAGGGTCGGCCAGGTAACGCTGATACAGCTCGTCAACGAGCCATTGATTGGGACCGAAATCCGCTCGCTCGCCTGCGCCGTCGGCTGGCGAGTTGGCTGGCGCCTGCGCGGCGGTGGCTGATGACTTCATGAGATCCGCGGACCCGTGGGGGGACTCAGCAGACACGGCGGACATCGCCCTCTTCCAGAGCTGTATTGGCAACTTATCGCGCATGCCAAGGCTACCTGCAGACCGCTGGCAGCCCGCCACGCTGTGCAGCTAAGCCGGAGGTCGCGGCCATGGCCCGCCCGTGGCTGACCGGGAGCGCCTTCGCCTGGCTCAGCCCGGCATGGCTTCGCGGCCATGTGGCTCCAGCCAGCTGACGTACGGCCCCTTCGGCACGATTCTCGACGGGTTGATCGCCACCTCGGTCTGGTAGTAGTGCCGCTTAATCTGGACGAAGTCAGTAGTGTCGGAAAATCCAGCCCGCTGGTACAGGTCACGGGCATAAGCCCACATATGCCGGTAATCCGCCAGCCGATGCAAGTTGCACTTGTAGTGCAAGTAGTAAACGGCATCGAACCTGGCCAGTGTCGGATACAGGCGCACGTCCGCCTCGGTGAGCTGGCCTCCGAGCAGGTACCTGCGCCTGGCCAGCCGCTCCTCAAGTGCGTCGAGCGTGGTGAACAGCGCGTCGAACGCCTCCTCGTAGACCGCCTGGGTCGGTGCATACCCGGCCTTGTAGACCCCGTTGTTAACCGTGTGGTAGATCAGCGTGGCCACAGCGTCGATCTCCCGGCGCAGCGGTGCCGGGTAAAGATCGGGTGCTCCGGGCCGGTGGAAGTCGGTGAACGCGGTCTCCATCTGCAGGGTGATCTGGGCGAAGTCGTTGGTCACGATGCGCTGGGTCAGACTGTCCCAGATCAGCGGCAGGGTCGCCCGGTTGGAATAGCCTGGGTCGGCAGCCAGGTAGAGCTCTGACAGATAATGCGCGCCCGTCAGCGGGTCGCGCCCGCCGGTCTCGTCGGGGAAACGCCAGCCGTGTTCGGTCACGACCGGATCAGTGAGGCTCAGCCCAATGACGCGTTCCAGGCCAAGCAACCGTCGGACGATCAAAGCTCGGTGCGACCAGGGGCACGCTAGCGATGCGTACAACTGATAGCGGCCGGGTTCGGCGCGGAAACCGGACGACCCGTCCCGGCTGAATCGTCCGGCGATGTCGCCACTCCCGCTCCCGCGGCCACCGAAGCCGCCGGCCGGCCGGACGAACCCGCCGCTCACGAGCCCGGATCCAGACGGTTGCGGGGAGTCCTGCATCCTCGTCCCCTTCCCGATGCAGCTGCGGGCGACGCATGATTTCCTACTAGATCACGACCGGCTCGCGCAAGGCGCCGCTGCGCGGGTAAAACTGCCGCGCTGTGCAGGGCGGCTGCCAGGTCGCCGTCGGGCTGGCAGGCGTTGGCCGAGGTAACGTGGCAGGCGCATCGCTGCGGGCCACTGACCTGACGCATGGCGCGTTTGACGGCGCAGACCGTGCGCTCGAGCGCCGGCCGGGGCTGACGCTGACCGGCTTCCTGGACGGGGTGAGCGACGCGGAAATCGACGCGATAGGTAACGTGCTCGACCTGACCACCGCGGCCGTCGGCCGGGCCGCGCGAGTTAGCGAACTGCCTCGGCCGCGCCCGACCGTACGTCGGGTCGCCGGTTCGCCAAGCTCGGCAGGACTTCCCGCACTGCCTTGGTTACCTCGGTGTCGACCTCCGCGGTGCCGACCCCCGCGGCCGGGCCGAGGTCCATCCGCACGACGCCCATCGGGTCGACGAGCATGCTACGGCCGACTCCGGTCGGTGCTCTGGTGGCCGGCTCGGCCGGATCGGGAACCTGTCCGGCCGCCGCCACCCAGATGGTGTTTTCGATCGCGCGGGCGCGGACCAGGGTGACCCAGTGCTCCTCCTTGACCGGGCCGGCTGCCCAGGCGGCTGGCAGTACCAGGAGGTCTGCACCATCGGCGGCAAGTCTCCTGGCAAGTTCGGGGAACCGGACGTCGTAGCAGGTCATGAACCCGACGCGGATACCGGCCAGGTCGGCAGACACGACCTCGTTGCCAGGTGCGACGCTGTCGGACTCGCGATGCCCGAGCGCATCGAATAGGTGGATTTTCCGGTACGCTGCGGCGAGCCTGCCGTCGGTGTCATAGCCGACTGTCGTGTTGTACACGCGGCCGTCCGGGGCCGGCTCGAATACTCCCGCCACCAGCGCGATGCCCGCGGACCTAGCAATGTCGGCCAGCCCTTGGCAGAACTGGCCGTTGAGCGGCTCGGCGACGGCACTCAGGCTGACGGAAAATCTCGCCTGCGTGCCTTCGGGGAACACGATCAGCCGTGCGCCCTGCCCCGCTGCGCTGACAGCGGCATCGCGCACGCGGCCAAGATTCACCGCGGGAATCGAACTGACCGGGATCTGACCGAGGGCAACGCGCATGCTGTGCAGCGTAACGCCGCTCCGCCGGGAGCGGCGCGCCTGAACCGGGGACCGCCGCCGCACACTCCGGATTCTGCTCGGCTAGCCGGGCAGCGCCGCCCCTGTTGGCGCTGGCCGGCGTGCGGGCTACGGCTGTGGAATCGGCACCGTGTGGTCGGCCTGCTCGCGGTCTGCAAGCCGCGGCGCAGGCACGCGTGCAAGCGCCGCACCGGTCGGCGCGGTACCGGCACGCGCGGGGCCGGTCGGCCCAGGATTAGCTACCGATCGGCGGGCAATGTCGATGTAGGCCGGGCCGCTGACCGACCCGGTGTCAGCGGCCCGCGCGTTCTCGGTCCGTACGGATAGGAGCCGCCGGGCGGCCGCTGCGAGCTTGCCCGGCGGGCGGCCAGCCAGGCTGTGCTCGGCGTCCTCGCGGAGACTTGCCGCGGCCACCAGGATCGCCGCCAGTATCGGCGCGCCGACAATGAGCGCCCCCGCCACTAACAGGAAGATCATTTCCCCTGCCTTCTGGGCTCGCCCCGTGCCCCCGGCGTGTTTGCTGTGCCGCCGGGCGAACTGGGGATACCCTTCCTTATCGGTCTACCCATCTCACTCATACCAATGAGTTGGGTGTTTGAAACGATCTGGACAGGAAATTCTCTGAGTAACCGCTCCGGCGAGGAGAGTGAGCGTGGCGCACCCGAAGTACCAGGAGATTGCCGACCGCCTGCGCGCCCAGATCGCCAGCGGCATGCTGGAGCCTGGCCAGCGCCTTCCGAGCGAGCCGGATCTCGCGACCGAGTACGACGCATCCAGGAATACTGTCCGGCTCGCTATCGCGCTGCTGATTAACCAAGGGCTGGTCGTGAGCCGGCAAGGCCTGGGCACGTTCGTGCTCGAGCCAGCGAGGCCGTTTACCGCGCTGTTGTCCCGCGTCCAGGAGCCGCCCAGTGAGCAGCACGCGTCGCTGGCCCTGCCAGTTGTCAGCCAGGCGGATGAGTCGCAAGCGAATGAGTCGGAAATGGTACGGCTGCTTGTGGAAACCGCGTCGGCGAGCCCAAGCGTGGCCGAGAAGCTGCATCTGCAGGCCGGTGATCCCGTAGTCGTACGCCGCTCGCAGTACTTCATTGGCGACGTGCCGTGGCAGCTGATCAACTCCTATTACCCCAGCGAGCTGGCCAAGGGCACCGCGCTTGAGCAGGCAGGAGAAATCGAGATGGGCAGCATTGGGCTGCTGGCCGCGCTAGGCCACCCGCAGCAGGGCTATGTTGACGAGATCGGAGCACGGATGCCGAATGCCCGCGAGTTCGACTTCTTCAGGCTGGCCAGTGGCACGCCGGTAATCGTGGTGAACCGGACCTCCTACACTTCCGACCGGCCGATCAGGCTCACCCGTTATATCTATCGAGCGGATCGTGTCCGGTTGCTGCACGTGGAAGGCAAGATCCCGGCGGATTACCGGCACGACTAACCCGCGGCCCGCCGGTTCGGCTACGACCAGCGCGGGGCTCGGCATATCCGGGGGAGCACGGGGAGGGGAACGGCGAGTGGGTCTGGGCTGCACGGAACGCGGGAGGAGGAACTCCTGCGGCAACGCTACGGTATCCCCATGCTGGCGTTGTTGGTCGTGGCCGCCTCGGTCGGCATGTCCAACTTCGCCGCGGCGGTGGCCATCGGCGTCTCCGGAGTGGACGCGCGAACCCGGCTGCGGGTCGGCCTCGTCTTCGGGCTGTTCGAGTCGGGGATGCCGGTGGTGGGCCTGCTACTCGGCGCGCAGGTCGCGGGCGACCTTGGCCGCGCCGCGCGCTGGGTCGGGGGCGGCCTGCTGATCGGGGTCGGTGCATACACGATCGTGAACGCCATCAGGGGAACGCGAGCCGCCGGCAAGCAGTCAGTTGCTCAGCAGGCCGCTGCAACGCTCCCGGCCGGCCATGCGCGGCTCATCCTGAGCGGGCTGGCGCTGAGCACGGACAATCTCGTGGTCGGGTTCGCGCTGGGTACCTACCACACCTCGATCGCAGTGGATGCGATAACGATCGGAGTTGTCAGCGTCGTGCTCTCGCTGATCGGGCTGGAGCTTGGCGGTCGGCTCGGCAAGTGGGCGGGCGAACGCGGCGAGCAGCTGGCCGGACTAATGCTGATATCCGTAGGACTCGCGATCACGGCCGGCGCGCTCAGCTGACCGCGGGCACGCGCGGGTACGCGTCGGCGCGGCTGACCCGACCGGCAGGCGTTATCCGGCCAGTCTGGCCAGCTCCGGCACGAAGTACGCGGCATTGACGGTCCCGACCCCGGACACCAGGTCGTAGCCCTTGCGGGCGGCAAAGCCGCGCACCGTGTAACTCTTGCCGTGCTGGTAGAACCTGGCGGTGTTGTTGCCCTTGAGAACATCGACGATGCCCTGGTCGTGCCTGATCGCCATCTGGTAGACGGCCGGGTTGATCAGCCCGAGCGCGTGCCCGGCGACCTGGTCGGCCAGCGCGACGATGCCGGCGAACAGCGGCGTCGCCACGCTGGTGCCGCAGAGTGGAACCCAGCCGCCGATGCTGCTGTAGACCGACACTGCGCTGGCGCAAGCCGCGTCCATCGAGATGTCCGGTACGCCGCGGCGGCCGCCAGTGATCTTCCTCACGCTGTACTGGTACGAGGGCCGCTTAAAGACGATGGACCGGCCACCACCGCTGCCGCTCCAAGCCACGTCGGCCGCGCGGCGGACGCCGCTGGCACGAAGGTCAAGCTGAGTGCCCCCGACAGCGGTCACCAGCGGGTCGGTGGCCGGCCAGGACACGGCCCTGGTGGTGTACAGGTCTGTCATGTTGTACCGGAAGGACGTCGCCCCCTCGTCGCCTGTCGCAGCCAGCACGGTGACGTGATCTTTGGCGGCCAGCTGATAGGCACTTCGCAGCTTGCGCAATGCAGCCTGGGACGGGAAGGTCTGCTCGGTCGCGGCGAAGCTCTGGCTGATCACCTGGCCTAGCTTGTGCCTGAGCACGTACTTCTCGGCGGTCACTATCTGCGGGAAGCCGGTTGTGCCCTCGTTCTCCGAGGTCGGCGTCTCGACCAGCATGATGCTCGCGCCGGGTGCCATCACGTGCGCCCATTCCACGTCAAGGGTTGTCTCTTGCGCCCAGCCGACGCGGTTGCTGTTGCTGGCGTGAAACGGCGGCACCTTGCCGGCGGGCTGGATCACCCTGAACGACGGCGGCGCCGGCACCGCGAACGTGTGGTCAAATTCGGCCAGGTCATGAACGATGGTCGGCGAGCCGAACGAGTCGACGATCACGATCGTCTGATGGGCCCCGGTGATGCCTTTCAGCGGCCCAGGGCCGTCCAGATCGCTCAGCGGTGGCAGGCCGTAGGCGGCCCGTATCTGATCGGGGGTAAGCCCGTCGCCGGGAGTAGCCTTGGCTGCGCCGGCGACACGGACGCCGGGATAGATCCGAACCGGGCTTAGCCCGCCTGCTGCTTGCGTGCCCGAGCTGATCGGGCCGGCGCTGGCCAGAACGCCGATTCCCGCCACCGCAACAGCGCACAGAGCAGTTACTAGCCGGGAACCGGCGAGCCGCGATCGAACCACCCGGGTACCCCGTTCGTGTGTGTTGGGAGAGGCCGGCTACTCAGCCAGCCGCAAGGCTGCCTTCGGGCACGACCGCACCGCGTGCCTGACACCCTCAATCAGATGTGCGGGAATCTCGTCAACCAGGATGTTCAGGTTGTCGTCGTCGTCGACCTCGAACACTTCAGGGACCAGGCCGGCGCAGACTGCGTTTGCCTCGCAAGCGTCGTAGTCGGGTTCTACTCTCATTGCGGACTCCCTCCGCGTCAGCCGCCTCCGTGTGCCGACGGTCTTCCGGAGTAGAACACGTACTCGCCTCGCGCGGCAACATCGGCAGGCGCCAGACTGTACCGCATGCAGGAGAGGTTCAGGCTGGCGGCTGAAGCGGCCAGAGGCTTCATGCCGCCCGAAGAAGGACTGGCGCTGTACCGTACTGCCGCGCGGTACGCCGCCGTCGGCCCGATCGGTGAGGTCGGAACTTACTGCGGGAAGTCCACCATCTACCTGGCCGCGGCCGCTGCGGATGCGGGTCAGCTGGTAGTCACCGTCGACCACCATCACGGATCCGAGGAGAACCAGTCCGGCTGGGAGTACCACGATCCAGAGCTGGTCGACCCGCGCACGGGCCGGATGGACACGTTGCCGTTCTTCCGCGCCACGCTGGCCGGAGCCGGGCTGGAAGAACATGTCGTGGCCGTGATCGGCACCTCAGCTGAGGTGTCCAGGCTGTGGCGCACGCCGCTCGGCATGCTGTTCATCGACGGGGGCCACAGCGAGGCGAACGTGGTCACCGACTACGAAGGCTGGGCGCCGTGGGTGGCACCCGGCGGCGCGCTCGCCTTCCACGACATCTTTCCCGATCCCGCGGATGGCGGGCAGGCACCGTACCGGGTTTACCTGCGCGCAGTCGCTTCCGGCGCCTTCACCGAGGTAAGCGTTACCGGATCGCTGCGGGTGCTGGAGCGCACTGGCGAGGGGATCGGCTGACCGATGGGAACGGCTGACCCAGCCGAAGGCCGGGAAAGGTTTGGCTTTTGGTCTGGGGTTTAGGTTCTCGGAGCGGACACGCGGGGTGTCCCCCCGTGGGTGGGGCAACCGCAGGCGGCCGGATCGGCTGCTTGCCAGACCGAGGGTGCGGCTGCCACGTCGCGGAAGAGCCGGGCTGCGGCCGTGCTTATGCCGCCTGCACCGCTGGCTAGCGTGTCCGCACCCAGCACGATCGCGGCAGCTGTCCAGGTGCTCATCTCGTGCGGGAAGTGCTTCTGCGTGACGAACTGCCAGCCGGTCCAGTAGCCGCCGTCCCGATCGCGGAGGAACTGGATCTGCTCGAACAACTCCATTGCCCTGTCTGGCTGGCCGATGGCGTCCAGCGCCATGGCCAGCTCGCAGGTTTCGGCCCCGGTTACCCACGGCTCGTCGCTGACGCAGCGCACCCCGAGGCCGGGCACCATGAAGGTGTCCCAGCCCGCCTTGAGCATCCGCTCGGCAGCCGGGCCGCGAACCGGGCCGCCGAGCACGGGGTAATACCAGTCCATCGAGAACCTGCTCTTATCGGCGAACGCCTCCCGGTGGCAGGCCACCGCGTGGCCTAGCTGGCTCGCGGCCAGTTCCCAGTCTGGCTGGGGGTCGGCCACGTGATCGGCCAGTGCTACGGCGCAGCGCAGGCTGGAGTACATGCTCGAGCTGCCGGTCAGCAGTGCGTAGCTGTCGGGCCGGCCGTCCTCGTGCCGCCGCCAGATGATCTCGCCGCGCTGCGTCTGCAGTCCGATGGCGAACTCGATCCCTGCCTTCACCACCGGCCACAGCTGCGCGGCGAAATCGTCATCACCGGTGACGAGCAGCTCATGCCAGACGCCGACCGCGCAGTAGGCCGCATGGTTACTCTCCGTGGTCCATTCGTCGACGCCGCCGCCGGGAGCCTGCACCGGCCACGATCCGTCGGGCTGCTGCGCCTGCGCCAGCCAGGCGTAAGCGCGGCGGGCTGGCTCGCGCAGTCCGCACACCGACAGGGCCATCGCGCACTCGACGTGGTTCCACGCGTCGACATGACCATCGGGCCAGCCGATCGAGCCGTCCGCCTGCTGGCTTGCTGCGATCGCGTGTCCGGTGGCGACCACCTGGTCGGCGCTGAGGATGCCGGGAACTTCGGGGACCCAGCTCGCAGTTCCGGCCAGCTGCCTGCCGCCAGCCAGGTGCTCAGGCCGCGGCATGCACCTTCTCCGTAGCCAACGGTGGCCGCCCGCCGACCGGCACCAATGGTTTGCTCGCGTAGACGACCAGGCTCTTGCCGATCAGCGGATTCAGGGCCCTGTCAGCGAGCTGGGTCACGGCGGGCTTGCGCATGATGTCCCAGACCAGCAGCTTGTGATACGCGCTAGCCAGCGGGTGCTCGTCGTCGTGCACGCCGACGGCGCACTTCAGCCACCAGTACGGCGAGTGCAGCGCATGCGCATGGTGGTGATCGGCTACCGCTAGGCCGGCCCTGGTTAGCTTGGTCTCCAGCTCTGGCCGGGTGAAGATGCGCACGTGCCCGCCCGGCACGTTGTGGTAATCGTCGGACAGCAGCCAGCAGATTCGCTCCGGCAGCCAGGCCGGCACGGTAACCGCGGTGATACCGCCCGGCCGCAGCACCCTCGCGATCTCGGTCAACGCGGCCTGGTCGGCCGGAATGTGCTCGAGCACCTCGGCTGCGATGACGACGTCGAACGAATCGTCGGCAAACGGCATCCGGGTCGCGTCGCCGGCCGCCAGGGTTATGGTCGCGGCCGAGGGTATCTCCCCGGCGTCCGCCATGGCGGCGGCAATGGCCGCAACCTGCCCGAGCTCGCCGCGATCGGTGTCCAGTGCCACCACCGACGCACCTCGGCGGGCTGACTCAAAGGCGTGCCGACCAGCGCCGCAGCCGAGATCCAGGAGCCTCGTTCCCGCCCTGATCGCGAGCCTGCGGAAGTCCACGGTCAGCATGCGGCGACCTCCGCCGGGCTTGCCATCCCCCTGCGCGCCGCGATCGCCTGACGGTACTCGGCCACGGTCGCGCGGGCGACCGCCGGCCACGCGAACCGCTCAGCTACCCGAGCGAGCGCTGCCTGGGAGAGCCGTTCTCGCTCGGCGGGGGAGTCGTGCAGCAGGCGGAGCGCCGCGCACAGCTCCTCCGGGTCGCCGGGCGTGACGAGCAAGGCGGCGTCGCCGGTCACCTCCGGCAGTGCGCCCGTGCGGCTGGCGACCAGCGGCGTGCCGGAAGCCAGGTGCTCGATCGCCGGCAGCGAGAAGCCCTCGTACAGGGAGGGAACGACGGCGATCTCGGCACTCGCCACTAGCTGGGCGAGCTCCTCATCGCTGATGCCGCTGACGAATTGCACCTTCCCGGTCAGCGAGAGCTCGCCGAGAAGGCGCTCAGTCGGACCGTCGGGAACGAGCTTGCTGACCAAGGTGAGGGAGACGTTGCGCTCGACCGCCAGCTTGGCGAAAGCGCGCAGCAGTGTCGCGACGCCCTTGACCGGCGAGTCGGCGCTCGCAACGGCGACGATCTTGCCGGGAACGCGGGATGAGTCCCTGGGGTGGAACAGCCGCGTGTCCACGCCCAGGGGGATGACCTTCACCTTCTCGGCGGCCACCTTGAAGTCGCGCAGGATGTCGGCCTTAGATGACTCCGAGCCTGTCATTACCGGGCCGACCCGCCGGGCCACCCTGGCTTGCATGCCGACGAAGGAGTACCAGCGCCACTTGGGGATCTTCCGCAAGCCCCGCGCGGCTTTCAGCTCGATCCGCCGGTCCACGCTGATGGGGTGATGAATGCTTGTCACCAGCGGAAAGCCAAGGCGCGCGATAGCGACGTTGCCGTAGGCGAGCACCTGGTTGTCGTGCACGATGTCAAAGTCGTCGCGCCGCTGCCGCAGCGCCCGCAGCGCCCGCAGGCTGAATGTCAGCGGCTCGGGAAAATAGGCCGTCCACATGCCTGCGACCTCGAGCAGGTCGATCCAGTCCCGGTACTCGCGCAGATGCGGCGTGCGAAACGGGTCGTCGTCCCGGTAAAGGTCAAGGCTGGGCAGCGTCCGTAGCAGCGGTCCCGGCTCGAGCTCGGGGTAGGGCTGGCCGGAGTAGACCTCGACGTGATGCCCGAGTGCGGTCAGCTCGCGGGATAGATGGCGCAAGTAAATGCCCTGGCCGCCGCAGTGCGGCTTGCTCCGGTAGGAAAGCAGCGCGATCCGGAGCGGCCGGTCGTCGGCCGACTGCAAGGCCGGTTCCCACCCGGTCCGGGGCAGCGTTGCCGGAACTGAAGCAGCGACGAGGTCCGGGCTGATCCGGTCCGGGCTGATCCGGTCCGGGCTCATCCGGTCCGGGCTCATCCGGTCCGGGCTCATCCGGTCACTGCTGATCCGGTCAGGGCTGATCCGATCGGCTGCTGCGGTGCTCACGCAGGTTCGCGCCTCCTCGTTCGCCGCTGGCACCCCGAGATGGGCGACCCGCGTGACCCCTTTAGCCAGCGAACCTTATCAAGCGGGTAACTTGCGTTCGGTTTCGCCCCACTCGTAAGCTGGCCTGTCCGTAGCAGCAGTTATATCTGTAAGCTGCCGCGACGAAGGTCTAACTCGGAGGCTCCGCTGACACGACGTGCGCTAATCACCGGTATCACCGGGCAGGATGGCTCCTACCTGGCTGAGCACCTGGTCGACATGGGATATGAGGTCTGGGGGCTGATCCGCGGCCAGGCGAACCCGCGGGTCCGCCACTTGCGGCAGTTGCTCGGCGACGTCCGCCTCATCCGCGGCGACCTGCTCGACCAGGGCAGCCTCATCGCCGCGGTGGAGCGGGTTCAGCCCGACGAGGTCTACAACCTGGCGGCGATCTCGTACGTGCCGATGTCCTGGCAGCAGGCAGAACTTACCGGAGAGGTCACCGGGCTCGGCGTGCTGCGGGTGCTGGAGGCCATCCGGGTGTGCAGCGGGATCAGCGCATCCCGCAGCCCGGGCGGCGGCCAGATCCGCTTCTACCAGGCCTCGACCTCTGAGATGTTCGGCCAGGTCAGCGAGACGCCCCAGAGTGAGCGCACCTCGTTCCACCCGCGCAGCCCGTACGGAGTGGCCAAGGTGTACGGGCATTTCCTGACCCAGAACTACCGCGAGTCCTACGGGATGTACGCGGTCTCCGGGATCATGTTCAACCACGAGTCGCCGCGGCGCGGCTCGGAGTTCGTGACCAGGAAGGTGACGCTCGGCGTGGCCAAGGCCAAGCTCGGCTATGAGCGCCAGCTCAGGCTCGGCAACCTGCACGCCAGCCGGGACTGGGGATTCGCGGGCGACTACGTCCGGGCCATGCAGATGATGCTGGCGCAGGACTCCCCGGCCGACTACGTGATCGGGACCGGCGTGACGCACTCGGTCGAGCAGCTGGTGGAAACCGCTTTCCGGGCCGCCGGGCTGGACTGGCGCGATCACGTGGTGACCGATGCCGCCTTCATCCGGCCGGCCGAGGTCGACCGGCTGTGCGCCGACCCGTCGAAAGCCCGTGACGAGCTCGGCTGGGAGCCGAAAATCGGCTTCGAGGAGCTCGTGGCGATGATGGTCGACGCCGACGTCGAGCTGCTCGGTTCATCGGACGGCTTCGCAGGCGAGGAGTTCGGCACCGACTCGTGGTGAGTGAAGCCGCGCGTCCAGTTACCGGTTCTCGCTGGGCCACCGGCGTCAGACGGACCCGCCGACCGCCTTGCCGATCCCGAAGGTAACCGCCGCGGCGAATGCGGCCAGGAGCAGCTGCCGCATCGCCCCGCGCCAGAACGGCCGGGCGGTGATGCGCGCCACTACCCCGCCGCCGACGAACGCTGCGATCGCGGCGAGGCCGAGCGCCACTGGCAGCGAGGTATAGCCGAGCAGGTAGGGCAGCAACGGGATAAGCGCTCCGACCGCGAAGGTGACTAGCGACGCGCCGGCCGCGACGTACGGTGACGGCAGGTCGTGATGATCGACGCCTAGTTCCTCTCTTACGTGAATGCGAAGTGCCTGTTCTGGCTGTACCGACAACTGCCGGGCGACCTCGTCGGCCAGCTCCGGGTCGACGCCGCGGGCCCTGTACATCGCGGCCAGCTCAAGCTGCTCGTCCGCCGCGTTGTGCTCGAGTTCGTAACGCTCCTTGTCCACCTCTGCGCCGACGAGCTCATTCTGAGAGGACACAGACACGAACTCGCCGGTCGCCATCGACAGCGCGCCGGCCGCCAGCCCGGCCAGGCCGGTGAGCACGATCGTGCCGTGC
>CAVQCR010000041.1:0-35282 GCA_963711055.1 uncultured Actinomycetota bacterium | reverse complement strand
TCACCCCAACGGCGTGGATCGGGCCGCCGCTCCGGCACCGCACCGGCGTTCCGTCCTGTCGATCGCCGGCGCGAACTTCAGGCGCGACAACCACTCGGATCACGCCTGCCCGCTGGCCTACGCAAATCACCCGCACGTGTGACGCCGACTCACCCTGCTACGCGTGATGCTGCAACAAAGCATGTGTCAACGAAGGGGTTGAGCATGACACAACGTGCATCGGCGCATGGTGGGCTTACCTCGCGCCGCAGTGAGCCTGGATGCGAGGGCATTCGCCCAGCTCCTGCATGCCGCCCTGATAAACGACCACGCGATCGTCCATGCCGTGGCCAAGCCGTTGGGCACCGCCGGCACGGGCCGCACGGGGCACACGAGGCGGACCGTCCGCAACTCGCGCTGGTGCAGCGATGACCGCCGGGCGACGCGATCCCCAGCCGTCAGTGCAGTGCTATCAGATCCGGGTTGGCGGCCGGTTGGGGAAGACAATGCTGGGCGCGTTCCCGGCCCTGCGCGCCGATACGCGGGACAAGGACACGCTGCTGACCGGTGGGTTGGCCGACCAGGCCGCACTGCATGGCGTGCTCGCCCAGATCGAGGCACTGGGGCTTGAGCTCCTAGAGGTACGCCGCGTGTCAGGCAACCAAGCTGCTGCACGACCGGCGTAGCTTAACCCGGCTGAACCAGCGTTTGAGACTTCGGCGGCCTCGAATGCCGTCCGCACGATGTAGGCGGCGGCGTCGGCTCGGTTGCGGACGCCGATTTTGCGGTAGGCATTTTGGAGATGCCGTTCGACGGTGTGGATGCTGACGACGAGCGTCGCGGCGATTTCGTGGTTGGTGTCGCCGGCCGCCAGTAGTTCCAGGACCTGGGTCTCGCGGCTGGTCAGGCTGTCGGGCCGGGCGGCGGTACTGGCCGACCTGGGGCCAGGGACGGCCGGCTGGCGGGCGGCCGGGTGGTGGCCGGCCAGGTCCTCGGTCTCGGTCAGCAGCCCGGTCAAGATGCCCGGGTCTGCGCACTGGCCGATGAACTGGGCGGCCCGGTTGAGGTGCGCGCGGGCGTCGTCGGCCTTCCCGGCCAGGGAGCTGATCCTGGCCAGGCACAGCAGTGCGTAAGCCGTCTCCAGCCGGGCCTGGCCGCGTTGGGCGAGTTCGAGGGCGTTGAGTGCTGCCGCTTCGGCTTCGGCCAGCTCGCCTCGGCCGGCCAGCAGGTCAGCCAAAGTCACCTCGGCGATGGCGGTGGTCCAGTGCCCGCCCAGGCTGTGCCGGGTGGCGAGGCTGGCGGCCTGCTGCAGCTGACGCTGGCCGGACTCGGGGTCGCCGCGGCGGGCGGAGATGGCCGACAGGTAACCCAGCGCCCAGACCCCGGCGCGGATACTGGCCGGCGGCCGGGTGGGCGCGGCCATCTGCCCCAAAACCGTGCAGGCCTCGGCGTCCTCGCCGCGCCAGAACAGGTTCGCGCCCATCGCCGCCGACACCTCGGCCCGCCACTGACCTGTCCCGGCCACCTCCAGCTCCACCGCCCGGCGGCCTGCGTCTGCCTCCCCGGCCAGATCGCCGACCATGTGGCGGTAGCCGGCCTGCAGCGCCGATACGGCCGACTCCACCGAGGCCGGCCCGTCGGTGAACGGGCCCTGCGGGGCAGCCGCGCAGGCCGCCGCAAGCCACGGCTGCACATCGTCCAGACGCCCCAGGTGGCGGGCCACAAAACCCCTGGCCAGGCACGTCCGGGCATCCTCTACCACCATCTGGGGCGGCAGCCGGTCTAGCCACGAATCCACCGTCTCGGCCAGCCCCTCGTGGATCAGCGAGTAGCAGCGCGCCACGATCAGCTCCCGCGCATCGGCCAGGTCACCGGCCAGCAGCGCGTGGTCGATGGCCTCGCCCGCCGAGCCGTGCTGGCGATGCCAAGCCGACGCGCGGCGGTGCAGCAGCGGTGCCAGCCCCGGCTCGGACCGGCCCAGCTCATGCCGCAGCAGCTCCGCAAACAAGGTGTGATACCGGTACCAGCGCCGGGTGGTATCCAGCGGCACCAGGAACAACTGGGACCGCTCCAGCTCCTCCAGCAGGTGCTGCGAGCCCTCCGCCCCGGTCACCGCGTCGCACAGCGGCCCGCAGAACCTGCCCAGCACCGAGGTGCGCACCAGGTGCGACCGGACCCGGCCGGGCAGCCCGGCCAGCACCTCGGCCGCGAAATAGTCGACGATCTGCCGGTCATCGCCGGCGAAAGCGCGGATCAGCCCGGCCGCGTCCTTACGCCCCCGCAGCGACAACCCCGCCAGGCACAACCCGGCAACCCACCCCTCGGTCCGCTGCTGCAGGACATGGATGTCCTCGGGCGGCAGCGCCAGTCCCAGCGTCCCGTTCAGCAACTCGGCCGTCTCGGCCTCTGAGAACCGCAGCTCATCGGCCCGGAACTCCGCTATCTCGCCCCGCCCCCGCAGCCGGGCCAGCGGCAGCTCTGGATCCGACCGCGCCGCCACGACCAGGCCCAGCGTCGGCGGCAGATGCTCGACCAGAAATGCGAAACACTCCCGGATCGCCGGGTTAGTGATCAGATGGAAATCATCCAGCACCAGCGTGACCCGCCCCGCCATCCCGGCCAGATCATTGATTACCGCCCCCAGTACCGCCTCCGCGGTCTTCAGCCCTGGAGCCCGCAGCACCTCCAGCGCCGACCCGCCAACCGCCGGATACACCCCCCGCACCGCCGCGATCACTCCGGCCCAGAAATGCACCGGATCGTTGTCGCCTTCATCCACCGACAACCACGCGGCACTACGGCCCGCGTCACCCGAGCACCAGTCCCGCAGCAGCGACGTCTTACCCCACCCAGCCGGCGCCACCACCAGCACCAGCCTCGCCGCCACCTCCCCCGCGAGCACGTCCAGCAACCCCTGACGCACGACCATCCCGGCCCGCCCGCCCGGCGGAACCAATTTGGACGCCAAAACCAGGCCTCCACTTCCCGTCGGCTCGCCGGTGGAAATGCCTGCTGCGGCCTGCCGCGACGGAGTTGGGCTTATCGGCTGGAGAACGCCCGATACGTCCGCAGCCGACCGGTCAGTCATCGCGAAGAATGCCTTCGCCGACGGCGTCCTTCCCCGGCCGTGCCTCCATCAACGACGATTACTTGGCACACGTATGTCATTTCGGTATCCCCTCGTGCGCTGCTCGAACAGTCGTCGGGTCTGCCTCTAAGCTCACGAGCTCCCGGCCGCAGTTTGCGTACTGGCCTCGTCCTCGAGCGCTGATCCAGTATTTGGCCGGCTCCATCTGCCCAACTCGGTGCTACTGGTTTTACCCCACCTTTGGCCTACCCTGGGTGAGTGGTCATCACCCTCCCGAGGTCTTCACCCGGGTGACTTCGCGGGCGCGGTCCGCTACGCATGCTCACTGCGCCGTGTCGACGGTTACTGGCCTGCGTGGTGTCGCCGTGCGGAAAGGGCGGACGGCACCTACGCCCTGCCGCGTTCCATAGCTGGACGATCTCCTCGACCGTAGCCTTCGGTGTACAACCGGGTATTCCGGATAAAAACTGCTAGGTCACAGTTGCGTCGATCTACGGACCCCCTTAGCTGACGGCCGCATGTACAGACGTGGTGATCGAGGCGCACGGCCTCGCACTAGCGGATCTGGGCACCGACCCGGCATCGCCGCGAGGGCATCCGCAATGCCACCGGGCGGCGGCCGTGCCCGTGCCGGTCGTGCGCTGCCCGTCAGATCGCGGGTTCGGGTATCCGGCTGAGCAGTCCGTCGAGCTGCTCATGCGAGGGCCCGGCCGCGGTGCTCGCAAGCGTCTCGAGCTTCAAGCTATCGCTGCCTGTCGCGACCTTGAGAATGTCGGCGAGCACCCGGATGTCGTAGAGCGGCTCGTAGCTGGGGATCATTGGCTTGTCGATGCCGGTCAGGCCCCACACCGCCATCATCGCGGTGCGGACTGAGGTCTCGACGGTGAAGACGACGTCGCCGGTTAGCTCGACAAATTGCCCGACGAACGCGAGGTTGACGCAGCCGTCGGGGATGACTTTGGGGCGGTCGGCGACTCGGCGCGGCATGAACTCGCTCGTGACGTATGGCATCGCCGCCGTCGTCACGGCCGCGTGGGCCAGGATCTGGTCGATGTTGTCCTGCAGGCCGCAGTGATAGAGCAGCTCGGCGAGCATCTCGGCGCCGGTGCATTCCTGCATCGGCTTGTTCACGTAGTCGCCCGGCGTGTCGCTGACCTGGCCGTAGGCCTGCAGCACGTTCACATCGTCGGGCTGGTCGGGGAAATACTTTCCGTTGAGAAACAAGGTGAGATTCCAGCTGGAGTCGACGATCGAGATGGCGCCGCCGGTGGGGGGCACGGAGCCGGTCTTGGCCTGCATGTGGTCGAAGAACGCCGGATCACCGGTGATCGTCGTAAGGAACGTGTAAAAGTTGCTGCGGTCCACGTCCGAGATAAAGGCTGCGGGACGGCCGAACTTGGGATCGCGCGCCGCTAGCTGCTCCCAGACGGTGAAGCAGCCCCGGTCGGATGTGTTGCGGTCAAGCACAGCGACGGTGTTGGTGCCGCCGCGCGTCATGTTCTGCGTCAGTGAGCCGTTGGTGAAGAACACTAGGTCGTCCTGGGTCAGCGGGATGCGGTGGCGGCCCGCGGCGTCGTCGAAGATCAGCGCCGTCGCGGCCGTCGCTTCGTGGTGGTCTTCGGTCTCGATATCGCGCACGTGCGTCGCGGTGCGGAAGCGGACGCCCTGGCCGTCCAGCCACACCTGCAGCGGCCGGATGATCGAGTCGTACTCGTTGTACTGGGTATGCAGGATGCCGCGCAGGTGCTGCGGGCCGCCGACGTACATGACGAAGCGGGCGAGCCAGCGCTTGATCTCAATGAGGGAGTGGTAGTCGCGGAACGCGAGCTCGCTGCTCCAGGACAGCCAGAATTCGGAGTCAGTGAACTCGGGGCTGAACCAGTCCCGGGTCGCCAGTCCCTCCAGCTGCTCTTCGGGGGTCATCAGCAGGTCCAGCATCTTCTGCCCGTCTGCGGGGGACATGAACTCGCCCGTGGTCAGATGCCGCTCGCCGTGGCGCTCCATCAGCCGGTAACTGGAGTTGATGGGCTCCACTTCGTTCACCTGGTGGGTCTCATCAAGGACCGTGCGGCCCGACGTCTGCAGCGACGGGATCTTCCCGCATAGGTACCACAGGCACTCCATGCGCGCCTTGAGCTCTCGGCCGCCACGGGACGTGTACCCGTCGCGGCGGTCACCGCCGGCATACATCGAGCCGCCGACCACGGCAAGCGACTCATAGACGGTCACGTTCTCGGCGGGCATGTGCGCGTCGCTGACCAGGAACGCGGCAGCTGCCAAGCCGCCAATGCCGCCCCCGACAATGTGCGCGCGCTTGTTCTCGATTCCGTCCGGGGGCAGCGCGTTGATGCGGTCATAGTTCCTCATGCGACCCTTCTTTCGCCCAGTCGCTTCTTTCGCCCAGTCGCCGCGCGCGGCCGAGCACTACGGCGCATGTGATGCTGCCTGGGCAGCGCGATCGGAATGCCGCCGCTGCCGGGGCAGGCCCGGCGCAGCGGGTGCCGACGCGATGCGGTCGAACTCGACCGCAGATGCCGAGGGCCGCGCAGGACCGGATTCGGCCGGTAGGGCGGCGGGTCAGCGACGAGGCGCGGATTCTCCAACCGGCGGGCGAGTTCGGTGAGCGCGATCTTCGTCTCGGGCCGGGCGAGTGGGGCGCCGAAGCAGTAGTGGATGCCGCCGCCGAAGCCAAGGTGTTCCAGGTACTGGCGGTCGGGGTCGAACCGGTCGGGGTTGGCTACATGGTCGGGGTCACGGCTGCCAGCGGCGAGGACGAGCATGATCGGCGCGCCGCTCGGGATGGTCGTGCCGGTGACGTCGATGTCGTCAAGGGCGGTCCGGTTGGGCAGAAACTGAACCGGTGGTTCGTAGCGCAGCAATTCCTCGATTATGCGGACGGCCAGGTCGGGCTGGCGGCGCAGGCGCTGCAGGACCTCGGGGTGGCGCAGCAGCGTGAGCATGCCGTTGGCGATGAGGTTGACGGTGGTTTCGTGGCCGGCGACGAACAGCAGCGAAGCGTTGGACATCAGTTCTTCCCGCGACAGCCGCCCTTCCGGGCCGTCGTCGGTGACCAGCCCGGAGAGCATGTCGTCGCCGGGGTTACCGCGGTCGGCGTCGGCCAGTTCAACGAGGTAGCGGCCCATTTCGGCGATGGCCTTGTCGCGCCGACCTCTGCGGGATGCGAAATCGCCGATAGTGGGGTCGATGGTCTCGATCATGGCGTCGGCCCACACGCGGAAGCGGGGCTCGTCCTCGCGGGGCACCCCGAGCAGCCGGCAGATCACCGTGACGGGGAACGGGTAGGTGAAGTCGTCGACGAGGTCGACCTCGTTGCGCCCGCCGAAGTTGTCGATAAGGCCGCTGACGATCTCGACCATATCAGGGAACATCTGAACGATCCGGTCGGGGTCATGCGGAGGCCCGAAGTGCCGGGTCAGTAGTCGCCGTATCCGGTCGTGCCCGGGCGGGTCGAGGGCGATGAATTTGGGTGGCAGCCCGGCCGAGGCCTCATTGTCGCCGGACGCGGCGTAGTCGGCGCGGTTGCGAAGATCTGAGCTGACTCGGGGATCGTGCAGCAGCGCGACGATCTCCCGGTATGTGCTGACGACGTAGCTGCCGTCGTCGGCGCGGCTGACCGGTGTCTTGCGCAGTTCGGCGTATAGCGGATAGGGGTTGGCGCGGTTGGTGTAGTCGAGGATCTGGTCGAAGACGCTGGCCGGTGCCATGGCGTTCCCTCCGGGCCTTTAGGTGAGTTCGGATGTCGTCAGGTCGCCCGATGAATGAGCTGAGCGCGCCGCTCGCTCGGATCGTGGCCGGTGACGACGACAGTCGCCTCGTGGTTTAGCTCGCGCCCGTCGGCGATCTCCGCCGCCACGGCTCGCCGCCCGTCGGGCTGGTCGACGGTGCGGAACTCCGGCGGGAACGGCGCCGCCCGGTCGATCATGGCCCCGTAGAATTCCAGCCACTTCGCCTCGTCGAATCCGACCGCGGCGGTGACCCGGCCCCGGAAGCCGTACACGGCGACGAACCTGCGGTCGGCGGCTGAGCCCTGCGTGATGACGACCTCGTCGGCGAACGTGGGCACCCCGACGGACTTTATCTCGGTGCCGAATTGGGAGGACCAGAACTGAGGTACGGCCAGGTGCGGCCAGCGCTCGGTCTCGGAACTGATCATGTTGTGGGCCGCCACCTCGCCCTGCGCGACCGCGTTTCCCCAGTGCTCGAGCGCCAGGAACTGGAAGTCGTAGAGCGGGTGCGGGAACCGCGCCACGTCCCCGGCCACGAAGACGTCGTCGGTGACCATGGCGTCGACGGTGAAGGCCCGCAAGCCCGCGTCGCAGCCGACTCCCCACGGTCCGGCCGCAAGCCCGGAGTCTTGCAGCCATTCGACGTTCCGGACGCTGCCCAGCGCGACGATGGCGACGTCCGCATCGAGCGCTGTGCCGTCGGACAGGTGAGCACGGCGTAGCCTGCCGTCGGAATCGCCTTCCATGGCCGTGACCGTGACGCCGCAGCGCAGATCGACGCCGTGGTCGCGCTGCATATCCGCGGCGACCGCGCCGACCACCCGTCCCAGCGCCCCTGCCAGCGGTGCTGGGCCCCGTTCGGCGACGGTCACCGGCAGGCCGAGACCGCAGCACACGGATGCGGCCTCGGACCCGGTGAACCCGGCCCCGATGACCAGCACCCGGCGCGGCCCGGCCGCCAGCCGTTGCTGCAGGGCGGCTGCGTCGTCGCGGCCGCGCAGCGCGAACACTCCGTCGAGCGCCGCCTCCGCCGGATTGGGCCAGGGCCGCGCCCGTACGCCTGTCGCGATCAGCAGCCGGTCGAACCCGACCTGGTCGCCGTCGGCAAGGTGGACCTGCTTGCGGGCCAGGTCCAGCCCGGTCGCGGCGACGCCGAGCCGCCACTGCGCGTCGAGGCCACCGGCTCGGGGCAGCGCGGTGCGCTGTGCCGGCACCCACCCATCGAGGACCTGCTTGGACAGCGGCGGCCGGTCATAGGACTCATACGGTTCGTCACCGATCAACGTCAGCGAACCCGTGAAGCCCTCCCGCCGCAGCGTCGCTCCGGCCTCCAGGCCCGCGAGCGACGCGCCCACGATCACGATGCGGCCCGTGCGCCGGAAGGTCTCAGCGACCCCGCCACCGTGGGCCGGCGTAGGCGGATGCGACGCATCCAGCAGACGCATCCCGTCAACCCGCAGGGCTTGGACCGGGCAGGCAGCTGCCGCCGAGAGGACCTGGTCCCGCTGGAAGTCGGCAGGCTCGGGGTCATACCACAGCGCCTCGTCTCCCTGCATCCTGAATACGTCCGGCGCGAGGAAGGCACACTGCGCGTACCCCTGACAGCGCGTGAGGTCAACGACGAGTCTCATAACCGCATCCCTTCTGGATGAGGCCTGCTGCCAGCCATGCCGGAGCGCTGTTCGGCACGCTGGCGCTGGCCCAGGGCGCATGACCGAGCCGAGTGGCGTATCGGAAGATTCCGCACGGCCAGCCGGAACCGTGTGGAGCTGCGTCTAGCGGTGTAATCAGGGTCGTCGCCGGAGGGGCCAGGGGTGGTCGATGGCAGCCTCGAACGCACCCAGGGCGCAGATCGTGGCCGATCTTCAGGTTCATGGCGCGCGCGTCAGTCGGCCCGCTCTCTGGCTTGCCCTGCCCGGCTGCTTGCTCGGTCTGCCCCTGTTTCACCGGTACACCCGCCTTATGGCGTTGCCGCCGGATCCTCGACTGGACCGCGCTCGTCAAACAGCAATCGCCGTCCGCGACGATGTGCCGACACGGCTCGGGAAGGCGACACAACTCCTGTCCGAAGCAGCTCTCATGCCTCCTCAGCCATGAGAGTTTTTCGTTGCCTGCCCCGTTTCGGTCCTATATCCATGTTCATCGGTTTATCGCCGTATCCACAAGCTCGTAGAGGTTGCGGCGGGACCAGCAGGCGGGTTCGTCGATCTGGCGGGTGCCATCATGGGGCGCATAGCGAAATTCCATCGGAGGCCGCGCCTGGTGACATCCCGGCGATCGACCATCTTCGGTCGGGCCAGATCACCGTGCAGACCCGGATCACCGTGCAGACCCGGATCACTGTGCAGACCCGGATCACCGTGCAGACCCGGATCACTGTGCAGACCACAGCACACCGCACAAAGCGGGCACATCCAAGGCCTTCCGGCTGCCGCGCCGGGTTGCAGCCTCGCCCACGCGACAAGCAGTGGTGGTCCCAACTGGCCCTAGCTCGCGGTAACTCCCCGCACCGGGCCGCGCGCCGCAAATGTCTGCCCGGGCGGTCACCGCCCTTGCCGCTGGAGCGCCACTTGTGTCACAGGTACGGCCTGCCGCGGCCGCCACAAGCACGCCGACCAGGTCGGGCGCATACCGTGCTACCAGAATCCACCCTTTAGGCGTTCGATGGTGCTGGCTGGCGAAGGCGCGTAGCTCTCTGGATAGTGGGTGCTGCCAGCCTGCATAGTGCTCCGGCCACACCGAAGATGGTCGATCACCGGGAAGCCGCCGGACGCGAGCCCCCGGTAGACCTCTCGATATGCGGTATCGCTGCCAAGGACCGGAGGCGAAACTGGCTGGCCGGCCCTGAAGACAGTCCCGAGCTGCGTCCCGTCTTCCTAAGCGATCAAGAAAGCAGCATCCTGGGAGGTCAGGTACGGGTTGCCAGCGATGTCGGGGCTCATTGCGGCGTCGGCTTCTCGTCCTGATCACAATCGCCCCTCATCGGTAGAACAAGGTATGGAACGGTGAATACAGGGAGAAAGTCATGGGCTTGCCAGTCAGCGAACAGCTCGTTCTCGACACAATCGAGAACGACCTCATGCTCACAGATCCAGAGCTCAGCGACGCGTTCGATGCATTTACCGCAGTCACGAACCCGATATACCTGGGCGCCGCCGACCGCGCAGCACACCCGGCGACAGCCATCGCAAGCCGCAACCGCATGGGAAAGGCAGACCGGGCGACTGTGCTGGGGCTCGCGGCGTTTGTCGTGATCGGCTTGCTGCTGACAATCGCCACCCTGATCGCGTCCTCGCAAGGTCGGCACCACGGCTGCGCAGTGCCGCCCAGGTCGAAGGCCACGACCACTGAGACTTGGGGTGGCCAACTTGGCCCGGCATCGCGCTATTGCGCCGGGAGTCCGCCGTAGGTGCCCAGGGAGCGCTACGTACGTAATCGTGCTCGGAGTAGACCACCGAGCGCTGGCGCGTCGGCCCGGAACGACGCTAGAGAGCACCTCTCTCCCAGACCATAACAGAATCTCCCATATCGCCACCAGAGCCGCACAGCCGATATGCAGCGGCGCATCGGTGCCCTCCCGTGGCTGGCGTGGCGTCCGCCATCGCCGCATTTGAAGGGCGCTCTGAATGAAGTGCGCTGCGGCACCGAGCTGGGTTGCGTAGGAGCGCGAGCCGATCGCCCGCAGCGGCAGGGCGGCCAGATCAGCGATCTTCTTATGCAGGTCTGACCGGCTCCCTGCGTGGGGAGCGCATGCTCTTCGATCTGCATAGTGGCCTACGCGGCCGAAGTTGGTTGATCACGGGGATGGCACCGGGCTACAGCGCCGGTAGAAATTTCGTAACGGGTCCACCGTCGATACATCCGAGCGAAAGCAATGAGCTGTGTTCTGGTGCGCTTTGTGAGGTGGCCTTACCGATGCCTGCCAGATCGAAAGCGGGTGACTCATGCGCCAGGCGAGTTATCGGACTGACCGACGAGCCCCGAATGGTGACTCAGGCTCACCTCGTATGCCAGTAGCCAGCCGACCCAAACTAGGCCGCGTGATCGAGTTCCGCGCATCGGTTGTCTGCGACCGATGCCAGGAATCCGAGGCCCGCCGAATCGATCAGGAACGGCGCTTCTACCCAGCCGCATGAATGAAGAGTCCGCAGCCGGCATGTCGATTCGAGGGGGCCTTGGTGCCGGACAATGCAGCTACAGTGTTGGATGCGCACGCGAAGCTTAGGCGTGCGATGAGATTCGGTGTTGTGGGCGCTACGGGTACCGCTGTGAATACTGCGGTCCTGTACCTACTAGCCCGTGGCGTGGGTCTGCCGCTCCCGGTGTCTTCGGCGCTGGCGGTGGAGCTCGCGATAACGAGCAACTATCTGCTGAACGATCGCTGGACGTTCGCGACTCGCAGGCCTTCCTTCAGACGGTTCGCGAAGTTCAATGTCGCGTCGCTCGCGGGCCTATGCCTCAATGTCACCACCGTGTGGCTGCTGACCCGGTCCGGAGTCTATTTCCTGGCAGCCAATCTGGTCGGGATAGCGGCCGCCGTCGTCGCCAACTATGTATTCAGCGTCGCCTGGGTGTGGCGCAGGGTGGCATGATGCTCGGCCTCATCTACGCCGGGATCGCGGTGGTTTCCGTCCTGGTCACCTTCCAGTCCGCGCACACGCTCTATCTGACGCTGTACACCTGGGGTCGGCCACCGTCTGAGGCTCGAGCGCCGGACTTGCTGCAGCCACCCCGCCTGTCGTTCACGGTCATGCTCCCGGCGCGGCACGAGGAAGCCGTCATCCAGACGACGATCGCTCGCGTCGCGGAAGCCAACTACCCGCAAGATCTGATCCAGGTTCTGGTGATCTGCTCGGCAGACGATGAGGGCACCATCAGCCGGGCCGAGGAGAAGATCAGCGAGCTGCGGCAGGAGGGTCTGGACGGCCTTTCCCTGATCGTGTTCCGCGACGGACCGGTCAACAAGCCGCATGGCCTGAATGCCGGGCTGCCGCACGCGACTAATGACATAATCACGATCTTCGATGCAGAGGACGATATCCATCCCGACGTTTTTAACGTGGTGAACACGGTGATGGAAGTCGAGCAAGTCAAGGTCGTTCAGGCCGGTGTGCAGCTTATGAACTTCGACTCCAGCTGGTATTCGGCCTTGAACGTCCTCGAGTACTTCTTCTGGTTCAAGAGCCGCCTGCATTATCACGCCCGTCGCGGCGTGATTCCGCTCGGTGGGAACACAGTCTTCTTCGAGCGTAGCCTTATCAGCGGGCTCGGCGGCTGGGACGACCGGAACTTGACCGAGGATGCAGATATCGGGCTGCGCCTGTCTGCCGCCGGTGAGCGGATCCGCGTCGTTTACGATGCCCGCTATGTGACCAGGGAGGAAACCCCGCCTACGCTCGGGCAGTTCATGCGCCAGCGCACGCGGTGGAGCCAGGGTTTCATGCAAACTCTGCGCAAAGGCACCTGGCGGAATCTGCCAACCCGCAGGCAGCGCTGGCTGGCCTTCTACACCCTCGCTTTCCCCCACGCCCAGGCGCTGCTCGCCATCTACGTGATTTTCTCAGTGGCGACCATGCTGTCCATTAAGGCACCGGTGCTTGTGGCCCTGATTTCCTTCCTGCCGGTCCTTATGCTCCTCGTGCACTTCCTGGTTTCCGCAGTCGGGCTGTACGAGTTCGCCAGGACCTACGACCTGACCGCATCGCCCCGCGATGTGGTCCGCATGGCGATCGCCTGGATCCCTTTCCAGCTTGTTGTCTCTTTTGCCGCCTTGCGAGCGTTTGGGCGGCAGATGCGTGGCGTCAGCAACTGGGAGAAGACGCAGCACATTGGTGCTCACCGCGTGCAAGTGGGCGCGGTTGACGGACTCAGAGAGGTGACCGAACGTGCCGCATGACCCGGTTACCGTACCCGCCGTCGTGGGGCGCGCGCCTGAACTGCGGCCACACTCGTCGACGGCGGTCGGGATGCCCGCCGCCCCGGATGAATCGCGGTCGCTCGGGCGCCCTGGCAAGGTCCTCCTGGCTCTCGCTCTGGTCAGCGGGCTCATCACGCATGCCTACCACCTGTTCGACTACCCGTTGTACAGCACAGACGAGGGAATCTACCTGGAGCGGGCCTGGGCAATACTCCGCATCGGCCGGCTAAGTCCGCAGACCTACTTCTATGACCACGCGCCCGCTGGCTCGATCTTGATCGCGGCCTGGGAGTCCGTCCTACCGCGCCAATTCGAGATGTTCGGGAATCCGCTGAATGGCGGCCGGGTACTGATGCTGATCCTGCATCTGGCCAGCGTGTTCTTCCTGTTTGAGATCGCCCGCAGGTTCTCTGGGGGCCTGATCGCACCCGCGATTGCGACTTTCCTCTTCAATTTCTCGCCGCTGGCCATTTACTACCAGCGCGAGCTTTTGTTGGACAACATCATGGTGTTCTGGCTGCTGCTGAGCATCTATCTGCTGCTTAGCCGCGAGGGCCGCCTTTTTACCGGACTGTGGTCGGGTCTGGCTTTCGGGATCGCAGTGGTCACCAAGGAGAACGCGATATTCTTCGCGCCCGCCATTTTCTATTTGCTGAGCCGCCAGACCAGGAACGATCCGAACCGCCGCTTCGCGGTCACCTTCTGGGTCTTCGCGGCATCCGCGCCGGTGCTGGCGTACTTCCTGTTCGCGACGCTCAAGGGTGAGCTGATGCCGCCCGGACTTGACTTCAGCCTGAGCCATACGCCACAGGGTCACGTGTCGCTGCTGTATGAGCTGTGGTATCAGATCCATCGCAATCAGGGAACTCTGTTCGCCCATACCAGTTTCTTGTACCAGGTGTGGCTGCCCAAGGACGGTTTCCTACTAGTGACCGGGACCGCCGCCATGCTGATCTGCCTGTACCTGGGGTGGCGCGAGAGAAAGCGGAACCCGGCCCTGCTAGTAGCTGGCGCCCTCGCGTTCGGAATCGTCTTCTACCTGGCCCGCGGCAGTGTCATTCTCGACTTCTACGTCATACCGGTGATCCCGCTTTACGCGCTGTGCATAGGGCTGGTCTCGGATCGGATACTGAAGCGGCTGCCAGCACCAATAGCGCCGTTCCGCGTTCATATTGTCTGTACGTTCTGCGCGGCGCTACTGCTGCTCCCGTCCGCCTCATATTTCATCGTCCACGGCAAGCCGACTGGCCGGCTGCAAGCAGCCGACGTGTACCACCTGCCGCTGACTTATTTGCAGAACGAGGAGATCGCCTGGGTACGCCAGCACATCCCGCCTACGGCCAAGGTCATCACCGACGACGACATCTGGGTCGCACTCCACGACATACGTCCCGTCTACCCGTACGCCCAGTCGCACTGGAATGCCGCCTCGGATCCGAAGATAAGGAAGATGTTCGGTAATGGTTACTCGCAGAGCATCAATTACATGGTGATGTCAAACGGCATGCAGCAAGCTATGGTGCTGAATAACGCGAACGGGCAGGAACAATATATGCTGAATTTCATTACCCAACATTCAAGGATAGTGTGGCAGGCAAAACGAGGAGATGTGAATCTCTATATACGCGAGTTTACTCATTAATCGTTAGTAAGAATTAGCCGGGGGGTTAGCGTAATGGAGACCAGGGATAACGGAACAAAAATCAGGGAAGAGCGCCGGACAGGGTCGGGCTTTACAAGTGCGAGCGAAGGAAGCTCGACCGGCCCGGGCTTTACGAGTGTGAGCGAAGGAGGCTCGACAGGAGGCGGCTTTACAAGCGTCTCAGCGCGCAAGAAGAAGGGCAGATGGAAGTCGATTCTGGGCATCGCCGTCGCGCTCGTGATCATCTGGCAAATTTTCCACGTGGTCACAGAGGGCAACGGGAAGACAGCCGCCCGCCATTCCGCAGTGAGCAGCACTGCGCCCGCGCCACGGCCGACGCCCGTGCCGACGGTAACGCTGGGCGGCCACCCAGTCGCAGCCGGAGGCGGTCCGGTCATCATTCTCAACCCGGGCATGGTCGCGCCCGGCGGCCACGTCAGCATTGAAGGCAGCGGCTTCACTCCCCGCGCCGCCGTGACAGTGTTGCTGCTGCGGTCACCACACTCGCCCAGCGGCAGCATAGTCGCACGCGGCAAGGCCGCCCGTAACGGCACGCTCAGCGCCGGTTTCACCATGCCGCCCGCCCTGACCGGTTCAAAAGCGACCGTCGTCGCAGAGCAAACCGGCAGCAGCCAGCGGGCAATTGCCCAGATAGTGACTCCTGGCGGGGTCGGGAGCGCCACTATTGACGGCAAAGCGGCGGGCAAGCCGGGCGACACGGTCACGGTCTCCGCGCACGGGTTCGGTCATGGTGAAAAGGTCGACGTCTTCTGGGGCCGTGCCAGCGGCACTCCAGTAGTCACCTTGACGGCCGACAGTTCGGGATCGATCGGCCATGCCAGCGTGCCGGTCGGTGTGGCCCCGGTCGGTCCGACGACCCTGGTGCTTGTCGGTACGAAGACCCACACGACGGCGACTGCGCCCTATCTGATGCTGGGCCTGTATCCCGGCGCCACCTCCCATCCTTATGCGGCCAGGGCCGGCAAGGCGATAACTTTCACCGGCAGCGGCTTCGCGCCCGGCGAGCAGGTAGGCATCTACCTCAACTCATCCACCGGCATGCCCGCCCTGACCACCACCGCCAACGGCGGCGGCGGCTTCTCCCTCAGCTTCGTGGTGCCGTTCGGCCTGAAGGGCAGTCAGACGACTCACCGCGATAGGGGAGGAGAGCCGCGCATCAGTAACCTCGGGCTTCCTCGTCTTGCCCTACAACCCCGACGTCCAGGCAAGCACCTACGACGCCCTGCCGGGCACGAACGTGAACTTCTACGCCACCGGCTTCGCCCCCAACGAAGTGGTCCTGGTCTACGCTGGCGGCGGCCATGGCAGCACGGGCCAGCTGGTCACCGCCTTCCGGGTCAACGGCAAGGGCAGCGCAGCCGCAGCCGGACATTACGTCGTTCCCAGCGGAGTCGGGCCCGCACTCTACTTCAAGCTCGTCGGGCAGAAAAGCGGCGGTTCCGGGACAGCGAAGATCACGGTAAACACGCCGCCGCAGCCTGTCACGGTTCCGACGCAGCCACCATACGTCCTGCCGCCGAGTCTGGGGGGCAAGCCTACCCATGCCGCCACAGCGCCCGGCAAGTCGACGAGCCCGTCGGCTACACCTGCTAAGTCGAGCCCATGAGATCCCTGGACCGCAAGGATCCGGGACATGGTCTAGATACGGAGAGTTCCCATGAGAGCAGTATTCGGCCCCCACACCAAGCGGGTGGTCCAATTCCTGACCAGTCTGAGGGACCTCTCGCCTATCGAGATCGACATGGTGACAGGCATCTGGAAGGAGGCCGACGACCTGGACCGCGCCCAGGCCTGGGCTCAACTGCAACGTGTCACGACGCAAGATGAGCGTTACTTGGTCCTCGCTGCCGCCGCGGCCGCACGGCGGGTAGCAATGGATACCGCTCACAAGCTCAGTCGGTCCGATTGGGCATCCTGGGCCGCCGCATGCGACGCTGCGGCGGCTATCGCCGCGGGTGATCGGCTCGGCACCGACTACGACACGCTTACGGCTCCGCACGCGGCGGTGATGCCGTGGCTGGCGACTAGCCAGACTAGTGACCAAGGCCAAGCACCGGGACTGCCCCGCCAGCGGCTGCCGGAATCCGTTCTTGAGCAACGCCGCCACCAAGACACCCATCGAGAGACCCATCAAGGCACCCATCGAGCGCGAGGCTAAGCGGCATGGCGCCTACCAGTAACGACGCCGCAACGCTGCGCCCGGCGGCCGTACGGGACAGGGCCGTCTGCTTGCCGGTCGAGGAGATGACGCCACCGCCACCGTTCACCGTAACCGGCTGGCGCCGGACGGCGCCACGACAGCTAGTGACTGGCACCTGCCGCGAGCACTTCGATCCACGGCATACGATGATCGTTCCCGACCACAGGGACGTGCGTGCGCCATGAAAACCCGGTTCCAGCAGCTCTTCGAATCCTCGCCGGACGCAATGTTGATCGTGGACCGAGCGGGACAGATCTCCCAGGCCAACGCGCAAGCCGAGTCCCTGTTCGGCTACCGGCGCGGCCACCTGCATGGCGAGTCCGCCAAGACTTTGTTCCCCGGCCAGTCACTGACCCGGCACCGAGGCGGCAGCCAGCCGGCCGGCCAGTCCGGCCACCACGTGGAACTGGTCGGCAGCCGAAGAGACCTGACGCAATTCCCCGCTGACGTCGTTGTCATTCCGCTACAAACCGACCAGGGCACCGCGACGGTGCTCACCGTCAGAGACATAACCGAGGCACAGCGCGCGCAGTTCGCCCTAGATATAGGTCTGGACGTACTGGAGTCGGCCGACCGGGATGAGCATGCGCTGCTCGGCCACCTGATCCGCGCCCAAGAGGAAGAGCGCGCCCGTATCGCTGCCGACATCCATGACGACACTATCCAGACGCTAAGCGCGGCCAGTCTGCGCGTGCAACAGCTTCGGCACAGGCTCAGGAATGTCGAGGAGATACTCATTCTCGGCAAGCTCGAGGAAGCCCTCAGCATGTCGCAAAGCCGTCTGCGCCAGCTGATCTTCGACCTGAGGCCGTTGGACATGGATCATCGCGGCTTTGTCTCGAGTCTGAAGGCCTACCTTGAGCAGATGCGCTCAGACACCGGGATCGCCTACCAGCTCGATGACAGGTGCACGGACCGAAGCCCTAGGAGCCGCAATGTTCTGATATACCGCACCACTCAGGAGGCGCTCGCGAACGTCCGAAAGCACGCCCGGGCAAGGATGGTGAGGGTGCAATTCCTGGAGGTCAGCGATGGTTGCCTGGCCCGGATCACCGATGACGGTGTTGGCTACGACCCAGTAGAGATTGAGCAACGCCCAGGCCACCTCGGCCTGACGCTCATCCGGGAACGCGCGCAGGTCGCCGGAGGATGGTCCCGCATCGAGAGCACACCGGGCCGAGGGACTACCGTCGAGTTCTGGATACCATTCGACGAGCCGCCCCACCGGCCGGAGGCACGCCGTGAGCGCGCCGCCTGAGCAATCGAGCACCATCCGAGTGCTGATCGTCGAAGACCACCCGGTGGTCGCCGAGGGCCTGTCGGCCCTGCTCGAGGACTACGCCGACTTGACCGTAGCGGCCATCGCCGGCTCGGTTGCGGCAGTGAGCCAGGCAATCGAAAGTGTCAGCTCAGACGTGGCCGTCGTCGATTTCCATCTGCCCGACGGCACCGGGGCTGAGGCTGCAGACCGCATCCGCGCTCGCTCTCCCGACACCGCGATCGTTTTCCTGAGCGCGGACGACAGCGATGAGCGTCTACTTGACGCGATCGAGGCCGGTGCCAGCGGCTACCTGCTGAAGTCAACGAGTGGCGAGGAGATCGTCCAGTCGATCCGCGCCGCTGACGCAGGTGAGACTCTCATTCCGTCGGGCACAATCGCCGCCGCTCTAGCAGCGCGGCGGGAAAGCACCCGCGAGCAGAGCAGGCAAGCCCAGCTGCTCTCTAGCCTGACCCCGCGCGAAAGAGAGATCCTCGCGTTGATGACCCAGGGCGTTGACAACCGGGCCGTGGCCGAGCGCCTGCACATCAGCTACGCCACCGTTCGCACTCACGTTCGCTCGATCCTCGGGAAGCTCGGCTCGCGGTCTCAGCTTGACGCTGTCGCCAAGGCTTCGCAACTCGGCTTCCCGAGTTGATTTCGTCATCTGGCACCCGAAACATGTGGTGGCACGCGGACCTCGTCAGCTGCCGCGGTTACCCGCACGGTGCACGCTTGCCGACCTGCATAGTGATCTGGCCAGCCCAAATATGGTGGATAACGGGGATGGCTTCGGGAGTCGGCTCCGGTAGGCATTCATTATGCGTTAGGTGCTGCTCGGATGCGTAAGGGCAGGCATCGACCCACGGCGCCTCGAGCCGGGATGCCGCTTTCCCGTTACCCAAGAAGGACAGCCCTGGAAGCCGCGAAGTGAGGGGGGTCAGATGAGCCAACGGAAACCCTTGGCCGTCAACGGCACAACCTGGAGGAGATCATTAGCAGGGCACGCGATGATGCCGAGCTTTGGCCGCTCTTTCCAGTTCTGGACATAGCCGGTTTGGCGGTTGGCTCTGCTGGGTGCCGGGCAGATCTGTCCTTAACTGGCGCATCTCGTGAGAGATCCTCTCGAAGGCGGCCGGTGCCTACCCGCACCTGATGCTCGGTTTCGGTGACGGGCACGCTGCGGATCGCCCCGTGGAGTGTGCCCGGTGATCGATGGCAAGCCGTGCATTGCGTCATATATGCGCGTGAGCCCTTCGCACAGCTGTTTGAAACTGAACGCTGTCGCGCTGACAGCGAGCCGCGGAACCAGTCGACGGAAACAGAACGGGCGAGGGGTAAAGGGGACCTGTGACTGTTACGCGTGCACAGCATCGGCAGACGCCTAAGAGTAAGGTCGCGGCGAGGGTGCGCGGGAAAGCTGCGGCCTGCCTTACGGCGGCCTTCGCCTCCGCCGGACTCGCTGTGGGAGTCGCACGCTGCGGCGTTTCTGATGCCGGTGCGGCACTGCCGCAATCCGAAGCAGCGCGGTTTCTTCGGGGCTATGCGCAGCCCGACGGCCGCGTCGTGCGACTGGATCAAGGCCATGACACCGTGAGTGAGGGTCAGGCCTATGGCATGCTGCTGGCCGAGACAGACGGCGACTACTCCGGGTTTAGCAGGATATGGGAATGGACACATGATCACCTGCAGCTCCCCGACGGCCTGTTCGCCTTCCACGCGAATGCGGCGGGCCAGCTAATCAGCGCGGAGCCTGCGACCGACGCGGACCTCCTGATCGCATGGGCCCTGCTCCGATATCACGGCCCAGCCGCAGGCACATTCCACCGCGCGGGTCGCCGGGTGGCTGATGCAGTCCTGGCGCGCGAGGTGACTGCCGGCCCTGGCGGAATGCCGGTCCTTACTGCCGGACCATGGGCCATAGGGCAAGCCGTGGTGCTCGATCCCAGCTACTGGGCGATCCCGGCATTGGAGGACCTCGCGCAATTGACTGGCCGCGAGGAGTGGCATCGGCTAGCGGTTGGTGCCGTGAGCATGACACGCGAACTCACCCGGAACGGTCAGCTACTGCCACCTGACTGGGCGGAGCTCAGCCTGGGCGGAACACTCCAGCCGGTGCCGGCTCCGGACGGAAGCGAGCCGCAGGCGCAGTATGGCCCGGACGCCCAGCGGATAGTTGTCTGGTTCGCTGCGTCCTGCGATCCGGAGGCCAGGGCACTCGCGGCCCGCTGGTGGCCACTGCTGCGATCACGTCGCCATGCCGAGGCTCTCTCGCTGAATCTCAACGGAACCTTGCTCGATGCCACGCCCACACCGCTGTCACTAGTAGCATCTGCGGCCGCAGCGAAAGCGGCCGCCCACAGCGCAGCTGCTTTGCGGCTGCTGAGGCAGGCTGCGGCGCAGCAGCGAAGTTGGCCCACCTACTACGGGGGCGCCTGGGCAGCACTCGGACCGGCGCTGCTGGCCAGCCCAGTTCTCGGAGCGTGTTCAGGCTAGCGACGCGCTGGGACGACTGGAGTCGGCGTCGGCTGCCCGGACCAAACACGTTGCCCGGCCTCGGCGGGCTGGGCGAGCCGGGTGACCTCGGGGACATCCAAGGCGCACCAGCCGTAACGCGAACAGCCGGCGGCTGATCTCAAGGACCGCGCCTGGCCCCTGGGCCAGCCGGCGCCGCCGCGACCTGCCGCCGGACCTGGGTCACGGCCGGGTTTGGCGAGGACCACGCGGTGGGCTCGATCGACCACAGTGAGTGCCGTCGCGGTGGGCCAGCTGACCGCAGTGCCCGCCGCCTGGAATCAGCCGGTCAACAACGCCGCGTAATGATCTTCATCCGCACCCAGGAAGATGGCATGATTCACTCCGTCCGCCGACCACGGACGACATCGAGGTCCTCATGACACGGACGAGAGTGCCGCCGGTACTCGTCACCGGGGCGACCGGCCGGGTTGGGCGCGGCGTAGTCGACCTATTAATAGACGCGGGCGTGCCGGTCCGCGCCCTCACGCATCGCTCCGAGGCGGCGCCGACGCTGCCAGCGAACGTCGAAGTCGTCACCGGCGACCTCACCGTGCCCGAATCGCTCGACGCAGGGCTGCGAGGTGTCAGTGCCGTCTTCCTCGGCTGGACCGCCGGGCCGAGGACAGCTCCGGCAGTTATCGAGCGTCTCGCAACCCGCGCGCGGCGTGTCGTCTTTCTCTCAGCACCGCACCAAGCCCCGCACCCTTTCTTCCAGCAACCGAATCCGACGGCGGTGCTGCACGCCGATATCGAGCGACTCATCGCGGCCTCCGGGCTCGAGTCGACGATCATCCGGCCGGGGATGTTCGCGTCGAACGCGTTGTTCTGGTGGGCGACGCGATTCGCGCCGACGGTGCCGTCCGGTGGCCTTGCGGCGCTGCCGAGACGGCACCCGTCGATGACCGCGACGTGGCAGCCGTCGCGGCGCGGACCCATGCTGCTCGCCGCGTGGGGCGCAACGACCGGAACGCCGGCGTTCATCACCTCTACGGTGTTCGACATCCTCGGATCGGCGCCGCGATCGTTTCGCCACTGGGTCGCCGATCACGCCACCGCGGTTATGGAACGTCCAGCCCCGTCGAGTTGGCCCTTCGCCACGGTCAGGCATCGGACCTAGGTCACCAAGGGGCCCGGCTCCAAGGCCGCGATCGCCATGGCATTCACCCTGATCGAGGCCGCCAGGAACGCCGGCGCGCCGTCAGCGCACCCCACCTTGTCGCGCTCGTCAGCGCCAGGGCCCGCTTCGATTGCGGCAAGTTCGTTGACCGCGGCACCCAGCCCCACCTGCGGTTTCTCTGTCAGCTGCGCCACGCATACCTCAGTTGCGGTAGACGATAGTCGGCCTGTTAGCGGACACAGAATCCAGTCATGCGTACGACGATTTTCTAGGTGGCTTCTTCCTAGGGTTCTTGGATGACCAAAACCGCCCTAGGAGATCTGGCTTACCACATCCCCAACCGGGTCGGCGTCGGCCGCCTCAAGGCCGCTCTGAGCCCTGTACTGGACCCGCCCTAGCAGTACTCCGGCAGGAGCAAGAACTGCCGAGTATCGCAAGACCGTCCGCAGACAACTGCTCTGGAGCGTCTAAATGAAACTCCCGCAGACTATTACCAACCGCCTTCAGCATAGGCGTACCAAAAACTCGACCCCAGCAAGTGAGCCGAAGCCTCGTTACGGGCTGCATCGCCTGTCGACGCCGCACAAAGCATTCGGAGGCGTCGCTCTGGCCGCCGCAGTCGCGGCGGGAGCGTTCTTTGCCTTCCCCGCCGCCTCGCAGGGTGCGGGTACGCCGCAAGCCAACATGGGCACTGCGCCGCAACTGCATGTGGCTGGCAATGAACTGGTCAGCGCCAGCGGCCAGCGGATACAGCTGCACGGGGTAGACCGCTCCGGCACCGAGTTCATGTGCGTGCAGAACCACGGAATCTTTGACGGCCCAAACACCGCGGCGTCGGTCAACGTAATGAAAGCGGACGGGATCAACGCGGTCCGCGTTCCGCTCAACGAAGCGTGCTGGAATGGGGACTCATACGTCAAGCATGCCTACGCGGGCGCCCCGTACCGGGCTGCGATCAAGGCCTACGTGCAGCGTCTCAACGCCGACGGCATGGCGGTAGTCCTGGATCTGCACTGGACCAACGGTGCTTACACCGGGCCGGCGTCTGCTTGCTCGTCTTCCGAGGCGACGTGCCAGAAGCCGATGCCAGACAGGGCCGGGGCGATCCCCTTCTGGACCTCGGTGGCGAGCACGTTCAAGAGCAATGACAGCGTCATCTTCGACCTGTTCAACGAGCCGTACCCGGAGCAGGCCGACCACCTCAGCATGGCAGAGGGATGGCAGTGCTGGCTCCACGGCGGCCACTGCGTCGGTATTCCTTACCAGGTCGCTGGTATGCAGAGCATGGTGAACGCGGTGCGGTCGACAGGCGCGAACAACGTCCTCATGCTGGGCGGCCTGGAGTGGTCCAACGCTCTGAGCCAGTGGCTGGCCCACAAGCCGGCCGATCCCGACCATAACCTGGCGGCGTCCTGGCACTCCTACAACTTCAACGCCTGCAGCACCAAGTCGTGCTGGAACAGCCAGATCGCCCCAGTAATCGCGAAGGTCCCGCTAATTGCCGGCGAGATCGGCGAGAACGACTGCGCCGATCACTACGTGTCTCCCCTGACGAGCTGGCTGAACTCCAAGGGCGCCAGCTACTTGGCCTGGACGTGGAACAGCGACTTCAACTGCGCCACCGGCCCAGGGCTGATAACCGGCTACAACGGCCACCCCACGAAGTTCGGTGCTGGTTACGAGGCCATGCTGCACTCCATGGCCCTGCATAGTTAGCCCACCTGCGCCCCTGACCCCCCGAGGGGCGCGCCCGTGAGGGCGGTGACGGTCCAGCGGACCGTCACCGCCCTTTTTCGTTGTTCGCCGAGTGCCTGCTAGCCGCGGCGCAAGGATACGATCGGGCAATTCGATGGCGGCTGGCTACCAGCGGGAAACCCAGTCGAGGAACACAAGGTTGGATCCATGACACAGATGGCCGAGCCCGACCACCGTACGCGCGCTGCGGCCGGGACCGACGCGCTGCAGCGATGGTACTGCCGATTTACCGGCCAGTGGCGGACAACAGGCTGGTGGAACGCCGCCAACGCGCTGACCGCGGTGATTAGTTACATCCAGCGGACAGGAGATCGCAGATACGCTGCCGTCATCGACAGGACGTTCCGCGCAGCGGGGCGCCGGCATCGCGATTTCATCGTGCGTTATTTCGATGACAACGGCTGGTGGGGGCTCGCCTGGATCGCGGCCTACGACCTCACCGGCGAGAGGCGCTATCTGGACGCTGCCCAGGTGATCTTCGCCAACATGGTGACAGGCTGGGACGATACCTGCGGTGGCGGGGTGTGGTGGAACCAGGACAGAAAGTACAAGAACGCGATCACCAACGAATTGTTCCTCAGCCTTGCAGCGCGGCTCCATCTACGCTCGCCGGGCACGGACGGCAGCTATCTGGCCTGGGCGAGGCGAGAGCTTGAGTGGTTCCTCGCCAGTGGAATGATCGGTCCCACCGGACTTATCAATGACGGCCTAACGCCAAACTGCGCGAACAACGGTCAAACCACCTGGACCTATAACCAGGGCGTGATTCTGGGCGGGCTCGGTGCTCTGCACGAGATCAGTGGCGACGAGGGCTACCTGCGGATGGGCGAGTCCATCGCCGACGCCGTGTTGCGTGACCTGACCAGCCCGGCGGAGGCCAGCCCGGCGGGAATCCTTATTGAGCCGGGCGAATCGGAAATGGCCCGGGCACGCCGCCACGGGGACGGCTCGCAGTTCAAAGGGATCTTCGTCCGGAATCTTTACGACTTCTATCTGCACAGCCGCCGTCCGGCTTACCACGACTTCATGCTGAGGAACGCCCGGTCCATCTGGGAAAACAGCCGGAACGCCGACACCCAGTTCGGGTTGTGCTGGACCGGGCCGTTCGATACGGCAGATGCATCCCGGCAGAGTTCCGCCTTGGACGCGCTCAACGCCGCTGTCGCGCTCGCCGCTCGATAACCCGCTCAGCGCACCCTGCCATGGCGGGCAGCGCAGGATGGCCGAGTATCTGTGGCGGCGCGGCGCCAACATCAGCCCCTGCGCCCAGCTACTCCAACCGCACGCCCATCCAGATGGCCGGGGTAGATGCCAGCTGCGGGCTGCTTCCCTGAACAGCTCAGCCTTGCCCGATGCAAGCCTGCGACGATCTGGAGAAGGCCGGGTCGCCAGCTAACTGGGGACGCGATCGATGACGCCGTCGACATGCTGGACGCACATGCGTGGCCAGCACCGTGCCACGGAATGTTCGTTCGGCGGCCCGCCGTATGGCGCCCAATCCGTGACCGGCCATCTCAGGCGGCGTTGTCGTGGCAGCCGATGGTGGCGCGGGCGTGGCGGCTACCCTTCTTGAGAACCGCTACCGTGGCCACTATGACGAAATTCGGCGTGCAGCTGCCCAACTTCTCCGGACTCGATCCGGCCGACCTGTTCGAGCACGTTGCCGATCTGGCGACGGCGGCGGAACAAGCCGGGTTCGACTCGGTGTGGGTGATGGACCACTTCTTCCAGTTGCCGCCCCTGGGCGGGCCGGACCAGCCGATGCTGGAGGCCTATACCCTGCTGGGGGCGCTGGCCGCCCGCACCGAGCGGGTGCAGCTCGGCACGCTTGTCACTGGCGTGACCTACCGCAACCCGGGCATCCTGGCCAAGATCGTCACGACGCTGGACGTCATCTCGCGGGGCCGGGCCATCCTCGGCATCGGGGGCGCCTGGTATGACGCCGAGCATCAGGGCCTGGGCGTCGACTATCCCAGTGACCGGGTGCGCCTCGACATGCTCGAGGAAGCGGTTCAGGTGTGCCGGGCAATGTTCACCGCCGACGATGTCAGCTTCACCGGCACCCACTACCGGCTCGATCACGCCCGTAACCAGCCCCGGCCCGTGCAGACTGGCGGGCCGAAGATCATGATCGGCGGCGGCGGCGAGAAGCGGACGCTGCGGCTGGTGGCCCGCTACGCCGACCAGTGCAACGTCACCGGCGACGTCGCCACGCTGGCCCGCAAGATCAGCGTGCTGCACCGGCACTGCGCCGAGGTCGGCCGTGACCCAGCTGAGGTCGGCGTGACCTGGATGACCCCGCTGATCCTGACCACCTCGGAGCAGAACACCGCCGAGATGCGCCAGATACTGGCGGCCGCCGCCCCGGCCGAGGAGACCGCCGGCTTCACCGTCGGCCAGCCGCACGAGATTCCCGGCCTGGTCGCCGGTCACATCGACGCCGGCGCGAGCGAAGTTATCTTCAGCTTCGCCTTCGCCGACACCGCGGGGATCGCCGCAGTCGGCGAGGCATTCAGACTGGGCCGAGGGTAGCGTGCCGGCAAGCCGCCCGGCGGTTGGGGCAGCCGCACTCGCTCATGGCGGGGTCTCATCGACGAGAGTGTCGAAGCCTGACGGCGACCGACCGAGGAGATCGGCGATGTCGCTCGTCGCTCTGTCGTACCTGTTCGCCTTGTGCAGCCGGGCCATCGTGGCGAGGTGGTCAAACACGTGCGGGGACAGGCCCAGGGGCTTGAGGTCGTGTTCCAGCCACTCATCAAATGGCACGTCCAGGTAGACGACCGGCCGCCCCAGGACGTCGGAGAACTCGGCGGCGATCGCGGTCATGTCACGAGACGTGGCTCCGGTCAGTTCGTAGACCTTACCGACGTGCCGCGGCGGGTCGGTCAGCACGCGGGTCACCACATCGGCCACATCGCGCGCGGCGACCGGTGAGGTCCGCGCGTTACCGAACGGGAGCCTGATCGTGCCATCTCGCTGAATGGAGGCGACCGCGAGGATGGCGAAGAGCGGGTTCTCCATGAACACGGTGGGACGGACGTGCGCGACCGGCAGGTCCGACCAGTTGAGCACGTGTTCGCCAAGCCAATGCAGCCGCTGATGCGCGGACTCGGCCACGCTCGTCAGATCCATCTGCGAGACCGTCATCTGTGACATATTGAGCAGCAGTTCTACGGCGCCGCTGTCCAGCGCGGCGGCCGCCACCGTGGCCGCGGCCGTCAGGTAGTCGGTGGACACGCTCATCCCGAAATAGATCCGGCGACAGCCATGAAGAGCGGCTGCGACATCGCGGCCCTTGGTGAGGTCACCCACCACTACCTCCACGCCGTCCATGGCGCGCAGGGCTTGAGCCCGGTCGTCGTCCCGGTGTACGAGGGCACGAACGGGACTGCGCTGGGTGCTTAGTTGCGCGACCACCCGGCGGCCGACACCGCCGCTACCGCCGCCGGCGCCAGTCACCAGGATCGGATGCCGCTCAGCCATGGGCACCTCCCGTCACTGTCGCCGACCGTCAGTCACGGCCGGCGCTGGCCATCCAGGGCGGACGGCTAACCCACATGCCAGCCGGGCCAGCGCAGCCAAACAGCGACCCGAGGCCGGCGGCGGTGTCTTCGCCAGGTTCCTCGTCTAGGTGGCCGCCGCCGGGAAGGCCCGGTCGGCGACCTGCGACGCGTACGAGCGCCAAGTGCCTACAAACCATCGTAGATACGGTCGGTGAACCGTGCTTACCCAGGGCAAGTTCGCCTGCAGCGATGTCGGCTTCGTGGCCGCCGGAAGCACGGCGAGAACCTGCCAGCCGGGCACCCGTGACGCTGCCGGTTGAGCCTGTCATTCCGCGGCGTGCAGTCTTGACAGCGCGGCATGAGTTTGGTGGACTGACTTAGTCGATCATCTAATCCGCTTGACTAAGATTGGCCGCCCAGAATGGCTTGGCGATGGCTACGGATCAAGAGCTGATCACCCGGACCGGGCACGACTACTTCGGGGGCTGGTATGACGCTGACGCCGCCCGGATGGACCAGGCGCTGCACCCAGACCTGGTCAAGCACTCTCCGGCCGAGGACGACGGAGCGATCCTGACAAAAGACGGAGCGATCCTGACAAAAGAGGCCATGCTGCAGGCCTGTGCCGAGGGTGAGGGAACCAGGATCCAGGACCGGTGGGTGGAAATCGACATCGCCGATGTCTGTGGCAACATCGCGAGCGCCGTGGTTCGCTCGGCCTCCTACCGCGAGTACCTCCACCTGATCAGGACCGGCGACGGGTGGAAGATAGCGGACGCGCTATGGCTACCCCAGTGAGCCCGGCGGCGCAGAAGACGGCGGCGCGCACCGCCGCCGAGGAGGCGCTGCTCGACGCCGCGGAGCGGCTTCTGGCCACAGTCGGGTATGCGGGTATCACAACGCGCCGGCTCGCTGAGGAGGCCGGCATCAATCACGGTCTGGTCCACTATTATTTCGGCTCGAACGAGAACCTGCTGGTGCATGCGCTGGAACGGTTTACCGGGCGGCTGATCACCCGCCAGAGGGAGCTGTACGCGGCAGATCTGCGGTTCGCCGACAAGTGGCGCACCGCGATGCGCTACCTGCTCAGCGAGGATGTCAGCTACCAGAAGATCTGGCTGGAACTGCAGGCGTTGGCCTGGAACAACGCCGACATCAGGGCTCGATTGGCACGGGTGAATGCCGAATGGCGGGCGGTGCTGACCGCGGCGTTTGAACAGCCGCGCCGTGAGCTTGGCATCGGGCTACCCCTGCCGGCGCTGGTCTCGCTGGTGATGGCGTTCAACCTCGGGATCATCATCGAGCGCCTGGGCGGCATCGAGACCGGACACCGCGAACTACTGGATTGGATCGACCAATGGATATCCCGCTGACTCAGCCCGCCCGCGAGCAGTCGCGGGCACGGTACCCAGACAGCTCCGGCTACATCAAGCGCGACGGCGTGCGCCTGTACTACGAGGTCTACGGGTCCGGCGAGCCGACCGTCTTCCTGCTCCCGACGTGGTCGATCATCCATTCACGGCACTGGAAGATGCAGATCCCGTACCTGGCCCGGCACTGCCGCGTGGTGACCTTCGACGGCCGCGGCAACGGCCGCTCCGACCGCCCGGAGGCGGGATACGAGGAGGACGAGTTCGCCGCCGATGCGCTGGCGGTGATGGATGCCACCGCGACCGAGCGCGCGGTGATCGTCTCGCTCTCGGTCGGCGCGCAGCGCGGCCTCATTCTGGCGGCAGGGCACTCGGACCGGGTGACCGGGGCCATCTTCATCTGTCCGGCCGTGCCGTTCGCCTCGCCGCTGGAGGACCGCACCCGTTACCCGTGGGATGACGTGCTGCCCACCGATGAGGGCTGGGCCAAAGACAACCTCTACTACTGGCTGCAGGATTACCGCGGCTTCCTGGAGTTCTTCTTCTCCCAGATGTTCACCGAGCCCCATTCGACCAAGCCGATCGAAGACTGCATCGGCTGGGGCCTGGAGACCACCGCCGAGACGCTCATTGCGACGGAAATCGGTAACGGCCTGGACGAGGAGGCCGCGCGCGAGCTGTGCAGCCGTCTTCGCTGCCCGGTGCTAGTGATCCAGGGCACGGAGGACGCGATCACCGGACCCGGCCGCGGGATCGCGCTCGCCGAGGCGACCGGCGGTCACCTCGTGCTGCTGGAGGGCTCGGGCCACGGCCCGCACGTCCGTGACCCGGTCAAGGTCAACCTGCTGCTGCGCGACTTCGCCGTCCCCGCGCGGATTCGCCCGCGCTGGGTGCGGGGCAAGGCGCGCCGCAAGCGGGCGCTGTACATCTCCTCGCCGATCGGCCTCGGCCATGCCCAGCGCGACGCCGCGATCGCCGACGAGCTGCGGAAACTGCAGCCGGACCTGGAGATCGACTGGCTCGCCCAGCACCCGGTCACCGCGGTGCTGCAGGCGCGGGGCGAGCGCGTCCACCCGGCCAGCACGCACCTGGCCAGCGAGTCCGGGCACATAGAGTCCGAGTCGGCCGAGCACGACCTGCACTGCTTCCAGGCCATCCGGCGGATGGACGAGATCCTGCTCGCCAACTTCATGGTCTTCCACGACCTCACCCGCCAGGAGGACTACGACCTGTGGATCGGCGACGAATCCTGGGAACTCGACTACTACCTGCACGAGAACCCCGAGCAGAAGACCGCCGCCTATGCCTGGCTGACGGACTTCGTCGGCTGGCTGCCGATGGCCGACGGCGGCGAACGCGAAGCGTTCCTCACCGCCGACTACAACGCCGAGATGATCGAGCACATCGCCCGCTACCCGCGGGTGCGTGACCGCGCCATCTTCGTCGGCGACCCCGACGACGTCGTCCCGCACGCCTTCGGTCCCGGCCTGCCACTAATCCGCGACTGGACCAAGCAGCACTACGACTTCGCCGGTTACATCACCGGCTTCGACCCGCGCCAGCTCGGAGACCGCGATCTGCTTGGCTACCGGCCCGATGAGCGCGTCTGCATCGTGACCGTCGGCGGCTCGGGAGTCGGCGCCCACCTGCTGCGCCGGGTAATCGCCGCCTTCCCCGAGGCAAAGGACCGCGTGCCCGATCTCCGGATGATCGTAGTGGCCGGCCCGCGGATCGATCCCGGCAGCCTGCCGACCCACGACGGGCTGGAGATCCGCCCGTACGTCCCTGACCTATACCGCCATCTGGCCGCCTGCGACCTCGCCGTCGTCCAAGGCGGCCTGACCACCGCCATGGAGCTGACCGCCAACCGCCGGCCATTCCTTTACTTCCCGCTCGCTCACCACTTCGAGCAGAACTACCACGTCAGATACAGGCTCGACCGCTACCACGCCGGCCGGTGCATGGATTACCACACCGCCGAACCTGCCGACATCGCCGCGGCCATCGCCACCGAGATAGGTCGCCACGTCGACTACCGCCCGGTCGCCACCGACGGCGCCGCCCGCGCCGCATCCCTGCTCGCCGACCTCCTGTAGCAAGAAATACTCGCAGTGGCACCTGCAGGCTCTGCGACCCGGTGACCCGGACAGCTTCGCGCAGGTGCTGTTCCACCGCCTTGTCATGACGGGGCCAGCAGGGATATTGCAGACGCTGGCCATAGACGACGGTCAGCAGGCCTGGCTGGGCACTGAGCTCGGCCGGTCGCCGGCACCGTCAGCCGAGTCCGTTCTGGAGGCGATGGGCACCCGTCACCCCGTCAGGACCGTCGCCCGGCGCCGCCCGCGGTGACGAGGACCGGAACGGCGTCGCGTGTGGGCAAGTAGCCATCAACCCGCAGTGAGCCTTGGCCTCAGCATCCTCCCGAAGACGGTTTGCCCCCGGTTTGGCTCCTAGGCACGCGAGCGCCAGACAACAGTGCGGACCCAGGGGCGACGGTAAGCCTCGTGAGCCCCACAGAACTCCGTCGGCAATCTCCACCCGCGACCACCCAGGATTGCCTACCCCACGCCCCGATCGATTGCCCAGCAGCCCCCCGGATCGTTCGGGCGTTGCGACAATCACCTGAGCCAGGGGAGCAGATACTCCCCTCCACTTTCAACCTATAGCGCACCTGGGGGCTTGCGGCAAGACCCGGGTCATGACGCATAATCGCTGGCCGAGCCCGGAACATCGAAGGACGTCGCCTAGATGGCGATCGAGGCGACCCGCGTAGGGACGCCGCGCACCTCAGATGGGAGCTGTTGCCGTGAACCGCTCGACTACCAGCGCGTTTGATCTCCCCGACCGCCTCGCCCCCAAGGCCGATCCGAGACTCATCGCCGACGACGAGCAGCACTTCGCGGCCATCGCGGAGAGCCTTGAGCAGTCGATTGCGGACCTGTCCGACCGCCTCGACGCTGAGCGGCAGGCGCCTGGCGGCACAGGCCAGAAGGCGCTGGACCGGGATCTGGAGATCCACCGGCTGGCCGCTCGCCTACGCGCCCTGCGCCGCTTCGGCCTCGACCTGTGCCTCGGACGGATGGTCAGTGCAAACACCCCCGAGCCCGTGTATGTCGGACGACTTGGCCTCACCGATTCGGCGGGGCGCCGGTTGCTGGTCGACTGGCGCTCCCGCGCAGCTGCGCCGTTCTTCGGAGCGACCCACGCCAACCCGATGGGCCTGGCAAGCCGCCGCAGGTACCGCTGGACCCGTGGCCGGATCAGCGACTACTGGGACGAGGTGTTCACCCCGGACGGATTTGACGGGCACGCCGCGCTCGACGACCAGTCCGCGTTCATCGCCAGCCTGGGCAGTAATCGGTCGGCCCGGATGCGAGACGTGCTCGGCACCATCCAGGCCGACCAGGACGCCATCATCCGCGCGGGATCGCGCGGCGCTCTCGTCGTCGATGGCGGTCCGGGTACGGGGAAGACTGTCGTCGCTTTGCACCGCTCCGCCTACCTTCTCTACTCCGACCCTCGCCTCGGTCATCGCCGGGGCGGCGTGCTGTTCGTTGGCCCGCACCAGCCCTACCTGGCCTACGTTTCCGACGTGCTCCCCAGCCTCGGCGAGGAGGGCGTGCAGACCTGCACCCTGCGGGACCTCGTCGCCGGGGGAGCCGCAGCAGGCATCGAGGCCGACCCGAACGTGGCCCGCCTGAAGTCGTCTGCGGACCTGGTGAAGGCGATCGAGCCGGCCGTCAGGTTCTACGAGAATCCGCCCGCCACGGGGATGACGGTCGAGACCCATTGGTCTGACATCAGGCTCACCGCCGACGATTGGGCGGAGTCGTTCGAGGCAGTAGAACCTGGTACTCCGCACAACGAGGCGCGCGATCAGATCTTCGACGAACTGGCCGCGATCCTGATGGACAAGCACGACAGTGACGTCCCGGCTGACCTGTTTCGCAAGTCGCTGCTCCAGAACAGGGAGCTAGTCACGGCCCTCTACCGGGCATGGCCGCTGCTCGAAGCGACTGACCTCGTCGGCGACCTGTGGTCGGTACCCGCCTACCTGCGGATGTGCGCTCCGTGGCTGAGCCCCGATGAGGTGCAGCAACTACAGCGCCTGGACGCGCAGGCCTGGACGGTATCGGACCTGCCGCTGCTGGACGCAGCACGGCAGCGGCTCGGCGACCCGCAGGCGTCACGACGTAAGCGCCGGCATGACTCCGTTGTCGCCGCCGAACGCGAGCACATGGCCGACGTCATCGACGACCTGATTGAGGTCGACGACGACGAATACGGCGTAGGCCTTGTGACGATGCTGCGCGGCGAGGACTTCCACGACGCTTTGGTCAACGAGACTGCACTGCCCAGTCCCGACCCGGACCGGCTCGCCGGCCCGTTCGCACACATCGTCGTGGACGAAGCTCAGGAACTGACTGACGCAGAGTGGCAGATGCTGCTCCTGCGCTGCCCGTCCCGGAGCTTCACCATCGTCGGGGACCGCGCCCAGGCCCGGCACGGGTTCACCGAGTCGTGGCAGGAACGGCTCGAACGGATCGGGCTCGACCAGATCACTCTGGCTTCCCTGAGCATCAACTACCGAACGCCGGAAGAAGTAATGGCGGAGGCCGAGCCCGTCATCCGGGCCGTGCTCCCGGACGCCAACGTACCGACCTCCATCCGCAGCAGCGGCGTCCCCGTCGTGCACGGGTCTGCTTCGGACCTGGGCTCGATCCTGGACGGCTGGCTCGCCGCGCACGCCGAAGGGATCGCGTGCGTCATCGGCCATCCCATGTTCCGCGCGACATCCCGGGTCCAGTCGCTGACCCCGGAATTGTCGAAAGGACTCGAGTTCGACCTAGTCGTCCTCATCGACCCGGAGGCGTTCGGCACGGGCATCGAAGGAGCGGTCGACCGCTATGTCGCGATGACCCGAGCCACTCAGCGACTCGTCATCCTCACGAACTCCTGATCGTTAACAGGTCGTTCTGCCTGGTGGGCACACTGGGTTCGAACAAGGGACCCTGGAGCACGTCAATGACGCCTCGAGCTCGCTCTGGCGGAGGAGAGCATCAGGGCGTGATCGCAGCCTCTCAGCGGACTACGCAGCTGCTGCTGGACCTGCAGAGTGTTCACCGGGTTAGCCATATCGTGCGCGAGCTGCGGAACACGGCGAGGATCGCGACGTTGCGGACGAGGTGTCGCGGCGGTTGAACGACGCGGTCCCGCTGGACCGCGCCGACTTGCAAAGAGCATCGAGCAGATGCACCGGGGGTGAAGGGCGTATCTCGCGCCCGATTCGGGAGAATGGTTGAGCATCACCTTCGCCCACCCCACCCACACGCTGACACCAGCTGCGTCCGCCGAGGACATGCGCCCGCTGGGCATCCGCCCCCCGATCCCGCAGCTGTGCGTACGGCGCCTGAGCGCTGACCCCGGTGGCGTCCCCCGGAGTGGTCCGAGGACCGCTACCTCGGCGATGCTGCCGCGTTCACCGTCCGCAACTCTGTCGAGAACAACACCCTGATGCGAGGACTCTCATGACCCAGACCCAGGCCCAGACCAGCGTGGCTCAGGCGCTGGCGCAGCCGGCTATCTGGCTGCGAGACAACTGCTGCTGCCCGCACTGCCGCGATCCCCGTAACGGGCAGAAGCTGCTCGGCATCCTCGACCTCGACGCCGACCTCACCGTGACCAGCACGGACGGCACGACGGTGAAGTTCAGCGACGGGCACATCAGCCGGTTCGACCCGGCATTCCTCGCTGCCGGAACCGCGCCGGACGAGCGGTGCGAGGATGGCAAGCAGCTGTGGGCCAGGACCGAGCCTCCCGTGGGCGACTGGGCCCGCTTCCGGTCCGACCCTGAGCACCGGGCCGACTGCCTCGCTGCCATTATGCGCAAGGGATTCACGTTGCTCAGCGGAGTTCCGGTCGTGCCGGGCATCGTGCTCGATGTTGCTGCGAGCTTCGGCTACGTGCGCGAGACCAACTACGGCAAGCTGTTCGACGTCCGGGTCGAGGCCACGCAGGCCAACCTCGCCTTTACCGGGCTGCCCATCGCCCCGCACACCGACAATCCCTACCGAGACCCGGTGCCGACCGTGCAGCTGCTGCACTGCCTGTCCAACGCGGTCAGCGGCGGCGAATCAGGCCTTGTCGACGGCTTCCATGCCGCCGCCATGCTCCGCGGGCAGAACCCCGAGGCTTTCGACGTCCTCGCCAGCACGCCGGTTACCTTCCGCTTCGCCGACGCCCGTACCGAGCTGGCGGCCACGAGGCCGTTGATCGGGATCGGCCCGGACGGGCGGATCCGCGAAATCCGGTTCAACAGCCGGTCGATGCAGCCACTACGCCTCCCGGCCGAGCAGACCGCAGCGTTCTACGCGGCGTACCGTGCCTTCGCCGAGATCCTGCACCGGCCCCAGCTCATGGTCACCTTCAGGCTCGGTCCCGGTGACTGCCTCATCTTTGACAACACCCGCCTGCTGCACTCGCGTACCGGCTTCGCCGACACCGGCGACCGCCACCTGCAGGGCTGCTACGCCGACCTGGACGCTGTCGCCAGCGGGCGGAATGTCCTGCGCGGGCAGCTCGCCGCCGACCGGATACGCGAACTGTTCGAGGGGCCCGGGCTCGCCGACTACCTTGGCGAGGACATCTGCCTGGCTCAGCACATGCTGCAGACCGCCGCCCTCGCCGAGCACGACGGCGCGCCATCGGAACTGGTCATCGCCGCCTTGCTGCACGACGTCGGCCACATCACCGGCCCCCTCACCGGCCACGACCTGATGGGCGGCACCGACAACCGGCACAGCGACGTCGCCGCCACCTGGCTCGCAGCCTGGTTCGGGCCTGCCGTCACCGAGCCGATCCGCCTGCACGTCGCGGCCAAACGCTACCTCTGTGCCGTCGACCCGGCCTTCTACCAGCGACTCTCCGACGCGTCCAAATACACCCTCACCGTCCAGGGCGGACCCATGAACCCCGACGAGACGACCTCCTTCGAGAATGAGCCATACGCCACCGACGCCATCCGCCTGCGCCGGTGGGACGACGCAGCAAAAGACGCCGGCGCGACCGTCGCGCCCTTTGACCACTACGCGCCGGCCCTCGCCCTCCTCGCTCGCCTCCAGCAGGACCCAGCGAGCCAGGAACGCTGATCCCGCCTCGCAGGGGCCCAA
>CAVQCR010000040.1:0-200721 GCA_963711055.1 uncultured Actinomycetota bacterium | reverse complement strand
CCGCTGCGATCAGGTGCGCGAAGATCTCGCTGTCGGTCTGCGAGGCGAACTCCGCTCCGTCGGCGATCAGCTTGGCCCGGAGCTCCTCCGCGTTCTCGATGATGCCGTTGTGCACGATCGCGATCGGCCCGCGCACGTGCGGGTGCGCGTTGACGTCGCTTGGCTCGCCGTGCGTCGCCCACCGGGTGTGCCCGATGCCCGGAGTTCCCTTCATCCTGGCGGGCATATCGGCGGCCAGTTCTGCCACCCTGCCCTTCGCTTTCCGAACGCGCAGGTCGCCGCCGCGGCTGGCAACCGCGAGCCCGGCGGAGTCATAACCGCGGTACTCGAGCCTGGCCAGGCCCTCCAGCAAGATCGGGACGCTGTCCTTGCTGCCGATATATGCGACGATTCCACACAAAGCGTCTGCTCCTCTTCTGGAGACGATCCTGCTTATCCATAAACGATCCTGCGCAACTGCCGCAGCGAGAGCTCCGGCGCCGCGTAGCGCCGCAGCGGGATCTCAGCCGCTATCTGCTCGAAGGCGAGGTCATTGCTGAGTCCGCGCGCCTTCAGCTCCCGGTGGCGCCGACGGACGTAGTCCGCTGGCGCCTCGGAGAAGTAACCCAGCACGTCAGCTACTACACGGGCGGCCTCGGCCGGGCTGAGCGGGCAGGCGCGGATCAGGTACTCGACGAGATCCCCATGCGGGTCCTGCCCGGTCACCCGGTCCATAATGCTGGCTGACCAGCTCGATTTGCAAGAATCCTGCCCGATATCGGGCAGGATTCTGAGAATCCCTCATCAGGTCGGTGTACGGCCTGCTGCGGTATCACGGGCAGCGGGCAGACCAAGCGCGGCAGCGAGACCACGACGGGAGCCGCCGGTAGTTACGAGGCCGCTGACCCGGCAACGGCTGCGGCGATCGCCTGCGGGTCCGGCGTCACAGCTGCACCATCAACCAGCACCGTGGGAGTCGCGCCCACGCCGAGCGCGACGGCGCGTGCAGTCACGTACGACGGCCAGTCCAGGTAGGGCATGGTGGCCACGCAGGCCGGAAATGCGCCTGTCAGGCCGGCGTCCGCGGCGAGCGCGGCCAGTTCACTGTCACTCAGCCCGGGACCGCCCTCGGGTGGCTGATTGACGAACAACGCGTGCGCGTACTCGGCAAACCGCTCCTGATCGGCGGCGCAGCCCGAGGCCGCCGCTGCTCGCGTCGAGTACTCCGTCGTCGACGCCTCATCGAGGAAGTTCATAGGGTGGTAGGCCAGGCTGATCGTGCCGCCAGAGACAAGGCCGGCGAGCGTCGGTCCGGCGGACAGCTCGAATCGCCTGCAGAACGGGCACATGAAATCAATGAAGGCGTCGACGCGCACCGAACCGCGTCCGATGAGTACTCCGTCGCCCTCCGGAGTAGCGCCGGCTGGAATGCGGCTAGGGACCGTAGGCCCCATCAGTTCACCCCCGAAAGATCCGATTTAGAATTTCTGTGCCCGCAGGCCGGCTCGTGGCTTCCGGTACCGCAGAACCTTGGCAGCGACCGGACCTCGGCCGATCCCCCTCACTCACCATAAGCCGCCGGCTCGGCGTCGATGTGGTCCCCCCATTCCGCCGCCTGTAACGGGAACGGCGACCGCAGCGTTCTCGGTGAATCGCCGGCGAGTACCCGCGTCGCCACCGCGGCGCGTACGCGGGCAGCGCGTTCAGTCGGTCTTCATGAGCCGCCAGCCCTGGTCGCACCGCCGGATGAACCCCCCGGCCGACAGCTCGCCGAGACAGCGCACTGCGGTGTCCAGGTCGACCCCGGCGGCCACCGCGATGCCTGCCGGTCCGCGGCCGCCTCGGGCTGGCACCTGCTCCAGTACCGCGCGGGCGGCCGGTCCCAGCAGGTCCCGTGCCACGGCCGGGCCGCGCCGCGGGCCTGCGTCCGGCCCGGCGGCGGACGGCTCGACGTGCTCGACGACGTCGCGGGCGCAGGTCACGCACATGGCCCCGTACTCCCTGATCAGCTCGTGGCACCCGGCCGACTGCTCCGAGGTCACCGGCCCTGGCACCGCCATCACCGGCCGGCACAGCTCGCGGGCGTGCCGGGCGGTGTTCAGGGCGCCGCTGCGCAGCGCGGCCTCGACCACCACCGTGCCCCGGCTGAGCGCCGCGATGATCCGGTTGCGGATCAGAAACCCCGGCCGGGTCGGCCGCTGGTCCGGCGGGCACTCGCTGACAAGCGCGCCCTGCGCCGCCGCCGCCCGGAACAACTCGGCGTGGCCGCCAGGGTAGGCGTAATTCAGGCCGCCCGCCAGCACGGCCACCGTCTGCCCGTCTGCCGCCAGCGCGCCCCGGTGCGCGCTGGCATCGATCCCGAACGCGCCGCCTGAGATCACGCCGACGCCGTTTTCGGCGAGTGCCGCGGCCATCTCGATGGCGACATGGTTGCCATACCCGGTCGCCGCCCTGGAGCCGACCATGGATACCGAGTTGATGCAGGCAAATCTCAGGTCCGCCTGGCCCCGTACCCACAGCACTACCGGCCGGGCGTCGCCCAGATCGTCCAGCTGGCTCGGCCATTCCGCGTCACCGGGCATGACCAGCCGCATTCCGTCCTCCTGCCAGGCTCCGAGCCGAGCCGTGGTCGGGATCTCGCCAAGCCGGTCCCGCCAGCGTGGCAGCGCCCGGCCTAACGCGGCATCCTCCGCCTGGGCGGCCAGCAGCGCCTCGCCGTCCGCGTCCGCGCCGGTGACCAGCGCGAGAACCTCCGCCGCCGTCCGGGTCCGCAGCGCGGCGCCCAGCACCGGGTCACCCGGCTGCGCCAGGAAGCTCAATGCCACCCGCGCCCGCCGCTCGCCGTCCGGACTCATCGTGACCACCTCCGGTCACGACACTGCCCGAGCGCGCGGCCAGCCCGCTAATCCGCGCTAGCGACTGTGGACAACTAGCTCGCGACTTTCCCCGCTGTGGACAGATGCTCATTCTGCAGCACAGTCGCGGTATCATATTTGTCTGACAAGCGCTATGACCGTCCGCCTGGACGATGAGACCAGCCGGGAGCTGATTGAGCTCGCCGAGCGCCATCCAAGCCGCTCCGCAGCAGTGCAGGCAGCCATTCATCAAGCGTGGCAGCACCTGCAAGAGGAAAAGCTCCAGGCCGGTGACGCCGCAGCCGTCGCGGAGAACCCACACTATCCTTACGAGTCGGCAGAAGAGGCGGCCGTCGTGCGGGCTCGCCGCCGCGCCCGGCAAGCGCGCGACAGCGCCGCGTGAGTCAGCACCCCAAGCGCGGGCAGGTCTACCGCTGCGACCTCGGCTACGGGCTCAAGCCCTGGCTCGTTGTGTCGAACAACGCCCGCAACCGGTTGCTCTCGGACATCGTCGCCATCCGGCTGACGACCACCGCGCGTGACCTTCCCACCTGGGTGAAGCTCTCAGCGGCCGACCCGCTAACTGGCTACGCCAACGCCGACTGCATCGAGCAGCTGGCCAAAGATGAGCTCGGCCAATACCTCGGCGCACTCTCACCACCCTCAATGCGCGCCGTCAACCAGGCATTTGCCATCGCACTGGCCCTAGTCTGAGCCGGTCCTGGCCCTACTAGCGGTTGCGCGCCGACCAGCCCGATGCATACTCGTGCATGTGATACGGTCGTATGTATGACGCACGTGGACAGGTTCTCCGTGACGATGCCGCCCGAACTCGGGGAGGGCGTTCGGCAGGCGGCTGCGCGCCAGGGCACCAGCGTGTCGACATGGCTGACCGAGGCAGCAGCAGACAAGCTGCGCAACGAGCTCTTGGGCGCTGCCTTGGATCAGTGGGAGTCCGAGGACGGCCCGTTTACCCAGGCTGAGCTCGAGGAAGCGGCGGCTCGGCTGGGGCTGGCGCCGCGCACGGATGCTGCGTGAAAGCTGTCCTCGACGCGGGCGCGCTGGTGGCAGTCGACCGGCGTGATCGCATGATCGGCGCTCTGCTGCGAGTGCTGCAGCAGCACGGAACTCCGATCCGGGTCAGTTCCGCAGTGGTTGGCCAGGTCTGGCGGGACGGGCGCAAGCAAGCCAACCTCGACCGAGTGCTAGCCGGCGTCGGCACCGAGTCGCTGGGCAAAGATGATGGCAAGCGGATCGGGGAACTACTCGCGCTGGCACGCTCTTCTGACGTGGTCGACGCGCACGTCGCTCTGATGACAGCGGCCGCCGACCTCGTCCTGACCAGCGATACCGGCGACATCCGGGCGCTGCTGCACGCTCGCAACGTCGCGGCGCGCATGCAGGCCGTATGAAATCAGGTCGCTCTTCCCCACGTCAGCCACTCTTGTGCGTCAGCCAATAGTGGCGCCCGTTCTCATGGTGTGGTGATCCTGGCTGGCAGCGGCGGCGATCGGCAGCTAGTAGGTCAGCGCTGGATACCAGTCGCCACGGCCATGAGGCGTGAGATCAAGCAGGTGCCACACCGGGCTGAGCAGGTCGATGCCGCGCTCGCGCCGGCCGTCGGCCAGCTGCGCGCCCTTGGAGTAGACGTGACGCACGGTGCCGTCGCCCGCGCGGGTGAACACCGAGATCCACTCGGTTTGAGTGCCGTCGGCCTCCTCGCTGCCGAGGTCGTACTTGAACGTCGTATCGCCGGCGCTGAGTAGCCGCAGGTTGCTCCAGCCACGAGATGACGCGTGCGCGCTGAGAGCATCGGGCTCGGCCGCGGCGACCACGGCAAAGTCGACGTTCTGCGTGAGGTGGGCGACCGCCGCGTTGTACCCGTCGATCCACATCGTGCACAGCGGGCACGGCTCGGTCTGGGCCTTGCCGTACATGAAGTGATAAAGGACCAGCGCTCGATCCGGAGCGGTAAACAGCTCCGAAAGCCGGACGCGGTCACCGCTCGCAACGTCGATCAGCTCATAGTCGTCGACGACCGTGTCAGCGGGCAGGTCTCGCCGCAGCGCGGCGACTCGCTCAACATGATCGATCAGCTCCGGCTCAGCTAGCCGCAGTTCCTCGCGCTGACGCCGGTACCCGCCGGATTCTCTCAGGCGGGTGAAGTCCATCTCCATGCGTCCTTATGGCCGGGCGTAGGTCATTGTCCGGACACCTCTATCGCCTGGGTGATACTCATTCCCGTCCCATGGTGAACCACAGACATGGAGATGCGCGTACGGCGTGCCGGCAAACATCACCAACGTTCCCGCGTCGCGCATGACCGTTGGCAAACCGGCGACGCTGGCGGCGAAAGGCCAGATGATCATCCAGTGCGGGCCGATCGGGATGGCCGGGCTCGTCCGATCAAACGGATCGGTGTAGCTGTGCTGCGTAGCGCCATTGAGCATGTAGATCAGTCCGGGCTCGGTATTCGACGGTTTGGGCTTCCTTGCCATGAGGTCCCGCATCCACCGCATCCCCATGGGATCGGCGCACGTATCTGCTTGCCAACGACGTTTTCGTTGCCGGGCACGCACACCCACTGGTTCGTGCCCGGACGCAACACGGTCATCTCGCCTTGAGCATCCATTTCGGCGATCGTGGCCTCACTCGTGATGCTGTCAGGCCCCGACAAGAGCGCTCGCCGAATCTTGGCCTTTACGATCTCATCGGAGATGTTGTTGTTTCGTTCCATCACGTCATCTCTCGGTGGCTTATCGCTTCGGTTTGGACCTTTGCCGCCGTATTCAGGGTCGGACACGGCGAATGCCGGGGCGTTAGGACCGGCCTCCTGCCGTCAGCCGCGGCCTGCGAGCTGGTGCACAAGCTGGCTCCGCGACCTGACGCCGAGCTTGCGGAACACCTTGCCCAGGTGGTACTCCACCGTGCTTGCGCTGATGAACAGCTGCTCAGCGATCTCGCTGTTGGTCGAGCCTTCCGCGGCCAGATTAGCCACGCGAGATTCCTGCGGCGTAAGGTCGAACTCGGTCCCCGGGATTCGAGATCTGGCTCGTTCCCCGGTTGCGCGAAGTTCGTCCCGCGCTTGTGCCGCGAAGCCATCGGCGCCCATAGCGTCATACATAGCCTCGGCACTGCGCAGCTGGTGTCGAGCATCCTGCCGCCGCTTAGCGCGCCGCAGCCACCGGCCGTAGAGCAAGTGTGCGCGCGCTAGATCGACAGCGGCCCGACTGTGCTCAAGGCGGCTGATCGCTTCCACGTATGCCTGTTCGGCGCGCTCGCCCGCGCTGATCAGTGCCAGGCAACGGGCGCGCAGTCCAAGCGCCCAAGCCGTGCCGACAGCGCTGGTGCGCTCGTCCAGGGTGCGGAACGCGCTGACTGCCGCCTCGTAGTTGCCACAGCAGACAGCAGCTTGGACGAGTTCAGGGAGCGTTTGTTCGGTCGTGAACGGCGGATCGCGCTCGACCACTGGCAGTGCGGCGTCGACCGCGGTCTCGCAGTCGCCAGCGCACAGATCCGCGATCACGCCGATAGACCTGCCAATATCCGCTAGGCCCCCTTGACCTCGAGAGGTCGACTGGCGGATCTGAGCCTGGGCGGCTGCGCGCGCCACGTCCAGGTCACCGCGATAGACATGGAGCAGGCCTTCGCTGCGGCTGTCAAGGCCAAGTATTCCCGGGCTCTGGCTCGCTGCTATGAGCTCGCGCATTTCCGCCCAGCGATCTGCCGCCTGGCCGAGGCGGCCGATGAGCCAGTCGGCGAGGGCGGCGAAGCTGAGTGCGAAGGGAAGATAGCTGATTGCCCCTCAGCCGGCGGATGACGCGTACCCAGCGGTGGCTGATATCGATCAACGCCTGGTCATCCCAGAGGCTCCCGGCAGCGGTCACACCGAGCCCGAACCACCGCAGGCCAGTGTCCGGATCGAGGTCGTCGGCGCACAGTTCGCGGAGAGCCTCGTGCAGCGGCGCCACCGCAGCGCCATACCCGGTGTTGACCCTTGCGCGGTAGCCGGCTAGCAGCAGGTCACTGACTCGCGACGCGGACCCGCCTCGACGGCGAGGCGGTACGGACCTACTGGCGATTCTTACCGTTTCGGTCGATCCGGCCCACATAGCCGCGTTGACCGCAGATAGCAGCGCGTCAGTTGCCGCAGCGGGATCCGATAGTGCCAGTGCCGCGGACGCGTCAGCCAGGACGTCTGCTGCCTCGCTGTCGCGGCCCTGGGCGAACAGGGCCTCGCCGTTGAGCACTTGTGCCCGGCCGCGGATGCCGTCATCTGGCAGCCGCGGCCACGCGGCGGCGGCGATATGCTCCGCAATGCCGGGGTGACCGGTCACGAGTTCAGCCTCAGCAAGAGTGACTTCGCGGCGTGCGCGGCTGCTGTCGTCGGGCGTGAGCTCAATCGAGCGCCACATTAGGCCGGCGGCGGTGGCCCAGGCACCCCGGCGGCCTGCGCGCTCGGCAGCAATCTGGAGATCAGCCGCAACATCCTCCCGGGGCTCGGCAGCCGCCGCCGCGCGATGCCAAAGCCGCCGGTCTGCGTCATCGCCGCTGCCACTGACCTCGCTGAGCAAGCGATGCGCTCGCCGCCGGTCGGCATCGCTGGCGCCGTTGTATATCGCGGCGCGGATAATCGGATGCCGGAAAAAGACAAAGTTGCCGGAAAACTCGACCAGATCAGCCGCTTCTGCGGAAGCTTCCGCAACATCGGCGTCGATGTCCACGGCTGCCGCCGCCTGCCGGACCCGTCCCCGGTCACCGGACCCATCGGCCGCGATCAGCAGCACGAACTGCCGGGCCTCAGCCGGCAAGCTAGACACTCGCCGCGCGTATCGCAGTTGCAGTTGCCGGCCGACGGGCATCGGCTCAGGCCGGTAAACCCGTTCGGCAAGCTCCTCGATTGTGAAACTGGACCCGATCTCGATCAGCGCGAGGGGGTTCCGTCCGGTATCGGTCAGTACTCGGTTCACCAGCAGCGGGTCGAGTCGCGCCGCTGCCACCGATTGGAGCAGGTCAGCCGCCGCTTCATCTGGCAATCCGCCCACTTCGATGGTGGGGAGCTGCTCAAACGCCGCGGGCTCGTCGTCGTTCTTCATGGCAACGATCATGCCGACCCGATCGGCATACAGGCGGCGCGCCACGACTGCGAGCACTAGGGCCGATTCAGCATCGATCCAGTGCGCGTCATCGATCGCGCAGAGCACCGGATGGGTCTCCGCCCCACTCCACATCAAGGTCAGGCACGCCAGCGCAACAAGAAATGGGTCCGGCGGTGGGCCCGCCTGAAGGCCAAAGGCTACGTTGAGGGCTTGCCGCTGCGGTACCGGGAGATCGCCGATCAGACCTAGGAACGGGATCAACAGCTGATGCGCAGCCCCGTACGCGAAGCCAATCTCGGACTCCGTTCCGACGACAGTGCAGATTCGAAACCCAGCCGCCGCCCTGATCGCATAATCCACCAGGGTGGTCTTGCCGACTCCATGATCGCCACGAAGCACTAGCGCGCTGCTGAAGCCATCGCGCACGAGATCCAGCATGTCATCGATCGCGCGTCGTTCGCGCTGGCGGTCAAGCAGCCCGCGGTCACGAGATCGCCGGCTCCCGGACATCGGCGCCACGGCACCTGCGGAAGCCAGGCCGGCGGGCACGCCGTGGCGTGGCTCCTGATCAGCCATGCAGCTAAGCCACTACCCTGCGCAGTGCCGCGCTAACCGCGCCGCCCATGCCGGGGACTCCTCAGCCCGTACCGGTCGAACCTGCGCATTTCCGCAGCGCAGACTGACTGCTGCGCGACTGGGGATTTCCTTGATTCGACCCGAGGTGCGCGACTCTTACCTTGGGGAATTAGGCGCCATCCGACGGCGGATGGCGATCAGGCGGGGGAGGCGACGATGCGGCACGAAGTGCAGGCAGATGTGCTAGCCGAGTTGAACTGGGATCCGAACGTAGACAACGGAGATGTGGCCGTGGCCGCGAATGGAGGTGCTGTGAGCCTTTGGGGCACCGTCGGCAGCGTCCGACACATGCGACAGGCTCAAGACGCAGCTCGGCGCGTCCGCGGCGTGACGAGCGTCCGCAACTACCTCAAGGTTCGAAGGCTCGGAAACGGGCCCGGGGCGGATGCCGAAATCCGGGCAGCGGTGCTCCACGCGCTGATGCTGAATGCCACGATCCCTGAAACCATCCAAGCCGACGTAGCCAGCGAGGTTGTGCACCTGTCCGGTACGGCGACGTGGCAGTGCCAGCGAGAGGAGGCGGCGCATGTATGCGCGGCCGTGCCTGGTGTGCGCGGGATCGCCGACGAGATCGCTCTCGTCCCTGCCCCACCGCAGGGCGACATCCGGCGATCGATTATTGCCGCTTATCGGCGTAATGCTGGATTGGCCGGACAATTGCTACTCGTGGATGCCCTGGCGTCGGGGACCGTGATCTTGTCAGGTGCGGTCACGTCATGGGTCGAGCATGACGAGGCACTGGCTGCCGCGTGGTCTGCCCCAGGTGTCACCAGAGTCGACGACCGGATCCTGCTTGTCCCTTAAACAAGCAGTGATGGCCGAGGCCGCGCTGCTTGCCCCCTACCCCTTAAGCAAGCAGCGACGGCCGAGGCCGCGCATTGGGGGGCCGCCGCGCGAGAGGACCAGGAAGGTGCCGCTGCTCGGCTGGCTACGTGCTGTGCGGGAGGGTTCAGATCTGGGCCAGTCCCCCGTCGACCTGGAGGGCGATGGGGGCGAAGAAGTCGTCCACGCTGCTATCGCCGGGGAGGCCGGCCAGGCCGGGGTCTCGACCGACGCGGCGCTGACCGCGTTGACCCGGATGTCGCGGCCCTTCAGTTCCTAGAACCAGGCGCGGACCAGGCTGCGGGCGAGGAGCCGGGTGGCGATGGCCAGCCCGATGCCGCTGGATCCCCACTAATGACGGCGACCCGGCGGTCGAGGACTCCGGACATGCTGCCTGCCTTCAGGGCCGCGGCGTGGTTACCCTCCGCTCCTGATGTGGCTGCTGGCGGGTACGGAGCGCCGAGTCCCGACCTGGCCCGAGCATGGCGGGATAACCGCCGTCGGGCATGACTAGCCTGGTGCGGGTCGCCGTGCCGACGTTCGGAGCATGGCGTCAGCCAGGCAGCAGGAACTCGCCGGTGCCGCATGGCCTGGTGGATGTGCTCGTCAAGGCTGGCCGTCGTAGTAGGCGCGGGTCCGGTCGGCAAACTCGTCCACCACTGTTGCTGCAGCCTCGGCCAGAGCCCGCCCGGACGGCCTTCCGGTGACGAACCACGTCTCGCGATCTTGTTCCTCCGCGGTCATGACACCGCTGACACCCTGCAACGCGCCGCCGACGCGCCGGCGCAATTCGGCCTCGAGCGGGTCTGACCGTACGTACTCCATGACCCAGACGGTGACCTGCCATCCCCCGATCTCGTCGATCCGGTTGGCTTCAACAGCACGCAGGTGCGACTCGTCTGTCTCCCGCAGCCAGGACTCGTTGATCTCCTCATCCTCAGGCTCAACCTGAAGAACATCATCGCTCACGCGCTGATGCTAAGGCCTGCCGGACACATCACGTCGGATTCTGGCCGCAACCAGTCGGGCACCGGCGCGGACAGCACGCTGCGGTCGATATGCCGTGGAAGATGCAGGCAATCCGCCCGCGTCACATCTCCCGGCTGCCGGGTGTCATGTAAACGAGGCATCGGCAAGACAGATGATCGGAACAGGAGGTGCCCCGATGGCACGCATTGAAGGCGTCCCCAAGTCACAGGCCGGCCTGATGGTCAAGCTCGTATACACGTTCGCGCCCCGGGGGATGAGAAAGCTGGCCGGCCGCGATCCGCAGACCGGCAACGGGATCGAGCCAATGGAGATCTGGGCGCACCAGCCGAAGATGATGACGGGCATGGGCAGGTTCAACCAGGCGATCCGCAAGGGCGAGACCGTGAGCGAGCGGATCAGGAACCTGGTCGAGCTGAAGGGCGCGCAGATGATCGGATGCGAGTTCTGTGTCGACCTCGGCTCGCAGATATGCCGCAACTCCGGGCTGTCTGACGAGGAGCTCCTCGCGCTGCCGCGCTACCAGTCCAGCGATCTGTTTACCGACTGCGAGAAAGCGGCGCTCGACTATACGGTCGCAGTGATGCGTACGCCTGTCGAGGTCACAGACGAATTGTTCGCCAGGATGCAGGAACACTTCCGCGACGAGCAGCTCGTCGAGATCACCGCGCTGCTGACGCTAGTCAACCTAGACCGCTTCAACGCCGCGTTCGGGATCGGCTCGGCCGGTTTCAGCGCCGGACGCGTGTGCGTCCTGCCGGACCGCCCAGACCCTGCGCCGCCAGTAGCCACTATCGCCCGCGATTCCCCGTCCGCATGACCACGTCGCGCGACCGCTGCACGAACGGGAGAAGAATCGAACCCTCCCGCCGTTTGGCGCGGCACCGCGCGGGCCACTATCGCCCGTGATTCCCCGCCGCCCGCATGTACCACGCGCGCGACCGCTACGCGATCGCAAGAGTCGACCCTCCCGCCGTTCGGTGCGCCACGGTGCCTCAAGGATCCGTCTTGAGGAGCGCCCGTCATCTCCTGCCCCGCGATCGGGCCCGACACCATGCCCCAGAAGTCTGTCTCGGTCTTCTCGTCAACATCCGGCCAGCCGAAGAACTGGAACCCGCTGACACCGTGCACGCTCGGCAGCCCGGCGGCCGCGAGGATCGCGTTGTTGAGCACCGATGGGTCACTGAACCCGGTGAACAGCTTCGGATGCGCGCGGATCAGGTCGTAGTCCAGCATGTCCACCAGGTGGCTGGCGCCGGTGCCGCCGCTCACCGGCATGATCATCGAAATCTCCGCGTCGCTGAACATGGCCAGCAGGCCAGCCGCGCGGCGCTGCGCGCTGCCTGCGAGATAACCGGTCCGGTCGAGCACGCCATCGGCTACCTGCACCGCATATCCGCGGCCGCCGAGATAAGCGGTCAGCCGGTCAAGGTCCTCGGCCGTCACGGGCGAGGAAGTGGACACGATGCCGATGCGGTCGCCCGTCCGCACGCCCGTGGCTTCAGCAGCTGCATGTGCCAACTCAACCACCGGCCTCAGACATTTCCTGCCGAGCAATCTCAACCGGCCCGAGGCGGACGCGAGGCAGCCGTCCTCGGTCAGGCGGTGGCGGCACTCGCTATCTGATGAATCGTCGATTAGCTAGGCACGCTGGTCGTCGGGCTAGCTCCATCAGCTCGGTCTGGCGAAAACCCTCCCGCACGTATTCCATTGCCTGGATGCTGAGACCAAACCTCGCCGGTAACGGCAGGTCAACCATTCCTCATGGTCCGAGCGGAAGAAGTCTTGTCATGCGTCGACGATCCATTCTTGCTGCCAGCGCCGCAAGCGTCCTGTGTCTCTGCACTATCCTGGCCGGCACCGCCCTCGCAAGCCCGGCGGGCGGGATCAAGGGAGATCCGCAACCCAACCACAAGCCCTTCAGGATCGCCGGCGCGTCGACGACTGGCGGCATCACGCTTAATGGAAACTCCGCGATCGTGGCGTACGGCGTGACCGGCAGCTCGAGCAAGATCGTGGTGTGCGCGATCAACCTTGGCCAGCGCAAGTGCTCGTACAAAACTGTCATCACCACTCCCGATGGCGGCACCCTCACTCCCGGTGGTGTCACCGGGGTGTTCCGGCCCTCGGCAGGTCACATTGCCGTGCTTCAGAACACTTGCTGCGACAACGTCACCAACGGAGACACGCTGCTGTACACCTCGACGAACGACGGGAAGTCGTTCGGCGCTCCGGTCCGGGTGGGAAATATCGGGGTCGGGGCAGCCGTCCTGATCGGGCACGACATCGCCTTCATTGTCGGCGACGTCGCCGGCACCCATGTGGAGAGCATCCCGGACAGCGCGAGCGGGCCGCCCGCCTCGACCGCAAGGCTGACTGCGACCCAGGCCGTTGATGTCGGCATTGGCGAAAAGGGCGGTGCTCTGCTTGCCGGCTACGACACTCTCACCTCGGACTACACGACCTACGCTGACTACGCGGCGGCCGGCGCCAACTTCAACGCCGGCTCCTCGTACCACAAGGTCGCCGTTTTCAAGCATGAGCAGCTCCTCGGGGTGTCCGGAGACGCCGTGCTGACCAGGCAGACCACGGGGAAGCAGGCCGCGCTGCTCAGGTTCTGTAACAGCAAGGGCTGCGGGCCAGCACATCGGGTGCCAGGGCCGAATCACGCCGGCCCGAACGCGTTCGGCGTTTTCCAGAGCCCCAACGGCGTGACGCACGTCTTCAGCAGCGGCACTTACGTGGGACCGCTGTATGACCTGATGGACTTGTCCACTTCGAATGGAACGCGCTGGAGCATGCTTGACGCTCGGCAACGGAATCAACAGCACGACCTTCACCGGGGCGCTCGACAATTTCGGCGCCGGCCTGGTGCTCGGCTCCACGCCTGCCTGGGGCTATCCCGTGCTCGTGCCGCAGGCCGTATCGTTCAAGCTGAAGTCGTCAACGCTCAGCAGGGGGAAATCGACTGTCGGCTCCGGTCACGTCAGCCCGGCCTACCATGGCCTCGCCGTGACGCTGCAGATCGAGCGCTCCGGCCTCTGGCATACCGTCGCCACGACCCACGAGAGCTCGAGCGGCTCGTTCAGCTTCAAGATCAAGGGCTCACAGACCGGAACCTTCCGCTACCGGGCCGTGGCCTCCGATCTGGTGGGCCAGTTCCTCTACGGCTACTCGCGCGACCGATCACTGACCGTCACCAGGTAACAGGCCGCTAGAGCCATGTCCATCACGTTTACCGGCCGGTGCGGCCACCTGTGTGGCCGCGCCGGCATCGGCCCGCACCAGGTCGGGTAACCCCCGGCCTCGGTGCCGCTCGTCGTCGGTTATCTGCGTCAATCGACAGCTCACCGGTGGTCCGACCTCAGGTGCGGGCGGGGGATGTGTGAACCCGCCCCGCACGAAGAGAGCGGTGAAGGACGGATTGTGCAGGATGCGGGTGCCGGCCGGTTCCCGCTGCCGGGTGGGTGGCCCAGGTTGTATGTGTCTCAATCGATCTGATGTATGCGTTCATGGCGTCCACGGAACTGGCCGGCCGGTGAATGCCGCCAGCCGGTCGATGGCGGGTGCGCTGTCGCGGATTGGCTGCGGATCGGCGAATCGTCCGGCGCGCGGTTGGCTGGGCAGCTGGGCTTGAGCGAAGGTGAGCGCCTGCTCGGCCAGATCGTCGGGCAGTTCGGCCGCGATGCCGGTGGCTTGGACAAGATCCCACCCATGCGCGAGCAGATCCACGATGCGCCACTGCAGCCGCTCGGCGCCGGTGGCAACTCCCACCGGCGTCGCCTGGCTTCGCTCCAGGACCCCCGGGCGGGTGGCGGCGGCCTGCAGTGCTGCGGCGGATCGACGGAAGGCTCCGGCCGGATCGGCGCCGAGCCGGTCGGGCCCACGTCCTGGCCTCGGGCTCTCCTCGAACAGCGCCACGAACACGAGGTTCATCCCGACGAGATGACTGACGACATCTCGCACGCTCCACTCCGTGCACGGGGTCTGCGCCGTCCACTGGCCGGCCGCTATCCGGTCGATCAGGTCGCCCGTAACTGCGGATGCACGTGCGAGACCGTCGACGATCGCAGAGTTTGTCACTCGGCGAGGCTACGACACGACCGAGCCGACGCCACACTGGTTTTCGGGCGGTGATCAGGCCGCAGCCTCGGGACGCTCGACCAGGATGCCGCTCTCGAAGCGGGGGCGCGCGGAGCAGGGGCACCAAGTGGGCTCCGGTGACCGCCCGCGGGCCTGGGCGGACTTGACGAGGTTGAACACCATCGCGCGGGCCGCAGCCTGGCTGCCGGCACCGCGGGTGACCTTGATGCGGGGCTTGACCGTGCATAACGTCTGGTCGGCTTAGGCGCACCGACTTTTGGCGCTGCCGAGTGCGCGTGACTGTCGATCTGGCCTCGGTCGGCCTGCCTATCCGACCGGCACCGGAACCGGCTGGCAGCGTCACCGGTCATTTTGATCCGTCGACGAAAGCCTGGGTGTGATCGGCGGCGTCGGTGTAGTAGCCGCCCGCGGCGCAGTTGCCCGCCGACGGGCAAGACACCTGGTTGACCTGGGAGTTCCCGCCGAGGTTCAGGGCGGCCTCGCCGGGCGGCGTTTCCGCGGCCGTCCACCGGCCGTCCCGCTCGCCAACTACGAACGCCTGGGTCAGTTCGTTACCGTTGAGGTCGTCGCCGGCAAAGCCCGACCCACCGGCCCCGCAGTTGCCAGCCGACGCGCAGCCCAGCGACTCGACTGTTCCGGCGTCAGCAGGGCCGGTCAGGTTGTCGACCTTGCCCCAGCGGCCGTTGGACTGGCTGAACACGAACGCGCCATTGGTGAATCCGGCATCGCATTCGCAGTATCCCTGGTTGCCGCCGGTGGCGCAGTTGCCCGCCGACGGGCACGACACGGACAGAATGCCCAGGTTGAGCCGGGACGCGAACTGGTACGCCTTGCCCCAGCGGCCGTTGGTCTCGGTCTCGGCGAAACCTAAGACAGGAGCAAGGCTGACGGGGGCCTGGCCCGACCCGGCAGCCGTGCAGTCGCCGGCCCGCCAGCACGACACCGACTGACAGCTCCGCCGACGCTCGGTCTGGCCAGGCGGCCCCAGCGGCCGTTCTTCTCGCTGACAACGAACGGGTGCTCACCGGCGTGGACATCGTAATAGAACCCGCCGGCGGTGCAGTTACCTGGCCAGGCGCACGACACCGAGCTGGTCCAGGCGTCCGGGAAGTACGTCGTGTTGAGTGCCGCCAGGCCGGACACTTCCTCCGCATTGGCCCACCGGCCGTTCTTTTCGCTCGCCACGAACGCCTCAAATGAGTTGTAGCCGCTGCCGGGCAGCCGCGGGTGGTTCTGGTACCAGCCGCCGGTGCCGCAGTTGCCCGCCGACGGGCACGACACCGACAGGACCCTGGCAAACCCGCCGGCGTTCAGCTTCGCCGTGCCCGGTATCTCCTCGGCCCTGCGCCACCGGCCGTTCTTCTCGTTTACCACGAAGGCCTGCTGGTTCCCGCCTCTGTCGGAGTAGTAGCCGCCGGCCGCGCACTCGCCGCCCGGCGGGCACGACACCGACAGGACCTGGGCACCGCCGCCGGCGTTCAGCTCCGCACTGCCGGGCACCTCCTCCGCCTCACGCCACCGACCATTGGTCTCATCGACCACGAACGCCTGCTGGTGCTGGCTGGCGTCGGTGTAGAACCCGCCCGCCGCACAGTCACCCGCCCGCCAGCACGACACCGACAGCACCTGGGCGTTGCCGCCGACGTTCAGCGTGCCCAGGCCGGGCACCTCCGCCGCCCGGCCCCAGTGCACCCGCAACACCGCACCACGCGCGCCCGCAGCAGCCGGCGCCACACCAGTCCCGATCAGCAGCCCGGCACACGCTACAACTGCCGAAGCAGCCAGCACCAGCGGCACACCGCGCCGCCGCACCGGACCTCCCGCCAGCACCCTGCCGCGCCGAACAGGCACGACCCCGCTCGCCGTCACCTTCATCGCCACTCCCGGACAAGCGAGCACCGCCGCATATCCCTGCCTACGGCGAGCCAGCACGGAAGCAGCGCCAGCAGGTGCGGCTCTTCCGGGATCTCCCCAGCTTGTTGCCAGATCATCGCCGCATGCCAGTTAGCTAACCTGCGTACACGTGGAACGCGCGTCCGTGTCGGAGCAGCGCGGATGGAGTTGCGGTGTTGGTGCTATTGGGGTCCACCATGGAGATCTCGGCGGTTGTCCAGTGCCTCGGCTGCGGGGCCACCGTGCCGTGCAGGCCTCTGGCGCTGGTCACCCGCACGCCGAAGAAGTCGACGGTGTAGCCACCCACGTTGTAGCCGCCGCCGGAGTTGATCTGGTTGATCACCTCCGCGGACGCGTTGGCGTTGCGGCATTTCGCGCACCCCAGGTAGAACTTCTTGACCACCTTCATGGTCACGTCGTCGTAGGTAAACCGGTACTTCTTGCCGGTGAAGAAGACCGAGAGCTCGATCCTGTCCCCGGGATTGGGGCTACCAGGGCAGCCCCCCACGGTGCATAGCAGGAAGGTTCCGCCGCCGGACGCCCCCCGGTACCAGGCCGAGTACTGAATGTGAGGCAACGATTCTGAGCCGCAGTCTACCGACAGGCCGATCTGCTCGGCGGGTCCGTGTTTGTGGCCGTAGCCGTCCAGCCCTATCCAGTCGGAGGCGGTGCCCCACTGGTTTGGTGAATTCTGGAGGGGGCAACCCGGGCCGGTAAAGTCGAAGTCGGCGGCTACATAGCGGAACCGCGTGCCTTTGTCGGCAACCGCCGCGTAGCCGGCCCAGACGGGGGAGGTCACCTTCGTTATTCCGCTCCGCTGCTGCACCTGCACGCTCGCGGACGCGGCCGAAGAAACAATGCCGGCCGCACCCACCACAGCCACGCCCACAGCCGCCACGACGGCCAGCCAGGATCTCGTTGTCATCGGAAGGTTCCCTTCCCGGCGGCGGCCCGCGCGCAGCCCGCCCTAACAAGCGATAACCGCCACAGAGCCGACCAGCGGCACCTGCTGGCAACGATGCTGCCGGTCCCGCCTACCTAACGACAAGGGGAGGCATCCCCATCACGGCGCGCGGCTGCCAGCGCTCCCAGCCCGGAGCATGTCCAGCCGGACCAGTGGCTACCACAGCAGAGGCCGCCGCGCGGTAGTCGCGCAGGCGGTCCCGAGCCGCACGGGAGACGTCGCCCTAACGGGCGGACCGGGCGGGCAGGCCCGCACGCTCGGTGCGCGCCGTAGCATTAAGGCATGCTCATACTGCTGATATGGCTAGCGATCGGGGGACTGATTATCGGCGGACTGGGCCGTCTCCTTGTGCCCGGCCCGAACCCGATTGGCCTGATCCGGACCGCCCTGGTCGGCCTGGCCGGGTCGTTCCTGGGCGGGCTGGTCGCCCGTTATGCGATCGGGCTGCACTACCGCTACTCGCTGCTGGCCGGATTCATCCTCGCCGTGATCTTCGCGGCGATCATCGTCGCGGCGATAGACCGTCGTCCTTCGACGCGACGATAGGTAGTCGCCCCGTGCCACCTGTTCGGTGGCTTTTTGCGTGCGCGAGTCGGACCTGTTGCTAGCCGAGGTCCGCCGCGTTGATGAGCTCCAGGATGCGAGACGGGGGAAGGTGTTGCTCATAGATCCGTACGCCGAAGGGCGCGAGCGCGTCCTCGATCGCGTTCACTAGGGTCGGCGGCGCTACGATCATGCCGCCCTCGCCGACGCCACGGAAGTTAACGTGGCTGTCGAGCGGGACGGTCTCGAGGTGCTCGATCTCGATCCGGGGAATGTCACAGGCGGTCGGCAACAGATAGTCCATGAAGGTAGCTGACTGGTAGTTGCCGTCTTCGTCGTAGGCTGACCGCTCGAGCAGTACAGCGCCGATGCCCTGCGCGACGCCGCCTCGGATCTGGCCCTCGACGACGGCGGGATTGATGAGGGCACCGCAGTCCTCAGCGGCGACGTACCGCTCGATCTTCACAATGCCGGTCTCGATGTCGACCTCCACGACGGCGCAATGGCTGCCGCCCGACCATCCGCCCTCGCCGCCGTCGAACACGGCCTCGACCTCGAGATTAGTGTCCACGTCCGCACCGAACTGCCCAGACGCCGCCTGTCGTGCGATTTCTGCGACCGTGATCGCGCTGGCAGGATCACCGCGCACCCAGACGCTGCCGTCGGTGATCTGGAGGTCCTGAGTGCTGGCTTCCATGAGGTGCGACGCGAAATCGAGCACCTTGGCCTTGAGCTGCCGAGAGCCGTGCAGCGCCACACCTCCGGTCATGGTGGCCGACCGGCTTCCGCCCGTCAGTCCGAACGGGACGACGTCGGTGTCCCCGACAACGACGCGGACCTGCTCGAACGGCACGCCGAACTCGTCCGCGGCGATCTGAGCCAGAGTCGTCTGATGGCTCTGGCCATGTGGCATCTGGCCGGTGAAAAGCACCACAATGCCGTCCTCATCGAGCCGCAGGCGCATGGACTCGTTGCCCATCGGGCCGCTGGCACCCTCCGGCAAGCGCGGGCCGGGAGCGGCCTCGATGAACGTTGCCACCCCGATACCGAGGTAACGACCTCGGGCTCGTTCTTCGGCCTGCCGAAGCCGGAAAGCCGGAATATCCACGAGCTGGGCAACCCGCTCCAGTGACTCCCTGGTAGTGACTCCGGCCAGCGGGCGGCCAGTAAGCATGACGGCCGGCGGATCGGTGCGCGGGGCGACGTTCCGCAGCCTGATCTCAAGCGGATCGAGGCCGAGGTCCTTAGCGATGAGGTCGAGGGCGCGTTCGCGGATGAACGTCTCGGACGCCCACGGGCCGCGGTAGGCGACGTACGACGCCTTGTTTGTCATGACCGCCGTTGACTCGAACCCCAAGGCCGCGAGCTTGTACGGACCCGGCAGCATCGCCTCGATGATCGACGGGACCATCCCGCCCATACCTGGGTACGAGCCGGTATCGATGACCATCTTCACGTCCAGTCCGAGCAGATCACCGTCGCCGCTTACGGCAGCCCGGACGTCGAAACTCTCCTCGCGAGCCTGGCCCGACGCGGTGAGGTTTTCACCGCGGTCCTCCACCCATTTCACCGGCGGGCCGAGACGACGCGAGGCAGCCGCAACTGCGAGCTCTTCACGTGATGCGCCGATCTTCAGGCCGAACGAGCCGCCGATGTCGCCGGCCAGGACACGTACCTTGTCTTGCTCCATGCCAAGGCGCATCGCGACGGCGATCTTGCTGACGTGCACGCTCTGCGTTGCCGCGTACATCGTCATGCACCCACATCGGCGTTGTAGTCCGCCACGCAGCCGCGTCCCTCCATCGGCACGTTCTGATGGCGGTGCACGTCGATGTGGAAGTCGAAAACCCGATCTGCGCTCGCGAACGTGGCGGAGACGTCGCCGAACTCATTGCGCGAGTGCGGGCGGGCGATGTTATCGCCCAGATTGGCGAACAGCGGCGGGCTGGCCGGATCGAGCGCGACCGCTGCGCTCGCGACCGGAGGCAGATCCTCGTAGTCGACCTCGACCAGATCGCAGCCGTCCTCGGCGAGATAGCGGCTCTCGGCAATGACGACCGCCACGGGATCGCCCATGAAGCGCACCTTGTCGGTTGCGAGCAGGGTGTATTCCGGAGTGGGCCCCGCGCCACCCAGGAGAGTCACCAAAGCATCCGGCCCGGGGACCGTCATCGCCTCTATGTCCGCCCCCGTGAGGACAGCGACAACTCCGGGCAGCGCCCTGGCGGCCGAGACGTTGACCGCGAGCACCCGAGCATGCGCCAACGGCGAGCGAACGAAGGCGGCGTGCAGCATCCCCGGCAGCTTGATGTCGTCGACGTAGCGACCTCCGCCGGTAAGGATGCGCGGGTCCTCTGAACGCTTGATACTGGCACCGGTGTAACGCCCGGCCGCAATTGCTGACATCGTCGTTCCTCGCTTAGCCTTGACGGTTGCGCTCGGCGGCCAGCAGCACGCCGTCGATGATGCTCTCGTACCCGGTGCAGCGACAGATGTTGCCGGACAGCGCCTCGCGGATCTGCTGCTCGTCGGCGTCGGGGTGAGCTTTGAGGAACGCTGAGGCTTGCATGACGAAGCCCGGCGTACAGAATCCGCACTGGAAGCTGTGCGAATCCCACATCGCCTGCTGCAGCGTGCTCATTCCGCCGTCAGGCGCGAGTCCTTCAATCGTGGTCACCTCGCTGCCGGAAGCCTGAACAGCCAGCATCAGGCACGAGCGCACCGCCCTGCCGTCGACGACGACGGTGCACGCACCGCAGACCCCGTGCTCGCAGCCCACGTGGGTGCCGGTGAGATCGAGATCCTCGCGCAGGAAGTCCGCCAGCGTCTTGCGCGCCTCCACCGACCCGGTGCGCGCCGCACCATTGACCCTCACGCTGATGTCCACCATTCGTCACTGCCTCTCGTCAGCGTTGTCGGCGGCTGCCTGCAAACCGCGACGGACCAATGTGGCCGCGACCTTCCTCCGGTACTCCGACGACCCATGCAGGTCAGCTGGCGGGTCAATATCTGCAGTCGCCAACCGCGCGGCCTCCTCAAACAGATCCGTCGACGGCGTCTCGCCAACCAGGAGCTCCGCCGCCTCGGCAACCCGCACCGGCACGTCAGAGATACCCGCGAACGCCAGCCGGGCATCGCTGATCGCGCCGTCAGAAAGCGTCAGCGACGCCGCCAGGCCAACAATGGCAAAGTCACCGTGACGTCGGGCGACCTCCTGGAAAGCAACGCCGGTGCCCGGTGCTGCGGCCGGAAAGCGCACCTCGACCAAGAGCTCGTCGGCACGGCGTGACGTCGTGAGGTAACCCTCGAACCACTCCGCCGCCGGGATCACGCGCTCGCCCGACTGGCCGCGCACCACGAACTCGGCATCGATCGCCCGGGCAACCGCCGGCAGCTCGGCCGCGGGATCGGCATGTGCCAGGCTTCCTCCTATCGTGCCCCGGCTGCGAATCGCCTCATGCCCAATCAGCGGCAGAGCCGCGGCCAGCAGCGGCACGCTGTCGGCGATGGTCTTGGAGTCCTCGGCGACGTACTCCCGCGTCATCGCGCCGACCGCCACCCAGCCGTCTGACGCCGACACCCCGGACAACTCCCGCAAGCCGTTGATATCGATCAGCATCGCCGGGCGGGCCAGCCGAAGCGCCAGCAGCGGGATCAGGCTCTGGCCACCGGCGAGCACGCTCGCCTGATCCTGGTGCTCAGCCAGCAAAGAGACAGCCTCAGCAACTGTCACGGGCGCCTCGTACTCAACATGCGGCAGCTTCATCGGCGCGGCCCTTCGACCGGAGGCGACTCCTCGGTAGCCGGCCTGGGGTCCCCGGCTGCCCTGACAACGACGGCGACGGCGACGGCAGCCACTGTCACTGCGGTCGACTTCGTGTATACCTTTCCAAATTACGTCTCTCAAGACTGGCGCCACCGGAACACTCATCAGTTTCTGCCGGTCCGCGCGCGAACAGGCCGGTGGCAATGGATTCGGTTGAGTTTCCGTCGCCCGCACCGTAATCAGCGACGCAAGCCACTGTCCCCATTTGCGCTGGCCTTGGGAGGCTCGCCCGTCCCGGTGCGGAAGCTCGGGCGGGCCCGCGGGGGACGAAGGCGGACCTGTTCCGGTCACTAAGTCTTCACCTGGACGGCACCCCGATCGACCCGGCAGTGCAACAGCCGGCCTGATACCTCGCCCACACTGCCGCTGTGAAAAGTAACCTCGTGCCTGCGAGCACGCCCACGATTGTCCTCGCTGCGGCTGCCGCTGTGACTGTCGGCGTCATGACCGCCAGATCCGCGCAGGCTGTCGTGTCAGCATCGAACGCCGCGGCCGCTCAGGCGAGCACGGTCACGGCGTCGCCCTGGACCTGCACCAAGGCCGGCCGGTGCAGCACCTGCACGCCGGGCGCCAAGCTGTACGCCGGCGGGTACCGGGTGTTCGACAACGCCTGGACGGGCCGGAGCAGGAATCACTTCTGCGTGTCGAGCACCGGTCTCAACATCACCATCAAGTCCGAGGCGATCCCCTTCGGGGGCAATGTTGTCGCCTACCCGTCGATCCGGTTCGGCGCGTTCTACACCGACCGTGACCCGCAATCGCGCCTGCCCGAACGGGTCATCGCGATCGGCCCCATGACTCTTAACGCCGCCTCGCGCGGCAACGCGGCCGGGACGTGGCTGACCGACGCCGACATCTGGTTCCGGCCGCGGGCCCGGTGGGAGCGCCACGGCACCTTCGAGCTGGTGGTTGCCAACCGGTGGCACGTCGCGGCAGCGGCCAATGCGGCATACAGGAAGGCGGCGCCTGAGTCAGCGCTGGCCGCGGCGATGCAGGGCGGCCAGTCAGTGCGGATCCGTGGCGTCCGGTATGGGTGGAGCGAATGGGTCACCACAGATCCGCGGACCGGACTGCGGTGGCCGATCCTGGTGTTCCGGCAGCTCCGGCAGTGGGGCCGGGCGCGGATCCGGGTAGGCGCGTTCGTGTGGTTCGCCCGCCATCACGGGTTGTTTCACCTGCCGCGGTCGTGGTGGCTCGGCGATGTCGCCTACGGCACCGAACTATGGTCGGGTGGCAAGGGACTCACCGACTCGATGCGTGTCACCGGGCTGCGAGCTTGACCGCGGGCATGCGAGAGCCGCGCGAGCCGGGGCAGACGGCGTGATCGCAGGCGAGCACGCATCGCCGCGGCGCCGGGCTGTGCGGGCCCTATGTCCGAGCTGAGCGGTATCCGCCCGGACTGCGGGTACCTGAGCATCTTGATCGTCGGGTGGCTGGCTACGGCGTGCCTCCGGGTACCGTGACATCAGAGCGCTCACCGGCCGGACTGGTCACCTGTGATCACTGTCAGGTGCTGGACTGGCCCTGTCGTGAGCGGGGCAATCTGCAGATCCCGAAGATGGAGCCGAGATGGCGCGAGTTCTTTACACGGCGGAGGCAACGGTCACAGGCGGCCGGGCAAGCGGCCACGGGCGCACGAATGACGGTGCCCTGGATGTGCAGCTCCGCTCGCCGAAGGAGATGGGCGGCGAAGGCGGCGGCACGAACCCTGAACAGCTCTTTGCTGTGGGCTATGCGGCCTGCTTCGAGAGTGCCCTCGGCGTGGTCGGCCGTCGTGAACGCGCCGAGGTGGGCGATGTCTCGATCGACAGCCGTGTGAGCTTGCTGCCAACCGAGGAGCGTGGTTTCAAGCTCGCCGTGGAGCTCGACGTAACCCTGCCGCAGGTTCAGGACCTTGAGCAGGCGGCGCGGATCGTTGCTGCCGCCCATCAGGTGTGCCCGTACTCCAATGCCATCCGGGGCAACATCGACGTGACGCTGACCGTGAATGGCCGGGACATCGGCTGAACCGCTCTCCGGTAGCCGGGTCCGCGGAGCGACCAACCTGCGAGTTCAGAGGCGACCCCGCGCCGAGCACAGACCGTTACGTTATCGCTCGGCCAGTGCGTGCGCAGTCCCGCCAGCATCCCGGTATGCCTGTTAGGCGCCGGGCCGATGTAGCTATCCAGATCGGGTTTGAGCCAGCGAATCAGGCTTGGGCTAGCTGCCCGGGCGTGGTGCGGTCAGTGATGGTGATCTGGTCGAACCAGCCGCATCGCGGTTCGCCGGGCGGCTGGTCGAAGCGTGTGACGTAGGGCTTGAGGTCGATGACGGGTGTCCCGTCCAGGAGGTCGACGCCGGCGAATGTGACGGCCTGGCTGGTCACTTCGAGAAGCTGGATGAGGCTGAGCCCGATCGGGTTGACCCGGCGTGGCCCGCGGGTTGTCGAAGATGCCCATCTTTCGCTGCTGGCGGCGCAGCAGGAACGGGATCTGGCGCAGCGGCGGAGCGCCTTCTGGGTCGCGCTGGCAGTGCAGCCAGGCGAGCAGCCAGGCGTAGCCGAAGCTCCCGATGTCGCCAAGAAGCAGGTGTCCGCGGAAGCGCCTCAACCACATGACCGGCACCAGAACTGACGGTGAGCACACCGACCTGTGGTTCCGCGAGACCGTCTGCCTCCGCAAGGCAAGTGGCAGATGGAAGATCACTCACGAGCACAACTCCGTGCCCCTCTACATGGACGGGACAGATAGGGCAGCCGCAGACCTGACACCCTGATAAAGGCAGGCGGCACGCGGCAACCGGACGCGCCGGACCCGGCGCCCGCAGGCACCCGGAACTGGTTGTTCGGTGCGCGACAGGGCTCTTGCCGACGGAGGCACCTCGGCGCGCGCACTGCGGCCCGATGTCAGTCAATGGTTTCGGCGTCGGGCGAGGGCACGGGCGACGGCGCCGGCCGCGACGAGGGCCAGCGCCACGGCCTGGCTGCCGCTACCCGGCTGCCGCGAGTCGCGTGGCGGGCCTGATTGTCCTGCGGCTGGCGGCGTGTCGCGGGCCGGGCTGATGCCCGGAATTGCCGCGGCGTCGCCGGCCCCGAGGATCTGCCGGCCATGCAGGGTGAACAACAGCGCGAAGGAAGGGCCGACGAGCACTACCGCGGCAACAAACAGCCAGACAATCGCGACAAGGGTCGCGTGCGGGGAGCCGGCGTTGGCCAGGGTCACCGAAGTGCCCGGCAGCAATACCGGATACTGGGCCACGCCCCATCCCCAGATCACCGCAGCCACGCTGAGCGCGGCCAGGACGCGGACACCCCGCAGCCGCGAAGCTGCCAGCAAGGCCACGACCGCCAGGCCGGCTACCCCGGCGATGATCACCAGGGGAAGCGCCCGCCCGGTGAGTCGGTCGAATGTCGCCGCGTCGGCGCTATGGAGTTCGGCCAGGGCTGCCAGCGACAACCCTCCGGTCACGATCCCGGCGGCCCGGGCGCGGCGGGTGAAGTAGCCCTTGAGGCTGCGGTCGCCGCGTCGCGCTGCCTCGCCGGCGAGGTAGACGGCGGCAAGGTAGCCGCAGGCGGTCACGAATAGGAAGCCGGTCAGCAGCGGCATTGCGCCCGTCCAGGCGGACAGGCTGGCGTGGCTCGCATTTGCCGGTATCTGGCCGGCCGCGATGGCGCCAACCACCGTGCCCATGAAGAACGGGGTCAGCATCGAGGAGAACGCGAAGGTTGCGCCCAGGCCGCGCTCGAGGCTGAGGCGGCGGGCTTCCTTCCGGAAGGCGAAGCCGGCGCCGCGCAGCACGATCCCGAGCACCGCAAGCCACAGCGGCAGCGCGACCGCGATCATCACGGCAGCGAACGCGTGCGGGAACGCGGTCCAGAAGATGACTAGCGCGAACACCAGCCAGACGTGGTTGGCCTCCCACACCGGCGTGATCGACTCATCGATCAGCTGCCGCGGCGCGCGGCCGCGCTGGTCGCCGCCGGCCAGCAGGTCCCAGAGACCGCCGCCGAAGTCGGCACCGCCCAGCACGGCGTACAGGGCGATCGTGGCCAGCAGGATCGCCCCGACCGTGGCCGCGATCATGTGCTGGCCCGGCCTAGTGCTGTGTCCTCTGGCTCCGCAGCGGGTCCGTAGGGAACCTCGGCGGCCCCGGTGCCGGCCCGCCGCCACCGCCGTGCCAGCAACCGCAAGATCAGGATCGTAGCGGTTCCCAGTACCGCGTACAACGCGATGACGATGCTCAGGCTGGCGATGACCCCGCCGTTGGTGGTGGCCGCCGCCGCCGTGGTCTGCAGCCGGTAGACCACCCAGGGCTGGCGGCCAACCTCGGTGACCACCCAGCCGCACTCCATGGCAGCGATCGCGGCCGCGCCGCTGACCGCGCCGGCGAGCCAGAACAGCCGCCGTGACGGCAGGCGGCGGCGGCGCCACCAGACATACAGCGCCCATAGCCCGAGCAGCAGCAGCAAGGTCCCCAGGCCGACCATGGCGTCAAAGCACAGGTGGATCAGCCACACCACCGGCGGCCGGTCAGCGGCGGGGACGCTGTCCCAGCCGATGACCTTCGTCCGGATGCTGAAGCCGACCAGCAGCGAGTCCATACCCGGGATCCGCAAGCCCCCGTAGACATGCCCGTGAGCATAAGCACCGCCGAGGTACTCGGGGACATCTCGCGAGGTGTGCGGCACGTACTCCATCGATGCGAACTTCACCGGCTGGTCGTGCGCGATAGCGCGGGCCGCGGTGTCGCCGACTGCAATCTGGAACGGGGTGAGCACCGCGGCCAGGATGAACGGGATGGCGAAGCCGGTGTAGTGGTAGCGGTCGCGCCGGCCGCGCAGGATCCCCGCCGCGTAGACCCCGGCGACGGTAAACCCGGCGACCATGTACGCGGCCAGGATCATGTGCGGCATCTCGTAGGCCGCCGCATGGTTGAAGAACACCTGCCAGACACTGACTGATACGATCCGGCCGCCGCTGGCAGTGAAGCCGCCCGGCTGGTTCATCCATGAGTTCACGGCGATCACCGACATCGCCCCGAAGATGCCGCTCACCGCGATCGGCACCCCGGTCCAGAAGTGCGCCCAGCCAGCCAGGCGCCGCCAGCCGTACAGGTAGATCGCGGTGAAGATCGCCTCCAGGAAGAAGAACAGCCCCTCGATGCCGAACGGCAGCCCGAGCACCGCGCCGTACCTGCGCATCAGCCCAGGCCACAGCAGGCCCATCTCGAACGACAGCACCGTGCCGGTGACTGCACCGACCGCGACCAAGACGCCCATCGCCTGCGACCAGCGCCGCGCCAGCACGAGGGCTATCTGATCGGAGCGCCGCAGGCCGATGAACTCGGCGAGCAGCACGATGGTCGGCAGCGCGATCCCCATGCAGGCCAAGATGATGTGGAAGCCGAGAGTAGTCGCCATCTGCGCGCGAGCCGGGACCACCTCGCGGCCGACGTGCGAGGCAGACGCCAGAATCAGGCCGTCAAAACGCATCACAGTCTCCCCAAAACTGCGAATCTGCACCGACGCGGCCGACGGAACTGGATCGGAACGTCCGCGCCCGGCGGCGGCCCGCGGCGCGCCGTCGGCGGGCCCGGTTCCGGCGGCGGCCCGGTTCCGGCGCTGTCCTTGCGGCAGCTCGGCGGCAGCCCTGCTAGCACGGCATACCCCGCGGCCCCCATCGGAATCAGCGGATAGAGCAAAGGCCGGGCGGGCCGGCGACGGCGCTGAAGTGCGGCCTGGCGGCCGGAGGCGATTCCGGCGCCGGGCCGTCAACCACGCGCTCTCGCTGCGGTCAAATGGCGTACTCCGGGTCGCTGGCCATGCCCGACAATGTTCAAGGCAGTGGTGGTGCTAACGGACGAGTTGGCTGGCCAGGCGGCTCAGGGCGGCTTCATGGCGTCGCCGGCGCGGTGCTGGTCGTAATAGCCGCGGGCGCAGGGCAGTTGCTCTGGCTCTGGCACGGCGGTCCCGCCAGGTGCAGTGCTCCGCTCGCTTGGCTGCCTCGGTGATCCGCTACCAGACCGTGGTCATCGATCGGCGCCACCGACTGCGAGCAAGGCGGCGATGGTTCAGCGCTGAACAGCTGCTTGACGGGACCATCCCCAGCTCTAGAGCAGTTCGGGCCGCTGCCATGTCTGGCCGAGCACGTGCTCGCCGAGGAACGCCAGTACCGTTTCGTACCAGACCTGGACGTCGCCGGGCTTGAGCACCCAGTGGTTCTCGTCCGGGAAGTACAGGAACCGGGCCTGGACAGACCGGAACACCAGATCCCACCACAGCCGCAATGCCTCGCCGACCGGCACGCGGTAGTCCTTGTCGCCGTGGATGATCAGCATAGGCGTGACGATCTTGTCGGCGTGCAAGTGCGGGGAGCTGGCCAGGTAGCGCTCCGGCTGGCTGAGCGGGTCGCCGAAGTGCCTGCGCCAGTACGGCGGTCCGTCAGTCGTGCCGAACATCTGGTCGAGCGCCCATAGCCCGGCGTGGCTCACGATCGCGTTGAAACGGTCGGTATGCCCGGCTATCCAATTGGCCATGTATCCGCCGTACGAGCCACCCATCATCGCCGTCTGACCGGCATCGATGTCCGGCCGCTCGAGGACCGCGTCGGTGATCGCCATGACGTCGGTGTAGGGGTTGCCGCCCCAGTGGTCCCAGCCGCGGACAATCATGTGATGGCCGTAGCCCGTCGACAGTGCCGGGTCGGGCAGCAAGACGGCGTAGCCCCGCGCGGCTATCAGCCACGGATTCCACCGCCAGGACCAGGAGTTCCAGCTTGCCATTGGGCCGCCGTGAACCCACAGCAGCAGCGGCGCGGGCTTGTCAGCGCTTGCGCCTTCCGGCAGCACCAGCCAGCTCCGGATCCGCGTCCCGTCCGCCACGGTTGTCGCAACTTCGGTCATGGTTCCCGGCAGGGAGACCTCGCCGCCGGGACTCGGCATCCTCTCAGGCTGGCCTGGCTCAGACCCGAGCGGTATCCGGACTGGTGCGGGCGGCGAGTCGATTGCAGACCGAAGTGCGTACAGCCAACTGCCGTCGGACGCGGGGCAGAGGTTGTCATACGCGGCGTCGTCGGCGGTCACTCTTGTCGGCTCGCCGCCGTCCAAACCCACCCGGAAGACCGGGCGGCGGCCGTTGTCATCCGCGGTGAAGTAAACCCAGCGCGCGTCGGGTGCCCAGGCCACTTCGAGCGGCCGCCGGTCGAATCCGGCGAGCAGGTCACGGCCGGCCGGGCCTGCGGCGTCCTGACCGCCCGCGGCCAGCGCAGTCACCACCAGGGTCGCGTCCCCCGGTTGGCCGTAGCTGTCGTGCTCCGCCCGGATCGCCAACACGAGCTCGCCGTCGAGCGAGATCCGCGGGCTGCTGAAGTCGACCCCGGGCTCGCCGAGCAGGGTGTAGCGCTGTCCGGTACTGGCTTTGATGACGACGACCTCGTTCCGGAACCAGCCGCCTTCCTCCGTCACCCGCCATCCGGTCACGACGGCGGAGCCGTCGGGAGCCAGCTCGAACTCCTGCTCGTCCAGCGCCCGGCCGGGATCCGGCGTGAGGTCATGAGGCTCGCTGGCGGACCTGGCGCCTTCGTCGTCGTTATCGCTGTCCTGGTCGCTACGTTGCGAGTTAGCGGGAACTAGCAGCCGCACAGACTCCGGCCCCAGGTCGTGGTCCCAGAAGCGCAGCCTGCCACCGGGGTCATGCAGGATCGCGCTCACACCAGCGTCGGCCCGGGCTTTCCGCCGTGCGGCGTCCTGCTCAGTGTCCGTGGCGCCCGGGAAGACCGCGGCAGCGTAGACGAAAGCCTGCTCTCTCGCCGCGGCCGCCAGTCCGGTCACCCCGCCGCCAGGCGCCGCGATCCGCCGCGCCTCCCCGCCGACGGCAGGCAGGAGCCAGACAGCGGGCTTGTCCTGGCTCGCCTCGGCGTCCTTCTTGCCCGCCCCGGGGTCCGGTCGCTTGGACGCGAACAGCAGCGACCCGTCGGGCAGGAACTCCGGGCTCGCCTCGCCCTCAGCGCTGCGAGTGAGCCTGACAGGCTCCAGTTCCCCCGCCGTATCGATCCGCCAGATGCTGGACATGTACTTCGGCGGCTCGCCGCCCACGTTCTCCACGACCGCTGCCAGCCACGACCCGTCTGGCGCCAGCCGCAAGGCCGTCACCCTCGGGATGGCCACGTACTCCTGCAAGTCACCCAGCATTGAATTAGCGCACCTTTCTGCGGTACATCGTTATGCGAAGGTCTGAATAGGCCCTGACTACGTCCTATCGGACACCCGTCAGCGGACACAACTCACAGCAGCATCCGAGCCTTGGGGCGGGGCGGACCAACCGTCTCCCCAGCTGCCGGGCGACTCATGCCGCCGAGCGCCGGATGATGGCCATTGACGCTATCGCGATCGCAGCGAGAGCGATCAGCCGCGGCCGAGGGTGGCGCGTGACAATGCGCCGAACGCCTTGCGAGCCGAACCACGATCGGCGATGTCACGGCGCGGTTAGCGCCCTCTAACCGTAGTCCGAACACGAGAGCAGATCGACAATCACGACTGGCCCGGGTCTCGAGCTGGACGCGAAGCCGGTTAGCCGTCGGCTACGGAGTCTGGCCATGACAACGGCGCCGTTCAGCCGTTCCGCTGACCGAGCCATCCGAGTCAGCAGCGCAGAGCGGCACGCTAACCGTCTCCGGCATCGAGAAGCAGGCCGATAGGCCCGCGAGCAGCTGTCCGACGAGCAGCCGAGCTCGGACCACGAAGGAGGATGAACATCACCGCCGAGGCGTGCGCCAGGAACGCTCGCCTGCCTAGGGCTCGTCAGGGGAAGCTGAGGCATCCACCGAACCGCGGACGACGCTGACAGTCCAGCGACCTGCGGTCAGGGTGTCTCGGCGAACGTCGGTGAAGCCCGAGGCTTCGACTTGGCTAACGAGTTGGTCCACCTGATCGGCGGCCAGTCCTCCGTGCGCGCCGGGCCTGACGAGACGCTCGGCCAGCAGCAGCCGGCCGCCGGGCGCCAAGACTCTAAGGGCCTCATCCAGCCCGGCCGCTCGATTGCTCCAGTGGTGGACCGAGTTAAGCGCCCACAGCACCGTGGCGCCGCGGTCAGGCAGCGGAATGCTCTCGGCGGATCCCTGAACGATGCTGATGTTGCGCGTGCCGCGCAGCGCATTGAGCCATCGTCCCAGACGGAGCATGGCCGCTGATGGATCGACTCCGGTCGCATGTGCGCTGCGACTGGCAGCGACCCGCGCCGCGGCGCCCGGACCACAGCCGATGTCGACGACCTGATCACCGGCGGTGAGCTCCGCGAGATCGGCGACGGCTCTGGCCACCGAACCCCGACCCACCGTCATCGACACTGCGTTGAGCATCTCGAAGGCCGCATTGTGCCTATGATGAGGCCCCGGAGGACCAGCAGAAGCGTCGGATCGTGTCATTCAGTTCTCCAGCCTGCGCGGCGGACCCTCGAGCCTGGAGTGTCCCATAATCACCGGCCGCGCGACGGCCGCGGGATCGCCCCTGTCACCGGGACTGCGCGCACAGGGCGCAGCGATCCGGCAACCCGGCGCGCGAGCGCGCTGCCAGGCCGGCGATGAGGCATTGCCCGCGGACCTGGACGCGTTCGAGATCGTGCCGCTGCCGGTGGGCCGCGGGCACTGACGGAGGCGGTCGAGTGGAGGGACGATCATGTGCCGCTTGTTCGGGCTGACTGCGGGGACCGCGCGGGTCCGGGCGACGTTCTGGCTGCTCGATGCCCCCGACTCGGTGGAGGTTCAGGGCTACCGCAACGTCGACGGGAGCGGCATCGGGTTCTTTGACTCCGCCGGCGCGCCCGTTCTCGACAAGGAGCCAGAACCAGCATTCAGGGACACGGCATTCATTCACGCGGCGAAGCAGGCCGACTCGACGGCCTTTGTCGCGCACGTGCGGTGGGCGACCGCCGGCGGCCGGACGGTGCTCAACACCCACCCGTTCGCGATGCGGGGCCGGGTCATGGCGCACAACGGCGGGCTCGGGGACCTGGCGCGGCTGGATGAGCAGCTTGGGCCGTATGCCGGCCTCGTGCTGGGCGACACCGACTCCGAGCGGTACTTCGCGCTGATCACCCAGCAGGCCGACGCCCATGGCGGTGACGTCGGCGCCGGGATCACGGCCGCGGCCCGGTGGATCGCCGCCAACCTGCCGGTGTCGTCGCTGAACGCTGTCGTGGCGGCGCCGGGCGAATTGTGGGCGCTGCGCTATCCGGGCCAGCATGCCCTGCACATCATCGAGCGGCCGGCCGGGCCGGGCGCTCGCGCCGCCGCCCGGGCAGGCCTGCACGTGCGCAGCGCGACATCCTCGGTGCATATACCCGCGCTGCAGTCAACGCCGTCCGTCGTCGTCGCCTCCGAGCAGCTCGACGGTGAGAGCGGCTGGCGCATGATGGCCAACGGTGAGCTCGTCCACGTCCGGCCCGACTTGAGCGTCGAGTCCGCGGTGGTGATCCCAGAGCCGCCCGCGCGGCTGGTGCCGCTCCCCGGCCAAAATCCGAACATCGACACCTGAACCGCAACCGGCCGCAACACCCTCACAGCTGCCACTGCGCCGCAGGAAACAAAGACCACCTCATGCGCCGCGCAGACGACCGGCTTGCCGCGTGCTACCCGTTCGCTGCCGCACGCTCAGGTTGACGGAGGCGCCGTTCCCTCGCTTGCTCCGGTGCGCGGGTGGCGGTGCACGACAATGCAGGCGATCACGGCGGCCGCCGCCGCGATTGCTAGTGCGATGAACGGGAAGTCGCTGTAGGGCGAGGGCTGCCCGGGCTTTAGCAGCTCGGCGAACGGGATGATAAGAGTGAGCGATCCCAGGACCGGGATCGCAACGTGGCGGAAGGGCGAGAACGTGTCTCGGTGGCGGCGCCACATGAAGACGGGCAGTGAGAGCGTCGTCAGGAAGTAGACGAAGAGGATCACGATCGTTCCCATAGTCGAGCATTCGGCGTAAAGGGTGACGGGGTTCATCGAGCCCGTGTCCCCAGTGATGACGTGGGATATCCACCAGATGCCGATGATCCCGAGTCCCACGCTCGCCATGACCAGCAGCGCATTCACCGGTGTCTCCGAGCGCGGGCGGAGGTGACCGAGCCTTGCCGGCAGCAGCCCGGTCCGGCCGCCGTCGAACAGCATGCGCGCCTGGGAGTTCGCGGCAGATACCAGCGTGGCGAGCACGGAGACGATTCCGGCGAGCCAGGCCAGGACAGCCGCCGTGCCGAGATAGTGGTCGGCCACAGTGAGGAACGGGACCGACGAGCGCCCGATCGAGGAGATGTCGTAGTTGAAACCGGTCACTGTCGCGTAGGCGAAGAAAACGAACAGGGCCGCGGCTATCGCCACCGATATGTAGAGGGCCCTGGGGATGGTACGGGCTGGAGTGCGGCTTTCCTCGGCGAGCGCCGGGCCGTTCTCCCATCCGATGAACATGTACAGGGCCAGCGGGAAGCCCGCGGAAAGGCCAGCCAGGCCACCGGGCAGGTGCGCCCAGGAGAACGGTGTGCCCGAGAGATGGCCACGCTGATCGACAAGAACAACGACGCAGACAATGGCCATGATCGTCACCTGGAGCAGCACGGCCGCGCCCACCGCGGTGGTCGACGGCTTGACGCCGCGCGCGGTCAGCCAGATTGCGCCCACGGTCAGCACAATGGTCAGTGGTCCCCACGGGGGGTGCCAGGAGGTGTAATGGGCCAAGGTCATCGCCACCATTCCACCCGACATGCTGAACACGGCCGCGATGGCGACGGTGTAGCCAACCGTGACTAGCAGGGCGGTTGCGACGCCGGCCCTGGCTCCGAGCGCAGTTTCCACATACGTGATGAAGCTGCCAGCCGAAGGCTCCGCCTTGGTGAACTCAGCCACCGTGAAGGCAAGGAGTGCGACGGCCACGCCGGCGGCGACGATCGTCAGCGGGGCCGCGACGCCAGCAGTCACGGCGATCACGCCGAAGGCAAAGTAGAAGTCGATACCTGGCCCGATATTCGCGACCGTGGAGGCCGTCACGTCCGCCGTGCCGAGCTGACCAGACTTGAGAAGGTCTCCGCTCTGGCTCACAGCATCTCCATCGGCGGAACGGAAGGTCGGCCGAGTTGAGCAGTGCCAGGCCGCCACCCAGAGCGTAGCCAGTGACGGCAGCCATGACCACGAAAGGATGCCGCCATGTTGCGTGCCGCCTGGCGGCACCGTGCTGGCGCTGTGCGCCGTTGACCAGCATTGCCCGCTGGCAGACGCGACGGTGCGGCCTGCCTGGGCAGGCCGCACCGGTGGGGACTGGCCGAGGAACGGACCGTCACGCGGTCTTGTCAGCGGTGGGGGTCCCGGCCGCTACCTGGCTGAGGAGCTCGCGGACCGGGGTGTGCAGGCCGCGCTCGTGGTGGTGGCGCTGGCGGTAGCCGGCCACCAGGCCGTCGGCGCCGATCCAGCCCGAGGTCCGCCACATGACCAGGATGACGATGGCGAACAGGGCGTAGAACGCGCACACGCTGGCCGTTCCCGACATGACGTAGGTGAACAGCAGCGCCAGGCTGCCCAGCGCCGCGATCCGGGTGAACAGGCCCAGGCACAGCGCGACGCCGGCCGCGAACTCGCCGGCCGCGACCAGGACGGCGATCCAGCCCGCGTTGGGGACCACGAAGCTGGTCAGGAAGCTGCCCCACCAGGAGTAGGCGGCAGCGCCGTGCGAGGCGAACCCGGCCACGGCGGCGCCGTTGTTGTGCAGGAATCCGGGGTTCTCCGCGCCCCACAGCTTGGCGACGCCCGCCTGGATCCACATGATGCCGAGCCAGACGCGCATGGCCGTCCAGCCGACCGCCATGACCTTGGACTGCTTGACCCACTCCCAGACCTGCAGGTTGCGGCGCGCAGCCGGGTCACCGAGAAATTCGATGGGGGATGCCATCCGAATCTTCCTTCTTTCCTTCGCTCATGAGCCCGGTTCCCGCGGGTTCTGAGGTCAGCGTGCGCCGGGCCGGGCGGGCGGCGGCATGAGCGAATGTCCCGGATACCCGGGACTAAAGGCACCCGGTGACAAAAGTCAAGGAGCCCGCTAACGGCCCGGAACGGCGCCCCGTTACGGACGCCGGCGCCAGGTCGTGTCGGTAGCGGGAACGATGATGGCATCGTGCCCCGAGGAGCATAGGAGGAGGGCAGCATGCTGTACGGCCGGCATATGCTTCCCACGATCCCTGCCAGCGACCTGGCGCGGGCCAGGGCCTGGTATGCGGACAGGCTCGGGTTCACCACTGGCCAGGAAGAGGCTGCGGCGCTGCTCTACCGCAGCGGCGAGGAGCGTGTGTTCCTGCTGTTCTCTTCCGCTGGCGCCGGGACCGCCCAGCACCAGCTGGCGGCCTGGGTCGTCGATGACTTGGAGGCGGAGGTCGCGGAGCTGCGTGCCCGGCGAGTTGAGTTCGAGGATACGACCAGCCGGGCCTTCGCACGGTTGGTGGGATTGCGGTCACTCCTGTCGGTAAGGCGGCCTGGTTCAAAGACAGCGAAGGCAACGTGCTCACCATCACTCAGCTCGGTTACGGCACTACAGAGGTTGAGAGTTCAGGGTCTGGTGTCTAGAGCGGTTGCGGTTCGAGGGTGAGTCCGGTCTGGGCGAGGAAGGCGCCATGAGGGCGGGCCGGTGCGGCCGCACCGTTCTTCTCCATAGCGGGGGTTGCGGGCGATGCGCCCCGGCGTTAGCAGGACGCTCGCGTTCCCACGGCAGGTCCGCCAGGCGGCAGCAGAGCTACTGCGGGCCACGCCCCGGTCATCCAGACAACTCGCATCCTGGGCGGCACGCTACGGCGACGCGTGCAGCATCATGGCGCGAACGCGCTCGACCTGAGCCATCGGCGCCGCCGGTAAGGTTGCCGGAATGCCGTACCCGGCGGTCACCTTAGCGTGCCAGGTGGCGAATCGTCACCACGCCTGTTATTCCGCGTCAAGGGCCTGGCTGACCGGTCCGGAGATTGGTCGCCGCATTGGGCCAATATGAACCAGCGTTGCCAGACTTGCTTCCCGTGCGGTGAGTGCCCTAATGCAGTACCCGCGTCCGAGTTGCGTGTCCGATCTAACGGCCAGTCCTTGGGACGCGGCGCGCGGCCACGAGCGGTCATTTTGCCCCGCCGACGATCGCCTGAGTGTGTCGGTTGGCGTCGGTGTAATAGCCGACCGCGATGCAGTTACGCGCCGACGGGCACGACACCGAGCTGACCGCGGCATTCCCGCCATTGTTCGGGCCCGCCAGGCCGATCCGGGCCCGGGGGGAATTGCTGAGCCTTCCACGCCGTGACTTCTGGGAGCAGCACATTCCGGACGCTGATCGTCCGGAATGCGTTCTACGGTGGAGACATGGCTAACAGCGACTACCCGTGGGAACCACCCATGGCCGGCACCGAGGCCGAGCACCTTACCGGTGCGCTCGACCGGCTACGCACGACGTTCCGGTTTAAGGCCGATGATCTCGACGCGGCCGGACTGCAGGTCAGGATCGGCGCCTCGTCGTTGACCATTGGCGGACTGCTCAAGCACCTCGCCGTGTGCGAGGACAACATGTTCACCGTCAGGCTCAGCGGAGCACCGATCGGCGCGCCGTGGGAGGGCGCCGACTGGGACGGCGATAACGACTGGGAGTTCACGTCGGCCGCCGACGACACCCCTGAACTGCTCTACGAACTGTGGGATGGCGCCGTCGAACGATCCCGCGCCAGGCTCAACGCGGCCCTGGCGAACGGCGGGCTTGACCAGTCCGTGCATCTCGCTCGCCCCGACGGCCGCCACGCCAGCCTGCGCAGGCTGGTCTGCGACCTGATCGAGGAGTATGGCAGGCACACCGGCCACGCCGACTTGCTGCGCGAAGCGGTCGACGGGCGGGTCGGTGAAGACCCGCCCGCCGGATGGCGCCCGAAGGCCGGCCACTTCAGCGTCACCGGCTGACCCTCAGGCCTCAGCGGCCGACCGCAAGCTCGATGATCTTGACGATGGCCAGGATCGCCGCGACGGCCAGGTAGACGCGCAGCGCGCTCATGCCGAGCTTCCGCCCGACCGGCATGGTCGCTGGCGCTGCGGCAGCGCCAGCGGCGGCATGCGCAAGTCTCCTTGCCTGCGCGGTCGATTGCCGTTACCGCAGCCGGCAGGCCGTGATGCTGTCGACGATCTGCCCCGAGCTGATGTGGGGAACAGCACCGAGGCAGTCAGGATGACGGACAGGCAGACCAGCACGGCAACCACCGCTGCGGTGAACATGTTGGTCGTGCGCCCGTTGACCCACGGGCCAAGCACGTCCCGGTCTGCACAGCAGCAGGAACACGCTCGCGGTCCGCCGATGAGCGCGCTGTCATCAGCAATATGCCGGTGATCTTCAGAGGATGCTCGCTGGGCTCATCAGGTGTACAGGCCAAAGGGGATGCCCCGCTGGACCTAGCAAAACCCTGACGTTCTCCTGCGGCTGGTGCTGAGGCAACTCGGCCCCCAAGTTCACCGCACGGGCAGTCTCCGCTCAAGATCAGTGACCTCGAAGTCCAGATACATCATCATCTGGTGGCTGCCTGGTGATCGCCGCGATTAACGACCCGTCAGGCGATACCTGGCAATGTCCCGCCACGCAGCGGACGCGCCGCGGCCAGGTGCGAAGGGCCGCGTGGTGCCTCACGCGGCCCTTCGCCGTGTCACGGGTCATCGTGCAATCGTGGTGGTCAGGTCAGCGGAGATGCCGTCCGATCGGCCGCCGGCTTCAGCGTTGCCGCCTGATGCCGTAATGCCCGTCGCGGAGACTGGCGACAGTGATCCGGTGACCGGCTGGCTGGCTCTTGCTAGTCGCGGCGCTCGCCTTGAAGGCGGACAGCAGGATTTTTGCCATGTTGTTCGGCGCGTAGCAGGCAGCGAAGTAGAACACGCCGCTGAGCGTGACGCTGCTGGCCCCTGATATCGAGGGCAGGCCGACTGAAGTATCGATGGCTTCGTCGATTGCGATGTTGGCCGAGCCTCCTGGGCCGCAGCCCGTGACGCCGGGAGCGACGAAGGTGGTGTCGGTGGCCGTGGCTCCCTCAATCTTGAGGACAGCGGTGTCCGGGTGGGCCTTCGGGTTCGGGTCGTTTTCTTCCACCAAGTTGCCGGTAAGCGTGGGGTTGACCACGACCGGGTTGTCGTCCGAGCCGATATAGCAGCCTGAGCCGAGTAGCGGATTGATCAGATTGAATTTAAGCGGCTGCGTCCAGGTGGTGAGTTGGAAATTGGTGATCGGGCCGGCGGACTCGGCCACAGCGTGAACCTGGAGATATTTCCCGCCACGCGATTTCGCCTCATTGCACAGTTTCTGAACGGTGCCGTTGGCGTTCGGGCAACCCAGCGCCTTGAGCAGCCCGCCCGGCACGTACCGGGGGGACGATACCAGTTGCGCCGAAAGGCCGTTCGGCGGTGGCAGGATCCCGCCGGTGAACTGGTTGGACCCCGCGTTCGGCGGATCCCAGACGCCGAACTGCACAACCACCGGGTGCGTAACCCTTGCCGAAGCCTTAATCGGGGTCGTGATATTACCGATCTTGATTGAGCCCGCGCTGACATACCCTGCGATGCATCCAGTCGCTGAGCCGCCAACCGACTCCTGCATGAGGGGATTCAGGAGCGGGCAATTGGTGAATGGCTTGTAAATACCCTGAGGTGCTGGATAACCCGGCCCTTTGTATCCTGAAGCCATGGCGGATTGGCTGAGATTGGCATGCGACGTCGTGTGCGCGGCCTCTGCTGACGACCCGGCAATAATCACGGCGGCCGTGGTAGCTCCCGTCGCGCTCAACAGGATCACACGGCGAATCCACTGACTGGGCACCTTCATTCACGCCTCCTTGTCTTGTCACCCGTCCGGTCTCGACCCGCGACGACTAGGCCCGGCAGCAGTCACACTTCGTCACGCTAGCCTGAGACGAGTTCGCCCGGATTGGCCATTAGGGTGTGCCGTTTCGCATGGGCGCCGTGGCCTTGCGACCGCTGGCCTCATGTCGGTACCTTGCGCCTTCAGCAGCCTCCCTTCTCTGCCGTATGCGAGCGCACCGCAACGCAAATGAGAAACGTAGATGTGTCTGGGCTACTAGGACCGTAGTGGTCTGGTGCTCGCTGAGTCAATACGCATGCGAACCGGTCGTTTTCGTCGCAACAGGCCCGCGGTCACCTAAGGCATCTGGCCGACTTGACGCCCACCGCGCCGGGCGTCAGGCTCGTACGGTGAGGGGCCGGACCAGCACGGCGCCAGGCAGAGGCCGAACTTTCAGGAACGAGGCTGTATACAGTTAGCCATGAACCCAAGACAGTTGCCGGCCGACTCGATGCAGCGAGGAGGCAGTGAGCAAGCCGAGGCCGCAGGCGAGCCCAGGCGGCGCCCGCATCAACTGCCAAGCGGACGACACGGATTGCTGCGCAGCTTCGTCGCCGCCAATCAGCGGGAACGCATCATGGCCGCAGTCGGTCAAGCCGCAGCCGAGCTCGGCTACCCGGACATGAGTGTGGAAGCGATCGTCGCACGTGCTGGCGTGTCGCGGCGGACCTTCTATGAACACTTCAAGAACAAGGAAGACGCTTTCCTTGCTGCCTACGATGCCGTGGTACGCCAGCAGGCCAGGCAAATCCGCCGTGCGTACTTCGAAGAGACGACCGTGCAGCAGCGGCTGCGCGCAGGCATCCGGGCGTACATGGAGTTCATAGCCAGTGAGCCTGACCTAGCGCGGATGTGCATCGTAGAGGTCCTCGCTGCCGGACCGCGGGCCATGGCGAAGCGAAACGAGGCGATGCGGATGTTCGCTGAGATAATCGAGGACAACATCCACGAACTCATCCCCGGTTGCCGACGCGCAGCCCTTACCGCGGAAACGATCGTTGGCGGTATCCATGAGGTCGTGTTGAGCCGGATCCTCGCCGACCGGATCGACGAGCTACCCTGCTTGGCGGATGACCTCTTGGCGACGATCCTGATGCTCGACGTAGGCGCTGACAAACTGAAGGCCTGATAGCGGCGGGCGATGCCAGTTGTCAGGTCACGACGCAGGTCACGTGATGGGGACGCAGGGGGTTGCGGGGTTCGGCAGGTTGACGCGCTGATGCGGCACGTGGGTACGGACCTCCAGCGGCATGACACCCATGGACACCAGCCTGTCCAGCGCCGCAGCCACGTCGTCGACGTGCCAGTAGATGACCGCGCCGCCCGGCGCCGCCACTCTGCCAGGCGCCAGCTGGCAGCGCGGCCGCACCCACTACCTGCGGGTCAGCCGTGGGGTCTTACGATCCCGCCCGGACAGTCGCTCGATCGACCGCAGGCCCTCGCCCCGCACCCACAGTCGCAGGACCTCCCGGATCTCGTGCACGCCAGCCTGCCGGAACGCCATCGCTGCTTCCCAGATCCGCCGACTGGTCTGGCGGTTAATAACCGGGCAGCGGCACAACGACTGCCCGGCCATCGCGGTGGTCCCATGCTCCTGGCGAGCGACAACCTAGCGAGCAGACTTTCCCTCGGCACCTAGACAGGCCACAGCGCGCCCGCGTTACGAAGTGGAGCAGCGCAGAACACGGCGTAGCGACCCGACAGTACGAGCCGGGCGGTTTTGCGCAATCTAGGCCATTGGCAACAAAGGGAATCTTTCCCGCATACAGGTATCGCCGTGAATAACTTCGTGCTCGTCAGGCGTTACTCCTGAGTAACTTCGTGCTCGTCAGGGTTGGGTTGCCGGCTGGAAAGCCTTAGATGCGGATTCCGGGGGCAGATGCGCTCCCCGGCCCGCGAAATCGAGTCGATCGCAGGGAACCGGCGGGGGTTCTGCGCCGTCAAACTGGCGATGGATCACCGGATACCAGCCAGCCGGGTACCCGGCCAGGAAGGGCCAGAATGATCGGGGAGCGCGACGCAGGCAACGCGCCGGCGCTATTGGTACGGGGGCGAGACATGACCAGGCGGAACGTGACCGACGTGCAGTGCGAGGCACTGTTTGCCTCTGCGCTGCAGGGATCGGACGCCGTCAGTGCCGACGCGGCGGCGGCTGCCATCAGCGTCACCATCCGGCGCCTCGGCCCCGACGGGTGCGCCAGCCGGATGGCCCAGGAGTTCGGCGATCACCCCGAGGAAGCCCGCGATCGGATGCGGTGGGCGCGGCACCTGGTCGGCGAGCTGTCGCCCGGCACTCGCGGGATTAGCAACCGCTGCTGTCCGGCGCGCGCTCGCGGAATGCCCCGGCGTGCTCGCGGAGGATGCCCTGATTACGCAGCGCCGCCCCGGCGTGCTTCTAGTAGCCGCGCTCGGCGGCGGCCTCGGCCCGCATGCGACCGTTCGGGATGCTCCACCTCGAAGCACTCCGCCAGCATTCCCACCGTGGTGGCGGCTTTCTCACCGAATTATGTGCGGTTCGCGACGCATTACGGGGTCCGGCCTGACTTCTGCGAGGCGGCCAACCCCGAATCCAAAGGCATGCCCTGGACCCGGTTCACCAGGCCTCCTCTATGAGGGTGTCGATCGCTTTTCGGACCGTCCCGCGCGACACGCCGTGCTCCTTCATCAGGGTGGTCTCGGACGGCATGGCCCGGCCCGGTATCCCGGTGTCTGCCAGCCGCCGCTGAGATTCCAGCCGGTCTGTCACCAGTAGCTGCGCGCGTTCTAGCGCGCCGCGGCGATGCTCGGCGACCCCGGCCGGATCAGCTATTGCGGTGAACACACGCCGCGCGATCCGCAGGCACGGCTTCTGCCCGCCGCTGCGGGTGACCTCGCGGCGCAGCGCTGTCTCGAATCGCACCGGGGCCAAGCCGGCGGGCGCGGGCCAGGTCGCCGGCATCACCGTCCAGGATCACCGTCAGCGCCGCCCGTGCACAGCCCAAGCCGCGACGCGGCCGTCCACCCCGCACAGCGTCAAAGGACTGGTCCGCGACATTCTCGCCTTCATCGACGCCCTCAGCCTCACCGAAATCGACCTGTTCGGGTCTCCTCGGTGGTTTCGTCGCACAGGAAACCGTCCTGCTGCGCCCGCACCTTGCACGTCTGCTGATCCTGACCGGCACCGGTCCCGAGGGCGGGCGCGGATTCCACGCATGGAGCGACGAAATCACTTCGCGCGCCTATAAGGACGTCCCGGCGGCCGAGGATGTCTTGCTACTTGTTCTTCGCTCCGACCGAGACAAGCCAGGCCAAGGTGACGGAGTTCGTCGAACGGATCTTCACCCGGGAACGGGACCGCGATCAGAAGCCGACTCTGGCCGTCCGCGCCGCGCAGGCAGAAACCATCACTGACTTGGGCATCCCCGACATGACTAAGCTCGCGCGACTGACCCGCATCACCCAGCCAACCGTGGGCGTCAACGCCAGCGACGATATCCTTGTGCCGACTGTGAACTCGTACCTGCTGGCCGGGCACATTCCAAATGCCCAGCTCATCATCTACCCGGACGCCAACCACGGCTTCCTGTTCCGGTACCCGCACGAGTTCGCGGCTGAGGTCAACAATCTCCTGGGTGCTGCCTGAGATCCGGATGGCGCCGATACCCTCGCCGCGCTTCACACGCTGCGCGGCGGATCCGCCATGTATCTACGCAGAGCCAAGCCCTCAAGACAGCAAGGCCCGCAAGACCCAGTACATGTGTAGCCCCAAGATCAGATGCCCGCGCTGCGGAAAACATACTCAGGGGGAGAGCGTCATGGATATCACAGGCAAGACCGTGCTGGTAACCGGGGCCAACCGTGGCCTGGGACGACAGCTGGCCGCGCAGCTTCGCGACCGGGGTGCCCGCGTCTACGCCGCGGCCCGCGACCCGCAGGCCGTGGACCTGGCGGGCGTCACCCCGATCGCCCTGGACCTCACCGACCCGGCCTCGGTCGCCGCGGCGGCGCAGGCCGCGAGCGGGGTCGCGATCCTCGTCAACAACGCGGGCTCGTCGACCGGATCGTCGCTGCTGACCGGGGACCCGGCCGCCATCCGCCTGGAGATGGACACCCACTTCTTCGGCACCCTCGCGGTGACCCGGGCCTTCGCCCCGCAGCTGGCCGCGCAGGGCAGCAGCGCGGTGCTGAACATCTTGTCGGCGCTGTCCTGGCTGAGCGTGCCCCGGTCCGGCGCATACTGCGCCGCCAAGTCGGCAGAGTGGTCGCTGACCAATGCCCTGCGCCTGGAGCTGGCACCGCAGGGCACCCGGGTGACCGCCCTGCACGTCGGCTACATGGACACCGACATGATCCGCCACCTGGACGTCCCCAAGTCCGACCCGGTACTCATCGCCAAACTGGCCATCGACGGCATCCAGGCAGGCGACGCCGAGATCATCGCCGACGAGACGAGCAAGCGCGTCCTGGCCGGGCTCTCCGCCGGAGTCGCAGGCCTCTACCCGCAGGTCGCCTGACTCGCCCACAAGCCATGATCAACTTGACAAGGATCACCGGCATAATGCCGATGAGCGAGCGGTCGACAGCTTGTGCTCGCGTCAGGCGCGGTCCATGATCACAGTGCTGTGCCATCAAGTTGGCATCGAGGTTGCGCCAGCTGACACACCAGCACAAGTGCCGAAGGTGAGATCTGCTCAGCTGAGTGACGCACTCGCTGTCCGTAGGTCTTCGAGTGCAGCGGTGGTGTAGGGCGCCAGTCCGCCCTCGGTGTCGCGGTCGGCCTCCAGCCATTCGGCGTAACCCCGTTTGAATGCGAGGACGCCCATCTCACCTGCAAGGTGGGCGATCGGGTCCGGCACGCCGCGTGCCACGAGCGCATTGGTCATCGCTGCTGCGAGGCCCACGCTCTTGAGGGCGTCGCGCTCCTGAAGCTCGGCGCTGGCCGCGATCGCGGCCTTCAGTCGCGGGCCGAGCTCGCGGTTCATCGGGCCCATCGCGCTCGACGCCCGCTCGAGCCCAGCCGCGACCGCCTCAAGCGGGCTGGCGGTCTCCGGCGCCTCGGCGATTCCCTCGATCAGCAGCCGGCGAACGCTTCTTGCCCCGCCACAAGGAGCTCGCGCTTGTCGGGGAAGTGCCGGAAGAAGGTGCTCTTCGTGACCCCCGCGCGCTCAGCGATCTGCGCGACCGTCGTGGCGTCGTACCCCTGCTCGGTGAACAGGTCCACAGCAGCTAGAACCATCCGCTCGCGCGCGCCTGGTTCCCATCGGGCCATGAGCCCATCCTAGGTGATGCGACCTTTGTCCCATCGCCTGCTACAGTGATGGGACAAAGCTCCCATCACTTTCATGGAGAACTTCATGCAGATCTTCATCACCGGCGGCACCGGGCTAATCGGTTCCGCGGTCGTCGCCGAGCTACTCGGCAACGGCCACACCGTCCTCGCCCTCGCCCGCTCCGACTCGTCCACGACGGCTCTCGAGACCGCCGGAGCGAAGACCATTCGCGGCGACATCGCCGATCTGCGCGCGCTCCGCGCCGGCGCCGCCAACGCTGACGGGGTGATCCACCTGGCCTTCGCCAACGACTTCAGCAGCCCCGCCGCCCTCGCTGCGGCGGTCGCCGAGGAGAGCGCCGCACTTGCCGCTCTGGGTGAGGAGCTCATCGACAGCGACCGTCCCCTAGTCACGGTCTCGGGTACGCCCTATGTGCCCGGTCGTGCATCCACCGAGGCCGACCCGCTGCCGACCGACGGGCCGGTCGGGGGCCGCAGCCGCTCAGTCATGGCGGTCCTGGACCTAGCCTCGCGTGGAGTCCGGAGCGCCGCCGTCCGCATGCCTCGCACGGTCCACAACGAGGGCAGGGGCGGATTCGCCGGCCTGCTGACCGACATGGCACGCCGCAACGGAGTATCCGGCTACCCAGGCGACGGCACCCAACGCTGGCCAGCCGTCCACGCGCTTGACGCGGCCGTCCTCTTCCGGATTGTGCTCGAGGAGGCACCGGCCGGGACAGCGTGGCACGCCGTGGGTGACCAAGGCGACGCCGTGCGTGACATCGCCACCGTCATCGGCCAACGGCTGAGACTCCCGGTCGAAGCGATGCCGCAGGAGACCTTCGGCCTGCTCGGACCGATCTTCGCGACCGATCAGCCCTCCTCGAGCGACCACACCCGGCAGACACTCGGCTGGGAGCCGAGGCACCCAGGCCTCCTGGAGGATCTGGAGAACATCCAGCCCTGATCGGCTCGCAGCGCGGCGCCCGGAGTGGCCGAAAACGCGCGCTATGCGCGCCAGCGGGCTGGGCGCGTAGCCAAAGCCAGGAAGGCAGGCCGCAGGCCCATGCACATCCTCCCTGCCGACTCGGCGCCCATGACGACTAGGTCAAGCGTCAGGATGGCCAAGCGCGGATCAGCCTGTTGTGCGCCTGTCGTTGGCGATCGGCTGTATTGCGGCAGCCAGTTGCTGTGAACCGACGCTCAGCCCTACCGTTTTCCGTGATCCGCCGGGATGATCTTCGGCCCGGAGGATCGAGTAGATCGCAGTCGGGTCGAAGTCACGTGGTGGTCGTCGACCTGGGTTCTGGCACCGGGACCGGCTGGGGCGCCTGGACCGGCTGGGGCACCGGCGCCGGCTGGGGCACCGGGGCCGGCTGGAGCACCGGGAGTGGGCGCTGACCCGTCCCGCAGTAATACAACCGCTTGGTTAGCTGGGTGCAGTGGGTGGTGATCCACCGCAGCCGGCGGTCGGTGGCGGAGGCTATCCAGACGAGATGGAACAGGCCATGCCGGATGTCGGCCTGCAGCTGGGCAAGGGTCGGGGACGGAGTCGTACCGTCGTAGCCCCCGACGGGGAGCGCCTCGAGGCCGGTGTCATAGATGATCAATGACGGCAGCGCCGCGCTCTGCGCCGCCATCAGGTAGGGGGCTCTGTTCTCCACGTGCTGCCAGAAGGGGATCAGAGCCCGCACGCTGACGACCGCCTGGTTCCCCGTGCCGATAGCGACAGCCTCCTGCGCCCGCGCCGACTCGAACGGACTATCAAAAGCGCCCTGACCGTGAGCCGCCAAGCTGACCGAGGCGACGGCCGGCGCCAGCTACTCCGCGACTAGGCCCGCGAGGAGGGCCGCGGCGAACGGGACAGAGCTGCGGCCCGCCAGCGACCAGACGATCAAGCCGGTCGCGGCGATGCCGGCGGCTATGATGGCCGGGGCCAGCCAGCCGGGCACGCGGGCACCTGAGGACACCAGCCAGACCGCGTAGACGGCCGTGCCCGCGACGATGACCGCCAGGCCTATCGTCCAGCTGACCGGGGCTCGGTCCCGTGACCGGGCGGCGGCGACGCCGGCCCCGATGATGGCCGCGGCCGGCGGGGACAGCGCCGCGGTGTAATAGGGCCAGAGCGTGGTGCTCATCGAGAAAACCACGAAGAAGGTCAGCAGCCAGCCGCCCCACAAGATGAAACTTGCCCGGAGCGGGTCACCGCGTGGCTGCCGGCGCCGGCTGGCGATACCCCACGCGGCCACGGCGGCGGCGGCCGGGATCAGCCAGCCGGTATCCCGGCCCAGGCTGCCGCGTAGCAGGCGGTCGGCGGCACGCGCCGGAACGGGGACCACGGCACCGGGATCCAGCTGGGCGGCCCGCACCTGCAATGGAGTCTGATCGCCGAACCTTCCGAACCCGTTATAGGCGAAGACCTGTTCGAAGACGGAGTTGTCGTGACTGCCGTCGACATAAGGCCGGTCCGCGGCGGGCACCAACGAAACAGCAGTCATCCAGGACACCGAGACTAGCGCGAGGATCACAGCCGGCGACCGCGAGCTGACCGGTGCGCCGCAGCACCGGGCCGGGCCCGGACAGCAGGCAGGCCAGGCCCAGCGCGGGCAGCACCATCCACGCCTCGATCTCCTTAGCCTGGAAGGCCAGGCCCACCCACAAGCCGGCCAGGATCGCCGGCCCAGGATTCCGACGGGCCGGCGGAGGCGGGCGGCTCGGCCGGCTGCGCCGACGGACGGCCGATCCGGGTCGCTTGCACCTGGCGTGGCGTCACGGCCCGTGCCGTCGGCGGCCATCCCGGCGATAGCCGCCGAGACGGCGTCGGCGGCCAGGACCAGCAGCAAGATCAGCAGCGAGTCGGAGATGTTCTCGCGGTTCAGGGCCACCGTGGCCGGGCTGACCGCCAGGACCAGAGCGGCGATCAGTCCGGCGGCCGACCCGGCCAGCCGCGTCACTGCCCGGTAGAGCACCAGCACGGTCAGGATGCCCTCGATGACCTGCGGAAGGATGATCGCCCAGGTGTGCAGGCCGAACGCCCGCACCGAAAGCGCCTGGATCCACAACGCCCCCGGCAGCTTGTCCACGGTGATGGTTCCCGCCGGATCGAAGGCGCCGAAGACGAAGTTATGCCAGCTCATGGCCATGCTGCGGTCAGCCGCGGCGTAGTAGTACTCCAGCGTGTCCTGGCCCATGGCCCAGGCGTACAAGAGGCCCGCCAGGGCCGCGATCGCCGTCAGGGCAAGACGGCGGAGCCATACCTGCTCAGACATGCGGGACCAGGCCGGCAGACCGCGCCATGTTTTGTCGCCCTGCCTTTCCCGGAGCAAGTCTCCCGTGCTGGCCGGGACTGCCTGTGCGCCGGTGACCTGCGGGGCCCGTTTAGCAGCCTCGGGCGGGTCTTCGCGCGCAGCCCGCCCGCCCAGGTCAGGCCTGGGCACGATCAGACGCACCCGGTGCGCCCGCGCCGGCCGTCGGGCCGCTTTGGCGGCAAACCCCTACCGAGTGACCAGCCAGTAATCATCCTGCCTCTTATCCAAATCGCCTTGCCTCATATCTGTCGTCGAATTGCCTCGTGTCTGCCATCTCCGGCTAGACCATCATCTGACTGGCCGAAGTGACCGGGTCCCCGCCCGGGCATGGTAGCAGTGGCTTACTCGCGCGTCAGTGCTGTCAGGAGCCGGTCTTAACACTCGACTAATATCCTGACTTCCAATATATTGGCGGCATGGCAGACACGCCAATGACGGGGCATGCGTTCTTCGTGCTAACCGCGCTGGCCGGCGGCCCGCGGCACGGGTACGGCATCGTCGGCGAGGTCGCGGAGCTGTCGCTGGGGCGGGTGAAGCTGAAGATCGGCGGCCTGTACGGGGTGCTGGAACGGCTGGCCGCCGAGGGGCTGATCGAGCCCGACCGGGAGGAAGCCCATGATGGCCGGCTGCGCCGCTATTACCGGCTGACCCGGGACGGGCGGCGCGCGCTGGCTGAGGAGGCCGAGCTGCGCGCTGCCACCGCGCGCGTGGTGCGGGCGAGGCTGGGCCTGACGGGTGCGGCAGGCAGCCGGATGAGCGGCAGGACCTGGAGCGGCGGTACCGGCGGGTGCTGCGATTGCTGCCCGGCTGGTACCGGCAGCCAGTGGGAACAGGACATGGTCGCCGCCTTCCTGGACAGCTGGCTGACCGGCGACGCGGAGGCAGACGAGTACATCACCGGGTCCGGCGGACCGAGCTGGGCGGAGGTCGCCAGCGTGGCTCGGCTTGGCCGTCCGGCTGTACCTGGGCGGCGCGGGCACTGCGCGCCGGTTCGCCCGGGGGCAGGCCATCCGGCGTGCGGCGCTTGCCCTGACACTGGTCCAGGCGGCGCGGGGCCTGAGCATTCTCGTGCGGACTCTGGGTCCGGCATCTGTTCGGCTGGCTCCCCGCGCCGCCGGCGAACATAGTGCCCGGCACGCCCGGCAGCATCTTGCCGCCCGCGGCGTGGTACCTGGTCGCCTACGCCTGGATCGTGGTCCTCGTGCTGCTGGTCCTGCGGTCATTACCGGGCTGCCCAGGTCATCGCGGCGCTGGCCATCGTCCCCGACCTGGTCTGGCTGCTGCAGGGCCAGTTCACCGGCCTGCTCGCCGGCACCCTCTGTCGGGGGGTGGGCCTTCTGGGCCCTGATCAACCTTGCCCCGGTCCTGGCGATGACCGCGTTCCGCCGCGACGTCCCGTCGGCTGCCCGCTGGCCCTGGCTGCTGGCACTGCCCGTCACCTTCTTCCTGGTATACGTGCCGCTGCTGGCGCTCCTGACGACTGGCAACTCCGAATGGATACCGGACTTCTCAGGGCTGTATTGCGTCCTGGTCGCCCTCGCCTGCCTGGCCCACGCGCCCAGGGCCTGGTCCCGCCAGAACACAGGCTCGGGCGTCTGGTCCCTGGCCCTGGCCCTGCTGGCCGCCGACGCCGGGGCGTACCGGATCGCCTCGATCGCCGACTACCTGCACGACGCGCACCTGATCGCAGTCTGCCTGGCCGAACTGCTCATCCTGGTAGCCGGCGTCGCGCTGATCGCCCCCGACGCCGCCCGCGCCCAGACAGCCACGCCCGCACCGCCCGCCCGTATCCTCGCCCGGTAGGAAAACCGAAGGCCCTGCCAAGGAGAACCCAGGACATGTCGTTCCAGCCCCCGCGCCCGTCGCCGGTCCTGGCTAGCGTGCTGGCCGCCGCCGGCCTCATGCTCACCGCCGCCAGCTGCGCAAGCCACCTAACCCCGCTAGGTCCGGACCCGGCACCACCTGTCGCCTCGGCGGCGAGTCACGCAGTGGAATCGGCTATGCCGGTGCCGCCACTGCGCCCGCTGGGTTCACCGATCATCCTGCAGGTCATGCGCGGCGAGCCTGCCACGCAAGCGGGCGGCTGCCCGGCCGGGTCGGTCGCGGTCTCCGTGCCGCGCGGCGCTGCCCCCATGGGGTGCTACCGTCCGGTCGGTACGCCGGTGACGATCACCTCCGCAGGGGTCTCCTCGGTTTCCGGAGACGGGCCACCGCCCCCGCCGGGCCAGCCGGCCCAGTACGGATTCACGGTCGTCGTGCCCGCCGGCGATGCGGCGGCGGTGACCGCGCTCATCACGCAGGCCCATGACTCCCGGGATGCCCTCGGCGTCAGCGCCGCCGGTAAGCTCTGGCAAGCCCCCCAGGTACTCACGCCATTCCCAGGTCAGCAGTTCCAGATCGCTGTCCTCAGCAGGAATCAAGCTCTCCAGCTGTACCGCATACTGGTCCCAACCAGCTGAACGCGGCTGGCCGGTCACAGCAGCACCACCCTTTCCGCTGCTTCGCCCTGCCGAGCGACAGCGCGCAGAACATCCGCTGACGTGCCCGGCATTCGTTGACAGAAAGTGATCGCAGCCGATCAGGCGGCGATATGCGCCGTGTGAATACTGCGTCAGGATCACTGACCGTTACCGACTCAAAGGGCGTGCAGGCACGCCGACGTGCTCGCGGACGCATCGACGCGCGGCCGTCACCTGAAAACCGGGTGGCGCGGCCGGCCCGGCCGTGAGAGGGTCGCCGCATGGCGACGGACCGGGCGCGACCGGCGCAGAACGCGGGCGAGCGGGAGATGCTGACCGGCTGGCTGGAGCATCACCGGGGGATCCTGATTTGGAAGTGCGAGGACCTGACTGCCGAGCAACTCCGGCAGCGCGCCGTCCCGCCGTCCACCCTGTCCCTGCTGGGGTTGGTCCGGCACATGGCCGAGGTAGAACGCGGCTGGTTCCGGCAGGTGTTCCTCGGCGAGGACGCGCCCGATCTGTACGATCGGTCCGCCGATGAGGACGCGGACTTCAACGACGTCGACCAGGCCGACCCGGCGGAGGCGTTCAATGCCTTCGAACAGGAGTGCACCGCGTCGCGGCAGGCGCTCGCGCAAGCCCCGAGCCTGGATGTTCTCAGCAAGCAGGCGTCTGAGCGCACGGGCCAGCCCTGGTCGCTGCGCTGGATCGTCACCCACATGATCGAGGAGTACGCGCGCCACAACGGCCACGCCGACCTGCTCCGCGAGCGCGTCGACGGCAGCACCGGCTACTACTGAGCGGCGAAGCTCAGTGAAGCTCCTCCACCCGGTGCGCGGAGCTGTGCGGGCCGCGGCGCACCTGTCGGCGTCGGCTACGGATTCCGGTGGCTGCCGGAGACCCTTGCCTATGACCAGGCGCGACGGTTGACTGCATCTTGCCGCGGGCCGCGCTCAGATCACCCGTTCGAGTGCGGCCCCGACGAACGGATAAGGACCCGGCCCGCCCGTGCAGAACGGCAGCGATGCGCGCCTCACCAACGTGGAGAGACAGTCACGGAGTGTGCGCCTGCCTCGCAGTATTGATCGCTGATGTTTGACTTTTGTTCTCGGTGACCCGGCCCGCATCTGCTGCCACCTGCGTCATCATGGGCGGCATGCCAATGGTGCAGATCCCCGCAGCCCGCGCGTTGCCTGCGTACGTGGCCGTTCCGGCAGGTAAGGGACCGTGGCCCGGCGTCGTGGTCATCCACGACGCGTTCGGTATGAGCACCGACCTCAGGCGGCAAGCGGACTGGCTGGCGGGTGAGGGGTACCTGGCAGCGGCTCCTGATCTGTATCACGGCGGCGGCAAACTCAAGTGCATGCCCTCAGTCATCCGCGACGCGCTTGCCCGCAAGGGCGGGGCATTCGACGACCTGGAAGCCACCCGGGCCTGGCTGGCGGCCCGCGACGACTGCACCGCCCGGATCGGGGTCATCGGCTACTGCATGGGCGGCGGATTCGCCCTGCTGCTGGCGCCGCGCCAGGGGTTCTCGGTGACGAGCGTCAACTACGGGATGGTGCCGAAGGACGCAGACCGCTTGCTGCGGCAAGCGTGCCCGGTGATCGGCAGCTACGGTGCGAAAGACCGCTCCTTGCGCTCTGCCCCGGCGCGCCTGGAACAGGCGCTGCGTGCCAACGGCGTGGAGCACGACATCAAGGTGTACGCCGACGCCGGGCACTCGTTCCTGAACGACCACGATCCGGCCGAGGCTTCGACGATCTTCAAGGTGCTGGCCAAAGTGTCCGGAGCCCAGTTCCACCAGGCCTCCGCGACCGACGCCCGAAGGCGCATCGTCGCCTTCTTCGACGAACACCTGAAGTCGCCAGCCATCCGGGCCGGCACATAACGGTCCCCACGCGGTCGCGCAAAGTCATAGCCCGCCGGCACGCAGAACACCCAGATCAGGCGCTCCGTCTGACCCGCCACAGGGCAGACTCACGTCATCACGGCAGATGTGGATGCAGTTCGGCCACGGTCATAGAGCGTGGTTGTGCGTCGTGTCCGATCGCTGCAAGAAAGACGCGCCGCGCCTAGTATCGGCGGTGTCGTCGAAGGGTTCCGGTCATGGATGTCTTCCTGGAAACCGAGCGGCTGATGCTGCGCCGGCTCACCATGGCCGACGTGGACAACCTGGTCGAACTTGACGGCGATCCCGAAGTCATGAACTTCATTACCGGCGGCAGGCCAACACCGCGGGATGAGATCCTCAATGACGACCTTCCCGCGTTCCTCGGCTATTACGACCGTTACCCCGGGTACGGCTTTCTGGGCGGCCATCGAGAAGTCCACCGGACAGTTCCTGGGCTGGTTCTACTTCCGGCCCCCGGAGGGAAGCTCCCCGGGCGAGGCCGAGCTCGGGTACCGGCTGCGCAAGTCAGCCTGGGGCAAGGGCTACGGGACCGAAGGGTCGCGCGCGCTGATCCGCCATGGCTTCACCGAGCTCGGCGTTCAGCGCGTGCTGGCCACGACGATGGCGGTCCATATCGCATCACGGCGCGTGATGGAGAAGCGCCTCTCGCTTACGCGGACCTTCCATCAGCCGTGGCCGTACCCGATCGAGGGCGATGAGCACGGCGACGTCGACTATGCGCTGACCAAGGCCGACTGGGAAGACCAGGAAGCGACTGGGCATGGCGGCATAGCGGAGACCAGGACTTCCGAAGTCTCGCTCAGTGAGCACGTGGACGAACCTTGATGCCGCGGTGTGCGACGCGCGGTTCTCAGCCCACCCGACCTGGAGAAGGAGAACCGCAACCTCGTGCCCGGCGATCCGTACTCCGGTGCGTGCACGCTCGACCAGTCCTTGCTCTGGCGGCCCATGCCGCCAGAGCCCAGGACACCAGACGCCGGTCGACCGGCTGTGGCACATCGGGCCTCGCAACCCACCCAGAACCAGGCCTATCAGAGCGCCGGGTCACATGGTCGCCTCGCATCTGCTCAAGCGGGGTCCGCTTGAACGACTTCGCAGCCTCGTGGGTTAACACGGCCACGCCGCAGGACCTGGCCCGCAATAGCGAGAATGGTAGGCGCATCGGTCGTCAAGCGGCCGGCGTCAGATCCCTGTGCCTAGCCACAAGCCGAGTGCTGTGCCGATCTCGGCTAGCTGCGGCCGTGCCTGGCCAGCCAGGTCAGCGAGCGTCCAGGCCATCCGGATGATCCGGTCAGCGCCCCGCGCGCTGACCTGCCCGCGGTCCATCGCCCGCTCCAGCGGCGCCAGCGCACCCGGCGCCGGCCGGAACTGGCGCCGCAGCTCGCTGCCCGGGATCTCGCCGTTGCGCCGCCACGGCGTCCCGGCCAGCCGGGCAGCCGCCCGCAGCCTGGCCTGCTGGACCCGGGCCGCCACCACGGTGCTGGGCTCGGCCAGCTGCCGGTCGCTGAGCAGCTCAGCCCGGCGAGACTGGCAGCAGCTCCACCTTGACATCAACCCGGTCCAGCAGTGGCCCGGACAGCTTGGCCAGGTACCGCCGCCGCACCAGCGGCGTACAGGTGCAGCCAGCACCGCCGGCCGTGGCCCGGGCGCACGGGCACGGATTAGCCGCCAGGACTAGGGTGAACCGGGCCGGGAACCGCGCCGTCAGCCCCGACCGGGCGATGATGACCTGGCCCGACTCCAGTGGCTGGCGCAGCGCATCCAGCACGTCCCGGTCGAACTCCGGCGCCTCGTCCAGGAACAGGCACCCGTGGTGGGCCAGCGACGCGGCGCCCGGCCGCAGGACCGAGCTTCCGCCGCCCACGATGGCCGCCTTAGTAGCGGTGTGATGCGGAGCGCAAAATGGGGGCTCGGTCACCAGCGGCCGGTCGGCGTTCAGCGCGCCGGCGACTGAGTGGATCGCGCTCACTTCAAGCGCCGCCGCCCGGTCCAATGCAGGCATGATCGTCGGCAGCCGCTCAGCCAGCATCGTCTTGCCAGCACCCGGCGGTCCCAGCAGCAGCATGTGATGACCACCGGCCGCGCAGATCTCAGCGGCCCGCCGCGCCACCGGCTGACCGGCCACGTCGGCCAGATCGCGGCCAGGGCCAGCGTCAGCGCCGGCCGGCACCGGGACAGCAAGCCCGGCGCCGGACTCCACCACCTGCACACCGAGCCCGGACGCGTCCGGGTCGCCTACCCGCAGCCAGTCGATCAGCGGGCCTAGCGCCCCGGCGGCAATCACCCGCATCGACGGGACCAGGGCCGCCTCGGCAGCGTTCTGCACCGGCACCACCGCCCGGCCAAACCCCGCCCCGGCGGCCGCAGCGATCGACGGCAAGATCCCGGGCACCGCACGGATCCTGCCATCAAGGCCGAGCTCACCGAGGAACACGGTGCCCGCCAGGCCGTCCTTCGGCACCACCCCGTCGGCAGACAGGATGGCGATCGCGATGCCCAGATCGATAGGCAGAATAAGACACCCTTAGATCTGCCGGTGCCGATGCCCGTACTTAGGCTACCGATCTGCGGACAAGGACGCCCGGGCTGTCCGCGGAACTATTCAGCCAGCCAGCCGCCGCCAGCATGGCCGCTCATCCGCGATGCCCCTCCGGCGGCCAACGCGACACCAGCGGCAGTCCAGCAAGGGCGAACGGACAACGTTGTGAAGCCAGCGGGCCGTCACCGTGAGTGAGCAGCCGTCCGGCATATCGCCTACAAGATTACGCCGAACGCCGAATCTGTTTTCCTATTAATTCACTAGTTATCCTTTCGGATGATCACACAGAATGTTGTTTCTGTGTGCTGACATCGAGTTGGTCAATAGCTGGTTGGAGGCGTCCGCCGTTGCTGCCTGGCACGCCCGCCGCCAGCGCGCCGCTGCCGGCGAGTATCGCCGTGCCCAGCCGCGAGCTGAGATCGCGCGCATGTCTGCTTGCTTCCGGGGGGAACACCAGGGCCAGGCGTCCACGATCTTCGCCATGTCAACTCCTGCTGACCGGTGATCCGGGCGAGCTCAGCTTCGGCCCGGGGAGCCTGCGGTTCATCGGTTCAACTGCCGGAGACGGACTGGGCGGCGAAGGTGCAGGTCTCGGCGGCCTCGTTCACGGCCATGGACAGGTCCGCGGTGGCCACCCCGCTGGCCCCCCAGGCCATCTGTACCACCACCGTGTAGGGGGAGGTCGCCGATTGCGCCAGCACGGCGCTCTGGTCGCTGTTCAGGGCGGCGTAGCCGTTGCCGTCCTTATTCAGCCACCAGACCTGGAGGTTGTTTGTTGCGGCGAGGAGGGTGAACTCGGCGACCGGCGTCAGGCCGTTGCTGGTGCAGCTGAATTCTCCGGTAGCGGCGTCACCGGCGAGGGTGAACAGTTCCTTGTTCCCCACGGCGAAGGTGTTGCTGACCTGGTTGCCGGGCAGGAAGGCGGCGGCCGGCACGCCGCCCAGTTCGGTGGCGTTGGCGGCGGTGCCGGTGGCGGGAAGGAAGTCGGTGGCGCGGTGGCCGTCCAGTTCGGTGGCGTTCAGCTTGGGCACCTGCACGGTGCTGCTTACCGTCAGCGGGGGCTTGCCGTGGGCTGAGGACAGGGCCAGCGCGGTGCCGTGGCTGTTGGACAGCGAGGTGAGGGTGGTGGCCTTGTTCGCCTTGCCCAAGATGAACGTGCCGCCGGTGGCCGCGTAGGCGCTGCCCGACATGGCGATCACCAGCGCGGCCAGCGCTATCGCGGTAGCCGGCGATGGGCGGCGCCTCGGGGTGCGTGTCTTCCGCATTGATCGGTCTCCTTTCTAAATCCGTTCTGGACCTGGTCTAAATCCGTTCTGGACCTGGTCGATGTGAATCGGGGGACCAGGCCGTGCGCCTGGCCTGCATTAGGCCGCGGGTTACCTGGATTAAGCGGGCTAGCTGTTAGGTGCCTTCCTGGACCTGGCAGATGTGACCAGCAGCCAGCCCGCGGGCTTGCCGGCCGACCTCGGCGGCGGCGTCCGCTGACCGGGCTTCGACCGGCAGAACACCCGTCCGGCCCACTCGCCGGCCCCGCACCGCACGTACCGGGCCGTCGCGGGGTGGCCTGGGTTGCTGGCCGGCGAGGTGGGTCGGCGAGGTCATCGATCATCACGCGCCCGGCGACGTCGTGTACGTCCGTGACCAGCGCCACTGGCTGTCCTCCCGCCGCTCGCTGGATCTGTCGCAACGACCGTAGGCAGGCCAGGCCCTCTGGTTAATCGGGAGAACTGCCCGGTTTGGCGGGCTGGATTACCTATGTTAGGCGGGCCAGTGCCCAGGCTGGGGGTGCCGACGCCCATCCTGGCTCCCGGGTTCGCGCCACCGCCGCAGGCAGACCGGCAACCGCCCGCCAGCTTCGCTGCACATGGCCGGCAGCCTCGGGCACAGGCTGCTGCCCCGACACGCGGATAACAAGGTGCGCGTGAACCGTCCGCGTGGATACCGGTTTGATGCCAGCTTGCGGCCCTCGCGGCCAGTGTTCATTATTTACTGAACAGGCCACGTGCCAAAGGCGCTGATGTAATGCTGCCGCCGGGCGAGGACAACGCTGTGCTGGAGCGCGGTGGCGAGCTGGCAACCTTGGAATGGTCATTGGCGAGGGTCCGCGCCGGACGGGCACCGTTCGTGCTCGTCTCTGGGGAGGCAGGCGTCGGCAAGACGGCGCTGGTCCGGGCGTTCTGTGAAACGCAGCGGGACGCGGCGCGGGTGCTCTGGGGTCAGTGTGATCCGCTGTTCACGCCGCGGCCTCTTGGGCCGCTGCTCGACTTTGCCGAGGCTGCGGGTCTCCTTGGTTAGTCGCCATTGACACCTGGCGGCCCGCGGCCCAAGCGCACACGGTCAGCGGCTACTGACCGGACGTTGCTGGTGGACGTGGTCGCTCGACGCCTGGCCATCCGCTGCCGGCGGAATCCGAGGGCGGCGTGGTCGCGGATGTTGACTCTCATGTGACCTGAGACCCGATGCTGTAGGGGTGAACGGTAATGATTTGCTCAGCATCGGCGCGTTCGCTGTGTCGACTGGCTTGTCCATCGCGGCGCTCCGTCACTACGACGAGATCGGGCTCCTTAAGCCTGCTCTGGTAGACCCCGATACCGGCTACCGGCGGTATGCGTTGGATCAATTGGGCCAGGCCCGCTTGATCTGCGGCTTGCGCGCAGTCGACCTGCCGATCGATGAGATCCGAGCGGTGCTGGGAAGTCGCCCGGCGGACGTCCGCTCAGCCCTCGACGCTCACCGGGAGCGGCTCGTTACTCAGGTGCGCGAGCTCTCGCAGCGGGTCCTTGCCGTCGACGAGTTCATAGAGAAAGGCACCCCGGTGCCCGCGTTCCAGGCGATCAGGCCCGTGCAGATCAGAATCAAGGTTAGGGACATACGGGAGGCGGCGACCTTCTACACAGCTGCATTCGATGTGGTGTTCAACGAGGACATCTCATCGCTGCAGTTCGGGACCTACGGCAGCGACCGGTTCTTTCTGATCACATTGGAGGAGTGCACCGAGGTCTCATCTGTCGTCGGGGGCGCCAACTTCGGCCTCCTGGTCGACGGCGTCGACGCCGCCCATGAGCGTGCGCTAACTGCTGGCGCGGCCGAGGTCCATCCGCCGGCAGATCGCGCATGGAAGCCGCGCACCTCGTGCGTGCGCGACCCCAGCGGCAACTGCATTGACCTCAGCCAGGCTTGAACGGCCGTCCTCTTTGCATGCATGTGAGCGAGGAATGACTGGTAGACGGGGGTTCGCCATCGCGGCGGACATCGCGCGTGCTTGGCCGCGCCGAGATGCTGATGTGACGTGAATTAAGCGCGGGAGCGCTGTTGTTACATCAATAGCCCAAATAAGACCCTCTTAGACCTGCCGTTGCCGGTGCCCGTGCTCAGGCTATCGATCTGCGGACAAGGCCGCCCGGGCTGTCCGCGGAACTATTCACCCGGCAGCCGCCAGCATGGCCGCTTATCCGCGACGACCGTCCGGCGGCCAACGCGACACCAGCAGCAGTCCAGCACGGGCACTGAACCTCGGCGTGGCCGGTGAGCTGTTTCCCTACGCCGATCACCGATGGCTGCGGTCGAGATAAACGTTGACATGCGCGCTCTCCGGAAGCATCTTTCAGGACATGGATGGTCGCGCTGCCCTGGCACCCGACAAACAGGCAGTCCCACTCTCGCGGAGTCCCCGGCGCCCCTTCGCGGAGTTCCCGCCTCGATGGCGGCGGTTCGGAGGCATCCTCCTCGCCTGTTATGCCATAGCCGCGATCTTCGGCGCCACCTACGGAATCGTCTGTCTCGTCTCCGCTGGCACTTCGCGTAACGCTGCCGTTATCTGGGGGACCTGTGCCGCCGCACCTTTAGCGCTGGCATTCATCTGGGAACGGCTCAGCGGCTTCAAAGTCTTCGGCGTGGAGGTTACCCTAGCCCAGGCATTCGTCCCGGTCGATCCGACACTCGGAACGGCCCTGTCAGCGTCCGAAGAGCAGTACTTTAGCGGAAATGAGGAAATTCTAGAACTTGTAAATAAAGTCCTTGATAAGCCAGATATTGACCTTTTAGAGATTAATCTGCGGACAACACAGTATTGGTGGTCGACTAGGTTGTACCTTCAGGCAGCCCTAGCCGAGGACTACACCAGTATCCAGCGATTGGTCTTCGTCGATGGTGATACCCAACGTCGCTATGTCGGCATGGCTACGCCCGGCGAGGTCAGAAGGGCGCTAGCCCGGCCGCCGGGCACAGACCTCGAATCCGCATACCGTGAGATACAGCACGAGGTCCAGACAGCTCCGACACAGCCGGACCAGGGCGAAGCGCACTCGATCGTCTACAACTGGACGGTCCATGCTTTTTGCAAAGACGGACAGCTAGTCACTGAGGAAGCACTTAAGACATCTATGTCAGCGGAGCTCCTCATGCGATCAGTTGTGCTGGAGACGCAATCGGTCGAATGGGACAAACCCCTAGATTCCCCACTGCTCCAAACCATGGTCCTCGAAAAAGGAGTTCGCTTCGTTCCGCTCACGCAAAACGGACGATTGGCGCGAGTGGTGAATACCGAGGCCTTCGTTCGTCATATCGCAACCGAGACCCTCCGAGCCAGGCTTCGCTGATGCAAGCGGATGGCGCCATCCAAAATGGCTGCGATCGCCGATCTGATCGGACGTTGCCCGAACTCGCACTTAACCGCATTACGGCACCACTGCCCGCGCCTTGCGGTCGTGTGACCGCGTACGCAGCGACCAAGCGCGCGTGACCGTGCACGCCCCGGACCCGTATCCGTGGTGTCGATAACAGAGCTCCCGTCCCCGAGATGCTGGGCACCTGCTGCGGCCGCCTGGGAGGAGCATGACTCGGCGACAAAGTAAGCTGCTGAGGTTCCGCGGGTGACCGCTGCCCGACTCGTGGCAGCCGGTCACCAGCGCGCTAACGCCAACGCCGAACTGGACTAGCCGGCGCGGTCGTCAGCGGTTGCGGCGAGCGGCCAGGTGGGCACTGATGCCGTGTATGAGTCGTGCAACATCCCCAACCGCGGTGCGGGTGGGGACTTCTAACTGGCCACCAGCGCGGACCGCAACCTGGCCGTTGATATCGAGGCCCGACGCCAGCCTTGGTGGCGTCGCCTGTGGCCGATCCGCGGCCCGACGCTTGACGGCGTTCGGAAGACGTGAGGAGGATTTGTCGAGCATCTCGGCAAGCTGCGATAGCTGTATTGCAAACGCACCAGTCAAAGTTTGCTTCCGCTCGATCCAACCATTCGCAAGGCCCAGACATGCAGGAGGCAGTAGATGAAGACCAGTTCGTGGAACCGTGTCGCGGCAGCGGTTGGCGCCGGCGGCGTCCTGTTAGCGATCATGGCGGCGACCCCGGCGTTCGGCACCAGCGCCAGCCCGGCGGCAGCCACGCCGCCGAAGATCTTCTCGGCTACGCGCGTGGCAACGTTCATGCTCCACAACGCGAACACCACGATTGTCAGCCTCAACCTACCCGCCGGGAAGTGGCTACTTAACGGCAAGTTGTGGGCCGACAGCCAGCCCTCGAAGCCCACCACGAACACTGTGGTGGGATGCTCGATGTTCAAGGGCAGCACCCTGCTGGATGCGAGCGCCTTCAACGCGCCCAAGGTGGGCGAAGCCGGCGGCACGTCAGCCGGTGTAGAGGACCTGAGCGCCGTGATCAAGACCAAGACACCGGTCAAAGTGACCCTTCGGTGCGATGATTTCGGCAGCATGGCGCAGTCGCATAACGCGGTGCTAACCGCAATCGGGGGTTAGCGGTTCTTGATGCAGGCCGGCGGAGCCGCAGGCTGACCGAGACTCCGGCCCTTTAGTGATGCGGCGCAGGCTGTGATTCTTGGCCCGCTTGGCGGCGTGGCCTGTGGGCGGCCACCGTGCAGGTCTTCGAGGTGTGACCGATCTCGAGGAGCTGGCGGTGGCCGTGCCGGCCAGGTATCACATCACAGGTCTGACGCTTGGCCCGCGCCCGCTAATTCGAAGACATCCAAGTGCAGGAAGTTAAAGAACGACACGGGTGTGGCTAGATCGATAGGCGGAATAAGGCACTCTTAGATCTGCCGGTGCCGATGCCTGTGCTCAGGCTATCGATCTGCAGGCAAGGGCGCCCGGGCTGCCCGCGGAACTAGTCAGCCGGCAGCCGCCGCCAGCATGACCGCACATCCGCGACGAGCCTCCGGCGGCCAATGCGACACCAGCGGCAGTCCAGCACGGGCCAAACCGACGACTGCGTGAAGCTAGCGAGCCGTCACCATAGATCAGCAACCGCCCGGCGTATCGCCTCACAAGATCGCCGAAGGCCGGATGCCTACGCCTGTCTCCGTTGCGGGGCTGACGTCGCATCGAAGGCAGATCAGCCGGTTCTGGCAAGGGGATTGCTGAACCGCGCCGGCCGACTGCGGCGCGTTGACCGCTAGTGCCCGTATGCCGCTGCCGAGGAATTCGCCGCCGACAGGTATGGGGGGTCCAGCTGCGCGAACGCGCAGGAGCGCGCCAGCACTTTTTCTACCTCGGAGAAGTCCGTGCGCCAGGCCCGGCCCCAGTGCAGCAGGATGGGCTTGGCGCCGGGAATCTCGCATCGGACCGAAGCTCCGTACTTGCCGGACCGGTAGCTCACAATCCGCAGATCCGCGAGCGGCACGGCGAATGCCCTCCGTCCTGACCTGCCCTGAAGCCGGGACACCCTGCTGCAGATCAGCCGCCGGTCGGCCACCACGAGATACATCGGCCGGGCAAGAACTGAACGCCCAGTCCCAGGACGGGCCCAGCCAGGGCGATGACGGGACTGGCAAACCAGGAGCCGAGCACACTCAGCAAGCCGCCCTACTCAAAGCGAGCGCAACCACCAGCAGGACCGCGGCACCCCAGCGTGACGGGTCGGAAGTCACCGCCGAGCCGGCGGCAATGCGTTCACCCGGCTGGAGGGCGTGCCGGAGCCTAACCTCGGCCTGCTGCCTGAGGACCACCTTGTTCACGTCAGCGGAACCTCCTGTGCCATGCCGCCCGGCGGCATCACGTATGCGTCAGCCTCACATACGCATTATCCGGCTGATCCTTAGATCACGTTCTCCCGTCGAGCCACGTAATGACCTCGCTGCCGGGCGTAGGGAACCAGGGAGGCTTCCGCGCGTGCGGGCGCGCGCTCAAGGACTCGGTCAGGTTCGTAGTGCTCTACACATCAGGCGCGGAGCCGCTCGACACGCACGGCGAGCGGCGGAAGCTGATGGATGTACTGCATGACGCAGGGTAACATCGCAGCTTCGACACGCGGTTTGAGCGGCTGAACGAGTATTACAAAGACGCAATCACGAACGGCCAACTGAAGCCTAGTGATCGGTTCCCCTCCCGCGTGAACTGAGCGAGATGCACGGTGTGGGCCGGACGACTGCGGGACGAGTTCCTGGCACGCTGATCTCGATGGGCCTGATCGAGCACCGGCCCTGCCGTTGGCACCTCTGTGCTTGAGCCGCATTCGAAGCGCAAGGGAAGTCGGGAAGCCTGTTCTGAGGACGGCTCCGCAGAACGCCGTGGCGGCGTTCGATGAGTGGAAGCCCGCAGTAAGCCGCAGGCTCTGGCCAAGGCGATAGACAAGCTGCGGCACGCGCTGCGTTAGCGATCCGGCATCTCATCCCGTGCTGCTGAGGCGGCCAGCGCCAATGATACCTTGCGTGTACGGGGGCCAGATGCTTGGCAAGCTGTAGGAGAGGCATCGGCCGCGGTCAGGACTGAGAGTCATTCTGGTCAAGGTCCTGGGTCGGAATAGGCTCAAATAGGGCATCGACAATACCGAGATATGCAATCGCGGCGAGAGACCAGCCATCGCTAGTAACCTCACCCTTGGGCGAAGGGCCAGGCAAGCCGTTTTCGAACAGGCTGGCCAGCGTCCAGCCCGTATCCTCGACAGGTGGTGGCTCGGCAGCGCGGTCAATCGCCCTCGGCAGAAAGTGCCGCATTGCCAGTCCCTCTACGATTGCGGCGCCCGCTACAGCCAGATGCCTGACGGTGTAGGCCTCGTTACGCGGCCGGTACTTGAGCACCCCCAGCATCTGGGCATATAGGTCCGCGAAGTAATCGATGAGCTTCATCTGCCCTTCAAGCAGTGCGCGTGCTATCAGTAGCCGGTCCGGGTCGTTGCCCGCAGATCTCGCGCCCGCGGTGAGCGCCAGGTAGATGTACCACTCGTTCGAGTCGACGATCGTCTCGAAGCTCTGCCGGACGCCCGTTCGTACCCCTTCAAGCAGTACCCGACGCCTTTCGTCCTGGTCGCCAAGCTTGGTGATGTTGCTCACGACGAGGTCCCGGACAGTCTTAATCGTGCGTTGGGCGTCTGCCTCTGTCGCCCGCCGCGCCGATTCAGCGAGGTGCAGGATCAGTTCCTGAAGGTAATCGCTCCTTGTCCGCCACATGTGGTACGCGGAGCTCCGCGGTACTCCGGCTCTCTCGATCACCTCGTCGTAGGTCAGATCCTCCAGGCTGACTTGGACTCCTTGCTCGTCGACCATCTGGCGTCCCGCGGCCAGCATGCGCTGCAGGATTTCGGCAGCAGGCATCCGCTGACCCGGTGACTTTTCATTCGATTTTATGTGGTTTGTCGAAGCCATTTCAGAGCCCTTCATCCTTGGAAGCGCGCCGGCCAGCACAGGCCCTTGACATCACTCGGTCTATTAGACACGCTATCCATAAACTAGATGGTAGCGGCTGCGAACGACGCTAGCTACCATTCAAGTTCAAACTTAGGATGTTGAGATCATAATGGCGTACCTCGCTCCCGGCAATGGTCAACGTGATCGCGCGAGCACCAGCGATCGCTTGCTGAACGCACGCCGCATCGCTGATCGCTCCTCGCTTCGTCACGTGCGCGGACACGCCGTGTCACATGACCAGCGCGCCTCTATCGAGATCGCCGAGCAGCGCTATGGCCACCGGTCAGAGACCATCGCTGTAAGCACCGACAGGGCTGTGAGGCTCAATTTTGCCAAGACGCGGGCCGCGCTCCTTCAGCCAGACCCAGGCCACGCTGGCCATGCCGCATGGATGACCAAACTGCAGAACATTGACATCAACCTGCCCGACACCCGCCGACTCGCCGTCCGGCACCTCGCCGGGCTCCTTGCGGCTCCACCTACGACATCGCCAGCACGCGACTTGCACCTAGCGTTCTTGAGGAACTCATGCGAGCGCAGGGCAGAGACGACGGACGCTGGCCCAAGCACAAGCTCTTCCAAAAGTTCACCGCGAACATCGGCTATCCAAAGCTCCGCACGGACGGGGGTTGAGACACGTCCTGGACGACATTGAGCACAAGGTCGCGAGCCGCGTCGCTCTCAGCCCAGGCGGAGAAAGCAACTTTGGTCGGCGTACACGCAGCCGTTCACAATCCCGCCCCGATGAGGTGACTCACCCGAACGCGCCGCGTGGGCCGTCCGGCTACCCGCGCACTGCGCAGCTCATCCGAAAGGCGGTCTGGGGTGACAGCCAAAGCCGACAGTTACATAGCTCAGAGACATTAGTCCGCGTTAAATACGGATTGTGGGATGCTGCGCACCGGCGTGTCGCTTGTGTGCTCCGCCCAGATAACGGCGACATCGGGCAGACTCTATCCGTCATCACGACGCGCGGGGGTGCCGCCAACGGCCCGTCACAACCAGGGCGGCACCACCCGACCTCATAAAGGATGTGCCCCCACAGTGAAACCGACAATTAGACGTCAGTCAACAACCGCCACACCAGCGAGCCTCAAGCAAAGGCTTGGTCGGGCGACGGCCATTGGTGCGTGCCTAGCCTCTTCAGCCACGGCGGTGACCCTTCCTACTGCCATTCACGCGCTCGGCCACAGAAGTATGGTGCTAGCGCTGACAGTGGGGCTTGCACCTGCGGTTCCCCTGCTGCTGGTTGTGGTAGCTGTGGTGACTATGTACGTGATTGCCTCGATGGTGGCCGTGCTCGTTGCGCTGGACCGTGTGATCCACGGGCGCGCTGGCGCGGCTGAGGCCGTCGACGACCTGTTCGGGTCTATCATCAATGCGCCGATTGCGCTCCTGACTCTCACTCCACTGAAGCTAAGAGCCCGGTCCTCGGGCCGGAATGCATCCAATATGCCAGTGCTCCCGGCAGCGCCAGCGGCAGCACGCAAGCTGGGGACTCCCGTCTACTGGGAGACCCTCCAGGAGATGGTAGGCCGCCCTGGTGGAGCGCCAGACATCGTGCCTCGCGAGGACGACGACACCCAGCCGATTCGCGGGCGGCACGAGCGGCCCGAGGCTGATGCGCAGGCGAAAAGCGGCAGCCGATCCGCAGCCGCGAGGAACTGACGTCGGGCCGAACGCCGCCTCGCCGGGCTGCCCTTTTGATGACCGGCCGCTGCCCTCGGTTGCCATCTACGACGATCTGCTCGGCAACGCCAAGTCATGACACTCCCTGTGTCAACCTCAGGCCGCGATTGGATTAGCGCGTCGTCCTTGGAGCGCCCTGTGTCAACCTCAGGCCGCGATTGGATTAGCGCGTCGTCCTTGGAGCGCGGTTGCGTTTCGGGCCGGGTCCTGTCGTGGGATAGTTCGCCGGTCGTAGCGCTGGGCACAATCACAGGGTGAGCGTGCAACTGAACCACACCATCGTCTCGTGCCGTGACCAGCAGCGGTCGGCGGCGTTCCTGACCGGCATCCTTGGCTTGCCGGCGGCAACCCGGTTTGCGCATTTTCTCGTTCCTGACCGGCATCCTTGCCTTGCCGGCGGCAACCCGGTTTGCGCATTTTCTCGTTGTCGAAGCTGACAACGGCGTCTCGCTGGACTTCGCCGAGACCACCGGGGCGATCACACCGCAGCATTACGCCTTCCTCGTGGGTGAGGAAGATTTCGACGCGGCCTTTGGCCGCATCCGGGACCAGGACCTGCCGTATTGGGCAGATCCTGGCCAGACCCAGCCGCGGGTGATCAACCACCGGGACGGCGGCCGCGGCGTGTACTTCGAAGATCCCGATGGTCACCTGCTGGAGATAATTACCCGGCCCTACGGCAGCGGGAAGTGAGCATCGGACCTCCCGCCTGCCCGATGCCGACCGCAAGTTGGCCGTGCGGACTTCCAACCCTGGGGGTGGCCGCCTGCCGGCCGTGATTCGTTCCAGCGTTCTTGATCTGTTGAGGCTGGGCGCCAAACAACGGGCGGGAAAGGGCCCGACACGCCCAAACCTCGGAGCTGGTGAAAGCTCCGCATGAGTGCCTGCCGCCGGGACAATAGTCGCGCCACGCTGTCAGGGGTGTCGGCTTGGCCACAGGGGCTTCATGAACTGGGGGACGACAGTCGTGCCAGCGGGCACGGGAAATCGGGATCACCGTGGCCGGCCGGTGGCTGCGGCGAGCTGGGGAGATCGAGCATGACGACGGTCTCGTTATGGCGCGACCACAGCACGCGGCAGCCTGATGCGAGCTAGCCTGGCGTCCGCTCTCATCCTCCGGCCAGCGCCGTCGCGGCAAGTCTTGAACACCATGGCGGTAGCGGGCTGGCTGATCGCTGTCGCGGCGATCCTCGCGGTTGGCGTTGTCGCGGCGATCCGATGGCCTACCGCAGCCGTGTCGCTCGCGTTCCGGGCCGGGTACGCCGCCGGCGTGGTGTGGGCCAGGCTCCGCAGCTTCGGCGCGTGGCTGCTGGACGGCGTCGAGCGAACGATCGAGTAGGCAATCGAGCATGACGGCGCTCGCCCAGGTGAACCGCTGGCGCGCGGTCCCGGACACCAAGGGCCCACGCGCCGGGCCCCGAAGGCAGCCGGCGGCGCAACGTCTCGCCGCACGGCATGGTGGACTCTGAAGCTTGAGTGCGGCCATACCGTCAAGCGCCCCGTCCGGTACTGGCCGCAGCCGAATCCTGATCGGGGAGGGATGCAGCACCGGAACCTGCGCGACGCTCTGCCCGCCCCCAAGCACGTGCGGTGCGAGCAATGCGGTCCGGCATGACCTCATCGGACCGGCGACACAGCGCGCCGCTTGCAGGGAGGGGCCGATCAAGCCTGCGGGGCAGCGGGCGGTCACTAGCAGAGACGCGCTTCGGAGTCGTGCTGATTTGTTGCGCGTTAAGAGTGGGACGGCTGTTGTTAGTCGATAGGCAGAATAAGACCCTCTTAGATCTGCCGGTGCCGGTGCCCGTACTCAGGCTATCGATCTGCGGACAGGGGCGCCCGGGCTGTCCGCGGAACTATTCAGCCGGCCAGCCGCGGCGTCCATGATGCCCTCAATGCCGACTGGAAGCGGTGGCGGAAGAATATGCGTTCCGGGCCTGATCGCAGCGCGATCGAATGGACCAATGCCACCTGGAACTTCGCGACCGACCGCAAGCGCGATGACTGCCACATCCCCGGCATTCCTAGGGGAGTCAATCCCCGATCGTTGCGCGGGCGGGCCTCACCGGATCCGGATCGTCACGTGCTTGGCGGCCGCGTGGCCGATGTGGTTGCTGGCGATGATGGTGATTAGGTAGCGCTTGCCCTTGTCGCTGATGGCTGGCTTGCCGAGAGTGCGAGCGGTGCCGTTGGGTCTGGCTCGGAACGCGAGCCCGCGCGGCAGCAGCCCATGTTCGCGCAGCACTGGCGCAGGGAATCCGGTAGATGTGATCCGGTACCGGACGTGGCGGCAGGCCCGGAACGTCAGATGCGAACCCGCGACAACGGCTGGCGGCTGGTTCACGGTGAGCGTGAGCGTCTGGCGCGCGGTGAACCCTGATCCGTTCTCCGCCCAGATGTAGACCGCCCAGTCACCTTCAGACCCTCGTGGCGGCGTGCCGGAGAGCATTCCTGATGAGTTCCCCAGGGTGAAGGTCATCCAAGACGGGTAGTCAACGGCGCTCACGGTCGGGGCCGGGCTGCCGGTCGCCTGCAGAGTGAAGCTCGCCTTCACCGCCCCGTACAGCGACTCCGGCTTCTTCCGGCCGGTCTCATCGGGCTCGAACATCGCCCGCAGCAGCCCGGTCAGCCACGCATCGCGCAGCGCCCTGGCCGACGGCGGCCGGGACCGCCGCGCGTGGAAAGTGCGGGGCGAGATGCGAACGCCGTGCGCCGACAGCGCCCGGCAGGCCGGCACCACCCCGAACCGGCCGGCCACCGAGGCGATGAACGCGCAGATCACCGCCGTAGCGGGTCTGCCTCCCGGGCGAAAAAACGGGTCGCCTCCGTCAGGATCGAGATCGTCCGCTCCAGCTCGCTCACCTTCCGCTTGAGCGCCCGCACCTCCGCCGCCTCCGCCCTGCTCACCCCCGGTGCCTTCCCCGCATCCACCTCGGCCTGCCGCAGCCACTTGCGCAGCGTCTCCGCGCTGCCGATCCCAAGCCGCTGCGCCACCGAGCTGATCGCCGCCCACTCCGACGGGTAATCCCCCTTATGGTCGCGGACCAGCCGGACCGCCTTCGCCTTCGTCTCGGCGCTGTAGTTGCCTGCCATGTCGTGCCAGCCTTCCCACTATCGAAGGCGCGCACTCTCGCCGGGTCGGTTCACTTCAACCTGGCCGCAACCCGGCCGGATCTGCTGACCGGCGTCAACCCAGCCACCGGACAGCCCGCCCCGTACGGCTCTGTCGGCGTCGACATCAACTGCGCGGTCATCGGATTCACCGCCCAGGCCCCCACCGCCAACCTCGCCCCGCCGGCCCCCCACTCACAATTCCCGCCACGGTAAGCACAACCCTCACGCCACGCGGCGGCCAAACCCCGCCGCGCAACGAGTATGTACGGGTCCTCCGCGCCGCACCCTGGCCCCACCCGACGCGCGGCCCGCCAATCCAGGTGTGCGGACCAGCCAAACCAAAGAAGGAGACAGCAATGGTCACCGTGGGACTGCTTGTGACGCTGGAGGCCAAGGCAGGCAAGGAAGGCGAGCTGGCCGCGTTTCTCACGGGCGCCCTGCCGCTGGCGGAGGCCGAGCCGGAGACGACCGCCTGGTTCGCGATCAAGATCAACGCCTCGACATTCGGGATCGTCGACGCCTTCCCGGACGCAGCGGGCCGCCAGGCTCATCTGGATGGCCCCATTGCCGCGGCGCTAATGCAGCGTGCGGCCGATCTGCTGGCGTCGCCTCCCGACATCAAGCCGCTCGACGTTCTGGCTGCCAAACTGCCGACGTAGCCCAGCCGAGCGCGCGGCTGCCCGGCCACCGGGCAACATCAGCCGCCCGGTGTTGTACCAGTGCAGCGCGATCGCCCTCCCCAGGATTGATCTGCCGCGGGAGATAACTGTTGAACTGGTCGCCGCACCGGGATACCGCCTGCTCGGCCTGGCCTTCGCGGCGGCGCGGCGGGCTGGTCGCGGCCAGTGGTATCAGCGAGAATCCAGTCACGAGTCCATGCCCATCGTCCTCGACCCGCCTTTGACAACCCGCTCCGTCAGAAAAACCGCGACCTCAATCCTTCCTGGAGTACGCGTGCGGCGGCTGGTGTTCTGGCGGTATCTCCTCACCTGGCGAAAGCCCACCCAGACAGCCCGCTCCGCCGGCGGCGCTTGAAGATCATCGAAATGGTGCGCTCATCATGCAGATCCACGACCTCAAAGATGGCCAGCGCGATCGCCTACGGAGTGTTCACGCAGCAGGCACAGCCAACCTGGGCAGCGGCCGGGCCGGCACGATCGCATTCCCCGGCGGCACGATCAAGCTCAGTCATCACGCCGGAAAAGGCACCATGCGCTTCAGCCCCAAGACCTGCCTCACGATGATCAGCCAGCCCGGCACCTACAAGATCACAGGCGGCACCGGCAAGTATGCCGGGATCACCGGCCACGGCACTTACCAGCTCAGCCTCACGTTCATCGCCGCCCGCGCACAGCAGGCAAGTGCTCCACAGCGGCGCCGCCAGTCGCCCAGCAGGAACTGCTCCGCCTGTCCGGGACGGTGCACCTGTAACAGCGCCTGCCTGCACTCCGCACTGAACCGGACCCGGCAGGAAATGGGCTCAGGACCGTGCCAGCTGTCCTGAGCCCAGCCAGCAGACCTAGGGGGCCCACGTACATTTCCGGAGACGGTCGCCCCGCATTATCGGCGTCTCTATCGGAGCAACAGGCAGATCTGCGCTCACCGCGTAATCTCCGCTGATTCACTGCCTGGCGTACAGAGTCGGCAGGCCTGGCGGCGCGGTCACCGGAAGTTTGCTCACTCCGTCATCGCCACCCCGCCGTCTTCGTGACCGCCAGCGGGCGATTCCTGATGGCCGCGCGCCTGACCACGAACGAAGCCGACGTCTCAACCTGAGCGTTGGTGCGGGACCGACAGTGCGGCTTCAGAGCCGGCTGCTGGCGCAGTTCCGCCCGCCTCTGCCTGGTCCGGCACGGCCGCGGCGGCCGCTTCCAGGTGGCCGCGCACCGCGCCCGCAGCCGCAGCCGCGCTTACTGCGGCGGTGGCGGCTGAGGCGCCGACGAGCCTGTGCCACCGCGGGCGCCGCGGCGCTGCGGGCTCCACCCGCCGGGCGGCAGCGGACAGCAGTGAAGAGATTTTGGGCGCGATGCTGTCTTGCACGACGTGCCCGGCCCGCTCGACCTGTGGTGCTGCCCAGGAGCGCGTCCTGTCGGCCTGCCGCTTCGCCGCTGCTCCGGCCTTCCGTGCCAGCGGCATGACGTGATCGGCAGCAGGCTGCAGGCGGGCCGCCTGGTGCGCGCGCCGCGTGCCGGTAACCGCATGTCCGGTCTGGTGATGTGCTTTGCTGCGGGACATTGAGACCTCCGCGAGTGTGCTTTGCGGGCTTTCACACTTCCCCGTTGCGGCCGCGACAATCATTCCAGGCGTATCTCAAAAAGCCCTGAGCCGTCGCTGACGGCTGTGACACCGCGCCGGCTGCGACAGCAAATTCCGCCTGCGCGCCGCGATCAGCTTCCGCCGTACTTGAGCGCAGTGCAGTCGAGCTGAACTGGGGCCCGGCGCGGTGACAAGGTTGCGCACAGGGCCAGGCGCGCACGGCTAGCTGCTGCTGTTGACCCGCAGCGGTCAATCTACAAACGCCTAACCAAAGTGCAGGATTCGACATCGCGAGAGCGCTGGCCCGGCGGCTAGATTGGTGAGGCATCACGGCAAGGCATGCGTTAATGTTCAGGGGGTTGGCCTGCTGTCAGGTCTGTGGACGATTCCAGGTTTGCCGGGTCGGCGGCGTAGAGACTCGGTGGGTGTCAGACTGCGGGCGTGGGCGTTGACGGCGCTGACTTCGCTGGGTCGACCGCGCGCTACTACGCCAGCTACCGGCGGGACGTGCCGGGCGTTCTGCTCGATGCCGTCGTAATTACTGCGCAGATCACCTCGGCGGACTGGATCCTCGACCTGGGCTGCGGCACCGGGCAGGTCGCCGCGGTGATGTCGTCGCGGGTGGGCGGCGTGCTCGCCATTGACCCCGAGGCAGACATGCTCAGCGGCCTTCGCGCCCGCCTGACAACCGAGCACACCGGCAACGTGCTGCCGGTGCTGGCCAGCGACAGCGACCTTCCGGCCATCTCGCAGCTGTTCGGCGCGCGTTTCGGCGCGGTCACCATCGCCAACGCACTGCACTGGATGGATACCGACCGGGTCTTCGGGCAGGCCGGGCGGCTGCTTCGACCGGGCGGCGCGCTGGGCGTCATCAGCCAGGGCCCGCCGATGTGGCTCGCCGATACCAGCTGGGCCAGGGACCTTCGCGCCTACCTCGCAGAATGGGCAGGCAGTCCCCTGACCGGGACGTGCAGCACCGATCGCGAAGCCGTGGACGAGCGCCGCGCGCGGATGGAAGCTCACGGCTTCAGCACCGTGGAGCTGGTCGAATACAGCTATGAGAACCAGATCGATCTGACGTACATAACCGGACACCTCTACTCGGCGATGTCGCAAACAATGGTGCCCGCCGAGCGGCGGCCGGAGTTCCAGTCGGGTCTGCAGCACGCGCTCGGCGAGCACCTTGGTGAAGGAAGGCTCACCGAGCGTATCGACGCCACAGCCCTCATCGGCCGACACTGAACAAGCCAGGCAAGGAACGCACTCACATCGGCATCGACCGAAGGGTGTTCAAGTGAGGCGCGCAGAACACCCGGATCTGAAGCTTCACGCCGATCATGTTAGGCAGCCGACAGCTGCGCCAGATCGGCGGCGATGTGCGCTCGCCTAACATCACTGAAGTGACAGTAGGTAACCGGCGAGCGATTGATGCGCTGGCCGCTCGCTTATCCGCTTTGAAGCCCGCTGACCCTGCAGACGTCGCTGAGCACGGTGTGGGCAACGGAGGGTCAACCGGATCCATCGCCACCGGCCTGTCCGCGCGCAGAGCGGTAGAAGCGGACTATGGCCAAGGGCAGGGCGCCGCTATCGTGAATCGTGTGCCGGCCATCTGGCAGGACCTGGAATTCGGCGCACCTCAGATTGCGCGACTGGGCATGACCCGGCTGAATGCAGCGGGCGTCGCGCTGCTGGGCACCTTGCGCCGCGATGGGTATCCCCGCATCAGCCCAGTCGAGCCGCACCTCGTGGAGGGCCATCTGCTTATAGGCGCCATGGCCAGGTCGGGGAAAGCAGCCGACCTGCTGCGAGACCCGCGCTGCATACTGCACAGCACTGTGACCGGCCCGGACACCGGTGAAGGAGAACTCAAGCTGTATGGATCGGCCGTTGAGGCTGGCCAGCACCTTCGCGGCGTAGCAGCCGAAGCGTGGTGGTCCGCCTGGCCTCCGGACAAGGCCATCGTGTTTTCGCTGCACATCGAGCAGGCAATGTTGATCGACTGGGACACTGCGCACGGCCTGATGTCCGTCCATCGATGGTCCCCGCATCGCGGGTACAGCCAGGCCAAGCGCACCTACCCATGAGCCGCCGTTCGCTCGGCCGGACCCGCGCAGATCTCCAGTTCTGGGTCCTGGCTGATCACGGGATCGATGCGATCAACCGGCGGTCCACGAGGCCGAGGTCATGTGATCGCGGCAGACCGGCAGCCATGCTGAGCCGCGACGGCCGGGAGTAGCGTGGGTGTCAGCCCGCCCAGCTGATCGGAGGTGCAGATGACCCGGCCAGTTGCCGCGCGGGATGGCGCGGGTGCTCGGCAGGGGCCTGCTCACCGTGGCCAACGTGATCACCGTGGCGGCGCCCCTTGCTGCGGACTGGAATGACTCGCACATCTTCAATGAGCGCTGGCCCGCGCATGCCCGTTTCCACGGCGTGACCGCGCTGGCGATGGCGGCTACGCTGTCGTCAGTCAACATCTGGTCCATCTGGTCTAGCGCAACCGACCGGACCACGGCCCGGTTCTTTGCGGCGGCGATTCCGGTGACCTACTGGGCGCCGTTCTTCCTGGCCCCTTTGGTTCCTGGCACCGCGGTCGATGACCCGCCGCACCCCGTCCCGCGCCTGGCAGGCGTGCCGACGAATCTGCTGGGCGCGGCGGCTACAACCGCGACGGCGGCCGCTGGATGGTTCATCGACCGCCGATCTACCGTCGCCGAGAGCGGCTGACCAGCCAGGATCGGTTCGGCGAGTGACCGCTCGGAACCGGCTCACCCGGCTTTATGATCACCCGCCAGGCGGCGCGCTGAGACACCCGTCTGCTAATGACCAGAATCCGTTTGAAGTCTTGGGGCGGCCAGCTAAGCGGCTTGCCTTCGAGCCGTCCTTGCGGGATTGTCCGGCCGCAGAGCACCAGTGCGAGGTATTCGGCCGGGCCCCGCAGGACCGGGCCCGATCCGTAAGACCAGTCAAGGTCGGTGGCCTGCAGGCTGCGCCCCTCGATGCTGGTGCCGAAGTGTGCGTGCACGCCGCCACCGGTCAGGTCGTCCAGGATGACCCGGATGGTGGCGTCCGGTGAGCGGCGCGGCACCCCCAGCGGCACGGTCACGTCCAGGCCGTGGATGACCACGTGATTGAGAGCGCCATGCCACCCGCCGCCCGGCGGCGTCCAGTGCTGCATCACCTCAGCGCGCAGGCTGGCCACCAGTTCGCTGGCAGATAGCTCGGCGTCCCGCGCGGCGATCTCGTTCGATAGGCGGCTGAAGTCGAAGTCGCAGCGGCGCAACCCGGCCATGAGCTCCTCTTCGGAGTAGCGGGCCGCCATGGTCATTTGCGCGATCACTTCGCGGACCCGCCACCCCGCGCACAGCGCTGGCGTGTCCCACTGCGCATCGGTGGCCGAGTCGAGCAGGTCGGCCAGGGCGAGGAACTCGGCGGCTACGGCAGGCTGCAGGTCGGCGTCATTGCTCATGATCAGCTCCTAGCCGCTCACATGGCCGATAATCGTCACTCGCTCAGGCTAACCACCCGCGCAAGGCTCACCGGTCCAAGGCGACGCCGGAGTGCTACGCCGCGCCGACAGCTGGCCAGCGCCCAGCCGGTAGCGCACATTCTGCCGATATGCGCGGCAGCGATCATTGAGATCGCCTAGCCCAGAGCCGCGCGTCGTGGAGGCCGTCTACTGAGTGGGGGTTGCCAGGCCGTGCTGGTAGGCGTACCGGACGGCTTGGGCGCGGTCACGGGCGCCTGTCTTGGCGAAGATCCGGTTGATGTGGGTCTTCACCGTCGCATTGCTGAGGTAGAGGCGCTGGGCGATCTCGGTGTTGCTCAGGCCCGACGCGAGGAGGGTGAGCACCTCGGCTTCACGGGCGGTGAGCCCGCCGGGCGGTTTCTGGCCTGGGCCGGACTGGCTCCGCGGCCGTCGGCTGGCTGATGACCGCGGCCACGAGGAGTTCCTGGACGGCGGGGTCGAGATGGGTCTGGCCGGCGTGGACCGCGCGGATCGCGGCTTCGATCTGCTCGGCGCTGGCGTCCTTGGTCAGGTAACCCCGCGCGCCGGCCCGCAGCGCGGGGAGGATCGCGTCCTGGTCGGCGTAGGTGGTCAGCACCAGCACCCGGGCGGCCGGCAGCCGCTCGCGCAGTGTCCGCGGTCGCGGCGACGCCGTCGATGCCGGGCATCCGCAGGTCCATCATGATCACGTCGGGGTGGTGGGCTCGGCTAGCCGCACGGCCTCGGCTCCGTCGCTGGCCGCGCCGACGACGTCGACCCCGTCGATGAGCGCGACCAGCATGCTCAGCCCTTCACGCACGACCCGCTGATCGTCGGCGATCAGGACCCGGATCGTGCCTGGCCCGGGCGGAGCCGTCACGCGGGCACCTCCAGCTCGACCAGCCACCCGTCGGCGGTCGGCCCGGCCCGCGCGGTGCCGCCCGCCCGCTGGGCTCGCTCACGCATCGCCGCCAGGCCGTGCCCGCCGCCCGCATCGGCGAGTACGCGGACTGGGCGGGGCTGAGCGGCCGGGCCGGCGCCGGCTCCGGCTGGCGGGGGCGTGGTCCGCGACGGTGAGAAGGGTGCTGTCCGCCTGGTAGCGCACGGTGACGGCGGTAGCGGCGCCGGGTGCGTAGCGCGCGATATTGGTCAGAGCCTCCTGGGCGCCGCGGAACAGCGCCAGGCTCGCCTCCGCGGGCAGCGGCCGGCGCGTCCCGTCGATCCGGAGGGTGGCGTCTGCCCCGGTGTCGCGGCGGAAATCATCGACGAGGGCGCCCAGCTGGTCCAGGGTCGGCAGCCGGTCGCCGCGCAGGGCACCGACGGCTTGCCGCGCGTCAGCCAGGCCTGCCTTGGTCAGCTCGGCTGACCGCTCGATCGCGGCGCGCAGGCCAGCGCTGACCGGCTCTCGCTCGGCGAGCTTGCGCGCGCCCTGAAGCTGGATTGCCAGCCCGGACAGCGAGTGGGCGAGCACGTCATGCAGCTCCCCGGCGATGCGGCTGCGTTCGGCGAGCGCGGCCGCGGCTGCCTCGGCGTCACGGGCGTCCTGCAGCTGGGCCAGCAGCATCTCGGTGCGGTCCTGGCTTTCCCGGCCGCGGCGGATGAACTGGCCGGTCACCGCCAGCAGCAGGCACACCAGCGTCGCCGTGATGGCCGACTGGGCGGCCGGGTGCTCAGTCAGGCCGACGGCCACGGCGAGGGCGGCAGTGATCGCTCCCGCGGTGGCGGCGGCCGGGACGGGCGGCAGCCGGACCGCGGCGATCCAGACTCCAACGGGCGCCGCCAGCTCGACCGGCCCGTGCGGCTGCAAAGCGGCCAGCGCCACCCCGGCCCCGCCGATCAGCCCGATCACGACGGCTTGCGCAGCCAGGCCGCGCCGCGCCCAGCGCACCGTTATCGCGGTGGCGACCGCCGCCGCGTAGACCGCCAGAGCGAGTGTTACGCCCAGGCCGGCACCGTGCAGAGCCCGGCGCGGGATGAGTTTGCGCGCTCGCCGTCACGACGATCGCGATGAACACCCAGCCCAGCGGCCGCAGCGCCTGTCGCTGACGATCACCGCGCTCGCGGGCGCGAGACCGCGTTGCCGCCACCCGGGCCGACGCGGGCTCGCCGCCCCCGGCCGCAGAATGCGGCGGATCGGGCCGCCCGGTGCCATGACTAAGGCCCGCCGCTGCCAGCCGTGCCTTCATGGACACAGTCTGGCCCGCGGCGGGCAGGGACGGAAGATCAGCGCACGGGCACCGGCCGGGACGGGCGCCGGGGCGGCAGCCGGGCCCGCGGCCAGCCGGCGGCCGCGCGGCATAGACCACGACCAGCCGGGTCAGCACGTCCGCCAGCGCCATCATCACCAGCGCCGCCACCCAGGCATCGGAGCCGGTGATGTGGTGGGCGATGCTGAAACGCGCGATCGCCGGGCCGGCGCCGTGGGCGGCGGCGAAGGCGAAGGCCATCCGGGCACCGACGCCGCAGACCCACATGCTGGCCGCCAGCCAGCCCGCGCGGCCAACCGGCCGGCCGCCGGCACCGCGGCGCAGGCGGGTCGCCAGGCCACCCACCGCGCCCATGACCGCACCGCCCGACACGCAGAGCAGCTCCAGCACGATGTCGCTGCCGCCGCCCGGCACCGAGTGCAGGAAGAAGACAGCGGCACAGCCCACGGCCAGCACCGGGACGGCCAGGGCCCGCAGGTCCAGCTGGTGCTCGCGGACCTGGCGGACGACCATCAGGACAAGGAATGCGTTGATCACGTACATGTTTATGTTCATGCCTTCACAGTGCCGCCCGGCACCCATCCGGAGCATCGGCCCACGGGTGGGAGGCCGGGCTGACACTCATCTCCACCCCAGGGTTGACGCGGCCGCGAAGCGCTCCAGCTCCCAAAGGGGCCGGGCCGCGAACGGTTCAGCCCCGCCAAGACTGGCCCATCTTGCCGTCCGCGATCGTCAGGGCGCTCCACGGCGAACAGCTGCCACTCGTCCGGCATCCCCTTGAGCTGGTGACGGCACCCTGCGGCGCTCGATGTCGCGCTGGCTCCCGGCAGCGGTAGGGCCGGCGGGCGCCAGCCCCGATTCCCGGCGCGTTCAGGGCGTGCCGTCGAAGGCAATATAGATGGCCGTCTTGACCTCGCTCGGCGAGGTTCCCGTCGCCGGGTTGAGAAGGACCGCCGGAGCCGGGCAGAACGCCGGGAGGGACACCGTCGTGCGGATCCGGGCATTGCCTGTCGTCGAGAACGGCACGGGCGTGGTCGTCGCCGCCACCGTCCCGCCGCAGTACACCGACGCCATCACGTCGGCGCCGATCAGCGCCAGCAGCCCGCCGCCGGCATGCGCGGGCCTGGTCGTGCCCGCCGGTGACGTCCCGGCGGCGGGCGTCTTCCCGGTGGCGGCCAGGACCCGCCAGTCCGGCGCGTCTTCGGCGCCACTGGCCAGCCACCGGTCCTGCCAGCTGCCGCCGGGCTGAGCCTCCGAGTCGCTGGCCACCACGCGGCAGCCGGCCGCGGCGGGAACCGGGCCATCAGGCCCGCGGCGGCGCTGCTCACCGGCTGCGCGGCGTCAGCGGCAGGCAGGGCGGGCACCGTGCCCGCCGCCGGAAGCAGGCCAGCGGGCGTCACAGCACGTCCTTGCCGAACAGCGTGCTCAGGCTCTCCACCCGGTATCCCGCCGCCGGCGGCATCACCGGACCGGGTTCACGCTGCCGGGCATGGAACGCCAGCACCGCCTCGATGACGTCGCCGGGCAGCGGGTTCAGGTACCGCTGCGTCGTGGACAGGTGGGCATGGCCCATCACCCACTGCAGGTCGGCCAGCGGCATAGCCGGGTCGCTGGCCATCCGGTAGGCCGCCGAATGACGCAGGTCATGCAGCGACCAGTTCGCGTCCATCGCCGCGCTGGCACGGGTGAACATCAGCCGGGCCGCGTCGTAGGTCAGCGCCCGGAACGGACGCCGCAGCGTCCACCACAGCGGCTGATCCCGCCTGGCGGGGACCAGCCCGCGCATCTGAGCCTGATACAACCGCAGCCACACGAACGCATCCGGGGATGCGGGCAGCTGCTGCAGCGCCCGTGTCCCCTTGCGGATCACCGTGATCAGCTGCTGTCCCGGATCGGCATCAGCGGCCGTCGCGCCCAGCAACTCCGAAGCCCGCGCCCCCGTCGACACCCAGAACGCCACCAGCGCCCGGTCCCGGTGCGAGCCCAGCAACGCGAACAACTCATCGAACCTCTCATCCGGGATCTGCCGCGGCAGCCGCCGCGGAGCCTTCGGCCGGTACCGCCCGGCGCGCTCGCCGGCGAACGGCTGCATCGGGTTGTGGTGCGCGTTCGCCCGGCCCACCCGGCCCCGCGCCAGCGGGAACGGGTTCACCATCGGCCCGGTGCCAGCCTCCAGGTGGAAACCGTAAAAGCCGCGCAGCACGCTCTCGCAATGCACCACCGTCGCCGTCGCATACCCCCGGCCCGGCGACCGCTTGCCGGTCACCGCATTGGCCGTTCCCGGCGCCGCCGCAGCCCGTCCCGGGTGCTCCTCCGCCGGGATACCGCCAGTGCGGCCGGGCCGGCTTGAATAGCCAGCCCGATCCAGCAGCAGAAGTCCCTGGCCTCCGCGCTGGTCGCCTGATCCCAGCAGACCCCCGTCGCCCACAAGAACCGCCACCAGCGCAGTAGGTCCATCCCATACGACCGGTGCGTCGCCGCCGGGCGCCCGCACGCAGCCAGCTCACGGAAGAACTCCGCCGCCGGGACGACCACCACACCATCGGCATCGACCAGCCGGAACGGCTCGAACAGATCCCCGGTCGCCTCAAGCGACCCGGCCAGCGGCACCACCAGCCGCGACAGATCCCTCGGCACTTCCCCGTCTGTGATCACGATCAGCGACCGTAACCACCAAGGTCCCCATCCGTCCGCTGACCTGCCAAAGCCCTGCCAGTAGTTCGGTTAACAGGTCACGTTCGGCTTGGGTGGTGGCCGGCGTTCAGGTTTTCGCGGGGGGACTGGGAGTCTGCCACCGGTGCTGTGCGCTATATCGGGGCCGAAGCACCCTGCGGTAAATCAGCCGGGCCGGCGGCGGCATCTCTGTCAGGACTGCCGCCGTATCCTGTGGGCCGGCGTCGTCGAGGATCCAGGTCAGGAACTCGGGTCGTTCCCGCGGCGAGCGCCGGGCCCGTTCGTTGTGCAGGAACGCGCGCCACTGCGCCCGGGTCAGGTGCTGCTCGATGAGGGGAAGCACGTCGCGTTCCTCGTGGGCCAGGTGATCCAGCACGACCGTCGACAGGTGCTCGACGGCTGCCGCCAGCTCGCCTCCGCCGCGCAGCGCGGCGTCGACGCCCGCGAGGGCGGGCGGGATCTGCCGGTGCTCTGCCACCATGGCGTCGACCGAAGCTAGATCGCCGGGATCGGAGAGCTCCCGCCGCAGCACCGGCCATAGGTCGTCGTCCTCGGCCGAGTGGTGGTTGTCGAGCTGAGCGCGGAAGGCGTCCCAGCCGGCCAGCACGGCCGGCGGCGCCGCCGCGGAGTTGCCGAGTTGCGTGGCCGCATCGCGCAGCCGGGACAGGTCGCGGCGCAGCGCCGCGTGCAGGGCGCGCATGAAACCGACGTCGGCCGGTGCGTCCGCCTCGGCGGAGCTGTGGCGGGCTCTCAGCCGGATCGCGCCGCCGACTATCAGCGCTGCGCCCGTTATTGAGCCGAGGATCCAGCGAGCACGTCTCGCGGCTTTGCCTGACACAATCCTCATCTCTGCATCCTGATACATCCACCGTGTCGGGCTCCAGATCCGGCCTGGAAAAGTGCGCGGTCACCGCTGGATGCGGCCTGCCAGCGGGTCCGATCGTCCGTCAGCGCGCACCGTCGCACCCCTCCCGCTGGTCCAGCCCGGCATCGACCGCTATACCGCTAGAGCAAGGTCGCATGGACAGAACTCTGGCAGCCGTGATTGTCGCGCTGCTGGGCTAAACCGGCATCTGTTTCGCCGTCAGGCATCGCTTCGGGCCACCAGCGCCATCACCTGCGCTGGACCAATGTTGCCGCCGCTGCAGACGATTGCCCTCTTCCGGCCGCGAACCGCCTGCGGGCGGCAAGCACCGCAGCGAGCGCCACAACACTGGCTCGCTTGGCCAAGTTGCGTGCTTTCTCGGTCATTACCCCTGTCGCAAGCGACAGGGGCCGCCAAGAAGCCTCACCGGCGCACCCGGCACTGATCTGGAGGGCTGATCCTTGATCGCCCGGCTCGCCCGGCTGCCCGGACGCTCAGGTTCCGCCTGGCTGCGGCGGCTCCCGACGACGACCAGAAAGTGCTCGTCAACCCAGGAGACCTCGGGGCTGGGCAGGCGGGTCAGGAACGCCACTATGGACGCGCGCAACTCCTCCGGCGTGTAGAGCGAGAACGTCGAGTAGTGGTGGCCCTCGGCCTGGGCCCTGAGCCGCCCGGCCGTGTTCGAGCGCGGATGCCTGAAGGTCTGCGTTGCGACCACCGTGAGCCCGTCGGTCCGCCGGATGGCATCCCGGAGTGCGGCCTTGCTGTGCAGGCGCCGCTCGTGCTCGGTGAAGCCCGGGAAGTAGCGGCCCCAGATCGTCCGCGCGTTCTGCTGCGGGGTGCGGGTGTAGATGAACAGCTGGCCGTCGGGCCGCAGCACCCGGGCGACGGCGGTCAGGAAGCGGCCGAGGTCGAAGTGGTGAACGCAGTTGAACGCCGTGACCAGGTCCAGGCTCGCGGTCCGCAACGGCAGCTCCTCGGCGGCTGCTGCCAGCGGCACCACCCCTGGGGCGTAGCCGCCGTTGCCGGCCTTGAGCTGTGCCAGCATGGCCGCCGAGACGTCGCTGCCGACCAGCAGCGAGGCGCCCGGCGGTATCGCCGTAATGCTGCTTCGTCCTGATGTCCACGCCTGGTCGACCGGCAAGTGGCGCTAGTGCGGTCCGCCGCAGTGACGCTAGTTGCACTGCTGCTCTTGGTGCTACATATCCGCGGCGCCGCACCGCCGGCTGGTGCGCCAATCCCATTCTTCGCGGGCTGCCGTCTCCTCGCAGCCGGGCCGTTGCGAGGTGTCAGCGGACGTGAAAGCCAGTGATGGTCGTGCCGGGACCGGTTGTTATCGTCGGCCTTCGTGCCCGCTCCCGACTGGCCAGCCCGTGTGGTTGTTGTCGGTTACCAGTACAGGTGGCCCGTCCGGCAGCTGAAGACGCGGTAAATATACAAATTGGGGACGCCTGCCGACCGCGGGCGAGCCGCCGCTGCCCCTCGGCGCTTCTGCGTGGTCTCTGTTCAGCCGCACAGACGGCTCGCGACGGCGCATTAGCCTCGATCACATGACGACGCCTGACATCCGCATCATGCTGCGCCGCTGGGCAGGCGGCGAAATGAACGAGACGTTCGTGGAACACCCTGGCCAGCCTGCGGACTACATTCACACCGACGGCACAGTCTGGACCTGGCGGCAGAGATGGCTTCCAGTCGGCGGCGTCCCCCGGGGCTTGGGGAGAGTCGGCACCGCCCACCTGCGCGTCTACGACCTCGTGACGCCCGGCACCGATTCAGATTGACCCGCGCTTGCATTCGCTCGCTGCGAAGGGGGACACGAAAGTCAGGGCTCAAGAGGGAAGAGCATAAGGGGCCGATGCTGGAGCTGACCTGCATAGACGCTGGTCACCAGCCTGGCCAACTTGACATGTCCAACGAAATGCGGTTCGCAACCGCGCGCGGACATCGCGCAGGGTTAGGACGCGCCAAGACGCTGCTGTGCTGCGAGTTAAGAGCGGGACCGCTGTTGTTAGATCGATAGGCGAATTAAGACACCCTTAGATCTGCCGGGTGCCGGTGCCCGTACTCAGGCTACCGATCTGCGGACAAGGACGCCCGGGGTGTCCGCGGAACTATTCAGCCGGCCAGCCGCCGCCAGCATGGCCGCTCATCCGCGATGCCCCTCCGGCGGCCAACGACACTAACAGCAGTCCAGCACGGGCGAGCGGACAACGTTGTGAAGCCAGCGGGCCGTCACGTGTCGCAACGGCATGTGCGGATGTTCGGGCTTCTATTAGCTGCTCGGGCACAGCGAGCCGAGTGTGGTCCGGCGAGAGCGAGCGTCGACCTCGAGGCCGGTGCCGCAGACGGCATCGCGCCAGGCTAGTGCGGAGGGCGCTCCGCTCGGCTCACGGAGATGTTTGAGGGCAGCTCCAGCTCATCGATCCACGGCCCCGCAGCCCCGTGCCTAAGGGCTCGCATCACCAAGTGCCCGTTCGCCGCCCGGCGCAGGTAGCCGGGCTCGTATATCCGCCCTGAGACGTGCTCACTGGCATCGACAGGCTCACCGGCCTCCCGGCGGCGCCTGATGTCCGCCTGCACGCTCTCGAAGCAGGCCCGGTACTCTCGCTCGCCGTCGAACGCGGCTACCACCACATGCCTTCGCTCCCGGCGCTGCGGGTCATAGCGGTAATGACAGACGATGAAACGCTCGATGCTGTCATCGTCGGGATCCACGCGCGGCACAGCTCAACGGTAACCCCGGCCACTCCGAGGGATCACCTGCAAATTCGGCTGAGCTAGCCCTGAAGCCCGCGCACCAGGAGCGGCAGAAGCGCTCCTTCACCGGCACGGGGTTGACGGGTCAGACCGGCGTCGGCTGGAAGTCCTGGCCGCAGTCTGCGCCAGCAGGACACCGTCGTCCTTGGGCCATCCGCGCCTCTGGCGGCAGCCACTTCCAGCAGGCCAGCTCGCCCGAGCAGGAATCGAGAAGCGGGCAGGCGTCCGCGGACTCTAGCCTCGGTTGAGATGGTCGGCATCCGGCATGGCCACTAAGCGTCGGAAGGCGGCAGAGAATGCCTGCGAGAAATCCCACGACCGAGTCCGAGGGCTTCAGCGCCGAGGAGCGTGCCGCCATGAAGGCGCGCGCCGCCGAGCTACGCGCCGAGGGCAAGAAGGGCGCCAAGAAAGCCGAGGGGCTCGAGGCGCTGCTGGACAGCATCGCACAGATGGCGCCGGAGGATCGCACGCTCGCCGAGCGCGTGCACAAGACGGTGACGGCTACCGGCCCGGAGCTCGTTCCCAAGACCTGGTACGGGATGCCCGCCTATACAAACGCCGATGGCAAGGTTGTCGTCGCATTCAAGAACTCGGGCAAGTTCGGCTCCCGCTACTCGACCTTGGAATTCCAGGATGCGGCCCACCTGGACGACGGCGACGTCTGGCCGGTCTCGTACGCGCTCCAGAAGTGGAGCCCCCTGGTCGAGAAGAAAATCGCCGAGCTGATCGAAGCCGCCATCTCCTGACTTGCCGCGACCACAGCGCGTTCACCGCCGCCGTCACTCACTGGTCAGCGCGGTTAACGCGCCTGGCGGCAGAAGCGTGTATGCACGCCCGCGCTGGTGACGCATAGATATGCAGCCAGACGGCTTGTCTGCTCGGCCATTCTCGGGAAAGCTGCGGGCCAACTCCAGAAGCTGCCGCTGATCAGCCCAGCCCAGTCGCAGCACCACTTCGATCACTGCAGTACTGGTCACGCCGGCGGTGACGACACCAGGCGCGCCCCAGAACTCCCACTCCCAGCGCCGACAGCGCATGCATCTTCAGGCTGCGCTCAAACGAGCGGGCAGCTGAGGGTTGCAACCGCTAGTTCAGCGATATATATTTCTGGTATGAGCGCGCGGGCGATGCAGGAAGCAACGTTCCTGATCCTGACCGCGCTGGCGGATGACAGCCAGCATGGTTACGCGATCATCGCCCAGGTCAGCGACATCTCCGGCGGCCGGGTCCGGCTGCGCGCCGGCACGCTGTACACAGCGCTCGACCGGCTGCGCGCGGACAAGCTGATCGACGTTGACCGCGAGGAGATCGTGGACAGCCGGCTGCGCAGGTACTACCGGCTCACGCCTGCTGGAACCCGGCTGCTCGCTGCCGAGGCCGCCCGGCTGCACGCCAATGCCGCTGCCGCGCTGACGCGGCTGAATCTCGCCGGAGGTGCCGCATGACTGAATCACAGCGCCTGGAGCGCGGGTACCGGCGGATCGTAGCGCTCTACCCGCGCTCGTTCCGGCGCGACAGCGAAGAGGAGATCGTCGGCGTACTGATGGCCACTGCCCGCGAGGGCCAGCGGCGGGTAGGTCCGGCCGAATCGGCGGACTTAATCAGGGGCGCGGTGCGGATGCACAGGGGCCCGCGGCTGCCTCGCGGCCTACTGACCGCCGTCCGGCTGACCTACGTCGGCGCGGCGGCTGAGCTGGGCGTGCTGATCGTCCTGCTGGTGACCGCCGCGAGCCTGGCCTCGGCCAGCATCCGCCGGTATCCCGACTTCAGCGCGGCGCAGTGGCAAGCCGTCCTGCTCGGCCACCTGGCCGTGGTGGCGGCCGGCGGGCCGGTGCTGCTCGCACTGTGGGCCTGGATGGCGTGCGCGAACGCCCGGGGGGAGTCACGCGGGCAGGGTCGCCTTCTGGGTGGTCTGGGGCATCATCAAGGTCGGTATCGCGGCCGTGGGCCTCGCAAGCTTCGACGTCTACGGCATCGGCGGCGTGCTCGCTGCCGTCGTCCTGCTATTCGTCCACGTTGGGGCCATGGCCGTCATCTTCTACCCCAGCAAGGACGCGCTGCCCTACCGCCCGCACCGCCAGCTCGACCCAGCCCAGCGCTAAAGGCTCGCGCTGCCAGGTAGCCACATCCCTCGGGCATAGCCGATTGTGCGCAGCCCAGCGCCCATCCCAGGGTGTCGCCGAAGACCGCGGCCAGAACGTGCGTACCATGCTCGTCTCTGCCATCTTGCTTGCCCTTCGATGAGCGCGCCTGGTGGCCCGCTCGGCGGGGAAGTCGCCGACCGAAAGCGGGGAGATGCGTCGTGAACCGACATCTGAGACGGCGGCGCGATTGCCAGGCAGTGCTGCGAGGCTGGCCTGGAAATTCCCGCGAACCTGCGACACCGGCAGATCAGCTGGGCGGTACCAGGCAGCGGACGTCGCGCTCTCTCCTCGTCACCGCCATCCTCGTTGCCGTGTCGCTCGTCGTTGTGGGTTGCAGTTCGGGACCGTCGAAGACGGCAAGCCGCCAGACATCGACCTCGGGGAAGTCATCGACGGCGGGTTCCACCGCAAAGCTGATCCAGCCGCCAGGTCCGATCAGTAGCCACCCTGCGCTGCTCGGCCAGGCGAGCGCCGCATGTCGCAGCGCGCACGTGTCCGACATCACGTTGTGCACGGGCACCATCGACGCCGAAGTCTGGGGCCTGCCCCTGGTGATCACGAGTAATCTGCGGGATTCTCTGGCCTGTCAGATCCGAGTGAACGTCCTCTACAACGCAGTGAACCTGGCTGGCCCGAACTCGAGTCCGGTGGCCGACCCGAACCACGACACGCTCCCCTCGACCGCATTTCTCGACCTGCGCGCCCAACCTCAGCTGCTCCGCGTTCCCGCGATCCGCGGACGCTACGTCAACTTCCAGCTGCTCGACATGTACACCAACACCATCGCCGACATGGGCGTGCTCACCGACGGCGGTCATGGCGGCACCTATGCCTTCGTCGGTCCCGGCTGGCACGGCACCATCCCGAAAGGTCTCGTCCGCATCAACGTCCCCACCCCAGATGCGTGGCTGCTCGGGCGGACCCAGGTGAAGGGGCCAGCCGGCCTCGGCGCGGCAGTGGGCGTAGAAGCGCAGTACTCGCTCACGGCTCTGCACGGCCACGGCTCGGGAACGATCGGCGGGCCTAGCACCCTGACCTGTCCGGCACCGGCACTACCGTCCTCGGCGTCGCTTGGGTTTCTGGCCGATCTCGAAAAAGACATGGCCGCCGATCCGCCTGCTGCCGCCGACGGCCCGGTCGTCCAGGCCATGGCTGCCGCCGGCATCGGTCCGGGACGCACGCCTTTAGCCGGTAGTTCGACTAACGCGGCCGAATATCTTCAGGCTCTGGGGCTTGGGGCCAGCCTTCTGGCCGGCATGGTCAGTTCAGGCTCCAACACGATCTGGACCGGATATGCGCGCGGTGCCGTGGTGGGATCGTATGGAACCGACTACCTCGAGCGCGCTTTTTGGGCGGAGACGCCCGGCACGCAGGTCCCGACCCAGGCGGTCTACTTCGGAGCCAGCCGCGCCGAGTCAGGGACCACCACTACGCCGCTGACCGGCGCCGGCAGCTACCAGATCCGGTTCCCAGCCGGCGACCTGCCGCCGCACGGATCCGACGGCTTCTGGTCGGTCACGCTCTATAACGCCGCAGGATCCCTCGTGGCCAACCCGATCAACCGGTACTCAATCGGAGATCAAACACCTGGCCTCCTAAGAGGTCACGACGGCTCACTCACCCTCGTCGTGTCGGCCAGCCGTCCCACCGCGACGGACGTGAACTGGCTGCCCGCCCCCACCAGTGCTTTCAGCCTCGCGCTTCGCGTCTACGACCCCGCGCCACAAGTACTCGACGGTTCCTGGACCCCGCCCGTAATCCAGACGATCAGCTGAAGTGCTCCGCTGGCGCCGGGCTCGCGCATTAGCCTCGACGAAGGCGACTGGTAGCCGGCTCGACAGACAGACCCTTCGATCACGCGGAAGGTCAGCCTGACACAGCACCACAGGCATCACGCTCGCCAAGCTTCATGGCACCGGCTCGGGGTTTCCTGGGCAGTTGCACGAGGGAGCATCGCCGACTGCCTATGTGCATCTGCACATAAGCATGCACACGATCGACGCACTCATCTCGGCATTATGCCGGTGATCCTTGTCAAGTTGATCATGGCTTGTTCCGGTAGCGGCGCGCCGCTGTTGCGGCGGTGGTGTTGAGGAGTTCGCCGATCTGGGTCCAGGTGAGTTCCTGATCGCGGGCGTCATGGACGGCCTGGGGCAGCAGTTGCTGGGCCTGGGCGATGAGGCTGGCCAGGGCGTGCAGATGGACGGCGGAGTCGCCGAGCCAGTAGGCGGTGCGCAGCCGGGCGAGGCTGTCGATCGCGTCGGTGAGGACCTGGAGGCTGTCGTCGCCGGTGGCGGGTGCGGGCAGCTGGCCGGGCCGGGTGAGACGCAGTCCGGGCTGGTTCATGAGGCGTCCTGGTCGACTCGGGCGAGCAGCGAGGCGAACAGCTGCCCGCGGTGGTCTTGGTGCCTGGCGATGGCGTCGTCGTGCTGGGCCTGGAGGGCGGGCCGGAATTCGATGCTGGTCTGGAAGAAGGTGCAGGTTTCGCAGATCGACTCGAACGCGCAGTCCAGTTCGGCGGGCCGGGTGCAGTAGCCGTTGCCGAGCATGCGGTGGTGCTCGCGGCGCAGCCGGGCCATCTTGGGCCCGATCGCGTCGGCGGGCAGCACGGGGGGCTGGCCGTAGAGGGCGTCGACCTTGTCGGTGACGGCGAAGTACTCATCGGCGACGGTCCGGCTGGCGATCTTGGCGTAGCGCAGGGTCATGTCCAGGCTGCGGTGGCCGAGCATCGCGGCGATGGCTTCCAGGCTCATGCCGCGGTTGATCGCCTGGGTGGCCAGGGTGTGGCGGAGCTGATGCGGGTGGATGTGCGGCAGTCCGGCCGCGGCGCCGGCCTTGTTGATGTAGCGGGTGACGGCGTGCCGGTCGGCGGGCTTGCCGTTCTCGCGCGGCAGCAGCAGCGGGTTGCCGGCTGTGACGTGACGGCTGCGGTACTCATCGATCAGGGCGACCAGCTGCGGGTGCAGCGGCAGGTACCGGTCCTCGCGGAGTTTGCCGACCGGGACGTGCAGCCATGGCCCGGCGCCGATGTGCACGACGGCGTCGGCGCGCAGCGAGGTGTACTCGCTGACCCGCAGCCCGGTGCGCAGCAGCATCTCCACGGTCACGCGCACCAGCAGCCGCTTGTCGTTCTGCGCGGCGCGCAGCAGTTTGGCGGCGGCGGCGTCGTCGAGGGCTTTGGGCAGCGGGTGGTCCTGGCGGGGCAGGTCGCCGGGAAACATCGGCACCCGCGGCGGAGCCTCGTCCCAGCCCCATTCGTCGATGCGGACGAAGAACATCCGCAGCGTGCCCAGCCGGTGGGCGATGGTCGCGGTCGTCAGCCGGGGCTTGTTCTGGCCGGGACGGCGGGCGAGCCACGGCTTGTAGTCCTCGATGTGGCGGCGGGTCACCTGCGTGGTACTGGCCACCTCGGGCGCGATCTCGGTCAGGAAGCCGGCGAAGGACCGCAGGGCCATGTCGGCGTTATCCACGCTGCCCGGCCGCAGGACGCAGCCGATCTGGGTCAGGTATCGGCGCATCGTGGCGGTGATCTGCGGGATCGCGGGCTCAAGGTCGGCCCAGGCCGGCAGCAGCGCCCATCCCGTTGGCGCCGCGCCGCGGCGGCCCGCTCACCGCCCGCTCCCCGGCATGGCGTCCGGCGCGGCGGGCTGGATGGCGAAGACCTGCGCGTCGATCACCTCGGCGGCCTTGCGGTACTGCGCGGCGAGCCAGTCATCGGCCAGGTGGAGGTAGATCCGGGTCGACTCGATCGAGGCGTGCCCGGCCTGGGCCTGCACCGCTTCCAGCGCCATCCCGGCTTCGCGCAGCCGGGTCAGGCAGGTATGGCGCAGCTCGTGGCAGGTCGCGTGATCCAGTCCGGCCCGGCGCCGGGCGGCCGCCAGGACCTCATCGGTGCCCTTAGCCGACAGCGGCTGCCCGCGGCGCGGGCCCTTGAGCACCACGAAGACCCGGTCGGTGCCCGCATCAGCCGGCCGCTCGGCGTCCAGGTAGGCAGCGACCGCGGCGAAGAACCGGCCCGACACCGGGATCAGCCGCTGCCGGCCGCCTTTCCCGTCGGCGATGAACACCCGCCGCTCGGCGGCGCGCAGGTCGTCCAGCCGCAGCCCGAGAACCTCGCAGCGGCGTAACCCGCCGAGCACCATCGCCGCGACCATGGCCCGGTCCCGGTGCGTGCGCAACGCAGCGGTCAGCGCATCGACCTCGGCCGGGGACAAGATCCGCGGCAGCCGCCGGGTGACGCGGACCAGCGGGACGCCCTGCCCGGGACGAGACCGTTCCCGCCGGGTCGGCAGCCCGCGCGGCACCGGATTAGCTGCCACGTCACCGCGGGCCTGCAAGAACGCGAAGAACCCCGACACGATCGACAGGCGCCGCCGCACCGTCGCGGCTGACACTCCGGCTGGCTCGCCGTCGCGGCCGACCGGCTGCAGCGCGCCATGCACGCCGGGCTTGCCGGTGCGCTGGGCAGTGATGAACGCCAGCACGTCAGCAGGCCGGACGTCTTCGGGTGACTTGCCTACCACCGTGAAGAACACCTTCAGGTCATACGCGGCAGCCAGCACCGTATTCGGCCGGCACCGCCCGGCCAGGAACTCCAGATACACATCGGCCAGCGGCACCCCGGCCCGCACCGCCAGCCCGCCAGAACCCTCAGCTAAACCGGCCACGCGCAGATCAGCAGCATGCACAGCAAGACTCCCATCGTCACAGGGGACACAGCCTCATCAAGGCTGGCCGAAATGACAGGAAGATCACAGGCATAACATGCATGTGAGCATCGGTGGCTCAGCCCGTGCACACGACGGGCGTCGTCGTGGCTGGCGGAGAGTACCGGCCCCTCCCCCGCACCCGCCCATTCGAAGAGACCCAAGTGCAGAAAGTTAAGAGTGGGACCGCTGTTGTTAGATCAATGGGCCGAATAAGACCCTCTTAGATCTGCCCGTGCCGGTGCCCGTTTTCAGGCTATCGACCTGCGCCCAAGGGCGCACGGGCTGTCCGCGGAACTATTCAGCTGGCCAGCCGCCGCCAGCATGGCCGCTCATCCGCGACCGGCGGCCTCAACGCGACACCAGCGGCAGCCCAGCACGGGCAGACGGACGACTGTGTGAAGCCAGCGAGCCGTCACCGTAAGTGAGCAGCCGCCCGGCAGATCGCCTACAAGATTGCGCCTAACGCCGAATCTGGCGCACCGAGGATCGCGCTGGGCAGCCAATGCTCGGACTCACAGAACATCCAGTTCGGCGTGCGCGCGCGCCATCTCATTGGGGCATGTGCCTGCGCCTCCAAAAGTGCCTCCTAACTGCATAGCCCGATCGACAGCCGGAGCTGGCAGAGCCCGCGTCATGTCGGTGAGCGGATTAGTCTGACTCCGCCGGGACGGAACACCTGGGGGACGAGGCGAGCACAGTGCTAGGGCAAGCGAGACGGCACCACGTCGTGTCGAAGTTCTATCTGCGTTACTTCGCGAACGACAACGAGCGGGTCACGACCGTCATGCTCCCCGGAGAGCGCACCTTCCCGCAGAATATCGGTGACGCGTCCGTCCAGACCGGCTACTACACCGTGATCGACCAGGAGGGACAGCAAAGCGACGCTGCGGAGCAAGCCCTCTCGCTCGTGGAGGCGCAAGCGGCTACTGCATGGCGTGAAGTAGCGGCAGGGGTATGGCCGCTCCCCGATGACCACCGGGAGAGCATGGCTGCCTGGGTCGCGCTCCAACTCCTGCGCGGGACCAGCGTTCGTAACTCGATGAGTGAGTTGGCATCCCATGCTCTCCTGCTCGAAGTGATCCTCGGCGGGCGGGCGAGGCTGCGAGAGGCGCTCATCGCGGCCGGAGACCCGATTGATGACCGCGCAGTGAACCAGGAGTGGGTGAGGCTCTTTGAGGACCCGTTGCGCGCGGAGGCTAGGGCGGAGCATCACATGCAGCATCTCGCCGACCTGCTGCCTCGGGTCACGCAATCCCTCCTCGACCGTTCGTGGCTTCTGACGGTTTACGAGCGAAAGGCGCTCGCGACGTCCGACCACCCGGTCTGCGTAGTCCCGAACGAGGAGTTGACGCGGATGGACATGGGGACGGGGATCGAGAATGCGACCGTCATCCACGCGCCGCTGACCCGCCGACACTCGCTGGCCATGTATCAATCGTCCGCCGTCCCGCCGCAACTTGCGGCCCTTGGGCGCGACATTCGCTGGCCGGGGGTCACCGCCACGGCGCTCTACAGCAACTCCTGCACCGTGAACAGCGCCAGCCGGTTCCTGTTCCATCACCCCGACGATGCGCCACTGGCCGGGTTCGACCTGCCGCAGCCGCGTGAACGCGAGGTCGCGGTCAACGCCCAGTTGTGGGGCTGGATCGCAGAGGACGACCGCCAAGTGCTCCTCGACGCCGGGTTCGGCCCTGAAGACCTCGCCGCTCTCCTGGAGCAGTAGCGGCAGTAATCACAGCCCGCCTCCAGACTCCACGAAGGCGTCAGCGCGGTGGTGACCGGATGCGTTAGTGGAGTTTGGCCGGAGCGCAGAGCGGCATGAGCGGCCATCGCTGACCAGAACGGAAGATTCGTACCCGCCGGGCGGGCAAACTCCTATCCGTACGGTACAACCGTCCGCCGGCATGGCGGTACTTTCCGCCGACGGATCCCCCACCACAACCCCTGCTACAGGTCGCGGACGCGATGGTCGAGCTGGGTGGATGGTTCAAGGATGAGTTCTGGGTCGGCACGGGGACCAACAACCGCATCAATACGAAGCTCATCACCAAGCAACTTGAAAGCTACCTTCCATCGGACCCGGCCGATGTCCTCCTAGAAGGCGGCCTGCGAGGTGCCCCGGTGCAGATCCGACAAAGCGGGCTGGATTACGTTGTCAGTACTGCCGCATATATTGCGGATATGGTCAGTCAACTTATCGAGGGCGCCACCGCGCGAAAGTTGCTGTCCGGCCCCGGCAAAGGTCCTGGCCGCCAGCAGACGTCGTTACGGCCGACTGCGGTAGTTTGCCCGGTCCCCAGCTGTCACGAGCTGATCGGCCCGTCACGGCTGATGTGCCGCCGCGACTGGCATCGGGTGCCTAAACGGCTCCGCGACCGGGTTTGGTACACGTGGCGATCCGGTCAGGGGGCAAGTAGCCGTGGGCATTGCGCCGTGGCCCGTCTCGCCATCGCTGTCTGCATAGTGCGTCGAGTAGCGGGCCTCTAAGCCCCCGCCGAAATGGACGACACACCTGCAGCCGCAAGCTGCCGCGTGGCAGCAGTTAGACGCCCGCTATGGCGGTGAACGGACCGATGGCCGCCTTGTCGCGGCGGACGGCAACGAGACGACCAACTCCGACGGGGCTCGCTTGAGCCGGGTGCATGGAAACTCCTACTGCACGTCGTCACCTCTGAGGCGGCCGGGCGCAGTAATGCGCGCCCGGCCTACCCGGCGTGTGGGTGCGACCCGCTGCCCCAGGTGTTCGCGGCTATTGCCGCAGACGTGCCGGGCGTGAGATCCTCCAGCCTTCGCCACCACGGGAGCTGAGAGTATGACTGCGCCGTTCGCAACCGGCCTGCTGGGCTGGAAGCCGAGCGGCAAGAACAAGCTTGGCTGGACGCTGGTGCCGAACTTCGCCGACGTCGACAACGCCGAGTCAATCCGGATCGCCGCCGGAGTCCTGGACGCGCTCGCCGTCATGCGGGAGCTGAATCCGGAAGTGCCGCAAGCGCCAGGCGGTCCGCTGGAGCAGGCCGTCTGCGACCACCTGGGCGAGGAGCTGGCACGCCGTCACGCCGACCGGCAATGGCTGGTCGGCCGTGGCACGGTGATCACACGGTTCGACCAGTACGCGCACCTGAGCGAGCTTGATGCCCTGGTGCGCGCCAATCCGGAATTGCGCATCACGGTCGGCATGGACTACCTGATCCGGCCGGATGTGACGGTGGGCCTCGGCGGTGTGCTGACCGCGTCGGGACTGCCGCCCCTTCATGCGGCGATCTCGTGCAAGTGGACGATCCGCTCGGACCGGGTGCAGAACATCCGGCATGAGTGCCTTCAGATGATCCGGCACCGGCGCGGCCGGCAGCCACACCTGGTGACGGTGACGGCCGAGCCGCTGCCGAGCAGGCTGGCATCGATCGCCCGCGGGACCGGTGAAGTCGACGCGGTGTACCACGTTGCCTACGACGCAATGGCTGCCAGCGTTGCCGCCAACGCCAACCCGGAGCAGGCTGACGCGTGGCGCGAGGTTACCGGCCAGCGGCGCGTGCTGAGCTATGAGTTGCTGACGGCCACGCTGGCAGCGTGGTGACGCCGGCGTGGGACACGGCGGATGTCAGTGCGTGTGGGCAGAATCAGCCAGGAGGCCAGCATTGGAGGGACCGTGGGCGAGCTGACATCGGTCGAGATCTGCGCCGGGGCGGGCGGCCAGGCACTCGGCCTCGAGCAGGCCGGGTTCGCTCACGAGGCGGTGATCGAGCTCGACCCGGACGCGTGTGAGACGCTCCGCCGGAACCGGGGCGCCCAGTGGAAGGTTGTCGAGGAAGACGTCGCGAACGTCGACGGCCGGGCCTTCGGGCAGCTTGACCTGTTTGCTGGCGGGGTGCCGTGCCCTCCGTTCTCCATCGCCGGCAAGCAGCTCGGCGAGGACGACGAGCGGGATCTTTTCCCGCAGGCATTGCGGCTGATCGAGGAGTCCGGGCCCCGTGCTGTGCTGCTGGAGAACGTCCGCGGCCTGGGATCGCGCCGATTTGACGGCTACCGGGCGCAGGTCCTGCACCGCCTGCACCAGCTGGGCTACGAAACCTGGTGGGACCTGGTCCAGGCCAGTGACTACGGCGTGCCGCAGCTCCGGCCCAGGTTCGTGCTCGTGGCGCTCCGCCACCCTTGGGCATCGTGGTTCCGCTGGCCGCAGCCGCAGCCTGCTCACCGCCAACAGTCGGTGAGGCACTGGCCGACCTGATGGGCTCGCGCGGCTGGCCGGGACTCAAGACTGGGTACGACGGGCAGCCGGTATCGCTCCGACAATCGTCGGGGGCAGCAAGAAACACGGCGGCCCGGACCTCGGCCCGACCCGCGCCCGCGCGGCCTGGCGCGAGCTGGGTGTCGACGGGCTTGGCATCGCGAATGAAGATCCCGGCCCGGAGTTCCCAGCGACCGGGATGCCGAAGCTGACAACCCCGATGGTCGCCAGGCTGCAGGGGTTCCCGGATTCCTGGGACTTTTCTGGCCGCAAGACAGCCGCCTACCGACAGGTCGGAAACGCTTTCCCGCCGCCGGTCGCCAAGGCCATAGGCGAGGCAATCGCCAGCGCCCTCCATCAGGCCGGTCCGGCACCGGCTATCGAGGATGGGCGCCATCATGCTCATGCGATGGTGAGCTGACCCGAACCTGAGCGACCGGCAGCGCGGCCACCAGCCGCGCATGGGGCCACCGCCAGCCGCGTCGCAACCTGCTGGCGACCACGTTCAGGATGGTGACCGCGAGGTCGTTTGCTCGGCCGGCGAATCAGGCCCAAGGTCACCGATCGCGATGAGCGTCGCGCGGCGAGTTGCCGGCCACCGATCTTCGGCGATGTCCGCGCTGGCGGCCAGCGCGGCGCGCAGGACATTCTCGGCGGCATCGACCTCCGCGCGGGCGGTGATCGCGTTTGTGTGCGCCCAGTTGAGATCGCCGAGGCTGATGCAGTCGTAAGCTACCTGGGCGTCGTGCGCTGCCTGCTCTAAACTGCCGGGCGGCTTCGTCCAGGTCAACGCTGGGGTGGCCCGTTTCTGAGATAGACATCGCGTCTCATCCTTCCGGCCCCGAGCTACCCAGGCGCGCCGCCGCTATGCCGTCTCGATGCCAGCTATGCAGACGCAGTTGTGTCCGGGTGCATCGCGAGATGCAGCGCCGTGGTGAGGAACTGGCGGGCTAGCCTTTGGCCGATCCTTTCCTGCCGGTCCTGCGCGGACGCTCGATGATCGCGTCCGGGCCGGGAACACCAAGGCAGTGTGACCGCCATCGAATCGCACCAGGCAGGGCGGCTCCCCGCCCGCTCCCCGGACCTCGACGATCTCGCCTGTCCGCTCCGGCTGTCCCACGATGCTGGCGCGCACGTGGAGCCGGTCCCCGACGGCTGCCTGCATTCGCCCACCTCCTCGTCCTCGTTCCGCACCGCATGGCCACCTCCGGCGCGCTGCGGGACACCCTCACGATGTACCAAGACTGGCACGGGACACCATCCAACTCGGCGCCGCTGGCTGCTGCCTGAGACATCTGGCGGCGCGAAGGCGACGAAGGCCAGCCACCTGCGGACAGGCCAAGTCCGCCGGCGCAACTTTCACCGAGACGCAGGCTGAGGCCTTCGTGAAAGCTGTGCTGAGCAACCTTTCATGGCGCGGATCCGGACTGGCCAGCACCGGTCCGGGCGTCGTAACAGCGACCTGCGATCGACCGGGAGGGATGGCGGCCAGGACCACGGCGACCGCCCGGCCGGGAACGGGACGCGATCTGCACCCGGCCTCGAGCGGGAAGCCGGCATACTTGTCAGGCACAGGACGGCTAAGCGTGCAGCGAGACCGGAACCAAGAACGGCCCCGATGGAAGCGCCGCCTACCTTCCTGCCTCTTCGCCTTCACGCTGCCTAGCTCCCAGCCGGGCGCCGCAGCCGCCCGGGGTCGAGGTCGGCGAGGAAGACGCGCTGCAGCATGTGCCAGTCCTGCGGATGAGCCCTGATTCCCGCCTCGAACAGGCGCGCGACCTCCTGCATCATCGCCGCCGACTGCTGCTGCCTGTCGCCTTCGGCAGGCACCGGTATCTCCTCATGAACATGCACGCCCCAGCCATCGCCCTCGAACCACAAGATCACGGGCATCAGCGCCGCGCCGGTCGCCACGGCCAGCGCAGCCGGGCCGCCCATCATGCGGGCCTTCTCGCCGAAGAACTCCACCTCGATGCCCCCGCCGGTGACATCGCGGTCACAGACCAGGCAGACAAGCTTGCCTGCCCGCAGCCGCTGCGCCAGGATGCCGAACGCGCTGCCCGTCCCGCCGCTGGCAGGCAGCACCTCCACGCCGAGGCCCTCGCGGAACGCGACGAACCTGTCGTAGACCGACTCCGGCTTCAGCCGCTCCGCCACGGTGGTAATGGAGCCTGCCCCCCTGGCGATAATCCATGCGCCAGCCAGATCGTAGTTGCCCATGTGCGGCAGGGCGAAGACCACCCCGCGCCCGGCCGCGAGGTACTCGAGCGCGGCCTGGGCATGCCCGGTGTCGCGCGTCCCCCCGCCAGCCGGCCGCCGGCATCACCGGCAGCCGGAAAGCCTCGAGCCAGTACCGCGCGTACGAGCGCATCCCCTGCCTGGACAGGGCCCGCAGCTGGCCGCCTGGCGCCTCGGGCCCGATCACCCGGCGCAGGTTACCCTCCAGCACCTGCACCCCGCGGCCCTGGCGCCGCCACGCGAGGTCGGCGAAGAACCTGAAGGCACGCTGCGCCCACGATTCGGGCAGGCGGCAGACAACCGCCAGCCCAGGCCGTATCCAGCATCGGTCAGCCTGTCCTTCAGCCCTGGCATCGGTACCTTCCCAGATCGGCGGGCTGCCGCTCCGGCACGGCAACGATCTCGCACGCCGCACGCGAGCACCTGTTGTCCGAGAACCAGCGCCGTCGGCGATCGTCAGCTGCGCTGTACCGCCAGACTGGCATGGCAGCCACTGTCCCGCCCCTGCCGTGGCCTGGCCAGCGGCTCGCGGATCTCGTTCGTGCGGCAGACCCGCCCGAACAGCACGCCGGCTGCGGCATGACCTGCCGAGCCGACCGGCGCGCCGCATGCGGGTTACCGGGCCTCGCCGGGCACCCCGTGGGTGTCGCCGCGTCGCCGCTGCCCGAAAATTCCCTGACCGGGTACAGGCTCAGCGTGACCGGCTGCGACCCGAGCGCGGTGCGGCTCTTGCCGTCCACGGTCAGCGTGACCGCGCCAGGGTTGCCGAGCTCCAGGGTGACTGCCCGTCGTGCCGCCAGGGTCTTGGATATCCCGGGTCGCCGATGCGCTGGAAGCTCGCCCGGCTCGCCAGGCTGCCCGAACCGTCAGGTTCCGCCTGGTTGGGGCGGCTCCCGCCGACGACGACCAGCAGGTGCTCGTCAACCCAGGAGACCTCAGGGCCGGGCAGGCGGGCCAGGAACGCCGCGATGGACGCGCGCAACTCCTCCGGCGGGTAGAGCGAGAACGTCGAGTAATGGTGGCCCTCGGCCTGGGCCCTGAGCCGCTCGGCCGTGCTCGAGCGCGGATGCCTGAAGGTCTGCGTTGCGACCACCGTGAGCCCGTCGGTCCGCCGGACGGCGTCCCGGAACGCGGCCTCGCTGTGCAGGCGCTGCTCGTGCTCGGTGAAACCCGGGAAGTAGCGGCCCCAGATCGTCCGCGCGTTCTGCTCCGGGGTGCGGGTGTAGATGAACAGCTGGCCGCCGGGCCGCAGCACCCGGGCGACGGCGGTCAGGAAGCGGCCGAGGTCGAAGTGATGGACGCAGTTGAACGCGGTGACCAGGTCGAGGCTGCCGGTCCGCAACGGCAGCTCTTCGGCGGCCGACACCAGCGGCACCACCCCAAGGGCGTGGCCGCCGCTGCCGGCCTTGAACTGTGCCAGCATGGCCGCCGAGACGTCGCTCCCGACCAGCCGCGAGCCGTCCGGCAACAGCCCGCGCAGCAGCCGCGAGTACCGTCCCGTCCCGCAGCCGATATCGAGGCCGGTGACGGCGCGGTCAGGCAGGAACTGGCCGATCCTGCGCACCGGCGCCTCGTCGGTGGTACGCAGCGACTCATAGACCGCGGCTACCCGCTCGAAATGCTCGCCGACGGTCACCTCCGGCACCTCCTCCCGCGCTGGGTCTGCTGACCACCATCATGCGCACACCTCGCTTAGTTCACCTACTGTTCACCCGCAAGACATACCAGCAGGGCGGGCACGGCCCGCGGTTCAGAGCTCACCGATGTGCCCACCGCGGAGGTCCCGCTAACTCTGCGTCTCGCAACCGTGTTCGCCGAACTCGGCCCGGCAGTCTCAGCACACGATCGGCACGACTGAGGGCTCATCCGCGCGGGGTGGCCGCCCGGCGGGCTGCCGATGAACAGCCGGCGGCGGCACCAGCTATTCGGCATCCGCCAGGGCGATCGGTCGCGTTACCGGCGTCACCGCCAGCGTGAGCTGTGCGCTGCTGGACCTGGTCACCGCCGTGCTGGCGATCGGCGAGGTGGTGTTAGCGCGCTCGCCGGGTTCCGCCAAGCACTTCTAGGACGGCGCTGATTTAGTCGCGGTGGTGATGCGCGCGGGTTTGGTTTGCGGGATGGGCTGATTTCACAGGTTCGTGTCATGGCCTGCAATTAGCGTCCTGACCTGGGAAAATCGTGTTATGGCAGTGGGCAGGGCTGGGAATCAGCGGGGGTTTCAGGATCCGCGGGACTTGCTGGGTGACCGGCTGCGACAGGGCACGGTGTACCGGCTGCTGGCCGATCACGGGCATCAGATGTTCGGCGATGATTACTTCGCTGACCTGTACGCTGACTCGGCCCGGGGCCGGCCGACGGTGCCGGCCCGGGTGGTGGCCACGGTGATGCTGCTGCAGGCGTTCGAGGGGTTAAGCGACCGGGAGGCCTGCGACCGGCTGGAGGCTGACCTGCGCTGGCAGGCCGCGGCCGGGGTGGACGCCGGGCACCGGGCGTTCCACCCCACCGTGCTGACCGGGATGCGGAACAGGCTGCGGGCATCGGCGCGGCCCCGGCGGCTGTTCGAGGACACCAAGGTCGTGGCCTGGGCTACCGGGGCGATGAAGGGCCGGGCTCGGGTGCTGGATGCCACCGCGGTCTACGACGCGGTCGCCACCCAGGACACCGTGACCCAGCTGCGCGCGGCGATCCGCAAGACACTGTCCGCGCTGGACAACGCCGGCAGCCCGCTGGCCGCGGCGGTGCGGGCCGTGCTGCGCCGCGACGATGAGTACGCCGGTCCGGGCAAGCCGCCGTGTGACTGGGACGACCCGGTGGCCCGCGAGGTGCTAGTCGATGAGCTGGTCCGCGACGCGCTGGCCGCCGTGGCGGCACTGGACGGGCAGGTGCTGCCGGCCGGCGCGAGCGACGCCGCGGACCTGCTGGCCCTGGTCGCCGGCCAGGACGTCGAGGCCGGAAGCGACGGGGTGTTCCGGATCGCCCGCAAGACCGCGGCCGACCGGGTGATCTCCACAGTCGACACTGCCGCCCGGCACGGGCACAAATCCCGGAACCGCCGGTTCGACGGGTACAAGGCGCACCTGTCGGTCGACCCGGACTCCGAGCTGATCGAGGAGGTGACCGCCACCGCGGCCAATGCGCCAGACCGCGAAGCGGTCAGCGGCCTGCTGCACGAGCACGCCGGCCGCGACGACAAGCCCGAGGTCATCGGCGACTCCGCCTACGGCGACGCGGCTACCGCGCCCCTGGAAGAGCAGGGATTCACGGTCGTGGCCAAGTGCCCGCCGGCCCGCAACAGCGGCGGCCGGTTCACCAAGGACCAGTTCGCCATCGACCCGCGGGCAGGCACCGTGACCTGCCCGGCCGGGCAGACCGCCGCCATAGTCCCCGCCGCCCGCGGCGGGCGGGCCTCGTTCCGGCCCTGGTGCGCGGCCTGCCCGCTGCGGTCAGCGTGCACCGCCTCCCGGCGCGGGCGCACCATCGCCATCCACCCGCTGGAGGAAGTACTGCAGCGAGCCCGCCGGCAGCAGCGCGAACCGGACTGGCAACAGCAGTACCGCACCGACCGGCCCGTCGTGGAACGGAAGATCTCCCATTTCACCCGGCGGGCGTGGGGCGGGCGCAAGGCCCGAACCCGCGGCCTGCGGCGCATCGCCACCGACCTGGACACCCGCGCAGGCGCTCTGAACTGGGCCCGGCTGGCCGTCCTGGGGCTCCAACGCCACACCGGAGGCTGGGCGCTACCGAACCAGTAGCAAGGCAGGCGAACACCCACCACCCAGCCGCCAGCGCCGGCCCCGGCATCAACCACCAGCTGCCGGCTCACAGCCACGACCAGATATCCGGCACGCAGCCGCCCTCGCCGCCACCCGGCAAAGGCCTCTTAAATCAGCGCCATCCTAGGTAGGCGCGGAGCGTAGCCGCTCAACGGTTGCAGCCGCGCGAAGATCCGCCGTTATCTCAAGTCAGTTTCGGGTGTCTCCGATGCAGCACTTCGAGCCTTCGGGCTGCGTCGTGGACGCGTTATCTCAAGCGGTGTATCCGACGTACCCGACGCGGTGTCACGCACGTGACCTGCGCAAATCCCCTTTTCGCTGCTGCTCTCTGGCCTTGTTCCGTCGCGAGGGACCTTCGTGTGCGACATGTCTACGACGCAAAACCGCCCTCCCACCTGGGCTTCTTTGAAACGGGCTTCAGATAACCGCCGATCTGGGCGGCTGTCGACGGGGAGCGCCACCGGTCGCGTCTAGCGCAGATCCGGGTTATCTGCGCTCGGATTCCTGGCGAGCGCGGCGATCCGCTCGGCCGGCGCTCGCGGTCAGGAGCCGGATTTGCGTGTCAGACTGCTGTGGTGCCACCGCACCGCGATGTCGCAGCCTTCGAGGCCAGGGCCACCCGTTACGAGGAAGGCTGGCGCGGCCGCCTGCACCACGACATTGCCGACCGGACGGCGATACTCGCACAGTCGGTATGCGCAGCTCCACGCCGAGTGCTCGATGTCGGCTGCGGCACCGGTTACCTGCTCCGGCGGCTGGCCGGGCAGTGGCCCCAGGCCGCCGAAATGGCGGGCATCGATCCCGCGCCGTCCATGATCGAGGCCGCGGAAGCGTCGGCCGGCGAGCATCGCTTGCGGTTCTGCACCGGTACCGCCGAACGGCTGCCCTATCCCGACGGCTCCTTCGACCTCATTGTCACCACGACGTCGTTCGACCACTGGTCAGACCAGCAGGCAGGCCTGCGCGAATGCGCCAGGGTGCTGGTGCCCGGCGGACGTCTGGTGCTCGTCGACCAGTTCTCGCCCTGGCTCATCCCCACGCTGATCGCCGGCCGGCGCGGAAAGGCGCGTACCCGTCGGCGAGCCAGCCAGCTGATCACAAAGGCGGGCTTCACGTCGATCGCCTGGCACGACCTGTACGCCGCCATCATCAAAGGTGCAACGGCAACGAGGTGACCCCGACCTGCGCGACGGCTACCAATCCAGGCCGTCTCGCGTACCTGAGAGCCTCCCAGCAAGGCGCGCATCGCCGCCGTTAGGAGCGGCCGAACCGGTGCAGTTCAGCGACGCGCACCCGGACGCAGATCCGGCCGATCTGCGCAGCCGCCGCTCGAGCGCTCATGCATGAAGGTGGTGCGTTGCGATCAGGCGCACGGCCGGACTACGTGCTTACGAGCCTGTCTGAGCTCGCCGATGTTCTTGCCGCCGAGGTGTAAACGCCAAGCGCTCAGGTAGGGACTGTAGGTGCGCGCGACAACGACACCTTAGGGAGCAGAGCCAATGAAATGCAGTAAGCCTGCTTTAGGAACCGTACTTCTCGCCGCTGTCAGCGTGGGCCTGCTCGGGTTCGCGGCTCCTGCCGTGGCGGCTCCGGCTCTCGGAGCCAGCCCGGCGTCTGCCGCCGGGACGTTCGTCAAGGCGTTTTCGGCCATCGTCAGCAAGTCCCAGGTCAACCTGAGCCCGGTCGATGTGCAGGCGACGTCGGACGGCGGCTCCATCGCGCTGTCGGAGACCGAGACAGCCAAGGGCCTGGGCGTGGACTGGCTGGTCAAGCTCAGCTCGGCCGGCACCCCGCAGTGGCAGGAGGAGGTTGGCTGCTCAAGCCCGAATGGCGCGCCGGGCGACTACGCCGACGGCGTCTCGGTGCAGCAGACATCCGACGGCGGTTACATCGTGGGCGGCGGGACCATCGACTGCGGGTCGGGCAGCACGTGCCCGCCGCTGAGCGGGCAGTCGTGCGCCCTGGTCGAGAAGCTAAGCTCGGCGGGCAAACTCACCTGGGCCCGCGCGTATGCGGCGGGTCCGGATGGCAGCGAAATCAATCAGATCAGGCAAACCGCCGACGGCGGGTATGTCGCGGCCGGCAGCGTCACCGAGTCGAGCGGGGAACCGGCGGCGGTGATCCTCAGGCTTGACAGTTCAGGAAACGTGCAGTGGCAGCAGGACCTCGAGCCGGCAGCGGGCACCAGCGGGGCGGTCTTCAACTCCGTCCAGCAAACCTCGGCCGGCGGCTACGTCGCGGTGGGCACCTATTACCTGCCCAACAGCGAGGGAATCCCGGAAGGCCAGGTGCTGGTGGCCGAGTTCGGCTCGGGCGGCAGCCTCAGCTGGCAGCACGGCTTCGCAACCGTCAGCAACGGCACACCCACCAGCGACTCCAATGCGACCTCCATCATCCAGACCGCAGACGGCGGCTACGCCGTCGCCGGCGGCTGGTCCAACCGCACGTTCAACGGCGGGAACGGGGCGCAGGGCGCCCTGCTGCTCAAGCTCGACTCCAGCGGGAACCTGCAGTGGCAGCAGGCCTACAGCGGCGGCCTGTACTACGGCACCGTCATCGGGTCGTACGCCTACTCGCTGCACCAGACCAGCGACGGCGGTTACGTGCTGGCCGGCGACGAAGACATTGAGCAGCCCGAAGTGACGATCGAGCCATGGATCGCGAAAATAAGCTCCAGCGGCAGCCTGCTGTGGCAGCACCTGTACTACCAGGTGTACAAGCCGACGGGCCTGCCGCTGTCTGAGGATTTCTCCGGCGCGGCGATGACCTCGGCCGGCGGGTTGGTGGCTGTCGGGCCGACGGAAGACTACAGCACTGGGAACGACGAGTTGTATGTCGCCCAGACCGACAGCTCCGGGAACGCCGGAACCTGCGCCGACGAGCACGCCGGCACGCCGCAGCAGGCCATCAGCCCGCAACTGACCGCCGTCGCGCCGTCGCTGCCCGTTCAGACGGCCACCACCTCCGCGGCCAGCTCGCCGATCGCGACAACGGCGACCTCGATCAGCACCCAGACCGACTGCTGACGCCATCGCGGCCCACCCGCGGGCCAGTTGTCAGCCCGGCAGCCTGTCTTCGTGGTGCTCAAGGGCTACGTCGAGACGATTTACGCAAGCGAGCTGATCGCCGACTCCTCCGATGGCTACGTCGGATACCTGTTGAAGGACCGGGTCGGCGAGGCTTCCAGCGTCATCGACGCCGCGGCCAGCATCGCGGCTGGGGGAACGGTAATTGATCCCGAGGTCGTCGCAGCCTTGCTGCGCCGGCGAGTCAACGTCTCGCGTACCGAAGCGCTTACTGATCGCGAGCGAAGTGTCCTCGCTCTGCTCGCAGCAGGCCGCACCAACACCGCCATCGCCCGCGACCTGCATATCCAGGAGACCACGGTCGTCAAGCGCGTCAGCAACATCATGGCCAAACTCGACCTGCCGCCATCCCAGGACCAGCACCGTCGAGTTCTCGCCGTGCTCATCGCACTCGGGCTCTCTCCCTGACCGGCGAGTGACGCGGCCTGTCGCCTGCGGTCGTGCCCTGCTCCCTGCGTACTCGGGCGTGCTAAATAGCACTGCGTCTGCCGCCGCGATCTCCCGCCGCAGGTCGGCCACAGCCTCCGCGACGCTCTCACCTGGTCTGGGTTGAACGCCGGCAAGCCAGCCAACCCCGCATACGAGACCGCGGCCGAAGATTCCCGAACATCCCTTCCGGCCGCATTTGACTTCCTGGGCGTTACACATAACCTTACAGCGAAAGCTTACGTCGAAACCTTACATCGTAAGAGGAGGAGTTGGCGATGGCCACGACCCAGCAAGAGCAGCCGGAGGTGCGCCGCCGCAACCCTCGCGGACAGGGTGACCGGTTGCGGGAAGAGGTCATCTCCGCGGCCAGCGAGCTGATAGCCGAATCCGGCGATGCCGACCGGCTGTCGCTGCGCGCAGTGGCCAAGAGGATCGGCATCGCCGCCCCCTCGATCTACCGGCACTTCCCCGACGCCGAGCACCTGAAGATGGCGGTGGTTCAACGGAACTTCGCTACCTTCGCCGCGGCCCGCGCCAGGGCCAGCGCGACGATCACCGATCCGGCCGCGGCGCTGCTGGCCCGATTGCGCGCCTACTGCCAGTTCGCCATGGATAACCCGGGCCCGTACCGGTTCATGTTCAGCCACCAGGCGCCCCCAACCGACCCGGACCGGCCCAGCGGCGGCCCCGCGGCCATCCAGGCGCTGGCCGCCTCCATCGCGCGCTGCCAGGACGCCGGAGCAGCCCTCGCCTCCGACGATCCGGCCCACCTGGCCGCCCAGGTGTGGGCCGCCCTGCACGGGCTGATCCTGCTCCGGATGAACCTGCCCGACTTCCCCTGGCCCGCTCCGCTCGAGGAGATGGCAGACCAGGCCGTCGCCCGCTTGATCATCCTCGGCGAGAGCCCCCACGTTCCGCGCCGGTGACCATCCCTACGCCGATCCGGAATCTCAGTGTCGCATCCACCCTGATAGGAGAACTGCCATGACCGCGTCGGCCCTTCACCGCCCCACCGCCCCGGACCCGGCCGGCACCAGCGCCGTCCGGCACCTGATCCCGCCCGGCTCGCGCACCCACCGCACCCTGCTGGCTTGTGCCCTGATCGGAGGCCTGCTCTTCAACGCCACCATCTGGATCGCCGGTGCCGTCCGGCCCGGCTACGACGCCTTGCGCCAGCCCATGAGCGCACTGAGCCTCGGGCCCGGGGGCTGGGTCCAGATGACCAACTTCATCGTCTTCGGGGCACTCGGCATCTGTTTCGCGCTCGCCCTGCGCGCCACGCTGTCTCCCGGCCGCGGCGCCACCTGGGCCCCTTTGTTGCAGGCCGTCGCCGGCCTCAGCATGATCTTCGCCGGTGTCTTCGCCGAAGACCCCTCGGCCGGATACCCCGTCGGCGCGGTGCCTCCCACCACCGCGACCATGCACGGCATGGTGCACCTGATAGCCACATTCGTCAGCCTGACCGCCACGGTCGCATTCTTGCTGGTGCTGGCAAGCCGGCTGGCCGCCGAACCAGGCTGGCGCGGCTGGGCCACCTGGCTGCGCGGCACCGCGATCCTCATGATGGCCTTGCTCGCCGCATTCGGATTCGCGATGGCAACCCCCCACGGACCCGCCGGACTCTTCGAGAAAGCAGCCACCATCATCGTCACCATCCCCGGCACCGTCCTCATCACGCGGGTGCTAGCACGCGCCGGGCGGCTGACACACTGACGCGCTCCCACACCCTTCGGGTAGCAGGACGCAGGCACGCCCGCTACCCGAATTGTTTGCGGGCGCGCCATCCCGTCCACCGGCGGCGGGCGCGGGCAGACGCGAGCCCGCCGGCTGCGCCGCACTGCTAGATGGGTAGCCGGCGAAATGTGTCTTGGACACCGCTTCCGCCGGCAACTCAGGCTAGGACCACTGACAGCGCTTCGCGATGGAAAGAAGGACCGATGACCAGTCCGCGCCTGGCACGCACAACCGGCCTGACCTCAGCCGGGGCCGCTGCCGCGCTATCCGCTGCGCAGGCGGAGGCGTCGGCGATGGGTGTCCCGGTGACGGTCGCTGTGCCGTATGAGGGCGGGACTGTCAAGTTGCTGTCGCGCATGGACGGCGCGCCGCTGATCATGATCGAGACCGCATGCAGCAAGGCGTACGCGGCAGTGGCGATCGGCTTGCCGCCCGACGACTTCTTCCAGGCAATCAAGGACGACCCGGCGGCCGTCGCGAGCTTCGCCACCCGGCCTGGGGTCGCTTTGATCGCCGGCGGTCTGCCGGTCGTCGTCGACGGCGTCGTCATCGCGGGCATCGGTGTCGCCGGCGCCATGACCGGCGCGGAAGACCGGAGGATCGCCGCGATCGCTGGCTCTACGAGTCCCGGCCCCGGTCATCAGCTATCCAGGTGAAGACAGGGCCGCGCAGGTCCGGCGACGGCTCGATCACCTGCCGGTCACAAAGCAATCCTCAGGAATCGCGGAAGGAGCCGCGCGACCGTGTCCAGACCGGGGTTCTCGCCTACGAATCCGCCCTGATAACCCCAGGGACTCTCTCGTAGCCAGCACCGGAGCAGCCCTGCGCGCTGGCGCTGGACGACAGCCGGCCGACCCAAATCCCGTCACACGCGACCGATCTGCTGCCACACGCCCGACTCGATCTCGCTACTGGTGCGCCGGCCGGGCCTGCCGCCCCTGATCATGGTCGGGACGTGACCTACAACGCCCATCAGCTCGAGACCGGCCACGGACCCGGAGTCGGGAGCCGGCGCTGGCTGCCGGAAGCCACCGCCATAGTCGACCAGATGCGCCAGCTCCCTCCGGAACCGGTGAGCCTGCCTGCCCATGATCCTGGGAACTGCCTGGTCAGCTGGGCATGACGGCGAGGCCGCGCTTGGGCGCGTAGGCGGCGAGTTTCTGGCGGAGCTTTCCGCGGCCGCGGTGAAGCCGCGACATGACGGTGCCGATGGGCGTGCCCATAATCTCGGCGACCTCCTTGCAGGCGTAGCCCTCGACGTCGGCGAGGTAGATCGCCGCCCGGAACTCCCCCGGCAGGTCGCGCAGCGCGCCTAGAATCTCGGAGTCGGCCAGCTGCTCCAGTGCCTCGGCCTCCGCCGACCTGGCCGGCGGTGACAGCCGGCCGGTGCCGACCTGCGAGTCATCCTGAAACTCCCCGCCGAGTGCCCGGGCGGACTCGCGCTTGTTCTTCCGGCAGGTGCTGAAGAAGGTGTTGGCCAGGATCTTGTGCAGCCAGGCGCGCAGATTACTACCCGGACTGAACTGGTGGAACGCGACATAAGCCTTGGCGAGGGTCTCCTGCACCAGATCCTCGGCGTCACTGGCGTTCCCGGTCAGCCGCAGCGCGGCACGATGCAGCTGGCCCAGGAACGGCACCACGTCCTGCTCGAATCGCGCATCACGGTCTGGCATCGGATCTACTGGCCTCATCATCGTTCCGCTTCCTCCTTGCCTTCCGACGTGGGCGGGGCCAGCGCTGCTGCTACCAGTCCGAAGGGGCGACTGCCGCCCCGACCCATGCCGCGGGCTTGAACCCGTCGGCGAGCGATGCTGGCGTGGTGCAGCCGCCGTGAGCGGCGAACACTGCGGCCAGGGTCGCGATGCCGAACGCGCCGCGCATCGCGTTGAACGCGTTGAACGCGTTGTTGGTGCCGGCGCCGCCGACGTCGACGGGCGGCACCGAAGCAGCTACGGCATTGACGACCGCGGGAAAGCGCATCGCGAAGCCCACCGCGGCGACCAGCGGCAGCATCGCGCCGCGGCGCAGCTCCTGCCGCAGCAGCCGCTCCGGAAGCGACAGGCCACCCGCCCGCCGGGCCCTGGGCCGCACGGGGCTGCCGCGGCGCTCACGACCGCGCCTACGCCCGCGCCGCGCTGTGGCCGCTGGCTTCCGGGTCCGTGACCGCTTGCCAGTCGGCTTCTGGACTCGCGCCGGTGGTCGTCATGGTTCCAGCGTGCCGCCGCGAGGCCTGCCTGGATATCGGGATCACCCCCCATCCAACCCTGGTGCTGCGCCCAGACCGGATCAGGGTTAGCCCCGATCGCCTGCGAGCGTTGCGACCCGGGGAAGAGGCCCAGTCACCGGCCACACACCGCTGCGTCCGCAACCGGGCGTCCTGGCGTCGTGACCTCCGTCGGGGCAGGGCCGGGGCTGGCTGGCTGGGTCGCAGCTCGCCACGTCCGGACCGCCAGCAGCAGCATCGCCACCGCAAACGGGAGCATGAGCACCACCACGAGCTTGGGTCCCGCGGAAGCGATTTGCTGGGCGACCTCGAGGCCGATAACGAACAGGACCGCCAGCCAGCGCGGCACACTCCGGCTTCGCCACAGGGCAACCCCCATCAGGACCGGCGCGGCGAAGATGCCGACGAAGTAAACGCTAGAGAACACGTGCTCGAACCCCGAATTGAAGGACGTCACGAGGAAGCGCGCAGCCGCGTCCCGGCTCACGTGCGCTGTCGCGGCGGCGGCGAGGTTGACGCCCACCAGGACGTTGACGAGAGCCCCGCAGAAAGCACCGATCCCCCCGAGCAGGACAGCGACGATGGCAACTATTGATCCGCGTCCTCTGACGAACGTGGCGATCGCCGCATACGAGACGGCCAGCGCGCCCAGCGCCAGCAGCGACAGCGAGCCCGAGACGTAAAGCTGAACCGGGTGCCTAGCCGCGATGGGCAGCACCTTCAGCGCGACGGCCGTCGTCGAAAGAATTTAGTCGGTGCCTTTTGGGTTCAGAACCTCCGCGTTGACGTACAGCACGGCGGCCAGGGGCAGGAACAGGGACAGCACTCGCTGGCGCATCCGGGCAGCGTTATCCATTGGCTTCTCCAGCCTGATAGGGGCCGATCATCTCGGCAAGTTCAAGCCTTTTGCAGGCGCTCAATGGGAGCGGCGCCTTCGCGGCCTCTGGCGGGTCGCGACGGCGAGGAGTCGCCTACCGTCCGCATCCGCATCGCACTACCGAGGTGGATGTCGCGACGTCCACCTGTAGGTACCGACAGCCAGAACGCTACGGGGCCCCGCCACCCCAGGGCATCTGGCCGGAGGCCACGCTTCCCCGGCCGCCTATGCCCTGAGGGCATACGCCCGCCAGCGCGTTCTCCGGCCCGTACTGTGGCCGCAGCGCACGTCACCTAGACCTGAGTACCCGTCCTCCGACGCCGCGCAGAGCCGCTAATTATGCGCACCTTGGCCGATCGCCAATGAGACAGTAACCAGCGCACGGATTCGGCGATCTGGCCCACCCGAGGGTGGGGTACCAGCGCCCAGCCACGTACCTCTCACGGCATTGCTGATCACGAATGGAGATGCTGGCCTCTGCATAAGAATGCGATGCCGGAACTCGCTCACAACAGGCATGTGAGCATCGGTGGCTCGGCCCGTGCACACGACGGGCGTCGTCGTGGCTGGCGGAGAGTACCGGCCCCTCCCCCGCACCCGCCCATTCGAAGAGACCCAAGTGCAGGAAGTTAAGAGTGGGACCGCTGTTGTTAGATCGATAGGCAGAATAAGACCCTCTTAGATCTGCCGATACCGATGCCCGTACCCAGGGCTACCGATCTGCGGACAAGGCCGCCCCGGGCTGCCCGCGGAACCATTCAGCCGGCCAGCCACCGCGGCGCGGCGGGGATGTTGCCTCACTGACCTGCAGATGAAGCGCCATCGAACGAGACCAGCAAACGGATGCGCCCATCAGCGGCAAGCTGCGCGAAGTCCTCACCGGCCAGCGCCGCCTGCCCGTTGTTAAAATGCGTGATCCAGGCCACGCGCGCAAAGCCGTGATGCTCATCGGGCACACCGAAGCTCACCACCGCCGCCGGGAATGCCCGGCGGAACTCCCTGATGCTCGCGCACAGCGCAGCGGTCCCAGCCGTCGTTCCCTGCGGCGCCGCGAACATCGCATCAGCCAGGCACGAGTCTGCCAGGAGCACAAGCCGCTCGGCATCAGCCTGAGCGCTCCAGGCGGCAGCGAACGCCGCGATCACTTCGACAGAGGACATGCTGCCCAGTCTGATCCAGGACGGGCTGGCACCGCGACCTAACCGGCCACCCGAACCGCAGCGTGGCCGTGGCTGTGCCGCCCGCCAGTACCCTGCGCACGAACCGAACGCAGCCGATTCACCAGATCCGTCCGTCGGGCTGAAGATCCGGCACAGCAACCAATGCCGTCACCGTCGTTTGTGCGCCGGCGTCGGCCGCGACGCCTGGGTGGTCGGCGAGACCGGGAATGCCGGCGGCAAGACGCTGATCCTGCGCTGGAACAGGCGCAGCAATGCGCCCTGGCCTACCCGGCCGCCCAGTGCGTTCCGCCGCAGGGCTCTGTCTACCGCACCGCCATGAGGCCGCCGTCGACGACAAGGACCTCGCCCGTGATGTATGAAGCTTCATCAGAGGCTAGGAACAGCATGGGGCCGACGACCTCCTCGGCACGCGCCTGGCGGTGCATAGGGACGCCGGAGAGGAGCTTGGCTTCGGCGCCTTTCCCGCTGTACTCCCAGACAGGGTCGTTGAACGGGGTGTCGACCCAGCCTGGGCAGACGGCGTTAACCCGGATGCCATCCTTGGCGAGTTCGTCGGCGAGCACCCTGGCCAGTCCCACGATGCCGGCCTTCGAGGCGCAGTAGGCACCTTGGCCGCTCGTGCCGGCGAGCGATGACGTGGATCCGGTGAAGACCAGGTTCCCGCGCGTTGCCCTCAGGTACGGAATCGTGTGCTTGGCGACGAGGAACGCGCCCTTCAGGTTGACGGCGAGCGTCCGGTCGAAGGCCGCCTCGTCCATTGCCTCCACATTCTCCGCGAGAAGGATCCCAGCGTTGGAGAAGACGACGTCGAGCCGGCCGTGCGCGGCGAGTAGTCGGGCTACGCACTCCCGCACCGATGTCGCGTCCGACACGTCGGTCGGTGTCGGCTCTGAGATGTCGGCCACCACCACCGCAGCACCTTCTTGGCGAAGCCGCTCGGACAGCATCCGCCCGATGCCGCTGGAGCCGCCGGTGACGAGTGCGACCTTCCCTTCGAACCGGGCCACGGCTACTGCGCGCTTTCGGCAAGGTGCGCGGCGCGAACCGAGGCGGCCGCGTAGCTCTTGTCCTGGTGGCCTTCGGCACCGCTGACGCCAAGGCCGCCGAGAAGCTGGCCATCGTGGAAGAGCGGCAGCCCGCCGGGATAGACGACCATCCGGCCGCCCAGCGCGGTGCTCATACCCCAGTCGGGACCGCCAGGGGTGGTGGTCTCCGCCCAGGCGTCTGTCGGCGCCGCCATGGCCGCGGCCGAGAATGCCTTATCGATGGCGAGCGGGACACCGCAGCATGGGGTCCCGTCCATCCTCATGACCGCGACAATCTGCCCGCCGCGGTCGACAACGGCGGCGGCGACGCTCATTCCCTCACTGGCGGCCGCCTCACGCACCCCTCGCAGCAGTTGCTCGGCGAGAGCGAGGCTCATATCGGCGCGGACGAGGATCTGCGGGGCTACCTGGCCGCTGGTCATTTCGGCCCTCCGCCAATGGTCGGCGGGACCGCGAGACCAGGCGAAGCGGCAGCCCGCTCGACGTCCTCCCGCGTGATCCGGCCCTCCGGCCCGGTCCCGGTAACGGTCGCGAGATTGACGCCGAGGTCGGCGGCGATTCGCCGGGCCAGCGGCGAGGCCGCCGGCGCTCCCGTCAGCTGGGCCGGCTGGGCTGGCTGGGCCAGCGCTGCTGGCTGCTGCGGTACGGAAGCGGCCCAGGCGGCGGGTACCTCGCCGCTGCCTGGCTTGTACAGGCGGTAACCGGTAACGTCTTCGCCCAGCTCGCCGATGACGGCGATCGGCTCGCCGACCGGAACGGTGTCCCCCGGCTCGATGCAGCGCAGCAACACGCCTGCGTACGGGGACTCCACGATCACCATCAGCTTCTCGGTCTCGACCTCGCAGATCGGCTGGCCGAGGGCTAGGGCCGTGCCGGGCTCGCAGAGCCAGCTTTCCAGGAATCCCTCTTCCATCGTCAGTCCGAGCTTAGGCATTACGAGGATCTCCGCCATCGACTTCCCTCCTGATCCGGAACCACGCTGCTAGCAGAAGACCGTTCCGCCGTCGACGTTGATGGCCTGGCCAGTTACGGAACGGCTGGCATGCAGGAAAGCGATAGCCAGGGCGATGTCCTCCGCGGACTGCGGCCGCCGGATCGCCTGCTGGGCCAGCATTTCCTCGACCGATACGTGCCACCGGCTGGACAGCTGCTCGATCATCGGCGTGATGACCACGCCTGGGCATACTGCGTTGACGGTAATGCTGTGCGGCGCGAGCTCCCGGGCGAGGGCCTGGGTGAAGCCGACGAGCGCGAACTTCGAGGCCGCGTAATGCGCCAGCCCCGGCTCGCCGACCTTCCCTGCGATCGAGGCGATCGAGACGATCGAGGCCATCCGGGCAGCTTTGATCATGAGCCGGGCCGCCGCCCGCGAGACGAGGAAAGCACCGGTCGTGTTCACCTCGAGCACCCGGCGCCACTCCGCCGCCTCAAGATCCACGACGGGCACCACCGAGAGCACCCCGGCGCCGTTGACCATCAGGTCAAGGCCGTCCAGCCGTTCCGCGGCCCAGCCGACCGCCGAGTCAACATCGGCTTCGTCGGTGACATCCAGCCGGGATGACCACGCGCTGCCGCCGGCGTCCTCGATCATTTGTGCCGTCTCAGCCGCGCCGTCGGCGTTGACATCGAGAGCGACCACACGGCCGCCTCTCGCGGCGAGCGCAAGCGCGATGCCCCGGCCCAGGCCCCGACCTGCCCCGGTTACGACCACCCCGCAGCCCCCGAGCTCAGCCAAGGCGCTGCACCGCGGCCACGACCCGGTCGGCGTCGGGCAGCACGAAGTTCTCCAGCGGCGGGGAGAACGGCACCGGCACGTTCAGTCCGCCGACCCGGGCGACCGGCGCGTCCAGTAGGTCAAAGCCGCGCTCGCCAATGACCGCAGCCACTTCGGCGCCGAAACCGCTGCGCCGGGATGCCTGATGCGCGACGATCGCCTTTCCGGTGCGACCGACTGACTCGAGCACCGCGTCGACGTCCCAGGGGGTGAGCGTGATCAGGTCGAGCACATCGCACTGGGTGCCTCCGGCCGCCAGGGTCTCCGCCGCTGACAGCACCCGCGGGACCATGGCGCCCCAGGTGACAATGGTGACGTCGGAGCCGCTGCGCTTGCGGCTGGCCCGGCCGAGCACCAGCTCGGCGGGCACGTCAGGTACCTCGTCCTTGGCCTCGTACAGGCTAAGCGGCTCCATGACGATGACCGGGTTGTCATCCCGGATCGCCGCGAGCAGGAGCGCCCGGATGTCGGCGGCAGCGGCCGCGGTCGCGACTTTCAGACCCGGAATGTGGGTGAACCATGCTTCCAGTGACTGGGAGTGCTGGGCGGCCGCGTTCAGCCAGCCGCCGGTTCCGGCCCGGATGACCATCGGCACGCGCGCCTTGCCGCCGAACATGTAGCGGGCTTTGGCTGCCTGGTTGACGACCTGGTCCATGGCGCAGGCGATGAAGTCCATGTGCATGATCTCGGCGACCGGCCGCAGGCCTGCCATGGCGGCACCGACGGAGAAGCCGACGATGGCACTCTCCGAGATCGGCGTGTCCCTCACCCGCTCTGGTCCGAACTCGTCGCGCAGTCCCTGCGTCGCGCCGTAGGCCCCTCCGTAGCCGACGTCCTCGCCGAGGCAGAAGACGGCGGGGTCCTCGGCCATCGCCTCCCGAAGCCCGAGCGTGATCGCCTTCACGTAGCTGAGCTTGCTCACCATCCCTCCTCTACGGTGTCGGTGAACACGTCCTCCAGGGCCGATAGCGGTTCCGGCATCGCGGCGGCCTCTGCGAAGTCAACGGCGTCCGCGATCTGTGCCCGCACCGCATCGCGGACCGCGTGGCGCTCCGCCTCGTCGAGCTGGCCCCCGTCGGCCAGCCGCTTCTCGACAAGCAGCAGCGGGTCCCGCTCCTTCCACGCTGCCACCTCGTCCTGGCTCCGGTAGGGCTGCGGGTCTCCCTCGAAGTGGCCGCGCCACCGGTAGGTCACGCACTCGAGCAGGGTCGGGCCCAGTCCTGCCCTCGCTCTGCCGACCGCCTCGCTGGCGGCCCGCAGGACCTGCTCGACGTCGTTGCCGTCGACGGTCTCGCCCGGCATCCCGTACCCGGCGGCCCGCGCGGAGATCTTCTCTATCCGCTGGTGGTCGCGCTGTGAGATGAAGTCCGCGTAGCCGTTGTTCTCCACCACGAAGACGACGGGGACGTCCCAGATGGCCGCGAGGTTAAGGGACTCGTGGAATGCGCCGATGTCGGTCGCGCCGTCCCCCATGAACGAGACCGCGACCTGATCAGTCCCGCGGAGCTTGGCCGCGAGCGCGGCTCCGGCGGCGATCGCGATCCCGCCACCGACGACGCCGTTGGCCCCGAGGATGCCAAGATCGGTGTCGGCGACGTGCATGGAGCCGCCCTTGCCTTTGCAGTAGCCAGCCGCCTTCCCGTACAACTCGGCGAAGAAAAGCCGGAGGTCGCCGCCCTTGGCGAGGATGTGACCGTGGCCGCGGTGCGTCGAGGTGAGGTAGTCGTCCGGCCGCAGCGCGGCGCAGACGCCGACGGCTGTCGCTTCCTCGCCTATGTAGGAGTGGATGAAGCCCGGCATCCGGTTCTGGGAGAACAGCCGGAGCAAGGTCTCCTCGGCCTCTCGGATCAGGACCATGGACCGGTAAAGGTCCCTGAGGCTAGTCGTCGTCGCTGGCATCTGCCGGCCTCCCTGCTGCGTCAATCGCGAGCTGCTCGTAGATCTTCTCGGCGTGCCTGACCTGCTTCACCGAGACCGACTCGTCGGGGGTATGGGCGTCGGCGGCCAGTCCCGGCCCGAGCCCGATGGTGGGCATGCCGCGGGTCCCGGCGGACTCGGAGCCGTTGGTGCAGAAGTCATAGACGCCGAGCCGTGAGGTTCCGGTGACGCGCCGGGCGGCCCGGCTGGCCGCCGTCGCGAGCCAGTGGGCCGGGTCCGTGCGCCATGCGGGCAGCCAGCGAGGGGCGTCGAGCGCGATTCCGGTGTAGGCGCTCAGCGGGTCCGCCGTGATCGAGACGTCGAAGGCCACGGGGTCGACGGCGGCAAGCGCGCCGGCGATAGCGCGGAGAACATCGCTGCGGGTCTCGCCGACGAGTGTTCTGCGGTCGAACCGGATCTGCACCGCGGACGGGATCAGCGATATCGACGGCCACGGCTGCGAGATTACGTCCGTGGCTACCAGGATCGCCGGCCCGAGATCAGGGTCGGCGGGAAGGACGAGCTGCTGCAGTGCGGCCAGGCCCGATGCTGCCAGGGTGATCGGGTTCTTGCCCCGTTGCGGGTATGCGGCATGAGCCGGGGCTCCGGTGACAGTGACTAGCAGCTCGGCCCGGCCGCGCTGGCCGACCTGTACCGCGAGATCCGAAGGCTCGCAGATCACCACGGCCTCCGGGCGGATGTCGTCGAGCACCCGGGCCAGCGCGACTCCCTCGACCGTCTCCTCGAGGACGGTGGCTGATACGGCCACCGGCCGGAGCAGCCGACCCGACGCGGCGGCAGCCGCTACGCCGGCGATGGCCGCGGCCAGCCCGCCTTTCATGTCTGTCGAGCCGCGGCCGTACAGCCTGCCGCCGGAGATCACGGGCCGGAACGGGTCGACGGTCCAGACGCCGACCGCAGGGACCACGTCCATGTGGCCATCGAAGAGCACGACGGGCGCGTCCCCGTCCGGCCCGGCGATGCCGATCACCGACCCGAGCGGGTCCCTGAACACATCACGAAAGTCGGCCGACCTCATCGCGGCCTCGATCACATCAGCGACGTCCGACTCCGCTCCGGACATACCGGGGACGGAGATGAGCCTGCCGGCGAGCTCGAGGGCATCGAGCGGGCCGGTCACGTCCACCTCCCGCACGGTCCCGCGGTCAGCAGCTCGGCACCGCTTCGCGTCACCAGCAGGTTCTGCTCCGCCGCGACCGTGCCGACGCCTTCCAGGGTGATGGCCCGCTCGACGGCGAGCACCATTCCCGGCTCCAGGGTCAGCGGCTCCGAGCTGACCAACCACGGCCTTTCCCAGCCCAGGCCGAGGCCATGGCCCCAGTGCGCCGGGTAGCTCGCGTACATCCCGCTGGGCCCGGCCGCGGGAGCGCCGACTCCCGCCGAGGCGAGCGCCTCGTCACCGACGGCCACGAGATCCGCCGTCGCCATCCCGGGTGACAGGCCGTCGATCACGCGGTCAAGCACCCCGGTCAGCGTCACCCAGAGACGATCTTGTTCCCGGGACGGCGTTCCCACGACCGCGGTGCGGCCGAAGTCGCAGAGGTACCCGTCGAGGACGATGCCGAGATCGATCCGGACCAGGTCTCCGTCCTGCAGCTGCCGCGTCCCGTACCCGGGCAGCGGCGTCGCCGCGTAGTGCCCGGACTGGGGACCGGACGAGACAGCGGCGAAGTAGACGCCGGCGCCGTCGGCAACCGCCACCGATGCGGCGGCCGCGACCGCTTCGGCCTCGCTCACCCCCGGACGGAGCATGGTCAGGAACGTGGTGACCGCCCGCCGGCCGGTGGCCGCGGCGGCGCGGACCAGCGACTGCTCGGCCTCGCTTTTGATCCTGCGCAGCGCCGCCAGCTGATCCTCGAGGTCGTGTAGCACCTCAAAGCCGAGCAGCTCGCGCAGCCGGAGCCACATCTGCGCCGGAATGACATCCTGGCCGACGATGGCCAGCCGGCCAGCTCTCGCGCCCAGATCGCGGCATGCCGTGGCGATTGTCGCGGTGAAGTCGTCGCCGTAGCGCACATCGTCCACGGCCACCCGGCCTGTAGCCACCTCAGGTACTGACACGCAGAGCACCGCCTCGCCCGTGGCCGAAACAACGAGCGCCGCGTGCGAGCGGCCAGAGAACAACCCGGGCGTCTCCGGGAGGTAGGCGTATGACTGATAGTGACCGGTCAGGTAGAGCACGTTCGCGAATCGGTCGAACGTACCCCCGCCCCGCGAGATTACGACAGCCGCGTCCATGCCCGCGCCGCTGATGCACCCGGCGAACCGCCGCAGGCGCTCGCGGTATTCAGCCAGCTCAATCGACACGGAAGCGCTCCAGCTTCTCCTCGTCGAGCTCGATGCCTAGGCCGTGGCCCTCCAGCGGCAGCAGGGCCCCGCCCTCGGCCTTAAACGGCTCGCGGATGATGTCATCGCTGTAGTACGCCCCGCCCACCTGAAACGGCTGGAAGCCGGCCGGGGCGGAGACAGGGATAACAGAGGCCAGCGTGACCGCGGGCGTGGCCAGCGCGAAGTGAACGTTCGCGGCATTTCCGATGCCCGACTCAATGGATCCGTTCACGTCGCAGGGAAGCCCGGCAGCCGAGGCAATCGCAGCCACCTGACGGGCGCGGGCGATCCCGCCGGCCTTGGCCAGGTAGATCGAGATGGCGTCGGCTGCCTCGGCCTGGACAACCTCAAGCGCGTCGCGGGCATCCCAGCAGCTTTCATCGGCGATCACCGTCAGATCGACCGCCTTGGTCACTGCGGCCATGTCCCTCAGCCCGCTGACCGGTTGCTCCAGCATGTCCAGCACGCCCGGACCGAGACGGCGGACGACGTTGACCGCCTCCTTGGCCCGGCCGTAGCCCTGGTTAGCGTCCAGGCGCAGCAGGACGTCCGGCCCGAGCCGTTCCCGCAGGCAGTGAAGCAGGCGAATATCGCGTTCTGGATCCTCCCCGCCCTTCACCTGCAGGACGCGGATTCCGTCGGCGACCGCTCCGGCCCCTTCGGCCACCGCTTCCGGCTCCGGCATCAGCCCGATCATGTGGGCCAGCGGCACCGCAGACCGGACAGCTCCGCCCAGGCTGGCGTAGAGCGGTTGCCGCATGGCCTTGGACCTCAGGTCATGCAGGGCAATGTCGATGGCTGCCTTGGCGTAGTTGTGACCCCACAGGACGTGATCCATGTCCGCCAGCAGCAGCTCGACCGCGGTGGGATCCCGCCCGATCAGGACCGGCGCCAGGATCTTGGTGACCACCGAGACCACGGTCTCCTGGGTCTCGCCCGCTCGCCTGCCGAAGTCACCGCCCCAGTCAGGCAGCGGCGTGGCCTCGCCGAGCCCGAAGAGTTCCGAGTCGGTGCGGACGCGGACCAGGACGAAAGAGCCAAGACTCGAGCGCAGCCCAGCCCACCGGAAGTCCCGCCGCACGGGAAGCCGGAACGGTATGGCTTCCACGCTCGCTATTCGCATCGGGAACTCTCCTCGCGGGTGCAGTCGCAGATGATCACAGGGTCGGCGGGGTCAGCGCGGAGCCAACCTGAGCGGCTCGTCTCCGCGGTTTCATGTCTTGCGCGGCTGGGAGCCGTCGTGCTGAATGACATCACCAGGTCCCAGGATCTGGAGCTGGTCGCCGATCTCGATCTCCACGCGGCCGGACAGGACCAGAATGAACTCCTCGGACGCATGGACGGAGGACTCCTCGCCTGAGGTGACGCCCGGGCTCAGGTTTCCGAGCCAGACCTCTAGCTGTCGCTTTGTATCGGGGGAAAGCAGCTCGTAGCCGCATGACCTTTCGCCGCCCGCCTGCGGGACCATAGGAGTAGCCGCGGGTGTCGGCGGCAAGGAGCTGGAAGATCGATACCTGCAGCGCCCCAGCGCTATGCCGGGCACTCTGCAGGCTGGGTGATGTCACGCCTCTTTCCAACTGGCTGATTAGGCTCGCGCTAAGCCCGGCCTGCTCAGCAAGCTCGCGCAGTGTCCATTCCTGCTCTTCGCGGAGGATCCGCAGGGGTTTGCCGCCGATGCCCTCGGTCTCGGTGCCTCCTCGACTCTTACTCACGAGACTCTGCTTGCTCGGATGACCGATGAGGCCCATCTTCCCGGTTAGTCATGCGCCTAGTCACTGCCTCTCCCGGCCTGGTCTTGCATCATTCGCGCGGCTTTCTCAGAATCTCGAAGCAGCCCACGGCGCACTATTTCTCCGGCTCCGTCGCAATCTCGGTTTCCGTCCCACGATCACTTCTCACGACGACCCCGCAGTCCGGCCGGACGGCAATCCCCACGTCCGTTCCTATGGCAGCCTTCTCTCCGTCACGCATGTCGACGCTCACCCGTAGTCCCTGATCGACCTCAACCTCGAATCGAGAGCTGTCGCCCCGGAACACGACGTCACGCACTTGGCCTCTCAACAGCCCGTCCTCGACGGACGTCAGCGACAACTCCTCGGGGCGAAGCGAGATGACTGCCTCCTCGCCCGGCCTCAGCGACCCGCCGTAATGCTCAAACGTAGCCCGGCGCCCCCCAGCCAACTCCACAACCATTGATCCCATGTCACTGCCCAGTACGCGACACGGGACAAGGCTCGTATCGCCAACAAACTGCGCGCAGAATTGTGTTTCAGGTCGAGAGTAAATTTCACGAGGAGTCCCTACCTGATTTACGCGCCCATGAGACATCAGGACCACGCGATCACTCATTGTGAGCGCCTCGTCCTGCGCGTGCGTGACGTAGATGAACGCCGTCCCAAGGCGGTGTTGTATCGCCCGCAGCTCGACTTGCATCCGCTTTCGCAACTGAAGGTCAAGTGCTCCGAGGGGTTCGTCGAGGAGCAGGACCTCTGGTTCGGTCACCAGTGCTCGTGCCAACGCCACCCTCTGCTGCTGCCCACCTGACAATGCTTTCGGGCGGCGCAGAGCCAAATCGCTCATGCCAACCATCTCAAGGGCGGCAAGAACCCTCCGCTTCAGCTCCGTCCTTTCTATCTTCGTAACCCGCAGACCATAGGCCACATTATCGAACACCGACATATGGGGGAACAATGCATAGCTCTGGAAAACAAGCTTGAATGGTCGCCGCTCGGGGGGGCGTCGACCGATGTCGGCACCGTTAAACAGCAACCGCCCGGTCGTTGCTTGCTCAAACCCAGCAATGATTCGCAACAATGTCGTCTTCCCGCACCCCGACGGCCCGAGTAGCGTCACGAACTCACCCTCGGCGACCGAGAGACTGACGTCACTCAACGCAGTCACCGTCCCGAACCGCTTCGATACGTCAGTCAGTTGAAGCACGCGCCCTCCCGACACCTCGCCGCCTCGGCCGCCGGCAGTTAGCGCAGCCGCCATCACCGAGACCTCCACGCCCGGCTTGCGAAGGACGCTCGCATCAGCCAGCCTCCTACAGCCACAATTACCAAGGCAACGCCTAGCACCATAACGGCGACGGCGTTAATTCCTGGCGTCAAGGTCCGAGTTATCTGCCCCAATACCCACAGCGGTATTGTCGACTGTGCGCCAATGGTAAAGTTCGTAACCAGGATTTCGTCCATCGACACGGCGGCGGCGAGCAAGGCACCACCTACTATTGATGCTGCTATCAACGGCAAGGTAATGTCGCGGAACACACGCGTTCGGTGCGCGCCGAGATCTCGAGCTGCTTCCTCAATGCCTACGTCCATGTCCGACAGGCGCGCGGTCACGACAAAGATGACATAGGGAGTTACGAGTAGGACGTGTGCGAGAGCAGTCACTTGTACGCCGAGTGCTATTCCGGCGAGCGTCGCGCTGCTGAGAACCGCGACGCCGACAACCACCCCTGGAACTATCACTGGTCCCAAAATAGCTGCCGTAGCAACAACCCGACGGCCACGGGTTCGGTGACGCGCTAGCGCGAACGAGATCGGAACCCCCAGGGCTACCGCGCAGGCGACGGCAATAATCACCAGAACGCCGGACGTCTCCGCGGACGTAGCAAACCCCGTTGCGTGAACAACGTAACTGTACCAATTCGTCGTAAAGCCAGTGAAGGGCAAACTTGGCACTCGTGACTTGTTAAACGAGAAGACGATAACTATGACTAGCGGTGCGGCCAGAAATAGCAAGATCAGCACCGTCGCCAGCTCGGCGTAGGGCAGCTGCCCGATCACTCTCAGCGGCCAACGCCGCTCCCGGCTCAATGAGCTGGCGCCGTTGTCACCTCTCCTCCGCCGACCGCTGACGAGCTCGTCGACAGCCCGGCGCCATCGGTCTGCCCGGGCAAAATGCCCGATCCCGCCAAGGACCACGATCACGACGAAGATCGCTCCGATGGTCACAAACGCCAGCGCCGCGCCCAGCGGGTAGTTTCCTCCTCCGGTGAACTGATCCCCAATTACGGATCCCACCATCTCGCCAGAGGTACCTCCCACGAGCATCGGCGTGATGTAGTCGGTGGTCGCAAGAATGAACCCGAACACCAGAGCAGCCTTCATCGCGTTGCTGGCTTGAGGGAGCACAATGCCAAGAAGACGCCTGGTGCGGCTTGCGCCCAAGTCCCGCGCTGCTTCCAATGTGGCCGGGTCAATATCCTGCAACCCGCCATATATCACCAGCACCATTATGGGAAGGTAGACGTAAATTAGTGTCACAATAATCGCAAAATAGCCAAAGAACAAAAAGCTCACCGGCCTGCTGATGATGCCGACTCTCATCAAAACGCTGTTTACCAGGCCGTTGTTGCCAAGAATAGTAGCCCATGCATAAACCCGCACGATGTACGAGGCGAGCAGCGAGAGCGCGACACCTAGAAGAATTAGCTTCCCGAACCGCTTGAACTTGAAGGTGATGGTGTACGCTACTATAAATCCCAGCACCGCCATAATTATCGTGACGACAAGGCCGACTGCGAGACTCTTGATGAGAAGAAACGTGTACAAATGACCGGTAAAGACGGTTACATAGTTGGACAGCGTGAAGCGGCGAATCACCGAGAAAAACGCCGACTCCCAGACGCTATATACGACGAGGACTGCCAGCGGAACAGCCAGGATGAGGAACACATAGACCACGTACGGCCAGACGAGAATGCGGTCTCCCAAATGAGTGCGCCAACCGCGGAAGCGAAGCTTCTCTGGTGGCGGCACCTTTGCTGACCCTATGTCGGCGGGGTGGTCCCTGAGTTTCGGCACCTGACTAGAGTCAAGGCCGGATGGTTGAGTCACAGGAGCATTCCCTATGAGGCCTTGTAGTTCTCCCAGGCTGTCAGCCATTCGCTGAATGGGACGTAGCCGTGAGCATCCGTGACTGGTACGCCAGGCTCAAGCGGAGCTTTCGCGAGAACAGCTGCGGCGCTTTGATATCGCAACTGAGGCGGGACAGCAGACACCGCGGCGTCTACGACGGGGAAGGCCGCACCTTCGCGGACAACGGCCTCCTGCACACTGGGCTCCAAGCAGTGGTTCATAAACGCGAGCGCCTGCGGCACGTCTGTCGCTCCCCGGACCATTATCAAGCAGTCGACGTACGACCACGAGCCAAAGTATTCGATTTGCATCTTGGCGCCGGCCTTGTCCGCGGTCAGGAAGGAGGGACCATAGGAGGGAAAGTCTACGTAAATATCTCCAGCTGCTAGCAAAGCTGGCTCCTCGCCGTAGGGGTGGAACACTCGGACTTGAGGGCGAAACGCATTTAGCGTTGCGATTAGCTTGTTAAATTCCGTCCGAGTCAATTGCTGTGGAGTCTTGAACCCGAGTAGCACGGCGAAAGTGGTCATGGTCCCATACGGGTCATCAGGAAGCCCCACCTTCCCGCGAAGCTTTGGTGACATTAGGTCGGCGAGTGAGGTCGGGCGAGTCGTGTGTCGACTATCCCATTCGAGATAGCCATATCCCCATTGGAAAGGTACGCTGTACAGCTGCCCATTATGCCGCAGAGTCGGCGAGTTTCGAAAAACCGGATCGATATTCTTCCAGTTCGGAATCAAGTCGATATTTGTGGGGATTACTCTGCCAGCCGCGAGAAGTTCAGGATCGTACCCTGCCAGGATAGTGAGCAGATCAAAGGCGCCGGCCTGGGTTGTCTTAGTGATAGTGTCCTCGTTATTGCCGAGGTATCCCCAGTGCGCTCCGACCGCTGCCGTGTTTTCCTGTGGGACCTGATAGTACTGCCAGCCCAACACCTTCACGGTGCCTTTAGCGTTTTGAACGTCCTTAAGTGTGACGCCAGAATCCGCAGCCGCGGAGTTCCCTTTGGCTTGGGTATTAATACTTCCGCCGCATGCAGCTAGCAGACCGCCGGCACCACCCATCAATGCCACCGCACCCAACGCCTGACCAGTGTTGGAAAGGAAGATTCGGCGGGAGACAGCCACGCCGAGACCGCTCGGTGCGCCCGCAGCTAGAGGTTCCGACATTTTCGTGCGTCCCTTCCCACGGTACGGCCCCCCGTGCGCGAGCGTGCATCCGAATATTGCGCGGTTCTCGCCCAGTTACAGTGGTAGCACAATATGTGCAGTCCAACTGGATGTCAAGGTAAGTGAGCGCGAAGCGACGCTGCGCTCTCGGGCAAGGCTCGACCTGGAGCTGCACTGCGTGTGGGACTCGGCCAGCCGCGTCAGCTGGCTGAAGGCGCGGCTCGGCAAGCTCGCCACCGAGCAGACCGTGCCGGTCGACGCGTCCACCCTGGCTGCCCTGGACGAATTGATCGCCCTGCGCGGCGCGCGCCGGGCCCTTCCCCCAACCCCGGAACAGCCGACTTCCTGTTCACCGAACGCGGCCGCTGCCTGGCCACCTGCCGGCTGCGGCACGGGCTCGACGACGACGCCGCGGCCGGTCTCCGAAGGCGTGACCGCCAGACCCGCTCCAAACACCGGCCCAGCTGACGGCACATTGTGCGTACTTAGTGAGCGTGTGGCGATGACCAACTGACCTGTCGCCGGTCGCCGGGTTTGCGGGTTGCATCGGACCGTGGGGTGGTTCCGACGGTCGGGTCTCATGCTGTTGACATTGTTCTGATCCCCGGGCTGGGAGTCCCGGGATCTGCAGCGGGCGCCGCTGATCCCCGGCGGATGCCGGTGCCGGCCGATGACGATCTGAGGTTCGACGACGGGCCCGGGTTGCCGCGGGCGGCGAGCGTGGAGAAGAGGTGGCTGCGTGAGTTGCCGTCGTCGGGTGCCCCCCGCATCCGGCACGCGGGAGAGCTACGCTCGGGTGCTGAAGGCCTGGCTGGAGTTTGGCAGTTCACGGCGTGCTGGTGTTCGATTCGCGTGAGCGGTTGAAGCAGGCACCGGGCAAGCACGCCGACCACCGGGCGATCGGGCCGCGTGACCGGACGGTGCCATATGCCCCCCGTCGATGCCGCGGATGCGTCACCGGCCCGGCCATCTGAAGCGGCTGCGATCAGTTGGGCTGCTCACCCCGGTGAACGAGTTCGCCGCGCGAAGTCATACGGCTTTCCGCCCCAGGCGCCGCGGACGATGTCGAGGAACTCGCCCACGGGGCGATGCCAATGGCCGGGGACTGTTGGACCCACGATCGCAAGTCATTGGCATGAGTATCCGCCGTCGACTGCGAGCATTGCGCCTGTGATCCACGCGGCGTCGTCGGATAGCAGGAAACTCGCCGCGGCGGCTACGTCCTCGGCAGTCCCCAGCCTCGGCCACGGCGTGGCCGCTTCAAGCTCGGCGCGGCGCTGCGGGTCGTCGAGGTCCTCACGGAGCATGGCTGTAGCGATGAAGCCGGGGCATATGGCGTTCACAGTTATCTCGTGCGCGGCAAGGTCCAGGGCGGCCGCTCGCGTAAGGTTTATCACTGCCGCCTTCGAGGCGCAGTAGGCGGGTTCTCCTTGCAATCCGACGAGGCCCGAGATCGATGCGATGCACACGATGCGACCTGGCTTACCGGCATTCACCAGCCGTCGGCCGACTCCGCGGATGCCCAGCCAAACGCCTCGCTCGTTGACCCGCATGATCTGGTCATGCTCCGGTGTGGTCTCGTCAAGGATCGAGACCGTGCGCAGAAAGATGCCCGCGTTGAGCACGCAGCCATCCAGTCCGCCGAACAACTCCCAGGCTGTGCTAATCGCTGACTCTACCGATGCCTCGTCCGCAACATCGCATTCGACGAAGGCCGCCTCGCCGCCGCGCGCACCAATCAGCTCATGGATTGCAAGTTCACCAGATTCATCGAAGCCGCCGGGACGGGGGGTGGCCCGCAAGTCACAGCAAGCGACACGGGCTCCTTCGGCCGCCAGGCGCAAGGCGGTTGCCCGGCCGTTACCTGAGGATGCGCCCGTCACCAAAACGGCACGCCCCTCGTGACGCTGCGCTAGCGGCTCCGCCATTCTGTGCTCCCATGCCATAACAGTTGCGCGGCTGACCGGGGCCTCCGCATTACGCGGTAACGACTGCTTGGGTCTCATAGTGTCGGTGGCGTTAGGGCCGATAGGAACTCCAGCTGGCCGGGGCCCGGATTGCTGATCAGATGTGGCTGGTTGCCGTCGTATTGGATCGCGTCGCCAGGGCCGAGCTCGTGGGTGATGGCACCGAACTCGATGCGCAGTTGTCCATTAAGGACGAAGATAAACTCCTCAGAATCGTGCGCGGCCGGCTCTGGACCGGATGACGCTCCGGGCTCAAGGCGTCCGAGCCAGATCTCCAGCTTGCGCTTGGCGTCGGGCGACAGCAGTTCGTAGTCGAGGTCGCCCGCCTGCAGAAGCACCTTACGGCGGCGATCAGCCCGAACTACGAACTGCGCCGGGCTCTCATCGGCGAGGAGTTGGAAGATCGAGACACCGAGTGCTCCAGCGATTCGCTTGAGGCTGTGGATGCTCGGCGACGTGGTCCCGCGCTCAAGCTGGCTGAGGAGGCTTACGCTCAGTTCTGTCTTTGCCGCGAGGTCACGCAGCGTCAGTCCGGCGCTGACGCGCTCGTCCCGCAGCCGAGTGCCGTCGATGCCATCGCGCGATTGGCTTGCGGAGTGCCCGGTCTCTGTGGTCATGCTGGCCTTCCATCCAAGCTGGTGAGCTACCGTCGCCGGACGCAACGGTCGGACCGGATTGCATGTGGCTTGCGCTCCGGCCACGTGGCGAGCGGCGTGCGCTGTAGGTGCCTGGCGAAACCATCTTGCGCTCACCGGTGCGGCCTGGCTTCCGGAGTGTACGTCCTCTGCCTGGGCCGGGCAATGCGCACAGTCCCCGCGTTATCTTCTCCCTTGACGACTTGGCCTAGCGGCCACTGTACAGGCACAGTGTAACTTTTCTACTGTAGCTGCATCGGATGAAATGGACGCGCGCGATGCGCCTGTGCGCCAGTGTCAGCGATCCGGCGCTCACACTGGCCTTCGCCACAGACATCCACCGGCTCGGACCTGCGCTCAGGAAGTTCCTCAACGTGGCCGACTTCTAAGGGCCACAGCTGCTCATCATTTGCGGCGAACTGACGAGGAAGGGCCCCGCCGCTCCGGCATCAGGTCTTCATCCCAGGCAGCCGATAGATCCGGCAGGCCGATTGGCTATGTCCTCCGGCTGGCATCTGGACAAGAAGTCGCTAATCACTTCGGGCATCCTGAGAATATGACCGACTTCGCCGCATGCGCACGACTGTCCTGAGCTCACGTAAGGCGACCTCCGCACTAATATTGAGCCAACTCGGGTAGATCACGAGCTGTGCCGAGATTCAGGGCGGCCATCGGACGGACCGCCAGGATCGAGCGCTGCCCGAGTCGGCATAACCAGGCTGCGAAAAGCTATCCGATTGGGCTTTCGAATCTCTGAAGCCGTACCTGCTTCGCTGTTTGTGTTTGAACCAAGGCTGCGGAGCGTTGATTCCAGCAACCTCCCTTGCGAATGCTGGCTCGCGAGACCTGTCATCAGACCTGCCGCCAACAATGTAACAGGCACATAAGCCATTACGAGTGGAATCGAATGAACTACGCCAAATACCGTCGCAGATATCAGTCCAATTATCGAACAGGCCGCGCAGCCGCGGAAATTCCACCACAGCTGTCCTAGGATCGTGTCTATAGCACTCTGAAGTTTCGGAGGCTCGTATCTAGTGCTCTCAAACAGCCACATGATGTGCCTAATGAGGATCGATGAAAAGGCGCCGAACAGACAAAGGCTGCCGAACCAGACCGCAATAACTGACCGTGGCGACAGCTGCCTTGTCAAAGGCGAGGTCAGAACTGCGAAGAGCATGAATTCCATTAATGCTTGGCCGAAAGGAAGGAACATGTCCCACGCGCTGGGTATGATGCTCGGGAGCTGCAAACACGTTTACTGTCATGCCAGAATATACAATAGCAACGCCGAGCAGCGATGTTACCCAGAGTGCCCAGAATAAAATATGGTCCGGGCGATCAGCACGACCGACATCAAATAGGCTTGCAGCTGCGAGACCTGCCACGCCGAGCGCGATGCTTACTACGGTGCCGTGGAGCCCGGTCTGCTGTTCCATGAAGTAACCGGCGGAGCGGTCATTGATATCCTGTGCAGTTATTGAATCAGTCACTTTCGCGCCTCCAGTAACTAAATCGCGCTGACCTCAGACATCATGATAAGAACGATAATGGCTGGCAGCACTACGACACCAACGACTCCGACTATGGGCACGAGCATGATCCTCGCCAATTCCAGGACCATGTTGCCGGGCGGAGTTCGCGTTGTGGTGACTCGCGAAGGGCGCCAGGTCGAGGACGGTCACGCCAGCCAGACAGCGTTCGTCGTTCGGGTTTACTTCCATGCTGGCTGAGCTGAGGTTACTGCGCGGCGACGTAGTAGCCCTTGCCGTGCACGCTGACGATCAGGCCCTCGTCCCGCAGGGTCGTCAGTGCCCGGGCTGCCGTCCGGTGGCTGACCTGATGCTGCTGGGCGAGGGTCAGTATCGACGGGACGCGGCCGGTGAGTCGGCCGCCCTCGATGTCGTCTCGCAGGATCGCCGTCAGCTGCTCATGCAGCGGGACGGGTGAGTCGTGATTGAGCACAAGCCCGAGCCAATCCCCCCGTGATCACTCGTGCGTATGGGGGTTTACCCGTGTACACACGTGCGTACACTTGAACCTGAGCCCGCCCTGCCATCGCGAACGGGACGGAGCAGACCGTCCCGGCCAGGACCGGCTCGGAGAGAGGGCGCGTGATGCTGAGTAAAGCGGAACAGTCAGACCTGCTCGACATGACCTGGCACTGGGAGACGGCTTACAGGTTCGAGGTGATCGACGGAACCTGGCGGGCGATCCCGCTCAGCGACCCCACGGGCGTCCTGACCGCCGGCACAGCCTCGGAGCTGCGGGAACTGGTCCGCCGCGATTACGGCAAGCGCCAGGCCACCCTTAATCCCATGCGCGGCGAGCGCATGTCGACGTAGCTAAGCTCAACGCCGACATGACGCGGATCAGACGGCGTCGTCATCTCGCAGACGGCTAGTCTCCAGGTGCTCCTGGTGCTCCACAGAAGGGCGGCGTTGCGCCCACCGCGGCACACCCTAATCGGTACTGTGCAAGCAATTCATCGCAGGCTTGGAGGTGTCGGGATGGCAACAAGGATCGCGGTCGCGCTAGAAGATGACCTTGATGGGGGTCCCGCAGACGAGACGGTACGGTTCGCGATAGGCGGCTCAGACTACGAGATCGATCTCAGCAAGAAGAACGCCAAGGCATTCCGCAAGGGCGTCGGGCCGTTCGTCGATCATGCTCGCAAGGCCGGGCGCGGACAGCGCCGCCGGCCAGCCCGCCCTTCGTCGGCTCGTGAGCGCAGCGGCGACATCCGGGCGTGGGCGAAGGCGCAGGGCATTCCGGTCAGCGACCGCGGCCGCATCGCCGCAGGCGTCGTTGAGCAGTACGAAGCCGCTACCCGGTAGCCTGACGACTTCATGCATGCGCGCAGGAGCGGGCAGTACGGGCACGCCGGCCGGCCCCGGTGAAGTGCTGGAGCTGGCGGCGCCCGGCGGTATCGCCGTAATGCTGCTTCGTCCTGATGTCCACGCCTGGTCGACCGGCAAGTGGCGCTAGTGCGGTCCGCCGCAGTGACGCTAGTTGCACTGCTGCTCTTGGTGCTACATATCCGCGGCGCCGCACCGCCGGCTGGTGCGCCAATCCCATTCTTCGCGGGCTGCCGTCTCCTCGCAGCCGGGCCGTTGCGAGGTGTCAGCGGACGTGAAAGCCAGTGATGGTCGTGCCGGGACCGGTTGTTGTCGTCGGCCTTCGTGCCCGCTCCCGACTGGCCAGCCCGTGTGGTTGTTGTCGGTTACCAGTACAGGTGGCCCGTCCGGCAGCTGAAGACGCGGTAAATATACAAATTGGGGACGCCTGCCGACCGCGGGCGAGCCGCCGCTGCCCCTCGGCGCTTCTGCGTGGTCTCTGTTCAGCCGCACAGACGGCTCGCGACGGCGCATTAGCCTCGATCACATGACGACGCCTGACATCCGCATCATGCTGCGCCGCTGGGCAGGCGGCGAAATGAACGAGACGTTCGTGGAACACCCTGGCCAGCCTGCGGACTACATTCACACCGACGGCACAGTCTGGACCTGGCGGCAGAGATGGCTTCCAGTCGGCGGCGTCCCCCGGGGCTTGGGGAGAGTCGGCACCGCCCACCTGCGCGTCTACGACCTCGTGACGCCCGGCACCGATTCAGATTGACCCGCGCTTGCATTCGCTCGCTGCGAAGGGGGACACGAAAGTCAGGGCTCAAGAGGGAAGAGCATAAGGGGCCGATGCTGGAGCTGACCTGCATAGACGCTGGTCACCAGCCTGGCCAACTTGACATGTCCAACGAAATGCGGTTCGCAACCGCGCGCGGACATCGCGCAGGGTTAGGACGCGCCAAGACGCTGCTGTGCTGCGAGTTAAGAGCGGGACGGCAGTGGCTAGATCAAAGCCGCTGCCCCGCTTCGGCAGGCAGGCTGGCGACATGCCCACAGTGATGCGGCGTTGCGGCCACGGCAAGTGGCTGTTGATGATGGCCGACCTGATCCGGTCCCGGGCCTCACGCAGGGCCGTGTCCGGCAGGCCGACGAGGAGCAGCGCCACCAGTCCGTTCTCTATGTCCGCCTCGATCTCGACGACGTGGCCCTGGACCCCGGCCAGGGCGATCGAATACGTGCGGGCGAGTGCCATCTAGGCCACCCCCGGCGCGTGCTCGAGGCTGGACTCACCAGGCCCGGCTACCCCGGTGACGGCAGCCGCGGCCCTGATTAGGGCCCTAAGCAGCGCTGGCACCTTCGCGGATCTCATCGGACACCACCTCCGCGGCCGACAATGCCGGAGAACTGCCGGTCGCCGCGCTGGCGGCAGGAAAGGCTGTGGGCCGTCGGCGGCCAGGACGTTCCCGCTGTGAACGAGCGGGCCAAATTGTCAGCCCTGGGTGATTAGATGTCCGCCCGCGTGCCTGGACGGGCCAGCTAACTCAAGGACAAATGACGCACCTTGCGCCGCCGTTTCCGCCGCAATCGTCCACCTGGTATGCCGGTTACGACATATTATTAACTTTAATCCGCTTCGGGAAGTTCGCAGATGAGGGTGCAGCGCGATGGTCACCTTGGAGGCCATGATTTCTAGATCAAGGATGCGGCGTCCCAGTTCGCGGGACAGCCGCCAGCGCCGCGTCGCACGCATGCAGCGAGTCACCATCCTCGGCTTCCTTGTCGCCGGGGCCGTAGCGTCCTCCCCCGTTGCCTTGGCTGCTGTGTCAGCGAGCCCGTCATCGATCCCCAGCCCAACGCCATCGCCGACTTCGCCGACCCCCAGCCCCACGCCATCGCCGACTTCGCCGACCCCCAGCCCCACGCCATCGCCGACTTCGCCGACCCCCAGCCCCACGCCATCGCCGACTTCGCCGACCCCCCGCCCCACGCCATCGCCGACTTCGCCGACCGCCCGCCCCACGCCATCGCCGACTCGTCCGACGCATAAGCCGGGCGGCAAACCATCACCTAAGCCCAGCCGTGTGCCACAGCCCTCACCCAGTTCCCGGCCGGTGCAGGCGCCGGTGCCGATGCACGTGCCGACATCGCCCGCCGCCCACTCGGCAGCCCCGGCTCCCCCGAAGAAGGGGCACCTGGCCACTGCCACCGTGTCATCGCCGGTTGCCACTCAAACCCGCACCCGAGCAGCTGGCCCGCCAGCCAATGTCGTCGCTGGCGCGGGCCGCGCCGGCGGCGCCGCTCCTGCTGGCATCGCCGCGCTCACCGCCATGTTCGCCGGGTTCGCCCTGTTGGCCGGGCGCTGGTTGCGCTTGAGCCTGCGCCGCCGTGCTCATCCGCCCAGGCACGCCCACCGGACGACCGAGCATAGGGCGTTGCCGTCGCGCGGCCATCGCCGCCTGCCAAGCGCTGACGACTACTGGCGTATGTAGACCACGCCGCACTACCGGCGAGTTACGACCCGAGGCATTCGATCCCACTGCGGTCTTCCACCGGGTTACCTGCAGCTACGGGGCCGCCGCCATGACCAGCACCCCCTAGCCGCCTCAGCCGCGGCCGCGCTGTCAGCTGAGTGACACCGGAAGATGCGCAGGTCCGCGCAGGTTGATCCGCCCGTTCCAGGTCACGTCGCCGTCAAGGGCCAGTCCGGGGAAGCGCGCCGTGAGCCGCGCGAGTGCGATCGAGGCCTCCAGCCGTGCCAGGGACGCGCCCAGGCAGTGATGCGGCCCAGCGCCGAAGGACACGTGGTGGCGCGCGTTGTCGCGGCTGAGCCTGACCTCGGCGGCATCGCCGCCCCAGAAAAGCTCGTCGCGGTTAGCCGAGCCGAGGCTGGCCATGACGAAGGCCCCGGCCGGGATGACGGTGTCGCGGATCGTGACCGGTGCGAGAGTGATTCTCCTGCTGGCCTGCACGGGGCTGTCGTAGCGCAGCAGTTCCTCGACGGCGTTCCGGGCGAGAGCTGGGTCACCGCGCAGGAGCGCGAGCTGATCAGGGTTGCGCAGCAGCGCGAGGGCGCCGCCTGCGATGAGGTTGACGGTCGTCTCATGGCCAGCGATGTACAGCAGGAGGGTCTGCGCGATCAGCTCGTCGTCGCTGAGTGCGTCACCGTCGTCCTCGGCGTTGATAAGCGCGGTGAGCAGGTCATCAGCAGGGTTGCCGCGTTTCCACGCGATCATGTCGGCCGCTATCGCCCTAAGTTCAGCGTCAGCGGCGGTTATCGCTGCAAACAGGACAGGATCGGCCACAGGCTCCAGTGAGCGGACCACTGTGCCGCTCAGCTGCCTGATCCGCTCGTGATCGGCCGGTGGCGTACCGAGCATCTCGGCGATCACGGCGAAAGGCAGTGGAAACGCCAGGACATCGACTAGGTCAACCCGGCCCAGGGTTTCGGCCGCATCGAGCATGCCGTCGATCAGCCCGGTGATTCGCGGCCGCAATGCCTCAACGGCGCGCGGCGTGAAGGCCTTCGACACCAGCCGACGCAGCCTTGTGTGGTCCGGCGGGTCCCTGTCAAGCATTGACACCTTGTCCGTGCTTGGCAGCTGGTCGCCGTACATCTGGTCCCGCAGTTGCCGGAAGACGCCGTCGGTGACATTGCGATCTTCCACCGAGAGCCCGGCGCGCAGCAGCCACGACACGTCGTCGTAGCGGGTGAGCAGCCAGAAGCCGAAGGGGTGCTGGTAGACCGGCGCTTCCGCCCGCAGCACGGCGTACTGCGGGTAGGGGTCATCGGTGAAACCTGGCGCGAACGGGTCGAACAGCGGCGATGGCACGGCCTGGGTCACCGAAGCTCCTTCCTCGCAGCGCGGCGCGCCGCGCGGGCTGGCAGCCAAGCGCGCGGCCCGCGGTGGCTGCCGCGATTGCACCTCGGGGCATACGCTCCGATTTTCGCACGCGTTCCGCGGTACCAGAGCCTCTTCAACCGCCTCGCCCGGATCGTCGGCCGCAGTCCGAGTGCTTACCGTTCGCCCGGCCGGCTAATCAAATGGTGACTCTCGGCAGATCAATGCTCCCTCTCGGCAGAGCCGCGACCAGGCAGGTCGGAAACGCTCCTAGGAGGCGTCCCCTGGCAGGTTGATCTCAACGGCTACGTCCGTCTTCGGGTAGTATGAGGCGATCTGGTCCGCGCCATATTTCTCCCTGAACTTGCCGACAATCATCCGAACCCGGTCAGGATCGGTAATCAGCATCGCCGTTACGGCGATGCTCTCCCCGTCGGCGGTGAGCTGCATGGCCGGTGTCGAGCGGACATTCTTGTACCAGTCGCTATCAGAGCCGCTGACCGGCACCAGATCGAGCTTTTCCTCGTCTTCGACGAACCACACGGGAGCGGTAATCTGCCGCCCGGTGGACCGACCGGTCACCGTTATGTCGATCTGATCTGAGTTCCGCAGCGCTGCCATGAACTTCTCGTCCATCTCATTCCCCCGTCACCAGTGAGCCTCGACGGTGCATACAGCCCACGGGAGGCAGGCTAATACCGTGCCGGATGGAGGCGGTGCCACAATTCTTGCCGTCCGAATTCAGAAAGCCGGCTGCAAGACTAGGAGCGCTCCATCGTCAAGCGACTGGACGAGGACGTCTCCGAAGCACCCAGGTGAACTCCTGTACGCAGGGAGCTCTGCTGTAACATTCAAAAACCTACTCATGCATTGAAATGGGCAATAGACAAGACCATCAGTGGCTCTGGGTGACCCTTACCCCGCTGCCGAACCGGCCGGATGGTAATCTCGCCGCCGCGGCCAGCCTGTCGGCGCCAGGGGCCAGGACCACTACGCTGGCGGCGGTCGGCCCATCTAATGGCCGGCATCTAACCACGTGGGCCCTAGCCGCGTCGTAACCTCGTGGGGGCGCTGGTGGACGGTTACCCTACGGGGTGGGCCGGACGCCTGCGCTCGGTCGTTGCCTGAGTTGCGTCGGGGAATCGGGAGGAATGCTGGATGCTGATTACTTTCCTGGGCCACGCCGGCATGCACATCCAGACGCAGTTCGGCAGCATCTTGTGCGACCCGTGGAAGAACCCGGCGTACTTCGACTCCTGGTTCGTCTTTCCTGACAACAGCGAGCTGGACTGGGACCGGTACGGCAAGGTCGACTACCTGTATGTGTCTCACTTGCACCAGGATCACTTCGATCCCCGCCTGCTGCGCGACCATGTGTCTCGTGACGCGACGGTGCTGCTGCCTGACTTCGCTGTCCAAGACCTCCGCGAGCAGCTTGAGCGGCTGGGGTTCACCAAGTTCTGCACGATGCCTAACGGCCAGGTTGTCGAGCGGGACGGGCTGCAGCTGATGGTGTTGGCCCTCGCGTCGCCGGCCGATGGCCCGCTTGGCGATTCTGCGCTGGCTGTCGGTGACGGAACAGCCCGGCTGCTGAATCAGAACGACGCGCGGCCGCCGGACCTCGGTCCGATCCTGGCTTTCGGCCCCTACGATGTGCATTTCCTGCAGTTCTCAGGGGCTATCTGGTGGCCGTGGACCTATGAGCTGCCAGTGGCAGCCCAGCGGTCGTTCGGGGCGGCGAAGCGGGCTAACGGGCTGGACCGGGCTGCGCGCTACGTCCGGGCTGTTGGCGCTCGCCATGTCGTGCCCTCCGCCGGGCCGCCCTGCTTCCTTGATGAAGAGCTGTTCGCGCTCAACGATCTGACGTGCGATGAGGCCAGCACCTTCCCCGACCAGATGGTCTTCCTGGACTATCTCCGGGCGCAGGGCATCGGGGGAGGCAAGCTACTGGTACCCGGTGCGACGCTCGAGGTAGATCGCCGGGGCTGCCGGATCCAGTGGCCCGCTGGATTTGCCGAGGCGATGCTGCCGTTCACCGATAAGGCACAATACCTGCGCGCTTACGCCGAGCGGATGCGGCCGCGGATCGAGGCGGATAAGCGCCGTTGGCCGGCTCCGGGCATGGACGTGTTTGCCGAGCTGAAGAGCTGGTTCGAGCCGCTGCTCGAGCTCGCCGATCACATCAAGGCTGGCGTGGGCGGCCCTGTGCTGCTGGAGATCACGGGAGAAGAGTCGGTCGTCATCGACTTTCCGGCCGGCCAGGTCCGCAGGCATGGCGGGGAGGCATGCCGGTATCAGTTCACCGTCGACGGCCGCCTTATCAGGCAGCTGATCGCCGACCATCAGGTTGACTGGGTCAACAGTCTGTTCCTGAGCATGCGGTTCCGCGCCCGTCGCGTGGGCCAATACAACGAGTACCTCTACACGTTCTTCAAATGCCTGGCGCCCGACCGGCTGATGTACGCCGAAGGCTGGTACGCCAGCCAGCAAGGCGACGAGGCCGACATCCAGCTTGACGGCTGGATCGTGCAGCGACGCTGCCCGCATCTGAAGGGAGAACTCAGCCGGTTCGGGAAGATCGACGGTACGACGCTCACCTGCACCATGCACGGCTGGCAGTTTGACCTGGCCACGGGTCGTTGCCTTGTCAGCGAGATGCCAGGACATCAGCTCCGCAGCCGGCTGGCCCGCGAACCGGCGAACCCCGGCGACTCCCCGGGCCAGAAGACACCGCCCGGGTCGAAACCGGAACCTCACGCCGGCGACATGTCCGCGACGCAAAAACCCCTTACCACCAGGGCATCGCCCAGACGGACTTAAGGTGATCGCCGAGATGCGCGCCTGCCTCCGCCCGCCGGGACGGCACCAAGAACGCGCCGGAACGTCATTCTGCGTTTCGCATCTGCCTCACTTGCCAGCGGAGTCGCGGGCCTGCGCATTGCGACAGCCGCCGTGCTGGCGAGGAACGCCAGTCCGGCGCAGAGCGTGGCGCTGGGGCAAAGTAGGGTATTTCCACTATCAGGCAACTGAAGGCGGCCATCCGGACGGCTCGAGAAGCTCATAAGTCAGCCGCAAGGTTCGCTCATGCCTATTCGGTCGTCTGCGCGGACGACCGAAGCCCTCGTCACGGCGCTGCCGGTCAATCCGAGTTGACGGCAGCCCGACAGGCCTGAGCATTGCGGAGGGATACGTGGCAGCTCCCGCCCAGGGCGAGCTGGGCCAGGTTGAGGTTCCTCAGCTGGTCGGGATGGTTGTCGCCGATGCCCGCCAGGCAGGCCATCAGGCTGGCCTGGTCGTGGTCTCGGCCGATATCGATGGCCCTCCTCTCGGCGGGCTCACCTGGCCTGGGACCTGGATCGTTACCGCTCAGCGCCCGGCGCCGGGAACCTGGATGAGTCGCTGGGACAACGTAGTGATTGAGTTCACCGAGCTACGCGGCGGCGAGGGCGCCGGGGATCGTGAGCCGCGAACGCCGCCGGCGGATCCGGGAGCTCTGGTTGCCGAGCAGGAGCGACCGGATCAGCCAGGGACATGATGGCCCACCGGCGCTCGGAAGCGCGCTGGACGCAAAAGCCAGTCAGGATTCTGCGTCCGGGAACGTTCCCAGAGCCGCATCATGCCCACTGAAGCGGTTGCAGGGAGCCCACTCCGGGCAGCCCTTCGACGGTCTCGCGGGATCGGTCACGGACGGCGCCTGCCCGCCGCTCGCGGCTGCCACGAGGCGCGGGCCTGGGGTCGCTTTCGATCGAGTAGGCGTGGGCGAGCGCCATCTAGGCGACTCCCCGCACGTGTTCGATGCTGAACTCCCCTGGACCGGTCCGCAGCACCCCGACTACATCGATCCTGATCTGCTCGAAGATCAAGCCCCGGTCGGTGATCCAGCTGACGGCAAGGCGCCGAAGCCGCCGGGCCTTCTGCCTCGTGACTGCTTCGAGCGGGGTCCCGAATCCCACGCCGGATCTGGTCTTAACCTCGCAAACCACTAGCACCCGCTGCTCGAGCGCGACGATGTCGATCTCGCCGTCCTTGCAGCGCCAGTTCCGCGCCAGTATCTGGAACCCCGCTCCGGCCAGGTATCTGGCCGCCAGTTCCTCGCCTTGCTGTCCGAGCAAGTCCGTAGCCCTCATCTCGCACCACCTCCGCGCCACCAAGGTGCCGGAAGTCACAGGTCGCCGCACGGACCGAGCGATGCCCTGTGCATAACGGGCGGCAGTTGGAGGCGGACGGTGGAAATCGCGCCCGAAATGTCGGCAGGCTGGGCTTGGATTCGCGCGGCCTGCCCTCAGATTCGCGCGGCCCGCCTCAGATTCGCGGCGTAGTGCCTGGTAGGTGACATCGAAATTCACTGGGGCGCGGGGTCTGCTGCTCGCGGAGATGCTGCGGGCTAAGCACCCAGGCGCCCTTGCGGCGTCCGTACTTCGGGGATTATTTCGGATCCGGGATTTCCAGATCGCTCTTCGCCAGTTCCTCGACGTTAACGTCCTTAAACGTGACGACACGAACATTCTTCACAAAACGAGCGGGTCGGTACATGTCCCAGACCCAGGCGTCCTGCATCGTGACCTCGAAGAAGACCTCTCCGTTGTCGGCCGTGCGCACGTTGAGATCGACTTGGTTGGTGAGGTAAAACCGGCGCTCAGTCTCGACCACATGGCTGAACAGGCCGACGACGTCGCGGTACTCGCGGTAGAGCTGGAGCTCCATCTCGGTCTCGTACTTCTCGAGATCCTCCGCGCTCATGTTCTCCCCTCCGATCAGGCGCCGCGGGCTATCGCCGCGAAACCTGCCGTCGGCCAGCCATGCTCCTCGATGACGTCAACGATAGGGCCATTCTGCCCACTACCAGACTCGTAGCACGAGTTGGCTTCCCCTGAGTTATCCGGCTCGCGCTGCACTAGCACCGGGACCCGGCCGCGCACGTTAACGAAGGATCTGCGGTGCTCAGGGCACGGGCCGTGGGCGGACAGGGCATTCATATGGCTAGGAGTGGAATACCCCTTATGCCGGGCAAACCCGTATCCAGGAAACTGCGAGTCCAACTCGCACATCATCGCGTCCCTGGTCACCTTGGCGATCACTGAAGCAGCCGCGACGCAGGCCGCGACCTGGTCTCCCTTCCACATCGCCAGTGCTGGCACTCCGAGGCCGCGGACCGGGAAACCGTCGGTGAGCACGTAGCCAGCCTTGGCTGCCAGCCCCGCCAGCGCGCGCCGCATGCCGGCCACGTTACAGACATGCAGGCCCAGCCGGTCAATGTCTGCAGCCGGGATGGTGATGACACTCCAGTCCAGCGCCGCATCCATGATCTGCTTATATGCGACATTCCTGGCCTTCGCTGTCAGCATCTTCGAATCCGCGAGTTCAGTCAGCCTGCTTAGTCGCGACGGCCTCAGCATGACCGCCGAGATCACGAGCGGTCCCGCACATGCGCCGCGGCCAGCTTCGTCGACCCCGGCTACCGGGGAGAGCCCAGCCCTGGCAAGCACCCGCTCGTAGGCGCTCAGCCCGCTGCTGCGGCGGGGCGTATAGCCCGCCGCCCGTGGCCGCTCACCTTGCAAGACTGTCACCGAAGCCGCTTCCCGCGCTCCCCTGGCCTGGCGCGCCCCCGGCGCCTGTTCAGCCGCACCCTGGCCCGCCGCTGCAGCCAGGTGAGCGGAACGGCACCGACCACCCCCGCCGCCAGCGGCAGGTAAGGCGCCGACGGGAGCAACTTGGCCCCCAGCAGCTCGTTAGCCGCCGCCTGGCTGAGCCCAGACAGACTAAGCCGAGAGTGGCCGGCCGCCGAGGGCTTGTCGATGCCCGGCTGGTTGAAAGTCGAGGGGATCGGCAGGATGCGCCAGTGGCTGGGCGGCCATACGATCACGAACGCTCGGCCGATCACGGCACTCTCCGGGATCGTGCCGTGGCCGGGATCGCTTTGACGCAGCCGGGAGTCATAAGATACGGCCCTGTTATCACCCATCACCCACAGTCGACCCGGCGGCACGACGATGTTGAACGGGATGGTCGACGGCGCCGAGCCAGGATCGATGTAGGACGATTCATGCAACGGCACGCCGTTTACCGTAACCGGCCCGCCGTGCCGGGCGCAGGCGTTGTTGCAGACCACATGATCGCCGGGAACGCCGATGACCCGCTTGATGTAGTCAGTCTGGCCGACTGGAGTCCCGAACAGCCCGGCAATCGCGTGAAACAGCGGCCGCAACGTGACGTCGTAGGCCCGCACAAACGGATCGGACGCGGGCTTGGCTGGCTGCGGCGCCACGTCCCACGAACCAATCCCGTTGAAGACGATGACGTCGCCGGGCTCAATGCTGCGGAAATGATAGATGACCTTGTTGACCAGCACCTTGTCGCCGATCAGCAGCGTGTCCTCCATCGAGGACGACGGGATGAAGAACGGCTGGACGACGAAGGTCTTGATCACTAGCGCGATGGCCAGCGCCACGACTATGAGGATGGGTAGTTCACGCCAGGTGGACCGGGACCGTGCCTTTTCCGGCTTAGTGCCAGCGTCGGTACCGCCAGCTGGTTCAATCGGACCCGTATCCGGCTCATCGTTGCCGCCGGCAGCCTGAGCCAGATGGGGCAGCGTCTCGCCAGCTCCCGAGGGGTATCCGCGGGCAGCCGGACCCGCCGCACCGGCGCGGAAGCCGGCCGAGCCAGCTGCGCCATCTGCCCCGTTGGTCAGATCCGGTGACCCAGCCGACCCGGTGACCCGCTCGTGGGCGCTGTACTCGTCGCTCATCATTTCCCCCGAGCCTATCGCCGCTTGAGCCCGGCCGACGGCCACGCCAGACCAGCAGGGCCCGCTCCGTACCCAGCTGATCGAAATGTGCGAGCTTCCCCTTTTCCCGCCAGTGCGCGTCGCGGGACTGGCCAGCCTGCACTCATCTGGGGACCCGGATACGCCAGAACCAGCGCCGCGCCAGGCGTTCCAGCCAGATCAGCGGAACGGCACCGGCGATACCGGCCGTCATCGGCAGGTACGGTGCGGCCGGGCGGACCCTGGCCAGCAGCTGGCTCGCGGGCATCGACGCCGCGATCGCAGGCCGCCGCGAACGACGTGCGCCGGTGCCGCGAGCGACGCCTGTCCTGTCGACGCCGGGCTGGTCGACGCCAGGCTGGTCGAACGTCGCCGGGATCGGCAGGATCCGCCAGTGGCTCGGCGGCCAGACGATGACGAATGCCCTGCCGATTACCTTGCTCTCCGGAATCAGGCCGTTGCCCGGATCGTCCCTGTGTCCGCGCGAATCGTCGGAGATGGCCCGGTGATCGCCGAGAACCCAGAGATAGCCGGGCGGTACCGTCACGCTGAAATGGCCCTGGATCCCCTCCGGCGCGCTGCCAGGCTGGTTTCCCGGATACAGGTAGGACTGCTCGTGCAACTGCACGCCGTTGACGGTGAGCAGGCCCTGGGCAGTACAGCAGAAGACGCGGTCACCGGGCACCCCGATCACGCGCTTGACGTAGTCAGTCTGGCCCACCGGGGTGCCGAAGAGCCCGCCGACCGAATCGAGAGCCCGGCGGACCGTGTCGTCGAACATCCGCGCCAGCAGGTTCGAGTTTGACCCGGATGGCGGCGCCGCGTTCCAACTGCCGTCGCCATTGAACACGACGATGTCGCCCGGCTTGATGGCGCGGAAATTGTAGACGAGCTTGTTGACCAGGATCTTGTCGTTTATGGCCAGGGTGTTTTGCATCGAGCCGGAGGGGATGACGAAGGCCTGGACCACGAACGTCTTGACCACCATGGCGATCACGAGCGCAGCCACGACGAGGACCGGGAGTTCCCTCAGCAGAGACCGGCGCGGCCGCGCTGCCCCGGCAGCGCGCGGGCGCCGCAGCCACGCGCTGGGCGCCATGCCGTGTTTACCTCGCCCGGCACTGTTATCCGGCCCGCTGCGCTGCCGGGCTCGCTGCGCGTCGAACGAGATCGTCGCGCCGTCGGGCTCGGGATCTACCGCGCCCGGCACGATTGCCGGCCGACCTCGAGGCGATTTGGGCCGTCGGCTTGCTTCAGCCACCTGACCGGGGCCGCTGGCCGGCTACTTGGCCGGGGTGATCTCGCGGCGTTCGCGGATCCTGGCAGCCTTGCCGCGCAGCGACCGCAGGTAGTACAGCTTGGCGCGACGGACCCGGCCGCGGGTGACGACCTCGATCCTGTCGATCGCCGGCGTATGGACCGGGAAGGTCCGCTCGACGCCGACGCCGTAGCTGACTTTGCGGACAGTGAACGTCTCGCGCGCGCTGCCGCCCTGCCGGCGGATCACCACGCCCTGGAATACCTGGATGCGGGACCGGTTGCCCTCGGTGACCTTGACGTGCACCTTGAGGGTGTCACCCGGCCGGAAGTCCGGGATGTCGGAACGGATCTGAGCCTGCTCAAGCTCGGCAATCGCGGTGTGCATCGCTGCGGTTTCCTCAGTGGTCATCAGCGCACGCCTGCGAACGCGCTGCATCGGTCCAAGTGCTCCAGGCGGACGCCCGGAATCCCCCCGGCAACTAGGTCACGGCGGGGCAGTGTCTTTAGTGTGCCACACCTTCGCGAGTAACTGGAAAACCAGCCTCGGCCAGGATCTCCTGATCCCGGTCATCAAGGCCATCCCCTTTCCGGGAACGGAGACGTTCTACCAGGTCAGGCCGGTTCTGCGCGGTGCGGCGCAGGGCGCTGTCCCGGCGCCACCTGGCGATTGAGGCATGATCACCGGATAGCAGCACCGGCGGCACCTCGTGTCCTCGCCAGACTCGCGGGCGGGTGAATGCCGGGCCTTCGACCAAGCCGGCCATGGGCCCGCCCGCCTCTCCAACGCCGAATCCGAACGAGTCATCGGCGGCAGAGTCTGCGTTCCCGAGAACACCGGGCAGCAGCCGGCAGATGGCCTCCGTCATGACCAGGACGGCAGGTTCGCCGCCGGCCAGCACGTAGTCACCGATGCTGACCTCGTCTACCCGCATCCGGGTCCGAGCATCCTGACCCACCCGGCCATCGATCCCCTCATACCGGCCGCAGGCGAAGATCAGCCACGGCTCGGCCGCATACCGGGCAGCCCGTTCCTGGCTGAACGGCATGCCGGCCGGCGTCGGGATGACCAGCAGCGGGCGATCGCCAGGCCTGTCGGCATGGCCCGCGATCTCGTCGAGCGCTTCGCCCCACGGCTCGGGTTTCATCACCATGCCGGGGCCGCCGCCGAACGGCGCATCGTCCACGGTGTGATGCACATCGCCGGTCCAGCGCCGCAGATCGTGGATGCCGAACCTGATGTCGCCCCGGTCAGCCGCCTTGCCGATCAGCGATACGCCGAGCGGCCCGAAGTACTCGGGGAAGATGCTGATGATGTCGATTCGCAGCGTGTTACCTCCGCCCTAACTGGCGGTGTCAGGTTCTCGGTTCCGGGCGATGCACGGGGGGCCGAGCCTCCCGTGCGTCCGTATCAACCAGGCCTGCTTCAAGCACTTCCGGATCAAGCAGGCCCGGCGGCGGGGCGATGCGCAGCTGCCCCGCCTCAAGGTCTACCTCCTGGACAATCGCGGACACGAACGGGATGAGGATCTCACGGCCCGCCCTGTCACCTGACCCAGCGACCACCAGGAGATCCTGCCCGTAGTGCAGGACTTGCGTGACCTCGCCGACTGGCTGGCCGTCAGGATCGACGACCGTCAGGCCAGTCAGCTGATGATCACGGAATTCGTCCGGATCGGCCAGGTCCTCAAGCTGGTCCGAGTCCACCAGCAGCAAGGTGCCCCGTAGCTGATCCGCCTGGTCGCGGTCGCCCACGCCGTCGAAGGTGACCAGTAGCCGACCAGAATGCCACCGTGAGCGGGTCACTGTGAGCGGGCCGGCCGCCACCGGCTCGGTGGCAAGGACATTGCCCGCGGCCAGCCGGATGTCCGGATCGTCGGTCCGCACCTCCACGGTCAGTTCGCCGCGGACACCGTGCGGTCTGGAGATCCGGCCGACCACAAGCTGCATGGCAGCTAGCGTGCCTCGTCGGCGTCCAGCAGGTCGACGCGGACGTAGTTGTTCCCGGCTAGCGAGCCGATGACCGTCCGCAGGGCCCTGGCAGTGCGGCCGCCACGCCCGATGACCTTGCCCAGGTCGTCTGGGTGCACTCGGACCTCGAGCACGCGGCCGCGGCGCAGCCCGCGACTACCGACCTGGACGTCGTCGGGGTGCTCGACGATGCCCTTGACCAGATGCTCCAGGGCCTCCTCGAGCATGTCAGGCTCCGTCGCCTTCCGGTGCTGGCCCGCTGTCCGCAACGGGCTCGGTGGCTTCAGCGGCCGGGGTAGCCTCAGCCGCCGGCGCAGCCTCAGCCGCCGGCGCAGCCTCAGCCGCCGGCGCAGCCTCAGCCGCCGGCGCAGCCTCAGCCGCCGGCGCAGCCTCAGCCGCCGGCGCAGCCTCAGCGGCCGGGGCAGCCTCAGCCGCCGGGCAGCCTCAGCCGCCGGCGCAGCCTCAGCCGCCGGCGCAGCCTCAGCCGCCGGCGCAGCCTCAGCGGCCGGCGCAGCCTCAGCGGCCGGGGCAGCCTCAGCGGGCGCGACCTCGGCGGTCTCGGCGGCCTTCTTGCCCCCGGCCCTGCTGCTGGCCTTTGCGCCGCCAGACCTCGCTTCGCCCGTCCTGGCCTCGCCAGCCTTGGCGTCTGCCTTGCCCTTGGGCTTGGACTTGGCACCGCTTTCGGTGAGGGTCTCGGCCACGGCGGCGGCGAAAGCCTCCTTACGGTCCGCCTTGGGCTCCGCCGTTCGGAGGGTGCCCTCGCTGCCCGGCAGGCCCTTGAACTTCTGCCAGTCCCCGGTGATTTCGAGAATCTTGCGTACCGGGTCGGTCGGCTGCGCGCCGACAGACAGCCAGTGCTGAGCACGCTCCGAGTTAACCTCGATGAACGACGGCTCGGCCTTCGGGTGGTACTTGCCGATCTCCTCGATCGCCCGGCCATCGCGCTTGGTGCGGGAATCGGCGATGACGATTCGGTAATACGGCGCGCGGATCTTGCCCAGGCGCTTCAGCTTGATCTTGACAGCCACGGCTGTGGTCTTCTCCCAGCGGATTGGTGTCGGGCACGTCGCGTCCGGGTGAGGACCGGACGAGGCATTGCCCGTAGGGTGCCGGCCAGCGAGTTAGAGAGGGCCTCGCGCGACCGAGCGTAGCTGTCACATTCTGCCAGACGCGGTGCGCCGGAGCGTAATCGTGACCGGGGCAACGCCATCGTCCCTGGTCTACCGGCCCTTCTTGCCCTGCCGCCCCCGCAGGCCGGGAGGCAGGTTCGGCTGCTGCGCCCCGAATCCGCCAGGGCGGCCGGGCGGTAGCGGAAACGACCCGTTGTCGCCGCCGAGACCCGGCAGCGCGGAGAAACCGCCGGGCAGTGCAGCCGGGCTGGCCGTGCCCGCTGGGCCGACACCTGGCCGGGCAAGGCCGTCCTGGCCAGCGGCGGCCCGCTGGTCCACAGCCGGCCTGGCACCCTGGGCCCGCCCGGCCCCGGCCGGGCGGCCACCGCCCTTGCCCTTCTTTTTAGCCTTGCCCCGGGCCTTCTGACTGCGCCGCATCCCGCCCATGCCAGGGATGCTGCCCATCATCTGGCGCATCATCTTCTGGCCTTCCTGGAACCGGACGATCAGCTGGCTAACCTCACCGACCGTAACGCCAGAACCACGAGCAATCCGGGACCGCCGGGAACCGTTGATGATCTTCGGGTTACGCCGCTCTTCCACGGTCATCGAGTTCACGATGGCCGCAGCCCGATCCAGGTCCTTGTCGCTAACCTGGCTCAGCATGTCCCGGTTCTGCGCGGCACCGGGGAGCATGCCCAGCAGGTTGCCGATCGGGCCGAGCTTGCGGACCATGGCGAGTTGCTCGACGAAGTCCTCCAGGGTGAAGCCCTCGCCCGAGGCGAGCTTGTCGGCCATTGCCGCGGCCTGGTCCTGGTCGAAGCTCCGCTCAGCCTGCTCGATCAGCGTCAGGACGTCGCCGAGGTCCAGGATGCGCGAGGCCATCCGGTCCGGGTGGAAGACGTCGAAGTCCTCGAGCTTCTCGCCCGTGGATGCGAACATGACCGGCTTCCCGGTGAGCTGGGCGATCGAGAGCGCCGCGCCGCCGCGGGCGTCGCCGTCGAGCTTGGTCAGCACGACACCGTCGTAGCCGACACCATCCAGGAACGCCTGCGCCGTCTGCACCGCGTCCTGGCCGATCATGGCGTCGACGACGAACAAGATCTCGTCCGGGTCGACGGCATCCCTGATGTCCGCGGCCTGGCGCATCATCTCCTCGTCGATGCCGAGGCGGCCCGCCGTGTCAATGATCACGATGTTGTACAGCTTGCGCTGCGCCTCGGCGATCGCCATGTTGGCCGCCCGCACCGGATCCCCGACCCCGCTGCCAGGGAACGGCGCGAATACCGGTACGCCGGCCCGCTCACCGAGCACCTGAAGCTGCTGAACGGCGTTGGGCCGTTGCAGGTCGGCAGCGACCAGCAAGGGGGTGTTGCCCTGCGACTTCAGCCATAGCGCCAGCTTGCCGGCCAGGGTCGTCTTGCCGGAACCCTGGAGGCCGGCCAGCATGATCACGGTCGGCGCGACCTTGGCGAAGCGCAGCCTACGGGCCTCGCCGCCGAGGATCTCGACGAGTTCCTCGTTGACAATCTTGATGACCTGCTGGGCCGGATTCAGGGCCTCGGAGACCTCGGCGCCGTTCGCGCGCTCCCGCACCTTGGCAATGAACTGGCGGACAACCGGCAGGGCGACGTCGGCCTCAAGCAACGCGATCCGGATCTCGCGGCAGGTCGCGTCGATGTCGGCGGGCGAAAGCCGGCCGCGGCCGCGCAGCGCGGAGAAGACCTGGGTAAGCCGGTCTGAGAGGGTCTCGAACACGTGTGGCTGCCATCCTTGCTGCGAGCTGACGTCCGGTTGGTTCGCTGACGTCGCCTGCCAGCGCTTCCAGGTTACGGGCTTCCAGGTTATCGGAGCCGGGACAGCTGGGCGGCTCGGCAGTTCGCTGCCCGTCCGTTGACACGCTGGCTTGACAATCGTCAGGGAAAGGCAGGACCCAATGTGGCCCGCGTGAAAGGTGCATTAAGAGCCTGTTTGCATCGCGAATAATGCGCCACGCAATTGCTCTTGTTCGGCCAACCTGCGCCACGTAGCGTGGTTGAACGTCGGACAATTGCTTTATCGGCGGTGGAGGTCCCGTGCGCGCGAGCCAAGAGCGCTCTCTCTTAGACTCACGCTGGCGGCTATCGCAGCGTACCCGGCCAGTTAGCCGTGCCGCCCCTAGGGCAGCTTCTCCGCCCGCCATCATGTGCGATTTAGCCGAGACGGCTGGCCCACTGCCGGCGCCTCCCGATGGCAGTCTGGCCGCAGCCGGCTCGAGGGACCGGCTAGCTGCTGACGCCGACTTGCTGGCCAGTGCCGCGCAGTTCATCATGCTGTACCACGCCGAGAACATCGAAGCTGGCCCGCCGGGCGAGCGCCTCACGGAGGTCCGGCGCGAGATCGAAACAACCGGGACGTACCGGCACACTCCGGCAGAACTGACATTCGCCGCTCGGGTCGCCTGGCGCAACAGCTCGCGCTGTATCGGCCGCCTGTACTGGCGGACCCTGCGGATGCGAGACCGCCGTCATCTCAGCTCAGCGGAGGACGTGGCGGCCGAGTGCGTCGGGCATCTTCGTGCCGCCACCAATGGCGGCCGGATCCGGCCACTCATCACGGTTTTCGCCCCCGATACCCCGGACCAGCCGGGTCCGCGGATCCTCAGCTCGCAGCTTGTCAAGTACGCGGGCCATGACCTGGGCAACGGCGCGATCCTGGGTGACCCGGCCAACTCCGGCCTCACCCGGATGGCCGGCGAACTCGGCTGGCGTCCCGGCAGCCAGCCTGGCCCGTTCGACCTTCTCCCGCTGGTGGTCCAGGAGGCAGGCAAGGCGCCGAGCATGCACGAGCTTGCCGCCGACGCAGTGCTGGAGGTGCCGCTGCGCCACCCCGACCTTCACTGGTTCAGCCAACTGGGGCTGCGCTGGTATGCGGTTCCCGTCATCAGTGACATGCATCTGGACGCCGGCGGTATCCGCTACCCGGCGGCGCCGTTTAACGGCTGGTACATGTGTACCGAGATCGGCTCGCGTGACCTTGGCGACACCCACCGGTACAACCAGCTCCCGGTCATCGCCGCCCGGATGGGCCTGCGCACCGACACCGAGCGCTCGCTATGGAAGGACAAGGCGCTGACCGAGCTGAATCTCGCCGTCTTGCACTCGTTCGCCGAGTCAGGCGTGACGATCACCGACCATCACACCGAGTCGGCCCGGTTCCTGAAGCACATTGAGCTTGAGGAGCGGCAGGGCCGGCCGTGCCCGGCAGACTGGACCTGGATCGTCCCGCCCGCCGCGTCGTCCGCCACCCCGGTCTTCCATCGCTACTACTCCGATTTCGACCAGGTCCCGAACTTCTACCGCCACCCCGCGGCCTAGCGCAGGAGCGGCGGCGGGTCAGGTGCCGCTGCCCACCCGCGGGCGGGCGGCTAGCAGCGTATCGTCGTAGTGGATCCGGGCTCGCGGAATCCCGGCCCGGCCGAGCATCCGGATCGTTTCCCTGACCATCTCCGGCGGACCAGCTACGTAAGCTTCGCATTCGCTGTGCGGCATGTACCGGGCGGCAACCCGGCCGACGTTGCCCTGCATGCCGTCAAAGGCCGGGTCATCAGAGGTAACGGGGGTCAGGTGCAGCCCGGGGCAGGCATCAGCGAGGCGCCAGAGATCCCGCATGTCGTACAACTCGTCCCTGGTGCGGGCCCCGCAGAACAGGAAGATCTGCCGGGGACTGATCGACCAGTCCCTGACTGCCTGCTCGACGATGGCCTTAATCGGGGACAGGCCCGTCCCGCCGGCGACGCAGATCAGGTCTCGGCTGGCCGCCGAGCGCAACGTCATGGTGCCCAGAGCCGGGCCAAGTACCACCTCGTCGCCCGGTGCGGTGTGGTGTACCAGGGCGCGGCTCACCCACCCGCCGCTGATGGCTTTCACGTGCAGGCTGATCAGCCCGTCCTCGCGCGGCCTGCAGGCAATCGAATACGGCCGCCAGACGTGCGGCCACCGCGTGGTCTGCACGGTGACGTGCTGGCCAGCCTCGTAAGGAAGTACCTGGTCGGGTGCGATTGTGAGGACGGCTATGCCGTTGCCGCGGTCCTCGAGCTGCACGGCTTCGGCGGACCAGAACGCGGGGCTGGCGACGGCGCTCTCCTCAGCCGCGCGGATCATGAGGGCCGAGGCGGCCGTATAGGTCTGCGTCCATGCTTCCTCCGCCTCGGCCGTGAAGGCTGACTCGGCGAACGCGCGCAACGTCGCGATGAGTGCCTCTCCCACCGCCTCATACATCGACGGGTCCACCGCGTACTTGCGGTGATCCTTTCCTAGCTGGGAAAGGTAGCTGGCCATCTCTTCTGGCGTGCTGAGGCTCTCCACGATGCGAGCGAGGGACCGGAAGAGCCTGTCCCGCTGCTCGTCCATGGCGGGCGGGAACATGCCCCGCAACTCCGGACGACGCAGGAAGAGCCATGCATAGAAGTAGCCAGCGGCCTCGTCCCCGGCTGCCGCCACCCGTCCGAAGGTCTCCCGGATGGCGGCAATGTCCGGATCGGGCTTCGCGCTTGCGTCCTCGGCCGGGCCCTGATCGTCGGCGGCTTGCACCTGCGTGTCCGCCGCAGCCTCGCTATCGTCGAGCGTCTGCAAGCCCTCGCGGAGCCGGGTCAGCGCGTCCAGATCCCTGCGCCAGGACCGTAACCGCCACCACGGTAACCTCGGCTCCGGTGCTCCCGATTTAGCCGTGCGGCCGTCAGCCGCCGAGGTCAGCGTTACGCCAGCAGGTGCCTCGGATTGGCGTGGCATGCAATTACCGCTTCCTGGTCTGCTGGCGCTCATCAGGATCTTATGCCGCGCAAATGTCTTCAGTCAGGCAATTGCGTAATGCAAGCCCGCCGTGGTCCATATCGCCGTGACTAGAACCTATGACTCAGATCAGCGGCGTCAGGCGAGTTGCCGCGGGCCAGTCAGTCGCCGAGGATCGCGTCCACGAACACGACCGGATCGAAGAACGCCAGGTCGTCGCGGCCTTCGCCGAGTCCCACGAGCTTGATGGGCACGCCGAGCTCTCGCTGTACCGCGATGACGATGCCACCCTTGGCCGTTCCGTCGAGTTTCGTCAGAATAATGCCGGTTATATCTACGACCTCGGCAAATACACGAGCCTGGCGCAGGCCATTCTGGCCGGTGGTCGCGTCGAGCACCAGCAGGACCTCGTCGACGCTGCCGTGCTTCTCGATCACGCGCTTGATCTTGCCGAGTTCGTCCATCAGGCCGGTCTTGGTGTGCAGGCGCCCGGCCGTGTCCACGATGACCGTGTCGACGCCCTGCTGGATGCCGACGTTGACCGCTTCGAAGGCGACGCTGGCCGGATCAGCGCCGTCCCGGTCCGACCGGACGACCTGCGCGCCCACGCGCTCGGCCCAGGTCTGCAGCTGATCGGCGGCCGCGGCACGGAAGGTATCGGCAGCGCCGAGCACGACGGTCTTGCCGTCCCCGACGAGCACTCGGGCCAGCTTGCCGCAGGTCGTGGTCTTGCCGGTGCCGTTAACGCCCACCACCAGGACCACTGACGGACGATCGCCGTGCCTGTCCAGCCGCAGCGACCGGTCCATGTCCGGTCCGAGCATCTCAATCAGGTCGGCCCGCAGCAGGTTCCTGACCTCGGCCACGTCGTTTGCGCCGGCCACCTTGACCTCGGTGCGCAGCCGCTGGACAAGCTCGCGGGCCGGGCCGACCCCCATGTCGGCGCTGATGAGCGTGTCCTCGATGTCCTCCCAGCCCTGCTCGTCGAGCTTGCCGGAGGACAGCAGGTTGAGCAGTACCGAGCCGATGGCCGAATGCGACCTGGCCAGGCGGCCGCGCAGCCGGGCCAGGCGGCCGGCTGACGGCGGCGGCTTCTCGATGACGACTTCTGGGACTTCCGGTACTGCGCGCTCAGGCAGCCCGGCAGGCGGTCGCACAGTAGGCCCAGGCGTCCCGGTCCCGGCCGGGGCCGTCCCCGGCACGCCGGTTTCTGGCGGGGCCGTCCCTGGCACGCCGGTCTCTGGCGGGGCCGTCCCCGGCCCGGCTGGCCGCGGCGGCGCAAGCGTGCCGGTCCCGGCCTGGCCGCCGCTCTCCATCGTCCCGGCATCGCCTCGGTCCGGACTGGGCAGCGACCGGCGGCGAGACCGCAGATACGGAACGAAGCCGGCAGTACCAGCGCCGATGACGACAACGGCGATGGCCGCGATAATCAGATCTTCTCCCATGGCGCAACCAGTCTGGCAGACTGCGCCCGGCGAGCCGACGGGCCGGCCAGCCGCGAGCCGGGCCGGGCCGGGCCGGGCCAGCGCTAGACGGCCTCGCGCTCCCGTAGCCGCTGGCTGATCACCGTGGATACGCCATCGCCGCGCATGCTGATCCCGTACAGCGTGTCCGCGACTTCCATCGTCCGCTTCTGGTGCGTCACGATGATCAGTTGGGAGGCGTCCCTGAGCTCGGCCAGGATTTCCAGCAGCCGCTGCAGGTTGGTGTCATCCAGCGCCGCCTCTACCTCGTCGAGTACGTAGAACGGGGACGGCCGCGCCCGGAAGATCGCCACCAGGAAGGCGATGGCGGTCAGCGCTCGTTCGCCGCCCGACAACAGCGAGAGCCGCTTGACCTTCTTGCCCGGCGGGCGTGCTTCCACGTCAATGCCGGTGGCGAGCATGTCGTCCGGGTCGGTCAGGACCAGCCTGCCTTCGCCGCCGGGAAACAGCCTGCCGATGATTTCCTCGAACTCCCGCGCGACGTCAGCGTAGGCGGCGCCGAAGACCTGCTGGACGCGGTCGTCGACCTCCCTGATCACCGTCAGCAGGTCCCGGCGCGTCTTCTTCAGGTCCTCGAGCTGGGCGACCAGGAATGCGTGCCGCTCCTCGAGCGCAGCAAACTCCTCCAGCGCCAGCGGATTCACCTTGCCGAGCTGATCGAGCTGCCGCTGCGCCTGCTGTGCGCGGCGCTGCGTCGCATCCCGGTCGTAGGCAACCGTCAGCTGCCCGTCTGCATGGATCGGCACCTCCGGTCCGTACTCGGCCAGCAGCACGTCGGGTTCGGTCGCGAACTCCTCCAGCGCTCGCCCGGCGATCTGCTCCAGCTGCATCTGCTTGGTAGCGCGCGAGATCTGAGCACCGTGCGCGCCCTCGACGACCTTCTCCAGTTCCTCGGCCGCGTCCCGGATCCGGGCCCGGACTGCCTTCAGCTCAACGTCCCGGACCTTGTGCGCGTCCTCGGCATGCTGACGGTCGGCATCGGCCGCAGCAATCGACAGCTCGATCTTGGCGAGGACGAGCCGGGCTCCCTCGGCAACCGCGCTGGCGACGAGCGCACCGGCCGCCCGGCGCGCTGCCCTGGCCGCCGCCCTGGCTGCCGCCTGCCGCTCGGCCACGGCCGCCGACACGAGCGCTTCGGCCCGGCCGGAAATCGCCCGCTGCCGCTCTTCTACGGTGCGGACCTCGAGCCTGGCCTCCATCTCGGCGCTCCGTGCGGCTACCGCCGCGTCGGCCAGCTGCTGCCGCCCGGCGGGCCCCCCATCCGTGGGTTCGGCCTCCTGACCCTGGCGCGCGTCCTGCTCAGCCAGGCTGGCCCGCGCCTCAGCCAGTTGGGCCAGGCTCTGCTGGCGGGAACGCTCAGCGGCCGCGATCGCGGCCGCCAGGCGGCTCGTCTCGTCCCTGGCAGCACGGGCCCGGCCGGCCAGCGAGCCCAGCTTGCCGGATGTCTCCGCGGCCGCTGCGTCGGCTTGCTGCAGCCCGGCTGCGATCTCGGCCAGCTGTTGCCTCGCCTGCTCCTCGTCTTCCAGCCCGGCGGCGAGCTGCTGCTCTGCTCGTTGACACCGGCTGTCGGCGTCACCGACCTGCGATGCGGCCTCGCTGGCCGCGGCCCGCAGGCTCAGCAGGCTCTGCTGCGCGGCCGACCCGCCGCGTGCCCAGTGGGCGCCGAGCACGTCGCCGTCCGCAGTCACGACCCGTAGCCGCGGATCGGCGCGCACCACCCGCAGCCCGTCGGCCAGGCTGCTGACTACCAGCACGTTGCCGAGCAGCTCCGCCAGCGCGCCGGCAAGTTCAGCCGGCCCGGTCACCAGGTCGAGGGCGTGGGTAACGGGGCCAGCTCCGGTCTCGGCCCTCAGCACGCCGATGTCTTCGGGCAGGCGGCGCGGCGCGGGCCCCGGATCTGCCGCTATCACAAGGCCCGCGCGGCCAGCGGCCCGCGACTTTAGCTCGGCGATGACGGCTACCGCCGCGTCCGGGCCGGCCACGGCCACCGACCCGTCCGCAGCGCCCAGCGCAGCCGCGATAGCCTCCTGGGCCCCGTCACCCACCGTCAGCAGATCGGCAAGCGGCCCGAGCACTCCCGTAACGGACCCGGCCAGCAGCACGGCGGAAGGGTCCGTGCCGCTAGCGGCCGCCTCGCTGAGCGCCTGGGCCCTGGCCCGCAGGGCCGCGCGCAGGTCGCTGGCCTGATGCTCGGCCCTGCGCAGCTCCACCACCCGGGCAGAAGCCGCCGCCAGTGCCGCGGCGGCGTGCTCGTGCGCGGCCGCAAGGTCGGCCCGGCCGTCTTCCCGGCCGGACACCAGGTCCTGCAGCGCCGCGTATTCGACCTGCGCTTGCTCTGCCCTGGCCCGCGCCTGCGCTTGGGCCTCGGCCAGACGGCCCGCCTCCTCCTGTGCAGCGCCCGAGCGGCTGGCCGCCGCCTCAACCTGACTGCGGATCCGGGCCAGCGATTCGGCTCGCTGTGCCGCGGCCTTGGCATCGGCAGCGAGCCGCTTCTCGTTCTCGGCGAGCGCGGCCTCGGCTTTGGTCCGGCCGGCTACTGCCACCGTCAGCTGCTGCCGGGCCGCGGCGAGCCGCTCGGCCAGCTGCCGTTCCTGGGCACGCAGCTCAGCCGCCTCCTGCTCGAGCTCCTCCGGGTCGCGCCCGGTCCGCAGCGGCTCGGGCGCGGACAGGTGACGGTGCCGCTCGGCCGCAAGGCCGTGCACCCCGCGCAGCCGTTCGGCTAGCCCGGAAAGGGCGAAGAACGCCTCCTGCGCAGCCGCCAGCCGCGGCGCATGTTGCTGCTCGGCCAGTTCCAGCTCGGCCTCGAGCTCTCTGGCCTGCGCGAGTCCCGCTTCCAGGGCGGCTCGCGCTTGGGCCGTCGCGGCCTCGTCGGTCTCGTCCTGCGCCAGTTCGGCCGCAAGGGCGGCGTAATCGTCGGCGAGCAGCCGGAGCCTCGCGTCGCGCAGGTCGGCCTGGATCGCCGCCGCCTTGCGCGCGATCTCCGCCTGGCGGCCTAGCGGCTTCAGCCGCCGGCCGAGCTCGCCAGTGAGGTCCACGAGCCGGGTCAGGTTAGCCTGCATCGCGTCGAGCTTGCGGACCGCCTTCTCCTTGCGCCGACGGTGCTTGAGTACGCCCGCCGCTTCCTCGATCAGTGCCCGGCGCGCGTCCGGCCCGGCGTTCAGCACCTCGTCGAGCTGGCCCTGGCCGACGATGACGTGCATCTCCCGGCCGAGACCGGTATCCGAGAGCAGCTCGGCGATGTCCAGCAGCCTGCACTGGTCGCCGTTGATCGCGTACTCGCTCTGCCCGGACCTGAACAGCAGGCGGCTGATGGTGACCTCGGAGTAATCGATCGGCAGGGCACCGTCGCTGTTGTCGATCGTGAGGGTGACCTCGGCCCGGCCCAGGGCAGGACGGCCAGACGTGCCGGCGAAGACGACGTCCTCCATCTTGCCCCCGCGCAGTGGCTTGACGCCCTGCTCGCCCATCACCCAGGAAAACGCGTCGACGACATTGGACTTGCCCGAGCCGTTCGGACCGACGACGCAGGTAATGCCCGGCTCGAATTTCAGCGTGGTTGACGAGGCGAACGACTTGAACCCGCGCAAGGTAAGGGTCTTCAGGTACACCCGCTGAATTCCTCCCCTGGCCTGCCGTTCCTCCGCACCTTACCGCGACGAGCCGCTGACCCCGTGCATTCGGTGGCGAGCCGGACGGCCATACCAGGAAGATGCGGGCGATACGCTCCAGCCACGTCAGGACGAGCGGACAGGCGCGTCATAACGCGGGCAAGGAGGCCAGGTGCTTTCCCGACGCAGCGTGCTGCTCGGCGGTATCGGCGTTGCGGTGGCAGCGTCTGCCGGCGGTTACGAGCTCGTGCAGGCCGGAACGCTGCCGGGCAAGTTCGCGCTCGATCGGCTGCTGGGCGCCTGCGGGTCCGCCCCGCCGCTGCCCGCCGGCCCGCTGCCGTCTCTGCGCTCGGTCAGCTTCCAGTCCGCTTACCGGCACCAGAAGGTGCACATGACCATGGTCACCCCGGCGGGCGTCCATCTGGACGGGCTCAGCGTGGTAGTCGCGCTGCACGGGTCCGGAAGTAACGGAGCCAGCATGGCCGCGCAGGTCAGGCCAGCACTGGCCCGAAGCCGGATCAGGCACTTCACCGTCATCTGCGTGGATGGCGGCGATACCTACTGGCACAAGCGGGCGGACGGCGACGATCCGGCCGGCATGATCGTGCAGGAGGTGCTGCCGCGGGCGGCGGCTGCCGGGGTGCGGACTAGCCGCCTCGGCATTATCGGGCAGTCGATGGGCGGCTACGGCGCGCTGCTGCTCAGCGAGCAGCTCAGCCGGCCGGTGGTGGCCGCCGCCGCCGCGCTGTCCCCGGCCATCTACGCGAGCTACGGCGACGCCCGGGGTGCCAACCCACGCGCCTTCGACAGCGCCGCTGACTTTGCCCGTAACGACGTCTTCACTGGAATCGCCGCCTTGCGCACCGTGCCGACCTGGGTAGCCTGCGGCGCCGACGATCCGTTCGAGCCGGAGGTAGCAAAGTTCCGCGCGGAACTAGCCGCGGAAAAGGCCCACCAGGTGCCCGGAGGTATCCTGCCCGGCTGTCATGACGACGCTTTCTGGCTCCGCACCATGCCGGCTGCGCTGCAGTTCATCGGCGCGCACCTGAGCTAACCGGGCGACGGCCTGCAGCGAGCGACCGACTACGGCGGCCAGCGGCCCGTTTCCGTTCTTCCGATTTCTTCAACGCAGTCCTATAGTGGGCGCGCGCGACGTTAGCCGCCCGGGCGGAAAACGCGTCTCTTCAATTCAAGCCGACAACGGCGCCAGGCTGACCGGAGGGACTGTTTCGAATGCATATTAATGCTGGCGACACCGCCTGGATGCTGACGTCCACGGCGCTCGTGCTGTTCATGATGCCGGGCCTGGCGCTCTTCTACGGCGGCCTGGTCGGCGCCAAGAACGTGGTCGCGACCATGGTGCAGTCGTTCGCCGCGATCGGCCTCGTCAGCCTGCTGTGGGTCATTGTCGGGTACTCGCTGGCGTTCGGGTCCGACCACGCCGGTGTCATCGGCAGCCTGTCCAACGTGCTGCTGCGCGGCGTCGGCGTGTCCCCGAATGCGTTCGCCCCGACGATCCCGGCGCTGCTGTACATGGCATTTCAGATGAAGTTCGCTGTCATCACACCGGCCCTGATCGCGGGCGCATTCTGCGAGCGGATGCGGTTCCGTGGCTACCTGGTCTTTATCGGACTGTGGTCGCTCTTCGTGTACTGCCCGTTCGCACATGCGGAGTGGGGCGGCGGCATCCTCGGCACTGGCGGACTGCACGCCATCGATTTCGCAGGCGGCTCCGTTGTGCACGAGCTAGCGGGCGCAGCGGCCCTGGCGACCGCTTTCTACCTGAGGCGGACCAAGCGGCTTGACGGGCCGCACAACGTGCCGCTGGTGCTGCTCGGGGCCGGCATCTTGTGGTTCGGCTGGTTCGGGTTCAATGCGGGCAGCGCGACCTCGGCCGGGTCGGTCGCCACCTACGCGCTGGTGAACACCCAACTCGGCGCGTCGGCGGCGATGCTGGCCTGGATGACCGTTGAGTGGTGGCGCAAGGGCAAGCCCTCCGGTATCGGCATTGCGGCAGGTGCGGTGGCCGGCCTGGCCGCGATTACCCCCGCGTCCGGCTACGTGCCGCCGTGGGCGGCGATCATCATCGGGCTGGCAGCGGGCGCGCTGTGTTACTCCGCACTCAACCTGAAGGACATTCTGCACTACGACGACTCGCTGGACGTCGTCGGCGTGCACATGTTCGGCGGGGCGATCGGCGTCATCCTCACCGGCGTGTTCGCCAGCAAGGTCGTGAACGCGGCGGGCGAGGCCGGCGGCTTTACTCAGCTGGGCCGACAGCTCGTGCTTGCTGTCGCCGGGATCGTCTACCCGTTCGTCATGACCTGGATCATCTTGTGGGTCACTGACCACATCGTCGGTCTGAAGGTGAGCCCGGAGGAAGAGGAAGCCGGGCTGGACTACGTTGAGCACGGCGAGTCCAGTTACGGCTGGGCAGCATCTGCGGTCCCGGCCTCCGCCAACGGCGATTCTGCTGCGGAGCCGGCCGGAGCGGCGCCAACCGCCGACTAGCCAATTCCGGCGGCTCCCGGCCGGCGTGATCGGCCGCGCCGGAGCCCAGAAAACCGAAGAGGGACGCTTCACAGCGCCCCTCACCCGTCGGTTTTTGGCCACCAACGCTCGTCAGGTGAGCGCAGGCTCACGAACCGGAGCTAGCAGGTCATGACCGACTGCGGCGATGAGCACATCATTCTCGTCCTGGAGCCGTGCAAGCTCGGCTTCCAGGTCACGTACTCGCTGCTGCAGGCGGCGCATCTCTGAGACCATGCGGGGATCCGGCCCGCCGACGTGGCCGAGTAGAGCCTTTGCCATTGTGTAAGGTCCTCCACACTGAGTGACCAGAGTGGGCGGGCACGCAGACGCCGGAGATGGCTGCGCGCTGTTAACACCTTCATGGTCCCACCGTCAAGGGTAATCGGTCAAGTTTGGCGATAGCGCAGGTCACCGGGCAGGTCGAGAGCCGGATGAGCGCCCGCAGCGGCCGCGGATCGGCCCCGCGGGATAACGCTGGAGATAAACATCTGAGTACTAAAAGCATTGAGTCGATTACACCGCGTATCCAACTGTATTACCGCTCGGAGAAGCGGGAAAATCCGCCGGCGGCCGGTGCGAGGCGATAGCTCACCAGGCTGACCCGGCCCGGCGTGCCTCCGCCTTCCAGCCGGACCAGCAACTGCCGGCACCGATCTTCCGGACCTTCGGCGACCACTTTCACCCGGCCGTCCTCGAGGTTCTCGGCGAAGCCGGTGAGGCCGAGTTCCAGCGCTCGTGCCCGCACCCACCAGCGGAAGCCAACCCCCTGGACGCGTCCCGACACCCAGGCGGTGAGCCGAAGGTTCGCGGCCGAAACCGGGGTTACCACCGGCCGTTCCTCGGCCGCGGCTGGCAGTGCGGGCAGAAGTACGAGGACCGGTTCATGAACGGCTCGCGGCGGATCGGCGTGCCGCAGCGAGTGCACGGCTCGCCCGCCCGCCCGTACACGTTCAGCGACCGGTCGAAGTAGCCGCTCTCGCCATTCACGTTCACGTACAGGCTGTCGAAGGAGGTGCCTCCGGCTCCGCGTGCCTCGTTGAACACGTCGACGACCGCCGACATCAGGCCCTCGATCTCGGCCCGCCGCAGCCGGTCCGTGGCCCGCGCATAGTGCAGCTTGGCCCGCCAGAGGGCCTCGTCCGCATAGATATTGCCGATCCCGCTGACCAGCGACTGGTCCAGCAGGGCGCGCTTGATTCCGGTCCTGCGGACCCGCATCCTCGCGGTTAGCCCAGCCAGGTCGAACGCGTCCTCCAGCGGGTCCGGCGCGATGTGGGCAATCTGCCGGGGCAGGTCCGCCCCGTCGGCGTCCACCAGCAGATGGCCGAACGTGCGCTGGTCGGTGAAACGCAGGTCAGGGCCTTGGTCGGTGAAGCTGAACCGCACCCGCACGTGCGGTGACAGCGGCACGTCCGGCGGCACTGCCAGCAGCTGGCCGCTCATGCCCAGGTGGGCGAGCATTGCATCCTCGCCGACCGGCAGCCAGATGTACTTGCCCCGGCGCCTAGCGGCGTCGAACGTCCGGCCGGCCAGCCGGGCCGCGAAATCCGCTGGGCCGCCGTCATGCCGCCGGACCGCGCGCGGGTGCAGGACTGCAACGGTTTCGATGCGCCTGCCGACGACGAACTTCCCCAGCCCGCGCCTGATCACCTCGACCTCGGGGAGCTCCGGCACGCGTCAGGCCCGGTGTTCGCCCGAATCGCGGCTCGCCAGGCCCTTGCTGATCGCGGTCCAGGCCGCCTCGGCGGCCTGCTGCTCGGCCTCCTTCTTGGACCGGCCTTCGCCCTCGCCGTAGGTGTGGACCCCGATCCGCACGTAGGCGCGGAATGACTTCTGGTGATCGGGTCCGCTCTCTTCCACGTGGTACTCGGGCACGCCGAGGATCTCGGCGGCAGTGAGCTCCTGCAAGGAGGTTTTCCAGTCCAGGCCGGCGCCCAGCCTGGCTGACCTTGCGATCACCGGGTCGAAGAGGCGGTGTACCAGCGCGTCCGCGGCCTCCAGGCCCTGATCCAGGTAGACCGCACCGATCACCGCTTCAAGCGTGTCGGCCAGGATCGAGGACTTGTCCCGGCCGCCGGTTCCCTCCTCGCCCTTGCCCAGCTTGACATAGGAGCCGAGGTCGAGCCCGCGCGCCACCGCGGCCAGCGCGCGCATGTTGACAACAGCCGCCCGCAGCTTGGCGAGCTGCCCTTCCGGCAGGTCCGGATACTGACGGAACAGCGTGTCGGTCACGATCAGGCCGAGCACGGAGTCGCCCAGGAACTCCAGCCGCTCGTTGGTCGGCAAGCCGCCGTTCTCATAGGCAAACGAGCGATGCATCAGAGCACGGTCAAGCAGTTCAGGCCCGACCGGCACCTGCAGTGCAGCCGACAGGCCGTCAGTGCGCCCCGCGGATATGTCAGTCACCAGCCTTCCTTCCGCCAGCGCCGGTCACGCGCGCCATCGCCGGCAAGGACACGTCAGGAAGGAGTGATGACCTGGCGCCGGTTGTAGGTACCGCAGGTCGGGCATGCGGTGTGGGGCAACTTCGGGTCTCGGCAGTTAGGACAGGTCATAAGCTGCGGCGCCGTCGCCTTCCACTGCGCGCGTCGCGACCTGGTATTGCTGCGCGACATCTTGCGCTTGGGTACTGCCACTTCACTGCTCCTTTGGCTGGCCACGGGCGGGCGCTTTCCCGTCCGGTACTTCTTCCTCGTCGAGCGGCGGGCCGTCAGGCTCGTCCACCCGAAAGTCCTTCAGCACATCCCAGAGCGCGCTGCGCTGCTCGTGCCGGTGGCCGGGCCTAGCGTCCGCCAGCCGGATCCCGCACTCTGAGCACAAGCCCAGGCACCCGTCCTCACACAACGGCGACAACGGCAGCTCCAGCACCACGGCGTCGCGCAGCGCAGGCTCCAGGTCCAGCAGACCCGTGGCGTCCAGCTCGTAACTGTCCAGCTCGTAACTGTCCGCCTCGTCCGCTGAATCCGCGACCGCGCGCTCCGGCCGCACGAAGAGCTCCTGGAACCGCACCTTCGTCGCCGAGGTGAACGGCTCTAGGCACCGGGCGCACTCGCCGGCCAGCGGCCCGCTCACGGTCGCAGTCACCAGCACGCCCTCGCTCACCCCCTCAAGCTGAACGTCTAGGTCAAGGTCGGCGCCGACCGGCACCCTGGCCATCGCGACGCCCAAGTACTCGGGTGCGGGGACCGTACGCGTCAGCGTCCGGACCGAGCCAGGCCCCAGATCCCTGGTGTCGAAGACCAGTGGACTACGGGAATCCGGACCCTTCGGGTGCTTGGTGGCAAAATTTCGCATGGCTATCGGCTGAACTGAGCTGTGGCAAGCAAGGTGGCAACGCGTCGGCGGGCGGTACAAACTGGCGGAGCCATGACTGGCACGTCGCCGACTGACTAGCTTACCGGCTGGCCTGGGACAATCCCAACTCGACCGGGGATACCAGCGATTGTCACGACTCCGCGAGCCGGGTGGTCAGCATGCCGAGCACCGCCGGGGGAACCAGGCCGCTCACGTCGCCGCCGAACTTGGCGAACTCCTTGACCAGGCTTGACGACAAGAAGGCATACAGCGGATTGGTTGTCATAAACAGCGTCTCGACGCCGGCCTGGTTGTAGTTCATCTGCGCCATCTGCATCTCGTAGTCGAAGTCCGTCACGGCCCGCAGGCCCTTAACGATCGCGGAGATGTCGTTGCTGCGGCAGAAGTCGACGATGAGACCCTCGAACCGGTCCACCCGGACGTTGCCGAGAGCCTTGGTCGCCTCGCGGATCAGCTCAACCCGCTCAGCGGCCGTGAACAGGGCGGACTTGTTAGGGTTCCGCACCACCGCGACGACGACCTCGTCGTAGAGCTGCGCAGCGCGGGAAATGATGTCGAGGTGCCCGTTGGTCACCGGGTCGAAAGAGCCTGGGCAAACTACGCGCCGCACTCGGGTTTCACTCTCCCGTCGGGGATGTCGCAGCAGGCTGTGCACCTGCGGCCAGACCGTACCAGAGTGTCGCATCGCCGTATCGGCGGGATCGGTCAGTTTCGTACCCAACGGGCCACGCGGGCGGGCCGGACCGCGTCGACCGCTCGACGGCCAGCAGCGCTCCGCGCGCCAGCCAGCCGTGGCGGACCAGCGCAGTGAGCATCCGGGCCAGCTCGTCGTCGCCGACCGCGTAGGGCGGGTCGGCGAACACGAAATCGCGCGGCGGCGCGTCACCCGGTCCGCGAGCCAGCACGCGGTCCACCTTGTCCGTGATGAGCTGCACGCCCGGCAAGCCGACCAGGGCAATGTTCTGCCTGATCACTCGTGCGGCCCGGCTTTCGGCCTCGACCAGCAGGACGTCGGATGCGCCCCGCGACAGCGCCTCAAGCCCGACCGCACCCGAGCCCGCATACAGGTCCAGAACCGCGGCGCCGTCAAGGCCGCCCAGCACCGCCAGCACGGTCGCGAACATGCCTTCCCTGGCCCGGTCAGCGGTGGGCCTGGTCGTCGTTCCCGGTGCCGTCGCTAGGCGCCGGCCGCCGGCCGCGCCGGCAATGATGCGGGTCACCGGGCCTCATGCTTTTTCGAGGAACGCGGCGCGCTCCAGGTCGATTAGTGCCCGCACGGCCTCGGCCAGTCCGGGCTCACCCGCCAGCGCCGGATCGGCGTCGACCAGCTTGGTGGCCTCCTCGCGCGCCTGGCCGATAAGGTCCTCGTCCTCGAGCAGCCGTAGCAGCTTGAGGCTGGACTTGCGGCCAGCCTGCGCGGTGCCGAGCACATCGCCCTCGCGGCGCTGGGCCAGGTCGATCCTGGACAGGGCAAACCCGTCCAGTGTGCTGGCAACCGCGTCCAGCCGCTCGCGCCCCGGCGATGCCTCCGGGACCTCGGTGACCAGCAGGCACAGGCCCGGATCGGCGCCGCGGCCAACCCGGCCGCGAAGCTGGTGCAACTGCGAGACGCCAAACCTGTCCGCGTCCATGATCACCATCACGACCGCGTTCGGTACGTCCACGCCCACCTCGACAACGGTGGTAGTGACCAGCACGTCTACCTGGCCGTCGGCGAACGCCAGCATCACCTTGTCCTTCTCGTCCGGCGGCAGCCTGCCGTGCAGGACCGCCAGCCGGAGTCCGGCCAACGGGCCGGCCGAAAGCTCGGTGGCCAGGTCGAGGACGGCGATGGGCGGGCGGACCCCGTTCCCCTCATCATCACCGGTCATGTCCTCGCCGCCGGAGCCGTCGCCGCCGATGCGCGGGCACACCACGTAAGCCTGGCGGCCGGCTGCCACCTCTTCGGCGATCCGCTCCCAGGTCCTGGTCAGGTAGTGCGGGCGCTCGGCGACCGGAACGACATGAGTGCTGATCGGCGACCGGCCGGCCGGCAGCTCGGTCAGCGTGGACACGTCCAGGTCGCCGAAGACGGTCATGGCTACCGTCCGCGGGATCGGCGTTGCGGTCATCACCAGTACGTGCGGGCGGCCGTCACCGGCTTTGTCCCGGAGCGCGTCGCGCTGCTCGACCCCGAACCTGTGCTGCTCGTCGATGACGACCAGGCCCAGGTCAGCGAACTGGACGCGGTCTTCAAGCAGCGCATGGGTGCCGATGATGATGCCCGCTCCGCCGGATGCGGCCGCCAGCAGCGCTGTGCGCCGTGCGACCGCACCGAGCGAGCCTGTCAGCAGGGTCAGCCTGGTGGCATGCTCGGCTCCGCCCAGCTGGCCGGCCATGCCCAGCGGGCCGAGCAGGCTGGAGATGGACCGGTAGTGCTGCTGCGCGAGGACCTCGGTGGGCGCGAGCAGGACGGCCTGGCCGACCGCGTCGACGACTTGCAGCATCGCCCGCACCGCGATGATCGTCTTGCCAGAACCGACCTCGCCTTGCAGCAGCCGGTGCATCGGATGCTCGCGGGCCAGGTCGTCGGCGATGATTGCGCCTGCCAGCTGCTGGCCAACGGTCAGCTCGAACGGCAGCTCGGCATCGAACTCGCTGAGCAGGCCGCCCTCGACCGGCGGCCGCGGGATCGCGGTGTAGCTCGCCGCGGCCCGGCGGCGCTGGGCCAGGAGCACCTGCAGTGCGAACGCCTCATCCCATTTCAGCCGGGTGACGGCCCGGTGCACGTCGCCGTGGTCGATCGGCCGGTGGATGCCGCGCAGCGCGTCGGCGTAGCCAGCCAGCCCGTGCAATGCCCTTATCTCAGTCGGCAGCGGGTCATCGGGCACATCGAGCACGTCAAGGGCGATTCGGACCGAGTCGGCGATCTTCCAGGACTGGATCTGGCTGGTGGCGCGGTAGACCGGGATCAGTTCGGCGGCGAACTCGGCCGCCCTGGCGCCGGCCGGGCCAGCTCCGAGCATCTCGTACTCCGGATGAGTGAGCTGCCGCTTGCCCCGGAAACTGGAGACCTGGCCGGAGAACAGGCCCCTGGCGCCGGGCCTCAGCTCCTGCTCCCGCCAGTCCTGCCTGCCGCGGCCGAAGAAGGTCAAGGTCAGGCGCCCATGCCCGTCGGTCACGATGGCCTCAAAAATCGTGCCGGGCCGGTTATGCATGCGCCGGACCGACACCGAGGCCACCTCGGCCTGCACGGTCACGTACTCGCCGTCGTGAAGCCCGGCCAGGTCGGTCAGCTCACCGCGCTTGTCGTACCGCCGCGGGTAATAGCCCAGCAGGTCGCCGACGGTGCGCAGGTCCAGAGCCGCCGCCAGCCGTTTGGCCGCCTTGTCGCCGATGACCAGGCGCAGCGGGTCAGCGAATACGGCCACCCCCGCTACCTGCCTTCGCGCCGGCCCGGCAGGCGGCTGCGCGCGCCGCCGAGAGCATTCTCCGCCGTCACCTGGCCAGGATAAGCCGCGGCACCGTCAGCGGCCGGGCAGCTGCGATACCGGGTCCCGTCTTGAGCGATGCCGGATACGATGCGGAAGGGGCAGATTACCCGATTTAAGCAGGTACCAGCAGGCAGACCCAGGTGCCCGGCTCGCGCGGCAGCCGGTTCGTCGGATATCCTTTGACGACTGGCATGGCGCGTGCGCCTGCCATAGACCCATCTCACTATCTTCCCAGGAGCGATCCCGTGGCTTCCGTCTGCGACGTGTGCGGCAAGGGGCCGGGCTTCGGCAACAACGTGTCGCACTCGCACCGCCGCACCCCGCGTCGCTGGAACCCGAACATTCAGCGCGTGCGCGCGATGGTCGGCCGGACGCCGCGTCGGCTGAACGTGTGCACCTCCTGCATCAAGGCGGGCAAGGTTAACCGCTAGACGGCCAGTCCTCGGCGGTTGCATCGCGACCAGAACGGTCAGTCCGCTCAGTGTTTCACCGGCGAGCGGGTGAATCTGCCCGCAGCCGCCAGCCATGGTCGACCGGGCCGATCCCGCCGCCTAGCGGGAACCCGGCGCTGATCGCGCCGGTCACGTACTCCTTCGCCGTCCTGACCGCGCCGGGCACATCCTGGCCCTGGGCCAGCCCGGAGGCGATCGCGGATGCCAACGTGCAGCCTGTGCCGTGCGTATGCATGCTGGCGATGCGCTGGCCAGGGAAGCGGATCAGCTGGTTGCCGTCGAAAAGCACGTCTACCGGGTTACCGGCCAAGTGACCGCCCTTCACCAGCACCCATTGCGGGCCCATGGCTACGATCATGCGCGCGGCCGCCAGCATCTGCGCTTCGCCGGAGACGGTCATACCCGTCAGCAGCCCGGCCTCGAGCAGGTTCGGCGTGACAACGGTGGCTAGCGGGAGCAGCCGGTCCCGGATGGCGTCCAGCGTGCCGGCCGACAGCAGGCTGTCGCCGTGCTTAGACACCGCCACCGGATCGACCACTACGGGCGCCGCGACCTCGCCTAGCGCATCGCACACGACGTCGACGATCGCGGCCGAGGCCAGCATCCCTGTCTTGACCGCCTGCGCGCCAATGTCACTGAGCACCGAGTCCAGTTGTGCCCGCACCGCCTCCGCCGGCAGTTCCCAGTAGCCCTGAACACCGACCGAGTTCTGGGCCGTGACCGCGCAGACGACGGTCATCCCGTGCACGCCCAGGGCCAGCATGGTCTTCAGGTCGGCCTGGATCCCGGCGCCGCCGCCGGAATCAGAGCCGGCGATGGCCAGGACGCGGGGCGGTGCTGAGACCATGCCATTCACCCTACGGGGCGCGGCTAGCCAGGCCGCCGCGGCTACCAGGGCCTCGTGGCCGCAGCCTTAAAACACCTTGATGGCGCGGGCAGCGGCCAGGGCAGCGTCATCGCCGGTCGTCTGCACGCCGAGATCGGCCCAGCTGCCGCGCTGCGTGACCCACCGGACAAAGGCCGGAGCGTCGGAGGTGATGGTGGCTGTTGGCTGCCCGGAGCCGAAGGTAATCAGCCGTGCCCCAGTGCCCACGATCTGGAACTCGAAGGTGCCGGCCGCGGCGGCCGCCTGGTTCTGCTGCGGCAGCGCCGCAGCGATCCAGTCCAGGGCCGCTCCGACACCGAGCTCGTCCGATGGCGGCGGCGGGCCGGTCAGCGGGCCGCGCGGGCCGAACAGGTCTGCCCGGATGTGGGTGTAGTGGTCAAAGCTGAAGGCGTTGGGCAGCATGGAAGCCGGATATGTGCCGAGGTCACCGAGCTCGAATTGGCCATCCATCCTGGCCACCTGGGCGAGCCGATCCAGCGCGATGTCGCTGACGTCTTCGTAGTCCGCCAGCACCTCAGCCGGCTCGGCGCCGCGCCGGGCCTCGACCTGGCGGTCTTGCGCGACCTCCGTGGGGAGTCCGGCCACGTCTGGCAGCCGGGACGGATCGACAACGAGCCAGAAGAGATTAGACAGGTGCGCGAGCACATCTTGCACGCTCCAGCCCGGACAGCCTGACGGGGCCGCCCACTGCTGCGGCGTCAGGTCGGCGCAGATCTTCAGCAGCGCGCCGCGGTCCGCCCTGGTTGCCTCGATCGCAGCCGTCATCGTAACCCTCCCTTGGATAGCTTTGCTCTGTAAGATAGTATCACTATGTCACTGATGAAGGTTGTGCGCAAGGCGCCGCATTGAGCTACACAAAGGGGATGGCCGACAGCCCGACGCCGGACGCGCAGGGGACCGCTCAGGGAGATTCGCGTGCCTCGCTGCGGGCCGAGCAAGTCGCGCAGACCAGGACGGCACTTGTCACCGCGGGCCGACGGCTATTCGGGACCGCTGGTTTCGCCGCCACCTCGGTAGAGGACATCGCACGGGAGGCGCGCGTCACCACGGGCGCGCTCTACCACCACTTCCCGACTAAGGCTGCTGTGTTCGAGGCAGTCTTCGAGCAGGTGCACGCGGACATGCTCAGTGCGTCCGTCCAGGCCGGTGCCAGCGCCGCAGGGCCCGTCGAGTTGCTGGCGGCGGCGATCGGGGCATTCCTGGATCAGGTACTGGAGCCCGAGGTTCAGCGGATCATCATCACCGATGCTCCGGCTGTTCTCGGGCTTTCCCGCTTCACCGAGCTCGACGAGCGATACGCGTATGCCGGCTTGGTCGCAGCCTTGCAGGCTGCCACTGACTCAGGAGCGCTCCGGATCGACGATCCGGGCACTCTGGCGAGGTTGCTGCTCGGGGCAATGACCAGAGCCGGCTTGCTGATCGCGAGCTCGGCCCAGCCGAAGGCGACCAGGGATGCCGTGGCCGCCACGATTCAGTCGCTGATTAACGGCTTCGCACCGCGAGCCGGCTAGTCGCCGCAGTCAGTGCCCGAGGTGGCGCGGCGGATCAGTCTCCGGCGCGACTGCGGCCGCCATCGCTGCTGCCGTCGCCATGGCCGCCGTCACCAGCGCCACCGTAACCGCCGCTGCCCCGCGCCGTCCTTGCCCGCGGTGATCACCTTGAAAGTGCAGGTGGCCCCGTCGAAGGTGCAGCTGGTCGGACTGCTCAGATTCCCGGTGCCGAAAATCTTGAAGCTGACTCGGTCGTGATCCGCAGCTCGGCCCAAGTCCACATGAAACGGGCTGGCCGTACCACCATCGCCGCTGGCTGACTGAAGCCACTCGGCGCCGAATACGTTCTGTATCTGCGTACCCGGCAGCCGGAATGCTAGCTGCCATTCAGCAAGCGGCCGACTGGTCGAGATACTGATCGCAGCGCCGAACGAGTCGTGGCCGTGCCACAGCACCTTGAAGGTGAACCGTAGTCGCGCTGTGGCCTCGTTAGCACCGCCCGACCGCCCGGACCGACGACCCTCGTGCCTGGTCCGCAAGCGCTGCCCGGGGGCGGACGAAGCAAGGGAGCCCGAGCCTTTCCCACCGGGCGTCACGCAGCCTTCCAATCGGCAGTGGATCGTCCCGATGGCAGAGGGAAACGTGATGTTCGCATGCGGCGAGTAAAGCGACATCCCAGCGGCGATCACAAAACCGGTACTGGCCGCGAACCATGGCGTCATCAGCAGCTGGCGTACCGCGCGGCGCGTCCGGCCACCGCCCCGGCTCGGTGCGGGGCCGGGGCGAAGGGCGGGGGCGCCGGGTTCCGGCTCGTAGCGGGCAGTGTCGGCAACAGGGCTGCCGCCAACAGAGCTGCCGCCAGAACGTGCCAGCTAGGGCGCCGTCATGAGGGGCGGTGCCATCAATGACCGTGCCATCCAGGGCGTCACGAGGGGCGGCGTCACGAGGGGCGGCGCACGAAGGGCGGCGTCACGAAGGGCGATCCGGTGCGGGTCCGGGTGGTACGCCGACTGGAACATGCCTGGGGCGGTGAGCAGGATCGGCACAGTCGGCGACAAATCGGCCTCGGCGGTTGCCACGAACGCCGACCATGACGTCTCGAGCGCGGGCTGTGACGGTCCTATGACCGCCGGTGGCGTCCCTATGACCGCCGGTGGCGTCTTATCTGCCGGGTCCGGCGTTGGTTCCACGGCAGGCAACCAGGCGCGACGGCTCGGATTCTCAGTCCGCCGTTGCGCCCCGCGCCGTGGCACGCGCTCCTTGCGATGGCTGGCCATTCAAGGGGGTTATATCAACTGGCTCGGTGATCGGCCACTGACTTGGGAACTCGGCCATGCACTGCTGGCTAGTTATTAGCCCGGCTGACGGAAATGATCCCAGCCCCCAGGCCCTTCCCACGCGACTGAATCCACTAGGACGCCATCTCCGGATCGGACCGTACCGATAACTACCCATGTCTCCGGCAACTGAGCCCGTTGATCGAACGTGGCTGCCAGAGCGTGATCCTCGCCGCCTGTCAGCACCCAGGCGAGCCAGTCGGTCTCCAGCTTCCCGGCGGCCAGTCGGAGCGCAGGCGCCACGGGCAGGCTGGCCGATCGAAGGTCGATGCATACGCCGCTGTCGGCGGCCACGTGACCGAGATCTTGCACGAGCCCGTCGCTGATGTCGATCATGGCGGTGGCTCCGGCCGCCGCGGCCACCGGGCCGGCCTGGTACTCCGGCTGCGGCCGCCGGTGCGCGGCGACCAATGCGGCCAACTCAGGCCGCACGCTGGCTGCCGCGGAGTCACCGCCCTCGGCGCCAGCCTTGAGCAACGCCAGGCCGGCCGCGGCCCAGCCGAGTCGCCCACACACCGCTACCTTGTCTCCATGCCTAGCGCCGCCCCTGGTGACCGGCGCGAGACCGTCCAGGCTGCCGAGGGCCGTGAGCGCGAGCATTACCGTTTCGGCGCTCGTCACGTCGCCGCCCACGATCGTCGCGCCCGCGCGTTCGCACTCGGCAACCAGGCCGCGGGTGACGTCCAGTACCCACTCGGCCCGCAGCTCGCCGGGAACTGCGAGCCCGAACAGCAGCGCGCGCGGCCGCGCGCCCATCGCGGCGATGTCAGCGAAGTTCTGCGCAGCGGCTTTGACGCCGACGTCTGGTGCAGGCGACCAGTCGCGCCGGAAATGCCTGCCCTCGACAAGAAGATCCGTACTCGCGACAACTCGCCCGTCCGGAGTCGGCAGAACCGCGGCGTCGTCGCCGACGCCGACCACGGCCGTGTCGTCCGGCGGCAGCAGTGCCCGGATCGCCGCGATCAGCCCGAACTCCCCGAGCTCGGCAACTGAAATGACAGCCTCCCGGCTTGCAGATCACGACGCGCCCCTACGATAGCGTTACGGCGACAACCACGACGTGGAGGGCGACATGGTGCAGGCTTACATTCTCGTCCAGACCGAGGTCGGGAAGGCAGCCGAGGTGGCCCTCGCCATCGGGCAGATCACCGGCGTCACCCAGGCCGATGACGTCACTGGACCGTACGACGTGATCGTCAGGGCCGAGGCGGACAACGTCGATGACCTTGGCCGGCTGGTCGTCGCCCAGATCCAGGGCGTTTCCGGCATCACCAGAACGCTCACCTGCCCGATTGTGCACATCTAGGCCCGAAGCGGCCTTGGGCGTCTGCTGACGATCAAGATCGCGGCGCATAGGGCGTGACTCTCACAACGCCGCCCTTCTTTGGGCGGCATGTTCACACTCACGCCCTATGAGCCGAGCACGGTACGGGCCATTGCTCGCCAGCCCGACCCAGGTGCGCCCGAAATGCAGCCTTGCTTAGCATTTGTGACGTGCGTCGCGCCGCAGCGGATCATCGGGGTCCGCAAGACGACATCGGGCCGGGGCGGATGGGTGTGACCTGCACTCATGGCGTCCGCTCCCTATCGGGGCCACGAGTCGGGAGTGACATGGCCAGCCAGCCAGGGCAACTAGACACTGGCTGGCCAGGTACACGAGAGTCGGCTAGGTGTCGGAATCTCTGTGGGTCGCCAGGCTCATCGTTAGCCAAGCGACGGCCACCAAGGTGAACTCTCGGCACGACATAAGCGTCCAGGAGATACAAGACGCCATCTTGTGTGTCAGCGGGCTGACCTACGCCTGGGATCCGGACCCAGAACGAGGGCTCAGAGCGCTTGTGAAGGTAGAGATACGAGGTCATGAGTGGGTGATAGTGCTCTATCCGGTGGACGACCCACGCGGAGATGTCTACGCGCTAGGTAGCGCCTACCTGCGATGACTTTGGAACTTCCAAGCGTTCAACAAGGTAGACGGGTAGCTGGGCTGGTCGTCTGATCAGGTGAAGGGCATGATGACAGGTATGACACCAGAAGAGGCCGCGCACTTCTACGAGGAGGACGAGGATCCGCAGAGGGTCTTCGCCGCGTTCGACGCTGCCGAAAAGGGTGTCACCGCGCCGGGCGTGGCGCTCAGTGCCGACGCTCCGTACGTTATGGCTGCTCCCGTATCGCTGGCGGCGCGGTTGCGAGTCCGGTTTGACGCGCCGCCGCTTATGTCCGCCCAAGCTACAGCGGTGCGGGTCTGATTAGATGCGCGCTGTCATCGTGCTTTGCGACTTCGCGGAGCAGGAAGCAGGTGGCGGCAAAGTTCACATGCTCGGCGCCGGTTGGTCGGTTACGGGGCCGTTCCCGACTCAACACGCCGTGGTGATATTGATCAAAGTTGGCTGGAATGAGTCGAACAGGCAGCATCAGTTCGTTCTCAAGCTGACTGACGGCGACGGTAGAGCAGTGATGGTCCCTAACCCTGTCGGGGGTGCCCAACCGCTTGAGATTCCCGGCCAGCTCGAAGTCGGCCGCCCCCCCGGATTGCCTGAAGGCTCTGAGATCGACGCGAGTTTCGTGATTCAGCTCCAGCCTCTCCCTCTGCCGGGCGGCCAGCGTTATACGTGGCGACTGGAAATGGGCACTGAAGTGTTGGCGACTGAGGGCTTTTACATGCGCCCTGGGCCGCAGTTCCCACAGCCGCCGGCGGATCCTGCCGACGAGCCGCCTGAGAACTAGGTCAGTGACGCCCGCGGCTCACTCCTCGTCGGCTTCCCCTCGCGTCTATCCGAGCCCGCGGCCGTGACGGTTATCCGATCGGCCGGCCAGATGCAGACTTCCAAGAGTGACAGACCTTTCGGATCAGAGTGTTGCTGAACCACCCTTGCCGGGCGGATCAACTCGCGGAAGCGCACAGGTCCCGGCCGGTGTCATGTCCATTTGAAACGGGAACCTGAGACGATTCTTAAAGGATCTTGGCATTCTGACCCATGCTGCTAGGCGTCGCCGCCGTCGCCACCCTTCTGGTGTCAATATCGGCGTCTAACAATCAACAGCCAGATACGAGACAGCAGCTCTCCATTGCCGAGCAGGGACAGATCACCGATCGTTACAACGCCGCCATCACCAACCTTGACTCCCGCTCCATCGAACTGCGGCTCGGCGGCATATACGCGCTCCAGCGCCTGATGCAGGTCTCCCCTGCCGACCAGCCCGCTGTCGTCGCGGTACTGTGCGGTTTCGTCCGAGAGCAAACCTCGTCGGCAGTGAAGGCAAAGACGCCGGCGACGGATATTCAAGCCGCGCTTACCGTGGTCGGTGCCCGCAATGCGGCGAAGGAAGGCCCGAGTAGTAAACATATTGTCGACTTAAGTTACACGCAGCTATCCAGCGCTATACTCAGGGGGTTGGGCCGCGTCATCTTTTATCTCACCCACGCCAACTTCCATGGCGCGAACCTGACTCGGGCTTTCCTTAACCGCTCGGACCTCTATCAAGCGGACTTCACCGGCGCGAACCTCACCGGCGCGAACCTCACCGGCGCGAACCTCCACGAAGCTGACCTCACCGGCGCGCTCCTCACCGGCGCGGCATGGACTACGACCCTTCCCCTCCAGCGGGGTGGGTTCGTGGGCCCGGCTCGCCTAAGTAGGCGCGCCAACGCTGGTGCCTAGGATCGCGGTAACTGTCTACCGCTTGTTGATTTCGGCGGCCGACCCGAGCGTGCCCTTATCCGCATCGATGCGCTTCCGTCTAGTTGGGCATGAACTGACACTCCGCGCGGCTTGGGCCTCAATCTATGGTGTGTAGGCAATACACACTCGGATGACGTGCGGGAATGCCTCTGGCTGGCGTTCAGGCCAGGAGGTAGACCGACGCGAGCAGTGCTGCCACAGATCCCAGGACGACCGCTATGGTCCGGTCGGCCCTGTCGGCCTGGTGCTGGTCCAGTTGCACGGGCTCGCGCTGGTGCACCTCCTGCATCATCTGCTCGAGGCGGTCCAGCTGCTCGAGCACGGCGCCCTGGTCCTCACTGCCGCCGCTGACGGACTGGCCCAGAGCTTGCCGGATGCCGCAGGCCGCGGTGTAGGAGAGGTTGAGTGGCCGACCTGCGTCTCTGGCCTCCTATACGGCCTCTGCAAGCGTGAGGGGCAGGTAGACGTTCACCAGCTGCTTGACCTCAGTGTCCGACATCGGCATGAGGTCGTCGCTGGGGAACGGAACCACCCGCCGGACTGGCCTTGCCATGCCCCCAGCTCTGCCATCCGTATACACACTTCTATACACACATAGCCGCAGGTCAGCGATGTGTCCACTCGAGCAAGACGGCCCAGGGTCTGCTTGAGCTCCAACCCGGTGCAGGTCATTGCCCTAGTCGGCGGGCAGGTACGTCAGTTCATGCCCAACTGGCCAGGCAGTGGTGAATCGGGTGCAGAGACGAGGACGCGAAGGCACGGCCGGGCGTAGCTTGGCGTCGAGGGGACCGGAAGGGAAACGACGTGAGCTTGATCGGCTTCGGGGATGACCGCGGGATCATCAAGTACCAGGCCGTCGTCACCCGCGAATTTCCGCTGTGGAACCTGACCGTAACTGGCGGTGACCTGCCAGAGTCCGGGCACGTGATGGCGAGCATGTCTTACGCCAGGCTGGTGGGCGACATGAACGACTGGCTGCACTGCCACCAGTTCGGAACTCCCAGCTCTACTTATGGCTGGTCAGATCCCGATGATGACCGCTACGACGAGGACTTCCAGGAGGAGGACGACGACGACGGCCACCAGGAGGCGGAGGTCGGCGCGGCTGGTTTCGGCGTCACGTTCGACCACCGGTGGCCCCAGGCTGCTAAGGACGCGCTCGATCGCTACTGGGCGGCGAAGAAAGCGATGAACGAGGCGCGCGAGGCGATGATCGAGCCGATATCCACGCTCGCTCATGAGCTCCAGGCCGAGGAGCAGGACGTGGCCCAGCTCATTTTCATGCCGACCAGGAAAGTACGCCAGATAATCCTGCGTCATAACCGGCGGGAGATCGAGCGGCTGGCGCGTGAGGAGCGGGACGGCAATGAGTGATCGCCTCGGTTGCAGGCCAACTAGCAAGAGATCTCATTGCAACAGCGGTCGGTAGCCCTAGCCGTTTCGCTTCTGCAGACCAATTGCCGGCCGCTGGACGCTGTGACTCTATCGAGTCCCGCTATGCGATCGGCTTACCATGGCAAGCCCGAACGTGCACGCTGACCTTGAGGCAAGCAGCCCGACCGCAAGGAATACCTGATGGCGGCAGAATCGATCAAGCCAGTTCCGGACGCTAGCCAACGGGCCGCGGACGCCTGACCAGCGGCCAAGGCGGGCATATGGTGCTGCGCGTGACGGCCCGGCAATGGCCGGCAGCGGCCAGCAAAGGCTAGCAACGTTCGGCCAGGTAGAAGGCGGTACGCGGGCAGACCTGGCAGGTCAGCCGGACCCGGAGTCACTTTGTGCACATCTAGGCCAAGGTTCACCGGCCGCGCATAGCAGGGCTGCGCCTAGCGAGTTCGTCAGTACGGAATGCCGCCAGCCCGGGTTAGCACGGCCAGGGTGCGCGGGCCGAGCCCGATAACTGCAGCCTCGCGCAGGTCATCGACGGTGTCCACGTCCCGCTGCAAGCCTGGCGCAAGGTCTCCGAGGTCTAGTTCGACCGCGCCCCCGGCCACGTGCCGGTCCCGCGACCCCACACCGAACTCCGGCCGGAAATCCGCACCGGGCCCGGCCGCGTACAACGTCGTGCCGGTGCCGTCCGCGTCCGGCACGAATGCGCTGCGGTTGCCCGGCCGCTGCGAGCGCCGCATCGAGCTCGGTGGGCCGCAGTGCGGGAAGATCGCCTGCTAGCCCGGCCCGGCCGCGGTCCGGCCAGTTGGCCAGCGAGTGGGCCGCGCCGTGCCCGAGCGCGGCGTTCAGGCCGGCGGCCGGGAGGTCCGGCAGCACGGTGGCGCCAAGTCCGGCCGCGATGTCGCTGACCGCTACGTCATCGGTGACCACCAGGACGTCGGCGACGCTGACCGCTGCCACTGCCGCGGCGATCGTGTCGCCCGCCATGGCAAGGGCGAGCTCGGCGCGGAGTGGACCCGCAAGGCCGCTGAGTCGCGATTTGGCCTGAGCAAGTACTTTGACGGGGACCACGAGCGACCAGCTCAGCGCTGCGGGGTTTTCGGATGCCATGAATATGATCCTCCCGCGACGCCTCGACACCGCGTCGCGGGACCGGACAGACTGAGCAGTCACTGGCCACCGTTACGGGCCGGAGGGAAGCGATGGCGGGCAAGAAGGCGCACAAGCCGGCTGATGGCAGCTACTCCAACGCGTGGCGGAACGTCTCCAAGATCATCCTCCGGCCGGGAATCCGGATGATGATGCAGTTGGACTGGCGCGGTCAGGAGCACATCCCGGCCGAAGGGGCCACGATTCTGGCTGTCAACCACCTGTCCTACATGGACATCTTCGCCGTCTCCCTGTTCGCCGACAGTGCCGGCCGGTACCCGGTCTTCCTGGCCAAGTCGTCCCTGTTCACGATTCCGGTGGTCGGGACGATCATCAGCAGGCTCGGCCAACTGCCGGTCTACCGGGGTCAGACCGACGCGGCCCTGGTACTCAAGCAGGCTGAGATGGTGGCCAGCAACGGCGCGTGCGTGATTTTCTACCCCGAGGCCACGGTGACCAGGGACCCGGAGCAGTGGCCCATGGTCGCCAAGACAGGCGTGGCCAGGCTTGCCCTGGAGACCGGCGCCCCCGTGGTCCCGATTGCGCACTGGGGCGCGCAGAAGATCCTTCCGTACGGCAAGTACGTGCCGAAGTTCCTGCCGCGCAAGACCGTTCAGATCGTCGCCGGCCCGCCGGTTGACCTGTCCGAGTTCGCCGGCCAGCCGCTGAACAACCGGGTACTGCGAGCCGCCACCGACAAGATCATGGCCGACGTCGCCGCGTTGCTGGGCGGATTGCGCGTACTGACCCCGCCGGCCGAGCCGTTCCATCCCGCGGTGGCCCGCCGCAAGCTGCGCCAGGACCTGCGCGCGCTGGCCGGCGCCAAGGACGCGGCCAACAGCAGCCACGCCGCCGCCGGCACCAGCCACGACCCCGCCGACACCAGCCACGACCCCAGCGGCGGGCCGGGCGCCGGCACGCCTGACTCGTGAGAGCTGCCGTGCTCGGCGCCGGGGCCTGGGGCACGACGTTTGCCCAGGTGCTCTGCGACGCCGAGACCCCGGTGGTGCTCTGGTGCCGGCGGCCGGAACTGGCAGAGGTCATCAACGCCGAGCACTCTTCGCCTGACTACCTGGCGGGCGTTTCCCTGCCGGCAACGCTTCGGGCCACCGCCGACCCCAGCGAGGCGCTCGCCGGAGCCGAGCTGGTGGTGCTGGCCGTGCCGGCCCAGACGCTCCGGCCGAACTTGACCGCGTGGCAGCACCTGATCCCGCCGGGCGCACTGCTTGTCAGCCTGATGAAGGGCATCGAGGTTGGCACCGGCGACCGGATGAGCCAGGTCATCGCCGAGATTACCGGAGCCGGACCAGACCGGATCGCGGTCGTCTCCGGGCCGAACCTGGCGCCGGAAATCGCCGCCCGGCAGTACAGCGCGTCGGTGGTAGCCTGCGCTGACGAGGAGGTTGCCGGTCAGCTGCAGAGGGCCTGTCATACCAGCTACTTCCGGCCCTACACCAATCCCGACGTGGTGGGCTGCGAGCTCGGCGGCGCGGTGAAGAATGTGATCGCGCTGGCCGTCGGAATCTCGGTCGGCATGGGGCTGGGCGACAACACTAAGGCCATGCTGATCACCAGGGGGCTAGCCGAGATGGCCAGGCTCGGGGCCGCGCTCGGCGCGGACTCGCATACCTTCTCCGGCCTGGCCGGCCTGGGTGACCTGGTAGCGACCTGCAGTTCGCCGATGTCGCGCAACCGGAGCTTCGGCGAGAAGCTCGGCCGCGGGATGCCGCTCGCCGACGTGCTCGCCAGCACCAACCGGGTGGCCGAGGGCGTCCAGTCAGCCAGGTCCGTGTTCCAGCTGGCCACGGAGCACGGCGTGGAGATGCCGATCACGGAAGTGATCTTGGGGGTCTTGCATGAGGACCTCGACATCGGCCAGGCGGTGCTGCTGCTGGCCAGCAGGAGCGCCAAGCCGGAGCGCTACGGCGTCTGACCTGCTGGCAATGCACGAAAGACGGGGACTGGAGGAATCGGTGAGCGAGCAGCGCAAGATCAGGGTAGCGGTCGTTTTCGGCGGCCGCGGGCCGGAGCATCCGGTGTCTTGCCTGGGCGGGGGGAACATGCTCGGCGCCATCGACCGGGACCGGTACGAGGTTGTCCCGATCGGCATCACGACCGAGGGTAACTGGGTGCAGGTGGCCGATGCGCCCGAGCGTCTCGCGGTCACCCGCGGCCAGTTGCCGACGGTTGCCGCGGTTGCCGAACCTGGCTCGGCCGTGGTGCCGTGGTCCGGCGGCGGCCTGGTATCCGCCGCGCCCGCTCAGATCCCGCATCTGTTCGGCGAAGTCGACGTGGTGCTGCCGGTCCTGCACGGCCCGTTCGGCGAAGACGGCACTATCCAGGGACTGCTGGAGATGGCCGGCGTTCCGTACGTCGGGGCCGGAGTGCTGGCCAGCGCGGTCAGCATGGACAAGGAGTACATGAACCTGATCTTCCAGGCGAAGGGCCTGCCGGTCGGGCCGTATGTCGCTGTCAGCGAACGCGACTGGCCGGGAGTCACGGCGGCCGAGATCCGGGCAGCCGCCGATTCGGTGACGGCAAAGCGGGCGGTCGACGAGATCGCCGCGCTCGGCTGGCCGTTGTTCATCAAGCCGGCCAGAGGCGGCTCGAGCATCGGCACCACGAAGGCGCATGATCTGGCGGAACTGCACGACGCCATCGCCACCGCCCGCCAGTACGACCCGAAGATCCTGGTTGAGGCTGCCATCGACGGCGTCGAGGTCGAGGTGTCGGTGCTGCAGGGCATCGACGGCGCGCCGCCGGACACCAGCATGCCGGGCCAGCTGGACGTCGGCGGCGAGGAGTTCTACGACTTCGACACCAAGTACTCCGAGTCCGCCAGCAAGATGCTGATCCCAGCGCCGCTCCCGGACAGCGTCCTCGCGGAGATCCGCCGGCTAGCCGCGGCAGCATTCGACGCGGTGTCCTGCGAAGGGCTAGCACGCGTCGACTTCTTCTACACTTCCGGCGGCCAGATCCTGGTCAACGAGATCAACACCATGCCAGGCCTGTCGCCCACGTCCTACTTCCAGAAGATGTGGGAGGCGAGCGGGCTGCCGTTCCCGCAGCTAGTCGACAGGCTGCTGCAGACGGCCCTGAAGAAGCGGCCAGGTTTGCGCTAGCCGCCGGCCGGCTCAACCGGTTGCGGCAGACGCCAGCGTACTAGCGCCCAGGCGGGCGGCCCGGCTGGACCACCCGCCCGGTGTCGCTGAGTTGCGCGCCTACCTCTTTGAGTTGACCATAGCCTTGAAATCGGCGCCCGCACGGAATTTGGGCACCGAGTGCTTTGGCACCTTGATGGACGCGCCGGTCGCCGGATTGCGCGCGGTGCGGGCCGGCCTGACCTGCTTCTCGAAAACGCCGAATCCAGTGATCGACACTTTGTCGCCACGCGCGACTGTTGCCTGGATTGTGTCGAGGACGGCGTTGACTGCCTCGGCTGCGGTCTTCTTATCCCCCATGCGGCCAGAAACTGCGTCGACCAGGTCACGCTTGTTCATCTACTCACTCCTGCGGTTCCCCCAAGTGGGAGGTCGCGCGGACTGGGAAGCCTGGCTCGCGACCTCTGCTGGCCCTGAAAGTATGGGCTCAACCGTCATCGTACAAACACCTTCGGAATGACGGCATTGGCGTGGGCGCTTAGCGGATTCCGGGGCCGGGCACGGACGCTAACCGGGAGTATTATGAATTGTCGTCCTGCTTTGCACATCCCGGAAATTTGACCGCAGCTTTTTCTAGCGTTGCCAGGAACGCCGCCAGCCGACGCTCGCCGAATGCCTCGTCGGCGCCGGCCGCCTTCACGGCGTCGCAGACTGCTATGAACTGGCGGTGCAGCCGGACCGCCAGTGGCAGCGGCAGGTCGAGTTCCGCAAGCCGGTTACGGGCCTCGGCCAGCTTTGCCGCCAGCGCGCTGCACGCCATGGCGTCGCGCCGCGGTGGCGGCGAAAAGTCGGGCATCACTTCCCCCAGGTTGGCAGGCAAAACCATACGCCCGGGTTCAGGGTCCTCGGCCGCCGGGTGATCGGGCAACCGCGCCGCTGGCAACATGACGGTACTGTCCATACTTGAGACTGCGGCCCGGCGGTAGGCCGCGATCAAGCCCCGGCCACTCAGCGAGGTCTGTTCATGAAGGTATCCGTGGTCAAGGAGACCGCGCCCGGCGAGCGGCGGGTTGCGCTCGTGCCCGAGGCCGTCGTCAAGCTGCGCGCGGCGGGCCTGGATCTGGTCGTGGAGACCCAGGCCGGCGCCGGAGCCTGGGTCAACGACGACGCCTACGCCGAAGCCGGCGCGAGCGTAGTCAGTAAGGCGGAGGCGCTATCGGCCGACATCGTGCTCATGGTCGGCAAGCCCGACGCCCCGATGGTGGCCGCACTTCGTCCTGGCCAGGTAATCGTCGGCATGCTGGCCCCGCTGGCCGATCGCGGCCTCGCCCGCAGCCTGGCCGAGGCCGGGGTTACCGCACTCAGCATGGACATGATCCCGCGCACCCTACCCAGGGCTCAGCCGATGGACGCGCTGTCGTCGCAGGCCAACATCGCCGGATACAAAGCGGCCGTGATCGCGGCAGGCGAGTACGGGCGGTTCTTCCCGCTCCTCATCACCGCTGCGGGCACGGCCCGGCCCGCCAAGGTACTCGTGCTCGGTACCGGCGTGGCCGGGCTCCAGGCCATCGGCACCGCCCGCAGGCTCGGCGCCGTAGTCAGCGCCTACGATGTGCGGCCGGAAACCAGGGCCGAGGCAGAGTCGGTCGGCGCCACGTTCATCGAGCTGACCTCGGTGGGCCCGGCGTCAGGCGAGGGCGGCTACGCCCGCGCGCTCACCGAGGAGGAGCGCCTGGCGCAGCAGCAGGAGCTGGCCGCCCACATCGCCAGGCACGACGTCGTGATCACCACGGCCCAGGTGCCGGGGCGGCGGCCGCCGCTGCTGGTCACCGAAGACGCGCTCAAGCAGATGGCGCCCGGCTCGGTGATCGTGGACATGGGGGCCAGCCCGCTCGGCGGCAACGCGGCGGGCTCGGTGCCCGGCGAGACGGTGGTGACCGAGAACGGGGTCACCATCATCGGGGCCTCCGGGCTGCCATCGACGATGCCGGCCGCGGCGTCCGCCATGTACGCGCGCAACCTGAGCGCCCTGCTGGTCTACCTGGTCAAGGACGGCGAGCTGGCGTTCGACCCGGCGGACGAACTGCAGGCCGGAGTCATCATCACCCGGGACGGCAAAGTCGTCCACCCCGCGCTAGCACAAGAAGGAGCTGCTCGTGCCGTACCCGGCTCTGCTAGTTGATGTCGCCATCTTCGTTCTCAGCCTGTGGGTGGGCTTCGAGGTCATTAGCAAGGTGCCCGCGACGCTGCACACGCCGCTGATGTCGGCGGCGAACTCGATCCACGGGATCGTGCTGGCCGGCGCCATGCTGATCGCGGTGACCGCGAATAACGCGCTCGGCTACGTGATCGCCTTCGTGGCCGCGGCCTTCGCCGCCATGAACGTAGTGGGCGGCTACGTGGTCACCGGCCGGATGCTGAAGATGTTCAGGAAGCGGCCGACGGTGCCCGCCGCGGCCGCGGGGACGGCGCCTGCAGCGGTGTCAGCCGCCGCGAACGGAGCGGGCCAGCAAGCTCAGGACGGCCACGGCAGCACGGTTCAGGCCAGCAAGGAACGGTCCGCATGACCAGCGTCTTCGGCTGGGTCGTCCAGCTGATCTACATCCTGGCGGCGTCCTGCTTCGTGCTCGGCCTGCACCTGATGAACAACCCCGCCACCGCCAAGCGCGGTAACCAGGTCTCGACGGCCGGCATGGCCGCCGCGATAGCGACGACGCTGGCCATCATCGTGCATGACGGCCGGATCAGCGCGACCGGCTGGACGGTCATGCTGACGGGCGCGCTGGTCGGCGGCGCGGCCGGACTCTACTTCGCCCGGACCGTCCAAATGACCGCGATGCCGCAGCTTGTCAGCGTTTTCAACGCCGTCGGCGGCGGCGCCGCTGCGCTCGTCGGCATCCACGACTACATGCACGCCGGATCGGCGGTTTCGGCGACGACTTCGGTAACGACGCTGCTCGACGTGATCATCGGTGCCGTGACGTTTTCGGGATCGATCGTCGCCGCCGGGAAGCTGCAAGGCCTGATCAACTCGGCGCCGGTGACGTTCCCTGGGGCGCGGATCGTGAACATGCTGCTCGCGGTCGTCGCGGTAGGCGCAGGCGCTTACCTCATCGCGTCGCCCAGCATCCTGATGCTCGTCATCGTCATCGTCGCGGCGCTGATTTTCGGGGTGTCGATGGTGATGCCGATCGGCGGCGCCGACATGCCGGTGGTGATCTCGCTGCTGAACGCGTTCACCGGCACCGCGGTCGCGATGGCGGGCTTCGTCATCGGTAACTGGGCCATGATCATTGCCGGGGCACTGGTCGGCGCGTCTGGCGGCATCCTGACCAAGCTGATGGCGGACGCGATGAACCGGTCGATCCCCAACATCATCGTCGGCGGATTCGGGACCGGGGATTCGGCCACGGCCGCGGTAGTCGGCCCAGGCGGGAGCGTGCGGTCTATCGCCGCAGACGATGCGGCAATCCAGCTCGCCTACGCGTCCAAGGTCATCATCGTGCCCGGTTACGGACTAGCAGCGGCGCAGGCCCAGCACGAAGTCGCGGCGCTGGCCGAGATCCTGGAGTCGCGGGGCGTCGACGTCAGCTACGCGATCCATCCGGTGGCGGGCCGGATGCCCGGCCACATGAACGTCCTGCTGGCCGAGGCGAACGTGCCCTACCCGCAGCTCAAGGAGATGGACGAGATCAACCCCGAGTTCGCCAGAACCGACGTTGCCCTGGTAATCGGGGCGAACGACGTGACCAACCCGGCCGCCCGGCGGCCGGGCACCGCGATCTCAGGAATGCCGATCCTCGACGTTGACCAGGCTCACAGCATCATCGTGATCAAGCGCTCGATGGGCCACGGCTACGCCGGCATCGACAACGAGCTGTACGTCGACCCCAAGACGAGCATGTACTTCGCCGACGCCAAGAAGGCACTGACGGAGATGACGGCAGCGGTCAAAACGCTGGTGGGCTAGGGACGGGCGGCAGCCGCTTCAGGTCGTCTCCAGTGAGCTCGCCGGTCGAGATGAGCAGCGCCGCGAGTTCCTCCAGGGCGCGCGGCCCGCGCAGGCCCGGCACACCGATGCGGACGTAGCGGTTGCGGATATTCTCGCAGCGCTTCGACACGGTATGCGGCTGCCAGCCGATGCGCTCTGCGGCCTCCCTGGCGCTGCGCGGCGCGGCCGCGCCCGCATGCTTCCAGGTGAGGTACTCCTCGAAGCGCGCGGCCAGCACGAGCCTGTCGCTGTCGCTAAGCGGCGCGCGCAGCTTGGTGCTGGTCACGGTGCGCTCCGGGACGACCTCGGCCACAGGCTGCTCGCCGGTCTCGTCCTCGTCAGGCTCATCGTCCAGGTCAGGCAGCCGAACCCGGATTGTGTAGCTGGCCAGCATGCCGTCGATCCGGATCTTGGCGTGCCACTGCTGGATCGGCAGGGACATGCCGGGCGGGATATCGGCCCTGAAGCCCCGGTCGCCGGACAGGTAGAGCATGGACGAGGCGCTCGCATTGAGGAGCCACCAGCAGCCGGCCCGCCATTCGAAGCTGCCGGCGTTGCGCGAGACTCCCCGGTCGGCGTTCGGCATCACGGCCGTGCAGGCCGATGCGCGGCCGAAGGTGAACGTCTCCCCCGGCTTGAGCCGCCAGGTCCCCGTCTCGAACATGACGATCAGAAGCACGGTTCAGGCACCACTACCCATCTCGGTCCGGCACACCTTGAGTAACCGGACCATAGGGGAGGGAAACGGGGTCGTCAATGGACCACCCGGCTAGTTGCAGCTGGGGAAGCCTCGCCAGCTGGGGAACCCTCCCCTTGCTTCGGCGAAGGCCGTCACAGCATCATCTGATCGGAGCGCGCCGCCGCACGCGGACCACGGGAACCGACTGACGTCACCCGTCGGAGGTGAGAGCGGCGCCGTCGAGACAGGGGCGGGCACGGCCCGAACGCCGCGCCGTCGACTCGGCGGCGCCGCAGTCGCGTCCCAGTCGCCGCCCTGGGCTGATCGCGCCACGCCACCGACCGGGGCAGAGTCATACTCTTGGCGGCAGTGCCAGCTAACGAGCCCGGCGCTACAGCGGCGAAAGGAGTCCCCCAAAGGTGAGCACCCGTGAAGCGAACCCCGAGGTGGAAGACGTCCCCGTTCCCCGCAACAATGATCATGAGGTAACGGCGGCCAGGAATGCGCAGGTCGGTGACCTGGCAGTGCGCCGCCTGCTGCCCTTGCGGACCCGGCGCAGCGTCGGCGCCTGGTGCTTCATCGATCATTACGGACCTGCGGACACCGACGGCACGGACGGGATGAACGTGCCGCCGCATCCGCATATCGGCCTGCAGACCGTCACCTGGCTGTTGCGCGGGAACGTGCTCCACCGCGACAGTCTCGGCTCGGAACAGCTGATCAGGCCCGGACAGCTCAACCTGATGACGTCGGGACGCGGTATCGCGCACGCCGAGGAGACCGTGATCCCGCCGTCGGCGGCCGATCGTGACCCTGTCCTGCACGGCGTCCAGCTGTGGGTGGCGCTGCCTGACGCCAGCAGGCACATAGCCCCGGCCTTCGAGCATCACCCGGCCCTCCCGCAGACGTCACTGCCAACCGCATCCGCCGGCCGGTTCGCCGTCACGGTATTCCTGGGCGAACTCGCGGGCTCCAGATCGCCGGCTACCGCGTTCTCCCCGGTCATCGGCGCAGAACTGACCGCGTCGCAGGATCAGCAGGCAACCGGCACGCTGACGTTGCGGCCAGACTTCGAGCACGTGATCTTCGTGGCGAACGGCCGGGCTGAGGCCGATGGTGTGCCGCTCGAGCCCGGTCAGCTGCTCTACTTGCCGACCGGGCTGGAAGCGGCGCCGGTCGCGGCGCAAAGCGGAACGACCCTGTTCCTGCTTGGCGGGGTACCGCTCGGTGAGCAACTGCTGATGTGGTGGAACTTCGTCGCGCGCACGCCCGAGGAGATCGCTGCGGCCACGGCAAGGTGGCGTGCTGGCGAGTTCGGCCCGGTCGGCGGTTATCGGGGCGAGCCAATGCCCGCTCCCGCGCTGGACGTCGCGCGGCTGCTCCGCCCCAGGTCAGTCAGCTAGCACGCCAGCTGACCCCAGGGTCTCCTGCGACGCAGCCGCCCAGCGCGAGCTGAGTTCCGGCGACGCGGCGATCACCAGGGTCGGCCAGGCACAGCCCGGCCACCGGGCTGACCAGCCGAACTCCGATCGGGCCGCCGGCGAGCTGCCACTGCTGCAGCGCTGACGGCCTGCAACGGGCAAGACGTACCGTCGTCCCGTACCTGACACTGCGCAGGCTCAGGCACTGACCGCCCGCCCGGACTGTCCCGTCGGGCTCGATAGTCCAGTTCTGCTGCGACGTCCGGTTGCAGCGGCGCAGCGTCACCGGGCCGGACCGGCTACGTGCGCGGTGCCAGTCGCTGGCGCAGAACCCGGCGATTCCCGCGGTCAGCGGCCCGGCGGGCAGCGTCCATCGCTGGTTGGCGCCAGGCGTGCTCGAGCTCCCGGTGTTATTGGGCTTGGCGTAGCAGGTCGCGGCGATGGCCCGAGCGCCGTTCTTTGAACCGTTGTCAGCCAGGCATTTGCCGTCGCCGAGATCCGTGAGCGCGCCACCCGGCCTCAGCTGCCACCGCTGGCCACCGCTGATGCAGGGGGCCGCGGACAGTGCTGCGGACTTCGCGGTCAGGCAGGCGCCGCCGACGCGAATCGAGCCGTTCGGCGCAATGGTCCATCGCTGGCCGGCCGCATGGCCGCACTTCCCGATCGCGATGTCGGCGGCGGCGAGCCGCGCCAGGCACTTGCCGTCCCGGCTCAGCGTGATCTGCCCGGAGGGGCCGCGGCCGCTGCCGCCGACGATGGTCCAGCCGAACGCACGCTGTGCCTGCACTGCACCGGAGCTGTCGGTTACCTGCACGCTGACCTGGTAATGCCCGCCGGCCGACGGCCAGCCGGAGATCAGGCCGCACGAGTTCATCGACAGTCCCGGCGGCAGGTCCGCGGCAGCGAAGCGCAGCGTGCAGCCCGGCAACGAGTCCGCCGCCGGGACGGCCAGCTCGACGGGCGTGCCCACCGACGCCGTCGCGGCACGCACCCGGCCGATACTGACCGGGCCATGGACAAACCAGGGGAAGCTCTGAGTCGGATGGCCTGCTCCCGCGGCACTCGCCGTTATTGATGCCCGGAACGCGGCCGGTTTACCTGTCAGCGTTCCGCTGAAGACGGTTCCGCTGATGACGCCGGTCGAGGGGTTTATCGACAACCCGCCTGGCAGTCCGCTGGCCTTGTAGGTCACTGGCTGGCCAGCGTCTAGCGAACTTGTCCCCAGGCTGACCGTGGCGCCCGGCCGATAGCTCTGGATGGCCGGCTCGGCCAGTTCCAGCGCCGACGCGCTGAGATAACTGACGTCGGTGTCGGTGGTGATCCCGGGTACCTTCGCTGTGCTGGAGTACTGCCAGTACGTCCAGCTGTGCCACGCGCCCGGTAGCGACGGCGACGAGGTCAGGCTCGCTATCCACAGCGGATCCGCGGCGAACGCTGTGCTGTCGCCGGTGCAGGTCTTCCACCACGCAGCGGTGGTGTAAATAGCTGGGGACAGCCCGGTGCGGCGGTGCGTCTCGGCCGCGAATGCAGAGATCCAGGCGACCAGCTGGGCCGGCGTCATGCCGTAGCAGTCGTTCGTGCCGTCGCCTTTCGGGGGCGGCATAGTGCCGTACGGGTCGTTCTCCACGTCGAGTATCAACGGCAGGGTGTGGCCGTCAGCCAGCGGACCGGAGTGATCGAGCGCGTAGTCGGCCTGGAAGGCACCGCCGGAGTAGTTCGGGATGGCAAAGTGAATAGGCGCGACGATCAGCCCGGCCGCCTTCGCGTCGGCTGCGTCCGTCGCGTAGTAGGGGTTTGGGTAGTAGGAACCCTCGGTCGCCTTGATGAAGGCGAACTTGTAACCCGCGCCGGCCACCAGGGTCCAGTCGATGCTGGCCCCGTATGCGTGCTGGTAGGACGAGACGTCGATGCCCTGAACCGCCGACGCGGCCGCCGCGAGCCCCAACCGGAGAGTAGCGGGACGAATGCCTGGCGGACGCGCCCGGTCGGCCGCGAGCATGCGCTCAACCTGCGGCGAATGGGCATTCGCGACGTTGAACCTGTCGATGGTGGCTGGTCGCTGGGCAGAAGCAGACGCAGTGGCGGCCCCACCCAGGATGAGGACGGCAGCCGACATCACCAGACAGACAAGCCTGGTCGGTCGATGCATGTCAGGGATCCCTTCCGGCCGTTCACGCTAGCGCTCTTGCCGAACAGTCGCATCCGGAACGGACGAGTAAATCCTGAATTGTTCCCTGCGGCCGAACCGGGTCGGCCCGGCCCGGACGGGCACCTGGGGCATGATTGATTCCGTGATCGAGGCGTCCCGTGCGTATGTCACGCTGGCCAGCTGATGCCTGACAGCGCTCATCCTTCCGAGGATCACGCCGAGGCCGGGACCCCGGCCGAGACCGAGCCGGACGCGCGATTCACGTTCGCTAACGAGCGCACTTTCCTGGCTTGGAGCCGCACGGCGCTCGCGCTGGTGGTCGCCGGACTGGCCATCGTGCAGCTGCTGCCGCCCTTCCCCGCCGTCCCCTGGGGCCGGCACGTGCTGGGAGTTCCGCTGATCGTGCTCGGAGCGGTCATCGCTGCCGCCGGGTACGGCGACTGGACCCGTAACCAGCGGGCGCTGCGTCGTGGTACGCCGCTGCCGCGGTCCGTGCTGCCGCAGATCCTGGCCGGGACTATCACAGGTATCGCCGTCATCGCGGCGCTCGTGCTGCTCGTGTCGGCTCTCCGGTAGGTCCTCGTGCCTCCCGAGGAGCTTGAGGACCGTGATCCCGGCCTAGCGCGGCAACGGACCGCTTTGGCCTGGACGCGGACCGCTATGGCCTTTGCCGCGGTCGGGGGCGTGATCCTCAAGCGCAACGTTCCTGTCGGCGTGGCCGTGTTGGCCATGAGCCCGCTGATCTGGGCTTCGGGACGGCTGCCAGGCAAAGGTTCCGTCGTCGCCCGGCCCAGACGGCTGTTGCTCATCACGGCGGCCATCGTGGCCGTGGCTCTTGCCGCTCTCGTGGTCGCGTTCCTCACGCCGGGGCCGCATCACGCGGGCTAGATGGTGCCCGAGCTCGACGCTGGGCTTCGGTCTGCCCGATGGATAAATCATGCTTAATATTGATATATACGGAAGTCAGAAAAGCAAAACATGTCAATTCTGCAACAACGCGCTCGCTCGTTGTATCCAAGATTCAAAATATGTAGCTGTTAACTAGTAGCGTGACAAATGTCGAGTAAGAGCACCCTAAGGTCTGGCCCTGCCACGGGAGTAGCAGCGCTCAGTGCGGTGCTGCCAGGTCCTGAGGGGAGACCTACATACGATGAATGCCTCCGCGTGGTGGCAAACGATATACCGAGTCGACCGCTGGCGCAGACCAACGGCGGCTGCGCGATGGGCGGGCGTCGGCGGAATTCTTGGGTTAGTCACGATCATCCTGAGCGCTGTCGACGCGGTGAGCCCACAGCAGGCAATCGCGCTGGCCCTGCCGACGACCGTCATCACAGTCAGTGGCGTCATTAGGAGCGTCATCCCGGACTCGTGCACTGCTTGGCGACGTGGTTTCAAGGAAGGCTGCCGGGTGGCTGTGATATGCCAGCCGGACTCCTTGTACTCCGGCAACGCCGTCGCACCCAGGCCGGCCTCGCTCAGCCAGCACGGCCTTCCGCCGGCCGCGCTGTAAGGCCGCTTGGACCTGCGCAATCATGCCTTCCCCGCCTCGGCGCCGCTGTTGGCGCTATCGCGCGGATAATCCTTCTCTTGGTGGGGCGTGCGGCGTCTGGTCATGTCGTCGATTCCGAGCAGCGCGAGGACTTCGGCGACGCTGGCCCCGGTGACCGCCACGATCCGCTGGACGGCCGACAGGGTCGTCGGCTCGCGGGGCAGGCCCTCGGCGGCGATGAACTGGTGGATGTCGTCTTCGTCTCGGCCCAGTTCGCGCATGCGCACGTACACCCAGCTGGTGATCCGCTCGCCGGGCGTGGGCGGGGCGTGCTCGGTGGCGAGGGGGTTGCGCCGGGCGGCCGCGGGAGGCCGCGGGAGTGACGGCCAGCGGATCGGGATCGCCGCCCCGCAGCACGGCCTCGACGCTGCCGGGCGCCCAGTGGTAGATGGTTTCGACCGCGCCGACGGTGGATTGCGGGTAGGAGGACCGCTCGCCTTTCTCCAGGCGGCTGATCGTCTTGATCGAGATCCTCCCGCCGCCTCGTTCCCGGCTGAACCGGCCGCGCTGGCGGAAGCCGTACCCCAGTTCGCCCCTGCGCCGCTCAAGTGCCCGGCCCAGGCGCTGCCATGCCTCGTGAGGATATGTGTCCATCACTGTCCAGTCTGAGGGATCTTCCGGTGTGCCACCGTGCTGGACATAGTTTCACACGGTACCGAGGGTCAGCACCAACGATGTCAGGACAGCGGCGACAGCGTAGCCGGAAGCCAAACGAATGCCGAGATCCTGTGATCGCTGCCGGGTTCCAGGTGAGCCGGACCGAGATAAGAGCAGGTAAACGCACGGTTCCGGCGCTTGACCCGGAGGTCAGCCCGGTCTTGCCGGGCGCGTGCGAGCGCACGCTCGGCGCGGCTAGCGACCTGGCATATCCCGCGCAGGAAGGGACGCAGCTGGCTCAGGCAGCCGGCCCTCGGTATTGCACCGCATAACTTTCACAGGCATCTTGGGTAGGCCGTGACCATTGGTGTCTTGATTCAGGTTGCAGGAGGCAACGGCTTAGCCTACCTTTGCCGACATGAGCCTGCCACAAACGGTCATCAGTGCCACCGGCCAGGCCGGGGGCTTAGCGCGCAGAAGACTCCGCCCGAACGGCGCCGCCATTCGCAGCCTCCGCGAGAAAGACGGCCGGCACCAGCCCGACTTGGCGCGCGAAGTGGGACTAACCCAGGCCGCGCTGTCCAACATCGAGCGTGAGAAACGAGGTGCACGACCCGCCACAATTCACCGGATCGCCCGCGCGCTACGCGTCCCGGTGGCGGCGATCACCCGTGAGTATGACGAAACGGATATGCCAGCCGTTTAAGACGGACATGCCAGCCGTCTAGCACAGTCCCGAGAAACGTCCCGCGTCTTTTTTGGCGACGTGGGCATTAGAGCGAGCCCGCATGGGTCCGCGCCAATTGAACAAGGAGAGTCGCACAGTGAGCAACACCCAAACCATATCCATAAACCCGCTGCTGACGCCTGCTGAGGTCGCCGCCGCATTCCGCGTCGACCCCAAGACCGTGACACGGTGGGCTAAAGCGGGCAAGCTCAGCTCCATTCGAACGCTGGGGGGCCACCGCCGTTACCTGGAGAGCGAGATCCGCGCCATGCTGTCCGATCAGCCGCCCGTTGGGCAGCCATAACGGGGGTTATGGCGGTTACAGCAGCAATGACAACGACGATGACAGCCGAGTACGCATTTCCAGATCACAATCGGCAAAGGCACGCTAGCCGCAATTTTCAGCGTTCGGCGGGTCCGGCACTATTTGGCCCCCTGCAGCACGAATCGACGCATCGCGCATCGCCCGCACGGGGGCCGAGCAGATGAGCACGATCGCGCTGTTCACCGATGATCCGATCCGAGCACCGGCTTACCGTCCGAGGCACAGGTCGAAACGCTGGGAACGTGGAAGTTCCGTCTTTGGCGGTCACGGCGTGCAGGAGGCGGCATCTCCTAAACGCGCAGACCGGCCGGGAACGCGGAAACCTGCCGCGCAACTGTCTGATCTGATCAACGTCTCTGCTGCGCCGGATTTGCTGGAGCAGCTCACACAGGGGCAGCTCCGCTGCCTGCTGGAGGCCTGCGCGAGCAGCGACTATGTACGTGCTGTCCCGCAGATTGCGTATTTGGTCGCACACCCGTCACACACCGGCGGGACTCTGTCGGTCGCGTGGGACGCTTTTCGGCAGTCCACGCGCGATGCTTACGCCTTGTATCGCGGCAGCCGGTACTGGTGGGATTTCTTCGGCTCCGAGGACCTGGGGCCAGATCCCGCCGAGACCGCGACGGAGATCAAGTTCTCGCTGGCGGACGACGCCTGGTGGCAGATCATCAACGGACCGTCGTGTCCGCGCGACGCTAGCCAGCCGACGGATTCCAACGCTAAGGCAGTTCAGGGGGCGTAGCTTTCCGTCATCATCAGCCGTTCTGCCGGACGGCCATGTCAACGGCCTGATCACCAACTCGGTGATCGGGCCGTTGACTTACTGCTTCACGTAGAGCCGCCGGGACAGCTTGCCGTTCGATCCGGCCGACCCAGCCAGCGCGCTGGGCATGCATGGCAGGGATCCTCGTGGCAAGGCCGGGTGCGGTACCTGATCCGATCGGGCATCGGGCTGATGTCGTCTCGTTTGACAGGAGCAGGCCAGCGACGCTGCCACCGCGGTCGAGCGGCGGGTTGCCGATGCCATGGTCACATGCGCGAAGCCCGACGGCTATTGGACTCTGCCTTTCCCGACGGCGGGTCAGGTCAGCCCGGTGACGGGAGTGTGGCGGGCAAGGTGGCCCAGTTCGGTACGCCCAGGCCGCTGGCTAGGTCGTAGCCGACGGTGGCCTGGCAGCAGCCGACTCCGGCGAGATCGTTGTTGCCCTGGGTGATGTCGAAGAAGGCCGAGGGCTGCTGAGCGGCCTTGTAGAACCAGCCGTTGGCCAGCCCGACCGGCGGGCGGCCGGCCTTGCGCTGCGAGGCGTCCACCAGCGCGGTGGCGGCCGCCTCCAGGGGCGTTGAGCCGCTGGTGCCCCCGACGGTCTGCAGCGTGGAGTTGATGACGACGGGCCAGCCGGGCACAACGTCGGCCAGCGCGCTGATGTCGGGGACCGCGCGATGCTCCTGCGGGTTGTAGCCGTTCTGGTAGGCCGGCCGGGGTTGGCGGCGGGTCAGGCCTCCGCCGCCGGCCGCCTGCACGCCGAACGCCGAGTCGTTCCACACGACCTCGGAGACGCGGGTGTTACCTGCGCCGAGGGTGAGCCGGGTGCCGCCGACCGCGGTGACGAACGGGGACACTGCCGGATACGACAGGGTGGTCCCCGGCACGCTTGTCCCGCAGGTGGTCGATCCGTGGTCACCCGCGGCGACGAACGAGGACACGCCGGCCAGTGCCGTCATAGCCAGGACGGCATTGATCACCGAAGCGTACAAGGGAGCGGTGCGGTTTTCTGCTAGCGCGCAACCGCCGTAGGACAGCGAGATGACGTCCGGGACGCCACGGCGGTCGCCCAGTGCCCGGCTGAACCCGTCGAGGATCCCGGCAGGGGTGGTCTGCACCACCCGAAGCTGCGCGCCGGGGGCCACCGCCGCCACGGTCTGCAGGTCCAGGGAGGTCTCGTCGTCGGCGTGGGCGATCGCGACAGCGACGCCGTCGCCCTGCGTCTGGCTGACCCTGGGCGGGGTGTATCCAAAGCACTGCCCCGCTAGCTTCAGGTCGCTGGGGAGCCAGCCGCCGCCAAGGTCCAGGACGGTGATCACCGGCGTCCCCGACGCGTGGGCGCGCAGCTGGTCAATGCCGTAAGCGGTCTGCACCTGCTGCTCAGTGTAGACGCGGCGCTGCTGCAGCAGCGGTGACGAGCAGTTAGCCACCAGCGGGGTGCCGGCGTTGAACGGCCACCGCCGGACCGCCTTTGCCGCCCTCGCGGTCCTGACGGCTCCCGGACCCGGCGTCGGACGCTGCCCGCTGGGCTGGCGCCTCCCGTCGTAGACCAGCGCCTGCCGTACCAGCAGCCTGGTGCCCGCCGGCTACAGCGCATCAGGGATGTGCACAGGGAGGCTGTAGGTGACGAACGGGCTCGCCGCGCACCACGGTGCCCTGCGGAATCTTCATGGCGCCCACTGAGCCTGGCCAAGGAGCGGCCGTTGCGCCAGCTCGGCCAATTGCCGTGGCCTTGTTAGCGATCCGCGTGCCAGGCCTACGAACGGAAGGCAGACATGCCGCGGGCGAGGCTTTATCCCTGGCCGGGATGGGCACGATCTGGACTGTCTGACGCGCCGGTCCCGGCTTCATTCATCACGCAGCCTGATGCGCGCCACGGCAGAGAGCGGCGGCCCGAGGCAGCATAGGCCCTGGGGCAGCATCTAGGAGCCAGTTCGAGGCCGCCTCACAGCGAGCTGGGGGGATCAAGATCATGAGCATGAGCGCTGCGCCTGCTCCGGCCATTCCGGATGTACTCGAAGACCCGATCCTGGACAAGGGAACGGCCTTTACTGAGTCAGAACGCGACACTCTCGGGCTTACCGGGCGCCTCCCGTCGGCGGTGCTGACGCTTGATCAGCAGGCCCAGCGCGCCTACCAGCAGATGCTCCGGCAGCGGGACGACCTGGCGAAGAACGTGTACATGGAGCAACTGCACGACCGGAACGAGGTGCTGTATTACCGGGTGCTCGCCGATCATCTGGCCGAGCTCCTGCCGGTGGTGTACGACCCGGTCATCGGCGACGCCATTGAGCTTTACTCGCACGAGTACCGCCGCCCTCGCGGCCTCTACCTGTCGATCGACAGACCGGACGACATGGACAAGGCGTTCGCCAGCCTGGGCCTCGGGACCGAGGACGTCGACCTCATCGTCTGCAGTGACGCTGAGGAGATCCTGGGCATCGGTGACTGGGGCGTAGCCGGCAGCATGATCGCGGTCGGCAAGCTGGCCGTGTACACCGCCGCGGCGGGCGTCGACCCGCGCCGGGTGATCCCGGTGTCGCTGGATGTCGGCACCAACAACGAGGGGCTGCTGAACGACCCGCTGTACCTGGGCAACCGGCACGCGCGCGTCCGCGGCGCCGACTACGACGCGTTCATCAAGAAGTACCTGCAGACGGCGTCGGCGCGGTTCCCGAACGCACTGCTGCACTTCGAGGACTTCGGCGCGGACAACGCCCGGCGGATACTGCTCACTTACCGGGACCAGTACCGGATCTTCAACGACGACATGCAGGGCACCGGCGTGATCACGATGGCCGGGCTGTTCAGCGCGCTGAAGGTAACCGGCACCCGGTGGCGGGACCAGCGAGTCATTATCTTCGGCGGCGGCACCGCCGGGGTCGGCATCGCCGACCAGATCCGCGACCAGATGATCCGCAACGGGCTGGACCCAGGCCAGGCAACCCGGCAGATCTGGATTGTCGACCTGCCGGGCCTGCTGACCGACGACATGCTCGACGGCATGCTGGACTACCAGCGCCCGTACGTCCGCGCTGCCGCCGAGGTCGCGGACTGGGAGAAGTCACCGGTGCAGATAGACCCGGCGGCAGCGGTGCGCTGGCCGGAAATGGCCGCCCTCCAGCAGGCGCGCGAGGATTCGGGCATCATCGGCCTGCAGACCGTGGTCGAGAAGGTGAGGCCGACCATCCTGATCGGCACCTCGACGACGCACGGCGCCTTCACCAAGGGCGTCGTGGAAGCGATGAGCGCCGGCGCCAGCCGGCCGGTCATCTTCCCGCTGTCCAACCCGACCTCCAAGATCGAGGCCATGCCTGCCGACATCATCACCTGGTCCAAGGGACGAGCACTGATCGCCACTGGCCTGCCCATCGGGCCATTCGAGTACGACGGCGTGACCTACCAGTTCGGGCAGGCCAACAACGCCCTGGTCTATCCGGGGCTGGGCCTCGGCACGATCGTCTCCGGCGCAGCCAAGGTCACCGACGGGATGCTGCATGCGGCGGCCGAGGCAGTCGCAGGCCAGGTCGACGTCAGCGAACCCGGCGCCGCGCTGCTGCCCGCGGTAGAGAACCTGCGGGCCTCCTCGGCGACCTCGGCGATCGCCGTCGTGAAAGCAGCGAACGCGGACGGCGTCGCGGGCAAGAAGAAGATCGGCAACACGGTACAAGCCGTGCTGGACGCCATGTGGCAGCCGACCTACACGAACGGGGCCGTGCGATGAACCGGCCCGAAACGTCAACGAGGTGATCAGCAACCGAGCCGTCCAGCTTGGTCGGGCGGTGAGCTGGGCAGGACTCGCATCCATCTGTGAGTCAGGTCGTATTCATCTATAACGGACGTATCCGTTATTGAACTAACTAAGAAAGTAGTGTCATGCCTGAATTCACCATCGGTAACTACCTCGCCAAGCGGCTTGAGCAGATCGGCATCAAGCACTACTTCATGGTCCCCGGCGACTACAACCTGGTCCTGCTGGACCAGCTGCTCGCGAACAACAACCTGCAGCAGATCGGCTGCTGCAACGAGCTGAACGCATCGTATGCCGCCGAGGCCTACGCGCGCGTGAACGGCTGCTGCGCGGTCGTCACGACCATGAACGTCGGATCGTTCTCCGCGCTCAACGGCATCGCCGGCGCGTACGCAGAACGGCTCCCGGTGATCTTCGTGGCGTCCGGCTACAACACCAACGACGCCAGCGCCAACCACATCCTGCATCACAGCCTCGGCACGCACGACTTCACTTACCAGTACGAGATGTTCAAGTACGTGACCTGCGCAGCGGTCCGTATCGTCCACCCCGACAACGCGCCATCCATGATCGATCACGCTATCCGCACCGCGCTGCGGGAGCGCAAGCCCGCCTATATCGAGATCGCCTGCAACCTGTCCGACGCACCCTGTGTCGAGCCGGGGCCGTACGAGGCCATCCTGGCCCCCGAGGAAAGCAACTCCCACGCGCTAGCCTCGGCGGTCGACCGGGCCAGTGCCATGCTCGCGGGCGCGAAGAAGCCGATACTGCTCGCCGGGGCGCACCTGCGCTGCTCCTACGGCGCGATCGACGCGTTCCGCGATGTCGCCGAGGCGCTCGGTTGCGCCGTGGCGGTGATGCCCGACGCCAAGGGCTTCTTCCCCGAAGACCCACCCCCAGTACATCGGCATCTACTGGGGACCGGTGAGCAGCCCCGGCTGCGAGGCCGTCATGGACTGGGCCGATCTGATCCTCGCGGCCGGGCCGGTCTTCAACGACTACACCACCGTGGGCTGGACCGGCGAACCGCCCGCCGAGAAGATGATCAACGCCTCAGCCCGGGACGTGCGGTTCCCCGACGCCGAATACACCAACGTCGCGATGGCCGAGTTCCTGGCCGGGCTGGCCAAGAACGTCCAGGCCAGAGACGCCACGCTGACCCAGTACCACCGCATCGTCACCGTGCCCGCCGCGCAAGTCCCGGCAGTCGAGGCCTCGGCTCAGCTGACCCGGGCCGACCTGTGGCACCAGATTGAGCAGGATCTTGACTCGCAGACGACCCTGCTGGTGGAGACCGGCGACTCCTGGTCCAACGGCACCTTCACCCGCCTGCCCGGCGGCGCGCGGTTCGAGATCGAGATGCAGTGGGGATCCATCGGCTGGGCCTGCCCGGCCAGCTTCGGTTACGCGATGGGCATGGCATCGGACCGGCGGCTGGTCTCGGTCATCGGCGACGGCTCCTTCCAGCTCACCGCGCAGGAAGTCGCCAACATGATTCGCTACGGCCAGGAGACGACCATCTTCCTGGTCAACAACCGCGGGTACGTGGTCGAGTCAGCGATCCACGACGGCCCCTACAACTACTTCAAGAACTGGGACTACGCCGCCCTGATGGATGCATGGAACGCCGACGACGGTCACGGGCTGGGCCTGAAGGCGACCACTGGCAAGGAGCTGGCCGACGCCATCAGCCAGGCCCGCAAGCACAAGGGCGGCCCGGTGCTGATCGAATGCCAGATCGCCCACGACGACTGCAGCACCCAGCTGCTCGAGTGGGGCTCAAAGGTCGCCCGCGCCAACGCCCGCCCGCACCAGACCACCTGATCCACACAGTCGTTCGGACTCACTCACAGGCGGTTCATCGCCCGGCCAACGTTGAGAACAGCCGCCGGACACAAACGATCAAGGACCCGATCGGCCTTCCGGCGATCAGGCCCTTGGCCTGCTGCATCACTCGTAGCCCCGACCGGATTTGAACCGGCGCTACCGCCTTGAGAGGGCGGCGTCCTGGGCCGCTAGACGACGGGGCCAGGCGCTTTCGCTGCTTCGCAGATAACCCGGCCCGGCCGTGATCGGACTGGCTCACATGCGAAAACCGGCATTCACCGCGTTCAGGTGGAACCGCGTGCCGGGCCATCAGGTTAGCGCACCGCTCCGGTCCGCGCCAAACCAGGGATCACGGCCAATCGCTGGGGTACCAGGACTCGAACCTAGACTAACGGGGCCAGAACCCGTCGGGCTGCCAATTACCCCATACCCCATGGGAGCGCACCTCGGATCGTCCCGGCGCGCCAGAGCAGTGTAGCCGAAGCCGGACGCCCCGGCCAAAGCGATCCGGCAGGCCAGCAGCCGCCCGGCTCTACTCAAGCCTGGGTACCATCGCTAGGCAGCTCAAGGCAGCAAATATACGGGAGTGGGTGGGTATGACAAATGGCGTCGACGCCATCGTCGGCCTGCTGGTGGAGGCCGACTGGACCAGGCTCTGCTTGTCGGCAGAACTGACGACCGTCCATGACGAGTCCGTCCAGTCGGTCCTGCGAAGCTCGGTCGCGGTCAGGGCGTGGCGTGCCCGCCGGGACCGGCCCGATCCGGCCGCCTGGCAGGCCGCCGCAACAGCGGAACCCAGGACTGACCTTCGAACCAGCCGGAGTCGGCTGCTCATCGCCCCGGGCAGCCGGTACCGGCAGGAGTTCGACGTCGAAGGGACCGGCCTCGTGCGCGGCTCGGACGGCCAGACAGCGTGGGACCTCGACGACGACCAGATCGACTACTCGAACACCCGTTCCGGCGCTTCCTGGCCGCCAGCTGAAGAGCTGCTCTGCCCAGCCTGGCTGCCCAGCCGGTTCGAACTAGAGCTCGCCGGAGCGGATGTGATGGCGGGACGGCAGGTCCTGCGTATCTCCGCGCGGCCGCGGCCATTGCTGCGCGGCCGGTCGGGTCCGGGCCGGTCCGGCATGCCCAGGGTGCTCCCCGCGAGCTGGCGCAAGTCAGGCGAGGAATTGCTAGACCGGATCGACGCAGTTGTGGATGCCGAGTTCGGCATCTTGCTGCGTTGTGAACGGCTGTTCGACGGGCAGCTCGTCAGCCGCACCGAACTCGCCCAGATCGTGATCGATCCGGCCGGGGCCGCGGACGCAAGCCAGTTCTCGCCGCCGCCGGCTGACAGTGACCCAGTCGACGAGGCCGACGATCGCCCAGGTCCGCGGTCACCGCTTGACGGACCTGGCTGGCGGCTGGTGAAGACCGCGGCGAACCTGGGTGCCTCGTCGCTCAGTACGGCGATCAAGCGCAAGGCCCGGGCCGCTACGCAGGCCGGACCTGCGGACGCTAGGCCTAGCCGGGGTGGCTGGCGACCCGATGCTGGTGCTGGGGCCGCAGGCACCATCAGCGAATCCCCGGTCAGCTTGGAGATCATCCGGCTGCTCTACCGGTCAGGGCTTCACGCAGCTGATCTCGACGCAGAGCTTCGCGTCTGGGTGGACACCGAGGCGTCGCTGGCGAACATGAAGGATGCAGGCGAACGCTGGGGAATGGATGGCATCGGCCGGCTGTCGGACGCGCTCGCCGAGCTAGGCACGCAGAAATTCCGGCGGGCATCGATCCGCCTCGGCGCGGTAGGCCGGTACCGCATCGACTACGCCGAAGCAACCGGCCAGCGCCGGCCGCAGACTGTCGCAGCAGACGGCGAGTACCGCTGGCGGGTTTATCCCGACCGGACGATCGTCGGTCCGGCGGCGCCGCTGCCGGCCGACATAGGCCGCCTGTTCGACTCGGCATGGCTGCTGAGCTGGAAGCTGACCGGCGGTGACGAGATCAGGCTCGATGGCCGGCCGGCGTTCGCGGTTCGCTTGCACGAGTCCGGCGACCCGCTACTGTCAGCGGACCGCGACCCGGCGGAAGCGGTGATCGACGCCGAGCTGGGCATCCTGCTTCGTTTCAGCCAGACCGCAGACTGGCAAGCTCGTCAGCCTGGCCGAACTGAGTCAGATCAGGACTGGCCAGCAGCGGAGCGCGAACTGGATCGAGGTCCCAGTCGGCCCGAACGTGATCAAGGAGAGCGAAGGACCGGTGGACTGGGCCGTCGCGCCTCCGGCCCTGCGGGCGGCCGCGGGCCTGGCCAATCGGGCATTCGATGCGGCCAGCGCCGTGCACGGCCTCGCGGACCGGCTACGTCGCGGCTAGTCCGGATCAGCTGCCGTTTACCACCCGGTTGGAAAGCGTTCCGATGCCCTCGACGGACACCGAGACGATGTCGCCATCCTGCAGCGGCCCGATCCCGGCCGGCGTGCCGGTGAGCAGCACGTCGCCGGGCAGCATGGTCATCACCGCAGTGACATAGGTCACGAGCGCAGCGATGTCATGGATCATCAGCGAGGTACGCCCATCCTGCTTCAGCTCACCGTTGACCGTCGTGGTCAGCCGGACGTCGCCCGGATCCAGGCCCGTCTCGATCCACGGGCCCAGCGGGCAGAACGTGTCGAAGCCCTTCGCCCTGGCCCACTGGCCGTCGCTGGCCTGAAGATCGCGGGCTGTCACGTCGTTGGCGCACGTGTAGCCGAAGATCACCTCCGGCACTCGTTCCGGCGGGACCTCACGGCACAGTCGACCGAAGACGATGGCCAGTTCGCCTTCGAAGTCGACCCGCTTGGACAACTGCGCCGGCCGGGCGATCGCGTCGCCCGGCCCGATTACGGCGGTCGATGGCTTCAGGAACATCAACGGCTCGACAGGCGGCTGCGAGCCCGTTTCCCTGGCGTGCTCCTCATAATTCCGCCCGATCGCGACGATCTTGCTGGGCAGCACCGGCGCTAGCAGTCGGACGTCGGCGAGCGGGTAACGCGCACCGGTGAGCTTGACGTCCTCCGCGCTCGGCCCGAACGGGTGACCGGCGATCTCCGCCACCGCCGGCTCAGCCGGCTCCGCCTCGGCAGCTTCGGCCGCATGCCCATTCCCTGCCACCGGATCGCTGCCGGTCACCACCCCGTACCGGACCTCGTTGCCGACAGCGAACCTCGCGACGCGCATGCCTAATCCCCGCTCCGAATCTCTGCGGCAGCCGGCTACTGGAGGTAACCCTCGACTTCGGTAACCGGGCGCGTTGCCGTGCCAGCCGGGTCCTCGCCGAACTCGCGCCGGGCACGTCGTTGCCGCAGCAGATCCCAGCACTGGTCGAGCTGCTCTTCGACGGCGCGCAACTGCTGGTGCTCCTCATCGCTGGACAGCTCGCCGCCGGCAAGCCTGTCCCGAAGATCGTGCTCAGTCTTGATGAGCTCGTCGATGCGCCCGAGGATGTCCTTGTCGTCCATCGGATCGTCCTTCCTCGTCCGGGCTCTGCGGAGCCTTGCCTCGTCCGGGCTGCGGGTGAACCTTGCCCATTTTTGCATCCGGGTGAAGGTGGTTCCGCGTGGGCACGCCAACCCGTGACGACGCCCTGGCGTGCTAGGAGCCCGGCACGCGCACCCAGCTGCGATTCGCTGCGGCCAACTCGATGGCGGCACAGACCTGCTGAACGCGCAGGCCCGTCTGCAGGTCGGGTACCCAGGGGCCGTGCGGCCAGGCCGCCAGCAGCTCACCGGCGGTGTTAACGAAGCTGGCTCCGTAGCCGATGCCTTGGCCGATTGGCCACCAGTGGGCGGCGTAGGGGTGCACGGGATCCTCTGCCCGGATGGTGTGCATGCCGTAAATGCTCCGCGATTCAGCCGCAGTACCGTAGCGCAGCTCATTCAGACGCCCGTAGTCGAAGGCCAGTGTGCCCTCGGTGCCGTTGACTTCAACCGTGAAATCGCACGGATGGCGGACGCAGACCTTGGAAACCTCGAAGCTGCCCCGCGCTCCCCCAGCGAACTGCAGCAGAGCAGAGGACGACTCGTCGACATCGACCAGCGATTGTCCCTCTTCACGCGCTTCTACCTGAGTTGGCGTAAAGGCCCGTGACTGACCGCATACATCACTGATCGGCCCGATCATCCACTCAGCCAGGTCGATCAAGTGGCTGCCGAGGTCAGCGATAGTCGAAGCGCCCACGTGCTGATCAAAACGCCAGTCGAAGGGCGGATTGACGTTCCTGAACTCGTCAGAAAGCCAGGTACTGCGCCAGAGCCTCGGGGTGCCGATCTTTCCTTCGGCGATCATCTGCTGCATCAGCGCGATGGCGGGCAGACGACGGTAGTTGAAGCCGATCGCATGCAGCACACCTGCCGAGCGCGCGGCTTCGACCGCCTCGACTGCATCCGCCAGTGCGGCGGTCAGGGGCTTCTCGCAGATCACTGCCTTGCCCGCAGCAGCGGCGGCGATTATGACTTCGGCGTGCGCGCCGGGCGGCGTGCAGATGTCCACGATGTCCACGTCGGCCCGCTCTACGGCCCGGCGCCAGTCCGTCGTGTGATCGGCGAAGTCAAGGGCCCGCGCGGTGTGCTTCGTCCGGACGGCATCCCGGCCGCAAAGAACGAGCAGCCGGGGTCTGGCCGCCAGCGACCACATCAGCGGCGCAGCTGTGTACCCATAGGCATGTGCCCGGGCCATATCGCCGGTCCCGACGACGGCAACGCCGATTTCTCGCGGCCCGCCGGTCATCGTGGGCTGCCACCAGCCAGCGCAGTCGGATTCGTGACCCGCGCCGATTCCGTTGCACACTTGATTACGCTCTGACACAGCGCAATGTCACAAATCGCGTCGAGGCCTGGCGTGAGGGGCTCCTCGGAACGCGTTACCGCACGATGGAAGTCCATGAGTTCCAGCTTGAATGGCTCTTCGTAAGAGACCACCTCGCGCGCCGTCACGGTCGGCAGCCCGCCCACTGCACCGGAATCGATGTCAACGATCGTCGGCGTGTTTTTCAGGTACGGCGAGCCGAACGCGAGCCTAATGCGCTCAGCCGGGTCGTAGAGGCACACCTCCATCTCATACCGCGCGATGCCGGGAAGATCCAGCCACGCGACAACGCACTCAACGGTGCCGAACTCCAGCATGACCGTGGTCGTCGTGGGCGCCAGGCTCGCGAAGGTGACCGCCGTAGGGTCGCCAAGCATCCCGCGCAGCACATTGAATTCGTGCACCATGGTGTCCAGCAGCACCGTCTCGTAACACAACCGTGCTCGCTCTGGCTGCTGACCGATGGCGGCCAGCACCCGGCGCTCACTGTCCATCCGCCACCGCCGGACCTGACCAGGGTCGATATCGTTGCCGCGAAATATGGAGTAGTGCGCGACGTAGGGCTCGTACGGGGCTTCCATCGTGGTGACCCGCACGAATCTCAGATCCTCCAGCCGGTGAGCTTCCGCAACGACACGCTGGTAGGCCGGGTCATGGCGCTTCGGGTAGCCGACCATCAGCGTGACCCCGGCATCGTTCGCGACCGTAAGCATCTCGGTTCCCTCGGCCACCGAATAGCACATGGGCTTCTCGACAAACACATGAAGACCCGCGGTCGCCGCGGCTACCGCTATCGGAGCATGGCTACCCGAGGTCAGCACCAGTACGGCCTCAATGCCGCCGTCAGCCAGCAGCTGCTCCCATTCGGTGTAGCGTCGGCCGACGCCGAAGGTCGCCGCGCAGTGGTCTACGACCTGCTGTGAACTATCGCAGAGCGCTCGCACATCAAATAGGTCGCTGAGCTCCTTGAGGTGCGGCAGGTGCATCACCTGGGCGATCAGCCCGCAGCCGATAACGCCCACCCGCAGCGGACTGCTCACAGGTACCTCGCTTGCCGAGTTCGTTCCTCTTCATAGCCAGCCCGTGCCCGGACGGTGGAGGCCAGCTCAGATACCTCCGCAACTGGCACATCCCACCATGAGCAGCTATCGGGCGCCGCAATACCCGGATCGGTCTCGATGCAGATGAGGGCCGGCCTGGCTTGCGAGCGGGCTACCGTCAGCGCTGAGACGAGCTCGTCAATCGTCGTGGCCCGCAAGACGAAAACCCCGAGACTCTCCGCGTTGGCCGCGAGATCGACCGGCAGCTTACCTCCGTCCAGCCTGCCTGTCGCAGCGTTCCGGTAACGATAAGAAGTCCCGAAGCGCTGGGATCCGACGGACTCCGAGAGCGACCCGATGGATGCGAAGCCATGATTTTGCACCAGGACAACGGTGAGCTTGATGTTCTCCTGCACCGCCGTAACCAGCTCCTGCGCCATCATCAGGTAGGAGCCGTCGCCGACCAGGACATAGACGTCGCGGTCGGGAGCGGCCATCTTGACCCCGAGGCCGCCGGCGATCTCATAGCCCATGCACGAGTAACCGTACTCGACGTGATAGCCCTTCGGATCCCTGGTTCGCCAGAGCTTGTGCAGATCGCCAGGCATCGAGCCAGCCGCGCACACGACAACGTCGCGGGGCCCGCTCAGCCTGTTGACCGCGCCGATGACCTCGGTCTGGGCTGGCAACGGTGTACTGCGCAGTGAGTAAGCGTGCTCCACTATGTCGTCCCAGTTCCGGGCCAGGGTTGCCGTTTCGGCGCGATAGGACGGATCGACGCTCCACCGGCTGAGTGCGCGCCCCAGGCCCTCGAGGCCAGCCCGGGCGTCTCCCACTACGCTGACGGCATCATTTTTGCTGGCGTCGAGCGAGGCAACGTTGCAGTTGATGAACCGAACACCAGGCCTAGCAAAGGCTGTTCTCGATGCAGTGCTGAAGTCAGTCCAGCGGGTCCCGATTCCGACCACGACGTCCGCGCTGCGGGCCAGCGTGTTCGCGGCCTGCGTCCCGGTGGCGCCGATAGCACCTACGGCCTGGGGATGGTCGTAGGCGAGCGAACCCTTGCCAGCCTGCGTCTCGGCTACCGGAATCCCGGTCGCGGCGGCGAAGGCACTAAGTTCGGCCGCTGCGTCGGAGTAGATCACCCCGCCGCCGGCCACGATCAGCGGGCGGCTCGATTCCCGCAGCACCGCAGCGGCCCTGGCTATCGCCGCCGGGTCCGGCGCTGACCGGGGAACATACCAGGTGCGCGCCGTGAAAAGTTCCTGCGGCCAGTCGAACGCCTGCGCCTGGACATCCTCGGGCAGGCTGACCGTCACGGCGCCGGTGTCTACGGGATCGGTCAGCGCCCGCATCGCGCCCAGGAGCGCATCGATGAGTTGCTCGGGCCGCGAAACGCGGTCAAAGAATCGCGATACCGGCCGGAACGCGTCATTCACCGAGACGTCACGCTGGCTGGCATGCTCAAGCTGCTGCAGCACCGGGTCGGCCACCCTGGTCGCGAAGACGTCAGCGGGCAGCAAAAGCACGGGAAGCCGGTTGACCGTCGCCAGCGCGGCGCCGGTGACCATGTTCGTCGCGCCAGGACCTACCGAAGTGGTGCAGGCCAGCGTGGAGAGCCGATTGCGCATCCGCGCGAATCCAACCGCGGCATGTACCATGCCTTGCTCGTTGCGGCCCTGATAGTACGGCAGCGATCCAGGCCTGGTCAGCTCTGCGGCCAGCAGGGCCTCACCTAGGCCTGCGACATTGCCATGACCGAATATCCCGAAACATCCCTCGATCAGTCGGTGTACTGCACCGTCCCGCTCGGTGTACTGCTCGGCGAGGAACCGTACGATCGCCTGGCCCACGGTGAGCCTGATGGTCGTCCTCACCGGGCTGTCCGCGAGGCCGGCCGGTACAGCGGAAGGCGTGGATCAATGCCCTGGTCGGCCCAGGTGTCGCGGATCCACGCATGGGCCGGATCGTCGCAGATCAGCCAGCGCCGCTGACCCGGCCCCGCCATGACGTTCAGGTAGTACAGGTCATAGCCCGGGACAGCCATCGAGGGTCCGTGCCAGCCGTGCGGCACCAGCACCACGTCCCCGGTGCGCACCTCGGCCAGGACATCGATCGGGCGGTCGGCGGTGCCATAGACGCGCTGATAGCCGATGCCCTGGCCAGACCCGCCGTCGGCGATCTCGAAGTAATAGATCTCCTCGAGCACGGACTCCCCCGGCCGGTCCTCGTCGTGCTTGTGCGGCGGGTACGACGACCAGTTCCCCGCTGGCGTGAGAACCTCGCAGGCCATCACCCTGTCGGCCTCGAATGCGGTGTCTGTACAGAAATTGTTGACCTGCCGGGAGCAGCACCCAGCGCCGCGCAGTTCCACCGCGACGTCCGTCGCCGGTACGTACCGGAATGGCAGGTCCCTGCTGGCTCGTGCACCGGGCAGCGCGAACCGGCCGCCGGTCTCGCTCGTCACCTCCGCCGAACTATGTCGGGAGAGATAGGCAAAATCGGTCACGCCCTCGAATACGCTCGTCCGGCCGGCCAGCTCGAATCGCTCGTTGCCGCAGCTGACGACGCA
>CAVQCR010000039.1:0-98321 GCA_963711055.1 uncultured Actinomycetota bacterium | reverse complement strand
CGCTCAAGGCGGCTCTCACCTCACAACGCTTCCCTCGGCATCGAAGTCCCGACGACTCATGGTGACTCCATCGGCGGGTGGAGGCTTTCCTCTCTCGCCACAGTAGGTAGATCGCCTAACTGCTCGAGCGGCGACTCGGCCACGGGCGGCTGCATGACGAGATCCTGCTTGGCGGTGAGGGTAACGCGCAGCCGGGCGGCGATAGCGACGGTGCCGAGACAGCCGAGACACAGCAGCGCGATCCATACTGCTCCGAGGTGCGCCGCGAGCAGGCTGGTGACGATGGCTGGGCTGACGATCAGCATCAATGAGTTGGAGAATCCTGAGATCGAATTTGCGCGGCCGCGGATCCTGTCATCGGCCAGACTGTTGATAAGCGGGTTCCTCGTAGGAGCCACGATGGTCTCCCCCACGCCGAACAGGCCGGTGAAGGCAAACAAAATTACGATCCGCCAGCCTGGGCCGTCGACGACTTCGATGAATCCGAGAAGCGCCCAGGACACCGCCCAGATTAAGCCGATGGCGGCCAGGGCGGAGCTTCGCCGGTGCCGGCGGACGAGCCGCAACACGAGCATCTGGATGGCCACGATGACAGCGGTGTTGATGGTGAAGGACAGCGCGATCGCGTGGTCCGAGACGTGGGCCGCCACCGACGCGAAAGCCGGTACCCCGGTATCGAACGCGGCGGGGCCGGTGAAGGCGAGCAACAGCGAGGCCAGAATCATCAAACGGAGCCCGCGGTGGCTAAGGACGTAGCGGTACCCGACCCGGGTTTCATTGACTACCCTTGTTCGCCGCAGGTTCGGCAGCGCGGGCAGCAGGACCGCGAAAAGAAGACAAGAGAGGCCGTTGGCAAGGAAGAGCACCTGGAAGGTCCCGGGATGATGGGCTCTGACGACGACCGCGGCGACCGCGGCGCCGATGCCAAGTGCCATGTTCTGTAGCGCAAAGTTCACCGCGAAGGCGCGCTGCTTCAGCGCTGGCTCACGGGTTAGACCATTGAGCATCGTCGAGATCGCGCCGAACATCGGTGCCCACGTCGCCCCGTAGATCAGGACGGCCGGCAACGCTGTCAGCGTGTTGTGAGCCCAGGCGAGCGCGACCTCGGCGACGACCTGACCAAGCAGGATCATGCCAAGCACCAACCGGGCGCCCACCCGGTCCATCAGCGCACCGCACACCAGCACGACCATTAAGCCGGTCGCCGCCCCCGCCGCCAGCAGTGCTCCGACCACGGGTAGCGCGATCCCCCGCGCCTCGTGAAGATAGATGATCATGAACGGCAAAACCAAGCCGGTGCCGAACATCGATAGGGTGTTCCCGGCGAGGAACAGCCGAGTTTCGCCAGAGAGTCGCGGACTCATTTCGTCATTGCTCTGCTTGGGCATGGTCCGACTCCGCTAGCCCGGTACTACAGTCCGGGTTTGTGATCTAGACCAGGCCGCCAGGGAAACCCTCGCGGAGTTCATGGAGGCCGTGGTCAGCAGCGCAAGCCCCTGCCAGCGGCGCGGATCGAGAACGGCGGATGCCACGCGCCCGGCCGATGCGGACGATTCCATCGTCAACTCTTCCAGGTCGTTTCCAGCTGCTGCGGCACGATCCGGTGGGCGGATCGTCCGGGCGGTCGGTGATGCATACACCGCGGCACCGGGAAACTGGGCGCCCGCGAGCCGCCCAGTTCGCGCCGTGGGCGGTGTATATACCGGGCGGAGGTACGACGTGGTGCGGAAGGAAGGAGCGCAGGATGGTGACAGGCGATCTGCTCTCACGGGCGCGGGCCGGGGATGGAGAGGCGTTCCGGGAGCTGGCCGAGTCCCACCGGCGGGAGCTGCAGGTGCACTGCTACCGGATGCTCGGATCCTTCCAGGACGCCGAGGACGCCGTCCAGGAGACGATGCTGGCCGCCTGGCAAGGCATCGGCGGGTTCACCGAGGAACGCGCGTCGCTGCGCACCTGGCTGTACAAGATCGCCACCAACCGGTGCCTCAACGTGCGTCGCGCAGCGAGCCGGCGCCCGGCCAGGGAGTGGGACATGTCGCAGTTCGAAGCGCCCGTGCCGACGCCGCGCGACGAGGCCGTCTGGCTGCAGCCGTTTCCTGACGCCCTCCTCGAGGGCGCCGTCGACGGGCCGCCCGGGCCGGAGGCCCGCTACGAGCAGACCGAAGCCATCTCGCTGGCCTTCGTGACCGCCCTGCAGCTGCTGCCGCCGCGCCAGGTCGCCGTCCTCATCTTGCGCGACGTCCTCGGATTCCACGCCAGCGAGGTAGCCGGCATGCTGGAGGTGACCGTCGAATCGGTCAACAGCGCCCTCAAACGGGCCCGCGCTAGCCTGCAGCGCCGGCAGCAGCCAGCCGCCGGCCACCAGCCGCCGCCCGCCGCTGGCTCACCCGCCGAGGACGCGATCGTGGCCATGTTCGCCCGCGCGTGGGAGTCGGCCGATCTCGACGCGCTGGTGGCCCTGCTGACCGACGACGTCTTCATCGCGATGCCTCCGGAGCCATTCGGATACGAGGGCCGTGACCTCGTGGCCCGCTACTGGGCCCGCCAGTTCGCCGCGGGCCGCAGGTTCGACCTCGTGCCGACCCGAGCCAACGGCCAGCCCGCGTTCGGGGCCTACCTGCGCGGCCCGGCCGGAATCCGCCACGCGACCGCCTTCTACGTGCTCACCCTTGCCGGCGACCGGATCTGCGCCATGACCCGCTTCGAGGCCAGCGTGCTGCCGTGGTTCGGGCTACCGCGATCGCTCCCGAGCCGATAGCCAGCACCGGGCCGTGGAGAGGCCGCACGCGCCGAACGAGTTCTTCCGCATCCGCAGGCTGCGCGAGGGAATGCGGGCCTGGGAGGAGCTGTGGCGGCTGCTGGCCGACGGCCCGCACCGGCTCGCGAGCCGGGAGGGCGACGATGGCCGAGACGCCGTATACCGCCTACCCCTACCTGAAGGGCCCCTTTATGGCCGTTATCGATGCTTTCGCGCAGGATGCCGTTGATCGGGCCGAACCTCTTACCGTCGCTGCCGCCTATGCACAGTGTCGCGACGGGGCTCTGACCTGGACTTTTGCGTGGAGCTATGGGGATTCGAACCCCAGACCTCTTGCATGCCATGCAAGCGCTCTACCAACTGAGCTATAGCCCCTGGGATCGCCCCGCCTTCCGGCCGGAGCGCCACGCCAGTGTACAAGAAAGCGGCTAGTCATCGTCGCTGGCATCCCCGGCCGGTACAGGTTCGGGGAGGATGCCGACATTATGCGCCAGCAGCCGCCATCTGCTCCCCCGCCTGGACAGCACCGACCAGTGGCAATTGGCGAACGGGCCGAGCACCCGCGGCTGCCACGGAATCTCGAGCAGCCGCGCTACCGCCATCCCGAGCGCCGCTCCATGGCATACCACCACGGCTGTCGAGCCGCCGGCAACGGAGTCAGCGATCCGCTCCAGAGCGGCAGCCGCCCGCTCCGTCACGGCCAGAACGGATTCCCCGTCGGAAGGCGTCCAGGTCGCTCGCTCGGCGGGGAAGCGCTCCCTGATCTCGGTCTCGGTCAGGCCCTCCCACGATCCGCCGGAACGCTCCCGTAGGTCCTTGTCAAGCTGGACGCTGAGCCCGGTCAGCTTGGCCAGTGCGGCGGCCGTGACCGAGGCCCGGCTCAGGTCCGAGCTGAAGATCGCGGACGGCCGCAGCGTGGCCAGGTAGCGGGCAGCCTCGGCCGCCTGACGGACGCCGATCTCGTCCAGCGGTACGTCCCGCTGACCCTGAAACCGGCGCTCGACGTTGTAGGTGGTCTGCCCGTGCCGCCACAGCACCAGCGTGACGACATCCTTACTTTCGCCGCCGGGCCACATGCTGGGCGCGACAGCGTCCCCTGCTGCGGTCAAGCTAGCTCCGACCGCCAGGACCAGCCGACGCGGCACCGCCCCGGCCACCCGCGCCCGCAGCGCCGACTGGCTCGGGCAGCGGGATAATCGGGCAATCCTTCCACAGGCGCTCGAGCGAGTAGTAGACCCGCTCGTCGGCGTGCTGGACATGGATCACGACATCGATGTAGTCGAGCAGCACCCAGCGCATTTCCCGCTCCCCCTCGCGGCGGGCAGGCCTGGCGCCGGCCCGGCGGAGCCTCTCCTCGATTTCATCCACGATCGCGCGAACCTGGCGGTCGTTGGATGCCGAGCAGAGCAGGAAGGCGTCGGTGATTACGAGCTGCTCACTGACGTCGTACGCGATGATGTCGGAGGCGAGCTTGTCAGCCGCGGCTGCGGCCGCGATCTCCACGAGCTCGACGGCCCTCTTGGTAGCAGTCACGTGTGCTGGCAGTCCTCCTTGGCTAGCCGTAACCCTCATTCTCATGCCCGGCGGCGACTGAGACGCAGGCACCACCCAGGGTATCCGGCGCAGCTGACAGTCTGCATAACGCCGACTGTCGTTTCGCATATTTATATTGGTAAATAGGCCTTTCGAGCCCCCGGCCATAGGTCGCCGGAGCAGTCTGGGTCAGCCCGCCCGGCGCCCGGCGAGCCAGCATGACACTGTCCAGGAGGCGGCGGCGAGCGCGAACGCGGTCAGCAGCGGAACTCCGGCCGGCCAGGCCGCCGCCTGTATAGTCGCCCCGTTTCCGCGCAATGCGGCGCTGGCCGGCGACACGCTGGAGACCAGCGCCACCACGACCGCGGCGATGGTGGCAAGCAAGGCAGCGGCCGCATGCCGGATCAGTGGCGGGTTGAACAGCGTTCCCACCGCGGACCCGACAAGAGCGCAGACCAGCGCCCTGCCCAGGCCCGCTATGAGCGGACCGAGCAGCGCGGTTTTATGGCCGCTCGTCACTAGCTCATAACCGGCCCCGGCCACGCCGAGCACGGCCCCGGCAGCGAACGCCGTGATGAGTGCCGCCAGCTGTGCCCGCCCTGGCCCTCTCGCCGCGGACACGCAGGCCCGCGCGGCCGCTGGCTCGGCGGTCAGCATCGACCTGGTCAGCATGGCAACGACCGGCAACAGGATCGCCGCGCTCCAGTCGAGGCTGTCGGCCAGGGCACGCGCCCTCTCAACGCTGGTGGCCTGCTGGCCCGAGTCGGCTCCGCCGACCGAGATCAGCAGCACATAAGTGATCAGCGGCAGGATCCACCGATGCGACCGGAACAAGTTCGCGGCCTGGTAACGCAGCAAGGCGATCACCGGCCATCCTCCCAGCCCAGCCGAACCGCGATCACATGCACGCCGTCCCAGGTCAGCAGCTCTCGGAGCAAAGTGTCGGAGTCCTGGGTGGCCACGGTCAGCCGGACTCGGTCAAGCCGGCAGGCCCGATTCCCGCCACTCACCACCTCCGGCGACACCGATACCACGCCCGGCAGCCGGGCCAGCCCGGACAACGAATCTGCCTCGACCCCGGACAGGTCGATCGTGACAGCCGCACCGGAATCTGGCGCGGCGCCCTCGCCCTGCCCCGCGAAGCCGGGCGCTGCAGCCATTACCGTGACAGTGCCGGCTGCGAGCTGCCACCGCTGGTCCACCAGTCGGGCCAGGCGCGCCATATCGTGATCGACGAACAGCACGGTCCCGCCCTCGGCGAGCCGTTCGGCTACCGCCGCATCGAGCGCACCACGGGCCGCCTGGTCCAGCCCGGTCCATGCTTCGTCGAGCACGAGCAGACCGGGCCGGGCCAGCAGCGCCTGGGCGATTGCCACCTTCTGGCACATGCCCTTGGACAGGGTCCGGAGCGGCGATCCGGCGTAATCGGCCGCGCCGAGCCGGTCTAGCCAGTTGTCGACGGCCCGCGAGACCGCGGGACCGGCCAACCCGTGAATCCGGCCCATGTGCTGCAAGTACTCCCGCGCGGAAAACGCGAGGCCGCCGGGGAAACGCTCGGGCACGTAACCGGCCCGCGGCCGCCCGGTCACCCGGCCGGCCGATGGCACTGACACGCCGGCCATGACCCTCAGCAGCGTCGACTTGCCGCTGCCGTTCCGGCCCTCGAGCCTGATCAACTGTCCGGCCGCGACCTCCTGGCTGACGTTGCGGACGATCCACGGCTGTCGCAAGCCGTACCGCTTGCCCACTGCTTCCAGTCGCACCGCTAACCCCGGTAAAGCTGCCGCTTGGAGATGTACTGCACGATACCGTCGGGAACGAGGTACCAGATCGGGTGGCCGCCCCTGACACGCTCCCGGCATTCGGTCGAGGAAATGGCCAGCGCGGGAATCTCCACCAGGCTAACTCGCCCGTCCGGCAAGTCAGACATCGACAAGTGGTGGCCGGGCCGGGTGCAGCCGACGAAATGCGCCATGCTGAACAGCTCGTCGGCGTCCCGCCAGGAGATCATTTTCGCGAGCGCGTCGGCACCAGTGATGAAGAAGAACTCAGCGTCTGGCCCCCGCAGTGCCCGCAGATCGCGCAGCGTGTCGATGGTGTACGTCTCTCCCGGCCGGTCGATGTCGACGCGGCTTACCGAAAACCGCGGATTCGACGCCGTGGCGATTACCGTCATCAGGTAGCGGTCCTCGGCAGGCGACACGTTGCGATCGTCCTTCTGCCACGGCTGGCCGGTTGGCACGAAGATAACTTCGTCCAATTCGAAGACGTGGCCGACTTCGCTTGCCGCTACCAGGTGCCCGTGATGGATCGGGTCGAAGGTGCCGCCCATCACGCCGAGCCGCCTAGCCATGCAGTGATCGCTCGCTCATGCAGTGACCATAAACGCCGAGGTCTTAGACCGGGTAGCTGATCTGCGTCAGTTGCTCAGACTCGGCCCATAGGCGACGCTGGGCCTCCTTGTTGAGCGACCGGCTGCTGGACCGAACCACGACCGGATTCCCGGTGAACTGGAACGGGCCGCCCGGTCCGTAGTACGTCCCGCCGACCGCAGCCGGATCGGTCGCCGCGCGCAGTATCGGCAGGGCGCCCATCGCCGCGTCCTGCACCCACCAGGAGTTGAGCGCGCCGAACCGCGCGCTCATGGCGGCATTCGAGACGCCGGACATGTGTCTAGTCAGCTCCGTCCGCGCCGTGCCGGGATGTGCTGCCACCGCGATGGTCTGCGCTCCGGCAGCCTTAAGCCGCCGTTCCAGCTCATACGTGAACATCAGGTTGGCCAGTTTGGACTGCCCGTACGCGACGAACTTCAGATAACGCCGAGACGATTGCAAATCGTCAAAATTGATCCGGCCTGCCCGATGTCCGTTGCTGCTCACGGTGACGACACGGGACCCGGAGGCGGCGAGCAGCGACGGCATCAGCAGCCCGGTGAGCGCGAAATGCCCCAGGTGATTGGTGCCGAACTGAAGCTCGTAGCCGTCCTTGGTCAGCCCGTAGGGCGGCATCATGATCCCGGCGTTGTTGATCAGCAAGTCCAGCCGCGGGAACCGGGCGGCTAGGTCGGCCGCCGCCTTCCGGACTGACTCCAGCGACGCCAGGTCGAGTTCGGCGGTCTGCAGTTCGGCGTCCGGGTTGGCCGACCTGAGCCTGTCGGCCGCCGCCGACGTACGGCCAGGGTCGCGCGAGGCGAGCACAACAGTCGCACCGTGCTCGGCCAGTACCTTCGCTGTCTCGAACCCGAGACCGGAATTCGCGCCGGTAATCACCGCAATCCGGCCTTGCTGATCGCCCACATCCGCCGCCGTCCACGGGCCAGCCGTGCTGCCCTGTGTCATGGCTGTTTCCTTTCCTCGCGCTGCAATAAGGCCAGCACATCATGGGCGTGCCTGCCGCCGCCGCGCGGGCAGAAATCTTGCCCGCGGCCAGCGCGCCAATCTGGGCCGTGCCGGTGGCGTAAAAATGGGAGGTAACGGGGACGCCTGCCTCAGTCAGCTCACGCCGGGTTGCGATCGCTTCACCAACGGAGGCCTCAATCGTGGATTACTCAGCGACCTACACCACCGCCAGCAGCGATCAGACAAGGACCCTGTTCGGCCAAGTCATGTGGCTGGTCGCGATCGCGACGGGGTTCTTCGCCCTGGGCTGTTACGCGGGCCGGGACCTCTCGACGGGTTGGTCGATCGCCTGGTTCATCCTTGGTTTCGCTGGCCTCATCGCGATGAACTTCACCGTGCGCAGGTCTGAGGCGGCCAGTGTTGTCCTTTTGATGTGCGTCGGGCTGTTCCTCGGCCTCGCCATGGGCCCGGCCGTGGCCTACTACTCCACATCGAGCCCGCGAGCGGTCTGGCAGGCAGCCGGCGCGACCGCACTCTTCATGGCCGGTTTTGGCGCGTTCGGATATGCGACCCGGCGGGACCTGGGCGCGATCGGCCGGATCTCATTCTTCGGCCTGGTCGGCCTGATCATCTTCGGCATCGTCCTGATCTTCATCCGGATCCCAGGCGCGGACCTGCTCTACTCCGTCCTGGGCCTGGTGATCTTCGCCGGGCTCACCATGTATGACTTCCAGCGGCTGCGCCGATCCAAGGGCATGGCGTCGGCCCCGCTGATCGCGGCGTCAATCTTCCTAGACGCCCTGAACGTGTTCCTATTCTTCCTGCGCATCTTCGGCGGCGGTCGCGACTAGCCCGCCGCCGCCCTGGCCGCCAAACGAGCTCCGCAACACAATGTAAGTTTCAGTGACTTTGGTGACCGGAATGCCCGGTTTGCGGCACTGAAACCTTCAGTCTGTTGCGCCGCCTGTTGCGCGGCGGTTCCCGGTACCCGCCGACCAGAGCTTGGCAGCGGACCAATTCAGGCGATTCCGGGCAGGGGTGGCTCGCCGCCGCGCCAGCGCACGACCCGGACGGCCTTGCCGACTTCGGTGCGCGGCACCGAGCCGGGCGGTAGCACCCGGACGGCAACCGAAAGGCCGAGCGCATCGTTCAGGCCGGACTCGAGCTGACGGGAATCCGGCGCTGGTCCGGGCCACCCCGTTCCGATCTCGCAACAGGCAACCAGCCGATGCTGTGCGTCACGCTCGTCGACAACCAGCAGGTAGTCCGCCGCGAGCCCTTCGTGGCCAAGCAGGACCCGCTCGACCTCGCTCGGGTACACGTTCACGCCCCTGACGACGAGCATGTCATCCTTACGCCCCGCGACCTTGCTCATCTTCACAAGGGTGCGGCCACATCGGCAGGTACCCCGGCGCAGCGAGGCGATGTCGCCGGTCCGGTACCGCAGCAGCGGCAGGGCCCGCTTGGTCATGGTGGTGAATGTCAGCTCACCCGGCGTGCCGTCCGGCACTGGCTCGCCGGTCAGCGGGTCTAGCACTTCCACCAGGAAGTGATCCTCGTTGACGTGCAGGCCGTCGGCGGTCACGACGCATTCGGCGGCAACGCCAGGGCCGATGACCTCCGAGAGCCCGTAGATGTCGAGGGCGCGCAGGCCGAGCAAGTCTTCAAGCCTGATCCGCATTTCCTCGGTCCACGGCTCGGCGCCAAAGATGCCTGCGTTCAGCGACAGGCCGTTGGCCGGTCCGGCGCCGGCTTCGGCCAGCGCCTCGCCGAGGCGGATCGCGTACGACGGCGTGCACGTCAGGATGTCCGGCCTCAGGTCCTTAATCAGGGTGACCTGCCGCGGCGTCATGCCGCCGGAGGCCGGCACCACCGTGGCGCCAAGCTCGATGGCGCCCTGGTGGATACCGAGCCCGCCGGTGAACAGGCCGTATCCGTAAGCGTTGTGCACGATGCTGGCGGGCGTCGCGCCGGCCGCGGCCAGCGCTCGGGCGCACATCCGGGCCCACAGTTTCAGGTCGTCACGGGTGTAGGCGACGAGGGTGGGACGACCGCCGGTGCCGCTCGAGCCGTGCACCGCGACAACCTCTTCGCGCGGCACGGCCAGCAGTCCGAAGGGGTAGGCGTCCCACAGATCACGCTTGTCAGTGGTCGGCAGCCGCGCGAGCGTGGCAAGGTTCACGTCCGTGCCCGCCGCCACGCCGGCCTCCTTCAGCCGGGCCCCCTGGAGCCCGCCGACGGCGATCAGCCGGTCGATCAGCGCGCGCAGCCGCTCTAGCTGAAGGCCTGCCAGTGTCTCGGCCGGCATCGACTCGGCGGCCGGCTCGAACATGACCGGGCCTTTCAGTGCGGACATGTGGCCAACCTCCTGGGACGGGCGCCTACGATGACAGGTATGACCACCATGCCTGACCGCTCCCGGATCCGTCTGCCGGGAATTAGCTCTCGTGCCTACGAGCACCCCGCCGACCGGTCAGCGCTCGTGGCGCTGCGCAAGCTCACCGGTTTCGACACCATATTGAAGAACCTCGCCGGCCTGTTCAACGACCGGGCGCTGCGGCTGAGTTTCCTGGCCAGCTCGGTTCGCGTCACCGAGGGGCAGTTCCCCGACCTGCACCAGATGCTGCGGGACGGAGCCTACATCCTGGACCTGCCGAAGCTCCCGGAGATGTTTGTCAGCCAGGACCCGACTGTTCAAGCGATGGCGATCGGCATCGACAAGCCGTTCATCGTGCTGACCAGCGGCATTGTGGAGCTGATGGACCCGGAGGAACTCCGGTGCGTCATCGGGCACGAGCTCGGGCACGTGCTGTCCGGGCATACGGTCTACCGGACCATGCTCTACTACCTGGTGAACCTGGCCGCCAGGTTCGCGCTGGTTTCGTTCGCATGGATCGGGCTCAGGGCCGTGATCTGGGGCCTGGAGGAGTGGCACCGCAAGTCCGAGCTATCCTGCGACCGGGCCGGCTTGCTGGCCACCCAGGATGTCGAGGCGGCCCGGCGGGCACTGATGAAGCTGGCCGGCGGGCGGCGGCTGGCGGAGTTGAGCCACGACGAGTTCCACAAGCAGGCGCAGCGAGTACGACGCGGTTCCCGACGTCCGGGAGAGTCTGCTCAAGCTGCTGCAGCTGCAAGGCACCGACGCACCCGTTCGCCGTGATCAGGTTCGCCGATCTGGACCGCTGGGCCGACGAAGGCGAATACCGCGACATCCTGGCCGGGAACTACCCGCGCCGCGAGGACGACTCCGAGACGTCCGTCGGCGATGAGTTCAGGGCCGCGGCCAAGTCCTACCAGGACTCCTGGAACCGGAGCGCAGGACCCGCTGATCGGCGCGGTGCGCGGGGTCGCTAGCGGCGCGGCCGAGGCCGGCAGCCGAGCTGTTCAACCGGTTCACCGGCGGCGACCGGCGCGACGACGACGAGGACTAGCCTCAGCGGGCTCGCAGCCCGTGCACTGGGTCGGCCGCGCGACAGCGCGCCGCGGCTCGCCAGCGCGCCGGGCAGACGCGACGCGTGCACGGCACGCCATCGGCATCAGGCGTGCTCGCTCACGGCCACCAGCGGGCTGAGCCGGGCGAGCACGTCCGGCAGGTCGCCGCGGTGCACGACGCCGACCTGCTGTGTCGCCCTTGTCAGGGCCACGTACATGTCGTTCAGCCCGCGCGGTGACTCGGCCAGCAGGCGGGCGGGATCGGCGATGAGGACGCAGTCGAACTCCAGGCCCTTGGCTTGCCGGACTGTCAGTACCACGACCGGGCTTGTCAGGTCCGGGTCGGCGCCGATGGCTGTGCCTGGCAATGCCGCGCTGACTGCCTCGCCTAGTTCCCCGGCGAGGCCGGCCGGGACTATCACCGCGAGCTTGCCATCACCTGCCTTGTCGGCCAACGCCCCGGCGGCCTGCGCGACCGTAGCCGCGAACTGAGCCTGGCGGCGATTCCAGCTGCCACGGCTGATGCCCGGACTGGCGCACCGACTGGGGCAGCTCCAGGTCTGGGCCGATCGCTGTCAGCACGTCGGCCGCTACGGCCATCACCTCGGCCGGTGTCCGGTAGTTCACGGTCAGCGGCGCCAGCCGCCACCGGTCCCCGAGGTACGGATCGAGTGCGTCGTGCCAGGACGGCTGCCCAGCCAGGTCGCCGGTCTGGGCGACGTCACCGACGATCGTGAGGGACCTGGCCGGGCAGCGCCGCATCAGCATCCGCCACGCCATCTGGGATAGTTCCTGGGCTTCGTCCACGATGACGTGCCCGAACGCCCAGGTGCGGTCCCCCGCCGCGCGCTCGGCGGCAGTGAGGCTAACTTCATCCTCGTACCTGGCGGCCAGCCGCTCGGCGTCCACCAGGTCGGCTCCCATCAGTAGCTCGGGGTCGTCCTCGTCGTCGCGGCCGATGATATCGAGCACGCCCTGGGCGTAGGCCTCCTGCTGACGCCGCCGCCGCTCCGCGGCAGCACGGATCGCCCGGTCATCCTCGCCCATGCAGTTCGGCAGCCTCGTCGAGCAGGGGCACGTCCGCGGAGGTCCACGGCGCACCCGCCTCGCGGTGCAGCGCTGCACGGTCAGCCGCAGACATGCCCGGAGCCGCAGCAGCCAGCCTCGCCGGATCCGAGAGCAGGTCGCCGACAAGCTGCTCCGGCGTCAGGACCGGCCACAGCCGGCTTATCGCTGCCCTGACCGCCCGGTCAGACCGCAGCTCGCGCCGCAGGTCAGCGGTGTCCTCCTGGTCCATCAGCGGCTGCCCTGTCCGCACATCGGTCCCGATATTGCCGGCGAGCTGCCTCGTCAGGGTGTTGATGATCTCCCTGGCAAACACCGCCCTGGCCTGGTTGTGCGGCCGCCTGGACCGGCGGGCGCGCTCCCGGGCCTGGGCGATGGCCCGGGGAGTCAGCCGAAGCCGGCCCGAGTCCGCAGAGAGCTGGGGCGGCGTGCCGTCCCGGCCGATCGCAGTCACCAGCCGGAGGCCGGCGACGTCCGCGGCGATCTGCATCGGCTCGGCCGGAACGTGCTGGCGGTCCCGGACAGCGGCGGCGATGACCTTCGCCATGGCGATCCTGCCCTTGATCGCGGCGACTTCGGCTGGCTCGGTGCCGATCGCGCTCACGCCAGGAAACAGGTCGCCAAGCGTCGACAACAGCACGCTGGTCTCGCCGAGCGAGGGAAGCACCTGGCCGATGTAGCGCAGGAACGTGGCATTCGGACCGACCACAAGGACGCCTCGCTTCTCCAGCTGGCGGCGGTAGGTATACAGCAAGTACGCCGCCCGGTGCAGGGCAACCGCCGTCTTGCCAGTACCCGGACCGCCCTGCACGACGAGTGCGCCCGCCATCGGCGCCCTTATGATCACGTCCTGCTCGGCCTGGATCGTCTCGACGATGTCAGCCATCGAGCCGGTTCGGCTCGCGTTGAGTGCAGCGAGCAGCGCCGACTCTCCCGTCAGGCCCTCGTGCCTGGCCGGATCAGCGACCGTCAGGTCCAGCACTTCGTCGTCGAGGCTCGCGATCCTCCGGCCGCGTATCTTGATGTGCCTGCGGACCCGGACGTCGCCAGGTGAAGCAGCCGTCGCCAGGTAAAAGGGCCTGGCCGCGTCCGCCCGCCAGTCCATCAAGAGCTGCTCGTAGTCGTCAGAGTCAGCGTGAATTCCGAGTCGGCCGATATAGCGAAGCTCGCCGTCACCGAATTCGAGTCGCCCGAAGCACAAGCCGTTTTCCGCCGCATCGAGCTGCGCTAGCTGATGGCGGTACATGGCGCTGAAAGTCTCCCGCTCTACCCTGGCCTGGTGCGTGCCGCCGGTTTGCTGCAGTACCCCGGCCATCCGCTTACTGGCACGCTCCCTAAGGTCATCAAGCCTGGAATACAGCAGCGAAATGTAGTCCTGCTCGTGATCCAGTTCCGCGTTTGACAACCATGCTCCTTCTTTGGTATTCTGCGTAGTGCGAGCTATTTGTTGCTCGCTTTTATTTTCGCTCAGGCGCTACAAGAATGTAGCGCCCTTTTTTATTTCCGGGGAACGGGGACGCCTGCGCGACCCGGAGTAGGCGCCCGGCGCGAGGGCAATTAACCGAGGCGAGCGTCGGTACCGCGCGGCCCGAGGGTCGCGCCGTGCGCGATGATGTCCGGGTCCCAGTCGAAGACGACAGAATTGTCCTCTTCGCCAATCAGCACTTCGGCGCCCGGCGCGGCTCCGGCATCGACCAGTGCCCGCTCGATGCCGAGCTTGGCGAGACGGTCCGCCAGGTAGCCGACCGCCTCGTCGTTAGCGAAGTCGGTCTGGAGAATCCAGCGGCGCGGCTTGTCGCCGACGACGCGGAAGCTGTTGTCGCCGATGGCCACCACGGTGAAGTCCGGCCCGGCCACTGGCTCAGGCCTGAGCACTATCCGGGTTGGCTCGGCTGGCGGCGCTGCCGCCCGCGCCGCCGCGATCACGGCCGCCATGCTGAACGCGAGGTCGCGCAGGCCCTCGGTGGTGGCGGCCGAGACCCGGTGCACGGTCAGGCCGCGTGCCTGGAGTTCGGGCTCCACCAAGTCGGCCAGTTCCCTGGCCGCCGGTACATCGATCTTGTTCAGCGCCACGAGCCTGGGACGGTCCGCCATCGCAGCCCCGGTCAGCTCCTCATAGGCCGCGAGTTCCGCCTCGAGCGCGTCCAGATCGCTGACCGGATCGCGCCCCGGCTCCTCGGTCGCGCAGTCCAGCACATGAACGAGGACCGTGCATCGCTCGATGTGCCGGAGGAAGTCGAGCCCCAGGCCCTTGCCGCTGCTCGCGCCCGGGATAAGACCCGGCACGTCAGCGACCACGAATTGGACGTCACCGGCCTCGACAACGCCCAGGTTCGGGGTCAGCGTCGTGAACGGATAACTGGCGATCTTGGGGCGGGCCGCCGACATGGCCGCGATCAGGGACGACTTCCCCGCGTTCGGGAAACCGACCAGGCCGACATCGGCCACCGTCTTCAGCTCGAAGATCAGCTGGAGCTCCGGGCCCGGCTCGCCACGTAGCGCGAAGCCTGGCGCCTTGCGCTTCACCGAGGCAAGGGCGGCATTGCCAAGGCCGCCGCGGCCGCCCTCGGCCGCGACATACCTGGTGCCAGCTCCGGTCAGGTCGGCGAGCTGCTCGCCGTCCGCGGTCTTGACGACCGTACCCTCGGGAACCTTGATGATCAGGTCGGCGCCGTCGGCGCCGTTGCGGTGCGAGCCAGCCCCCGGTCTGCCGTCGCCAGCGCGCCGCACCGGCTTGCGGTGGAAGTCCAGCAGCGTCGAAGTGCCCGGGTCGACCTCGATGATCACGTCACCGCCGCGCCCGCCATTACCGCCGTTCGGCCCGCCCAGCGGCTTGAACTTTTCCCTATGCACGGAGGCGCAGCCGTGGCCGCCGTGGCCGGCCTGTACCCGCACCTCGGCTCGATCCGCGAACTCCGCCACGCCTAACCCCCTCTGGCCCGCCGACCTAGTCATGTCAGCCAGCACTCAGAACACTCGCCAGCCCCGTCGGCTAGCAACTCCATCAACCCCTCAAACCGAGCTAGTGCCAGAACTCGATGCGCCGCGGGATCAAGACGCCGCAAAAGCCGAAGGGCGGACCACAGCGGTCCGCCCTCGGGTAAGCCTGCCGCGCGCCAGACGCCCGGACCAGCCTGTAATGCTCAGCTGGCCCGAGCCGCCGACTCAACCGGCAGTACGGGCTCAACCGGCAGCACGCTGACAGCTCGGCGGCCACGCCGTCTACCGAACTCCACCTTGCCGCTCACCAATGCGAACAGCGTGTCGTCGTCGCCGCGGCCGACGCCAACGCCAGGGTGGAAGTGCGTGCCATGCTGGCGCACGATGATCTCGCCGGCGCCGACGAGCTGACCGCCGAAGCGCTTGACGCCGAGGCGCTGCGCATTCGAGTCCCGCCCGTTACGGCTGGACGACGCGCCCTTCTTGTGTGCCATCTCGAGGGTCAGCCCTTCTTCTTCGCACCCGCGCTGGCCTTGGCCTTCTGCGTGCCGATGCCAGTCACGCGGATCTGGGTGTACTTCTGGCGGTGGCCCAGGCGGCGGCGGTAGCCGGTCTTGTTCTTGTAATGGATCATGTTGATCTTGGGGCCGGCAGCGGCACCCACGATCTCAGCAGTCACCTGGTAAGCACCGAGCTCTGCCGGATCGCTGATGACCTTGCCGCCATCCACGACGAGCAAGGCCGGCAGCGTCACGCTGGCTCCAATGTCACCGGTCAGCTTGTCAACGGTCAGGACGTCGTCAACCGACGCCTTTTCCTGCCTGCCGCCGCAGCGCACGATCGCGTACACCGAGAGTTCTCTCCTCTTTGTGCCAGCCCGCCGCGAGATCCGCGGAAACTCGGTGGTGGAGTCGGGCTTGCCTAACCTTGCGCACTAGCCACCCGGCCGCGAGGCAGGCTGATCCGCTTAAATGCGCCGACCATGAATCGTATCAGACCGCACGCGTCGTCAGCCGCCTGCTGGCCGAGGGCGGCTTGCGCGCCCGGCCGAGCCTATTAGCCTGCCTCCCCCGCCTGGACCGTGGTTTCCTCGACCGTGGCTTTCCGGCTCGCGGCGTCGGTGCTGGCCGCGTCGGTGCTGCCCGCGTCTGGCGTGACGCCGTCCGGCTCAGCTACTTCGGGGACGGCAACGTCCGCGACGGCGCCTTCCCGGCCGGATCGGCGGCTACGGTTCGACCTAGACCGCTTTGATCGGCCCGGAGAATCCTGAGCCACGCCGCGGTCGGCGTCCGCCCCGCCGACTCCGTCAGCACCGGCCTTCCCGGCCAGGTCCTGCGTTGGAGTGCCCGGCACAGCCGAGACCTGGTGATCGCTGCTGATGTCGGAGCGCCCGTCGGGCTGATCCGTGGCTGCCGGAATGCCCGTCACAGTCGGGGTGCCCGCTGCCAGCTTGCCGTCCGCCTGACTGCCCGTCCGCCTGAGCCTGACCCGAGCCGGCTGACCGGCCGGAGCGGGTTCGGCCGCTGCGCGCCCTTGACCCGCCAGCACCAGGACCGCCCACCCCGTCCTGGCCTGCTTCACCATCCGTGCCAGCGCCATTTGATCCGCCGGATACATCCTTGCCGCGGGTAGCTGCCAGGCCGCCGGGCGCTGGCCGGCCACCACGGGTCCGGCCGTTCCGACCGCCAGATTCGCCGCTGCCGTCCCGGCCATGGCTGTCCTCGCCCCGGCCACGGGCCGGAGCGTGGTCGACTGGCTCGAGCGAGACGATTACGCCCCGGCCATTGCAGTGCTCGCACGGCACCGAGAACGCTTCGAGCAGCCCCGACCCAACGCGCTTGCGGGTCATCTGCACCAGGCCCAGCGAGGTCACCTCGGCAACCTGATGCTTGGTCCGGTCCCGGGCCAGGCACTCCAGCAAGCGGCGCAGCACTAGCTCGCGGTTGCTCTCGAGCACCATGTCGATGAAGTCGATCACGATGATGCCGCCGAGGTCCCGAAGGCGCAGTTGCCTGACGATCTCCTCGGCCGCCTCAAGGTTGTTCCTGGTAACCGTCTGCTCCAGGTTGCCGCCCTGGCCGGTGAACTTTCCGGTGTTGACGTCAATGACCGTCATGGCCTCGGTGTGGTCGATCACCAGCGAGCCTCCGCTGGGCAGCCATACCTTTCGTTCCAGCGCCTTGGCGATCTGCTCGTCGATCCGGTGCGCGGCGAAGACGTCTTGCTCTCCGTCCCACCGCTCCAGGCGGTCGGCCAGGTGCGGCGCCACGTAGCGAATGTATTCATCGACCAGGTCCCACTCGCTGTCGCTGGCGATGACCAGGTTACTGAAGTCCTCGTTGAAGATGTCCCTGACCACCCGGAGGGTCAGGTCGGGTTCGCTGTACAGGAGTTCGGGGGCGCTGGCGGTCTTGGCCTTCTTCTCGATGGCCTCCCATTGCGCCGCCAGCCTGGCCACGTCGCGAGACAATTCCTCCTCGGACGCGCCCTCGGCGGCCGTGCGCACGATCACGCCGGCGTTCTCTGGCATGACCTGCTTCAGGATCTGCTTGAGCCGGCTCCGCTCGGTATCGGGCAGCTTGCGGCTGATCCCGGTCATGCTTGCGCCTGGCACGTAGACCAGGTAACGGCCGGGCAGGCTTACCTGGCTGGTCAGCCGGGCGCCCTTGTGCCCGATCGGGTCTTTGGTGACCTGAACCAGGATCGACTGGCCCGACTTCAGCGCCGACTCGATGCGCTTGGACTCGCCCTCTAGGCCGCTGGCGTCGAAGTTCACCTCACCCGCGTACAGGACGGCGTTACGGCCCTTACCGATGTCGACGAACGCCGCCTCCATCGAAGGCAGTACGTTCTGCACCTTGCCGAGATACACGTTGCCGACATAGGACTGGTGGCTCGCCTTGTCCACGTAGTGCTCGACCAGCACGCCGTCCTCGAGTACGGCAATCTGGGTCCGGTCGGCGTGCTGGCGCACGGCCATGACCCGCTCAACCGCCTCGCGCCTGGCCAGGAATTCCGACTCGGTGATGATCGGCGGGCGGCGGCGGCCGGACTCTCGGCCCTCGCGCCGGCGCTGACGCTTAGCCTCCAGCCTCGTCGAACCCTTGATCGCCCTGACGTCGGAGGTCTCGGCGCTCTTCTCGCGCGGTGACCGAACGTGCACCACGGTGTTGGGCGGATCGTCCGGCGAGGCGCTTGCCGGTGCCTCGGTGTCTGCGCTTGATCCGCTGCGGCGCCTGCGCCTGCGCCGCTTCGCGGTGCTTCCTGGCTCCTGCCCGCTGTCTTCGCCTTGCTCCTGGTCGTCCTCGGCGTCAGGCTCCTCATGCTGGTCGTCGGCCCCGCCGCGGAGGTGCTCGGCTCCATCGGCGGCCCGCCAGTGGCCTTGCCCCGACCACGGCCGCCACGCCGTCGCCGCCTGCTGGCCGAACCCGTGCCGGTCTCGTCGCGGCCATCAGCCTCAGCGCCGTCTTCGACCTCGATCGGTTCCGCCTCGTCCTCGGCGTCGGCCCCGGCCGGACCCTGGCCTCGCTGCTGACCACCCCGTCGCTGACCGGACTGGCCGCCTTGCTGGCGATCCGGCCGCTGAGCCGCCGGCCGCGCGGCAGTGATGTCCGGCGGCTGGAAGATCACGAGCGGCGGCTGGAAAGCCGCCTGCGGAACCGCGGCAGATGGCCCGGCCGATGGCGACGCCGCCGTCGCCGGCGGCACGACTACTGCGGGCGGCGGCACTACTGCGGGCGGCGCTACTGCTGGGGACACTGCGGCTGGCCCGGAGTCGCCAGTGGACGTGCGCTTGCCGCGGTTGGCATCGTCGTCCTGACTGGCCGGGGGAACCTTGGCCCTGCTGGCGCGCTTGCGCGGTGCGCGGCTTGTCCCGGTACCAGAGGTTGTCCCGGTACCAGACGTTGTCCCGGTTGTCCCGGTGGCAGGCGCCGCGGCGGCCGGAAGCTCATCAGCGCGCGGCTCCGCCGCACCGGCAGTTGCCGACGGCACTACCGGAGGCGGCGCAACGGCCGGAGCTGGCGGCTCCGCTGCCGGAGGTCCGGCAGGCCTGGTTACCGCACGGCGCGCCCGCCGGAGCAGGCCCTTTCCCTGGCTCCCGCCGCTATCTGCTGGCTGGCCGGGCGTTTCTGGAGATGCTGACGGCCCCGTTAGCGATGCATCGCTTCCAGCCTGGCCATCAGCTGCTGACTCTCTGTTCTGTCGCTCGATTTCGAGCATTCGGGCGTTCTCTCCCGTCAGGCTCCCGGGCGCAGCTGGCCTCGTCGGGCCGCTCCGCGCCGCGCGAGAGCTGTTCGTACGCGCTCATTGGTGCGGCATACACCTTGCTGGCGTCCCCCGCATCCAGGCACGTTGCCAATACTTGTCCCTGTTCAGCGCCCCGCCCGTCAGGCCGGGGCGCCTCCGCCGGGGTCGTGGCCCCTGAAGGGCCCGCCGGCGCTGGCGGTCCCGACTGGCCGGCCAAGTCGGCCGGATCATCGGGACCAGGCGCGCCAGCCTCCGCGGCGGCAGCATCGATGCCCAGCGGCCCCTGAGCCAGCCGCGTCACCACTGCGGGCGACGCTGGCTCGAGAGCCGACATGTGGCGGAGCGCAACCAGGATGTCTTCGGGTCGCACGGCAGGTGTCATGTGCCGAACAACCATTCGAAGTATCGCACATCCGGATTGCTCGTCCGCCATGGCACGCCGGTCTAGCTCCAGCGATACCACTCCGGCCCGGGTGTCGAGCCGGCGAACTCCGTTGCTGGTAAGGCGATCCACCTCCGCGTGCGCGGCGGCGAGAAACGCCTCAACTGCCGGCGCCGCCTCGTTCGCGGCGACACCCGGCAGCACGACTTGCCAGTCCGAGGCCTCCAGCCGTGGCGGCTGTGCCACGGCCAGATCAATGACCTCGATCACGTCAATCCCTTCCGGCAAGGCGGCGTCAAGCCTGGCCCTGACTGCATCCGGGTCGAGGGCCGCGGTGAGCGCGATCTCCATGTACTCGGCCTCGCTGGCTGCCCCGGTCGGAGCGCCACCCGAATACGAGATCTTGGGATGCGGGGAGAAGCCGGCCGAGTGGGCGACTGGGAGGCAAGCCCGCCGGACTCCCCGTTCCACCGCACGCGCGATGTCCCTGTGGCTCGCGAAGCGCATCCTGCCACGTTTAGCGTACCTGATAGACACCCGCTGAACTGCTGGTGGCGGCGGCGGACCCGAGGGGCGCGGCTGCTGACGGCCCACGACTAGCCCTCGCCGCCGTGCTTCGTACCGGCGCTGCCAGCCCTGAGCACATCGACCCCGTTACGGTCACCAAAATCACTACCGCCAACAACACTGAGCGGCAGCAATCGCTTCCCGGTCGGGCCTGCTTCGATCTCGGTACCCATCGCTGGGCAGACGCCGCATTCGAAGCAGGGCGTCCAGCGACAGTCATCGACCTCGGCGGCGCCGTCCGGGTCAATAGCGGACAGCCAGTCCTGCCAGAGCCAGTCCCGCTCCAGCCCGGCATCCAGGTGGTCCCACGGCAGGATCTCGCCGTAGCCGCGTTCGCGGGTGGTGTACCAGGCCAGGTCGACCCCGTCAGCGGCCAGCGCCGACTTGGCGCATCTCTCCCAACGCTCGAACGAGAAATTCTCGCTCCAGCCGTCGAACCGGCCACCGTCTTCCCACACTGCACGGATGACCTTAGCTACCCGGCGGTCGCCGCGGGACAGCAGGCCTTCCACGATCGACGGCTGGCCATCGTGGTAGCGGAACCCGATTGCCTTGCTGTAGCGCCGGTCCGAGCGCATCGCCGCCCCCAGCGCCTTCAGCCGGGCGTCGACGGTCTCGTGACCGCACTGGGCCGCCCACTGGAACGGGGTATGCGGCTTGGGCACGAAACCGCCGATCGACACCGTGCAGCGGATGTCATTGCGGCCGGTCACGGACCGGCCGGCCGCGATGACCCGGCGCGCCAGCCCCGCGATGGCCAGCACGTCCTCGTCGGTCTCGGTCGGCAGGCCGCACATGAAGTACAGCTTCACCTGCCGCCAGCCACTGGCATAGGCGGTCGTCACGGTCCTGATCAGGTCCTCCTCGGTGACCATCTTGTTGATCACTTTGCGGATCCGGTCAGAGCCGCCCTCGGGCGCGAACGTCAGCCCGGACCGCCGCCCGTTGCGGCTCAGTTCGTCGGCCAGCGTCACGTTGAACGCATCGACGCGGGTCGATGGCAGGGACAGGCCGGTGTTGGTGCCCTCGTACCGGTCGGCCAGGTCGACGGCGATCTCGTTGATCTCGCTGTGGTCGGCGCTGGACAGCGACAGCAGCCCGACCTCGTTGAACCCGCTGGCCTCGAGGCCCGCCTCGACCATGGAGCCGATCGTGGTGATCGAGCGCTCCCGTACCGGCCGGGTGATCATGCCCGCCTGGCAGAACCGGCATCCCCTGGTGCAGCCGCGGAAGATCTCGACGCTGAACCGCTCATGCACGGTTTCGGCCAGCGGCACCAGCGGCTTGCTCGGGTACGGCCAGGAATCAAGATCGGTGACCGTGTGCTTGGACACCGACCAAGGCACCCCTGGCCGGTTCGGCTCTACCCTGCTGATAGCGCCGTCCGGGCCATAGCTAACGTCGTAGAACCGCGGCACGTACACGCCGCCGGCCGCCGCGAGTTGCACCAGCAGGCCGTCCCGGCCGCCGGGCCGCCCCGCCGCCTTCCACGCCCGGAGGAGGTCGGTGATCATCAGCACGGCCTGCTCGCCGTCGCCGAGCACGGCACCGTCGATGAACTCCGCGATCGGCTCGGGGTTGAACGCGGCATGGCCGCCGGCCAGCACGACGGGGTCATCGTTCCCGCGGTCGGCGGCCGACAGCGGTATCCCGGCCAGGCTCAGCGCGGTCAGCAGGTTGGTGTAGCCGAGCTCGGTGGCGAAGCTGACCCCCAGCAGGTCAAACGCCCGCACCGGCCGGTGCGAGTCCACGGTGAACTGGGGCACCCGATGCTCGCGCATGAGCGCCTCGAGGTCCTGCCACACGCTGTAGCTACGCTCGGCTAGCACGCCGTCGCGCTCGTTGAGCACCTCGTACAGGATCTGCAGGCCCTGATTCGGCAGGCCTACCTCGTAGGCATCCGGGTACATCAGCGCCCAGCGGACGTCGGCGGAGTCCCAGTCCTTCACGACAGAGTTCAGCTCGCCGCCGACGTACTGGATGGGCTTGCGCACCAACGGGAGCAGCGGCTCGAGCAGGGGGTACACCGACTGCACAGGCACGGTTACTACAGTACCGACGCCGCGGAGGACTTCGCGCTGACCCGCCCGTGGCCCTTGTATTACCAATCAATCCGGCAGCTATTGTTGTTAGTCTGCCTGGACGCGGCGGTCAAGAACCAAGATTTTTTATGGTAAAAGGGTGCAGATCAGACAGGCAGCCCTCAGGAGGTACACAGGTGCACGTCGACCCCTACATCGTCCTGGGCAGCGCGGTTGTTGGCTTGCTTGTCGGCATGACCGGAGCCGGCGGCGGCGCGCTGATGACGCCGATGCTGATCCTGCTGTTCGGCGTGAAGGCACCCAGCGCCATCTCCAGCGACCTGGTCGCCGCGGTCTTCATGCGGCCGGTTGGCGCCGCCGTGCACATGCGCAAGGGCACCGTGAACTACCGGCTGGTCGGCTGGCTGGCGCTCGGCTCGGTGCCGATGGCCTTCCTCGGTACCTATCTGCTGCGCCTGCTCGGAAGCTCCTCGGCCGCCCCGGTGCACGTCGAGCAGGCGCTCGGAGCGGCGCTGCTCACCGGCGCGGCCGCGATGGTCATCAGGTACGTCCTGGATGTGCGCGGCGGGAAAGGCCGGACGGCCGCGATCCATGACCTGGTCGCCAAGCCGTTGCCGACCGTCGCGATCGGCATGATCGGCGGCGTCATCGTCGGCCTGACCTCGGTAGGGTCCGGATCCCTGATGATCGTGCTGCTGCTGTTCCTGTACCCGATGATCGGTGCCAACCGGCTGGTCGGCACCGACCTGACCCAGGCCGTGCCGCTGACTCTGGCGGCCGCCGTCGGTGCGCTGGTCATCGTCGGCCACGTGAAGTTCGGCGTCACCGTCTCGATCATCATCGGCAGCGTGCCTGCGGTGCTGATCGGCTCCCTGCTGTCCTCGCGCGCGCCGGACAAGTTCCTCCGGCCGGTGATCACCTTCGTGATCTTCGCCTCCGGCCTGAAATACGTCGGTGTCGGCACTACCGCCCTGGGCTGGACGCTGGCTGCGGTGCTGGTGGCGAGCCTGGGCCATCTGGCTGGCCTGGACGACAGCCGTGGCGCGGCCGGGCGCCAGGACACCCCGGGACGTAGCGCCAGCCGCGGCGGTGCCACCACAGGCCGCGGCCGCGCGGGAGACGCACGGCCGCGGCGGGCGACGAGCCCGCCCCGTCGGACCGGACAGCATCAGCCAGGTCAGAGGTAGCCAGGTCAGAGGGCAGGCCGAGCTCGCCGCAAGGCCGCCAGTTGCGGGATCAACGCCTCGGCCGCCGGGGCTTGGCTAGCCGGGCGGTTTCGCGTCCCGGCCCGCACGGGCAGCGCGCGCAGCAACCACGACCAGCTGCGCCGTCGGACTGCGGCCGGCAGCGCGACGAAGGCCCGCCCGTCACGCCAGATCACCGGGTACAGCCGCAGCCCATAACCCGCATCGGTACGGCAGCAGCCGGTCTGCAGGTCGAAGCGATACCAGTGCCAGGGGCAGATGATCGAGCCGTCCCGGACGATGCCCTTGGCCAGCGGGCCGCCGTTATGCGGGCAGGCCGCGTCGGTCACCCGGAGCTGGCCGTCGATAGCGAACACGACGTAACCACGGCCGCGTGCCGGAACGTCCACCTGGTCCGGCCGCGACGCTTGGCCAAAGGCACCAGCGTGACCTCGGCGCGAACCGGCCATCGACCGCTGGCCCGTCATCGCCGTGCCGCCTCGACATGCCCGGTCATCCCCGTTGCCGGTCACCGGCTCGATCGGCGCCCGGTCAGCCCTGGCCTTAGCCAGCCTGGCCGCGATCTCAGCGGTGTCCACCGGCATCAACAGGGCTCCGTTCCCTTATTCGACGACGCGGACGGTTACCGGCCCGAGCCGGTCAAACTCGGCCCGGAACACGTCCCCAACTGCCATCGGCACGGCCGCATGCAGGGCCCCGGTCATGATCAGCTGGCCGGGCTCGAGTCCGGCCCCCATCTCGCCGAGGGTGTTGGCGAGCCACGCCACCACCCCGACGGGGTCGCCGAGCGCCGCCGCCCCCGCGCCAGTGTCCACCAGCTCACCGCACCTGGTCAGCACCATCCCGATCAGCCTGGGTTCCACGCCGTCTACCGGAACCAGCGCGGCCGGAGACCGCGACCGCGCCATTAGATGCCAGGTCCGCGACGGTGTCGGCCAGCCTGATCCGCCAGTCAGCGAACCGCGAATCCACGATCTCGACAGCGGCCGCCATCCCGGCGATGGCCTGGCGGGCTTCCATGACCGTGACGCCAGGGCCGCGCAGCGCGGCGCCGAGAACGAACGCAATTTCGGCCTCGATCTTCGGCTGGATGAACTTGCCCAGCGAGACCGCGTCGCCGTCAGCGTAGACGGTGGAGCCGAGGACCGGCCCGTGGTCGGGCGAGTCAACGCCGATCATCTTCTGCATGGGCTTTGAGGTGAGGCCCACCTTGAACCCGACGACCGCGTCCCCGTCGTTGACGAGCATGCTGGTCAGCTGCTGCGCTATCGCGTAGCCGTCAGCCATGCCGAGATCAGGATCGGTGTCGGTGAACGGCTCGATCGGCTGCCGGCTCCGCCGGGCTTCGTACAGCGCCCTGGCCTTGCCGGACACGTCGGTTAGCGGCATGTGCTCAGCCTCCGGTTACGCCTGCGGACGCGGCCGCCTTGACCATAACCGGCGCCAGCCGGCCCGCGCCACTTCCCGATCGCCCCGCGATACGACAAGCTACGCCTGTTCTTACCCATTGAGCAAGGGAACGGAGTCGCCATAGATGATCGGCCAACGAACGTGAGCGGCGCGCGAACACTGGCGGCCATTGTCGGGACCTGGCAACATCGGCACCGACCTCCTGGCCAAGCTGCAGCGCAGCGACCAGATCGAGGTCGGCTACGTGGTCGGCGTCGTGGAGTCGGACGGCCTGGCCAGGGCCAGGCAGCTGGGCCTGGCCGCGTCCGCCGACGGGGTCGACTGGCTGCTTCGCCAGGACCCGCTGCCGGACCTGGTGTTCGAGGCAACGTCGGCCAAGGCCCACGCGGCCAACGCGCCGCGATACGCCGAGGCCGGGATCACCGCGATCGACCTGACCCCGGCCGCACTCGGGCCGCTAGTTTGCCCGCCGGTCAACCTGCACGATCACCTGGATGCGCCGAACATAAACATGATCAGCTGCGGCGCCCAGGCCACCGTTCCCATCGTGCACGCAGTCTCGAGCGTGGTGCCCGTTCCGTACGCCGAGATCGTCGCATCAGTAGCCTCGAAGTCCGCTGGGCCCGGGCACCAGGGCCAACATCGATGAGTTCACCCACACCACGTCCAGGGCAGTGCAGACAGTCGGCGGGGCGGACAAGGGCAAGGCCATCATCATCCTTAACCCGGTCGAGCCGCCCATGATCATGAGGGACACCGTCTACTGTGCGATCCCGGCCGACGCCGACACCAGCGCCATCACCGAGTCGATCCGGCGCCGGGTCGCCGAGGTGCAGCGCTATGTGCCCGGATACACGCTGCGGGCCGAGCCTCAATTCGACGATGCACGCGAGTCCTGGCACGGCAACGCGCGGGTCGCGGTGTTCCTCGAGGTTCGCGGCGGCGGCGATTACCTGCCCGAGTACGCCGGCAACCTCGACATCATGACCGCCGCCGCGGCGCAGGTCGGCGAGGTCATCGCGCAGCGCCGGGCCGCGGCGGTGACGGCATGACGGTGACCGCGGGCCGGACCCGGCAACTGCGCATCACGGACACGACGTTGCGAGACGGCAGCCACGCGATGGCGCATCAGTTCACCGAAGAACAGGTGCGGGCCACCGTGCACGCGCTGGACGCGGCCGGCGTGGCGGTCATCGAGGTCACCCACGGCGACGGGCTCGGCGGCTCGTCGTTCAACTACGGGTTTTCCCGTGAGGACGAGCTGACCCTGATCAAGGCCGGCGTCCAGGAGGCCACGCAGGCTGCGATCGCGGTTCTGCTGGTGCCCGGCATCGGCACCAAGGACGACCTGCGCGGCGCGCGGGAGGCAGGCGCCGCCGTTGCCAGGATCGCGACGCACTGCACCGAGGCGGACGTATCGATCCAGCATTTCGGCCTGGCCCGCGATCTCGGCATGGAAACCGTGGGCTTCCTGATGATGGCGCACAAGACCACGCCCGCCGAGCTGGCCCGGCAGGCCAGGATCATGGTGGATGCCGGTGCGCAGTGCGTCTACTGCGTGGATTCGGCGGGCGCGCTGGTCCTCGGCGACGCGCAGGAGCGAGTGCAGGCCATGGTCGCCGAGATAGCTGACGAGGCGGAGGTCGGTTTTCACGGTCACCAGAACCTGTCGCTGGGCGTGGCCAACTCGGTACTGGCCTACCAGCACGGCGCCCGGCAGGTCGATGGCGCACTCTGCGCGCTCGGCGCCGGAGCTGGCAACTCCCCCACTGAGGTGCTCGCCGCGACCTTCGATCACCTGGGGGTGCAGACCGGCATCGACGTCGGCGGAGTACTTGCGGCTGCCGAAGAGGTCGTCCGGCCGTTCTTGCCGCGCTGGCCGAAGATGGACCGGCCCGCGATCGTGCAGGGCTGGGCCGGCGTCTACAGCAGTTTCCTGCTGCACGCCGAGCGCGCCGCGGAGCGATACGGCGTGCCCGCGCACGAGATCCTGCAGCGGGTCGGCGAACTCGGCTACGTCGGCGGCCAGGAGGACATGATCATCGACGTGGCGCTCGGGCTAGCCCAGGAACGGGACCTGGCGCAACCGGGGCACGATAGCTCGGGGCCGGCGGCGGTCAGCGCGCGCGCACATCGCAGGTCGGACGGCTGGCGCACGGTAGCCACTCCGGTCTGGCTGGTCGGTCATGGCGGTCACTGATGCTGGACGGACCGCGATGGCAAGGTCGGCGGACGCAACCCGGATGTCCGGTGCCCGCGCAGCGTAGCTGGGTCTACCACGCGGCGTCAAGGACGGCGCGATCGTGAGGCCGCTGCCGCCGATTCAGGCGACACGCCAATACGAGGTACAGCTGGCGGCCGATCCAGCAGCGAGCAGGCGCTACGCGACCGGCGCCGGCGACGACACTCGAGGCTTGGCGAAAGCTACGCTCCGGCAGGCGCGCGAGCGGATCGGCGAAGGCCTGCGTGCGGTGGAAGCCGACAACATCGCCGAATCTGACGAGATCTCGCTGCGCAACGCATTGATCGTCGACCACGGCACTGATTCAGGAGTCGACGCCGCGGCGATTGGCCGCCGCGATATGCGCTGGAGCTCCTCGAGGCGGTGCTAAGCGCATGGGCGAGAACTCCGGGCGCTGAAGCCGCCATATAGCCGAATCCGACCAACTCGCCCGCAACATACGGCTGGACCATCTGGTGCAGCTCAATGACCTCTTGCTGGATCTCGGGCACGTTGGGTTTGACCTCCTCCTTGAACCACCTCTCGAACTGTGCCCGGCTCTGCCATACCTCCTCCGCGTAGAATCCGGCGGAGCCTGGATACGCCACGTGAATGATGAAGCCGGGCTGCTGCTTCAGCAGCTTCGAGAGATAAACCGACAGCCGGTCGTAAGCCGCCTCATCCATGCCGTTAGCGATCATCTTTGCCAAAATGGCCATTACGTCCCCCGTCTCACGAGCCGCCCCCGGCCTGCGATGTTACAGCTCCGAATCAGGCCCGAACCCGCGGGCCTGGTCAGCTGAACACGGTGCGCCGGCGGTAGACGACCTGCAGCGCACCGACCGCGATCATGTCGGCGAAGAGCGCCGATCCGCCGTAGGACACGAACGGCAGCGGCAGGCCAGTCACCGGCATGATGCCGATCGTCATGCCGATGTTGATGAATGACTGCACGCCAAACCAGATCGCCACCCCGGCTGCCACGAGCATGCCGAACTGGTCATCGGCCCGGGCCGCAATCCGGATTGCGCGCAGCAGCACGATCGCCAGCAGGCCGATGATCACCATGGCCCCGACAAAGCCGAGTTCCTCGCCCGCTACCGAGAAGATGAAGTCGGTGTGCTGCTCGGGTACGAAGTTGCCGGCCACTAGCTGCCCGTGGAAAAGCCCCTGGCCCCGCAGCCCGCCCGAGCCGATAGCGATCTTGGACTGATAAGCGCTGTAACCGGCGCCCAGCGGGTCCTGTCCCGGGTGCAGGAACGAGGTCAGCCTGCTGACCTGATAGGCCTTGAGCAGATGCAGTTTCACCACGGCGAACACGCCGAGCGCGCCGCCGCCAACGAGCAGCGCCAGCCAGCGCAGCTTGACGCCCGACAGGGCGATCAGCCCCACGAGCATCGCCACCATCAGCATCGAGACGCCGAGGTCAGGCTCGGCCACGACGAGCACCAGTGGCACCGCGGCCAGCGCGACCGTCAATCCGATGGCCCGCGGGCGCGGTCGCGTCTCGCCGGGCCGTAGCTCGCTCAGGATCATCGCGGCGACCAGGATGATGGATAGCTTGGCGTACTCCGAGGGCTCGATCTGGAATCCGGCTGGCAGCGTTATCCACGATTTCGCGCCGTTGACGCTGCTGCCGAGCGGTGACAGCACGGCCAGCAACCCCAGGCAGGACGCCGCCAGGACTACCGGCGACAGTAGTTTCAGCTGCCGGTAATCAAGCAAGGAAACGCCGACCATCAGGGCCAGCCCGATCGCGATGTTCAGCAGCTGCTTAAACAGGTAAGGGTCCGAGGTCGATGGCGTTGGCGACGTCGCGGACCAGACGAGCAGAGTGCCGAGCAGGCTCAGTGCGAGCACCGCGACCAGCAGGATCCAGTCCAGCCGGCGCAGCGGCGAGCCGCGCCCCAACACGCGACGTATGAGCCTGCGCAGTCTGTGGCCGGGCCCGCCGCCCGCCGTCATGCCAGGGCCGAAGCCGCTCCGGCGCGCCTTGCCGCCGTCAAGCCGGACCGGCGCCAGGCCGCGGTATTCGGGCGGAACCGGCCTGCTGGCCGGTCCAGTCAGGCCGCCCGCGCTACGCCAGGAGCTCACGGTGCTACCCCCTGGCTCGCTTGCTCGCGGCTGGGCGCGGCCGCCCGGACGCGGACGGCACGATCTGGCCCGCGTTGTTGACATGCGGCAGGCCCGGCAGGTTGCCGCCAGGCAGCGCGGCCGGATGCCCCTCGAGCCCGTAGATCGCGTCCCAGATCTGCCGAACAGCCGGGCCGGATGCATCGGCGCCGTACCCGGCGTCGGGGATCATCATGACCACCACGTACTTCGGGTGGTCGCAGGGCGCGAACGAGGCGAAGTTCGACGTCGAGTTCCGGCCGAACACCTGGGCCGTTCCGGTTTTGCCGGCCACGCAGACCCTGCCGAGGGGGAAACCGGCGAAAGTACCGGCCGCGGTGCCCTGGGTGACGACGCCCTGCAGCGCGCTCCTGATGTAGGCGAGCGTCGCCTTGGAGGCGGGCAAGTGGCCGATGACCGGTGGCGTGATCTTCTTGATCACCTTGCCGCCGGGGCTGACCAGTTCCTCGCCGATCCGCGGGCTGTACAACGTTCCGCCGTTGGCCAGCGCCGCGTAGGCACTGGCGAGCTGAAGCGGCGTCACCGCGACGTAGCCCTGGCCGATGGAGGCGATGATCGCCTGACCGGGCGTCCAGATGTTGCCGTAGCGGCAGTCATCCCATTCGATCTGCTGGACATAACTGCCGTTAGCCCGGCCGTACTTGCACCAGTTCTCGCCTGTGTGCGCGTTGTCCTTCCAGAAGTAGTAGAGCCACTCCCGGGTCGGGACCGTGCCGCTGTACTCCCCCGGCAGGTCCACCCCGGTGAGTTTGCCGAAGCCCCACTGCATTTCCACTTTCTGCTCTTGCTGAATCGGCGCCTTCGGACTGGTGACCGTGTCGTACCGGCGGTTGTCGCGCAGCCAGATGTCGTAGCCCATGTTGTAGAAGATCGTGTCGCACGACAGCACGAGCGCCGTGTGCAGCGACATCACGCCGCCATTGCCGAAGTCGTTGTTGAACGCGTGACCGCCGACATCCAAAGCGCCCGGGCAGTCGTAGCTGCCGTAGAGCGGATCGCCTGCCTTGAGGCCGGCGGTCAGTGTGGTCACCTTCCAGGTCGAACCCGGCGGGTACTGACCCTGAGTGGCCCGCTCCAGGATCGGCTCGCCGCCCGCGGTGCCGAACAGCCGCTTGAATTCCCGCTCCGAGATCCCGCTGGTCCAGACGCTCGGGTTGTACGTCGGATAGCTCGCCATCGCGACGACCCGGCCGGTGGTAGTCATGACCACCGCCGCGCCCGACGTCGCCCCGGCATTTCCCTCGGCTTGCGCCCGCAGCACCGCGGTCTGAAGCGCGTTCTCGGTGGCGATCTGCAGGTTCGAGTTGATGCTGGTGACCAGGTCATCGCCGGCCTGCGGCTTGTTCTGCTTGATCGTGCCAGTGACCTGACCAGCCGCGTTGACGGCGACTTCGTCGACGCCTGCCTTGCCGCGCAGCTGTTTGTCGTACTGCAACTCAAGGCCGGACTGGCCGACCAGATCGACGGCGGAGAACCCGGTGACCGGGATCTTCAGCTGCTGCAGCTCCTGTGCCGTGATTGGCTGCAGGTAGCCGAGCAGCTGGGCCGCGGCCGTGGCGATCGGCTCTGCGTAGTGCACGCTCGGCTGCATGTCAGCCGTTACGCCAGGAAGCAGCTTCTTGTCTTCCAGAACCTGGAGCGCGATCTTCTCCGGGACGCGCTCCGCGACCGGAATCGGCTGATACGGGGAGCCCGGCCAGCACGGCTGGCTGACTCCAACCGTGCATAGCCGGACCCGCTCCTGGATCTTTTTGTCGCTGACGCCGAGCAGCCTGGCCAGCCGGGCGAGCTCGGCATTGCCACCATCAGCCTGCTGCCCGATCTGCGCCATATTGACGGACACGGTGAGCGAGGCCGCATTGTCCACCAGCGGATGACCGGTGTCATCGAAGATCTGGCCGCGGACCGGCGGCTCGACGACATACCTGACCTGGTCCTGACTGGCCAGCGCCACGTACGTCCGGTGGGCAGTGATCTGCAGGTCCCACAGCCGGATGCCCAGCACCGCCAGCAGCCCGGCCGTGATCAGCGCGACGGCGGCCAGGCGGCTCCTTGACGCCGGGATCAACGCGACCCTCCTGTTCGCCTGCCAAGCAGCGAAGCTCCCGATCTGCTGCCCGCCCGGCGGGCGGCGAGCCAGCGGCCACTGGCCCGGCTTCTGGCCAGTACTGACGGCAGCGATCGCCGCCGGTAACCGAATCTCGGCGTCTTGGCTACCCGCCCGGTGCCGCGACGGGATAGCAGCCCGAACCTTGCCGGCCGGGGCGCGAGCGCGGGCCCGCGGCCTGACCCGCCCAGCATCCCCGCGCGCGTGCTGCGCAGGCGCAGCCTCGGCGTAGCGGCGTTCCGTTTCCGGATGGACCGGAACGCGTGCTCGTCTAGCGCGCCGCCAGGCCGCACGCCGAAGGCGAGCGCGGATATCCGAATCCGGTCCGACCGGCGGCGGAAGCGCGGCGCCGACGCCGGACGACGACTCACCGGCGCCTTGTCCGCCGAGAAGCGGAGCCTCGGCACCGACGCTGCCCGGCTGCCGGCGGGATGAACCCGGCCGGCCGCCGTCCCGGCCAGGAGGCTGCCGCTGGCCGTTACTGACCTGCCCAGCAGCCGTCCCACCGTGGCGTCTCCCCGGTGACCACTGAACCGGATCGATGTCCGTCCCGCTGGTCGCCGCGACCCGGCCGACGGATGCGCGGCCGCCGAGCCGCCGAGCAGCCGTCCTAGCGTGGCGTCTCCCCGGTGACCGCTGAACCGGATGGATGTCCGTCCCGCTGGTTGCCGCGGCCCCAGCGATGGGTGCGCGGCCGCCGAGCCACCGCGGACACCTCCGCGCGGCCGGAACTCCCGGCGCGCGCCGGCCAGCAATCCAGGGTGACGTCCGGCCTGCCGCGACCGGCCAGCCAGGCCCACGCCGACTGCGGTACCGATAGCCCCGTCACCACGCCGACGGCTGGCCAGTCGCAACCTCACCGGGACAGCTGGCGCTGCTCGCGGGTGCGCGAGGCCCGACGCGGAGCCGGCCACGCCGCTCGCCGGGTGCAGCCGCGGAAGGCGCCGCGCCGCCGCCGGTGACCCGAGCTGCCGGCGAGTCGCGTTACCCACCCAGCCATCGCCCGGTCGCCCGGCGGCATGCACCGAGGCGCGGCTGGTGCGGGCGGGTGGCGGCGCTTGCGCCGGGCTGGCGCGGCCAGCAGGCTGGAAGTCTCCGGCCTGGCCGCCGCCCTGCGCTCCAGGAAGGAGCTCAGCAGCAGCACCACGGACAGCAGGAACGGACCGAGTAGCAGGTCATAGCCGATTGTTGACGGCAGCACCTGGCGGACCTGCGCCAGCGTGACCTGGGCCGGTTCCAGCACCAGCCCGACTCCCGCGGTGAGCGCCTCGCCCGCCGCCACTACCAGGCTGAGCAGGAGCACCGAACTGATCGCCGACCGCGCCGCGACCCGGCTGGCCCGGCCCGCCGCCCAGCCGGCCAGGCAGAACACCAGGGCGTACTGGCCGATCAGCTGGCTGGCTGGGGGCGCCACGTCGATGCTCAAGCCTGCCGTGAAGCCCGCCACCGTGCCGTAGAGCGGTCCCTGTGTCAGCGCCAGCGCAGCCACCGCGACCAGCACCAGGTCGGGTACGCCGCCACCAGGCAGGCGGAGCCCGTTCAGCACACTGAGTTGGACGACGACAGCTATCGCGAGCAGGCAGCCGGCGAGCAACGCCTTGCGCATGTCAGTGCCTCGCGCCGCGGGTCGGCGACGAGCTCGCGCCCGGCCGGGCCGACACGGTGACGGTCACCGTCGGCGCAGGCCGCGGCAGCGGCGGCAGCACGGAGAAATGCGGGTTGTGCGCCGGGGGCTGAATCACGATGCCGACGACGCCGAGCGCGAAGAAGTCCACGAACGGCCGGACCTCGGCCACCGGAGCCAGCGTGCCAGCCTGGTTCAGCACCTTGGTGATCACTCCGACCGGCACGCCTGGCACGAACGGCCGGTCCTTGACCGAGGCGGAAGTAACCAGCTCAGCGCCGGGCCTGAGCCTGGCGGCGGAGTTCAGCATCTGCAGGTGCAGCAGTCCCGCACCCGCGGTCTTGCCGGGCCCTCCCACCCAGCCGAGTTCACCGCTGGGCGCCAGCGCCACGCCGACGACTGACGATGAATCGGTGGCAAGCAGAACTGTGCTTGTGGTCGCGGTCACCGAAATGACCTGCCCGACCAGGCCCTGGCCATTCAGCACGGTCTCGTTCGCGCGGACACCATCGTCGCCGCCCACATCCAGCGTGACCGTCTGCTGGTAGCCCTGGCCGACCGCGATCGCCGTCGCCACGACGATCCGGTACCCGCCAGCTCCCGCCACCAGCAGCAGCTTGTGCAGCTCGGCGTATTCGGCCTTGCTCAGCTGGGCACCACTGAGCTGGGCGCGCAACTGCACCACTTCTTGCTGCAGTCTCTGGACCTGGCTAGTTGAGGATCCTGATCCGCCGAAGTATCCGGCCGCCCGGCTGGCCACGTGCTCGGCTCCGCCGAACACCGAGCCCCCCGCCCGCCGGATGGCCCCCAGCACTGATGACGAGCCGTCAGCGTAATCGAACGCGATCAGCGACAGTGCAACCACCAGCAGCACGATCACAACAAGGCGGGTCCGCCGCGTGTCCCGCACTCCGATCACCTCGTCTGCCGCCCGTCACCTCGTCTGTCCCCGCGCTTGCCCGGCACTGGGGCCTGTGCGGCCCAGAGCGGGCTAGCGCCTGGCTTCGGGTACCAGGACCTGCTGCAGCGTGTCGAAGTCCTCGACGCACTTGCCGGTACCGAGCGCCACCGAGTCCAGCGGGTTGTCGGCCAGGTGAATCGGCATGCCGGTCTCCTCGCGCAGCCGCTCGTCGAGCCCGCGCAACAGCGCCCCGCCGCCCGTCAGGGCGATTCCGCGGTCCATCACATCACCGGCGAGCTCAGGCGGACACTTGTCCAGCGTGGTCTTGACGGCGTCGATGATCACGCTCAGCGGTTCCTCGATGGCGCGCCTGATTTCCTCGGCGGAGATCACGATGGTCTTCGGCAGCCCGCTGACCAGGTCGCGGCCGCGGATCTCGGCATTCGGCTCGTCGTTCGACGGCCAGGCCGAGCCCAGCGAGATCTTGATCTCCTCGGCGGTGCGCTCACCGAGCATCAGCGAGTACTCCTTCTTGCCGAAGTTGATGATGGCCTGGTCGAGTTCGTCGCCGCCGACGCGGATGGACTGCGAGGTCACGATGCCGCCGAGGGAGATGACCGCAACCTCGGTCGTGCCGCCGCCGATGTCGACGACCATGTTGCCGGTGGGCTCGTTCACTGGCAGGCCCGCGCCGATTGCGGCTGCCATCGGCTCCTCGATGATGTACACCCGCCGCGCGCCGGCCTGGTGCCCGGCCTCCTTCACTGCGCTCTGCTCGACGCCAGTGATTCCGCTCGGAACCGCCACGACAATCCGCGGCTTGGCGAGGTGACTGCGCTTGTGCACCTTCTGAATGAAGTAGCGGAGCATGCGCTCGGTGACGTCGAAGTCCGCAATCACGCCATCCTTCAGCGGGCGGACCGCGACAATGTTGCCGGGCGTCCGGCCGATCATTCGCTTGGCCTCGACGCCGACCGCGACGATCTGGCCGGTGTTTGTATTGAGCGCTACGACGGACGGCTCATTGAGCACGATCCCTTTGCCCCGCACGTACACGAGGGTGTTGGCGGTGCCAAGGTCGACGGCCATGTCACGACCCAGAAACCCCATCGCGTTGCTCATAGAGAACGAGAACCTTCCAGCCAGATCTGCCAGGTCTATCTGAATTTTTGCACTGCCGCGGCTGGTGCTGCCGTTCGCGCCATCCTGCTGCAGCGAACCTGAACGGCACATGGTAGGCAGGGAAAACAGTTGCCTGCCAAGCCGACGCCGGCCCGCACCGGCCCGGCGGACGACCCGGCTGGGACGTCCAACGCGCTAGCGCGACCGATAGTGCCAACTACAGGCAAGCCGATTCGGCATTCCCCGTGATTGCCACTATCAGCGACCGGCTACATGCGTCCAGTAATGTCAAAAGCACGCTGCGTAGCCCGCGAATGGATAGCCTACATGTCGGTCCTGCGCGTGCTGCGGCGGGGCGCGTCCGTTGGGATGCGCTTTCCCAACTAGTGACCGGCAGCGTGCTCAGCGCGATAGCCGAGCCAGATTCCGGTTGCCCACAGAGCGGCGAAGATGCCGCCCAAGAAATACATGACGGGCACGAGCGCGCCGAGTGCAATGACGTATGCCTGCAGCACGGTGCCGGCCACGAGCGTGACCCGGAGCAGCCTGCGGGCAGTCGCCGCCAGCAGCACGGCCGCGACCGCCGCTATGCCGCTGGCCAGGCCGGCCGACGACAATGACGCGTGACTGATCTGCACCGCCACCGGGATCGTCAGGCCCAGGACAATCGCCTCCATGACGAGCACCGTCGCGCACAGTCTCTTCATGAGCACAGCCTCTTCATGGGCACAGCCTCTTCATGGGCACAGTCTCGTCACGGGCACAGTCTCGTCGTGCGGGCTGTCTCCTCATGCGCCGCGCACCCGCCCGGACAGCCGTCTCATATGGCTCAGCCGTTCCCGTCAATCGTCAGTCATCCGGCCGGCACTGGCATCCAGCAGCGCCCGTGCGTCGCCCGCGGTGATCACCGAGCCGGTTACCAGCACGCCAGCACTCCCCGGTCCGCCTTGCGCCGCAGCGTCCGCCTCATCAGCCAGCGCCACGCCTGTCTCGATCGCATCGTCGAGCCTGGCCGCCACCGTGACGCGGTCGGGGCCGAACGCGGCCATGGCGAGCTCGCCGAGCGACGCCGGCGACATCGAGCGCCGCGACGAGTTGGCGGTGACGATCAAGTGAGTCACGACCGGCTCCAGCTCGTCCAAGATGCCCGGCACGTCCTTGTCTTCGCTGATGGCGAGAATGGCGATCAGCTCGGTGAAGGTGAATGCCTCGGTTAGGGCAGCCACCGACGCGGCCATTCCTGCCGGGTTATGAGCCGCGTCCACGATGACGACCGGGCTGCGCCTGACGATCTCCAGTCGTCCCGGAGAACTCATCGTCGCGGCCGCCCGGCGAACAATGGCGTTGTCCAGGGCGGCTGGCTGCTGGTCCGCGTCGCTGCCGGGAGTGCGGGCGAACGCCTCCACCGCTGCCAGCGCGCAGGCCAGGTTGCTGGCCTGATAGTCGCCGAACAGCGGAAGGTACAGGTCCTCGTAGTCACCGAGCAGGCCGCGTATCGACACCTGCTGGCCGCCAACGGCGAGTTCACGGCTGAGCACGCCGAACTCAAGCCCTTCCCTGGCGACGCTCGCGCCAACTTCCCCGACGCGGCGCAGCAGCGCCTCGGCGGCAGCCGGTGGCTGCTGCGCGAGCACCGCGACGGCTCCGGGCTTGATGATGCCGGCCTTGTCCGCGGCGATCTCGGCGACCGTGTTGCCCAGATACCGGGCGTGATCGATGGAGATCGGCGTGACGACCGCAACGGCACCGTCGGCGACGTTTGTGTTGTCCCAGGTCCCGCCCATGCCCACCTCAAGCACGCAGACGTCGACCGGCGCGTCGGCGAAAACCGAGAAGGCCATGCCGACCAGCACCTCGAAGAACGACAGCGGCACTCCGCCCGAGGCATCGACCAAATCCAGGTAGGGACGGATCTCGTCGTAGGCGGCCACGAACCGCTCAGCATCCAGCGGCTCACCGTCGACGCAGATCCGCTCGCGGACCGACGACAGGTGCGGGCTTATGAACAGGCCGGTCCGCAGCCCGCGCGCCCGAAGCAGTGCCTCAGTCATCCGCGATGTCGATGTCTTACCGTTGGTGCCGGTGACGTGGATGACCGGGAAGGAGCGCTGCGGGTCGCCGAGCAGGGTTACCAGCGCGCGGATCCGGTCAAGCGAAGGGTTGATCGAATGCTCCGGCCGGCGGGCGAAGATCTCCTTCTCAACCTCCCGCAGCCCGCCGGCGTAACTGTCGGTCATGCGCGCTCGGCCCGAAGCACAGCCAGCCGCTCGGTGAGCCGGCGGACGTCGTCTTGCGCACTGGCTAGTCGGTCCCGGTTCTTCTGCACGATCTCGGCCGGCGCCCGCTCGACGAACGACGGGCTGGCGAGCTTGCGCTCGGCCGCCTCGACGTCGGCCTGCGCCGCCGCCAGATCCTTGGCCAGCCGCTTGCGCTCAGCCGCCACATCCAGGCCCGCGGCAGTATCCAGCAGCACCGTCACTCCCTCGGCCTGAACTGAGCCGGTCGGGGCGAAGCTCTCGCCTGGCTCGGTCAGCCGTAGCAATGACCTGATCTGCGTTTCGTGCCGGGCCAGGGCGGTCGACCCGATGCCGGACAGCTTGGCGGGAACCTGCTGGCCGGGCCGCAGGCCCTGATCGGACCGGAACCTGCGCACCTCGGTCACCAGCCGCATCAGCGCGGCGATCTCGCTCTCCGCGTTCGGGTCAGCGGTCAGGTGCGGCTCAGCCTGGCCGCCGTCGGCTAGCTGGCCGGGCCAGGTCGCGATGACGGCAGACTCGCCACCGGTCAGCGCGGTCCACAGCTCCTCGGTGACGAACGGCAGCACCGGGTGCAGCAGCCGGAGCAGCCGGTCGAGCACCTCGCCGATCACTCGCCGGGTCGCGGCCGAAGCGGCGGCATCGGCGCCGTTCAGCGCGGATTTGGCCAGTTCGAGGTACCAGTCGCAGAACTCATCCCAGGCGAAGTGATAAAGCGCGTCGCAGACCTTGGCGAACTCAAACTGCTCGAACAGGGCGTCCACGTCGGCGGTCACGGCCGCTAGCCGGGACAGGATCCACCTGTCGGCGGCCGAGAGCTCGCTGGCCGCCGGCAAGCCGGTCCCCGCGACCACCCCGTTCAGCTGGGCGAACCTAGCCGCGTTCCAAAGCTTGTTGCAGAAGTTGCGGGAGCCTGCGACCCACTCCTCGCTCAACGCGACATCACTGCCAGGCGAAGCGCCCCGCGCGAGGGTGAACCGGGTCGCGTCCGCGCCGAACCGGTCGATCCAGTCGAGCGGGTCCACTGTGTTGCCGCGCGACTTGGACATCTTCTTGCCGTACTGGTCGCGGACCAGGCCGTGCAGCGCGACCTGCCGGAAGGGCACCGCGCCGGCCGGGCCAGCCGGGCTCATCGCGTAGAGGCCGAACAGCATCATCCTGGCCACCCAGAAGAACAGGATGTCGTAGCCGGTGACCAGCACGCTAGTCGGGTAGAAGGTTCGCAGGTCGGGCGTGTGGTCAGGCCAGCCGAGGGTGGAGAACGGCCACAGCGCCGACGAGAACCAGGTGTCCAGCACATCCGGATCCTGCTGCCAGCCAGGACCTGACGGCGGCTCCTCTTCCGGGCCGACGCAAGCAACCTCGCCGTCTGGCCCATACCAGACCGGGATCCGGTGCCCCCACCACAGCTGACGGCTGATGCACCAGTCGTGCATGTCATCGACCCAGTCGAAGTACCGGGCCGCCAGCTCCGGGGGATGAATCCGGACCCGGCCGTCGCGTACGGCGTCGCCAGCCGGCTTGGCAAGCGGCTCGACCTTGACGAACCACTGCAAGGACAACCGCGGCTCCACCGTGGTACCGCAGCGGGAGCAGTGCCCGACCGCGTGCAGGTACGGGCGGCGTTCGGCCACCACCCGGCCTTCCGCGCGCAGCGCGGCGAGCACGGCGGGGCGCGCCTCGAACCGGTCTAGCTGCTGGAACAGGCCCGGCGCGGTGATCACGCCGCGCTCATCCATGATCACCAGGCTGGGCAGGTCGTGGCGCCGGCCGATCTCGAAGTCGTCCGGATCATGTGCCGGGGTGACCTTGACAGCCCCGGTGCCGAACTCGGGATCGACGTGCGGGTCGGCCACCACCGGAATGGAACGCCCGGTCAGCGGCAGCTCGATCGTCCGGCCAACCAGGTGCGCGTAGCGCGGATCATCCGGATGCACCGCGACACCGGTGTCGCCGAGCATGGTCTCCACCCTGGTGGTGGCGACCACGATCTGATCGTCACCGTCCCCGTATCGGATGGAGACGAGTTCCCCTTCATCCTCGGAGTGCTCGACCTCGATGTCCGATAGCGCGGTCAGGCACCGCGGGCACCAGTTGATGATCCGCTCGGCCCGGTAGATCAGCCCGTCGTCGAATAGCTGCTTGAAGATCGTCTGCACCGCGCGGGAAAGCCCGGCGTCCATGGTGAACCGCTCCCGGCTCCAGTCCACTCCGTCGCCCAGCCGGCGCATCTGGCCGAGGATCCGGCCGCCTGACTCGCTCTTCCATTGCCAGACGCGCTCGATGAATGCCTCGCGACCCAAATCGTGCCGGGACAGTCCTTCGTTCGCCAGTTCGCGCTCGACGACGTTCTGCGTCGCGATACCGGCATGATCCATGCCCGGCACCCAGAGCGCGTTGTAGCCCTGCATCCGCCGCCGCCGGACCAGCGCATCGATCAGAGTGTGATCCAGCGCATGACCAATATGCAGCGAACCGGTCACGTTCGGCGGCGGGATGACGATACAGAACGGCGGCGCCGGGCTGTCGGCATCGGCGGTGAAGTACCCAGCCTGTACCCACTGCTCGTACAGCCGGGCCTCAACCTCGGCCGGGTTGTACTGAGCAGGCAGCTGAGCGGGATCGGTGACAGTCACGTCAGCAGAGTCTAGTGGGGTCGCCGGCCAGGGCCGTGCGGTGCTGCGCCGCCGTCCGCTCCCCTGAAAGCGGCGTTGCTACGGCAGTAGCGATACCTTCTCCACATTCACGGATGATCTTGCCAACCGACGGAAGGCTAGGCGGACTTCTCGCGCGGGGGACGGCGGTCCACGTCGCGGCGCGGCACGAGGGTCGGCAGCACATTCTCGAGTACGACCTCGGCGCTGATCACGACTTTCTCGACGTCCTTGCGGCTCGGCACCTCGTACATGACCGAGAGCAGGACTTCTTCCAGGATGGCCCGCAGGCCACGCGCGCCGGTGCCGCGCAGGATTGCCTGGTCGGCGACTGCTTCAAGGGCATCCTCGGTGAATTCCAGGTCGACGCCGTCGAGCTCGAAGAGGCGGCGGTACTGGCGGACCAGGGCGTTCCGGGGTTCAGTCAGGATCCTGATCAGGGCCTCGCGGTCCAGGTTGTGCACGCTGGTGATAACCGGTAGCCGGCCGACGAACTCGGGGATCATGCCGAATTTCAGCAGGTCCTCGGGCATAACGTCGGCGAACGGATCGGACACGGTCTTATCGGTCTTGACCCGGAGCACGGCGCCAAAGCCCATCCCGCTCTTGCCGACCCGCTGCTCGATGATCTTCTCGAGGCCAGCGAACGCTCCGCCGCAGATGAACAGCACGTTGGTGGTGTCGATCTGGATGAACTCCTGATGCGGGTGCTTGCGCCCGCCCTGCGGCGGCACCGACGCGGTGGTGCCCTCAAGGATCTTGAGCAGCGCCTGTTGGACGCCTTCGCCGGACACGTCGCGGGTGATCGACGGGTTCTCGCTCTTGCGGGCGATCTTGTCGATCTCGTCGATGTAGATGATGCCGGTCTCGGCCTTCTTGACGTCGTAATCGGCCGCTTGGATGAGCTTCAGCAGGATGTTCTCTACGTCCTCGCCGACATAGCCGGCCTCCGTCAGGGCGGTGGCGTCGGCGATGGCGAACGGCACGTTCAGCAGCCGGGCGAGGGTCTGGGCCAGCAACGTCTTGCCGGAGCCGGTCGGGCCAAGCAGCAAGATATTGGATTTGGCCAGCTCGACGCCGTCCTCGCCGGACCGCTCGCCACCGGACTGTATGCGCTTGTAGTGGTTGTAGACCGCGACAGACAGGCCCTTCTTGGCCTTCTCCTGACCGATGACGTAGGAGTCGAGGAACTCGTAGATCTCCCGAGGCTTGGGCAAGCTGTCCCATTTGAGCTCAGACGGCTCGGCCAGCTCTTCCTCGATGATCTCGTTGCACAGGTCGATGCACTCGTCGCAGATGTACACGCCAGGGCCGGCAATGAGCTTTTTGACCTGCTTCTGGCTCTTTCCGCAGAACGAGCACTTCAACAGGTCACCGCCATCACCGATGCGTGCCACCCGGTTACTCCCTCTAGCCGCTGGCCGCTCGGGGCGACCAGGTTTGACGTCGTGCCGCTACTAGCCATTGTGCTGCCGGCCGGTTGCGACGGTCAGACCTGCCTTGCGAGTCATCGCACTCGTAGAACAAGACGGTACCGCGTTCGCGGCGCTGGGTACGTCCTATGCCAGATAGCGCCGGCGCGCCGCTCACCGCAGAGCCAAGTCCCGCTTAGGACGACCCTACCTCGCTCCTGCGCTTTAGCATCGTCAGAACTTCATCGACCAGCCCGTACTCCTGGGCCTCCTGGGCGGTGAAGAACTTGTCGCGCTCGATGTCCTTGCGCACCCTGTCCTCGTCCTGACCAGTATGACTGGCCAGGATCTGCTCCATCGCCTGGCGCATCCGCAGGATTTCCCTGGCCTGGATCTCCAGGTCGCTCGACTGCCCGTAGCCCTGCTCCACGGCCGGCTGGTGGATCAGTATCCGGGCGTTGGGCAGCGCGAACCGCTTGCCCTTGGTCCCCGCCGCCAGCAGCACTGCAGCGGCCGATGCGGCTTGGCCGAGGCAGTAGGTGTGGATGTCCGGCTGGATGTACTGCATGGTGTCGTAGATGGCCATCATCGAGGTCATCGACCCGCCGGGCGAGTTGATGTAGATCAGGATGTCGCGGGTCGGGTCGATCGACTCCAGCGTGATCAACTGGGCCATTACGTCGTTCGCCGAGGCGTCGTCGATCTGCACGCCCAGGAAGATGATCCGCTCCTCGAATAGCTTGTTGTACGGATTCATCTCCTTGACGCCGTAGGACGTCCGCTCAACGAATGAGGGCAGTACGTACCGCGCCTGCTCGACGCCGCGTGCTCCGCCGTAACTGGAGAGTCCGTATCGCGCGCTCACTTTTCGCCCTCCTGGGTCTGCGCTGCGTGCCTCGTCTTCACTGCGTCCGGACCTTCACTGCGTCCGGCCCCCGGCAGCTGGCTCATGTCACTACGCCCGCTGCCGTGATCTCGGTCGCGCTCTGCACCACGTGGTCAACAATCCCGTAGTCGCGGGCCTGCTCCGCGGTGAACCAGCGGTCCCGGTCGGAGTCCTCCTCGATCTGCTCGATCGGCTTGCCGGTGTGGTTCGCGATCCGCTCGGCCATCAGTCGCTTGATGTACAGGCTCTGCTCGGCCTGGATTCTGATATCGGTCGCAGTGCCCCCGATGCCGCCGTGCGGCTGGTGCATGAGGATGGCCGCATGCGGCATCGCGTAACGCTTGCCGTTCGCCCCGGCGCAGAGCAGGAACTGGCCCATCGAGGCCGCCATTCCCATCGCGTAGGTGGCCACGTCATTCGGCACGTACTGCATGACGTCATAAATCGCCATTCCCGCATAGACCGAACCGCCGGGAGAGTTGATAAACAGGCTAATGTCCCGCTTGTCATCCTCAGCCGCCAGCAGAATCAGCTCGGCGCAGATGCGGTTCGCCAGATCATCGTCGACCTGCTGGCCGAGGAAGATAATCCGGTGCCGGAGCAGGCGCTGGAACAGCATTTCGCTCAGCGGCTGCACCGGGCTTTCTCCAGCCCTAGCCAGCACGCGGGCGAGCTGCTGGTCGTCGGGAGGCGTGCTCACTATGACCTCCTGCTGTGGTCGTTTCGGCGTCGTTGGCCTGCGCCTGTCGTTGACTGTGACCATAACTCGCCGGCCGGAGCGGCTAGGTCGCCGATCCCCGCTGTTCGCTAACGGCGCAGGCTATCGGGCCGCTTTCCGCTGGCAGCGGTCGCGGCGGCAAATCTTCCTTCAGACGGTAACGGGGTCCTCGCCGGTGCCGCAGTCCGGCCGACAGGCAGCCGGCAATCGCCCCCGTTTACCACGTTTACCGCAGTCCACCGAGAAGGATCTAAGCCGCAAATCTGGCCGAGATCAGCCCGCATCGTCGGGTGCCTCGTCCGCCGACTCCTCGTCCGCGCTCTCGACTTCACCGCCGTCGGGTACAGCCTCCTCCTCGGTGCTGAGGTAGACCGGACGACCGTCCTCGTCTATCACCCGCGCTCGCTCCGCCAGCAAGGTGAGCGCGTTGGCGCGCAGCACATCGGCCGCGACCGCGCCGAGCTGGTTGTTGTCGCTCAACTGCTTGGCCAGCCGGTCAGGCGCTACCCCCATCCGGTACGCCTGCTCGGTCACGTAAGCACTCAACTGCTCGGTGGTGACCTGGAGTTCTTCCTGAGTTGCCAGCTTGTCCAGGATGAATCCTGCCTTGACGGAGCGCTCGGCGTCCGCGGTGAAGTTCTGCTCCAGTTTGGCGGCAGTGAGGTCGCTGCTTTCCAGGTAGGCCTCGAAGGTCAGGCTGGCCCGCTCCAGCTGATCGGTCAGGCTCCTCCTGCGCTGCTCGACCTCCGCCTCGATGACACGATCGGGCAGCGGGATATCCAGCTGATCGATCAGCGTCTCAAGCAACCGCTCCCTGGCCTGACCGGCCTGACCGGACTTGCGCATGGCCGTCAGCTGCTGCCGCGTCGATGCCCGCAGCTCACCAACGGTGTCGAACTCGCTCGCGGACTGGGCGAAGTCGTCGTCGAGCTCCGGCAGTTCCTTGACCTTGACAGAGTTCACGGTGACAAGCACCTCTGCCGCCAGGCCCGCCTGCTTGCCGCCGGCCAGCTCTGCGGAGAACGTCTTGGACTCACCGGCCGTCATGCCCTGCAGGGCCTCGTCCAGCCCGTCCAGCATCGACTCGGTCCCCACCTCATAGGAGACGCCGGTCGCCTGCGCGTCCTCAACCGGCTTGCCGTCAACCGAGGCGGCTAGGTCGATGGAAACGAAGTCGCCGTCCCTGACCGGCCGGTCGACGGTCTTGAGCGAGGCGAACCGCTCCCGCAGCGCGCCGAGGTACTCCTCGACCTGGTCAGGCGACACCTCGGCATTGTCGACCGTCACCGACAGGTTCTCCAGGCTGGGCAATTCGAACTTTGGCCGGACGTCGACCTCGGCCGTGAAGGCCAGTTCCTTCCCGTCATCCAGCTTGGTGATCTCCAGGTCCGGCTGCCCGAGCGGGTGGACCTCGTGCTCGGCGACCGCCTTGCTGTAGAGCTGCGGAACCGCCTCGTTGACCGCCTGCTCCAGTACCGCGCCGCGGCCGATGCGCTGGTCGATGACCCGCGGCGGCACCCGGCCCGGCCGGAAGCCCGGAACCCTGACCTGGCGCGCCACCTCCCGGTAGGCCTGGTCGAGGTTCGGCTTCAGTTCCTCGAAGGGAACTTCGATGGTCAGCTTGACCCTGGTCGGGCTCAGCTCTTCGACGTCGGTCTTCACCTAGGGGTCGCTCCTGGAAAAGGTGCCTTGCCGCACAGCCAGCGTCCGTCGGGATAACGCAGCGCGCGCTGGCCCTGGCTAGTCACTTGCGGCTACTGCTCGGCAAGTCTAGGACAGCCCTCGTGTGTTCACCCGCGACGGGTGATGATCACGGGAACCTGCAGGCAGCACGATGGCCGAGTAGGAGTACTCAGGGCAATCCCTGAGTGCTAGGTCCAGGCCGTGCCATTCGCGGCCGCCAGGCCTACCGGGAAGTCGACTCTCCAGGAGGCGAGTATGACCGAACCAGGGACCAGCGGCACCCGTCCAGATAACACGGGCGCCAGCAACACCGGCCCCGGCACCACGGGCGCCAGCAACACCGGCCCTGGGAGCATGGGCCCAGGCAGCACGGCCACCGAGGCCCGCGCCGCACCCGGCCAGGCAAGTGTGCCGCCGCAGGTCGGTCACGCCGCAGCTCCGGACAAGGTCGCTGAGACTGAGCAGCCTCAACTCGCGCACGACACCGGCGCGATCATTGTCCCGGCATCGGCCCGGATGTCCTGGGTAGCCGTGGCCTGCGGCGGGCTGGCCATGATCGCAGTGGGAGTCATGCTGCTGGTCTGGCCAAGCGCAACGCTGGGCGTGGTGGCCATCCTCATCGGCGCGGCGATTGTCGCGTCCGGAGTGGTCGGGCTCTATGAGGGGTTCACCGCCAGGGCTGAAAGCGGCGCGATGCGGGCCGCGTACATAGTGATCGGCCTGCTAGCCGTGATCGTCGGGATCTACTGCATCCGCAACACCGCGCTCACCCTCGTGCTGGTCGCGTTCGTGACCGGCGTGTACTTCATCCTGCACGGCATCGCCCAAATCGGCGTCGCTGTCTCGGCCAAGGTTCCGGGCCGGGGTGTGCGCGCCGTGCTCGGCGTTTTCAGCCTCGCGGTCGGCATCATCATGGTGGTCTGGCCAGCCATCACTCTGGTGATCCTGTTCACCCTGGTTGCCGCGTGGCTGCTCCTGTACGGCGTGGCACTATGCGCGCTGGCATTCATGCTTCGCCGCGCCACCAAAGGCGCCGTCAGCAAATCTCGGGCAGCACCGGTCCTCGCAGCTCCGTAGTAGGCAGTAACCGCAGACGGCAGGAGGAGCCGCTGCGAAGGGATGGCTCCGCCCGGCACTACAGCCGGGCGGAGCCATCTGTTGCTGGCGCGAGTGCCGGCGCCAGTGCCGACGGCGTAACAGCAACTCGAGCCGACGTCCCTGCGCGATCGCCTGGCGGCGATTGACCACGCCGAGCTTCCGGTAAACAGAGCTGAGATGAGTCTTGATCGTGTTGATCGACAGGAACAACGACTCGGCTATCTCCTGATTGGTCATGTGCGACGGCAGGAATCGCAGCACCGCAAGTTCGCTTTCTGTCAGCGCGGTGCTGGACAGTGGCGCGACCCGCCGTGGCGTCCTGCTGTCGAACCTGTCCAGGATGCGACTGGTGAACGCCGCGCACCGACTGGCAGGCGAGACCAGCACCGTCAGGGCAGACCGGACCGCCGGGCCGGCGGCGATGAACGGGCCGCAGGCGTCGTCGGGCTCAGCCAGCGCTAGCGCTTCCTCCAGGAGCACGCCCGCATCGCTGGCCTGCCCCAGGCGGCGGTGCGCCACAGCGGCCGTGAGCAGCGCGCTGATCCGGTCGGCGATCGAGCACGTACCGACCGGGTCGGCCAGCAGCGGATTAATCAGGTGCAGCGCGGCTTTGTCATCGTCACCCGCGATCAGGAGCCTGGCCTGGCAAATTGCCGTGGCCGCGGAGCCCGCCGCAGCCGCAGAATCTGCGGCGGCCGCAGCGCTTGTCGACGCTGCCGGACTCGTCGCGGCCGCGGGGCTTGCCTGGGTGGCAGAGCGCGTCAGGGCGGCCTGCGTCCGCATCGGACGCGTCTTGGCCGATAGTGTCCCGTCCAGGCCGGCGAGGGCGGCCTGGGCTCGCTCCCGCTCCCCCGCAGCAAGGCTGACATCGGCGTCGAGCACTGCGATGGATGTACCGACGCCGTCCCCGGTCAGGCCAGCAGGCCCGGCCGCCGCATCGGTCAGCCACCTGACCAGCCCGCGCGCTCCCGCCAGGTTGCCATCCGCGATCGCCAGCCTCGTTCGCAGGATCCCGCTGAGGACTGCTATCGGCGGCTCGCCTGCCGGACGGGGCGCCGATGACCGGAGGTCTGCCTCGTCCAGCTGGGCGCCAGCAGAGGCCGGCTCGTCGCGGGCCAGGCTCACCAGCGCCCCGGCCAGGGCAAGCACTGGGGCTAGTTCGCCGTCGCGGCCTTGCGGCCCCTCGGCCACGCTGGCCGAAAGCCTGGTCGCAGCGGCCAGGTCGCCGTAGAGCGCAGAAGCAACCGCTTCCCAGGATCGTGCGCGTTCCCGGAGGAACTGGACGCCGCCTGCGGACAGCTGCGATCCGGCGTGCAGCAGCGCGGACCTGGCTTGCTGCCCGTCGAGGTCGCGCAGCGCAGCGAAGCCAATAGCCAGCCACAGCATCCCCAGCGCGCGATGGCCGGGGCCGCCGCCGGGGTCCTCGTGGGCGCTGCTGGCCAGCGACCACATCTGGTCAAGCCAGCCGGGCCCCGCATCGTCCACCGCCGCTTGGTACAGCGTGCGCAGGGCCGCCATCCATAGCGCGGCCGGGCTACCGTCGCTGTCAGCCAGGCTTGCCAACGCGCACTCGGCGCTCTCCAGGTGCGGCAGCGCACCGTCGGCGTCGCCTTGCCACAGCCGGGACGCCGCCATCGCGACGGCCAGCATCACATCGCCTGCCAGCCGGTCCGGCGGGAAACCGGCGAGCACCTGCTCCAGTTCCGGCCCGTCAGCGGACAGCATGACCGCTGGCCCGGCTTCGCGCAGGACCTCTGCGGCGAAATCCCAGTCGCTGGTTCCGGCTGCGGCTTGCACCGCGGGCAGCACCTCGCCTTGGTTAGCGTGCCAGCGCGCGATGCGGCGCTGCAGGCCGGGCAGCTCGTCGGGCAGCTCGCGGCGGAGCGCCGCGACCAGGACCTCGCGAAGCATCGGGTGATAGCGATACAGGCCCACGTCCGGACTGATCGCCTGCACAAGCCCGTTTTCCCTGCTGAGCTGGTCGAGCAGCCGTTCTGCTGCCGGATTGCCGGTCAGGTCGTGCGCTAGGTCGGCCGGCAGGGTCTCGGTCAAGCTGGTGCGCAGCAGGAAGTTCCTGGTCTGCGCCCCGGGCCGGCCAAGTACCTCATCCTCGATGTAATCGGCGATCATCACCTGCGCCTCTGCCTCGCTGGTCCCGGCGCCGAGCACCGCCAGTCGCAGGCCGGCCAGCCAGCCCTCGGTCCGGTTCCGCAATCTGGCCGGCGCTCGGCCGGGCTGAAGGGCGCGTCCAGCATGGCTAGGTAGGAGGCGGTCTCTTCGGCCGTGCAGGCAAGGTCAGCAGCCCCAACGTCAGCGAGCTCGCCGGCCACCCTTAGCCGCGCCAGCGACAGGCCAGCCGCGTGCCGGCCGACCAACAGGATCCGAAGGCCTGCCGGGGCGTGCCTGATGAAGTCGTCGAGGCTAGACAGCGTCTCGCTGCCAGCTAGCACGTGCAGGTCATCAAGGACGAGCGCGGCCGGCTCGGCTGTCGGGCCGACGGTCGCGGAGATCCACCGCACCACGTCGGGCGGCAGATCCGCCGCCACGATTGTCTCCCCAGCCGCGATTGTTTCCCCTGGCGCGATTGTGTCCGCCGCGGCAATCGTGTCCGCCGCCGCAGGAGTGATCGCTCCGGCTCTGGCCAGCGCGGCCACGACATAGCGCCAGAACAAGCCGGGCTCGCGGTCTGCCGGGTCCAAGGTGAGCCACGCCGTCCGCCGGCTGGCCGCACCCGACCTGGCCCATATCGCCGTGGCCACCGTCTTCCCGGCGCCGGCCGGACCGGTTATGAGCGTTACCCGCCGCGTCGCGGCGGCCTCGATAAGCTCGGTCACCCTGCCGCGGCGCAGCACCGCCATCCCTGGCCGCGGGATCCGCAGCTTGTCTTCTAGCAGCGAGACGCCTTGCTGCATCGCCGCGGGCGTGACGATGTCCGCGCGCCTGCTAGGCACGCGCTGCTTTCTTGCGGCAACAGGCCCGCTTGCCGTTGTCGTCATTGCCCCCCAGACATATGACACCTGCCTGCCCACAGGGGCGCTACGCCCCCCGTGAACCCATACATGCTCGGCCCGATTCGCAGTCTTAGCGCCCCTGGAGTCTCGGCTTCCCCACTTCCCCACTTCCGCGAACCCGCCGGTGCAATGGTCCTGTCTGTCGTACGTACCGCTTTGTAGTGCTTGCGCGCCCCCGGCGTGCCGGCTGCGGCCATCTCACCCGCCGAGGTGAAACTGCAGCTCAAAGCGTAGTAACTGGCATACCCGCCGGTGCGGCCGGCCAATCAGACCGACCGGTTATGTCCCCGTATGGAGCCGGGCCCCGACAAGTTGTCGCCCACGCCGGATCACCCACGAAGGGTGATGCCTGGCCCGGCGGGCGTCCGTAGCGTCCGGAGAAGAGCAACCCGGACATCCGGTCAGGGCGTGGGCGGTTGCTGCCCTGCATCCCGGCAAGCAAAGTCCGCTAACCGGCCAGGTCAGAGGGGAGTGGCGAGATGACCAGCGCACAGGATCGGCCTCCGGACGTCCCACAGGGCGGTCAGGTCGGCCAGAGCACATCCGGACCCGGCACGACGGCGGGCGGCCCCGGCACGACTGGCGACACCATGACGACCACGGGGATGGGTAGGCACGCGAACCCGTCCGCGACCTCTGGCTACGCCCGCGAGACGGCGGGATACCCGCCCGAGGGGGCGGCCTACGAGACAGGCACCAGCGGCGGCGTGGTTGGCGGCACGTTCTTGGTTATCGCCGGCCTGCTGACCTTCTTCGCTGGCCTCGCTGCCGTCGTGAGGGCGCATTACTTCCACGCAGTGGCGGCTGTTTATCCCTATGCCTGGAGCATCACGGGCTGGGGCTGGGCGATCCTCATACTCGGCGCGGTGATGTTCGCAGTCGGCGCGTGCGCCCTGCTCGGCATGGCCTGGGCGAAGCCGGTCGGCGTCTTCCTGGCAGTGCTGGCCGTCATCGGGTCTTTCATGTGGCTGGTGTACTCACCGTTCTGGGGCATCATCCTGCTGGCCCTGAGCGTCGTCGCCATCTGGGGACTGCTCAGTCGCGACTACGCGTAAGCGGCCAGCCCCAGCACGAGCCCCGCGCCGGGGAAGCCCCGGCCGGGGCTCGTTCCGCGCCCGGACCTCCCTGCCCGCAGCCGTGAGGTCAGCCGGGGATCCGACCGCAGGCTCAACTCGCTCCGGTCAGGCCAAGCAGTCCGTTAATGATCAGGATCAGGCCGGCCGCCGCGAGCGCGTCAATCAGCAGCACTTGACCATACCGTCGCAGCCAGGCATTGAAGTAGCCGAGCTGGCGGCCGGTTCGCTCAGGCGCCAGCAGGTACAGCACCAGCGGCAGCCAGACGAAAGCGATGGTGATCGCGACGACGAAGGCGAGCGCCGCCAGGCTATGCGCCAGGTTGCTGTTCGAGGTGGCCACCACCTGGACGGCCGCGACGAAGGTAATAGAGGGCAAGTAGACGAGCATGCCTGCCAGGAACGCCGTCTTGGCTCCCGGCCTGGCGATGATCCTCGATATCAGGCCTTCCTTCTGCTTGCCCTGCCGCTGGACGCCGCGCATGCGACTTACCGGCCCAGCGCGGCGGCGGTTGGCGCGGCTCCAGAGGAAAGCTGCGCCGAGCAGCAACAGCAGACCGAGGCCGAGCCGCAGGCCGTACCTGGCCTGGTGCTGCCTGGCCAGGTTAAGGTGCCCAGCCCGGAGCACGGTGAACACGATCGCGGCCATCACAGCGGTGATCACGATGGCCCCGGCCAGGTAGGCGACGGCTGTCCGGCGCGGGTTTGCCGAACCGAGGAAAGCCGCGGCGACGAGCAACGCAGTCGGCGAGATGGCGGCCAGCGCGGACAGGCCAGCCGCCTGCGTTAGCATCCGCTCGTGCCCGGCATAGAACGCAGCGTTCCCGGCCGCCGCGCGCGCCGCGTCACCCGCTCCGGGTGATCCGGCTGGCAACTGCCAGGTGCTGTTGCCACCGCAGGGGCGGCCTAGCCCGCCGGCGGGCCGCTGCGCGATCCCTGCGCGCGCTTATTCGCCCTGGTCCGCAGCAGGCTGGAGATCATTCCGACCGCGGTGCCGAGGAACACCAGGTTGAAGATGATCTGGAGGGTGACCGCCAGCCGAGCCAGCTGGCCGACCGCATGCACGTCGCCGAATCCGACGGTCGCTACCGTGCTCACGTTGAAATACAGCGAGTCGGTCTTGGTGTGCAGTCCGGTGAACTGGCCTGGCAGCTCAGCCAGCGTGCTGTCAGCGTAGGCGAAGAACAGCACAGTCAGGCAGAGCAAAATGATCAACCCGCGCACCCGGGCACCCTCGCCAGCATGCAATAGCCTCCGGATGGCCAGCACGATCAGGCTGCCGAGCACTGCAAGCCCGCACCAGAAGAGGAGCTCCCAGGAGTCCTTTTGTACATGGCCGGGAACGGGCAGCAGCCAGTAAACCGCCGTCATGGCCGCGATGAGCAGAACGGCCACTGCTATTGCTTGCCCTTGCCCGCGCTGCGCGCTCACCGCGGGCCCCTGGCCTCGTCCCGGCCATCGGCCGGGACAAGACCGAGCAGCTTGATGATCTCGGTCGCGACCTGGCCCGCCGGTCGCTGGCCGACCGTTATCGTATGCACCCGCTCGTCCGGTTCCGGCAGCTCCAGATCGGCATACTGGCTAGCCAGCAGCGGCTCGGTGAAGAAATGACCGGTCCTCGCCTCGAGCCTCGCTTCGTCATCAGCGCGGCTTATGACCAGGAACGCCATATCCGCTTGCTGGCGGCCGGCCAGCAGCTCGTCGCGATAGCGGCGCTTGAGCGCTGAACAGGCCAGGACGGCCGACTGACCGCTGGCGACGACGTCATCCATCCACGACCCGATCGCCTTCAGCCAAGGCTCGCGGTCGGAGTCTGTTAGGGGTATGCCCGCGCGCATCTTGGCCACGTTGGCCGGCGGGTGGAAGGAGTCGCCGTCGGCGAACATCCAGCCAAGCCGCCCGGCCAGTAGCTGCCCGACGGTGGTTTTTCCGCTGCCGGGCCACGCCGGCTACCACCACGATCATCGGTCGTGAGCCTAACGTGCCAGTGTTGTCTTTCAGGGGGGTGGTCGGGGGGTGTCCCCCGACAGCTGGTGGCGAGTGTTGGTGGCGAACGGACAGGCCAGCGTGGAGGAGCGACCGCATGTCGGATAACCAAGTTGATGCACTGGTGATATTTGGGGCGACCGGTGACCTGGCAAAGCTGGAAACCTTCCCGGCGCTGGTCGGCCTGGTGCAGCGGGGCGTACTCAATGTCCCGGTGGTCGGCGTGGCCAAGAGCGGCTGGGATCTAGACCGGTTCCGCGATTATGCGGTGGCCTCGCTCAGGCTGAACAACATGGACCCGAGCAGCCCGGCCGCAGCCAGGATGCTGAGCCTGCTTCGCTATGTTGACGGCGACCTCGACGATCCCGCCACCTACGAGGCGATGTCCAAGGCCATGGGCGACGGTGAATGCGCCCTGTATTACATGGAGGTGCCTCCGTTTCTGTTCGGCCGCATTGCCGAGGGCATCGCCGCGGCCGGCCGGGCAGCCAACGCCCGGGTCATGGTGGAGAAGCCGTTCGGCACCGACCTGGCCAGCGCGCAGCAGCTGAACGCCATCATGCACAGGCACTTCCCGGAAGAATCGATCTACCGCGTGGACCACTGGCTCGGCCTCGAACCGGTGGAGAATCTACTATTCGTCCGTTTCGCCAACTCGATCGTCGAGCCGCTGCTGAGCCGCGATCATGTGGCCAGCATCCAGATCACGATGGCCGAGGCGTTCGATGTGGCCGATCGCGGCAGCTTCTATGACAAGACCGGCGCCATCCGGGACGTAATCCAGAACCACATGCTCCAGGTGCTGGCCACCGTGCTCGCAGAACCACCCGACGGCAACGGCCTGACCTCCTGGCGAGACGTCAAGTCGCAGATCATCGGAGCGCTGACCCCGCTGAGCCCGCAGACCACGGTGCGAGGGCAGTACGAGGGCTACACCGCCGTGCCTGGTGTTGCTCCTGGCAGCACGACCGAGACCTACGCCGCGATAAGGCTCAGCGCACAGTCCTGGCAGTGGGCGGATGTGCCCATTTTGATCCGGGCCGGGAAGTGCCTGCCGCTGACGGCCACCGAGGTCGTCTTCCGGTTCCGCCGGCCGCCGCACGACGTCTTCGGCATCGGCAAGCAGGCGGGCGCGAACCAGCTACGAGTCCGTATCTACCCCGACGACCAGGTAGGGGTCACGGTAGTCGGGAAGAAGCCGGGGCCGGAGATGGCACCCCAGCTGCGGGAGCTTGAGTACGCCGGCCCGCCAGGCGAGCAGATGATGCGGCCGTATGACCGCCTGATCGGTGCCGCACTGAGCGGCGAGCGTTACTTGTTCGCCCGGCAAGACACCGTGGAGGCGGCCTGGCGCGTCGTGCAGCCAGTGCTCGGCGACGTGGTACCAATCCAGCCTTATACGCGCGGGAGCTGGGGGCCTGCCCAGGCCGACAAGCTGCTGCCGGAAGGCGATGCCTGGCATGACCCAGTGGCCTGAGGCCGACTCGGTCAGAGTGCGCTGGCTGGTGCTCGTCGTGGTGGTGATGGTCGGGCTCACCGCCGGCTGGCCGCTACTCAACGCGGCCGTGGCCAATCGACAGCCGATACCCGCAGGCACCCAGTCCATCGGTCCCGACCCAGCGAACTCGGCGCGCGTCACGGTCGGACCTGGCTGGACGATGGCTCCGGCGCAGACCAATCCGCGCATGGAGGTGTCAATGAGCCGCGGCCCGGTCAGCATGTCAGCCACCTACGTGCGGCTGCCGGCTGGCTGGCGCGCGGGCCAGCTGTGGGCGGGACTACAGAGCACTCTTCGGATCCGCCGTCCCGGCGCCCGCCTCGGAGCTGCACGGGTGACCACCACCGTGCAGGGACTGACCGGACTAGTGGGCATCCTGGTGCAGGGGGATCTTTCGGGCACGGCGACGATCTTCCCGGCACCATCCAGGAGGTTCGCGGTCGTAATGCTGCTGCTGGCGCCGCGGCACATCAGGCTGGCCGACCTGGCCGTAGCGGACAAGATGATCAGGTCGATGCGGTTCAGCAGGACCTCGCGATGACCGCCGGCCACAACGCCCGTGACAACGGCCCCAGCGACCGGAGCGCCACCGACACCAGCGCCCCCGACACCAGCGCCGCTGACAACAGCGTCCGCGCTGTGCGCCTCACCGCGGCGGCACTCTGCATCTTCGGTGCGGCAGTCGTGGGCTGGCACTACTACCGCTTCTCGCTCGTCTTCCCCGGCCCGAGTGCGCTGGCGGCCGTGCTGGAACTGCCGCTGCTGCTGATCGGATTCTGGCTGCTGCGCCTGCTGCACCCGGTCCGCCCGCCGCCGCTGATCTGGTCGCTGGCCGCGGTCGTCTGGGGCGCGACGGCTGCGGTCGGCTGTGCCCTGCTGGCCAACCAGGGCCTGATCGGATTGTGGGCTAAGAGCGCGGGCGTCAAGTTCGCATCGAGCTGGTCGGACTCCCTGTCGGCGCCGCTGAATGAGGAAATCTTCAAGGCATGCGGCGTGGTCCTGATCGTCCTGGCCGCGCCGAACGTGATCCAGGGGCCGCTGGATGGCATGGTCTTCGGAGCGCTAACCGGCCTGGGCTTCCAGGTCATCGAGAATGTCACTTACGGGCTCAACAACATCCTGCAGTCGGGCGCCATCGACCCTAACCAGGCAATAACAAGCTCCCTGGTGGTACGGGTCGGCCAGGCGGCGCTCGGCTCACACTGGGCCATGACCGCCGTAGCCGGCGCGGGGATCGGCTACCTCATCTGGCACGCCCGCGGACGCAGTCGCAGTGTCCTGCCCGGCATCGCCTGCCTGGCGGGCGCGGTGGCCATGCACGTGCTGTTCGACGCCCCGCAGCCCAGCCTGCCGGTCAAAGTCGTCATCAACCTGATCATCGTGACCGCGCTCTACGTGCTGGTAAGCAACTCCTATCTGGCCCGGGCCCGGCAAGCCATCGCGACCGGGACCGTCGCGGCCACCTCCCCGGCCCGGGCCTCGACTGCCCTCAGTCGGCGGTACCGGCGGCGCGAACTGCGCCAGGCGCCATCGGGAGCTGAGCGGGACCGGGTGCTGGCCAGGCAGCAGGAGACGCTGGCGAAGATCGACGCCGAAGCGGCATAGCTGCATCGAAGGACTTATGCGCTGATCAGCGCGCCGCAAGTGACAGATCCGGACGGCCTGACCCGGCGGAAACTGGGCAGTAACGCGCGGTTCGTGATTGGCTGTCTGCAGACGGAGAGCCCGTCACGCTGTCTTCATGTTGCCTGGGTAGACCTGTCGCCTGGGACCCACAGGGCTACCACAACCCGCACGATCCGCGATGGAGGACGCTGAGTGCCGAGGTCGAGTACAGGCGCGCATGCCATGACTTCCACCCGGAGCTACCTACCCGGTCAAGGCGGCCGGAATGGCCGGGCCGGCAGGCCGAGAAGACGCCGGAAGTGGGCTCCGCACCTGCCACGGCGCCGCTGGTCCCGGATAACGGCCGTGATCGTCATCGCGTTCATGATCCCGGTCAGCTGGTCGGTCGGCAATGCCCTGACGATGCAGGGTGGCGGCACGTTCTCCGAGCGACTCGCCGAGTGGGCGCGTTCCCACGACCTCAACGCGCTGGTGACGTTCGGCGAGTGGCTGACCTACTCGCCACCGCAGAAGGGCGGCAAGCCTTCGTTCGCACTGACCGGCCCCACTGCCGCCGCAGTGCGCGCGGCGAAGCACGGCAGACACGCCGCCGCGGTATCGTATGGTCCGCCGCCGCGGCTGAAGACCTTTGCCGCCCGCCCGCTGCCGGGCGAGGGCGTCTGGCGGGTCCTCGCCACGGTCGATGGCAACCCCGCGGTCTTCGGCACCGACCTGCGCGCCAGCAACGTCTACACGCAATACGTGGCTGGCATCGTGTCGATGAACCAGGACCTGGTGAAGTTCTACCTGCACCCAGGGGCTGAGGACCCTGGCCCGGGAAACTGGAAGTCGCTGACCTACATCCCGCCCGGCGCGCGGCGCGGACTGCTGGCCACCTTCAACGGCGGGTTCAGGATCAACGTGTCAGGCGGCGGTTTCTACCTGAACGGCGCAAGGATGGGAACGCTGACGCCGGGCGTGGCCTCGGTGGTCTACTACCAGAACGGCCGCATCAACATCGGCGTCTGGGACAAGACGGTCCGGATGACACCTCAGGTCGTCGGCGTGCGGCAGAACTTGCACCTGATCGTCATTCACGGCCAGGTGCCGGCGTCGGTAGACCAGGGTGTCACTACCACGTGGGGCGCAACTCTGGGCGGCGGCTACTACGTCTGGCGCTCGGGCATTGGCATCACCAAAGACGGCCGCGTGATCTTCGTCTACGGTCCGGAACTCAACGTGCGCGAACTTGCCGACCTCATGAAGCGGGCCGGGGTGGTCTCGGGCATGCAGCTAGATATCAACCCGGACTGGATGTCATTCATGTACTATCTCCACGACATGAGCGCCAGGCCGAGGCCGGTCAATCTGCTACCTGACCAGTTGCAGCCGCCGGACCGCTACTACTCCCCGGCCAACCGCGACTTCACCGCGGTCTACGCGCGATGACCACCCGGACCCAGGCGGCCGGCGAGAGCCGGCCAGCGTCAGCGGCCGTGGCGGCGCCAGCGCTCGGCCGGCGAGCCAGCCTGACAGGTCTGGCTGTTGCGGCGATCCAGTCGGCCCGGCCGCGCCAGTGGCCGAAGAACCTGCTGGTTTTCGCCGCACCGCTAGCAGGCGCCACGCTGGGACGCGACAACGGTTTCGCCTACGCGCTCGTCGCGGCTGCCGCCTTCACCGCGGCGTCGGCGGCGGTCTATCTCGTGAACGACGTGATGGACGCCGAGCGCGATCGCAGCCACCCGACCAAGCGGCGGCGGCCGGTGGCGGCGGCCGGCTCCCCCAGCCGCTGGCGCTGGCGCTGGCAGTCGCCTGCCTCGCCGCGGCTGCGGGCGCCAGCCTGGCGATCGGTGAGCCATTGCTGGCCGCGGTCATCGGCACGTACGTGGCGTTGTCCATCCTGTACAGCGTCGGCCTCAAGCACGTGCCGTGGGTAGAGCTGTGCTTTGTGGCCTTCGGATTCGTGCTGCGGGCCCTGGGTGGAGCAGTGGCTACCCACATCCCGCCGTCGGCGTGGTTCCTCACCGTCTGCAGCCTCGGCGCGCTGATGGTAGCCATCGGCAAGCGCTATACCGAGCTCTCGGTGCTCGGCTCCGATGCGTCCGTGCATCGCCCGGTCATGCGCTGGTACCGGCTGCCGGTACTGCGGGTCGCACAGCGGACAATCTCGGTGCTGATGCTGATCGCGTACCTGGCCTGGGCCTTGTCGGCCCAGGATGACTGGATGCGGGGCTGGCACATCGCGAGCGTGGCCCCGCTTGGGCTTGCCCTGATGCGCTTCGACGGGCTGACAGGACTGGCCGAAGGCCGCCCGGTCGAGGACCTGATCATCCGGGACCCGATGATGATCTGCTGCGAACTCACCTGGCTCGCGCTGTTCGCAATCGGGCTCTGACATGGGGGCTTCCGCCGCCTCGGCGGAGACGTGCAGTCACCACGCCGGCGCCGCACCACTCACGGCCGGCACGTAGGCTCTGCCCATGCTGAGAACCCGGCCCCGCGCCCGGTCCGCCTCATCTTCCGGGCCGGCAGCAGCGCGCTCCGCCCCGCCATCGCGGGTGCTGATGCTGGGCGGTACCAGCGAGATAGGCCTGGCGATCCTGGCCGCACTCAACCTGCCCGCCGAGGCTGAGGTCCTGCTGGCCGGGCGCGACGAAGCGCGGCTCACGGCGGCGGCCAAGGCGCTGCCCTGCCGCGCCACGATCCTGAGCTACGACGCGACCGAACTCGATGCGCACCAGGCGGTTGTCGACGCCGCGTTCGACGGCGGGCCCGTCGACCTGGTGATCTCGGCCGCCGGCGTGCTCATTGAGCAGGACAAGCTGGACACCAACCCGCGCCTGGCTGGCCAGCTCGTGGAGACCAATCTCACCGGCCATGTCACGAGCATCCTGGCCGCGGCGGCCCGCATGCGCACCCTCGGTCACGGCACGATCGTCATCCTGTCGTCCATTGCCGCGATCCGGCCTCGGAAGGCTAATTTCGTCTACGGCGCGGCCAAGGCCGGCCTGGACGCATTCGGCCGCGGGCTGGCTGACTCCTTGCACGGAACCGGCGTGCGAGTACTGCTTGTCCGTCCCGGCTTCGTTACCGGCCGGATGACCGCGGGCATGACGCCGGCCCCGCTGGCGACCACGCCAGCCAAAGTCGGGCAGGCGGTCACGGCCGGCCTGGCCGGGCACGCGGAGGTTATCTGGGTACCGCCAGCCCTGAGCGTGCTAGCGGCCGTGCTCAGGCTGGTGCCGCGACCGCTGTGGCGCCGCCTGCGCAGGTAGGGGGCTGCGGTGCGAGTGCTTGTCGCCGAGGACGACACCGGACTGCGCAACGTACTGTGTCGCGGGCTGCGGGAGAACGATTACGTGGTCGATGCCGTCGCTGACGGTGCTGAGGCACTCCGGTACCTGCGTAGCTATGAGTACGAACTGGCTGTGCTGGACTGGCGGATGCCGGGCACCACGGGCCTTGACGTGTTGCGCTGGATGCGGCGGCACCGCGTACCGACGGCGGTGCTGATGCTAACGGCCCTGGATGCGCACGCCGACCGCGTTACCGGGCTGGACGAGGGCGCCGATGATTACCTGGTCAAGCCGTTTGACTTCGGTGAGCTGCTCGCGCGGTTGCGGGCCTTGCAACGCCGCCCGTCGGCCGTGCAGCAGCCGGAGCTTGTGGTCGGTGACCTGCATTTCGACCCGGTGACCAGGCAGGTGCGGGTGGGCAGCCATCAGCCGGTGCTGACCGCCACCGAGTTTGGCATCCTCGAGGTGCTGGTGCGCAGGTCACCGGCGGTAGTCGCACGCCGTTCGATCGCCGTGCACGTCTGGGACGACGAGACCGACGCGATGGGCTCGAACACCATCGACGTGCACCTGGCCCGGTTGCGGTCCAAACTGGCAGGCGGCATGGTGCGGATCGAAACGGTACGCGGCGTCGGCTACCGGCTAGTCGGGCGGTAGGCGTCATGCGCCTCCCCCGCATCCGGCCGGAGATAGCGCACGCCGTCAGGGTCGCGCTGGCCGCGAGCGTGCTCGTCGGCATCGTCTACGCGGCCTGCGTGACGGTGCTTGACCAGGTCGTCTCGGCCAGACTGGTGGCATCGGTCGACGCCCGGTTGTTTGATCGGCTGTCGGACATTCGGGAAGCCGGGCGGCTCAACCCAGCCTCCGACGATGACGACATCAACACGACCCCGGTCTATCTGTGGCGGGTAACCGCAGCAGGCCAGGCTACGGCGGCCGGCATCGGCGCACCTGCCCTGCCCGCCGCCTTCCGCCCTGTGCCCGGACGCGCCGCCACCGTGCCTATGACCGGCGGCGCGTTCCGGCTGTACGCCACGCGTGCGGACGGGCTTACCTTGGTGGCCGGGCAGAGCCTGGCCAGCGTCGACCACCTGACCGCCGTGCTGCGAGACGGCGAGGCGCTGGTGGCGCCGGTCCTGCTGCTGGCGATGTTCGCCGGAGCCCTGACTGTCGGCGTGCGGGCCCTGGCGCCGGTCGAGCAGTCGCGCAGGCGCCAGCTTGAGTTCACCGCCGACGCCTCGCACGAGCTGCGTACGCCGCTCAGCGTGATAAGCGCCGAGACCAGCATCGCGCTGAGCGCGCCCAGGAAGGCAGCTGAGTACCGCGCGGTGCTGAGCCGGATCCAGAGCGAGAGCGACCGGCTGCAGAAGATAATCCAGGACCTGCTCTGGTTGGCCCGGTTCGACTCGGCCCCGCCGCAGCCCGGTTACGAGCCGCTCGATCTGGCCACGATCGCGGCTGGCTGCGCGGACCGATTCCGCGCGCTCGCCGCTGCCCAGCAATTCGAGATCGAGGTAGTGACCGATGGCTGGTCGCCCGCCTGGATCAGCGCGCCGCCGGAGTGGATCGACCGCCTCGCCGGTGTCCTGGTCGATAACGCCTGCCGGTATGCCGGGGCGGACGGCACGGTCCGGGTCAGCGTCGCCCACCGAGGTAACCGGGTCAGCCTGACTGTCGAGGACAGCGGCCCGGGTATCGCGGCCGAGGCCAGATCGAGGCTTTTCGACCGGTTCCATCGATCCACCGAGCAGGGCGGCAGCGCCGGGCTCGGGCTGGCCATCGCCGACTCGATCGCGGCCTCGACCGGTGGCCAGTGGCGGCTCGACGACTCCGAGCTGGGCGGCGCGCTGTTCGAGGTCTCCTGGCGGCGCGCCGTGGCCCGTCAGCCGCACCACTCCTCGTCGGCCCGCCCGACTGAGGCGACCGGCCCGATCAACCCAGCTCAGCCGGCCGGGCCGACGACGGCTAGCCGCGAAGAGGTGGCGCCGACCCAGGGGTGACGGCGGCGTAACCGGTGGCCGCCTCGAATGCGTGCGCCACCGCGAGCAGGTCCCAGTCGCCGCGACGCCTGCCGACGAGTTGCAAGCCGACTGGCAGCGCGCCGGGAGTAAAGCCCGCCGGCACGCTCACTGCAGGCAGCCCGGTAGCGGAGATGAGATAGGCCGAGGCCATCCAGTCCAGGTAACTGTGCTGCGCCCTGCCGTCGATCTCACGGACCCAGTCCACCGTCACGTCAAACGGCGCCACCTGGCTGACCGGGCAGGCCAGCACGTCGAAGTGGGCGAAGAACACGCTGATCCGCTCGGCCAGCCCGGCTTGCAGCGTCGTTGCCCGGCTCAGGTCGGCCACGGTAAGTTCCAGGCCTCGCTCAGTGTTCCAGGTCACGTTCGCACCTAGCTCACCTGGATGCTCGCGTAGCAGGCCGCCGAACGCAGTGACGTACCTGAACGCCCGGAACGTCCGGAACGCCTCGTCCGCACCCGAAAGGTCGGGCGCCGCGTCGGTGACCGTCCCGCCCAGGCTCGCTAGCACCAGCCGGGCTGGCGCGAGCGTGTCGAGAACCTCCGGCTCGACCGGCAAGCCGAGATCGGGGCTCCACGCGATCCGTATTGCGCGCAGATCCCTGGTGATCAGCGCCGGGACCTCGGCCGGATCGTGAATCGCGGGAGCCGGCTGGTCCAGGGCTAGCGGCACCCGCGGGTCAGGGCCGGCCAGCACAGCGAGCAGCAAGGCTGCATCCGCCACGGTGCGCGCGATCGGCCCGGTCACGCCAAGCTGATCGGTGACGTCAGCCAGCGGCCAGCCGGGCACCCGCCCAGGACTCGGCCGCAGCCCCACGACGTTGCAGAAGCTTGCCGGGTTCCGCAGCGACCCGCCCAGGTCGCTGCCGTCGGCCAGGCACACCTGCCGGGCCGCCAGCGCGGCCGCGGCCCCGCCGCTGCTGCCGCCGGCGCTGCGGCTGAGGTCGTATGGGTTGCGGGTAGCGCCGAAAACCTTGTTTACCGTGTGTGAACCGGCGCCGAACTCGGGCGTGTTTGTCTTGCCGAGGCTGATAGCACCGGCCCGCGCCATCCGCTCGACGACCAGGTCATCACGGTCGGGCACATGCGCGGCGAACAGCGGCGACCCGTAGGTGGTCCGCACGCCCTTGGTGTCGGCGAGATCCTTGTGCGCAACCGGCAAGCCGTGCAGCAGCCCGACCGGCTCGCCGCGGGCCATCGACGTGTCGGCCGCAGCGGCCTTCGCCAGCGCCGACTCGAAGGTCGTCGTGACTACGGCGTTAATGGCCGGGCCGAACGCCTCGATCCGGGCGATGTGCGCGGTCACCACCTCGCGGGCCGAAACCTCCCGGCTGCGCAGCATCGCCGCCAGTTCGATAGCAGTGCGCATGCACAGGTCCGCCATGACACTCTCCCCAGGCCGCCACGTCCGGATTCTAGGGGGAACGTAGCCAGCCAGGGCTCACAGCGCAGGCCGGCGCGCGGTTTCGTCCAGCCAGGGGAAGCGTTCGTAGTGGGCGGCACCGACCCTGAAGGCAGTGACATCGTCGTAGGTCTTGCCCACGATCGACGAACCGGTCGGCACTCCGTCGCGAGACCGGCCGGACGGCACGGTCAGCACCGGGCAGCGGCTGGCGATGTTGAACGGTAGCGTCATCAGCGCGTCCATCTAGTCCGCGACGCGAACCGTGAGGTATGTGCCGGCCAGACGGCTGGCATCCGCCGGCAAATCGCCGGTAAGTCGCGGCCGCCACGCCTACAGCCGATCAGACAAAGCTCGCATATTGGTCATAGCTCAGTAAGCCCGGGGTCCGGGTCGGTCTGGATTGGGCGTCAGTGCGGCAACGCCGCCCCTCTTTGGGCGGCGCGGTCACACTCACGCCCTATGAGGAAGGCCCGCCTTGCCCGCATTACGTGTTTCGGATCGCCTTCGTGCATTCCCCGTTAGTCAGCGGTTTGTCGGGCGGTTACCGGCACGAGTCGCACAGGCCGAGAACATCGAGCCGGTGGCTGTGGGCCTGGAATCCCTCGGCCTCAGTGAGCTCGGCAATGGCACCGGCTACCTGCTGCTCCAGGCTCGCCGGGAGCGTGACGTCGATGACCTTTCCGCAGTGTACGCAGAGGAGGTGATGGTGGTGCTCGGTGAGGTCTTCGGCGAGCTCGTAGCGGGTGAACTCGTCGTTGGCCGTGACCCGACGCACGAGCCCGGCCGCGTGCAGGTCGGTCAGGTGCCGGTAGGCGGAACTGCGCGGCAAGCCCGGCAGGCGCTCGGCGATGTCGCCGATGCTCACCGGATGGCCCGAGCTGACGAGCAAGTCGACGATGGCGCGCCGTCCTGTCGTGTACCGCTGGTCGATCAGGCGCAGGCGGCGTTCGGCCACGCTGTGCATGTCTTCGGCCATCTCCGGGCTTGACATGACGCTCCTCTTGCTGGCCGCCGGGCTAGGCCCGGCAGCCGATCTTGCTAGTCCTCGTGTGGCTAGTGCTCGTCGTAATGGTCGCCGTCGGGTGCGTGGCGATGCCCGTCGTGCGCATAGTCGACATGGTTGTCGTGGCTGATTGCCTCGTGCCCGCATCCGGGGCCGTGAGTGTGGGCGTGGCCCGCATGGGCCAGATGCGGAAGCGGATGCTCGTCGTAATGGTCGTCGTGCGGGGCGTGGGCATGACCTTCGTGGACGTAGTCGACATGCCCCTGGCGCTGGACGCTCGCGTGTCCGCAGTCCGGCCCGTGCTGGTGCTCATGGGCCGCGTGCGCTGAATGGTCGGTGGTCACGGCTCCTCCTTGCTGTGGTTGACCGCGTCAGCGACGATGTGGGCCACGTGCTGGTCGGCCAGGGAGTAGACCGCCTCCCGCCCCCGGCGCTCGACGCCGACGAGGCGCGCCCCGCGCAGTACCCGCAGGTGCTGCGAGACCAGGGGCTGGCTCATCCCGAGCCGCTCCACCAGCTCGTGCACGAACCGGGGCCGCTCAGCCAGCTCGACCACGATAGCCAGCCGTGCCGGGGCGGCAAGCACCCTCAGCAGGTCCCCCGCTGGCTCGAAAGCCTTCGTCTGCGCTGACACGCTTTCATATAAACATATGCCAATCTGTTTATGCAATCCACCGGGGGCTCCGTCCCGCGCACCCCGAAACCCTTCGCATCCAGGTTCCGAATCAAGTTGCATTGAGACTCAGTCTCAGACTATGTTTCGGGCTATGGACTTCACAACCGGCGTCGGCGGTCGGGCCGACTGCCTTCCCTGCGGCGCACTGCAGCCCTGGCCGGCGCCATGGCTGTCGCGCTCGGAGCCGCCGCGTGCAGCACCAGCACCGCCGGCTCCACGGGGCACGGCAACTCCGTGATCAACGCCGTGGGCGCTGAGAGCGAATACGCCAACGTGCTGAGCCAGATCGGCGGCAGGTACGTGCAGGTGTCCGCCATCCTCGACAATCCCAACACCGATCCCCACACCTTCGAGGCAAGCCCGAGCGTGGCAGCAGAGGTCAGTTCGGCGCAGCTGATCGTGCAGAATGGCGTTGGCTACGACGGTTGGATGAACAAGATCGAGTCGGCGTCGCCGAACTCGTCGCGCAAGATCATCGTGGTCCAGAATCTGCTCGGGCTGCCAGGCAACACCCCGAACCCCCACCTGTGGTACGACCCGAAGACAATGCCGGCAGCTGCCAAGGCGATGGCCGCTGACCTGTCCGCACTCCAGCCGGCCCACAAGGCGTACTTCCAGGCGAACCTGCAGACGTTCGACAAGTCACTGACGCCATGGCTGAACGCGATCGCGGCGTTCAAGGCCAAGTACGGGGGCACAACGGCGGCCACCACCGAGCCCGTGGCCGACTACCTGCTGACCGCCATGGGGATCAACAACCTCACCCCGTTCACGTTCCAGGCGAACATTATGAACGGCGTCGACCCCTCACCCGAGGACATCGCCCTGGAGAATGGCTTCTTCACCAAGCACAAGGTCAAGGTCTTCTGCTACAACCAGCAGGTCGTCGACGCGCTCACGGTCTCGATCAGGCAGACCGCGCAGAAGGCCGGAGTGCCCGTGGTCGGCGTCTATGAGACGATGCCCACCCCTGGCTATGACTACCAGTCGTGGATGCTCGCCGAGGTAAACGCCATCGAGAAGGCAGTGACCAGCAAAGTCTCCACGCAAAAGCTGTGATGACGAACGAAGAACTCAGCAGTAGCACGACGCCGGAGATTCTGGCGGTCGATGGTGTCAGCGTGTCGCTCTCCGGGCGGCAGATCCTCGATAACGTCAGCCTCGCCATCCAGGCTGGTGAGTTCACCGGGCTGATCGGGCCCAACGGAGCCGGCAAGACGACGCTGCTACGCGTCATCCTCGGCCTACAGCGGCCGACCCATGGCAAGGTGACCGTCCTGGGCCGGCCGCGGGCCCCGCGCAGCCAGGCGATCGGCTATGTCCCGCAGAAAGTACTGCTCGATCCGGACATGCCGATGCGGGCCCGGGACCTGGTCGCGCTGGGACTGGACGGGAACCGATACGGGCTGCGGCTGCCTGCCAGGGGCCGGGCCGAGGCGGTCAGGGAGATGCTGCACGCGGTCGACGCCGACAGCTTCGCTGACGCGCGAGTCGGTAACCTGTCCGGCGGCGAGCAGCAGCGCGTGCTGATCGCGCACGCGCTGATCAGCCGCCCCCGGCTGCTGCTGCTCGACGAGCCGCTGGCGAACCTGGACCTGCGCAGCGGGCAGGAGGTCATCTCTCTGCTCGCCCGGATCGCCAGCGAGCAGCAGATCGCCGTGCTGCTCTCGGCGCACGAGATGAACCCGCTGCTGCCGGTGATGGACCGCATCGTCTACCTGGCCGGCGGCCGGGCGGCAACCGGACCCACCGACGAGGTCGTCACGACCGAGGTGCTCAGCAAGCTGTACGGGCACCGCGTGGACGTCCTGCACGTGCACGGGCGCGTCCTGGTGGTGGCCGGACCAGGAACCGGCACTGACCCGGCCGGCGGTGACGTCCGCCCGGTCGCCGCCGACTCGCTCGAGGCTGGCTGATCAGTGATGCACCAGCTCTACACCGCTGTGTTCGAGCCGGGGTTCTTCGGCAGCTCGCAAGTCCACATCGCGGTCACCATCGGCGGGATCGTCGCGGTGGTCTCGGCCATCGTCGGCGTGTTCACCGTCATGCGCGGGCAGTCCTTCGCCGGGCACGCGCTCGGCGACGTCTCCGCGGCCGGCGGCTCCGGCGCGCTGCTTATCGGGCTCACGCCGATCGCCGGCTTCGTCGGCCTCGGCCTCCTGGGGCCGGCGCGATGGACCTGATCGGTGTCCAGCGGCTGCGCGGACGCGACATCGCCACCGGCATCGTGCTCGGCGCCGCCATCGGGCTGTCGGCCCTGTTCCTGCACCTGAGCACCGTGACGACCGCCACGACGGGCGCGACCCAGCAGATCTTGTTCGGCTCGATCTTCAGCACCACAAGCGGAACCGTACAGGTCGTCGTCCTTCTCGGCGCGCTCGCGGTGGCAAGCGTAACGATCATCTGCCGTCCGCTGCTGCTGGCCACCGTCAGCCCTGACATCGCGGCAGCTCGTGGCATTCCGGTCCGGCTGGTCGGCGTGCTCTACATGCTGACGCTGGCCGTCGCCGTCGGGCTGTCGTCGCTGGCCATCGGCGCGATCCTGTCGACCGCCCTGCTGATCGGCCCGGCCGCCGCGGCGCTCCGGCTGACCAAGAGGATGGCGTCAGCGGTCGCGGCGGCCTGCCTGATCGGCGTGCTCACCACCTGGATCGGGGTCTTGCTCGCTTACGACAGTTACTACTGGGGATCGTCGCACCAGGCCCTGCCGGTCAGCTTCTTCATCGTCGCCGTGGTCTTCGTTACCTACCTCGCGTCCGGGATCCGGATCTCGCGATCGGCCCGCGCGGATGAGTTGGCGCCGGCACCCAGCAAGGTCGGCGTCTGACCATGTTCGCCAGCTTCATGATGAACGCGTGGACGACGGCCACCATCGTCGCGGTCGTCGCTGGCGTGGTGGGCTACTTCGTCGTGCTGCGCGGCTCGGCGTTCCCCGCCCACGCCATTCCCAAGGGCGCGTTCGCTGGTGCGGCCGGCGCCAGCCTGCTCGGCATCAGCACCCTGGTCGGGCTGGCCGTCTTCTCGGTGCTCGGAGCGCTCGGAATCGGCTCGCTGGGCCGTCGTGCCCGGCAGGACGTCGTCACCGCCTTGGCTCTGGTGATGATGCTCGCGCTCGGGGCGGCGTTCCTGAGCAGGACAACGGAGTACGAGCCGCAGATCTACTCGCTGCTGTTCGGCGAGGTGCTCGGCGTGAGCGCCAACGAGATCCTGCCCACAGCGGCATTGGGCGTGGTGTGCATCGCGGCCGTCGCGACGATCTACCGGCCGCTCATGCTGTCCTCGATCGTGCCCGAGGTGGCCGAGGCCAAGGGCATCCGCGGATACCGCATTGAGATCTGCTTCCTTCTGATCGTCGCCCTCACGACGACCATGACGGTGCCTGTGGTCGGCGCGCTGCTGATCTTCAGCTTGATGATCGGCCCGCCAGCGGCCGCCCGGTGCCTGACCAGCCGGCCCGTTCTCGCGATGGTGCTGTCCGTCGTCATCGCGCTGCTGACTGTCTGGCTGGCAATCGCCGCCTCTTACCTCTACAACTGGCCTATCGGCTTCTTCGTCGGCGCTCTCGGCGCGGCTTCCTATGGGATCGGGCGTGGCTGGGCTGCCTGGCGACGGACAAGGACCCGACCGGCGTTATAGCCCGGTCCGGTCGGTGATGGGCCGCGCCCGACAGCAGACCGCCCACGACTCGCCGGGCTCGCGTCACGGATCCGCTGGCTCGCCGTTCAAGATCGCCACGGCCGCCGCGAGTGCTGCATCGTCACCGACGTTGCCGGCGAACACCACGTAGGGCATGCCTACTGCCTCGGCAGCCGCATCGATGGGGTGAAAGACCGAGATCATGCCCGGAAACAGCTGACCTGCCACCCGCGCGCGGCGGATGCCCAGGCCGCTGAGCGCGACGTCGTGCGCGGTGATGCCGCCCTTGGCCAGGATCCAGGCCGGCCGGGCCGACATCGCCCCGCGCACGACGCCGGCCAGCGCTGCCGAGACCCTGCGCGCAACGGCGAGGCTGTCCTCCCCCGCACAGCGCACGACAGCCCGGCTGGTATACAGCAGCACGTCTGACCGGCCCAGCGCGGCGGCCACCCGGCGTGCGGTCGCCGCCACGACGCCAGGACCAGTCAGCACGGCGGAAACGTCGAGTTCGATGTCGGTGACGCCGCTGCGGGCGCGAAGCTCGGCCAGCTGCCGGCCCGTGCGGCTGACGTGAGAGCCGACCACGATCAAGCCGTACCCGGCACGCCGCGGCGATGGCCAGAGCTCTGCTCCGCGCAGTGGCGCCTTAGGGCCGATGCCGGTGAGTGCGCGTACGAATGACGGTCCGGTCCGGAACAAGAACGACTTGCCGTCGAGCTCGGCGAGCAGCACCCCGTAGGCCATCCTCTCCAGGTCGGAGTACTCGGTGGCGTTAGCGACCACCCACCTGCCGTCCTGCGCGGCAGCCAGCAGCTCGCGAACCCGCCGCGGGCCACCGATCCTTATGTCGGCGAGGCTGATGCTGAGGACGTCGGTGCGCTTGACGGCACCGCTGCTTTTCTCCGCAATGAACTCGCGCAGGTCCGATGCGGTGTAGCCGAAGACGGGATCTTGCGCGTACTCGGTCTCGCCGACCGGGACCAGGTCGCGGCCGCTGCGGGCCCAGTGGATGTCGGCAGCAGTGAGCCGGCCGGCTTCCAGGAACGCGGGGACCAGCAGCACTGCGTCGTACCCGCCGCCGAGCGAATCCCGACGCGCAGCTTGCAGTGCCGCTACCTCGGCCAGGACATGGCCCCGCAAGGTGGAGTCGCTGCGGCTGATCAGCTGGAGCCGCCCGCCGCGCTTGCGGGCGACGGCGAACAGGCCGCGAGCGGCAGCGGCGTTCAGCTCGACCGCAGCCGCCTCGCCAACGCTGCGCGTGTTAGTCAGCACGAAGCACGTGGCGGCCGGTCCGGCCAGCGCTGCAGCGTAGGCGTCTTCGGCGAGGACGGTCACGACGTCGACGTCGTGCACGGCTTGCGATCCCGTCGGGTCGTCGTCCAGTACGCCCAGGAGCAGGCGAGAGTCCGCTCGCAGGGCGCGGATCGACTGCCGCAGGACCTCGGAGTCCGGGGCCGCGGCGGGTAGCCCGGCGAACACCTGTGCGGCGGCCGGGACACGATCGGGCCGCAAGAAGAACCTTTCCGCCGTCAGCGGCCGACGATGGCGCACCTTCGCATCACACTTAAGATCACAGTATTCGACCTCCCGCGCCGGGAGACGGGAGACGCCGTGACGAAGGTCGTGGTCACCGGCGGCAGTGGCTTTCTCGGCTCGCGGCTAGCCCGGCAACTGCTGGCCACCGGCTCGATCGAGGTGGCAGGCGGCGGCGCGCGCCCGCTGTCTCGCCTGACGCTCATCGACCGTGTCCCCGTTCCCGCCGATCTCGCGGCGGATGAGCGGGTGGTGGCGATCGGCAGCGACCTTGCCCATCTGCTGGACTCCGCGCAGGCGAACCGGGACGCGCTGGCTGGCGCCGACGTCGTCTTCCACCTCGCGGCGGCGGTCAGCGCGGAATGCGAGGCAGACTTCGAACTGGGCATGCGGATGAATGTGCGCGCGACCGAGTCGCTGCTCGCAGCGTGCCGCTCGCTCGGCACCAACCCGGTCGTGGTGTTCGCGAGTTCGGTTGCCGTGTTCGGAGCGTCCGCCGAGCATCCGCTCCCTGCCGTGGTCGATGATCAGACGCTGCCGAATCCGCAGTCCAGCTACGGCGTGCAGAAGGTCATCGGCGAGCAGCTGATGGCCGACTACACCCGGAAGGGATTCCTGCGCGGGCGCTCGATTCGACTCATGACAATCACCATCCGCCCCGGCCGACCCAACGCGGCGGCATCAAGTTTCCTGTCCGGGATCATCCGGGAACCGCTTGCTGGCGAGCGCGCGATCTGCCCAGTCAGCCCACGGACCGAGGTCGCCATCGCCTCGCCAGCCCGGGCCATCGACGGACTGCTCCGCGCGGCCGCCTCACCCGAGCAGGCGTGGGGCGGCCGGACGGCGGTCAACCTGCCGGCGCTCACCGTGACAGTCGCCGACATGGTGGCCGCGCTAGAGCGCGCCGCGGGGCCCGAGGCGAGCGCGCTTATCGACTGGATACCTGATCCGCTAGTGGCAGCCATCGTGACGAGCTGGCCAGCTCGGTTCCGCGCCGACCGCGCGGCCCAGATCGGCCTTGCCCCGGACCCCGACTTCGATTCCGTCATCACGATGTACCTAGCCGAGACCCGGGGATGACGAACGGACGAGTCATGCGGTCTGCGTCCTGCTGATCGGGAAGGTTTACGTTAGTAGGCTTTGCCTATGGTCGAGCATCGCCAGGAGTTTCAGCGCCAGCTTGACGCCATCGAGGCCAAGGTCATCGAGTTGTTCGCCATGGTCGCCGAGGACCTGGCCGAAGCGACCGAGGCCTTTCTGGCCGGCGACAGCGAGGTCGTAAAGGCGCTGGCCGAACGGGAGCGGGCAATCGATGCTCTCTACCGGGAGATCGAGGAACTGGTGCAGCGGCACATCGCCCTGCAGGCGCCAGTAGCTCAGGACCTGCGCTTCTTGCTCACTGTGCTGCGCATCGCGCCCGAGCTTGAGCGCGCCCATGACCTCGTCCTACAGATTGCTATCCGGGCTGACCTTGGTCGCGGCGGCGATCTGTCGCCCAGCGCCCGAGGGCTGGTCGAGCGGATGGGCGGCCTCGCATCGGACTTGTGGCGACAGGCGGCCGACTCGTGGTATCAGCGCGACCGTTCCGCCGCGGCCGCGCTAGCCGAGCGAGACGAGGAAATGGATCAGCTGCACGCGGCCCTGACGACCGAACTTGCCTCCGGACAAATGTCGCTACCGGTCACGATGGAGATGACACTGGTGGCGCGCTTCTATGAGCGTCTCGGCGATCACGCTGTCAACATCGCTCGCCGAGTAGCCTACCTCGCAGGATCTGAAAGCCCGCTGTAGGAGCCTTCGGTAGCCAACCCGGGCCGGGAGCTGTTCTGGTGGACGGGAGTGCGCATCCGCGCTCAAGCGCCAGAACGAGGGTGTTAGATTCGTCACTGAGCTGCGCTGGCCAATTCTCCTTCAATAGACTCCCAATTTCTGCACGGTTATTCGTCAGTGACGTTTAGCATGGGCTTGCTATGTAGGTGCGGGCAACGCCCAAGCTCAGGGGGCTGTAGTTGGCCGCTCTTTTGCCGTCAGCATGGCAGGAACACCAGGCGCAGGCCGATAGTGGACGCAATTCAATTGTCTACTGCTAGTTACCTTATGTTTGCGGATTATTCACGGCCTATCTTCTAATGTTTCACGTTTGCCTTATGGGTCGACGGAACACTTAGTAGGGGAACCGCGGCTGTCCGGTAGCCTGGTTGGCCGTCGAGCGTTGACTCTTTTATTGCAACCAAGAATGGGGTATCTGAAATGCAACGACGCATGCATCAGATGGCGACGGCCGGGGTCGCCTTCGCCGCGACGGCCGTCTTCATGGCCGCATGTTCGTCGAGCACTACAAGCGGTGGTAGCGGATCGTCGTCCCTCAGTGGCACGCTCAACGGGAGCGGATCGACGTTCCAGACCACCTTCCAGCAGGCCGCCATCCGGCTTTCAAGTCGGTCCAGTCGGGCATCACGGTCAACTACGGCGCTGGGGGCTCGGGCAAGGGCCGCACCGACCTGGCCTCGGGTGTCGTCAACTTCGCGGGCTCGGACACCGCGCCGATCCCCGCGACGAGGTGGCGAACTTCAAGGGCAAGACCGTGCTCTACTTCCCCGCCGTCGTCGGCCCGATCACCGTCTCGTACAACCTGTCGGGCATCACCAACCTGAAACTGGACGGGCCGGTCCTCGCCGATATCTTCCAGGCGAAGATCACGAAGTGGGACGACCCGGCGATCGCGGCGCTGAACCCTGGCGTCAAGCTGCCAGGCACGGCGATCACCATCGCGCGGCGCTCGGACTCGTCGGGCACTACCCAGAACTTCTCCCAGTTCCTGGTCGACGCCGCGCCGGGGGTCTGGAAGCTCGGTAGCGGCTCGACCATCAACTGGCCCGCAAATAGCCGGGGCGGCAACGGCAATGGCGGCGTGGCGTCGATCATCAAGAGCACTTCGGGCGCCATCGGGTACGTCGACTACGCCGACGCCAAGGCTGCCGGTCTGACCTTCGCCTCCATCAAGAACTCGGCCGGCGCCTACGTCGCTCCGTCAACGACGGCGGCTTCCGACGCTGCGAGCCACGCTAATGTCGCGTCCAATCTGACCTTCAGCGCGATCTGGCAGGCTGGCGCGACGTCGTATCCGATCACGTATCAGTCGTGGGACCTGGTTTACCAGAAGCAGCCGAACGCGAATGATGCGAAGCTGTTGAAGGCGTGGCTCGGCTACCTGGTCGGAGATGGCCAGAAACTCCTCCCGGCCTGAACTACGCACCGCTCCCGCGCAGCATCGACAGATGGCCAAGGCCCAGCTCAGCAAGATCAGCTCGTAGCCATGAGCAACCCCCCGCGGGCAGATCAGGTCGGCTGGCAGCAGTGAGCAGCGTAACGCAGGCGGATCCGGCCGGCCATGGCCGGATCCGCCGGCGCCCTTACCGAGCGCCGGCCGCTGGGCGACCGCATCTTCCAGGCGGTCGCGCTGGCGGCCGGCCTGCTGGTGCTGGTGATCCTGGCCCTGATTGCGGTCACGACCAGCCAGCAAGCGTCCTCGTGGTTCAGCACCGAGGGCCTGAAGATCTTCACGAACACCTGGAACGTCCAAGCTAACCAGTTCGGTGCGCTGGCCTTCCTCTACGGCACCGCGATCACGGCGCTGATCGCGGTCATCTTGGCCGTCCCTGTCAGCGTGGCCATCGCGCTGCTGCTCACCGAGGTCGTGCCGTACCGCTGGGCGCGCCCGATCGTCTACGTGATCGACCTCCTTGCGGTCGTCCCGTCGGTGGTCTGGGGCCTGTGGGGGATCCTGGTGTTCGCGCCCTGGCTCCAGCGCATCTATACCTCTATAGGCTCGGCCGTCAGCGGGGTGCCGGTCCTGGGCAACCTGTTCGGCCCGCCCGTGCAAGGGACCTCGTTCTTTACTTGCGGCATCATCCTGGCCTTCATGATCACGCCTATCGTGACGTCTTTGTCGCGGGAGGTCATCGCGACAGTGCCCACGATCGACAAGGAGGGCGCCTACGCGCTCGGCGCCACCCGCCTGGAGATGATCCGCGGCACCGTCTGGCCGCACAGCCAGAGCGGCGTTGTCGGGGCGGTGCTGCTGGGGCTGGGCCGGGCGATGGGCGAGACGATAGCGGCCGCGCTGGTGATCGGCTCGTCGGCGGTCATCACGTCGCACCTGTTCGCCTCCGGCTACAACATGCCCTCGGTCATCGCGAACGAGTTCGGCGAGGCCACTGGCGTGCACAAGGCGGGGCTGATGGGACTTGGCGTGCTCCTGTTCGTGTTCACGATTATCATCAACGTCACCGCCCGCGGAGTCGTGGCGCGCTCCGCCCGGCGGAAGCGCGGTGCCTGATGACTGATGTCTCCGCCGGCGTCCCGGCCGGGCAGCCCACGGTTGATCTCCGCGAGCCGTCGTCCTGGCGGCGGACAAAGAACCGGATCGCGACCGTACTGATGTGGGTCGCGTTGGTGCTCGTGCTTATCCCGCTGGGATTCGTGCTGTTCACGGTGATTGCCAAGGGCGCCTCGGTCATCAGCTGGTCCTTCCTGACAAGCTCTATCCCGGTGGATATTGCGCCGGCCAACGTCGGCGGAATCGGGCCGGCCGTACTGGGCACCATCGAGATCACCGCCGTGGCCACGGTCCTGGCCGTGCCCCTGGGCGTGCTGGGCGCGGTCTACCTCAACGAGTACGGCGGTAACAGAGCCCTGTCGCGGATCATCGGCTTCATGGCCGACGTGATGACAGGCGTGCCCTCGATCGTGATGGGGCTGTTCATTTACTCCATCTGGGTCCTTCACTTCGGCCTCTCAGGCCTGGCCGGTGCCTTCGCGCTGGGCTGCCTGATGCTGCCGATAGTGATCCGCTCCACCGATGAGATGCTGAAGCTGGTACCGAACGCGCTGCGCGAAGCGAGCTACGCGCTTGGTGCCAGCAAGGCCCGCGTGACAGTAACTGTCGTGTTGCCGGCGGCGCTCGGCGGGATCGTCAGCGGCGCCCTGCTCGCCGTCGCACGGGCCGCGGGCGAGACAGCGCCGCTGCTGTTCACCATTCTTTCCGTCCAAACCGCGAACCCGGACGTGTTCAGCGGCGCTAACACCTCCCTGCCCTCGCAGATCTTCACGAACGCGTCGTCGCCGTTTGTAGGCGCTCAGGCCCGCGGCTGGGGCGCAGCGCTCACGCTCATCGCCTTGGCGTTCATGCTCATGATCGCCGCCCGCCTGGTCACCGCGCGATTCGCCAGATATTCACGCTAGGAACGTTATGGAACCGCCTGAGCAGAACGTCGTCACCAACCTGCCGCGGCTTGAGCCGACTCAGCGACAGGCGTCGTCAGCGCCTGGTCAGCCTATCTTTGACGTGCGAGGCGTGTCGATCTGGTACGGCGCCTTCAAGGCCGTCCAGGACGTCTCGATGACCGTCTACGAGAACGAGATCACGGCCTTCATCGGGTCGTCCGGCAGCGGCAAGACGACCGTGCTACGGGCGTTCAACCGGATGAACGACCTCGTGCCGGGTGCCCGGGTGGAAGGCGAGATGGACTACCGCGGGGCGGTCGCTGTACCGCGGCGATGTCTCCCCGATAGCCGTCCGCCGGCGTATCGGCATGGTCTTCCAGAAGCCGAACCCTTTCCCGAAGTCGATCTACGACAATGTCGCTTACGGGCCGCGCATCAACGGCGAACGTAACAAGGCCAAGCTGGACGAGATCGTCGAGCGCTCGCTGCGCCAGGCCGCCCTGTGGGACGAGGTCAAGAACCGCCTTCACACGTCGGGCCTGAGCCTGTCCGGCGGGCAGGCGCAGCGGCTGTGCATCGCCCGCACGATCGCCGTCGAGCCGGACGTCGTCCTGATGGACGAGCCCGCCTCGGCGCTTGACCCCATCGCGACAGGTGCGATCGAGGACCTGATGAAGGAGCTCAAATCGCACTACACCATCGTCATCGTGACGCACAACATGCAGCAGGCCTCGCGGGTGAGCGACCGTACTGCCTTCTTCTCGGTGCTTGTCAACGATACGAGACGATACCCGCACTGGCGTGCTCGTCGAGTACGGCCCGACCGACAAGATCTTCCAGGACCCGAGCGACAGCCGCACCAAGGCCTATGTAACCGGCCGGATGGGCTAGCTCCGTACGCACGATTCGGTGCGAACGCGCGGCCGCAGCCGCCGGGTTCGGCGGGCGGAGACCGATGAGGAGCAGAAATGACCGGCTTGCTGGTGGGGATTGACGGCTCGGACAATTCGCGTAAGGCGTTGCGGTGGGCGATGCAGGAAGCCGCGCTGCGCCATGTCCAACTGACAGTAATGACAGTTCGTCCTGCTCCGGCTCGCCCGGCCACGATGGTGTTCTGGGGCCTTTCCAGGCAGCCCGAGAGCAATCTTGACCAGGACCAGCTGCGGGAGAAGGTGCAGGAACTGGCGGCCAAGGTCGCGGGCGAGATCGCCGGCACAGGGCCCGAGGTCACCGTGAACGTGTCAACGGGGAATCCGGCGGAGGAACTTATCAGCGCCTCGCGTGAAGCTGACATGCTCGTCGTAGGCTCCCGCGGCAGCGGCGGTTTCGGCAGGCTCCTGATGGGCTCGGTGAGCAGTCAGGTCACGCACCACGCGGCCTGCCCCGTCGTAGTCATACCGAGTAATCGCTGAAGGGTTACTGGCGGCTGCTAATCCCGGATGGCCAGGCCGGTGGCTGGATCGAAGAAGTGCAGCTTGGTGGTCTCCACGTGGACGCGGGCGTCCTGGCCTTCGGCCAGCGCCGTCTGCGGGTCCATCCGGGCGACCACCGTGGCCAGCGAGCTGACGTCCTGCCCCGCCTCCGCGTGATGGGCGACCGCGCCGATCCCGCAGTGGATGTGCACCTCGGCGCCTAGCTCCTCGCGCAGCCGCACGGGCAGCTCGATCACCGAGGCGGCCTCGGCGTCCGGCAGCAGCGCCGCATCCGACAGGTGCTCCGGCCGGACACCGAACACGATGTCGCGGCCGAGATACCGGTCAAGGCCCGGCCGGTCCGCCGTGACCTGCGCCGGGATGCCCAGCCGGTGCCCGCCGAAGTACCACCTGCGGGCCACCCGAGCCGTCCGCGCCGCGCTCCAGCTTGGCGTCGATCAGGTTCATCGGCGGTGACCCGATGAAGCCGGCCACGAACAGGTTGGCCGGCCGCTTGTACAGCTCCTGCGGCGGCGCGACCTGCTGCAGCACGCCGTGCTGCAGGACAGCGACCCGGCTGCCCAGCGTCATCGCCTCGGTCTGGTCGTGGGTCACGTAGATGGTGGTGGTGGCGAGCGAGCGCTGCAGCTGCGCGATCTCGGCCCGCATCTGCACCCGGAGCTTGGCGTCCAGGTTGGACAGCGGCTCGTCCATCAGGAACGCGCGCGGCTGGCGGACGATGGCCCGGCCCATCGCGACCCGCTGCCGCTGCCCGCCCGACAGCTGCCGCGGCTTACGCTGCAGGAACGGCTCCAGCTCGAGGATCCGCGCGGCCTCGTCCACCCGGCGCTGCACCTCGGCCTTCGGCACCTTCCGGTACTTCAGGCTGAACGCCATGTTCTCGTAGACGGACAGGTGCGGGTACAGGGCGTAGCTCTGGAAGACCATGGCGACGTCGCGATGACGCGGCTCCATGTCGTTGACTGGGCTGCCGTCGATGTGGATGGTGCCGGAACTGACCTCCTCCAGCCCGGCCACCATCCGCAGCGCCGTCGTCTTGCCGCAGCCCGACGGGCCGACGAGCACCAGCAGCTCGCCGTCGGAGACGTCCAGGTCCAGCGACCTGACCGCGGTCGTCCCGTCCGGGAACTGCTTGGAGACCGCGTCGAGCACGATCCGGGACATGTCCTTGCTCCTATCCGCCGTAACAAGCCAATGCCAGGCCGCGCACGCCCGGCCGGGTCCGCAGCAGATGACCGGCCAGCGGCTCGGCTTCGCGCCGCTCGCCCGCCATGCCTTCCCAGGCCGTCGTGACATACAGCTCGTCCAGGCCCGGCCCGCCGAAGCCGGGCAGGTGGGCCGGCTGCACCGGCACCGGGTAGCGACCGAGCAGCTCGCCATCGGCCGAGTACCGCCGCACGCAGCCGCCATCCCACATGGCGATCCAGAGGCACCCGTCGGCATCGACCACCAGGCCGTCCGCGATTCCGTCGCCGGGCCGAAGCCGGATCAGGTCACGCTCGTCGCCCAGCGTGCCGCGTCCAGGTCGAAGCCGAACGCCCGGACCCGGGACCGCTCCTCACCGGAGTCGGTGTAGTAGAACACGGTCGCGTCCGGACTCCAGCCCAGGCCGTTGGATTCCGTCACGCCGCCGAGGACCTCGGTGACCGAGCCGTCCGGGTCGAGCCGGTACAGCGAGCCGGTCCGGCCTGGCCGTCGGTGGCCGCGGTGCCGGCCCAGAACCGGCCGGCCGGGTCGCACGCGCCGTCGTTGAACCGCACGTCGCTCCGGCATGCCGGCCGGCCGCACCGGCGGGCCGTCCGCCGCTCCGTCCGCTCCGATCAGCCGGAACCCGTCCGCCGCCGCCAGCACGTACCCGCCGCCGGCGCGCGGCGCCGCCGCGCCGACCGCGCACTCCGGCCGTGGCGATCACGCTGTCGCCGCCGGCCGTGCGGCCAGCACCCAGCTGGCCAACACGGAACTGATGCAGCTGCCCGGCCTTGATGTCCACCCAGATCAGGCAGCCCGTGCGCGCGTCCCAGACCGGCCGCTCACCGAGCTCCACGCCGGGCGCGGCCGCCACCTCCCAGGTCAGGTCTTGGCTCACTTGCCCATGCCCAGGGTCAGGCCCTTGATCAGGTAGCGCTGGAAGATCAGGTACACGATGATCGCCGGGACGGCGCTGAGCAGCGACCCGGCCATCAGCGGCGGGATGCCCGTGGTGCGGCCGGACGACAGCACGGCCAGGCCGACGGTGATCGTCCGCTCATTGGTCGGCAGGAACAGCTAGCCCGACCAGCAGGTCGTCCCAGATCTGGATGAACTGCAGCACGGTGACGGTCGCGATGGCCGGCAGGACAGCGGCAGCGCGATCCGCAGGAACGTCCGCTCGTAGCCGAGGCCGTCCATCACCGCCGCCTCGATCAGCTCGTCGGAGATGCCGCGGTAGTAGGTCGCCATCAGGAACGTGGCGAACGGCGTGCCCAGCGCGGCGTAGACCAGGACCGCGCCGGTGTAGTTGCTGGTCAGGCCGAACTTCGCGAGGTTGACGTACTCCGGGATGATGATCGACTGCAGCGGCACCATCATCGCGGCGACGATCAGCAGGAACACCAGCCCGCTGCCCCGGTACCGCAGCTTGGCGAACGCGAAGCCGGCCGTGGTGGAGACGACCAGGATGATCACGATCGCGGCAGCGCAGACGAGCGTGGAGTTGAGCAGTTCCCGCCCCACCGGCAGGTCCTGGAACAGCTGGGTCCAGCCCGCCAGCGAATGCCCGCTCTGCCGGTCGAACTGGGCCTGGTTGCGGAACGCGTTGTCGCACCATGTACCAGAACGGGTACAGCATGACGACCGCGATCACGATCATGACCACGAAGATGACGTGGCCGTGACGCGGCGGCGGAACCGGGCCGACTGCCACCGGCTGACGGGGCCAGCGGGGCGCCGGCGGGCCGGGCGCTCGCGGCGTCGCCGGCGAGCCGCCGGCGCGGACGGGCGCCGGCGCGGACGGTGCGCCGGCGCGGACGCGGATTCGCTCGCCATCGCTACCAGCCCTCCCCGTCCTCGGGCCTGATCAGCCGGAGCTGCACGAGCCCGACGATGATCATGATGACGAACAGGATGATCCCGTACAGCGCGCCGGTGCCGAACTGGCCCTGAGCAGAAGCCGACTGGTAGACGAAGAACTCCAGCGTGGTGGTGCCGAGCCCGGGCCCGCCGTCGGTCATCACGAAGATCAGGCTGAACAGCGCGGAGAACGCGCTGATGACCGTGATCACGAAGGAGAACTGGATGAACCGGGTCAGCAGCGGCAGCGTCACCCGGAAGAAGATCTGCCACCGGTTCAGCCCGTCCACCCGGGCCGCCTCGATCAGCGTCGGGTCGAGGGTGGCCATCCCGGTCAGGAAGATGATCGTGTTGGTGCCGATCATGGACCAGATGAACGTGATGGCCAGCGCGGCCAGCGCGCTGTACTCGCCGCCAGCATGTCGGTCTGCACCGAGCCGAGGCCGACGTCGGCCAGCAGCTGGTTCAGCAGCCCTTTCGCGCGAAGAACTGCAGCGCCACCATGCCGATGACGACCCAGGAGATCGCGGTCGGCAGGAAGTAGACCGACCGGAAGAACCGCCAGCCGCGGACGTGCTCGTTCAGCAGCGCGGCGATGACCAGCGGGATGCCGATGGCGAACGGGACCGCCAGCAGCAGCAGCGCGTTGTTCTCCATCACCCGGTGCAGGATCGGGTCGCTGAGCGCGGTGGTGTAGGCGCTCGGCCCGATCCAGACCGGCGCCGAGTAGCCGTTCCAGGTCGTCATCGAGTAGTAGACCGCCTGCCCGATCGGGGCCCAGAGCAGGGCCGCCGACGAGCAGGATCGCCGGGACCGACAGCAGGATGCCCGCGCGCCGGCGCCGGCGGGCCAGCCGGCTGCGGCCGGCGGCGCCGGCCGGGGCGGGCGGCGTGAGACTCACGAGCGGACTCCCGGGAGTAGCGGGCGGGACGCGCCAGCCAGGCGCAGGCGCGTCCCGCTCGCAGATGGCTCAGAGTGCATCAGGGGAAGGTGTTGCCGCGCTGGTTCGCCGGCAGCTGCTGCAGCGTGGTCTGCATGGCCTGGCAGCGCCGACTGATCGGCTCGCTGCCGTTCAGCACCGACGGCAGGAACTTGGAGCCGATGTTGACGACGTTGCCCTGCACCACGTTGTCCAGCATCGGGTACGCGGTCATGTGGTCCTGGCTGACGAAGTTCAGCATCTGCTGGTTCACCGGGTTGCTGGTCGACGTGCCGTTGATGGCCGGGATCAGGCCGGCCGCGTTGATGATCGCGGCGGCCTGCGTGGTGGTCATGAACTCCAGGAACTCGGCCGCCTGGGTCTTGTGCTGGCGAGTAGCTCATCATCGACAGGCCATCACCGGCGAAGTCCACGACGCCCTTGATCGGCGTGGTGGAGAACGGCGGCACGAACGCGGCCACCTTGCTGCCGAGCGCGTTGGTGAACTTCTGGGTGTCCCAGGTGCCGTCCACCATCATGGCGGCCTTGCCGGACTCGAACTGGCCGAGGTTGTTGGTGTTGGTCACGACGTCGGAGTTGGTGCAGCCGGAGCTGTGCAGCTTGGTCCAGTTGGCCAGCTGAGCGCTGATGGCCGGCGAGGTCCACGGGATCGAGCCGCTGTACAGGCCCTGCCACTGCGACACCGGGTACGCGCCGATCATCATGTAGCTCATGTCGTACCAGGGGTAGAACGTGGCGCCGAGCGGCTGGCCGCCGTTGCCGTAGACCAGCGGCATGTAGCCGGCCTTCTTCAGCTTCGTGCACGCGGCGAACAGCTGGGACCAGTCGGTCGGCACCGAGGTGACGCCGGCCTTGGCGAAGTCAGCCTTGTTGTAGAAGCCGATGTAGAACTGGTTCTCCAGCGGGATCACGTACGGGCCGTTGGCCGGGTTGAAGCTGTCCGAGGTCCACTTCAGCGCGTTCGGGTCGACCCGGGCCAGGTCGGACGCCGGGATCTTGCCCTTGAGGTTCTGCAGGAAGCCCTTGTACTGCAGGGTGAACAGGCCGGTCCACATGACCGCCAGGTCCGGGCCGTTGTGGGACATGGCCCGCCTGGAGCAGGGCGAAGTAGTTGCCCGCCGGCTGGCTCACCACGTTGACGGTGATGTTCGGGTGCAGCTTGTGGAATGCCTTGGCCAGGTTGACCAGCGCGGTCGCGTTCTGCTCGGTGCCGTAGTTCTGCCAGATCGTCAGCGTGACCGGCGCGTTACCGCCGCCGCCCTCCGCTGCTGCTGCTGCCGCACCCGGCGGCCAGCAGCGCGGCGGCAGCTGCCGCTGCCGCAATCTTCCATCGCCTCACGGCTTTCTCCTTTCTTGGGCGAGCCGCTCTCATGACCGGCCCACGACTGGTTCGACGAACCTCCGGTGCGCTGGGCGTCGGCGCCCGGAGGAAATCCAGGTCGCATCCGTCCGGTGCCTGCAGACGTGCGCGGCGTACAGCGCCGGCCAGCCGCGCAGGTGCTGGCGCGGCGGCGGAGTCCAGGCCGCCCGGCGCCGGGCCAGCTCGGCCGCGCTGACCTCCAGGTCGAGCGCCCCGGCCGGCACGTCCACGCGATGACGTCGCCGTCGCGGACCAGGCCAGCGGGCCGCCGACGGCGGCCTCCGGCGCGGCGTGCAGGAAGACGGTGCCGAAGCTGGTGCCGCTCATCCGGGCGTCGGTGACCCGCACCATGTCGGTCACCCCGGCCGCGACCAGCCGCGCCGGGATCGGGATCATGCCCCACTCCGGCATGCCGGGGACGCCGACCGGGCCGCAGCCGGCCAGCACCAGCACGGTGTCCGGCGTGACCGGCAGCGCCGGATCGTCGATCCGGGCCAGCATGTCGTCGTAGCCGCGGAAGACGACGGCGGGCCCGCGGTGGCGCAGCAGTTCCGGCGTTGCCGCGGAGGTCTTGATGACCGCGCCGTCCGGCGCCAGCGAGCCGCGGACGACGCCGAACGCGCCGCCCTCGCGCAACGGCGCGTTCGCCGGGCGGATCGCGCCCGGACGCCGGAGCGGCGCCGGCGATCTCGCCGATGGTCTGCCCGGTGACGGTGAGCGCGCCGGTGCGCAGCTGGCCGGCCAGCTCGCGCAGCAGCGTCGGCACGCCGCCCGCCGCGTCGAAGTCCGGCATCAGCCCCGACCCGGACGGCTCGACGTCGGCCAGCACCGGGACCGCCGCGCCGAGCCGCGCGATCTCCTCCAGCGGGAACGGGACCCCGGCCCGGCCGGCCATCGCGGCCAGGTGGATGACCGCGTTGGTGGAGCCGCCGATCGCGTGCAGCGCGACGATCGCGTTGGCGAACGAGGCCGGGGTCAGGATCGACTGCGGCCGCAGGTCGGCCAGCACCGCGCTGACGGCGGCCCGCCCGGCCTCCCGCGCGCCGCCCGGCCCCGCTCGTCCCCGGCCGGGATCGAGGCCGAGCCGGGCACCATCAGGCCGAGCACCTCGGCCAGGACCGCCATGGTGGAGGCGGTGCCCATCGTGTTGCAGGCGCCCGCGGCCGCAGCTCAGGCACCGCTCGAGCTCGCCCCAGCCCGCGTCGTCCAGCCGGCCGGCCCGGCGCTCGTCCCACAGCCGCCACAGGGCGGTGCCGGTGCCGACCGGCTGCCCGCGGAACTGCGCGACCGGCCGGGAGCCGCCGGTGACCAGGACCATGGGGATGTTCGCGCTGATCGCGCCCATCAGCGCGCCGGGCACGCTCTTGTCGCAGTTGGCCAGCACGACGAGCCCGTCCAGCGGGTTGGCCCGGATCATCTCCTCGATCTCGATGGCCAGCAGGTTGCGGTAGAGCATCGCGCTCGGCTTCATCAGGTCCTCGCCGAGCGAGATGGTGCCGAACTCCGCGCCGATGCCGCCGGCCTCCTCGATGCCGGCCTTCACCTCGACGGCCAGGTCGCGCAGCGGCAGGTTGCACGGGTTCAGGTCGCTGGCGGAGTTCGCGATGCCGATCACCGGCCGGGCTCGCCGCGGCTGACGGCCAGGCCCGCGCTCGCCAGCGCGACCCGGTGCTCCAGCGCGACCTCGTCGTCCCCGGCGAGCCACGCCTGGCTGCGCAGCCGGGTCGCACGGCAGCCGCGCGACCGTGCCGCGTGACCCCACCGGGCGTGTCCCGGTCACCGGGCCGGCTCCGGGATGCCGAGCCCGGCGCGCCGGGCCGGACTGGGACAGCTTGAGCCCGCTGCGGGCCATCCACTCCAGCGCGATCTGGGCCCGGCGCACCTTCTCCCGGGCGATGGCCGCCGCGTCGGCGACCAGGTGCAGGCCGCTGGGGTAGAGCAGCCGGGAGTTGCGCAGGCCGAACTTCACGTACATCGGCGCCGCCACCGTGATCAGGTCGGCCGCCTCGTGGCCGCGGACCACGCCGCCCATCGCGTCTGGCGTCTCCACGTACAGGTCGATCGGCAGCGTGCTGACCGCGCGCATCTCGGCGATCTGGCCGAGCGTCAGGTCCGACGGCACGTTGACGGTCGACCCGCCGAGGCGCTCCAGCAGCTGGAAGGCGAGCGGATTCGACGGCGCGAGCACGGCCGAGACCTTCCAGACGATCGAGGCCGGCAGCTGGCCGGCCGCCTGCATCCCGGTCACCAGCTGGAGCAGCCCGGGGTCGGCGATCAGGAAGCCGCGGATGCCCTGCTCGCTCGCGCGCAGGATGTCGTCGACCGCGTACCGGAGCTGCCGGGTGCCGCGCAGCCGGCCGCTGAACACCCCGCCGTCGGCGGAGGCGGCCGCGCGGCCGATGTCCCACTCCTCCCGCGGGCCGACGAACAGCGACACCTCGATGCCGTTGTCCGCCGCGATCCGGGCCATCTCGGCCAGCTCCGCCTCCGACTGCAGCATCGCGCCGCTGCCCTGCGACACCCGGTTGACCGTGACGCCCCGGCCGCTGCCTCCTCGACGATGGCGCGCAGCACGTCCGGCCCTTCGCAGCTCGGGATCTCGATCCGGAAGTGCGCGCCGTCGGGAACCGCACCTGGCTCGCGGCCGCCGCGGGCTCCGCGGTCAGGCCGCGCCTGGCCAGCAGCCCGCTCCCGGTCAGCCGCGTCGGGGACGATCCATCGGTCACGTGCCAACCTCCAGTACAGCGGGGCGCGGCGGCTGCCGCTCATCGTCAGGTTCGGCCGGCCAGCCAGGCGCGGACGTCACTCGCTCGAGCTGGCCGCCGTCGGCCACCAGGTAGGTGTCCTCGGCCTTGGCGCCGCCCGGCAGGCTCGGATTCCAGGCCACCGCGTGGCCCGCCGCGACCGGCTCGCGATACCAGCGGGAGTCCGCTGGACCGGGGCGATCTCGAACTCGCGCTGGCGCGAAGCCGATCGGGCCGCCCTGGTAGTGGCCAGCCCACCCGCCGGGCGCGCCGGCTCTGCGCGTACCCGGCTCGAGCGCGGCCAGCGCGGCGCCGTAAGTGGCGCCGGGGCGGCACGCCGACAGCACGGCGTCATCGATGGCCAGCACCCGCGGCGCAGGCTGCGAAAGCCGGGTCGACGGGCCGCGGCCGCGAACCGGGTGGCCGCCACGTGCAGGCCGCCGCGCCGGGCCACGACGACCGCCATCACCAGGCGCGCACCGGCGCGCCGACGGCCATCGGGTGGCGGTACCGCTCCAGCCGGTCATCGCCGCCGACGATCAGCACCGGCGCGTCCGCGCCCGCCGCCTCCAGCTCGGCCGCGCAGCGCGCCTGGATGTCCAGGTCGCGCTCGCCCGGCCGCCACGCGGTCAGGGCGTACTGCAGCGCGGCGGCCGCGTCGGCCCCAGGTCGGCCAGGTCCTCCTGCTCCGCGGCGGACAGCGCCAGCCGCAGCGCGATGAGGTCCTCGCTGGCATCCAGTCCGAACGCCGGGTGGCCGTCGGAGGCGAGCCGGCCAGCCGGAGCGCCGGCCAGCCGCTCCGCCGCGCGCACGAACGCGCCGGGGTCCTGCCACGGCACGGCCACGAGGTCGGCGAAACCGTGCGCGGCCGGGCGGTACTCAGCCGCGATCCGGTCGGCCTCGACATTCGTCGTGATCAGCGCGGCGCCGTGTGCGTGAAGACCGCCCAGACGAGGTCGGTTGCGGCGGTTCGGTCCACCGGCGGCGCCACCCCCCCGCAGGCCCAGGCCACGGCGGCCGGGCCGGTCAGCACCAGCCCGGCGGGCGCTCCGCGTCGGCGCCTGCCAGCCAGGCATCGATGCGCTGCGCGGCTGCCGTCGCGCGAGCCACGCTGCGGACCTCGCGTTCGGCTATACCGAACGCTGTTGTGTGATATAGAATCACCCAGGCAACGAAACCCGTCATTGCATAACATGTCAAGGCTCGTTACACGTTTCTTACATAGCGTTCGGTTCTGCCGAACGGATACGGAGGGTCGGACGCGTGGCGTCTGTACGGGTAGGAGATTCTGGGCGGCTTGGTGAGATGGGGGCCGCCGACGGCCGCTACGCAGCCGGGCAGGATGGAGCCAGCCCGGATGGAGCCGGCCCGGAGGCTGGCGATCGTGACGTGGCCGGCCGGTATACGGTGCGCAGCGTCGCCCGGGCGCTGCGGCTGGTGCACATCGTCGCGGACGGCCCGCCCGAGGGCCTGACGCTCAGTGACCTGGCCAGGGCACTCGGCACGTCGAAGAGCACCACGCTGGCGCTGGCCCGGACGCTGACCGCGTTCGGGATGCTGCGTGATGGCCGGCCAGGCCCCCGGTACACGCTCGGCACCGGCTTGATCAGGCTGGGCGACATCGCCCGCGGCCAGCTTCCCGCTCGGTGACCTCAGCCGTCCGCTCTTGACCGAGCTGTCCGACCTCACGAAGATGACCTCGCGGCTCGCGATCTGCGATGACGGGTTCCCTGTCTTCATCGAACGGGTCGACGGGCCCGGCAGCGTCCGGTTCCACACTCCGCTCGGCCAGCGCGAGATGCCGCATGCCTCGGCGGCTGGGAAGGCGATCCTGGCGACGTTGCCAGCGGACCAGGTACGCGGCCTCTGCGCGCAGACCGGCCTTCGGCAGCGGACCGGCCATACCATCACCGACCTCGCCTCCCTGCTGGAGAACCTGGCAGTGGTCCGCAGCAATGGCTTCGCCATCGACGACGAGGAGGACGCCGAGGGCATCTTCTGCCTCGGCGCGGCGTTCTTCGGCCATGACGGCGCCGTTGCCGGTGCGGTCAGCGTCACCGGCATCAAGGGCGACTTGCCGGCCTGGCGGGTCAACGAGCTCGGCCAGGCAGTACGACGAGCGGCGGACCGGGTCAGCGAGATCCTCGGCGGCCCGCGATACGCAGAGCGGGATCCGGACGGATCGGCGACCGCATGAGTGACGCGGACCGCATGAGCCGCGCAAACCGCGCGCTGGTGGTCGTTAAGCCGGGTAACGTCGTCCTGGATGCCCGTCCGGTGCCCGTCGCCGCGCCTGAAGACACTCTCATCCGGCCGGATCTGGTCGGGCTGTGCGGCACCGATCTGGAGATCATCGGCGGCCAGGTCGACCCCGCTTTCATCCGCTACCCCATCGTGCTCGGCCACGAGTGGACGGGCATCGCTGCCGCCGACTCGCCAGCGGCCGGCTCGCGCGTCGTCGTCGAGGGCATCGTGGCCTGTGGTCATTGCGCGCGGTGCGTCCGCGGCGAGACCAACTTGTGCGAGACCTATGACGAGTTCGGCTTCACCCGCGACGGCGCCGCCACTGGAATGGTCGCCGTTCCCTCCGTGCTTGTGCACCCGATCGCGGCCGGCGTGGCGGCCGAGGACGCGGTGCTCACCGAGCCCGCGTCGGTCGTCTACCGGGGACTGAGCAGGGCGGGTGTCGGTCCGGGCAGCCGGGTGCTGGTGATCGGCGACGGCACGATCGCGCTGCTCGCGGTCTACCTGCTCCGGCTGTGGTCACCGGCTGAGATCGTGCTGCTTGGCCGCCGTGAGGCGCAGGCGGACCTGGCCATCGCCGCCGGCGCAGCCCGATTCGAGATCGCCGCGGACGCAGCGGGCGGCAATTATGATCTCGTGATCGAGGCAGCCGGGGCGGTGGCGGCGGCAGCCGTCGCGGTCGCGGCCGCCCGGCGAGGCGGGACGGTCCTGCTGCTCGGCCTGCCGCCGCACGGCGACACCGTCCCGGTGGCCGTCGACGACGTGGTCAACAACGACCTGGCGATCCTCGGCAGCTTCTCCTACACGGCTGCGGCCTGGCGCGACGTTGTCGGGCTGCTGAACGCGGGGCTGATCACGCCGGGTTTCCTTGTCACGCACCGGTTCGGGCTGACGGACTGGGAGCAAGCTATCGCGTGCCTGCGGGCAGCCGACGGGCCGCGGGGCAAGGTACTGCTGGACATGGGCGCTAGCAGCGAGTAGCACCGACGAATCGAGACCGAAGATGACCTTTGCCAGCGTCAATCCGCACGACCCAACCGACGTACTGGGCGAGTGGCAGCCAGCGGGACCGGCCGACGTTCAGGCTGCAGTCGGCCGGGCCGTGAGCGCCGCCGCAGATTGGCGGGAAACTCCCGGCGCGGCCCGCGCCCAGGCGCTGTCCGATGCGGCGAACGCACTCGAGCAGCGGCGGGCGGATATCACCAGCCTCGTCGTGCGCGAGGTCGGCAAGCCCGTGACTGAGGCCCGCGGCGAAGTCGCACGCGGCGTCGCGATCTTGCGGTACTACGCGCAAGCTGCGCTGTTGCCCGACGGTGAGACCATCCCGGCGGCTGCAGCCGACCAGCTGCTGATGGCCCGGCACGTGCCTGTCGGCGTCACCGCGCTGCTCACGCCGTGGAACTTTCCGATCGCCATTCCGCTCTGGAAGGCGGCGCCTAGCCTGGCCTACGGCAACGCGACAATCCTCAAGCCGTCCAGCGCTGCCGCGGCCACCGCGCTCGCGCTGGCGGAGATACTCGATGCGGCTCTGCCGCCGGATGTGTTCCAGGTAGTCCTTGGCGGCGCGGCCGCGGCAGGCCCGCTGATTGACCACCCCGACGTCGCGGCCGTCTCCTTCACCGGCTCCTCTGAAGTCGGCCGGGAGATCACCCGGCGCGCGGCCGGGCGCGGCTGCCGGGTGCAAGCCGAGATGGGCGGCCAGAATCCGTCCGTTGTCCTGGCCGACGCCGACCTGGACCGAGCCGCCACTGCGATCGCCTACGCGGCGATGGGGTACGCCGGGCAGAAGTGCACCGCCACCAGCCGCGTGATCGTGGCCGACGCCGTCTATCCGCAGTTCCGCGACCGCCTCGCGGCCGCGATCGAGGCGCTGCAGGTGCTGGACCCGGCCGACGACAAGACGCTGGTCGGCCCGGTCATTGACGACGGCTCACGGGAGTCCGCGCTGACCGCCGTGGCCAGTTCCGGCGGCCGGGTGATCACTGGCGGCACAGCGCTGGACGCACCGGGCTATTACCTGGCGCCGACGCTGGTGGAGCTGGACCGGCCGACGGGACCACTCGCGACCGAGGAGGTGTTCGCGCCAGTAGCGGCGCTAATCCGGGCCGGGTCGGCGGACGAGGCCATCGCATTCGCCAACGCCGTCCGGTACGGCCTGGTCGCCGCCGTATTCACCAGCGATCTCGGCGGGGCGCTGCGGTTGACCCGGCAGCTCGAGGCTGGCCTGATCCGGGTCAACGCGCCGACCTCGGGCGTCGACTTCCAGGCGCCGTTCGGCGGTGCCAAGGATTCCAGCTACGGACCCAGGGAGCAGGGAATGGCCGCCCGCGCCTTCTATACCGAGTCCCGGACCGTGCTCATCGTTCCGTGAATCGGCGCTAGCTCCGCCGCAGGCCGCCGATACCGAGCGACCCGGACGGGAATCCAGCTGCCGCCGCCTGCTCGGCGGCCCGCACGTAGCCAGCCGGATCCTTGTCCACAGGCGGGACGCCCTGGTAATTCCGCGCTTCGAATGCCGCGAACGCCACGGCGAGATCATGTCGCAGTTCCAGGCTCGCGACTCGCCTGAAGTCGGTGAGGCCCTCACGTTCTTCCTCTGCCATGTGATCACCGTTCGCGACGTTGACCGCGCCGATCGCGTCGAGCCAGCCGGAGCTGCCGACCTCATGGCCGGCGACGGCGGCGATTGCGTCCCGGATGTCGTTGTGGTCCTTGATGGCGTCTAGCGTCTCGCCCTCAGCAGTCTTTGCCTTGCCCGAGGCCAGGCCGACCTGGAGCAGCTTGGGGTAGAAGATCTCTTCCTCGGCGGCGGCATGCAGCTCCAGGAATGCCGACAGCCGCGCCCAGACCTCCTTCAGCGTCGTGGCGTCGGCAGCGTCAACCTGCTCCAGAATCGCGAACAACCGGCGCTGTTCGTGGTGGTCGTCGAGGATCAGCTGGGTAATGTCCACCGTGCCTCCCGTGCGCGTCGCACGCCCGACCTCTTGCCCGGCCGGGGCGATGATCGAACCTAGCGTGCGACTCCCAGCGTCATCGTGTGGGTCCGCTGAGCAGGCAAGCGATCCGAAATGAGAGCATCTTAAACTGGGTCCGCATTGAGAAAGGCCGGCTTATGAGCGACCGCATCCCGCATGACCCCTTCGTTGACCGATCCGCCGAGCAGGAGCGCCTGCACCGCAAGCAGCGGCTGGCGGCGGCATTCCGGCTGTTCGGCCGACTCGGGTTCGAGGAAGGCGTGGCAGGCCACATCACCGCGCGGGACCCCGAGCAGGCCGACCAGTTCTGGGTCAACCCGTTCGGGATGAGCTTCAAGCAGATCAGGGCCCGCGACCTGATACTGGTGGACCACGCCGGCACGGTCGTCCACGGGTCGTGGCCGGTCAACCAGGCGGCCTTCGCCATCCATTCTCAGGTCCACGCGGCCCGCCCGGACGTCGTCGCAGCGGCACACTCGCACTCGGTCCACGGCAAGGCATTTGCCTCGCTGCGCCGGTCGCTGCGGCCGATAACCCAGGACGCCTGCATCTTCTTCGAGGACCACGGGCTCTACGACGGTTATCGCGGTGTCGCTGACGACGTCGGGGAAGGCAAGCGCATCGCCGCCGCCGTCGGCGGCACCAAGGCAGCGATCCTGGCCAACCACGGCCTGATCACTGTTGGCCAGTCCGTCGACGAGGCCGTCTTCTGGTTCGTCACCATGGAACGCACCTGCCAGGCCGAACTGCTGGCAATGGCGGCCGGGGAGCCGTTGCCTATTGACGACCAGACCGCCCGGCACACGCACGCCCAGATCGGCTCCGCCCTGGCCGGGTGGTTCAGCGCTCAGCCGCTATTCGACTGGATCATCGCCGAGCAGCCCGACTGCCTTGAGGACGAATAAGCCTGCGCGGTCGCGAACGGCGCCAGCTATCCGAACGTAAAGCACTGAGTGAGATTGCTGAGTTGTGGGTTTCCGTCGCGGGGCGGGAACGGCGCGCCGTTGGCCGCGTTGTTGGCTAGCGGCGTGCTGGTGTCGAACTGATGATTGATCGAGGCCAGCGTCGGCAGGCCGAACACCGTCTCGATGAACTTCAGCACCGAGCTGTGGTCGGAAAACGTCGTGTCGACGTACCCCGGCTTGGCATACGGCGACACGATCGTCATCGGTATGCGGATGCCCGGGCCGTACGCGTCCAGCTGGGGCGGCGGGATGTGGTCGAAGAAGCCGCCTGCCTCGTCATAGGTGATCAGGATGGCGCTACTGGACCAGGCCGCTGACTGCTGGACCGCGGTAACGATGGTCTGGATCATCGCCTGCCCGGTCTGAACGTCGGCTGCCGGATGCTCGTCGTAGGGCGGCGCCTCAGTGATGAACGACACCTGCGGGAGCGTGTTATTCATGCAGTCGCTGAAGAACTGGGACTGCGGCTGGTTGAGCTCGTTGTTGGGGCCGCCGGTGGCCCAGTTCTGGAACAGCGCCAGGATCGAGTAGTTGTCCGGGCAGTAGAAGTTGTAGTTCTTGAACGTGATGCCTTGGGCAGACAGCAGATCGAGAATGCACGGGTACGTCAGGGTGCCGTTGCTGATGGTGTTGCTGGTGTTTCCCCCGCTGGTGCCTGCGTACAGCACCAGCCGGTTGGGGTATGTCTCGGTCAGTGCGCCGCAGAAGTAGTTGGCGCACAGCGTGAAGCTGGGGAACAGCGAGTAGTAGTACGGCAGGTCCGTCGAGTCGTAGTACCCCATGGCGGCCATGCCGTCAGTGACGTAAAAGCCGTCCATCTTCCCGTTGTCCCACTCGGAGTGAATGGACGCCCAGTCGTGATAAGGATCGGTATTGTCGCTGGTCAGGTTGGTGAAGTGGAACGGCGCCACGGTGCCGCCGCTGCCGTCCGGCTGGGTGAAGCCCGGCGGGATGCCGAAGCCCGCCGGCAGGCCTGAGTAGGACCCGAAGTAACTGTCAAAGGAATGGTTTTCCTGGCAGCAGACAATGACGTGCTGGATCGGGGTACTCGGATTGGTCATAGGGCACCTCCGCGCACAAGAAGTGGCATGAGCTTATTAGTCTCACGCATCAGGGCTTCACGGCAGCTGCAAACGTGGACAACCTGTGAACTGATCCAGAACTCGAAGGTTCACGTACGAATTCCACCGCTTCCGGTACCGTGCGCAGTTGATCCGGATTCGCGACGCCGGAACTAGCCGCACGGGGGATGCGGCCCGCGCGGCCGTCGGGAAACGCTTGAGGCAGGCAGCGGGCGCTGCCGAGGACTTGCCTTGATGATGCGGGCCGCCATCTAGCCGCCCGGCCTTTCGGACCCTGCCAATCCTGAACCTGACAAGGAGGCGAATACCGTGAAGGCACTCGTCTACAACGGCCCGCGGGATGTGGCCATCAAGGACGTACCTGATGCCGCGATCGAGCGGCCCCGTGACGCGGTCATCCAGATCACCAGGACCAACATCTGCGGTTCTGACCTGCACATGTACGAAGGCCGTACTGACATGGAGCCCGGCCGGGTGCTTGGCCACGAGAATCTGGGCCGCGTCGTGGAGACGGGCCCGGCGGTGGAAGGGCTTCAGGCAGGCGACATGGTCTGCGTGCCATTCAACGTCGCCTGCGGTCAGTGCCGGAACTGCGAGCGGGGTCTCACCAACTACTGCCTGGTCGCCAATCCGGATCCGCAGATCGCCGGAGCTGCCTACGGCTTCGCCGACATGGGCCCGTGGAACGGCGGGCAGGCAGAGTACCTGAAGGTCCCGTGGGCCGACTTCAACTGCTTGCGGCTGCCGGAAGACGCGATAGAGAAACAGAACGACTACGTCATGCTGTCCGACATCTTCCCCACCGGGTATCACGCCACCGAGATGGCCGGCGTCCAGCCGGGCGACTCGGTGGTGATCTACGGCGGCGGCCCGGTCGGGCTGATGGCGGCCTACTCGGCGATGCTCAAGAGCGCCAGCAAGGTCATGGTGGTCGACCGGCACCCCGACCGCCTGGCCCTGGCGGACAAGGTCGGCGCGATCCCGATCGACGATTCAGTTGCCCCGCCTGCCGACCAGGTACGCGACCAGACCGGCGGACTGGGCGCGGACCGCGGCTGTGAGTGCGTCGGATACCAGGCCCACGATCCGCAAGGCCGCGAGCATCCGAACGCGACCCTGAACGACCTCGTCCAGTCCGTCCGGTTCACCGGATCCATCGGCGTGGTCGGGGTATACGTGCCAGCCGATCCGGGCGGTCCGGACGACCTGGCCCGCCACGGCGAGGTCATATTCGACTACGGGATGTTCTGGTTCAAGGGACAGCGGATGGGAACCGGCCAATGCCCGGTCAAGGCCTACAACAGGCACCTGCGCGACCTGGTGCATGAGGGCAAGGCCAGGCCCTCCTTCATCGTCTCCCACGAACTCCCGCTGGCCGGGGCCCCCGAAGGCTACGAGCACTTCGACGCGCGTGACAACGGCTGGACCAAGGTGGTCCTGTCACCCGCGGCCTGACGGCTCTTATCCTGATCGAATGACCCTGGAGTTCAGTGCCGAGATGTGGTTCTGGCGGGGCCCGGCGCCGTGGCATTTCATCACCGTTCCGGAAGAGGAGTGCGGGTGCCCTGGAAGCGGCGTCCGCATTCGTGACGTATGGCTGGGGCATGATCCCCGTCACGGCCCAGGTCGGTGGAACCGGCTGGAAGACATCGCTGTTCCCGAAAGATGGGCGGTACATCGTGCCGATGAAGGCGTCAGTGCGGCAGGCCGAAGGCCTTCAGGTAGGCGATCTGGTCACGGTCAGCCTGGCCATCGATGCCTGACCAGCCAGCCCGCCGATCACCAGCAAGAACCTGGCGGTTGCGCGTTATCAGCGCAGTCCTGTGTCCGGCTGGGCGGCGAAGTCGGTGGTAGCGGCGTCCCAGAGTGCGGTGAGCAACTGGTCCGGGGATTCGATCTGGGGCATATGCCCGGTGTCCTTGAGGACCTGGAACCTGGCAATCGGGAAGGCAGCCGCGAAGGCGCGGCCGTAGTCGACATCGGCGATCCGGTCACTGTCGCCCCACAGCACCAGGGCTGGCGTATGCACCGCGGAAAGCCGTCCGGCGAGGCTGGGGTCATTCATCGCCGCCCCGGCGTAGACGGCGAGTGCCTCGCGATTACCGGCCATCGTCGCCTGGGCTGCCGGGGGCAGCGTCGCGGGGTCGACGTAAAAGGCGTCCGGATTGTGGTAGCTGAGTTGCACCACCTGATCCATGCGCAACGAGAAGAAGTCCGCGACCGGATGGCCGGGCACCTCGATGCCGACGCCGTCGACGAGGATCACGCCCCGGATGCGCGCCGACCCGAGGATGGCCATCTCGGCGGCTATCCAGCCGCCGATGGAGTTACCGACGACGGTCACGTCGGTCAGGTCAAGCTCGTCGACCAGCGCCAGGTAGAGCGCCGCCAGTCCGGCGACGGTGGTCAGCGCCACTGGCCGTGGAGTCCCGCCGAATCCCGGGTGGACCGGGCAGATGACCTGAACGTCGTGCGCGGTCGCGAACCTATCGGCAAAGTTTGCCACCGTGTTGGGGCCGCCGCCGCCGTGCAGCATCAAGAAGGGCCGCCCAGCGCCGTACGTGTCGAAGGTGACGTCGACTGGGCCGGTTTCGGCGAGGTGCAGGGTGTGTGTCACGGTGATCATTCGGGTCTCCATTCGTGAGAGTGTACTCTCACGAACTTAACTTGTCGGGTCTCGTTATGCAAGTCAACTCTCATAACGAGCCTGTTATGCGACTCGCTCGCGGTCAGCCCCACGCCCAGTTCTACGATCGGGCGGTCGTCACTGGCGGGGCGTGATGCCGAAGACGATCCGGTAATCGCAATTGCCAGAGCAGACGTAGACGCTGGTGGCGTCGTCGTAAACGTAGGAGTAGGCGTACGGCTCGGCGCGCTTGAACACCCGGGCGTAGTCCACGGGCCACTTCGCCGGGTTGCACTTCGACCTCGCCGCCCACTTGCCGCGGCAGCAGTACTGATCGGTGCCGAAATGCGCGCAGGCGGAGATACAGCCGACCACCTTGGCACCGGCCTTGATCTGGAGGGGTGGCGGCCTGGCTGCCTCGCGCGGGACGGCAGCCGGCAACCAGCGACCGAGCGTATGGCCGGCCTCGTTCCCGCGAATGGCTATGAATGCGGCCCGACCGTATCGCGCCCGGCAGTCCGGTTCCGGCGATATGCGATTTCTGTCGCGGTCGGCGGGAATGCGCGGCATGATGCCTATGCGCGCTAGCGATGGGTGAACGTGAGGTGGTGGCGATGCGCTGGAGGCTCACCGTGGCCGTTGCCGTTGCCGTGGTAGCCTGCGCGGCGGGAGCCACCACCGGCGTACGCGCCCAGTCGCATCCCGAGACCGGGCGGCAGGCGCAGCCCGCTCCTATCCGGCCGGCGGACCTGACCGCAGCAGAGCACGGGGAACGCGCAGCTGCTGCTAATGCCAAGAAAGGCGTGAGCGTCTGGACGTTCAGCGCAGTACGCAAGGCGCTGGCCAGGTCCGGGGCCTCCTGGTACTACACCTGGTCCGCTGAGCATTCGGGCGTCGTAAGCCCGCCCGGCGTGCGGTTCGTCCCGATGATCTGGGGCGCGGGAAGCGTGACGTCCGCGACGCTGCGGCTGGTTCGCCGCGAAGGCCACTACCTGCTTGGCTTCAATGAGCCCGACAACAGCGGCCAGTCCAACATGACGGTGTCGCAGGCTCTCGGCCTATGGCCGCGGCTTATGGGCACGGGGATGAAGCTGGGCAGTCCGGCCGTGGCCACTGACGCCGCGACCGCGGGCGGATGGCTGGACCGCTTCATGCGGGGGGTCGCGGCCCGCCATTACCGAGTCAACTTCGTCGCTGTGCACTGGTACGGAGGCGACTTCGCGACCAGGCAGGCTGTTGGGGAACTGAAGTCATACCTGCGGGCTATTCACGCGCGCTATCACCGGCCACTCTGGCTGACGGAGTTTGCCTTGATCAGGTTCGGTGCCACCGTCACCTTCCCGACGCCCCGGCAGCAGGCGGCTTTCGTCACGGCCGCTGCTTCTATGCTGGAGCATTTGCGCTTCGTGCAGCGCTATGCCTGGTTCGCGCTGCCGGCCACGCCGGGAGACGGCAGCGCCGGGCTGTTCCGGCCCGGCGCGATCGCCACGGCAGCTGGCCGGGCCTTCGAGAAAGTGGATTCCGGCTCCTGACCGCCCGGCGGCCGGCGCGTACAGTCCTGCTGTGGGACCCTGCCGTGGGACCCTGCCGTGGGACCCTGCTGCGGGACCCTGCTGCGGGACCCTGCTGTCCCACGTTCCCGGCTTGGTATCGAGGCGTTATGACCGCAACCCGGCGCATGCTGGCGCCAGTGCGCGCTGCGGCGCGCGTCCTCACCGGATCCACCTATGCCCTGCTCGGCTTCGACGCGCTGCGGGAGCCGGGCGCGCGGGTCGATCAGGCCGCCGCCGTGCTAGCCGGCGCCCGCAAGGTGATTCCCCTTCCCGCCGACGATGAGCTGGTGGTGCGAGGGAACGCCGCCGTGCAGGTGCTGGGCGGCACGCTGCTGGCGCTGGGCCGTGCCCAGCGGCTGTCCGCCCTGGCTCTCGCCGGCTCGCTGATTCCCACCACCCTGGCCGGACACGCATACTGGACGATCGAGGACCCCGCGGCCCGGAAGCTGCAGCGGATCCAGTTCCACAAGAACTTGGCCATGATCGGCGGGCTCCTGTTCGCGGTGCTCGACGAGCCCCAGGGCCTTCTCTAACGGCGCTGGCCAGTCCCGGCGACGCGCGACGGAGGTACCGGTCTTCGGGGCGCCCTCGTGCACACCGCCCGCCGGCTCAGGTCCGAACCGATGGCGATCCTGTTTGGTGGCCTGCTCACCTCCGGCCGGTTAAGGACGACGCCTGGAATCGTCAGCGTTCCGCCAAGATGACCCGTGCTATTGCGGAAACGTCCGTGTCGGCTATCGACATTGCGTGCCAATATGTGTCCAGCACGGTGGCATGGCGGGCATCTTCTCGGACTGGACAGTGATGGACACATATCCTCACGAGGCATGGCAGCGCCTGGGCCGGGCACTTGAGCGGCGCAGGGGCGAACTGGGGTACGGCTTCCGCCAGCGCGGCCGGTTCAGCCGGGAACGAGGCGGCGGGAGGATCTCGATCAAGACGATCAGCCGCCTGGAGAAAGGCGAGCGGTCCTCCTACCCGCAATCCACCGTCGGCGCGGTCGAAACCATCTACCACTGGGCGCCCGGCAGCGTCGAGGCCGTGCTGCGGGGCGGCGATCCCGATCCGCTGGCCGTCACTCCCGCGCCTCCCGCGGCCGCCCGGCGCAACCCCCTCGCCACCGAGCACGCCCCGCCCACGCCCGGCGAGCGGATCACCAGCTGGGTGTACGTGCGCATGCGCGAACTGGGCCGAGACGAAGACGACATCCACCAGTTCATCGCCGCCGAGGGCCTGCCCCGCGAGCCGACGACCCTGTCGGCCGTCCAGCGGATCGTGGCGGTCACCGGGGCCAGCGTCGCCGAAGTCCTCGCGCTGCTCGGAATCGACGACATGACCAGGCGCCGCACGCCACGCCTATCCGCCGGCGACAACCACGACGGCGACATCCTGGTCAGCGGTGACGCGGCGACCTTAGCCGCGGGAGCTGCGCCGAGCAGTCGGCGGACCGTTGTGGACGCTGAGCTGTGACGGCCGCGCCGACATCTCGGTGCCATCGGTATGTAAGCCGTCCCGCTGGGCTACCGCGCCCATGCGGAACCCGAGCTTGAAGCCGCGTCGCCACGCCGTCCGTGAGTCGGAGATGAGGCAGTTGCTCAGTCCTGCGATGGTAATCGCAGCCGAAGCAAACGCCAGGCCGATAACCTCCGCGGGGCCGACGGCGTTGAACAGGCCGATTGCAAACGTGGTCAGCGCGAGTGCCCCGCCGGAAAGGGCGCACACGGCGGCTGCCCGCCCCGCAGCACACCAGCGGTAGACGCGATACCAGTGCCGTCGCGCGGACGCGATCATCTGGGTCCGTTCCCCTCAGATCCTGGGCAGCGCCGTATCGATCGCTGCTATTCCCGCGGCAGGGTCCAGGCCTTCAGGCACTCATAGCTGAGCCGGTAGCGTACTAGTTAACTGCCGACTCTATGGGCCTTATCGGGTTAAGACTTCCGGCGGGGCTGCGGGTCGCCCGGTGCTCATCGGTGCCTTGTTCACGAGTGCAGCAATTGCCGCGCCGGAGCCGGTCGAGAAATCGCCGGTGACTTGCTAGCCGGGCCCGGGCCGGCTCGCCACCGCGACGCTGGTGATTTGCCGGTTGACCACGCCGGCAGCGACATCGGTGAGCTTGCGATTATGGTTGCGCGCATAGCTCCTTAGCAGCTGGAACGCCTCGTCGACGGTTGTCGTCAGGTATTCGGCGAGCATGCCCTTGGCCTGCTCGATGACCACGCGGCTGCGCAGGGCCGCCTCAAGCTGCTCGGTCACGATTGTCCGCTCCCGCAATGCCCGTTCCTGGATCAGCGCGATCGCGGCAATTTCGGCCATGGCCTGAGCAATCTCAAGTTCGCCATCGCTGAATGGCTCGTCGGTACCCCGGAACAAGTTCAGCGCGCCGATGACCGTGCTGCGCACCTGCAGCGGCACCGCGCACATGACGCGGAAACCTACAGCTGACGCCCGCGGCGCGAATTGGGGCCACCGGACGCTGCCTTCGGCCGCGGTGGCCTGCACGGTCTGGCCGGATCCGAATGCGTCGAGGCACGGACCCTGCGCGCCCTGGATCTCAAACAGCTCCAGGATCCGCATCCGCTCCTCCGAGGATGCGATCAGCCGCAACCCGCCCCGCTGGTCGGCGAGCATAACGCCCGCGGCCTCAGCGCTCAGGACCGCAACCGAGTCTGCGGACAGGCTGTGCAGGAAGTCGACAACGTCAAACTCCTCGACCAGCGTGTCCGCCAGGCGCACGAAGACGCGGGCCAGCAAGCCCTCACGGCTTACCGGTTCACTGCCGCCAGCCTGAGCCGCTGACATCGGACCAGCTGGCCAGCCCCTGGCGTTAGTCATCGAATCTCACCTGCCGGCTTACAACATCCTCCGCTAGGTCGTAAATCGAGCGGCCGCTCTGGAACGCCGCCGCCCGCAGCCTGGCCAGAGCGTTGACGATCGTGTTGTTCGTCTGAGCGGCGATCATGCCGGTCGCTTGGTGGATCACGAGCCGGTCCGACCCGAGCATTTCGAGCATCATCGCCATGTCCGGGTTACCCGGCGGCTCCTGCAGGGACAGCACGGCATCGCGGGCTATGTCCGCCGCGATCAGCGCATCGGCCAGATGCAGTTCGCTGAGCACACCCGGCTCGTCGCGACACAAGTCCAACGTCCCGATTCCGTCCGGTCCGACACTCAATGGCAGGGAAAACTCCGCCCGGACGCCTGCCGCCAGCGCGGCCGGTGTGAACGCCGGCCATCGGGCCGCGGCCTCCGTTGTCAGATCTGCGAGAAAAACCGGCATTCCTGACGCGCATGCCTGCAGGCACGGACCCTCGCCCAACTCGAACTGCAGCTCGGCGATGGTGGCCGCGTGCCGGCCGGCACCAGCTAGCGTGCCCACTGGCACGGCCCCGGACATCAGCACCACCGCACAGCCGGACAGCGACATCTCATCTACCGCGAGCCGGCACAGCCTGTGCATCAGCGCGCTAACTCCTGGCGCGGCACTCGGCCCGGCCACCGCCGCCACGATCCGGGCCCGGCGCCCGTCGTCCCCCATCTCGCCGCACCACCTCCCGGCCGCGTGCCGCGCCAGCACAGTGACCCTCAGACGATCTCGCAGAGAGTCGCGCGCCGATCCCCGGCTTGCTTACGGGCATGCAGGTATATCGA
>CAVQCR010000038.1:0-91534 GCA_963711055.1 uncultured Actinomycetota bacterium | reverse complement strand
TGGACTTTGACATCCCCGCCGACCTGGCTGCCTACCTGGACGAACTAGACGAGTTCATCGAGCGCGAGATCCGGCCGCTGGAGCGGCACGATGACAACATCCGCTTCTTCGATCACCGCCGGGAGGACGCCAGGACCGACTGGGATCGCGGCGGCCTGCCGAACCGCCAGTGGGAGGAACTACTGGCCGAGGCCCGCCGCCGGGCCGACCAGGCCGGCCACTACCGGTACGCGTTCCCCGAGAAGTACGGCGGACGCGACGGCACCAACCTGGGCATGGCAGTCATCCGCGAGCATCTGGCCAGCAAGGGCCTCGGCCTGCATTGCGATCTGCAGAACGAGCACATGATCGTCGGCAACAACGTCGGCCTGCTGCTGATGATCGAATACGGCAGCCCGGAGCAGCAGGCCGAATGGATCGACGGGCTGGCCGCGGGCCGCAAGGGCTTCGCGTTCGGCATCACCGAGCCCGCGCACGGCTCGGACGCGACCTTCATGGAAACAACCGCGGTGCGCGACGGCGATAGCTGGGTGATCAACGGTGAGAAGACCTGGAACACCGGCGTGCACGCGGCCTCGCACGACCTGATCTTCGCGCGGACCTCCGGCAAGCCTGGCGACGCCGATGGCATCACCGCGTTCCTGACCCTCGATCTCGTCGCCCGGCTTCACCGTCGATGAATATCTGTGGACCTTCAACATGCCGACCGACCACGCGCACGTGACGTTCCGCGACCTGCGTGTTCCGGACAGCGCGATCTTCGGCGGCGAGGGCCGTGGCCTGCAGGTCGTGCAGCACTTCTTCAACGAGAACCGGATCCGCCAGGCCGCCTCGAGCCTCGGCGCGGCCCAGTACTGCATCAACGAGTCGGTGGCCTACGCCCGCGAGCGCAAGCCGTTCGGCAAGCCGCTGGCCGCCAACCAGGCGATCCAGTTCCCGCTGGTGGAGCTGCAGACCCAGTGCGAGATGCTGCGCGCGCTGATCCACAAGACGGCCTGGCTGATGGACCGCGACGGCCCGTTCGCTGCCTCGGACAAGGTCTCTATGTGCAACTACTGGGCGAACCGGCTGTGCTGCGAGGCGGCCGACCGCGCCATGCAGGTGCATGGCGGGCTCGGCTACTCCCGGCACAAGCCGTTCGAGCACATCTACCGCCACCACCGCAGGTACCGCATCACCGAGGGCGCGGAGGAGATCCAGATGCGGCGGGTGGCCGGGTACATGTTCGGCTTCATGCACCAGCGCGCTCCGAAAGGTGTCACGGAGACCTGATGCGCGGACGCTCCGGATGGGAACGAGCTCGCGCGCTCGCTCGCGGCATCGGCTGCCGGCCCGGTCACTATCGAGGGTCTCACCCGGCTGCTCTGGCGGCGCGTCGAAGGAGACGTGGTCCTTCGACGCGATTGGCGCGGACGGGACGCGCACCGGGTTCGATCCTGCGCCGGGATCCGCCCGGCCGGCCGGGGGAGCCCGGCGCCATCGACCGGGAGGCGCGCGGCCCTCGAGCCTGGCGCGTGACGCCGGCCTGCCGGTGCCGGAACTGCTGTTCAGCTCCGGCGGCGCCGCCCTCGGTATCCGCCGGCATGGTCATGCGCCGCGTGGACGGCGAAACGATCGCGCGCCGGATCCTGCGCGACGAGCGAGTACGCGCCGGCCCGCGGCGTGCTCGTCGCCCAGCTGGGGCAGTTCGCAGCGCGAGCTGCACGCGGCGGACGTGCCCGCCTTCTTTCCGCAGCTTGATCCGCTGGCCGGCGCTGCGCGAACAGCTGGACTCCTTCGGCCGGCCGAGCGAGGTGTTCGAGCTGGCCCTGACTGAACTGGCCGCCAGCCAGCCGCCGCCGCGCGAGCCGGTGCTGGTGCACGGGGATTTCCGGCTGGGGAACCTGATCGTCGGCCCAGAGGGTCTGCGGGCGGTGCTGGACTGGGAGCTCACCCACGCCGGGAACCCGGCCGAGGACCTCGGCTGGCTGTGCGTGAAGGCGTGGCGGTTCGGCGCCAGTGCCCCAGTGGCGGGCCTTGGCTCGCGAGCAGGAACTGCTGGCGGCCTACCGCGCGGCTGGCGGCGCCGACATCAGCCTGGCCGAGCTGCGCTGGTGGGAACTGCTCGGCACACTGCGCTGGGGCGTCATCTGCCTCACCCAGGCCTGGGCGCACCTGTCCGGCGCACACCGGTCGGTGGAGCTGGCCGCGATCGGCCGCCGGGTCTGCGAGCAGGAGTGGGACCTGCTGCTGCTGCTCGACCCGGATGCGGCGGCCCGAGCAGCTAGCCAGCGGCCCCGGCCGAGCGGCCTGCCGCGGCCGGCACCGGCGCCGTACGGCCGCCCGACGGCCAGCGAGCTGCTCGACGCCGTCGCGAGTTCCTCACCGGCAGCGTGATGCCGGCCACCACCGGCCAGCTCGCGTTCCACGCCAGGGTGGCCGCCAACGTGCTGGCCATCGTCGCCCGCGAGCTGGAACTCGGCCCAGAGCCCACTGCACGGGGATCTCGCCAACCGGGTCGCGGCCAGCCTGGCCGTCGCCAACCCGAAATACTTCGGATCCGGCTAGCCCTACTCGTGCATGGGCTGCTCGTGGTCGGCATGGCCGGCCGGCTCAAGCTGGAAGGTGGAGTGATCCACGTCGAAATGCCCGCGCAGACAGGCCTGGAGTTTGTCCAGCATGATCGCGCTCCGGCCGCGCTCGATGATCACCGGATCGACGACGACGTGGGCGGAGAAGACAGGCAGGCCCGAGGTAATGGTCCAGACGTGCAGCTCATGCACCTCGCGGACACCGGAGACCGCTGTCATGTGCTGGCGTATCTCATCCAGGTCGATGCCCTCCGGGCTGGCCTCTAGCAGGATGTCGATGGCCTCTCTTCAGCAATCGCCAGGTCCTGGGCAGGATCAGGAGGCCGACCACGAGCGACGCGATCGGATCGGCCAGCGTGAAGCCGGTAGCGGCGATGATGATCCCGGTGACGATGACGGCGGCCGCGCCGAGGGTGTCAGCTGCAACCTCCAGGAAAGCGCCGCGCACGTTCAGGCTGTCGGCCTGGCCATGCCGGAGCAGCAGCAGGGAACAGGCGTTGGCCACCAGCGCGGCACAGCCGAATGCGATGAGCAGCCCTGAACTGACCTCGGTCGGTGACGTCAGCCGGCGAATGGCCTCGGTGAAGATCACTCCGGCCATCGCGAGCAGCAGCAACGAGTTTGCCATCGCGGCCAGGATTTCCGCCCTGGCGTAGCCGAAGGTGCGGCGCGCGGTTGCCGGCCGGCTGGCGAACCAGGCAGCCAGCAGCGATAGGCCGATACCGGCGGCGTCTGCGGCCATGTGGGCGGCATCGGCGAACAGCACGAGCGAGCCGGTGATGATCGCGCCGGTCACCTCACCGATGGCGATGCCGCTGCTGATCAGCAGGACGGCGGTCAGCGCGCGGCGGTGGCCGCCGGTCGCGGTGTGCCCGTGGCCATGCCCGTGCCGGTGCCCGTTGCCTGGCGACGGCGGCCGCGAGGTCATGTCTGCTGGTCGTCCCGGCGGTCTCGGCCGCGGCGCGGGCTCGGGCGTGGTTCCGGCTCGGCCGGCGTCGGCCTCGCCCGACGGCCAGCAGCTGATAGGCCGGATTGATCATGACCGGCCTGCCTGCCTTCATGCCGACCTGACCGCGCAGCCTGACCTTGGCCCCTGGCCGCAGGCCCGGGATGTGCGACCGGCCGTAGAACAGCGCGGTCAGCTGGCCGGTGGAATCCTCAACGTCGCAGGCAAGTACCGTGTTGTGCTCCACCGGCCGGATCTCGACGGCGTGCACCCGGCCCTCCGCGACCGCCCGGCCCGGCCTGAGCTCGGCTATCGGCGTCACGCTCCGCGACGGGGCTGGCCGGTCGTAGGCCTTGTCGGTGCCGGTCCCGAGCGTAGCTGGCATCGGCTGGCGCGGGCGGTTGGCTGTCCGGCTGGGCGGCAGGCTCGGCGGGAGTCGGCGGGGGCATCGCCGCGGCCGCAGCGGCGCGGGCCATGGGGCCGCGGCCGGCCAGGCTCTCCACCCGGCTGCGCACATCGAACGGCACGATCGTGGCCGCAGCATGCGGGATGCGGCTGATCACGGCAGCCATCTTGTCAGCGGTTCTGTCATGCAGCAGCCGCCCGACGATGGGCGCGTAACTGCGCCGGGGCAGGATCGCCGTCACGCCGACCCCCGGCAAGGCAGCCTCGGCACTGACCAAGGCTCGCCGCGCAGTTGGCCAGCCGCCGGTCCGGGCAGTCGACGAATTCGAGCGGGATTCCAGGGTTGGCTCGCAGCCAGTCCTGCGCGCAGCTTGTCGGCCTGCAGGTTGTCGATCACGAAGTGCACTGCGCGCAGCGAGGTGGGCCGGAGGCTGCGGGCATACCGGAGCGCCGCGATCGTGGCCAGGTCGAAGTCGTCGACGAAGACGTAGACGGTCCGCCGCGAGTAGGTCGGCGGCTCGGGCGGGCCCGCCCCGGCTGCCGATGCCCTCCAGCACCGTCGCCTCCATCCGGTACTGCCGGTTCAGCCGGATAAACGCAAACACCAGCAGCGGGAAGACCACGACGACGAGCCAGGCACCCTCGGTGAACTTGACAATCGCGAAGATCATCACGACCAGGCCGGTATATATCCCGCCAGTCACGCTAATCGCGAAATGGCGCCGCCAGTGCGGGCCGCGATGCCGCCGGTGGTACCTCGCCATGCCGAAGCCGGCCATGGTGAATCCGGTGAAAACCCCGATCGCATAGAACGGGATCAGCCTGTTCACGTTGGCGCCGACGACGATCAGCAAGGTCAGGGACACGACGGTCAGCACGATGATGCCGCTGGAGAACACCAGCCGGTGCCCGCGCTTAGTAAGCCAGCGAGGCAGGAACGAATCTTCGGCCACGAAGCTAGCCAGGAACGGGAAACCGCTAAAGCTGGTGTTGCCGCCGGTGAACAGGATGGTGGCGGTGCCAGCCTGTACCGCGTAGAACAGCACCCGCCCGAGCGCGCCGTGTCCGAAGATCAGACTGGCTTCCTGCGCAAGCACCGTGGGGTAGCCCTGGGTATATGGCGTCGCGTGTGTGACGTGCGCCAGCCAGGAGATGCCTGCGATCAGGAACGCGACGATGGAGCCCTGAATCACCAGGATCCGCCTGGCGTTGCGGCCTTCCGGCGGTCGCAACGCGCTAACGGCATTGGAAACCGCCTCGATACCGGTCAGCGAGGAGCCGCCGTTAGCGAAAGCGCGCGCCAGCACGAAGATCGAGCCAAAGGCAAGCAGGCTGGCGGTGCCGTGGCCGATCAGCACAGTGCCGTTCGGGCCTGGCGGCGCATGGTGCGCGAGCGGCAGCCCGCCGGCTACGACCTCGCGGACCACGCCCGACGACGATCAGGAGCCCGACCGCGCCAGAGAACAGGTAGGTGGGCACGGCGAAGGTCCGGCCGGCTTCCCGGATTCCCCTCAGGTTGCCGTAGCACATGATCAAGATTGCGACGACCGAGACGATCAGCAGAGTTGACCTCGGCCCCAAGGGCCTGGCCAGCGCGGGGAACGCAGACACGATGGCCGCGCTGCCGGCCGCTGTCTGCACGGCTACCGTGACGATGTAGTCGATCAGCAGGGCGACGGCAGCAACCTGGGCCACGCGAGGCCCGAAGTTTTCGCGAGCAACCACATACGACCCGCCGGCCCTCGTATAGACCGACACCACTTCGCGATAGAGCAGGACCACCAGCGCGATCCCGAGCAGCACGATACCGGTCATAGGCAGGATCAGCACGAAGCCGGCCAGTCCCGAACTTCGGCAGCAACTCGATGAGCATTTCCTCAGTGCCATAGGCCGCAGAAGAGATGCCATCGCACGACAGGACGCCGAGGGCCAGCGGCCGGGAGAGCCGCTCCTCCCTTAGCTGCTCGGTGATGAGCGGTTTGCCGAGGAGCTTCCGCTTCAGGGAGTAGCTCGAGGCCCTCAGCCGTGTCGTCTTGCCCTACCAGCGAGCCAACGGCTCGTCGCATGGCCACGCTGCAGCTTCCTCCCTTGCCAGTACCTTGACGTGGCCTTCATACCATTGCAGCGGCGCTAACCGGGAGACCGGGCGCAGGCTGGGCCGGCCTGGCCGGCAGGTCCGGCCGTGGCCAGCCGCCCACGTTTGTCCGCATAGACCACTGGGTGCAGCCACAAGAGTAAGCCCGAGCCCGAATTATGGCGACTTGGGAATGTCATCGTCCGCCGTTCCTCCATCGGCGCGGGCCGGGCGTGCTGTCGGCTCGGCGGAGCGGCCACATGGGCCTGTCGCGCCGCCGGCCGGCGCCGTGACAAGCTGGTCCCGAATACCTGTGCCCGTGGGAGCCGGGTTGCGGGCCCTGTCCCAGCTGTCGCGCGGAGGCAGTTCACAATGAGCACGACACCAGCCGGTCCGGACGAGCCTGCCGGCGGCTCTCGTACCCTGCACCTTTCCGATCTGCTGCGGCGCCCGCTCCTTGACTCCAGTGGAGAGCCGGTCGGAAAACTGTCCGATGTGATCGTGCGGCTGCGTGGCGCTGGTCCACCGCTGGTGACCGGCCTTGTCGCGTCGGTCGGCGGCCGTGAGGTGTTCGTACCGGAGGAGCAGGTCAGCGCGGTTGACGGTGATGTGCTGCGGCTCCTGAGTCCCAAGCTTGACCTGCGCAGGTTCGAGCGACGCCATGGCGAGGTGCTGCTGAGGTCCGATGTGCTCGGTCACCGGCTGATCGACGTGGAGAGTGCCCGCCTGGTCAGGGCGGCGGATCTGGAGCTGGAGCAGCGCGACGGTGAATGGGTGCTGAGCGGCGTAGACACCCATCGGCGCCCGCGGGGCTTGTTTGGCTCCCGGAGCAGGCCTGCAAGCAGTGAGGTGGGCCACTCGTTCCGGCCGTGGGCGAGCTTCGAGCCGCTGATCGGTCATTCCAGCAGTGCGCTGCTGCGTGGCCCATTCGGCCGGATCCGCAGGCTGAAGCCCGCGCAAATCGCTGACTTGCTCGAAGATGCGTCGAAGGAGGAGGAGACCGAGATCCTGGGGCAGGTGCACGCTGACCCCGAGCTGGAAGCCGACGTCTTCGAGGAGCTAGACGAGGACCGGGCAACGCGGCTGCTCGGCGCGCGGACCGACACCGAGATCGCTGGGGTGCTCGGCAGGATGCGCGCCGACGACGCCGCCGACGCTGTCGCCGAGCTGCCGCAGCGCCGCCGGCAGCCGGTGCTCGATCTGCTCCCGCCGGGGCAGCGCGCCAAGGTCTTGACGCTTATGGGTTTCAACCCGAGTAGCGCGGGCGGCCTGATGGGGGTCGACTTCGTTGAGGTCCCGGCGGGCGTGGAAGTTGGCGAAGCCATCGGGGCGGTCGCGGCGTCAGCCAGCCTTCAGCCAGAAGCGCTGACCAGCGTCCACGCGCTCGACGAGCGCGGCCGGCTCCGCGGCGTGGCGAGCCTTGTCCGGCTGATCCAGGCGCCGCGGGACGCACTGCTGGCAGAAGTGTGGGACGACGATCCGGTCCGGGTGGGCACCGATACCGATGTCGTCGACGTAGCGGTGCTGATGAGTGATTACAACCTGATCACGGTGCCGGTGGTAGACGAGGAGCGCCGGATGATCGGGCTGATTACCGTGGACGACATCCTGGAAGCGACACTGCCAGAGGACTGGCGGCGCAGGGAGGCAGCCGAGCCACCGGACGCGCACCGAGGCTCCGAGTGATGGCCTGGCCGCCGTGATCGCCGGGCCGCCGGATATGAACGACGGCGGCGGCTCAGGCGACCCCGTTACCGAAGAAAACGCGGGCACTCCCGGCCGAGCGGGGGCAATGTCCGGCGTCCCGCAATCCGGCCGGTCGCTGGCCCGGCCGAGCGCGGTCCTCGATGAAGCGCACCTGGGCGACATCGAAGGTGCACTAGGGCGGATCCGGCTCGGCGAGGAATCCGATCGCAGCGCCTGGCGCCGGCGGCTGGTGACCTTCCTGGCCATCGTCGGCCCCGGCCTGATCGTGATGGTCGGCGACAACGACGCCGGCGGAGTAGCCACCTACGCGCAGGCTGGCCAGAACTACGGCTACAGCTTGCTCTGGGTGCTGCTGCTGCTGATCCCGGTGCTGATCGTCAACCAGGAAATGGTGGTCCGGCTCGGCGCGGTGACCGGTGTCGGACACGCGCGCCTCATCTTCGAGCGGTTCGGCAAGTTCTGGGGTGCCTTCAGCGTGGGGGACCTCTTCCTGCTCAATTTCCTCACAATTGTGACGGAGTTCATCGGGGTCTCGCTGTCGCTGCGCTACTTCGGGGTCAGCGCCTACATCTCGGTGCCCGTTGCCGGCGCCGTGCTTGTGCTGATCACCGTGACTGGCAGCTTCCGGCGCTGGGAACGCTCCATGTTCGCGTTCATCGCGGCCAGCCTGGTGCTGGTGCCGCTCACCCTCCTGTCTGGCCCCCATTACGGCTCTGTTGCCTACCACTTCGTGGTGCCGGGGATCCAGGGCGGGATCAGCTCGGCGGCCGTGCTGCTGATCATCGCGATCGTGGGAACCACAGTCGCGCCGTGGCAGCTGTTCTTTCAGCAGTCGAACGTCATTGACAAGCGGATCACGCCACGTTTCATCCAGTACGAACGGGCCGACACCATGCTGGGCTCGCTGGTCGTGGTGGGCGGGGCTGCTTCGATCCTGGTAGTGGCCGTCTACGCGGTCCGCGGCACCAGGCTGGCCGGGCACTTCTCCGACGCTCTCGGAGTGGCCAATGCGCTCGGCATGCACAGCCGGGTGTTCGGCGCGCTGTTCGCGGTCGTGCTGCTGGACGCCAGCATCATCGGCGCCGCCGCGGTGACCTTGTCCACGAGCTACGCCTTCGGAGACGTCTTCAACATCAAGCACTCGCTGCACCGCAGCTTCCGCGACGCCAAGCCGTTCTACGCCATCTACACCACGATGGTGGCGGTGGCTGCCGGGATCGTGCTCATCCCGCACGCGCCGCTCGGGCTGCTGACGACCGCGGTTCAGGCCCTGGCCGGGGTCCTGCTGCCGAGCGCGAGCGTCTTCCTGCTGCTGCTCTGCAATGACCGCGAGGTCCTCGGGCCGTGGGTGAACGCGCGCTGGCTGAACATCGTTGCCGCAGTGATCATCGGGACGCTGCTGATGCTGTCGGGCACCCTGGTGGTGACGACCCTGTTCCCGGCGTTCAGCGCAACCACGGTCGCGGCCTGGTTGTCAGCTACCTTGGCGGCGGGGGCCGCAGCGTACGCAGGGCGGATGGTGCTCACCCGGTCTCGCCGCCCGCCGCGCGCGCCGTACCCGGCCACCCGCATGTCCCCGGCCGAGCGGGCCAACTGGCGCATGCCGCCGCTTGCCCTGCTCAAGCCGGTGACCTGGTCATCGGCCACCAAACTGAGCATGACCGTGCTGCGCGGCTACCTGGTGATCTCGGTGCTGTTGCTGATCATCAAGGCCGTGCAGCTCGGCGGAGGCTAGCCGCCGAGCCGCACGGCTGGTCAGTGGTGGCCCAGGGCGAGCTGCACGATCTTGATGATGACCAGGATCATCGCGACGCCGAGGTAGAGCCGGAGCGCGGACATCCCGATCTTGCGGCCGGTGGACATGACCGGCCGCTGCAGCAGCGCCAGCGGCGGCATCCGCCAGTTCTCCTGGCCGGCCCGGTCGACGGTCTTGACGGCCAGGGTGCCGGCCCGCAGCCGCCTGGTCAGGGCGTAGCCGGCGGCGAGCGCCGACACGGCGCCGCAGCCGGCCATGATGTCGACGATCTGCCGCGGGGTGATGTTCGGGAACAGCACCGATGCGGTCAGGATGACCGACAGCGTGACCAGGATCGCTACTACCGCGGCGGTGAACGTGTTGAGCCTGCGCCCGTTGACCCAGGGGCCGAGGACCTCGCGGTCGTTGCAGAGCAGCAGCAGGAAGACGCTGGCGCTGGGAAGCAGCACCCCGGCCAGGACCTGCACGCCGACGGTGAGCAGGCCGAGCGGCGAGCCGGGGATCAGCACGATTGTCGCCGCTGCGCCGATCAGCCCGGCGTAGATGGCGTAGAAGCCCTTGGCGTGCTTCACCCCGCGATGCAAGGAGTGGTTGAGGCCGAGCACGTCGCTGATCGCATAGGCAGTGGACAGCGAGACCGCGAATGCGCCAATGATGGAGGCGTCCAGCAGCGCGATCGCGAACAGCACGCCCGCCGTGCGGCCGGCGTAGGCCTGCAGGCCGCGGGCAAGTCCGGCGGTGTCGGTGAACTGCCCGAAGTGCGTGTGCGCGAACGCGACAGCCGTCGCGCCCATTATGGCCGCGCCGCCGACGACCACGACGACGATGCCGATGCCGAGGTCTGCCTTCTCGTACTTCATGAACCGCGGCGTGATCCGCTTGTCGATGACATAGCTCTGCTGGAAGAACAGCTGCCACGGCGCCACCGTGGTGCCGACGATCCCGATGATCAGCAGCATCACCGTGGACAGCTGCCCGGCGCCGCCGGGCAGCTGCGGGATGACGAAATCATGCGCCATCTGGCTGACGTGCGGGTGAGCCATGAAGTACAGCGGGATGAGCAGGAGGCTGCCCGCGCAGAACGCCACCGCGATCCGCTCGAACCGGCGGAAGCTGCCGGTGAAGGCCGAGCCGACCACGACCGCGGCGGCGAGTGCAACGGCGGCGATCTTCGGAACGCCCAGGTATCCGGCGGCCAGCGTGATCCCGATGAACTCCGTGACGATGGTCAATGCATTGAGCACGAACAGGTCGATGACGCTGAACGCGCCCCAGAACTTGCCGAACCGCTCCAGGATCAGCCGGGCATGCCCGACGCCGGTCACGGCACCCAGCCGGAGCACCATTTCCTGATTCACATACAGCACTGGAACAAGCAGGAGCAGTGTCCACAGTAGCTTCGTGCCGTAGTTCTGGCCGGCCTGGCCGTAGGTTGCGAAGGCGCCCGCGTCGTTATCTCCGACCATCACGATCAGGCCGGGGCCGACGATGGCCAGCAGTGTCTTCAGTACGGCAGAGCGGCCGCGGCGGGGCGCGGTGTCATCCAGCCGGATGGTGCCGAGCGCGCCGCGGATGTCGCCGACGTGCTCGGAGTCGAGTGCCGCGCTGCGGTTGCGGAGGTCCAGGGTCGTCATGGCTGAACTCCTCCCTCCCCGATCGGGGGTGTCTCGGGAGGCACGCAGCATCCATCCGCGCTGCGCTCACGCGCAGGCTGAGGTGCGAGGAGTCGCAGGAAGGGTGGTTACCGCGTGCCGGAGGAAAACGAGAACGCTCGGATGCGGGGCCGTTCATGGCCCGGTCTACTATCCATGTCTCGCCTCCTTCAGCCGTGACACACGCGGGTGCCAGCCAGCAACAGGCAAGGGGAGAAATCCGGCGGCAACGCCGACGCACCCCTTCTCGTCAGAGCTTTGGCACGACACGACGTAGCACCTTCCGGTGCAGCCACTTCGGGTCACCCCTTAGGCCGGGGAGACCTGTCCTGACCCTGGGCGTCTCTCGACGTCGTCGGATCAGTGGCCTGTGTTCATGTCGACGCCTCACCGAACGAGGTGCCTGGTCCAAACCAAGCCGAGCTTACCGTCTACCAGGGCTAATCTGCAATGCAGCGGAGGGCTGCGTCTCCCGTCATCCCCCCAACCGGCGCTGGGCGCGTTGCACGGGAACCCGCACGGACGGGACGGGCGGCCTGCCGTCAGGACCGGACGGCGCCGGTGACAAGCCAGCGCGAACCATGCGCCCGCCACGTGAGGGTCGCGAACCTGGCGAGCATCCACGCGGTGTAGGCGACCCACAGTGCCACCAGCCCGCCGCCCGAGGACACGGCGACAACGGCGGCCGCACCGAACACAGCCAGCGTCGCGAGCCCGGCCAAGGCGAGGTAATCCTGGTCGCCAGCGCCGATGAGCACGCCGTCCAGCACGAAGACCACTCCCGCTACCGGCTGCTGGGCGATCACGACCAACAGGACGGCGAGCAGCAGGCTCCGGACTTGCGGGCTAACGCCGAACAGACCCGGCAGGGCCGGCCTGATCGCAAGCAGCACCGCCGAGAAGATCGCGCCATATACCGCGCCCCATCCGATCATCCGGCGGGTAGCCGCGCGGGCGGCGGCGACGTCGCCCGCGCCCAGGCATCTGCCCGTGATGGCCTGCGCCGCGATTGCGATCGCGTCCAGTGCGAACACGAACAGGCTCCAGATTCGCATGGCGACCTGATGTGCCGCGATCGCAGCATCAGATTGCCGCGCCGCGATTGCGGTCATCAGCACCAGCACCGCCTGCAGGGCCAACGTGCGCAGTACCAGCGAGGCTCCGGCGAAGGCCGCTGTCCTGATGCCCGGCAGGTCCGGCTTGAGGCGGACGCCCGCCTGGCGGGCCCCCCGCGCGACTACGAGCAGGTAAGCCGCGCCGGCCGTTGTCTGAGCGACCACCGTGCCCCAGGCTGAGCCCGCGATGCCCCAGTGCAGCCCGAGCACCAGGGTGGCATTCAGCGCCACGTTCAGCGCGTTAGCCGCCACGGCCACCAGCAGCGGCGTCCGGGTGTCCTGCAGGCCGCGCAGCACGCCCGTGCCGGCCAGTACGCAGAGCATGGCCGGCCCGCCGACGAGGCTGATCCGCAGGTAGATGACGGCCTGCTGGCTGACCGCGGCGGTACCGCCGAAGGCCGAGACGATCTGCGGTGCCAGCGGCCAGCCCAGCGCGAGCACAGCCAGCCCGATGAGAGCCGCCAGCCACAGGCCGTCGATGCCCTGCCGGATGGCCGCCTGATGCTGGCCGGCGCCTACCTGGCGCGCGACTGCGGCAGTCGTGCCGTAGGCCAGGAAGATCGAAACGCCTACCAGCGTCGTGAGCGCCTGACTGGCGACGCCGAGGCCGCCTAGCGGCACCGTGCCCAGGCGCCCGACAATGGCGGCGTCGGCGAGCAGGAACAGCGGCTCGGTGACCAGCGCCCCGAAGGCTGGCAGCGCCAGGCGCAGGATCTCCCGGTCCTGCGAGCTGGGCCTAGCCAATCACGCCCCGGCCCCGCAGGCCCGCTATCTCCGCTTCGGTCAGGCCGAGCCCGGTGAGAACCGAGTCGGTGTCAGCTCCGAGCCGCGGCGGCGCGGCTGGGACCGGCGGCGCCGTCCGGCCGAATCGCGGCGCCGGTGCAGGCTGCGTCAGCCCGTTGACGTCCACGAATGCGCTTCTGGCCACGGCGTGCGGGTGCCGCGGAGCCTCGGCCAGGCTCAGCACCGGGGAAACGCATGCGTCGGTCCCGGCGAACACCTGCTCCCAGTCGGCCCGGCTCCGGCTGCTGAACTTCGCCGCGAACGCCTGCCGGAGTACGGGCCAGCCTGCCCGGTCGTGCTGGCCCGGCAAGCCTGCGGCGGTGAGGCCGAGACCGTCGAGCAGCGCGGCATAGAACTGGGGCTCAAGCGCGCCAACAGCCACGTACTGGCCATCAGCGGTCTGGTAGGTGTCGTAGAACGGCGCGCCGCTGTCCAGCAAGTTGCTGCCGCGGCTGTCCTGCCAGGCGCCGGTCGCGCGCATGCCGTAGATGAACGAAGTGAGCAACGCCGAGCCGTCGACCATGGCGGCATCGACGACCTGGCCGAGCCCGCTGCTGGCACGTTCCACCAACGCGGCGAGGATGCCCAGCGCCAGCAGCATGCCGCCGCCGCCGAAGTCGCCGACGAGGTTGAGCGGCGGAACTGGCGGCTCACCAGCCCGGCCAACAGTGCTGAGCGCGCCGGAGATGGCGATGTAGTCGATGTCGTGCCCGGCTGTCAGGGCCAGCGGCCCGTCCTGGCCCCAGCCGGTCATGCGCGCGAAGATCAGGCCGGGGTTGCGCTCGGCGCAGATCTGCGGTCCGAAGCCGAGCCGTTCGGCCACGCCCGGCCGGAAACCTTCCACCAGGACGTCGGCGTCCTTGATCAGGCGGAGCAGCAGTTCGATAGCGGCCGGGTCCTTCAGGTTAAGTCCTAGCGAGCGCCGGCCGCGGCTGAGCGGATCGGCCGGTTGCGGAGTGTCCGGACGGCATCGCTCCGCGCGATCCACCCGGAGCACGTCAGCGCCGAGGTCGGAGAGGATCATGCACCCGAATGGAGCCGGGGCGAGGCTGGCGACCTCGACTACGCGCACGCCGGTGAGTGGACCCATGATGCCTCCGAGCCTTCAGTTTGCCGGGCGGGTGCCGTGGCGGTAGTTGAGTGGCGGTCATGAGTGGGGGTCATGCTGCCTCGTCGGGTCCGTCGTCCGGTGGCCAGCCGGCCGTAGTCTGTACTGTTCCGTCAGCGCGCACCAAACGGGCCGGGAGCCCGGCCGCATGGAGCCAGTCGGGCGCGGCCGCACCGCGAATAATAGCGGCCGTGCTGGCAGTGTTCGCATCCGTGCAACTGGCCGCGGCGACACTCACCGTGCGCCAGCACGACCGGGCGGGCTCACCGGTGGCCGGGTCAATGATGTGGTGCACTCGTCGGCCGCCGACCGTCCAGCTTCGGACCGTCGTGCTAGAGGTGGCGAGCCCGCCGGTGCTGATCGCCACGGTCTGGCCGGGCGCCGAGCGCGGGGCGGCGTGATCATCGGTGACCCTGATCCGCCAGCCGCCGGCAGGCGGTGGCCCGGCCACCGCGACATCTCCGCCGAGGCTGACAAGCACACCGCAACCGAGTCGGCTGGAGATTTCCTCAGCGCATCGATCCGCCGCCCAGGCCTTGGCGGTCGCGCCAAGATCGACTTCGGCGCCGTTAGCCAGCCTGACCTGCCGTCGGCTCCGGTCCAGCTGGATGTTGCGCCAGCCGGGCACCGGGCCGACCGCACCGGTGAGCCTGGGTGGCGTGTCACCCGCCGCGCGAACCTCGGCGAAGTCGCGGTCGTACCCGAGGCCGGTGAGTGCGCGCGCGCACGTGGGATCGACGTCGCCGCCCGTCAGCCGGGCCGCCCGGATGGCGGCAGCGAGCAGCTCGGCAAACGTGGCGCTCACGTCGACCGGCTGGCCGGCGGCCGCATTGAGCCTGACGAGCTCGGAGTCCGGCCGGAACCGGCTCGCGGCCATGTCGACGTCTGCCAGCAGACGGTCGGCGATCGCGCGGGCCTCGCGGCGATCGCGCGGCTCGGTGACGACCAGCACCGCGGTGGTGCCGAACACCTCGAAGTACTGTGCGGCCGCATCCGCAGGCTGGCCCATGCGCCCTCCTTCGGCTGTCGTGCGGCCCGCGACCTGCTGCCGGGTACCGTCGAGGCGTGCCGGATATAGGCAGGATAAGGACCTATCTCAAGCGGCGGCGCCGGATCGAGGGCCAGGTTCGCAGCCTGCGGCGGATGGTCAGGGGGAAGGCGGGCCGGTCATCAGCGGGCTTGTTCCGCGAGCCGGGGCGCCTCGCCTCGGGTGCCGGCCAGCGCCAGTAAGCCGGCCAAACGCCTGGAGGTTAGCCAGGCTCTCGCCGCGCTTGACTCGCCACGCGTACTCCTTGCGGATCGCGGACGCGAAGCCGAGCATCAGCGCCTGATCAAATGTGTCGTCGGCGTAGCCGAGCAAACAGCCAAGCAGCCGGTCGACCTCGTCGGCACTGATCGACTCCAGCGGCAGCCTGCCGACGAGATACACGTCGCCGATCGGGTCGAGCGCGAAATGGATCCCGTACATCCGGGCGTTGTGCTCCAGCAGGAAGCGGTAGAACTCAGCGTGGTTCTCGTCCGGCTGGCGGCAGAAGAACGCTTCCACGTGCAGGCTGTGGGTGCCCGCGATCAGCCACGCCATCGTCTGTAGTTTGTGCTCGCCCGGGAGCTTGACCAGGTAGCTGCCGGGAACCTGCGCTTCGTAACTCACGCCGAGGCTGTCCAGCGCCGCGCCGAGCGCCTCAGCAGGCGGGCGAGCAGTCACGCGTCTACCGCGGCGGCCTCGGTCACCGTCGCATACAACTGGAGCAGCGCGTCGACGGTGGCGGACCAGCCGAACTTGGACGCATGCTCCCTCGCACCGTGCCGCAGCCTGGTGAGGGTGCCCGGCGAGGCGAGCAGGTCGCGCACCGCGCGCGCATAGTGGCCGGGGTCGTGTGAGTCAACCAAGACGCCAGACAAGCCGTGCCGCACCGCAGTGCGGAGCCCGCCGACGGCGGCCGCAACTACCGGCGTGCCGCACGCCTGCGCTTCCATCGCTACCAGGCCGAATGACTCCGAGTACGAGGGCACCATAACCAAGGTCGCGGCCCGGTACCATTGCGCCAGCTCAGGCTGCGGGCAGGGCGGCTCCAGGCGCACCCGACCGGTCAGGCCGAGCCTGGCAGCAAGTCCGATCAGGACGTCGGGATCGGCGCGGCCCGTCCCGCTCGGGCCGCCAACGAAGGCGACCGTGAGCCGTCTGGCCAGGCTGGGGTCGTCCCTGATCAGCTGGGCTGCCGCATGCAGGACAATGTCGGGGGCTTTCAGCGGCTGCACGCGGCCGGCGAACACCAGGACGACGCCGTCGGCCGGCAGGCCCAGCTGCTGGCGCGCCTGCAGCTGCGAGCCGGGCCGGAAGACCGACAGGTCGACGCCGGGGTTAATAGTGGTCACCCGCGCCGGATCGGCGTCGTAGTGACCGATCAGCTGCCGGGCCTCGTCGTCGGTGTTAGCCACCAGCCGGTCGGCAGAGGCAACGACTTCGGCCTCGCCCCGCAGCCGGACCGAAGGCTCGGGGGCGTCGCCTGCGGCCAGGGCCGCATTCTTCACTTTGCCGAGGGTGTGCATGGATTGCACGAGCGGGACGCCCCAGCGCTCTTTCGCCACCGCCGCTACCTGGCCAGACAGCCAGTAATGCCCATGAACGAGGTCATACCGCCCTGGCGCATGGGCGGCTTCTGTTCGGAGCAACTCGAAGGTGAACTGACATAGCTGACCGGGCAGATCGGACTTGTCCAGATCCTCGAATGGCCCGGCGGGCAGATGCCGGACGAGTACGCCGGGTGCAAGCTCAGCGACCTGCGGCTGGTCCCTGGAGACCGCGCGGGTGAAGATATCAACCTCGACGCCGCGTTTGGCCAGGCGCTTGGCGACTTCCACCACATACACGTTAAGGCCGCCAGCGTCACCGGTCCCCGGCTGCTCAAGCGGGGACGTGTGAACGCTGACGGTCGCGATCCGCCGTGGATAGCGTCGCGGCACGGGCATGCACCTCCGGAAGGGACCAACCCCTGAGCCGGGCGGCATGTTCCCGGCCGGCCTCACCAGATTCGCGGCCTGACCAGCAAAAACTCTCTTTTACCAACATGATTTGTAGGCTTTTTCGCGATGCCCGTTAGCAGAGCCGGAAGGGCCGTCCGCGTCAGGCTAGGATTTGGGGAATGAGCACCCTGGTCCTGGTCCGGCACGGCGAGAGTGAGTGGAACGCGAAGGGGCTGTTCACCGGCTGGGTCGATACCAGCCTGTCCGAGCGGGGCAGGGCTGAGGCCGAAGGCGCCGGGCAGCAGCTGGCCGGGGTCGGGCTTCGCCCCGACGTCGTGCATACTTCGCTGCTCAGCCGGGCGATCCAGACGGCCAACATCGCCCTCGATACGGCCGGGCTGAGCTGGCTGCCGGTGCAGCGCTCGTGGCGCCTGAACGAGCGTCACTACGGCGCACTACAGGGCAAGGACAAGGCGCAGACGAGGGAGCAGTACGGCGACGAGCAGTTCATGACCTGGCGCCGGTCCTATAGCGTACCGCCGCCGCCGCTGCCTGATGACGACCCGCTGTCCCAGGCACGCGATCCGCGCTACGCTCTGCTGCCCGACGAGTTGTTGCCGCGGACCGAATGCCTGCGCGATGTCGTGCACCGGCTGATGCCGTACTGGCACGACGTGCTCATTCCTCAGCTGGCGGGTGGGCGGACTTGCCTGGTAGTAGCGCACGGCAACTCGCTGCGGGCGCTGGTGAAGCACCTGGACGGGATCACCGACGCCGATATCGCCGAGCTGAACATACCCACAGGCATGCCACTGGTCTACGAGCTGGACGAGGCTTTCCGGCCAGTAGGTGCGGGCGGCCGGTACCTGGATCCGGAGGCCGCGGCGGAGGCAGCCGAGGCGGTGCGGGCTCAGGGCCGGTAGCAGCTCACACAGCACATCTGTCCCACCCCTAGCGGCAGATCCGCTGGCCGGGTTATGTTCGGCATCTGTTCATCGCATCAACGCCTAGGCAGCAGAATCGACATGGACGCTAGCTGTCACCGTAGTGAACATTCAGCGAAGAGCCGCAGGTAGAGGCGCTCAGCGGTGGGCGAAGACGAGGCCGCGCGCATAACATCAAACCGTGGAGATGGGGGTGCAAGCAGTCATGTCTTCGGACATGCCAGACTCCGGCCAGGTCCAGGACGGCAGGCTCCCAACTGGAGTTAGCTCTGTACTCGCGGTACTCCTGTCCTCGGCGGTCGTGCTGGATAGCGACGATCGCGTCCTTAGCTCCAGCGTCGCCGCGCGCGAATTCGGCCTTGTCGATGGCGACCGGCTAGCGGTAGGCGAGTTGCTCGCCCTCGCTCGCCAGGTGCGCCGTGAGGGCATGCCCCGCGAGGGCGAGATCGACATCATGACCAGCCGGTTCAATGGCCGGGCCACGAGCTTCGCGGTCCGGGTCGCCCCGCTCGGACCGGCGGTTGGTGACGGCGGGCTGATCCTGCTGCTGGCCGAGGACCAGACCGAGAGCCGCCGGGTAGACGAGGTACGCCGCGACTTCGTAGCCAACATCAGTCACGAGCTCAAGACCCCGGTGGGCGCGCTCGCCCTGCTCGCCGAGACAGTTGAGGAAGCTGCCGACGACCCCGAGGCCGTGCTCCGCTTCGCCGGCCGGATGAGGCAGGAAGCGTCGCGGCTCACCGACCTCGTCCAGGATCTCATCATGCTGTCCCGGATCCAGGCCGCCGAGCCGGTCCCCGACCCGAGCCCGGTAGTCCTGGACGACGTGGTTGCCGAGGCCCTGGATCGCTGCCGGATGCGCGCCTCCGCGCGCGGGATTTCGCTTGAAGTGACCGGAGAACGCGGCATAACGATCCTGGGCGACGAGGATCTCCTGGTAACTGCCTTGCGGAACCTGCTGGAGAACGCGGTGGCTTACAGCCCCGACAAGACGCGGGTGCTGGTCACCACGAGGACGACGTCCAGCTGGACGGCCGAGATCGCCGTGACTGACCAGGGCATCGGCATCCCTGAACGCGATCGCGAGCGCATTTTCGAGCGGTTCTACCGGGTCGACCCGGCCCGGTCTCGCGCGACCGGCGGCACCGGCCTGGGCCTTGCCATCGTCAAGCATGTCACCGCGGCCCATGGCGGCAACGTCACCGTCTGGAGCCAGGAGGGCGGCGGGTCTACCTTTACCCTGAAGCTGCCCATCCGGCCGCGGCACGCGATATCGGCTACGGGATCGACAGTGTCGGCAGCTGCTGGCTCGGCAGCAGGCAAAGCGGCCGGCAAACCTGTTGGCAGGGCGGCTGCCAGCAGCCATGCTTCGGCACATGCGGACCACGCAACGGCGCGATCTGTCAGGGAGGCAGTCAAGTGACTCGGGTGCTCGTTGTCGAGGACGAGGAATCGTTCAGCGACGCACTGTCGTACATGCTGCGCAAGGAGGGTTTCGAGGTCGCAGTGTGCCCGACGGGCCCGGACGCGATCGAGACATTCGATCGCACTGGCGCCGACCTGGTGCTGCTCGACCTTATGCTGCCCGGCCTGCCCGGCAGTGAGGTCTGCCGGACGCTGCGGGAGCGGTCCAATGTGCCAGTCATCATGCTGACGGCCAAGGACAGCGAGATCGACAAGGTGGTCGGACTAGAACTCGGCGCTGACGACTATGTCACCAAACCGTTCTCCTCGCGCGAACTCGTCGCTAGGATGCGCGCGGTGCTACGCCGCCGCGGCGACTCCGAGGAGACCGTCAGCTCAATCATGGAGTCCGGGCCAGTCCGGATGGACGTAGACCGGCATGTCGTTACGGTGCGGAGCGAGCAGGTTCAGCTCCCGCTGAAGGAATTCGAGCTGCTGGAAGTCTTGCTTCGGAACGCCGGCCGGGTGCTGACGCGGATGCAACTGATCGATCGGGTCTGGGGCGCCGACTACGTCGGGGACACCAAGACGCTCGATGTGCACGTGAAGAGGCTGCGCGCCAAGATCGAAACCGAGCCGACCAACCCCCGGCACATCGTGACGGTCCGGGGTCTTGGTTACAAGTTCGAGCCCGTCGGCTAAGCCGTCGGGTGCGGCGTCGGGGTCGTGCGTGGCCGCGGCGTCGCGGTTGGAGAAATCGGCAAGGTTACGCCAGCGGGCAAGCGTGTCGGTGTCGAGCTCGGCGGGGTCCCGTAAGTGACGTAGTGCTGCGCCCGCGCCATCACGGGGACAAGCAGCGTGACGGGCCCGGCGTTCCGGAAGGTCAGTACAAGCTTGATGTCGGTGCCGCCGGCGACGCTGCGGGTGAGGTCGGCCAGGAAGACGACCGGCTTTGGTCCCGCCAGCAGCACGGGGTGCATGTTCCTGACGGTGATGCCGCCCGCGGGCAGCGGGACCGACGCTGCTGTGCCAGGCGCGGTGATGCTGGTAAGCGTATCCGGTGCCCCGTCGCTGACGAGGGCCAGGAACAGGCTGGCCGACTGGCCCCTGTGCAGGCTGAACCCGAGCGGAGCGCCAACGACGAAGACGTTGTTGATCGAGAGCTGCCCGACAGAAGCAGTGGCCCCGTCGGTCGGGGCGTGAAACTCCAGGGTGGGCGCATTGTTGCCCGCCTCGCAGCCGGCCAGAGCCGGAATAAGCGCGGCGACCGCCACCAGCACCAGCCGACGCGGCAGTGCGCTTCCCCAGCCGCTGCGGATCACGGCATGCTCCCCTCGTGGTGAGGACGTCCCTGAGACGTCGCAAAAGCGTAGCCACTTCGCGAGTTCGCGCGTGCGCCGGCCCGGCGGTTGCGCATGATGCGGAAGGCTACCGGCTCAGCCGGTAAGCGCCTGGACGCAGGCCGCCGAAGTCCTCGCCGGCCTTGAGGCTGGTTCGCATACCGCCGCATTGTGGTCTGGTCCGACCAGGACCGCGGTCAGCCCCCGTCTGGTACCGGTGGAGAACATGGCCGGAGTCGACCGCGACGGTGATGCTGGCGAGGCGGTAGCTGATCAACCTGGCTGGCCAGCCGCGAAACGGCGGCAGCCTGCCGTGAGCTCACGAGGTACGCCGTCGCCTTAGCCTGGACGGCGAACAATGCCAGCGCCGAACGGCCGACGCGCACGCGCATTCCGGCGGGACGAGCACGAGCATGGCCCGACTGAGGCTACGCAGTGCTGTGACTTGCCAGCGACCAGCACGGTGGCGTCCGGCAGATCGTACCGGCGCGAGGCTAGGCGCCGTCGCGGCCGAACGGCCTCGCCGGACGTGACACTGGTCGCGGGCGCTCGGCGCCGGTCTGCCAGCACCAGGGCTGGTAGAACCGGGGGCCGTGCTGCCCGGCTGCCTGCCTGAGCCCGGCAAGTTCTGGAAACCCTCGTCGGACGCTGCGGTGAACACGGTTAGCAGGGTGCCCGTAATCAGGGCCAGGATGAGGCAGCAGGCAAGCAACGGCAGCACGATGCCGTCTTTGGCCAGGAAGCCGTTCAGCCGGCTCCGGCGCTGCTGGCGGCGACGGGCGCGCTGCTCGCGGTAATAGGCCTGCACGTCACGGTCGAGTTCCCGCGCATCGTCGGGAATCTCGATGTCGACCGGTGGCAGGCCCGTATCGTCCCGTTCCGGTTCGCCGCCTGAGTTCACCGTGTACCTCTCCGGCAGGAGCGAACGTCTCCTTTCAGTATGAGCCAGCGATACCCGTCAGCGGACAGCGCTCCGGCCCTAAAAGCACATCTCTTCTTATCCAGCCAGGTAAGATGATCATGTCGATGGCCAGCCGGCCGTGACCGCCTCATTACCGGCTGTCGCGCCCGCAGAGCCCGGCTGGGACCTCGTCAGCGGGCAGGTCAATTTCGCGCCCGGCAACTGCGCCATTGACCTGCACCTTTGCCGCTAACGACGGCCAATCGCCCGTGACGAACGTGGTAAGATGGTCTTCAGCGGAAGGGGTACATGCCACATGTCATTTAAGGTCGGCGACACCGTCGTCTACCCCCACCATGGGGCTGCTCGGATCGAAGAGATCGAGACCCGTTCGATCAAGGGTGAGGATAAGACCTACCTCGTGCTCAAGGTCGACAAGGGCGACCTGACTGTGCGTGTTCCCGCCGACAACGCAGAGCTGGTCGGCGTCCGGGACGTGGTCGGGCAGGAAGGGCTGGAGCGCGTATTCGAAGTGCTTCGCGCCCCGTACACGGAGGAACCGACCAACTGGTCCCGTCGGTACAAGGCCAATCTTGAGAAGCTCGCGTCCGGGGACGTCAACAAGGTCGCGGAGGTAGTTCGCGACCTGTGGCGCCGGGACCGTGAGCGGGGCCTGTCGGCTGGCGAGAAGCGGATGCTGGCCAAGGCGCGGCAGATCCTCGTGAGCGAGCTGGCGCTGGCCGAGAAGACGAACGAGGACAAGGCCGAGGCTCTGCTCGACGAAATTCTCGCGTCCTGACCGCTGATGGCCGACGTGCTGCCGCGAGTCGGCATCGGCGTTGACGTCCATCCGGTAGGCAAGGGCAGGCCGCTCTATCTGGCGGCTTTGCTCTGGCCAGATGAGGACGGGCTCACCGGGCACTCGGACGGCGACGTGGCGGCGCACGCGGCCTGCAGCGCGCTCTTGTCCGCGGCGAGCCTGGGTGACCTGGGCGGCCAGTTCGGTACTGACCGGCCCGAATGGGCTGGCGCATCCGGCGCGGCGCTGCTTGCCGAGAGCGCGCGCCTGACCGCAGCCGCGGGCTTCCAGATAGGGAACGTGGCCGTCCAGATCATCGGCAACAGGCCACGGATATCCGCCCGGCGGGAAGAGGCCCAGCAGGCCATGTCCGCGGCTCTAGGTGGCGCCTCGGTCAGCGTCTCGGCGACGACCTCTGATGGGCTGGGCCTGACCGGGCGCGGCGAGGGAATCGCGGCGATCGCCACGGCAATCGTCGGGCGCGCGGTCCGGTAGCGCGCTGAGTGCTGTTAGCTGGCCCGGGCGTCACATCTCGCCCGGCGGGACGGGCGAACTTGAGATGCGGTGGAACACCGGCATGTCGGGGTCCGCAGTCACGTCATCGAGCGCGGGCTCTGTTACGACAGACTCAGGCTGCTGAGGCTCGGGCTGCTCCGACTCCAAGGCGGTCTCGTCGCTGCCCGGATCGTCGGGGACCACCTGCGCGTCGATCGCGAGCCCAGCATCGATCGCCTGATCGCCCTGATCTGGACTGACCGCGTCGAGCTGCACAGCGCTGACGCCGACCTCTGAGTTAACGTCCGAGTCCGAGCGTCGCTGTCGCGGCACACTGAGCGCCCCCTGCGCCGACCGCGCTGGCTCAGACGACTCCAGTTGACCCGGCAGCGCATAGAACCCCGGCAGAATCTCCGAGGCAGCGGCGGCCTGCGCGGTTCCGAGCCGCCGCAGGTGTGCGTGCCGGAGCATCGCCAGCAGCAGCACGAATGCGAGGAACACCAGCACCCACGGCAACACCGCTGCGGTGATCTCCGCCGCCCTGGTCGGCAGCTTGTCCTTAGCGGCATGCAAAGCGTCGGCCCCGCCGGCGGCGGCCAGCAGCGCGAGCAACGTCAGCCACGCCAGGACCTTGCTTGGCACGCCAGCGCCGCGCAGTGACAGCAGCGCGGCGAGCACCACTACGAGCATGGCGTCCAGAAGCAGCGGGTAACCCCTGGCCAGGCGCGGGCTGATGCCAGCCTGGAGCGCGATCGCGTGAATGCCGGAATAGGACAGCACGAATGTAGCGGCGGCCAGCCCAACGAGCCCGACGCACACGGCCACCAGGCCGAGCACCCGAAGGGCACTCGGCGCTTCGCCGGGCTGGGAAGTGGAAACAGGAACTGTGTCACTCATGGCATCTGCCAGCTCATCGGCTCGGAGGCGTCCTTCCTGGCGAAATCGGACTGACCGCTTCCCCTTATAGTCAGGAACGGGGGGTGCCGCAAGCACGTGGCAAGCCGGCGGCGGGGGAGTCGCGATCGGCTTGCCGGGTAGCGCGCCCGGCTAGCCAGGCGCGGCCGGGCTGAGTTGAGCACGCAGCGTCGAAGGAGACGGTATGCCGTACTACCGGGTAGCTGGCGAAGTTCCGCGAAAACGTCATGTCCGCTTCCGCGGGCCGGAAGGCAATCTGTACGCCGAGGAGCTGATGGGCGAGGAGGGGTTCGCCTCCGATTCCTCGTTGCTGTATCACGAGCATCCGCCGACGGCGATCGTCAAGAGCGAGGGCCTCAGCGATGATGCGGCTGAGACCAGCCTGGCGCCGAATCACCCGCTGCTCCCGCGCCACTACCGCACCCAGGACATGCCGTCAGGCGGCGACTTGGTGCTGGGCAGGCGAGTGATGATGGCCAACGATGATGTGCGCATCTCATTCGTGGCTGCCGACGCTGCCTCCGATCTCTACCGGAACTCCACCGGCGACGAGGCCGTCTACCTGCGCTCCGGGTCGGCCACCTTCGAGTCGGTCTACGGGACCGTCCAGGCTGGTCCGGGCGACTACGTGGTAGTGCCGCGCGGCACCATTCACCGGTGGCTGCCGAAGAGCCATGACGTGCATGCGCTCGTCGTCGAGGCACGCGGCCATATCCGCCCGCCGCGGCGTTACCTGTCGGCCTACGGGCAGTTCCTCGAGCACGCTCCGTACTGCGAGCGAGACCTCCGCGGCCCCGACGGGCCGCTGCTGGCCGAAGGCGAGGACGTTCCCGTCATCGTGCGTAACCGGGGCGGCCTGACCAGGCTCACCTATGCGTTCCACCCGTTCGACGTGGTCGGCTGGGACGGCTATCTGTATCCCTATGCGTTCAACATCGGCGACTTCGAGCCGATCGTGAAGCGCACGCACGCTCCGCCGCCGGTCCACCAGACGTTCGAGGGGCCGAACTTCGTCATCTGCTCGTTCTGTCCGCGGCCGCTGGACTTTGATCCCGAGGCGGTACCGATCCCCTACAACCATCACAACGTCGACTCGGACGAGATGATGTATTACGTGGCCGGAGACTATTCGGCCCGCAAGGGATCGGGCGTTGGCCTTGGCTCGATCACGCTGCATCCTTCCGGCTTCACGCACGGCCCGCAGCCGGGCGCGGTCGAGGCCGTGATCCAGGGCCTGGCCGAGGGCAAGACCACCACCGACGAGACCGCCGTCATGATTGACACCTTCAGGCCGCTGCTGCTGGCCGAGCCGGCTGGCGTGGCAGAAGACCCCAGCTACGCCTGGAGCTGGGCCAGCGCTGCACGGGGCAGCGCGAACCCGGGGCGTGCCGACCGGGGACCCGGGTTCTGACGCCGCGCCTAGACCATGATCTTGCCGCCGGCGATGTCCAGGGTCGCACCGGTAATCCACGACGACGCATCGGAACCAAGAAACAGCGCGGCAGCTGCGACGTCGTCGGGCTGGCCGAGGCGGCGGAGCGGGAAGCTCGCACCTAGCGCTGCTCGCTGATCGCCCGTCATCCACGCGCGCATCTTGTCGTTCTCGGTCGCTGACGGCGCTACGCAGTTGACACGCACGCCTCGCGGAGCCATCTCCTTGGCCAGGTGCCGGGTGAAAGCGAGTACGCCGGCCTTCGCGGCGGCGTAAGCGGCGGCTGACTGCGCAGGCTGCCGGGCAGCGGCCGAGGACATCGTGATGATGGCGCCGCTGCCCCGCTCGAGCATGCCCGGCAGGAAGGCGCGCACGGTGTAGAACATCGAGTTGAGGTCCGTCTCGATGACCTCGCGCCAGTGGTCCGCGGTTTCGCTGTCGGTAGGCACAGGCATGCCGCTCCCGCCAGCGAAGGCGGCCAGTATCCCGGCCGGGCCGAGCTGAGCAGTCACCGTTTCTGCCAGCTCCGCCAGCTCGTCGGGCGCCGTGCAGTCGGCCGCCACCCAGATTGCTCGCCCGCCCCGCTGTGTGATACCGCCCGCAACGGCTTTGAGTGCCGCCTTGTCCCGGCCGACGACCGCTACCCCGGCCGCGTTCGCTGCGAACGCGGCCGCGGTCGCGGCGCCGATCCCGCGTGAGCCGCCGGTGACGACGGCGGTCTTGCCAGCCAGGTCCGGATAATGCCCGAAGCGCGGCGCCAGGCTGCCTGCTGCCTGCCCCATGTCGCTCATATCTCGTTCCCTTCTGGTCCGCCAGCCGCCTGAGGATCTGCCCGCCCAGGCTGGCGTGGGAGGCACGGATTAACCTTAGATATCTAAAGGTTAAATGTCAAACGATTGAGGCAGCCTGCAGTGGCAGCGGCCGGGCTCGCGGGGCAGCTTCCCGGCCTGCGGAAATTCCGCCTCGGCCCGCGCACGGCCTGCGCCGCGCCAGCTCAACCAGAGGCCGACGTAATGTGGAGTGATGGCAGCCGAAGCGCGCGGCACCCGATGCGGGTGGTGACCCGCCGGGCGCATTTCAGATGGGCACTGGTGGCGACCGGCACCGCTGTTCTTTGCGCCGTCCCGGCAGTCGTAGCCGCCTGGCCCGTGCCGGCATCGGCACTGACGGCGAGCCAGTTGCGAGCGCGCATCATCCGGTCAAGCGACGTCGCATACCAGGGCTACGCCGAGAGCCAGGTCGATCTGGGCTTGCCGAATCTGCCTGACCTGGGCGACGTGGTCTCGCTCCTCAATGGCAGCACCGACCAGTACGCCTGGTACCGCTCGCCCGGCCGGTGGCGAGCTGACGATCTCACCCGGGCCGGGGAGAATGACATTTACCAGACCAGCCAGGGCACGTTCCTGTGGAACTACGGCCTGAACCTGCTGACGCATGTGGTGGGCAGCCAGCCGGTCCGGCTGCCGATGGCGGCCGACCTGCTCCCGCCCGCTCTCGGCCGCAGGATCCTCGGCTTCGCCGGATCGGCTGACCGCGAGTACCGGCTTCCCGCGCAGCGGGTGGCCGGCATCGACGCGCCCGGCTTGCGGCTCGTGCCGCCGACGAGCCAGGCGACAACCATTGGCGCCGTCGAGATCTGGGCGGACCCAGCCAGCGGGCTGCCCGTACAGGTGGACATAATCGGCCGGGGTGCGGCTTCGCCCATCCTGGTCAGCCGATTCCTCGAGGTGAATTTCGCTAAGCCGGCGCTGAGCACGGTGACGCCCGATCCAGCACCGGGAGTAACCCAGAACCGGGCTTCGCTGCCAAACGTCGCGGGCGTGCTGAATGGCTACGGCCCGCCACTGCCCGCCAGCCTGGCCGGATCGAACCGGGTGGCAGACCCTGGAGGTCTCGCCGATGTGGCGGCGTACGGATCCGGATTCGCCCGCTTTGCAGTAGTACCTCTGCCCAATAGATACGGAACGACGGCGATGGCAGGGGCAAGCACATACGGCGCATCTATCTCAATGCACACCGGCACCGCAGTGCTCGTCAGCACCGCGCTGCTGACTGTGGTGCTGGCGCGAGCCCCCGGCGGCCCCGTCTACCTGCTGACGGGTGCCGTGACGCCAAAGCTGCTGGAGAGCGCGGCCAACGACCTGCTGGCGGGCCAATGATCGTCACCAGGAACCTCACCAAGCGGTACGGGCGCGTGCTCGCCGTCGATCAGGTTGACCTGGACGTGCGAGCAGGCGACAGGTACGGCTTCCTCGGGCCGAACGGGTCCGGGAAGACGACGGTCGTACGGATGCTGCTCGGCCTCGTCTATGCCACCAGCGGCGAGATCGAAGTGCTGGGCGAGCCAGTGCCACGGCGGATCGCCAGCGTGCTGCCGCAGATCGGCTCCCTGATCGAGGCGCCAGCTGCCTACGGTCACCTGTCCGGCCGGGCCAACCTGGCTTTGCTGGACGCCGCCGGCAGCGGCCGGCCGGGCGGCTCGCGCGACCGGCGCCGCCGGATCGGCGAGGCGCTGGACCGGGTGGGCCTCGGCGGCGTGGACAACCGCGCGGTCCGGAAGTACTCGCTTGGCATGCGGCAGCGCCTCGGGCTGGCCGCGGCGCTGCTCCGGTCGCCACGGCTGCTGGTGCTCGACGAACCGACGAACGGGCTCGACCCGCAGGGCATCCGGGAGATTAGCCGCCTGCTTGCTGAGCTGAACTCCGCCGGGACGACCGTCTTCCTGTCAAGCCATCAGCTTGCCGAGGTCGACCAGCTCTGCACCAGGATCGGCGTAGTGAACCGCGGTCGTCTTGTACTGCAGGATGATCTGGCTGCGCTGCGCGGGCCGACCGGGCGGGTGATCGTGCAGAGCCCGGATGCTGGCCGGGCCGCGGCCCTGCTCAACGGGCGGGTCGCGGACCGGGACTCCGATCGGCTCATCGTTGCCGGTCCCGACCCGGCCGCGCTCAACGCCGAGCTCGTGGCCGCGGGCCTGCGCGTCTCCGAGATCAGCCCCGAACGGCGCACGCTTGAGGAGGTGGTGCTGTCAGTGACGGGATCGGGGTCCGACCGGATCGCCAGTACGCCGGACCGGATCACCGGCACCGGCGACTGGACCGCCAGGACCGAAGACCGGGTCGCCAGACCGGAGGAAAGCCAATGATCGGAGTCGAGCTGGCGAAATTGGCTCGCCGGCCGCGGAGCTGGGTCAGCCTCGCACTGCTGTGCGGGCTTCCGTTGATCATCGCGATATTCGTTGCCGTCTCGCATCTCGCTCCGCCGCCGGGCCAGGGGCCCGCACTCCTGTCGGCTGTGCTGTCCGACGGCTCTCTCTACCCTGCTGCGGCGCTCGCGATCGTGCTACCCATCTTCCTGCCGATCACGGTTGCGGTGATGGCCGGCGACGCGATAGCGGGCGAGGCCAGCTCAGGAATGCTGCGCTACCTGCTGGCGCGGCCGGTCGGCCGTACCAAGCTCCTAGTCGCCAAGCTGATCGCGCTCGTCGTCTACGTCCTGCTGGCAGTGGTTGCCGTGGCGCTCACCTCCTACCTGACCGGACGCGTGCTATTCGGCTCGAAGCCTGCCGCGGTTACCTCGGGCGGTATCACGACCTCGAACGTCGTCGCCAGCTCGCTGTCCGGCACTGCGCTGACTCCGGCCGAGGTGCTGCTCAGGACGGCCGGTGCGGTGGCGTTCATCGCCGTGTCGATGCTCGGAGTCGGTGCGATCGCGCTCTTCCTGTCGACCATCACCGACTCCTCGCTCGGGGCAGCTCTTGGCGCGATGGCGGTCCTCATCGCGAGTGCGGCGCTGGTGGCGCTGAACTCGGCCGCCGCTGTCAGCCCTTACCTGCCGACCCGGTACTGGCTCGCCTGGCTTGACTTCTTCCGGCAGCCGATCCTGTGGCGGGACATCGATCGGGGATTCGCCATTCAGGGCGTATACGTAGTCGTATTCCTGGCTGCCGCCTGGGCCAATTTCACCAGCAAGGACGTCACCAGCTGACATAACCCGACCGACCGGCACCGGTCAGCCATCCCCCCGGCAGTCAGCGGGCGAAGGATAGCGAAGCGGCGCTGCGCCAATCTCCCTCAGCACTATCGCGGCGACGAGCGGGCTCGTGGGCAACTCAGAGTGATTGATACGCGCCGCCGGGCACAGGGACTGAACTGGCACGTTGATGGCCCCAGCTAGCCGGGCCGAGTCGGGCGGCTTGACCGTCGTGTCATCGGTCGTCCACAGCGACAGCCAGCGTGGCAGGCCCGTGGGGTTACCGGCGGCCAGGCTGGTCAGCAGCCTGCTGTTCGGGATGAGCTGCTGGCAGGCGATCGGGCAGGCGCCGGGAACGAAGGCTTCGGCAGCGGATGCGAGCTGGGTGCCGTGGAATGGCGAACCGAGCGTAATGACCCGCCGCGCCTTGGCGGCGCCGTCATCTTGACGGGCCCAGATCAAGGCGACGACACCGCCAGCCGAGTACCCGATCACGTCGACCGACGGCGCCCCGGCGTCTAGGGCGTGGTTGACAGCGACGTTCAGCAGCGCGGCGTCGGTGACTAGGCTGCCGGTGCCGGTGCCGGGCAGATGCAAGACGGCGGCTGTCCGGCCGGTAGCGCGGATGCGGCTCGCTAGCCAGTCAAGCGCGCTCGTGCCGCCGCCATAGCCGGGCACGAGGAGCACCGGGCCTGGCCGGTCCTGCGCAGGGCCGGCTCGCCGCCTGGCCGCTCCCGTTGCGCTCAGGCTGGCCTGCCAGCGGGCCGCCTGATTGCCCGCGGCCGACGATGACCGCGGCGATCCCGGCCGCCAGGCCGACGAAGGCGAGCAGGGCGACCGCGCAGGCGAGGATCCGGCGTCGCTGCGACAGGCCGGCCAGCATGCCCTCCCGCTGCCGAGCCGGTCGCCTCCCCATGGACTCCACCGTATGAGACATCCGGCCGCGACCCTGCGCCAGGCGCCCGGCGGGAAGGACCAGCGCAGCCGCCAGCCGATGACGGTCCGGTCAGCCCGCCGCAGGTCGCGGTGCACCGCTGACCCGCAAGCCCGGCACGATCAGCGCCCGCGGGCGCGCATCCCGTAACCTTGGCAGGTGACGCTACGCCTTTACGACACCGCCGCGCGGTCGGTGCGCGAGTTCTCCCCGCTCGCTGCGGGGAAGGTCTCGCTGTACTTGTGCGGCGCGACCGTGCAGGCTCCGCCGCATATCGGGCATATCCGGTCGGGCGTCAATTTCGACATCCTGGTCCGGTGGCTGCGCGCCGCCGGGTACCAGGTCGTCTACTGCCGCAACGTCACTGACATCGATGACAAGATTCTGCACGCGGCCACGCATGAGGAGGTCCCCTGGTGGGTCATCGCCGAGCGCAACCAGCGAGCCTTCAGCCGCGCTTATGACGCGCTCGGCTGCCTGCCGCCCGACGTGGAGCCGCGTGCCACCGGCCACGTTCCCGAAATGATCGTGCTGATGCAGCGGCTGATTGATGCCGGGCATGCTTACGCCTCCGGCGGTGACGTCTACTTCGACGTGACCTCGTTCCCCGGTTACGGCTCGCTGTCGGGCCAGCGGCTCGATCACATGCGCGCGGCCGACGACACCGAGGACGCCGACCACAAGCGCGACCCACGCGACTTCGCGCTGTGGAAGCGCGCCAAGCCGGGTGAGCCGAGCTGGCCGACGCCCTGGGGGCCTGGCCGGCCGGGCTGGCACCTGGAATGCTCGGCGATGTCCACTAAATATCTCGGCAGCACGTTCGACATTCACGGCGGCGGCCTGGACCTGCTCTTCCCGCACCACGAGAACGAGCAGGCCCAGTCCCACGCGGCGGGCGACGGGTTCGCCCGGTACTGGCTGCACAACGGGCTGGTCCGTATCGGCGGGGAGAAGATGAGCAAGTCGCTCGGCAACTCGCTACTCGTAGATGCCATGATCGCTCGCGTGCGGCCCGTCGAGCTGCGCTACTACCTCGGCCAGGCGCATTTCCGGTCGGAGATCGACTACTCCGAGTCGGCGCTGGCCGAGGCCGTCACCGCCTACCGGCGGATCGAGGGCTTCGTCACGAGGGCGGCCGAACTGCTCGCGGCTGACGATGCCAGCGCGCCGGTCGCCGACGCCGGGCCAGGCGTCCCCGCCCGCCGAGTTCAGCGCGGCAATGGACGATGACCTTGGCGTGCCGCAGGCGCTCGCCGTTCTGCACGAAAGCCTTCGGGAGGGGAACGGGGCCCTGTCGGCAGCCGATGTCGCCGGCACCGCGAAGCGGCTGGCCGAAGTCAGGGCCATGCTCGCGGTGCTCGGACTGGACCCGCTTGCGGAGCCGTGGGCGACCCGGCAAGCCGGGGACGACCTGCGCCCGGTTGTCGACGCGCTGGTTGGCGTCGCGCTCGCGCAGCGTCAGGCGGCCAGGGCCCGCAAGGACTTCGCGGCGGCCGACGCGATCAGAGAGCAGCTGCTCGCGGCAGGCATCATGGTCGAGGACACTGCGCGCGGGCCACGATGGGAGCTGAGCAGGTGAGCGGGCGCGTTTCGGGCCGGGCGGCAGGGCCGGGCGGGCGGACCAAGTCGGGCAAACCGAGGCCAGGTACCGGCGGATACGGCAAGCGCAAGCTTGAGGGGAAGGGCCCGACGCCGCCCGCTGAGATGCGGCCTGGTCATCCGGCCCAGCGCAAGCTGAGCGCGCAGGCAAAGAAGGCCGCACAGGCAAAGGGCGGCCCGGCTGGTAGCGCGGCGCGCCGGGGCGGTCCAGCTCTGCGGTCTGGCACCGGAGGCACGGGGGCGGCTGGCGGGGAATCACGGTCGCGCGGGGCAGGCAACGCGGCACCCGAACTCGTGGCCGGCCGCAATCCGGTACTCGAGGCGCTACGCGCCCGTGTTCCCGCCACGGCACTGCACGTCGGGCCCCGGCTGGACAGCGACGAGCGCATCGGAATGGCGGTGGCGCTAGCGGCCGACGCCGGCATCCCAGTCGTTGAGGCTGGCCGGGCGGAGCTTGACCGGATCACCGGCGGAGCCATCCATCAAGGCCTGGCGCTGAGGATCAAGCGATACTCCTATGCCGATCCAGCTGACCTGGTGCAGGCCGCCCGCGACGCGGACGAGCAGCCGCTGATCGTCGCGCTCGACGGGATCACCGATCCGCGCAATCTGGGCGCGGTGGCCAGGTCAGTCGCCGCCTTCAGCGGGCACGGCATTCTCGTGCCCGCCCGGCGCTCGGCCGGGGTCACGGCCGGGGCCTGGAAGGCGTCGGCCGGAACGCTTGCCCGGGTCCGGGTAGCGCAGGCGGCCAACCTGACCAGGGCACTGGCCGGTTACCAGGACGACGGCTTGTTCGTGGTGGGCCTCGACGGCGGCGGCCCGGCCGACATTGGCGATCTCGCTCTCGCTGACTCACCGCTCGTACTTGTCGTGGGCTCCGAGGGCAAGGGCCTGTCCAGACTGGTGGCCGAGCGCTGTGACGTGGTCGCCCGAGTCCCGATCACCGGGCCTGCTGAGTCGCTAAACGCGGGGATCGCGGCCAGCATCGCCTTGTATGCCGTTTCCCGGCTCCGGGCTAATCCCGGCTAGCGCGCGGACCTGCGCCTATCGTGGTGCGAGGAGGTGGTCGCGGCATGCAGGATCGCGAACCCACCGGGGCCGGCCGGGAGGGGCCTGTCCAGCCGGCCAGTCCCGACCAGCAGAGTCCGGACGCTGCCCGCGCGAGGATGGCAGCCATCCTGCGCGACGGCGGGCGGGCGCTGAGCCCGGAGACGCAGCGGGCGTTCGCGAGCGTACCCCGGCATCTGTTCGTGCCCGAGGTCGAGCCTTCGGCGGCCTACCGGGACGAGGCCTTCGTGATCAAATGCGGGCCGGACGGTCTGCCGGTCAGTTCTTCGTCCCAACCCGCCATGATGGCCATCATGCTGGATCAGCTCGGTCTCCAGCCGGGCCACCGGGTGCTGGAGATCGGCACCGGGACCGGCTACAACGCGGCGGTTATGTCCGCGATCGTGGGCCCGGCGGGTGAGGTCGTCAGCGTGGACATCGATCCTGAGCTCGCGGCCAGGGCGCGGTCGGGGCTGCTAGCGGCCGGCTATGACCGGGTCAGCGTGCGGTGCGCGGATGGCGGCTACGGGGATCCGGACGGGGCGCCGTTCGACCGGATCATGGTGACCGCCGGGGCCTGGGACATTGCCCCGGCCTGGCTCGAACAGCTCACTGAAACCGGCTGCCTGGTACTGCCGCTCTCGGTACGCGGGATTCAGCTGTCGGTCTCCCTGGAGCGGCGGGCCGGCCGGTGGACTGGCACGTCGGCATGCAGGTGTGGCTTCGTCCGCATGCTGGGCGCGTTCGCGGGCCCGGAGCACGTTCAGCGGCTCGGCGCCGTGTCCGGCCTGTACGTGCAGGTTGCAGACGGCAGTCCAGTTGATCTTGATGCCCTGCAGCAGGCACTGACGGGCCCCGTCGCCGACGAGCGGCCGCGGCTGCGGGTGTGGAATATTGCGGACCTCGCCGATGCGGATCTGTGGCTGACCCTGCGGCATCCCGAACTGGACCGGATCGCGGTGCTCGCGGTGCCCGGCGGCTGGCTGCCGCAGGGTCCGCTGCCGCCGCTGGGCGGCCTTGTCAGCGACGCGTCGGCGCGGGACAAGCTCGGCGTCGCTGTGCTGCTGCCGGGCGAATCTGGCACCGACTGGCAGGCGGCAGCCGCGGTCGGCGTTCTAGTCCGGGGCTACGGTCCGGGCGGGCCCGAGCTTGCTAGCACGCTGGCCCGGAGCCTGGCGGAATGGGCCGGCCAGGGCCGTCACGGCGCGCACGATCTCAGTCTCGCCGTGTGGCCGCGTGGTGCTGCTCGCGGCCCTGCGAGAGCTGGGCAAGCTGGCGCCGGTACCGCCGAGGCCGTCCCGTCGTCGGCCCGCACCGGGCTGATCACCCTGGACCGGCCGAGCGCTGTCATCGAGGTCGGCTGGCCCCAGCCATGACGGACACAGGCCGGACGGGCGGGTCAGCTCGCCCGCACCACCTTGCGCTGCCGCAACCGGACCGGCTCTGGCAGCACCGGGATGGCACGATCCGATAGCAATGGGACGGGCTGCTCCTGCAGCAGCGGTGCCGGGCCCACGATGAGCGGGTCTGGCTCGCCGACCAGTTCAGCGTTCTTGCCCTGGTAACGGAAAATGGACAGCACGTACCGCATCGCCTCAAGCCGGGCGCGTCTCTTATCGTTGCTCTTCACCACCGTCCATGGGGCGTCGGGCAGGTCGGTGAAGAAGAACATGGACTCTTTGGCCGCGGTGTAGTCATCCCATTTGTCCAGCGAGGCGACGTCGACAGAGCTGAGCTTCCATTGCTTGACCGGATCGAGCTGGCGCCTGGCGAACCGCCGCAGCTGCTCCGCGCGCGACACCGAGAACCAGAACTTGACCAGGGTGATCCCGTCCCTGGCCAGCATCCGCTCGAATTCCGGTGCCTCCCGGAGGAACTCCATGCATTCCTCTGGCTCACAAAAGCCCATGACCCGCTCGACCCCGGCCCGGTTGTACCAGGACCGGTCGAAAAGGACGATCTCGCCAGCCGCGGGCAGATGCGCAATGTAGCGCTGGAGATACCACTCGGTCTGCTCGCGGTCGGTCGGCTTCTCCAGGGCGACCACCCGAGCCCCGCGCGGATTGAGGTTCTCGGTGAACCGTTTGATCGTGCCGCCCTTGCCGGCCGCGTCGCGGCCTTCGAAGACGATGACCAGGCGCCCGCCCGATGCCTTGATCGAGTGCTGGAGCTTGAGCAGCTCGATCTGCAGCGCCCGCTTGGCCTTGTCGTATCGCTTGCGGCTCAGCAGCTCGCCGTAGGGGTAGTCTTCCCGCCACGTTTCCACCGGGATGCCGTTCCGGCAGACCTCCGGTCCGTTCTTGGTCCGCTTGATCCGGAGACCGAGCTGTGCAGCCAGCTCGTCGAGCGTGCCGGTGAGCCGCGCGTGAGATTGCTTATCGGGCATAACGGCTCCGGCCGCGATACGCGGCCTGTCTGAAGGGGTCTTCACCTATCTGCCGGGTGCCTTTGCGCGAGGCGTGCCGCCCGTGCGGCCCGCACGGCGCCAGAGGCCTTGCCCGCCGCGTCCGATAGTTGGCTGGCCAGCTGCCCACCCGCCCAGCCAGTCTTGTAGCCCGCCTTCTGCATCGTGTCGCTCGCGGTGAATCGCGCCTTCGCCTGCTCATACAGCCCGCCAGCGGAATCCCTGAGCTTCGAGACGAGATTCACCGCTCCCCCCGTTCCTTGCGACTGGATCCCGCGCCAGGCATCGCGATGAACGACCAGCACTAGATACCCCGGCGGCCGAATCGCACACTCGATCGCCGGCGGCCGCATGGATGCCCCGCCAGATCGCGAAAACCCGGCCCTGCCTGTCGGCGGCTTTCAGGCAACCAGCGGTTACCATGAAACGTCTAGAAATCCGTATAAGTCTTCTTGGCCTTCCCCCGTCGTGCTGCGCCGTGCTCCCAGCCGAAAGCATCCGCGACGGGCCTACTGCGGGGAGCACGCATGAGGCAGTCGGTGCGGCGCTGGATGTTTGGAACCGGCACGCTGGCAGTAGTTGCGGCGGCCGCGTTCGGCCAGGCTGGAATGGCGGGCGCAGCACCGGTAGCAGCCGCGGGGAACCAGGGCCGGGCGATGGCCGCGAGCGGGTATACACCGCCGTCCAAACCGCTGTACTACGGGCAGAAGGGCGCTGCCGTCCGTAGCGTCCAGCAACGGCTGGCCCAGCTGCACTACTATCCCGGCCCGATTGATGGCAAGTACGGCCAGGACACCCTTCAGGCGGCATGGGCGTTCCGCTACGTGCAGGGCCTACGGATGAACGCCACGACTGCCGCGCAGCCGATTAACAGGGCCTTCGAGCTCGCGCTCGTGCATCCGAAGAAGCCCTGGGCACTAGTGCCGAAGGGAGGCGCTGACCGGATTGAAATCAACCTGAAACGTCAGGTGCTGGTGCTCTACAAGGACAACGCGCCGCGCCTCGTCCTGCATGTCTCCACTGGTGGCAATTGCCTGGTTGGCCAGGGCTGCGGATGGATTACCCCGGATGGCAACTTCAAGGCGCTGTCTTTCTCGCCGGGCTGGGTGACAGTCCCGCTCGGGGAAATGTACAACCCGGTGTTCTTCATCGGCAGTGCCTACGCGATCCACGGCGACGTCCCGGTGCCCTGGTACCCGGACTCGCATGGCTGCGTCCGGATCTGGATGGACGCGGCCCCCTGGTTCCACAACGACCTCCGGATCGGCGGGAGACATCCGACCCCGATCTACGTTCGGGGTACCGCACCGTATAACCCGCTGGCGAACCAGTGAGTTCCGCCGCATACCCGCCGACCTGACCTGGCCAGAAATAGCAGACTCAGGTGCGACGGCGGATAAGCTAACGCGAAATCCACCGGATCAGTAGGGAGCTGAGCAGGCGATGATGCGACGAGTCGCCGCGGCCGCGGTCACCGCGGTCGCCGCCGCCGGGCTTGCGGCTTGTGGAAGTAGCACGGCATCGAGCGGCGGCGCGAGCACAGCTAGCTGCACCTACAGCGGCATCCAGAAGGAGCTGTACCAGAAGGGCGTGCTGACGGTCGCGACCGACAAGCCGGTTTACTCGCCGTGGTTCGTGAACAACGACCCGGCCAACGGCAAGGGCTATGAGAGCGCGGTCGCCTACGCCGTGGCCAAGCAGCTGGGGTTCAAGCCGTCCCAGGTGCACTGGGCGTATGAGCCATTCAACAGCTCGTACGCGCCTGGCCCGAAGAAATTCGATTTCGACATCAATGAGATCTCCTACTCGCCGCAGCGCGCCCAAGCGGTGACCTTCTCGGCTGGGTACTACGACGATCGGCAGGCCCTGGTGGCGCTGAAGCACTCTGCGATTGCCACCAAGCACTCGCCCGCCGAGCTGAAGACCTACATCTATGGTGACCAGATCGGGACGACGAGCCTCGCGTTCATCACCGGCAAGATCCAGCCGACGGCGACCCCGAAGGTTTACCAGACACTGAACGTGGTCAAGGACGTGCTGCAGACCCACCAGATCGACGCCTTCGTTACCGACACGCCGACCGCTCAGTACATCGCGGCCTATCAGGTGCCCGGCTCAGAGATGGTGGGGCAGTTCCCGTCCACCGGCGAGCACTACGGCCTGCTGTTCAGCAAGGGCAATCCCCTGGTCGGCTGCGTCAACAAGGCGCTCGCGGCGGTCAAGGCCAACGGCACGCTCGCGGCGCTGCAGAAGAAATACCTGCAGATCTACCTGAGCGTCCCGACGATCAAGCCGTAACCGCCAGCCGGTTCTGCGCACCACCACGCTATGAGCACCGATTCGGACTATGGTCCAGGCAGCCTCGACCCAGTCGCGCAGCCACCGGCTATGACCCCTGGCGCGGGCGTCGGCCTGGCAGGCTCATTCGGCACGGCGGGCCGCGGGCCGAGGCTGCTGTCTGCAGGCGGGCGCAAGGCGACGATCGTCTCCACCGTCAGCACCCTGGTCGTGCTGGGTGGGCTGGCCGCGGTCTTCTGGCTGGCCCCGGGCAGCGCGGCCGTCCGGCACGCGTTCTTCAGCCCCCAGAACATGTGGCGCGCCTTCATCGGGAACCCGAAGCAGGGCTACTACTCGGTCGGCGCGGCGATCTGGCTGAACATCCGGATGTTCCTCGTCGCCGAGGTTCTCATCCTGATCCTTGCGCTCGTCGTCGCGCTGGTCAGGCAGTCAGTCAGCCCGGTGCTGTTCCCGTTCCGCGTGCTGGCGATGATCTATGTCGACTTCTTCCGCGGCGTTCCGCTGCTGCTGGTCGTGTTCGCGGCCGGCCTCGGCGTGCCGGCGCTGCGGCTGCCAGTGATCTCGTACCAGTCATCAACTATCTACGGCGTGGCCGTGCTGACACTGTCGTACTCGGCCTACGTGTCGGAGGTCTACCGCGCGGGGCTGAACTCCGTCCATCAGAGCCAGATCGCAGCAGCGCGCTCGCTTGGCCTGTCGCAGAGCACCGCGCTCCGGTATGTGATCTTGCCGCAGGCATTCCGCAACGTCATCCCGCCGCTGCTGAACGACTTCATCAGCCTGCAGAAGGACACCGCGCTGGTCGGAGTGCTCGGCGCGATCGAGGCCCTGAACGCGGCCGGGATCTACGCCAGCACGTTTTTCAACTACTCCAGCTATACGGTCGCAGCGATCTTGTTCCTCATCCTGACGATCCCGATGGCCAGGTTCACCGACCGGATCATCGAGCGAGACCGGCGGCGCCGGCTGGCCGGAGTGCTCCGGTGAGCGCGGCGCCCGCCGACACCCGCCAACCGGTCCCCACGGGAGAGGCGATCAGGATTGAGGGCCTGCACAAGTCCTTCGGGATGAACGAGGTCCTGCGTGGGATCGACCTGTCCGTGGCAACACACGAGGTCATCTGCCTCATCGGCGCTTCCGGGTCGGGCAAGTCGACCTTGCTTCGCTGCATCAACCTGCTGGAGCCGATCAGCGAAGGGCGGATTCTGCTGGCGGGCCAGGACATCACGGCGCCCGGCGTGGACGCGAACCTGGTCCGGCGCCATGTCGGCATCGTCTTCCAGTCATTTAACTTGTTCCCGCACATGACCGTGCTCCGGAATATCACCCTGGCGCCCGTGAAAGCGCTGAAGATGCCGAAGAACGCGGCGGCAGATGCCGCTATGGAGCTGCTGGCGAGGTTCGGCCTAGCCGACAAACGGGATGAGTATCCTGACCGGCTCTCCGGCGGCCAGCAGCAGCGGGTCGCGATCGTCCGCGCGCTGGCGATGCAGCCGCAGATCATGCTGCTCGACGAGGTGACGAGCGCGCTGGACCCGGAACTGGTGGCCGAAGTGCTCGACGTCATAAGGGAGCTGGCCGCTGGCGGCATGACCATGTTGCTGGCGACGCACGAGATGGGCTTCGCCCGGGACATCGCGAACCGGATCTGCTTCCTCGCTGATGGCGCCATCGTCGAGCAGGGGCCGCCGGGGCAGTTGTTCACCAGCCCCCGTGACGAGCGGACCCAGCGTTTCCTGCGCCGGATCGTCGAGTCCGGCCGGATGTAACCCGGCTGGCGTCGCGACCGCACGCGGCCTGTGTCACCAGAAACTCTTGCGTCGCGATAGTACACAAGACGGCTTTGCCACGTTATGGTCCTATGAGCAGTTAGGAAACCGCGGGTGAAGCCGAGTTAGCGCATAGGAGTGTGAATCGTGCACGTAGGGCACAGTCAGACCTGGCTCCGGCGCACTGCCGGCCAGACGCGCCGGGCAGCTCCGCTGCTCGCAGCGGCAGCCGTGGTGGCCGCATTGGTATCACCGGTGTCGGCTTCGGCTGCACCGAACGCCTGCGGCGGAACTGGATCAGTCACCACGGTCAACGGCTCGCTGCACGACGGCGCGGCCTACGAGATCCAGTGCCCTGCTGGTACTTGGAACGGCACGCTGTTCCTGTACAGCCACGGTTACGTCGCGCCGGGCTCCGCCAACCCGGCCCAGGACGTGGGCGACCCGGTCACGGGCGCCTGGCTGCTCGCCCACGGCTTCGCGCTGGCCGGCTCGTCCTACTCGTCCACGGGCTGGGCCATCGCGCAGGCGCTGCCGGACCAGATCGCCACGCTGGACGTCTTCGGCCGGGCCTACGGCCGGCCGGGCCGGACGATCGCATGGGGTCATTCGCTGGGCGGCATCATCACTGCCGGCCTTATCCAGCGGTATCCCAGGCGATTTACCGCCGCGCTGCCGATGTGCGGCGTGCTGGCGGGCGGCGTCGCGACCTGGAACACCGCGCTCGACTCCGCGTTCGCCTTCCAGCAGTTGCTGGCGCCGGCGAGCGGGCTGCAAGTGGTGAACATCACCAGCCCGCAGGCCAACCTCGGGATCGCTGAGACAGCCGCGGCGCAAGCGCAGGCGACGCCGGCTGGCCGCGCGCGGATCGCGCTGGCTGCCGCGCTCGCCGATACCCCCGGTTGGTTCACGCCGTTGTCAGCTCAGCCGGCCACGGCCGACTATGCCTCCCAGGAGGCCAACCAGTATCTCTGGGACGCCCAGATCGACTTCCCGTTCGTGTTCGACTTCCGCGCCAATCTGGAGCAGGATGCGGGCGGCAACCCGTCCTGGAACACCGGGGTGAACTTCGCCGCCCAGTTGCGCAAGTCGGCCGACTACAGCGAGGTCGTGCACCTGTACAAGGCCGCCGGCCTGCACCTGGCCTCGGATCTGCGCACGCTGGACAAGGCCACGCGCATCAGCGCCGACCCCAAGGCCGTGGGTTACCTGGCGCGCAACATCAGCTTCAACGGCAAGATCTCGGTACCCGTGCTGACCCTGCACACGACCGGGGACGGCCTGGTCGTGCCGGAGAACGAGCAAGCGTACAGCGCGGTCGTTGCCCAGGCAGGGAACTCAAGACTGCTGCGCCAGGAGTTCGTCGGCCGGGCCGGCCACTGTGCTTTCACGCCGGCCGAGACGATCGCCGCCGTGCAAGTCCTGCTCAACCGGGTGCAGACGGGCAGGTGGGACGCCAGGGCGCTACGGCCGGCCAGCCTGAACACGGCAGCGGTCGCGCTCGGACCTCAATACAACATTTTTAGCGCCCAGAACGGCACCTGTCCGCAAGGCGCTCCCATCGACGGCGTGTGCCCGACAGCGCCGGCCTACCTCAGCTACCGGCCGGACGGGTATCTGCGGCCGTTTGATCTCGGCGGGCCAGAGCACGGCCGTTAGCCGACAACCGACGACGGGGCCGGCTAGCGCCGCTTGGCCGGCCCCATCTTGGCCAGCCGCCACCAGGTGAACATGGCGGATGCCAGGGCGAGTACCAGCATGATCGCAATGTCCGTCACCCACGTTGACAGGGTGTGATTCCACAGCGGGTCGGTTGCCACCGCGCCGCCCGAACCCGGCGCCGGCGGCGGCTGTACCGCGTTCAGGTTCGCCGTGGCGGCCATGGCAGCGAATCCCCAGCGGGACGGCGCCAGCCATGAGACCTGCTCGAGCCCCGTCTTGCCAACCAGCGGGAAGATGCCGCCGCTCAGCACGACCTGGGCCATGACGGCCACCACCAGCAGAGGCAAAGCCTTGTCCGTGGTGTTCACGATCGCTGACACCAGCAGTCCAATTGTCATCGAGGCGATGGAGAGCCCGGCCATAGCGAGTACCAGCTCGACGAGCGGAAGGTGGGTGAGGGCGGCGCCCTGCGTCGGCAGCGGCCTGCCGGTCAGGCCGATCGCTAGCATCACGACTGCCTGGACTGCACTGATCACGCCGAGTACGAGCAGCTTGGACAGCAGATACGCGCCCGCCGACAAGCCCGCCGCCCGCTCGCGGCTGTAGATCGAGCGTTCCTTCACCAGCTCCCACACCGCGTTGGCCGCGCCCGCAAAGCAGGCCCCGACCGTGAGGACGAGCAACAGTGACGCGGCATTAGCGTTGTTGGTGCCTGTCAGTCCCTGCGGAGACGGCACGGCCCGGATCAGCAGCCCCAGGATCAGCGGCAGGATGCCGATCACGCCGATGTAGACGCGGTCTGAGGTGATGACAGACAAGTACCGCCGGCACAGCGTGCTCAGCTGAGCCAGCCGGTTCCGGGTGGCCGGCGGCGGCGGCGCCGATGCCGACCGCCGGGCCGGCCCGGCCATGTTGTTCAGGTCCGAGGCGATGTACCGGGCGTGATACTGGGACCGGCGGAACTCGCCGGCCCAGTCGCGGCCGGGCTCTGCCTCGAAGGCCTGGAACACCTCGGCCCAGCCGGGCTTGCCGAAGTGGCGCAGGCCATCGGCGGGGGGCCCGAAGAACGCGACCTTGCCGCCGGGCACAAGCACGAGCAGGCGATCACACAGGTTCAGGTTGGCCACGCTGTGGGTGACGACGATGACGGTACGGCCATCGTGCGCAAGCTCGGCCATCATCTCCATCACCGACTTGTCCAGGCCAGGGTCAAGGCCGGAGGTCGGCTCGTCGAGGAACAACAGCGAGGGCTTGGTCAGCAGCTCAAGCGCGACGTTCACCCGCTTTTGCTGGCCACCGGACAGGGCCGAGGTCCTGGTGTCTGCGTGCCGTGTGAGCGACAGCTCGGCCAGGACCTCATCGATGCGGCGCCTCCGCTCCGCCCTGGTGGTGTCACGCGGGAAGCGGAGCTCGGCCGCGTAGCCAAGGGCGCGCCGGGCCGAAATCTGCGTGTGCAGGATGTTCTCCTGCGGCACCAGCCCGACGCGGTGCCGCAGCTCCGCATAGTGCTTGTACAGGTCCCGGCCGTCGTAGAACATGCTGCCCTGGGTGGCCGGGCTGATGCCGGTCAGCGCGCCGAGCAAGGTTGACTTGCCAGCGCCGCTAGGCCCGATCACGCCAAGCAGGCAGCGCTCCCCGAGCCCGAAGCTCACGTGGTCAAGCAGGACCTTGCCGCCGGACAGCTGCACGGTCAGGTCGGTGGCCGACAGAGAGATGTCGCCTGTGTCGATGAACTCCTGCAGCTCGCCGCCGACGAGACAGAATGTGGCAGGCCCGATTCCGATGAGGTCGGCCTCAGTGACTGGTGCCGCAGGTGATCCGCTGCCCGTTCAGGAACGTGCCGTTGTGGCTATCACAGTCCACGATCTCGAAGCCGCGGCCGGTTCGCCGCAGTTCCGCGTGGTACCTGGACACGCTCAGGTCCGACACGACCATGTCGTTGTCGCCGGCCCGGCCGATGCGCAGCCGCCGGGTAGGCAGGCTCATCACCGCGCTGGGGTTCCGGGCGCCGCCGGACCGCGACTGCGGCTCCACGCCCGGAATCAGCGGCGCGACCTGCCCGGCGGCAGGCGGTTCGGGCTCCCATCGCGCTGTCGCCGGCTTCACCACCGCCGGGCCGCGGTCGACGGCAGGGTTCCACCTCTCCGCCACCGCGCAGGACAGTACGGGACCGTCATCGGGATGTCCGAGCCGGATTTGGCAGTCGCCGGTAATGGCAATCTGGCGGACCCGCTGCCGGTTCACGAACGTACCGTTGGTGCTGCCAGAGTCTTGCAGTAGCCAGCTGCCGCCTTGCTGACTGAGAATCGCGTGCTGCCACGAGACGCGCGGGTCGGCAACAACGATGTCGGCGTCGGGGTCGCGTCCGATGCGATAGCTCGCCCCGGCATCCAGCAGCCGGTCGGAGCCCTGCGCCTGGATCCGAAGCTGCCCTTCCGCGGCCGCCCGGGCGTCGGGCTCGGTGCTCATCTGCCAACTGTAGATCGATTGGCTGGCAGACGGGATAGGTGTACAAACCATTTCCCGTGCATTGGCAATCCAGCCTGTTGACACCCGCCATCGGGCAAACTGGATACTTGGTGGGCCGGCGGGCGCATTGGCAGCGCCCGCCTTTCCCTGCGTCGTAAACACCTGCGTCGTAACACCTGCGTCGTAACACCTGCGGCGCGAGCTTCCGGGCTGGAGGAGCGGTGAGCGAGCAATCCCCCGGCGAGCCCGGGCCCGGTCAGCCGGGGGGCTCCAGCGGGCCTGGCGGTTCTGGCCCGGGTGCCGCCGCGGAGTTCGGGCCGGGCGCGCAAGTCGCCGGCTACCGGCTCGAGGAGCCGATTGGCCGTGGCGGGATGGCCGTCGTCTACCGGGCCTACGACAGCCGCCTCGACCGCCAGGTTGCGCTCAAGATTCTGGCGCCTGGACTCGCCGCTGACGAGGCATTCCGCAGGCGGTTCATCCGTGAGTCCCGCGCTGCAGCGGCGGTCGACGACCCGCACATCATCCCGGTCTTCGAGGCGGGTGAGTCGAATGGCGTCCTGTTCATCGCCATGCGTTACGTCCGCGGCGGAGACGTCCGGAGCCTGCTGGACCGGTCCGGGCCGCTACCGCCCTCGCAGGTTGCGGAGATCATTTCCCAGGCCGCGTCGGCGCTAGACGCCGCGCACGCCAGGGGACTGGTACATCGTGATGTCAAGCCCGCCAACATGCTCCTGGAGGCGAGCGGCGCGATCGGCGGGCTCGGCCATGTTTACCTGTCCGACTTCGGGCTGAGCAAGACCGCGCTGGCGGTATCGGGGATCACCGCGACCGGCCAATTCCTGGGCACGCTTGACTACGTCGCGCCCGAGCAGATCGAGGGCCGTCAGGTTGATGGCCGGTCTGATCTGTACTCGCTGGCCTGCTCGGCCTTCGAGATGCTGTGCGGGGAGCCGCCGTTCCGCCGGGAGCAGGGCGTCTCGGTGATGTACGCGCACCTGTCCGAGGCGCCGCCGCCGCTCACGCTCCGGCGGCCCGAGCTGCCAGCCGCGGTCGACGGCGTGATGGCCAGCGCCCTGGCGAAGGCGCCGGCCGACAGGTACGCCAGTTGCCGCGAGTTCGCTGCCGCCCTTCGCTCCGCGCTCAGCCCGGACGCAGCCAAGATCGAGCCCGGCCGCCGCCCGTGCATCCGGTGACCGAGGTCGCATGCCTCGCCGGGCGCGTCAGCCGGACGCGCGGCCGATGCCGCCGCGCCGCGGGCGCCGCTGACCCACTCCGGCTCGACGTTGCTGCGTCGGCGGGACCAGGGCGGGACTGACCGACCCCAGGCGTTGGCCGCTGCCACCGGCACGCAGGCCCTCGGCCCGCCAGGCTGGCCCTGACCGCGCGAGCAGCGGCCGCCAGCCGGCGTACCACGCGGCCGGGGATGGCGGCTGGACGAGTTCAGCCCGGCGGCCGTGGTGGCGGTCCCCGGCGCCAGTTGCGGGAGTGTGCGCGGTGGTATTGCTAGCGGGCGGCGGCGCTTACCTGGCGGTCGGCGGGAACGGGAATGGCCACCGGCTAGGCAGCGCAGCCGCGCTGACACTGCCGGGCTGCACGACCAAGACGGCGAAGGCCAAGACGCTCGCCGGCGTCACCTCGGCTACCGTCCCGATCAACAGCAATCCGTTTGGCGTGGCGGTGACGCCGGGCGGTCAGTACTCGTTCGTATCGGGCGGGGGCTCGGTGACGGTGCTGCGCAACGGCACGTCGCTAGCGCCCGCCGTGGTCAGGACTTTCGCCGTTGCGGGCGCCGACAAGGGCGACGCCGTGACCAGAGACGGCAGTTTGGTGCTGGCCGCGGCCGGCAGCGGCGCTGCGGTTATCAACGTCACGCAGGCCGTGCAGGGCGCGCCGAACCCGGTCGCCGGGACACTCACCAGCCCGAACGGCTCCGGCGCGGTCGAAGTGCTCATTACGGCTAGCGAGAAGTATGCCTTCGTCACTCTGCAGAGCAGCGCTGAGCTGGCCGTCTTTAACCTTCAGCGCGGCATTACTCAGGGGTTCACCCCGGCCGACTTCATCGGCTACGTGCCGCTGCCGAAGCAGCCCGTCGGCATGGCAACCGACGGAACCTGGCTGTACGTGGCAAGTATCCAGGGCACTATCAGCGTGCTGAGCATGAGCGAGGCAGAGACGCACCCGAAGCATGCCGTTGTCTCCACCGCGCCCGCGGGCTGCGGCGCGGCTCGAGCTCTCCTGTCGCCTGACCACAAGGTGCTGTGGGTGACCGACCGGCAGGGCGACGCGCTCGTCGCTTTCAGCGCGGCTAAGCTGCGCACGGACCCGAAGCACGCGCTTCTCGCCCGCGTCATGATCGGGGAGACGCCATTGAGTGAGGCGCTGTTCCGCGACGGTTCCCGGCTCGTGGTGGCGGACGCGAACCTGAACAACCTGACCGGCGTCAGCTCGAACCTGGCCGTGATCGACACGGCCAAGGCCCTGAAGGGCCAGCCGGGGCTGCTCGGCTATGTCCCCACTGGCCTGGTGCCCCGCCAGTTCGTCATCGAGCCGGGGGGCAAAACGATCCTCGTTACCCTCCAAAAATCGGGTGCGCTCCAGGCCCTGAGCCTCAAGGACTTGCCGTGAGCGCGCCCTGTCGTTCGGCGTTCCGGCGGCCCCGGCGGTCAGCTACCATCGGGCAAATGAGGCAGCAGGGGTGACCCGGATGGCGTCACGCGGCATGCGCAGCGGCAGGACGGGCGGACGGCGGGCCCGCCGGTGGATCATTACGCTGGCCGTCATCGTGGCGGTGCTCGTCGTACTCGACTTCGCGGCCAGGGCCGTGGCGCAGAACGTGATGGCCACCAAGATCGAGCAGCAGGGCCTGTCGCGCAAGCCCAGCGTTACCATCGGCGGCTTCCCGTTCCTCACCCAGGTGGCGAGCAGGAATTTCGCACAGGTCAACATCTCGGTGACCGACCTCACCGAGGGGCCGGTCACGATCACCAGCGTGCAAGCGACGGCGCACGGGATCCGGCTTAAGTCATTCGCGTTCAACAGCGGCACGATCTCCTCGGTGTCCGGAACCGCCACGATCAGCTTCGGTTCCCTGGCTAACACGCTCACGTCGCAGTTTGGTGCGCTTGGCAGCGTGCTCAATGGTGCTGGGCTGAACCTGACCCGGGCTGGCCCGAGCGAGGTCACGGCCAGCCTGCCGTTGGCCGGCTCAGCCACGTGGCGGCTCACTCGGCTGAGCGGCGACAGGCTCAAGATCAAGCTGGTCAGCAGTAGCGGGCCGTCGTCGTCGCTGCTGGGAAATGTCGACAGCGTCACCATCGTGCGGATTCCCAAGCTGCCGGTTGGGCTCACCATCGACAGCATCGACGTGACCCCGCAAGGCGTGACCGGCCGGGTCAGTGGCCATAACGTGTCGTTCGGCGGCTAGGCCGGTGCAATGAGATGACCGATCCGCAGGTAGTGCGATTTCGGCCGGAGCCCGGCCAGTTCGCCTGGACGTTTGGCGGGGCAGCGCCGGCCGCGCGGATTAAGCCCGGCACGATCCTGGAGCTTTTTACCGAGGACTGCTTCGCCGGCCGGGTTCGCGGGCCGGGGGACCTGGTGTCGAGGGTGTGCGAATTCCCGTACCTCAACCCGCAGACCGGCCCGTTCTACGTCGAGGGTGCGCAGCCCGGAGACACGCTGGCGGTGCATTTCATCTCGATCGAGCCTGCGCGCGACTGGGCTGCGTCCACGACGGTGCCCCTGTTCGGCGCGCTGACCTCCACGCACCTGACCGCGACCCTGCAAGAGCCGCTGCCGGAAGTTGTCTGGATCTGGGAACTCGACAGGGCAGCTCAGCTGTGCCAGTTCCAGGCCCGGGACAGTGAGTTCTCCGCCGCCCTGCCGATGAACCCGATGCACGGCACCGTCGGTGTCGCGCCGGCCAATCTTGAGGTCCGCTCGGCGCTGGTGCCTGATGCCTTCGGCGGCAATATGGATACGCCGGAGATGCGCGCTGGGGTGACGTGCTATCTCGGTGTCAACGTCGAGGGGGCGCTCATGTCGATCGGCGACGGGCATGCGCGCCAGGGCGAGGGCGAGACCTGTGGCGTCGCGGTGGAGTGCGCCATGAACACGGTGCTCATCGTGGACCTGATCAAGGGCGTCCCCACGCCGTGGCCGCGGCTGGAGTCAGACAGCCACATCAGCTCGGCGGGCTCGGCCAGGCCGCTGGAGGATGCCTTCCGGATCGCCCAGCTCGACCTGGTCCAGTGGGTGGCCGGGCACAGCGGACTGTCGGCGCTGGACTCCTACCAATTCCTCAGCCAGGTCGTCGAGGCGCCGTTGGCCAACGTAGTGGACACCAACTACACCTCGGTCGCCAAGCTGCGCAAGGACTGGCTGCCCGGCGGTGCCGCGCCGGTCATGGCCGGAATGCACGACCGGCTGCGCGAGCTAGCCAGGGCATACCGGAGCTGATCCCGCCTAGCCTTCCCTGAGCTGCGCGACCAGCGCGTCTGCTTGCTGCAGCGTCAGCGTCGGACCGATGGTCGGCAGTGGCATCACGCGGCTGCCTCCGACGAGGAAGATCACCTTATCGGTCAGGCAGGCGCGCAGCTCCGGGTACCGCTCGGCGATCGCGATCTGCTCGCGGAGCATCGTCTGCTGCTGGTCAACCATGGCCGGGAGCACCACCTCGTTGACGGTGCGCTGCGCCCGACGGCTAATGGCCCGGCCGATAAACTTCGCGGCCGCGCCGAGCGCCGCGCCGGCTATCGCGTCACCGATTCCGTCAGCGATCCCGTCGCCGATCGAGCTGTCGGCGTAACCTCTGGTCCAGCCCGGTTGGCTGCCCGGAGGCGGTCCGGACCGCGGCTCGGCGGCATAGCCCGGCAACGGCCCTGAGCGTGGCTGACCCGCTAGCCCCGGCAGTGGCCCGGCCTGCGGCTCGGCGGCGTACCCCGGCTGAGATCCTGCGGCGAATCCCGGCTGCGCCGCGCCGAGTCTCAGCCGGGCCAGGTCGGCAAGCTCGCTGATCGAGTGCACCGCGGCGGTGCTGCCGCACTGCGGGCACGGTGCTGCTAACTGCTGTTCTGTCACCGCTCCATTGTGCCTTCGCCGACCGCCGGGACGGAAGGTCCCGCGGCCTTGCAACGCTGGTGTTAGTTAGCCATTATTGGCGAGTCTGATATTGGCCGCCCAGGCTGTCCGTACGCTCCAGGGCGTAGCTTATCTATTTGAACAGATTCAGCTTCCGGAGAGGTTTGCCGTACATGAACCCCAGCGAGCGGTAATTGCCTGCGGCCAAACCTGTCCCGGCAGCGTCAGCGAGCGATTCCCGAGTGGATGGAGTTGTCTGGCCGATCCGATCGGGCGCTGTGCCCCCGACCGCCGAGAAGTTCAGCGACAGGCCAGAATCGGCTCCCAGTATCCAGCTTGCCCTCCAGCGCAGTGCAGCGGTCGCGCTGACGGCCGCTGATCGGCCCAGTGCCCAAGGACCAGGCTGGTCCGCCGCGTGCGGCAAGACCCAGCTTGCTGTCGCTCATGCCGAGCGGTTGTGGCGGGAACGCGCTATCGATCTGCTCGTCTGGATCGACGCGAGCAGCAGATCCTCGATTCTGTGCGGCTACGTCGACGCGCTTACCGCCACCACCGGTACCACGCAGGTCGGAGACCCGGAATCCGCAGCGGCTAGCTTCCTCAGCTGGCTGGCGCAGACCGACAGGAAATCGCTCGTGGTTCTCGACGACCTAGTCGATGCCGACGCTGTCGAAGGGCTCTGGCCGCAAGGGCGTTTCGTGCATGTCGTCGTAACGACGAGGAGCCCGCGGTCGGTGATCGGGCGGGTGCCGTGCCTGGAAATTGGCCCCTTCAGCCGGCGGGATGCCATGAGTTATCTCGTCAGCCGGCTCAGCGTCGATCCAGAGCAGCGCCGTGGCGCGATCGATTTGATCGAGGATCTTGATTTCCAGCCACTCGCCTTAGCTCAGGCCAGCGCAGTTATCGCAGGTTCATGGATTACCTGCGTCGAGTACCGGAATACCTTCGCTAGCCGCCGCCGGCGGCTCTTTGAGGCAACCGGCGCGCGGCCGCCGGCGGACGCGGTTACCTGGACGATAGCTGCCGAGCAGGCGAGCTCATTCCTGCCTGGTGGCGCCGCGCAGAATTGCCTGGTCTTGGCGGCGCTGCTCGATGGGCGAGGGATACCGGGCGAGGTGTTCACGACCGTTGCCGGTAGTGACTTCGTCAATGGTGCTGGTTCCCTGCGCTCCAGGCCCGACGAGCAGGTTCGGCGCGCGCTCGCCGTCCTGGAACGCGTCGGCCTCCTGACAATCGACCCGTCGGCTGAGTCGTCACTAGTGCGCCTCAACCGCGATGGCGGCGCGGCGATTAGGGCTACCATGCAGCCCGGCGCGGTGCAACGGGCCGCAGTGGCGGCGATGGCTGCATTGCTTGAAGCGTGGCCGGGCGGCGACCAGCGGACGCTGCGAGCGCAGATGTTCCGGTCGAATGCTGCGTCCGTGGAGGCGTCCGCCGCCGAGATGCTCTGGGGTAAAGGCTGTCCGGCGCTGCTGATCAGGGCGGGCCAGAGCCTGGATGAGGCCAGCCTGGCCGGGCCTGCCGTCAGCTACTGGAGTCATCTGGCCGCGACCAGTGACCGGCTCTTGGGCCCTAGCCATCCGGATTCGCTCCTGTTGATCGAGCGCTTGGCAGGCGCCTGCCATGCGGCCGGGCGGATGGCCGATGCCATCGCCTGGCACCGGCGCATCGTTGATGACCGGGTCGGCACGCTCGGGTCACGGCATCCGCTCAGCCTCGCGGCGATACTCAGCCTCGGCCGGGCATTGGCCGCGTCCGGCGATTTCAGCGGCGCCGTTGGGATGTTGACCGCATCGCTCGAAGAGTGCGAGCAAGTGCTGGGCGGCACGCACCCGGATACGATCGGCGTCCGGGAGGAACTGGCCGCGGTGGACCTGCAGGCCGGGCGAGCGCAGCAGGCTGTCGAGCTGTATCGGCGCACGCTGGCGGAGCGAGAACGATATCAGGGCGCCGCGAATCCAGACACGATGGCAACGCGGCAGAAGCTCGCCGAGGCGTATCTGGCGGCCGGCCGGATCAAGGACGCTATCGCGCAGTACAAGCGTGTGCTCGCCGACCGGGAACGGGCCAAGGGGTCCGATAACCGCGACACGCTGCAGGCCAAGGGATCCCTAGCGGCCACGTACCACGTTGCGGGCCGGATGGCCAAGGCGCTGCAGGCGTACGAGGAAACCAAGGCTGGCTGCGAGCGGGCGCTTGGCGCCAATGACCGCGACACGCTCGCGGTGTGTGTGGGTCTCGCCCGCTGCTACTACGCGGTCGGGCGCTTGGGCAACGCCGCCGAGCTACTGCGTGATACGGTCGCGCGCGCTGGGACGGTCTTGCCGGCTAACGACCCGCTCATCAAGTCGGCCCGTGAGACGCTCGCAGCCATCGTCGGCTGAGCGTAGCGTCTGTGCCGGTTAGCGCAGGAGATGCGATGCGAGGCATTGCCGCACAGGTCTCGCGCCGATGGCGGGCGGTGGACCCGCTGTTGCCAGCACCCGACGACCTTCAGCGCAATACCGCCGCGCACGTCATCGTTGCCGAGGTCGACGGCGAGCCGGTCGCTGCTGGCGCCTGTGAGCACTGGACGGGCACGCCTGACTCGCTCGAAATGACCTGGGGCGCGGCCCGCAGATTCCTCCTGACGGTTCAGATAGCCGGCCAGGACGTCGGTGCGTCGCTCGACGCGCTGCTGTCGCGGTGGCGCCGACACCTGCAGGGCGAGCAAGCTGCCAACGAGACCGACAGCGCCGCCGTCGTCACCTGGCCCAGCCGGGACTTCGGCGGGATCACGACCCTGTTGAATCGCGGATTCGCGCCACGCGGCGTTGTCGCGGTGCGAGCGGTGCGCCGCGATCGGACCGCTGACGGCTATGGCAGTAGTGATGACGTAGCCGGGGCGGATGTGCGGATCAGGCCCGCGGGCCCGGACGACCTGGGGGCAGTCGTCAGTCTCGGGCAGGAAGTTATCCGGTTCGACAGCCATTTCGGCGGGGTTGTCGAGCGGCCGGGCACCGCCGCGGCGCTACGTAACGAGTTCCAGGGGATGCTCGCCGGATCGCAATCCTGGACCTGGCTCGCAGAACGCGACGGGGCAGCGATCGGGATGCTGGCCGGCCAGGGCCCTGCTTCGGCGGGATGGATCGCACCGATGGTCGGGGCAGCGCCGGTGGCGTACAACATGCTGACGTTCGTCGAACCGGCCGAACGCGGGTCAGGCGTGGGAGCGGAACTGGTGGCGCGGTTCCATCTGCAGGCTGAGGCCGCAGGGGCAGCCGTCACAACGCTCCATTACGAGCAGACTAATCCGTTGTCGGCGCCATTTTGGGGCCGGCACGGGTACCGGCCGATCTGGACCTCCTGGGAGGCCAGGCCGGCCAGCGCACTCCGCTAGTCCGCCGCCGCTTAGCTGTGTCGCCCGGCGCGAGCAGGCACCGGCTGGCTGTCGCTCTCGCGCGGGATCTGGAAGAACGGTGACCTGAGGAAGATTCGGGCGGACAGCATCAGGATCACGCCGAGCCCCACGATGCCGATCAACGACCATCTCTCTGCCCACGTGGCCTGCGTCTGCAGCGACTGCTCGAACATCCAGCCGAGGAAGCCGGCGGCGCCGAGCGGAAGGAGGCCGAGGATCACGAAATCTCGCGGGCCGCTGAACACGCGCCGGCGGTAATAAACGATCATGGCGAGCGCCGTGAAGATGTAGAAGATCGCGAATAGCAGTCCGGTCGTGTCGATGACGTCGTAGAACGCGTTCTCGACCGTAGTCGCCAGCGTGTACACCCAGAAGATGGCGATCAGCAGGACACCGACCACGAGGCTGGCAATTGCGGGAGTCGAGTACCGACGCGAAACATTACTGAGGAATCCCGGTAGGGTTCGGTAGCTGGCCATTCCGTACGCAATTCGCGCGCTCAGGACTATTCCGGTTCCGGTGGTGGCGATAACGGACAGCGCAATGGCCAAGGCCATCGCCTTGGCCCAGAACCCGCCGCCGAGGGCTTGCGCGACGTAGACCAGAGCGTTCCCGGTCTTGGCGGCCTGCTGCAGCCTGCCGGGCGAGACGACGCCTTGCAGGCCGACCTGCGCGAGAGTGTAGATAACCGCCAGCAGGGCCACGGCGATAATGGCTGCCCGGCCTGGGTTGACGCGCCGGTGCTTGACTTCCTCGTTCACGTACAGCGTGCCGTCCCAGCCGCCGTACACAAACACTGCGACAAGGAAGCCGGCCAGGGCGCTGCCCTTGCCGTCGATCCCGCTGACGCTGAACCAGCCGCTCGTGATGTGGAAAGTGCCCGGGTGGTGACCGAGCACCGCGACCAAGCCCCAGATCGCTATACCGATCAGGATTGCGTACTCAACCGCCGCCATGCCCACCTGGACCCGCGCGGTGATGCGGATGCCGACGATGGCGATCACGAGCATTACAATCCCAACGGCAGTGCCGATGGCGATGTAGCCCCAGGTGTTTGTGGAACTGTTGCCGAAGACGGCCAGCACGGACGGCCCGAGTAGCAGGATTTCCGCGACCGTGCCGATGATGTAGGCAACGACCATCAGCCATCCGGTCAGGAAGCCGAGGTAGGGGTTGATCGCCCGGCCGACCCACTCAAACGAGGCACCACAGTTCGCGTTCCACAAGTTGCACCGGCGGTACGCGTTAGCAATGATCAGCATCGGGATCGCGGTCAGGATGAGAATCGGCCCGCTACCGTATGCCGTCGCGACCGCGAGTCCTACCAGGGACAGGCCAACGGTCGCAGCCGGCGCCGATGAAGCCATGCCGATGACAGTGTCCTGCGCGACGCCGATGGCGTCCGGTTCAAGCCTTGCTGCGGGGGCAGTCGAGGCTCCGACCAGTGCAGCGGCAGAATGGTCTGTCACCCTGTTCTCCTCTCGCGGCACAGCGTGCCGCTGGCTCGACTCCTCACCCGCACTGTGGGGAAGTCGACGGTAGGCTGCGAAGATCATAGCTGCCATTAATGGGCTATTCATAGCCTGCAAGTGAACTTAACGAGCAGCGCGCCAGTCTTTACAAATCCGCTTTGTTGTGCAGTAGCCAAAGGGATTACGGTGTGGTCAACGGCACGGGTGAACTGGGCGTTCAGCAGAGCAACTGCGACAAAGCGGTGCACAACAAGGAGTCGTGCGGGCCGCTAGCGGCTTCCTTCGGCGTCGCCGACCGGCCGGACTCCGGCGGCATGCCGGCGGGCTAGCTCGCGGTAGATCGCCGGGTTCGTGTCAACCCATTCCATCGCCGAGCCGCTGACCTCGCGCGTTATTCTGGCGGGCGTGCCGACGGCCAGCGTGCCGTCGGGGATCGTCATGCCCGGCGGAACCGTGCAGCCGGCCGCGACCAGGGCGCGCCTGCCGATGACGGCACCGTCGAGCACGGTCGCGCCGTTCCCGATCAGTGCCTCGGCGCCGATAGCCGCGCCGTGCACCACGCACAGGTGGCCGATCGTCGCGCCCTCGCCCACCTCGGTGACGGGATCGTGGCCTCCATGCAGCACCGAGCCGTCCTGGACGTTGGCGCCGCGCCGCACGATGATCGGTCCGAAGTCGGCGCGCAATACCGCGCCGTACCAGACCGAGGCCTCGTCCTCGACACGGACATCCCCGACCAGCGTGGCTGTCGGGGCGATCCAGGCAGTGGGACTGATAGTCGGGACGTGTCCCTCAAAGGCGAACAGCGGCATCCGGCAATGATCGCAGTTGCGCCTCGTGCCTAGGGCAGGTGGACGTATTCGTAATCGAGCGGCTTGCCGTTGATGCCGTGCCGTGGCGGCGCGATCCAGGCTGCAATCTTGCCGCGCTCCTGTACTGGCTGCATCAGGGACCGGACGTGAATCTTGTCCACATCCGTGGGCAGCCACCCGCCGCACCGGCGCTGCCACTCGTCAGGGCTGAGCAGCTCGCCGTCGGGACTGGCCGCTACCCTGGCGAACGCCCCGACCTTCCGGTTGAACGCTATATGCGGGAGCTTCAGCCGTTGCGGCAACCCGGCGTCGGCAAGGATCTTGTTCCACCGGTTAACGCCGCTCTGGCAATCTGCGATGTACTCCCGGCGCAGGTCAGTGTTGAGACCGGTGAGCGCAGCCACCTCGATCTGGCCGATGCTCGCACTGCCAGTCCCGTCATCAAGCAGCGCGTCCACCATGATCGCGTCGCTGGTCAGTTTGTGGTCGTCCCTTCGCCTGTCTTCCGACCAACGCCCCTTGAGGCCGGCGGTGTAGTAGTTGGCCACGTTGGTCGATGTCTCGCCGCCGAACAGGTCAAGCGACACCGAGTAATGGAAGTTCAGGTATTTCTGGATCACGCTCAGCGGGACGGCGCCGTGCGGTCCGGCGTCGTCGGTGTCGTGTTCCACCATGAGCTGCGCGGTCCGTTCCACCACCCGGTCGATGCCGGTAGTGCCGACGAACATATGGTGCGCTTCCTCTTTGAGCATGAACTCACAGGTGCGCGACAGCGGGTCGAAGGCTGACTCCTTCAGGGTGCCGAGCTGGTACTTGCCGTCCCGGTCGGTGAAGTAGGTGAACATGAAGAAGGACAGCCAGTCCGGGGTCTCCTCGTTGAACGCCCCGAGGATGCGCGGTGAGTCCACGCTCCCGGAGTTCCGGTGCAGGAGTTCCTCGGCCTCCTCCCGGCCGTCCCGGCCGAAGTAGGCGTGCAGCAGGTACACCATCGCCCACAGGTGCCTGCCTTCCTCGACGTTGACCTGGAACAGGTTGCGCAAGTCATAGAGACTGGGCGCGGTCGCACCGAGGTTACGCTGCTGCTCGACCGAGGCTGGCTCGGTGTCGCCCTGGATCACGAGAAGCCGGCGCAGGTCCGAGCGGTATTCGCCGGGGACCTGCTGCCACGCGGGCTCGCCTTTGTGCTGGCCGAAGCCAATCCGACGGTCCGGGTCTCGCTCGGCCAGGAAGATGCCCCAGCGGTAGTCCCGCATGGCGACGTGGCCGAAGTGCGCCCAGCCGTCGCGGCCGACGTTCACCGCCGTACGCAGGTACACGTCCTGCGTGGGCAACGTCGGACCCATCGACTCCCACCAGTTCAGGAAGTTCGGCTGCCAGGACTCAAGCGCCCGCTGCAACCGCCTGTCCTCGTGCAGGTCGACATTATTCGGGATCTTCTCCGTGTAGTCGGCGCTGGTGCCGTTGGCCGCAGCGGTCATGGCTCAGACTCGCTTCCTGTCAAACTCCGCGCGCTGTCCGGTGCCGAACCTGCGCAGTGCCCCGGCCGGGCCGGCGGCGTTCGGCCGGCTGAAGATCCAGTTCTGCCAGGCCGTGAGCCGCCCGAAGATCTTCGTCTCCATTGTCTCCGGCCCTGCGAACCGGAAATTGGCCTCCATGCCGGTCAAGGCATCCGGACTGAAGCTAGCCCGCTCCTCTATCGCCATCCGCACCTCGTCGGTCCAGTCGATGTCATCGGGGACAAAGGTGACCAGGCCGAGCCCCGCTGCTTCGGCCGCCTCGAGCGGCTGGCCCGCCGTCGCCGCGACTGCATCCAAACTGCCCTCATCACCTAGGAAGCGTGCCTGCAGCCGGGTAAGCCCGTTGCCCATCGGCAGCGGGCCGAGATTCATCTGTGCCACGGTTACCTCGGCCGGACCCGCGTCGCGATCGGCATCCTCGAAGACTCCCGATAGCTGGTAAGAGCGGTCGGCGGCCAGTGCCAGCTCCAGCAGCGAGCCGGCGAAGCAGCTGCCCGGCTCGATCAGAGCGATCAGGCTGCGGCTGGTCACGTCCAGGCGCTTCAGGGTGCGCTTCAGGAAGTGCAACACCTCGTTCGCCAGCCAGTCGCCGGAGTTGGCGAGCAGCAAGTCGTCGTAACCGAGAACCCGGCCGCCGTCGCCGGTCGTCGTCAGCAGCCACGTTCCTAGCTCCGGCTCATTTGCGCGCAAGTCGAGGATGAGGTCATCGAGTTCACGCGTCATCCGCAGCGTCCAGAAATCTGCGCCCTCGGCATGCAAGACCGCCACGTCAGCGGGCGCGTCCCGGTCCGGGCCGTGAATCGTGATATGCGCCGCGCCGCTGGCGCGATCCAGCTTGGCCGAGACCACGGTGTAGCCGATCTTGTCGTCACCGCGTTTCTTGGCCAGGGGGGTGAGCTGGATCCCGGCGGCACCGAGCGGGCGGCTCGACTGGGCCGCCAGCAGCGCCGCGCGGTCCGCGACGGCCCGCGTCCACTGGGCCCGCGGGATCGCCTCGTCGACCAGGCGCCAGCTGACTGCCTTCTTGCCGGTGATCCCCTCGGGCCGGGTGCATAGATAGTCCGCGAGGTCCCGGCGGACGTGCCGCTTGTCCACCAGTCGGGTGAGCCCGCCGGTACCGGGCAGCACGCCGAGCAGCGGAAGCTCGGGGAGCGACACGGCCGAGGCGCGGTCGTCTACCAGCATGATGTGCTCGCAGGCCAGGGCTAGCTCATAACCGCCGCCGGACGCGGTGCCGTTAACCGCGGCAACGTAGGTCTGGCCGGAATGAGCCGTCGCGTCCTCGATGCCGTTACGCGTCTCGTTGGTGAACTTGCAGAAGTTGACCTTCTGCTCGTGCGCGGATCCTGCCAGCATCCGGATGTTCGCGCCCGCGCAGAAGATCTTGTCTTTCGCGCTGGTCAGCACGACGGCCCTGACCCCCGGATGCTCGAATCTCAGCCGCTGCACAGCGTCGTAGAGCTCGATGTCCACCCCGAGGTCGTAGGAGTTGAGCTTGAGCTCATAGCCCGGCGCGAGCCCGCCGTCTTCGGCCACGTCCATGGCCAGCGTGGCGACCTGGCCGTCGACTTCGACCTTCCAGTGACGGTATGCCGTCGGCTCGGTACGGAACTCGACGGGCCCGCGTCCGCCACCGGCAGCTTCCGACCCTGCTCCGTCAGTCACGTTAGTAATGCTACAGCCATGTGGTTGAGCGTCAAGGTTTCGTAGCATATTGTGGCACCTGGAGGAAGACAGATGCCAGCAGGCATGGAGGGGAACGGGGCCGCACTTGGGCAAGCCCTCGGGTCGGCAGCGCAGCCTCCGGCCAGCTTGTCCGGTCGTCAGGACCGGGGGCCCAAGACCGCGCGCGGGCTCCTGTTCACGGTGCTCGGCGAGTTCGTCCTGCCATCCGGCGGCATGGCCTGGACCTCGGCGATCATCGAGGTACTCGGGCGGATGGGCGTGGAGGAGAAGGCGACCCGCCAGGCGCTGATGCGCACGGCGGCGGATGGCTGGCTGTTGGCGGAACGAACCGGGCGCCGCACCTGCTGGCGGCTGACGGCCCGGGGCGAGCAACTGCTGACCGAAGGGACCGAGCGGATTTACGGCTTTACCGCCGCCAGGCATGCCTGGGACGGCAGGTGGCTGCTTGTGCTGGCCAGGGTCCCTGAGTCCGACCGGCCCGCCCGGCACCGGCTGCGAACGCGGCTCACCTGGGCTGGCTTTGGCAGCCCGGCTCCGGGGGTCTGGCTGAGTCCGGATACCAGCCGCCTGGCCGAGGCGGAGCAGGTCCTCGCGGACGCCGGGCTGCTGGCGGACTCGCAGATCTTCCGCGCCGAGCGTGCTAGCGGCGGTCGGCTTGCCGAGATGGCGCGCGAGGCCTGGGACCTGGACCAGATCGAGCAGCGCTACGAGGAGTTCATCGCCGGCTTCGCAGCGTCGGCGGGCGCCGACGAACTGCCCCGGCTGATCGAGCTCGTGCATCGCTGGCGGCGGTTTCCCTGGATAGATCCGGTCCTCCCGGCGGAGCTGCTGCCAGATCCGTGGCGTGGCTCGGTCGCGGCTAAGCTCTTCGACGAGCGGCACGCGGAGCTCGCGCCTGGCGCCACGGCCGAATGGCAGCGGATAATGCAACCATCGTCATGAACCCTCCCGATCACGCGCAGCCTGACAATCGCGACTGGCCAGCGCGACCTGCCAGCGATGCGGCCTTGCCATGGCTGCGGCCATCCCCGCGCCTTCTGCGGGCTCGCCGTATTCAGGTCAGCCTGGTCGCTGCGCCGCTGGCAATCATCGGCGGCCTGTCCGGCCTTGCCGTTTCCGCAACGGTGGGTATCGGAATTGCTGCCGGGATCGTCTTGGCCGCCCTGCTCGCCGAGCGTTTCCTTGCCCGCCGGGTGGCGGCCTGGCAATACGCCGAGCGCAAGGCCGACCTCATGGTCCGCCGCGGCGTGCTGGTCCGGCGTCAGTCAGTGATCCCTTATGGGCGGATGCAATTCATCGACGTAACGGCCGGCCCGGTTGAGCGCAGCCTGGGCCTGGCGACTCTGCGGATGCACACGGCGGCGGCAGCCAGTGACGCCCGGATCCCTGGCCTGGATCAGCAAGTAGCTGCGGGCCTGCGCGATCAGCTCGCCGCGCTGGGCGAAGCTCAAGCAGCGGGCCTGTGACAAGCACCTGGCCTTCAGGGCCGGACGCTGGCACCTGGCACCGCCTGCACCCGCTGTCCCCGCTGGTGAGCGCGGGTTCGCGACTGGCGGGACTCGTCGTCGTCCTGTTCGGTATCGCCGTGGCCAGGCAGCGTCAGGCGGGCGGCGACCTGATCGGCGACGGTGTTGTCGTGGTCATCGTGCTGGCAGCGGGAGTGATCAGATGGCTGGTCACCCGCTGGCAGGTCGCCCAGGGAGTTCTCCGGGTGGAGACAGGGCTGCTGCGGCGGGACTCGCGCCGGTTCCCGCTGTCTCAGGTACAAGCGATCGACGTGGTCCAGAGCGGGCTCGCGCGGGTACTCGGGCTGGCCGAGCTGCGGCTGCGGGTGGCCGGGGGCGACGCCTCCCGCGGTGGCAAGCTCGCCTGCCTGCGGCGCGCGGACGCAGAGCGGCTGCGTGCGCAGTTGCTCGCGCTGGCAAGCGCGGCCACCGCTTCGGCGGTCCCGGCAACGGAGCCGGCGACGCCTGGTGCGGCAGGCTTGCCGCGGCGCGCCGGTGGCGTTCCCGGACCGGTCCCGGTGTCGGCGGCCGCGGCTGCGGCCGCCGAACGTCCGCTGTTCCGGGTCAGGCCCGGCAGGCTGGCCATGGCCATCCTGCTCAGCGACGCCGGCCTTGTCGCCGCACTTGCGGCCGCCATGCTAGTTACGCTCGCGGAGCTGACCCGTACCGTCAGCCTCGTGGCCTCGTTCCTGCCGGTGGGGCTCGGCGCGATACTCGGCACCTGGCGCCTGTTCAGTGCGGAGTTCGGGACAACGGTGGCTGATGCGCCCGACGGGCTCCGCCTGCGGTCCGGGTTGATCCAGACCTCGGCCGAGACCATCCGGCCCGGTCGGGTCCAGGCCGTCCGGCTCGTCGAGCCGCTGATCTGGCGAGCGTTCGGCTGGTGCCGCCTGGAGGTCGACGTCGCCGGACCCCGCGAGCACGGTGAGGACCGGGCGGAATCGCGGCGACTGCGCACGCTGATCCCGGTTGGCTCGCGCGCTGATGCCGACCAGCTGATGGCTGAGTTGCTGGTTGACCGCCCGCAGCCACTGAAGCGGCCGCCCGTGGCGGCGCGGTGGAAAGCGCCGCTTCTGTATCACTTTCTGAGCTGGGGCGGGGACGAACGCTACGTCGTCGCATCGCATGGGCGGGTCGGTCGGAAGACCACCTGGATTCCGCTGGAGAAGGTGCAGAGCATCCGGTGGGTGCAGGGTCCTGTGCAGCGCAGGCTCGGCCTGGCGACGATTCGGCTTGACGTCGCCGGCCGCCGGGTGACCGGAGATCTTCAGGACCGCGGGGTGGCCGAGGCGGCGGAAATACTGGCCCGCCTTCCCGATCTGGCCAGCGAGGCCCGAGCAAGGTGGGGCTGACCCGGCCCACTCGATCTCGCTCCTCGCCTGAACGTGCCCCGGCTTCGGGGCTGGAGCACAGCGAAGGCCACCACGTTGCTGAGATAGTGGCCAGTTTCCGGGTCGAAGGTGCCGCCGCAGGTAATGAGCCTGAGCTGAGCGTTCGGCACCGGGCCATAGACCCGGCCCGCGGGGACGCGTGCCTTGGCGAAGGTGCGAACTGATGTCACGCGGAACACAGCGAGGCTGCCGTCCGCGCGCCGTACGTAGATCAGGTCACCGGGCTTGAGCTTGCGCAACCGGAAGAAGACGCCGGGACCGCGGTAGGAGTCAATGTGACCGGCAATGATGGCTGATCCGATGGCGCCCGGTCGGGGGCTTCCGGTGTACCAGCCGGCCACTGCCGCCGTGGCCGGCACTTGCAATGCGCCCGAGGCAGTCAGGCCCAGCCGGACCAGCCTGGTCCGCACGCCGATCGCCGGAATGTAAAGCGCCGTCGGCCTGGGGACTCGCCTGGCCGTGGTGGCTGGTGCCGCGGCCCAGCGTCCTTTCGGCACCGGGACAAACGGACCCTGGCCGAGAGGCGTAGCCGGCCGTGCAGTGTGCCCTGCCCACGCCAGCCCGGCGACGGCGCCGCACAGCACGATGGCGCCGAAAACTGCGGTGAGCGCGGCCCACGGCCTGCGCACGAGCCGGGCGCGCGACGCATGCCTGCCAGCGGCAGAGCGTCGGCGCCCGGGCTCGGCCGCATTATCAGCGGGCATGCAAGGCGGGCCTGCGCCGCCGTCTCAACGTGACGGTGCCGATCAGCGCTGCGGCCAGCCCAACAGAGGCGGCTGCTGCCCACGGCAGCAGCGGCGCGCCGGGATGAGGTGCAGTACCGCCCAGGCCGGTCTGCACGATGGTCGGATCGACCCTGCTGCCTGCCGCATCCATCAGGCACCGAATGGACAACTTGCCGTGCTCGTCCAGCACGACGATCGTGTAGATAGCGTCAGCCATGAGGCTGATGGAGGTCGTCGCCGCCTCGCTTGAGCCCGACGCCCGCAGCCGCCAGAGGCCGGGTTTGACTGCCGTGAACGATGTGACACTTGCGAACTTCAGGTGGCTGGCGAGCGTTCTCTTGCCCGCCGTCACCGTCACGGTGTCCTGTTGCATTGATGCTTGGATGATCCGGACAAGCGCTTTGCCCGGAGGCGTCGAAAGCCGGTCAGGGATGATCTGGAGCCGCAAACCGGCTGCGGGACCCATGCCCGCGACGGTGTAGGCGTGGTCGGCCTTGATGTCTACTGCCGTCGACAGGACTGGCTTGGAGCTGGGTTTGGCCCCGGCACCGCGCATGGCCACGGTGTAGTCGCCAGCCGCCACTTGCACGTAGCCGGACACGGTGCCGTAACTGACGTGCTTGAGCACGACAATGGCTGCTGGGTTGCCGAATGAGTAGAGGTAGACGTCGACGGCCGGCGCATTAGGCGACAAGTGGGCAAGCCTTATCCAGCCGACGTTGTCTGATGCCGAGGCGATCGGGGCCGCGACGGCGAGCGGTGCAACTGCGAGGCCGATAATGGCGGCCGTCAGAACGGTCGCCCACCTGGCAAACCGCGGTGTTCTCTGAGTTGGCTTCAAGGTCTTCCCTTTCCGCTCGGACCGGGTCCGTTCGCCGGCGGGGACGAGTGCCGGCCTTGGGTCGATGTCATCGGGGTGTGATTGCGTTCAGTAGCCCAACAAGGCTGGGCTCGGTGAAGTCGATCTGGATAGATGCGGTCCGGCCATGCCGCTGGGAGGAAATCGCAGCCCGCAGTGGCGAGCGTTGCGCGCGGAGGAAGTCCAGCAGCTGCTGTTCTACGGTAGTCGGCACCGTGATAGTCATCGCGTGGAGCGGGTCGCTCGTCGCGCTGCTTGGCCCGGCGCCGGCGAAGCTGGTGATGCGCACGGGGAACTTGGCCGCCAGCGCAGCTAGCGTGATCAGCAGTCGGGAGTCCACCTGGCCGCTGACAAGCTCGCGCATCGCGCCGGGCGCAGCCCGGATCTGCTTGTTACGGCTTAGCTGCCGGCCGGCCGCGGTCCGGGCTTTCTGGTCGGCTCTTGCCGCCGGCAGGTAAGCCGCCGCTCCGCCGGGCACCACGACCCGTACCTGGACCATGGTTGCCCCGTTCCCGAACGCGGCGATCACCTCCGGGGCGTACACCTGCGACAGCCGGGCGCCGAGCTGGCTGCGCACGGCAGCGGTCGACATCACGATTCCGGACCCGAGCGGGTCGCCCGACGCCGGACCGATGACCGACATCTCCGCCGCTGGCCAGCCCCGCTGCTGCAGCGCGGCGCACATCAGCGGGTCGCAGGTTATGGTGACGCCGCGACTGACCTGAGCTGTCACCCAGGCCGCGGCCTGCTGCCTGGCCGAAGATGCGGCGGCCAGCGCCGCCGTATCCTGAGCTGGCGTGGCGCTGCCCGAATCAGTGGCTGGCGCGGCCCAATCGCCGCTTGCGCGGGCGAAGGCGAGTACTGCGATCGCGGCAACAAGCGCTGCGATCGTCGACGTGAGTAGGGCCGCTCGCCGAAATGGCCGACCGGCCCTCCCCTTTCTGCGCTCGGGCAGCACATGTCGCTGTGCCCACAGCCGGAGCGTCGTGGCAATCACCTTCGCCCACGAAGGCTCCGGCAACGGGCGGTTATCCCTAATCAGAGAGCCACCCCCCAGACCGCGCTAGCACGACAACACGGTCTTAACTGCGCCAGTTCACCACAACACAGTCTGTGACCATAGCAAAATGCCGAGATTTAGGCCATGAAATTGCACGAGAACCCCATGGACCGCGCCGCTGGTGTCTGGTGGAATAGGCGCCTGCCTCAACCCCGGACTAAGGACAGCTGATGCCCGTACCGCCGAACCTGGTCAGCGAGGCGGTCGCCGAGACGCGACGTGCCCTGCGCCCTCGCGTGGACGCTGACTGGAGCGTGCTGGCGGCCGGCCTGGACTGGAGCTGCTGGAAGACCGGCGTCCACATCGCCGATGACCTGGTGTTTTACGCCTCACAGATCATCGACCAGCCTAGCGAAGGTTACGTGCCGTTCGAAGTCACGATGGTCAGCGGAGCGAATCCGGAGGGACTCCTGCGAACCATCGGCGTCTGCGGCGCGATCCTGGCGCGCACGGTGGCGGCAGCGCGACCGGGCGATCGTGGCTACCACGTCTACGGCACATCCGACGCTGAGGGCTTCGCTGCCATGGGCGTCGTCGAGACGCTCGTGCACACCTACGACATCGCCGGCGGACTGGGGCTGGACTGGGCTCCGCCGGCCGGGCTGTGCGCTCCGCCGCTGGCGCGGCTGTTCCCCGACGCGCCACCGGGAGATCCGTCTGCCGTCCTGCTGTGGTGCACAGGACGGACCGTCCTCGACGGCCGCCCGCGCCGCGCACAATGGCGCTGGGACGGCACTGTCCGCGGTTAACCGCGGCCTGCCGAAATGGTCAGCTGCGAAGGCGGCGGCCAGGTGATGTTGGTCCCGTGAACAGGCGTCGTAGGGCCCGTCAGGCGGGGACTTTTAGAGCTACGAGGAGCAACGCTAGCCAGCGGAGACTGCGGTCAGAGCCCGCAGGAACCGGGCTCAAAAGCAGATCGAAGGAAGCGATTGTCATGTCAAGCCCTCTCGAGTTTCTGGGTGACCCAGTCGAGCGCCACAACCTGCATGTGTGGGAGTGGCTGAAGCAGTCCAAGGTCATGGCCATCGGGTGGACAGCCATCCGGGTCTGGCTCGGGATCATGTGGATTCAGGCCGGCTGGGCCAAGCTGTTCGGCGCGGAGAATGCTGGATTCCTGCACAACGGCGGCGCCGCGGTTGCCGGGTTCGCCGCCCACGGCACGCCGGCCTACAGCTGGTGGGGTAGTTTCCTGCACAGCTTCGTCGTCCCGAACTCAGGCTGGATAGCGATCTTGGTCGCGGTCTCGGAGTTCGTCATCGGAGTCGCGCTGGTGGCGGGCCTGTTCACCCGGGTGGCGGCGCTCGGCAGCCTGGCCCTGCTGTTCACCTACGTCATGTCTGGTACCGCCAGCGTCTGCGCGTTCTACGCGCTGTGCGCGATCGTGATCCTGACCATGTGGCGGACCTCCAGCTGGCTCGGCGTTGACGGGCTGGCGGCCAGCTACCGGCAGCACCACAAGAACGAGCGCGGGCTCCACACGCCAATCCGGCAGCTCCTGAGCCGGGTCGCGGCCGGGACCCCCGCGGCCCACAAGGCCGCGTAATCGGGTCCGTTTCCTCGGCCCGTCCCCTGATGCGGCCCGCCGGCAGGCGGGCCGCATCAGCATGTCCGCCGAGCTTGGCGCGCGGCGGCTACTTGGTAACCGCTCCCACATTGAGCGAGGCCGGCCCGTGCAGACGCGAGCAGGTACTGAATGGGAACGGGACCAGCTTGGACCTGGTCTGATTCGGCGGGAACACGCGAAGGCCGGCCGCGGTGACGGGGCGGCAGGCCGACCGCGTAAAGACTCCGGTGTCCACTATTCCGAGCACGGCAGTGGCGGTCTTCCCGTTGCCCAGCGTCACCAGACGCGGCGATGGCGGCGTGCGGAACACAGCCCTGGGTCCGACCTGATGCCCAGTGAGGTTGACGGCAAACAGGAACGGAAAGCCGTTCAGCGTGCAGGCGCGACCGGACAGGTTGGTGAAGTGCAGCTTGTAAAACGTGGTGCCTGCTGTCCCGTTGCCAGTGGTGTCCAGCCAGATCACAAGTCCGGGAGTCTGACACAGCGGCGTGACGGCGGTGGCGTCTGTACGACCCGCTGATCCGGCACTGGCAAGGGCGATAGCGGGCGCGAGCATGAGGGCGCCGATGACGGTAGCTCCGGCGGTGATCCGGCGCGCATTGTGCGTGAAGCGTTTCATGGGTGATCCCCCCAACTGGGATGACGGGGACTCTGGCGTTCGGGCACCAGTATGGCGGGCGAAGAGCAGGCGGGCCAGATAGCTCAACTGATCCGGCGGGAGCGGGGTCGGCCTGCTCCGCCGGCGGTTCGCCGGCGTGCGCACGATCTACCTGCCGACCGGGACGGCTCGCCGATCACGGGTTCGACCTGCTGGCCACCGCCCAGCGCCCGCATTGCCCCGACTGTGTAGCTCAGTTGGCAGAGCGGCCGTCTTGTAAACGGTCAACCACACCGCCTGTGACCTGGCCAAACGCGGTCGGTTGCGAGAAGTTCGGCATCTATTTGGCAAGGCGCCCAGGACGAAGCCAGTATGACTTCTTCCGTGTCAGCGAAGCCCAGCCAGTGGCCTTCTGATGCTGGATGTCGCGCACTACGGCGTTCACCTGCGACTTCCTGGCGTGACGTCGCCAGGCGTAGCGGCAGAACTGCCTGCGTTGGCTCTGGGTTCGGCTCTGCATTTTCCAGGTCCGGCGACGGTGAGGCCAGTCACGACGCGGGCGTAGCCGAGGCATCGTCGGCGTGGATCCGCGCTCGCCGCGTGCGCCAGCCATTAGCCGCTGTTTACTCGCGATTCAGTCAGCCACCGCGGCGCTACCGCATCGCGGTGGCTGCCAGGGCAGCGTGGCCGCGGTCGTTTGCTGGATCAGAGCAGGTCGCGAAGCTGGGCGGCGGTGAGCGCGCAATCGCGCAGGATCGCGCGGAGCGTGTCTTTGGGCACGTCCTTGCTGCCATGGACGGGAACGGTGGTCGCCCGGCCGTCGGAATGCTTGAGCCGGTGGTGGCTGCCGCTGACCCGGGTTAACTCGAACCCTGCAGCCTGCAGCGCGCTGACAAGATGGCCGCCGCGCACGGCGGGAAGGGCCGCCTGGTCAGGCAACCTCGAGGTCCAAGGTGCGCTGCAGTTGCTCGGGCACCCCATCCTCGTCGAGCACCATCTGCACGGCCTCGCGCAGGTCGGCAATGGCTTCGTCGGGGGTGGCGCCGTTGCCATTGGCGCCGCCGCTGGATCCCAGCCAGGCGTGCGCACACCATACGCCGTCCTCGTCCCGTTCCAGCGTGTACGGCACATGCACCGTTCGCGGCTGGTCGGCCATGGCCGTTCCTCCCCGGTGGCTTGCTCACTGGCTTGAGTGTATGCCTCCCGGTGGCAGCCCATGGGCCGGCCGTCAAGGCCAGAGCGACCCAGGCGGCGACGGAAGCCGGCAGACTGTGTCCCGCGAGTTGCCTCTCGGTGTCGCAGAAGGATGGACGTTGTGCCACCACCGTGCGGGTACGGAAGTCAGGTGCGCGATCACGCGCGACGCAGTCAGCACCGCAGGGCGTGACGGCGGAGCGTACGCGTCCTCACAGTCCCGGGAGAGATACCAGCGCCGGACGTGATGCTGCCCTTTGGCCCGCTGGCCTTGGTGGCGCCATGGCGGCTCAGGTCGGCACGTCCGCTTCAACCGCGCCGGCGGACTCTGCGCGCTCTGGCACCACGCCGTGCTCCGGGAAGATCGCCAGCAGCAGCAGATAGACCACCCCGGCCGTGACGCCCGCGCTGGTGAAGCTGAGGTCGACGCCGCCGACACTTCCCGAGAACGGCCCGGAGTAGATGGTGTTCGTCTCGAACAGCAGGCCAACAATAATGCCCGCGGCAAAGGCCGCGACGGCCCGGAAGTTGATGCCGTAAGTGAACCAGTAAGGTCCGCGGGCCCCAGGAATCGCGAACGCGTGCAAGTCATCGGAGTAGAAGAACTCGTGACGCCGCCACGTGCCGAAGATGGTGATCACCATCCACGACGTGATGATCACGACCATGATCGTCACGAAGGAGTCGATGGTATTGATCGCGTTGAACTCGATAACTCCGATGTAGGCGACCGCGAAGACGATGACGCCGATGATGAGAGCGACGACCGTACGGCGCAGGAAGAAGAGCAGGGCCTGCAGGTCGAGCGCCGAGTTGTACACGCCAGGACCGCCGTTGACGACGTTGCCCAGGAAGCCGTACAGCACCAGCGGCACGACAAACCAGAGCGGCGAACGGGCGAAGGCCCCGTTCACGAAGGCGGCGTTGACGTTGCTGAAAGACGACGTGATGAAGGCGCCGAAGATCAGCGCTAACCAGCAGCCGACGAACATGCTGAGCCCGGACCATAGCCCCAGGTTGAGCGGGCGGGTCGTGCGCGGCATGTAACGGCCGTAGTCGTTGGGCCAGGTCGCGTAGCTGACCGGGATTGAGCAGGCTAGCGTCACAGTCAGGAACCAGGTCGGCCAGAACGTCCCCAGCAGGTAGTGACCGCCGGGAAGCACGTGGAAGTGCGGGGCGTACACGGCGATCATTACCAGCTGAAGGATCACGGCGGCGACCAGCCAGAACTTGTAGCTCGCGACGAGCGTCGCATGACCCAGGTACCCGACTACGATGACGGCCGCGCACGCTATCGCCATGCCGATCGACAGGGCTCCGTTGCCGGTTGAGGTGTTGAACAGCCGGTGGGACCCGTCGACGAACGCCTGCCCGGTCGTCCAGGCGATGATCGCAAGGAAGCCCACATCAATGAGCAGGGAGATCGCCGAGCCGATCAGACGGCCCTGCACCCCAAAGAAAGCGCCGCTCGTCACCGACTGGTTTGTCCCCGTCAGCGGGCCGGTCAGCGATGTGAACGCGATCAGCACCGAGCCGATCACCAGGCCGACCGTGACCGCGGCCATCGTCGCCCACCAGCCGAGCCCCCAGGTGATAGGGAATGAGCCGAAGATGATGATGACGAAGCTGAACTGGACTGCGACGAAAGCCGCTGCCAGGTTCTTAGGGTTCGAGTGCCGTTCGACGTCCGGGATCTGATCGATGCCGCGGTTCTCGACCTTCCCGACCTCGTCGATCCCTTTGCCTGGCTCGACTGCGTACTCGTGGGACCGCGCCTGCTCCTCCATCACAGCTCCTCGCACTACTCCACTACAGCGGGCTGCTCCTGCGGTGTGACCGGCGAGTGGTCGAGGTCACGTTCGAACTCATCCAGCGTCATCACGTCCCCGAGCCCGATTGCGAAGTCGCGGAGCGCCGCGATGTACTGGCCGCTGCCGGGGTGGTCCGGACCGATCGGATCGTTGATGGCCGTCGTGCAATCCGCGAGCACGATCACCTTGTAGTCGCGTGAGAACGCATCCTCGACTGTGTACCGAACGCAGAACCCGGTCGTGACGCCAATCATCACCAACGTGTCAACCTGGGGAAGGTGCTGAAGCCAGGTGTCGAGCGGCGTGCCGTAGAAGGACGAGTATCGGCTCTTGTCAAACACTGGCTCGCCTTGCCGCGGCGTCAGCTCCTCGACGATCTCGGTCGACTCGTTCGTCCACGAAGGGCCGGCCGGAGTTCCTGCCTGCCACGTCGGCCACTTGCGCGCCCACAGCCCGACATCCCACGCGTCGCCTCTCAGGCCCCAGCGCGAGAAGATGACCTGGATCCCAGCGCGTCGGCAGAGGTCCACCGCTCGGACTGAGTTCCTGACCACGGTTTCCGCCGACGGAGCCCCGTCGCCGCCAGGCAGGTAGGCCGGCTGCCCGCGCCTCAGGAAGAACTTCTGCATGTCGACGACGAGCAGGGCAGTGTGCTGGGGGTCGACGTGTTCCACGACCCGATATCGCCGGTTGAGGATGTCGTCCAAGTCGAGACCGAAGGATTCGGACAAGGCGACCTCCGATAATCGATTCTCGGTTAGTGACGGTACAACTGCTGACCCCATCCGTCAATGGCGCGTCGACTGTCGGCCGGGGCCGGCTGGCTGCTGAGGCCGGCTGGCCGCTGAATGACCGGTAGCCGGAGGGACACGCTCCATCAGGCCGACGTCTCCTTGACGTCGGCACACCCCTCAAGTAAAGTCCAAAATCATCGATTATCGAGTCAATACGGCCATGGGCGGCGGCTAGCAGAGTGCCGCGGTCTGGAAGCGTAGCCCGACACACCGTGCTCGGCGGAACCCGAGACGCCTGGTCGGCGCCTGAATGTGGCCGGGTCAGGCACCTGCGGAGGCGTCACGATGGACCCGAGCGAGGAGATTCTCGGTCAGTTCCTTGGCAATGACGATTTCCCCGTCTCCTGGGCGTCCGATTCCGAGCGGAAGCTGTTCTGGGTATACGACGACCTGCACTGTCCTCAGCCACTGAGCCCGATGTTCTTTGACATTGGCGGCTGGTGGCTGACTTGCGACCACATGTTCCGCCGCTTCGGGACCCCCTTTGCTGTCGATTGGCTGGCCAAGAACGTAAACGGCTATCTGTACACCGCGGCAATCCCGGCAGACCCGGATCTGGTACTTCCCAGCACCGAGTACGGACACCGCTACTGGGCTCGGGTGCCTGTGGATGCCGGGTACGCAGAGAAGATGGGGTCCTACCTCGATACGGTCCTGCCCGTTTACGGCGAGCACTTTGCCGACTGGTGGCGCGACCGGCTGGTCCCTGAGATGCTGCGGAACTTCAGTTACCTCGAGACGATGCTCGACCGTTCCGATGAGCTGAGCCGTGCCGAACTGGCTGTCCTGCTAGAAGACGCGATGGACATCCATGATCGGCACTGGAAGATCCACTGGATGCTCAACTTCGCCCAGCTGTCGGCCACGCTGCACCTGCGGGCCACGATGCAGCGGGTTCGCGGCGATGTCGATGAGGAGCTCCTGGGCCGCCTGCAGAACTCCGCGGCTGACCGGAACTGGGACTCGGTCGAGGGCCTCTGGCACATGAAGGAACTGGTGAAGAACGGACCGGCGCTGGCAACCGCATTCAAGGCCGGCAGCGGCCGGCAGATTTACGCCGCGCTGCAAGTCACCGACTCAGGCCGCGCCTTTGTCCAGCAGCATCTTGAGCCTTATCAGCGCGAGTTCGGCTGGCGCGCCGTATGGAGCCACGAGTTCATCTTTCCCACCTTCCGCGAGCAGCCTGATCCGATTCTCGAGCAAGTGCGTGGCTACCTGGAGACTGACTACGACTATCCGGCCGCCGTCGAGACGGTGCGAGGGGACCTCGAGAAGGCGTCTAACGAGCTGCTGGCAGGACTCACCGGCCCGGCGCGAGATGAGCTCGCTGCGGCGAATGCCGTCAACTTGCGGATGGCGCCGCTCACGCCGGACCACCATTTCTACATAGACCAGGGAGCGAATGCACGCCTGCGGATGGTCCTCATGGCTCTGGGGCGTCGCCTTGCCCTGGACGGCGTCCTGACCGAAGCCGACGACGTCATGTACCTCAGGTATGACGAGCTGCGCCAGCTGATCGGAGATCCGGCTGGCGGTGACGCGCCGGCCATAGTGGCGCGCCGTCGGTCCGAGCGGGCCGCTGCCTACGAGCGTCGGCCGCGCGACTGGATCGGGACGGTAACGCACGCCCAGCTCAACTTCCCGTACTGGGTCAACTGGGGGTACCCCGACCGGTTCTATCAGGGCGCAACAGTCGGCGATCAACTCACCGGCATCGGCGGCTCGCCGGGTGTCGCCGAAGGCATTGCCCGGGTGGTGCGAACTGTCGATGACTTTGACCAGGTGGCGGAGGGTGACATACTCGTCTGCCAGATGACCAACCCCGCGTGGGTAGTCCTCTTCACCAAGATCATCGCAGTCGTGACGGACACCGGCGGGACGACCTCGCACCCCGCGGTGCTGGCACGGGAGTTCAGGATTCCGGCTGTGGTGGGCACGTCCGTGGCCACCCATCACATTGCCAGCGGGGACCGCCTGCTGGTCGACGGGGGGAACGGCACGGTGGAGATCGTCGCGCGCGCGGCGGGCCGGGCCAGCTCGGGCGAGTTGTCGCTGGACTAGCGAGCGGAAGGGAGATCGAGTTGCCGGCGGATTCGCTGGTCCGGAGCGTGCTGGCCGAGCAGGTGCGGGACCGGCTCCTTGAGGCCATCCTCGACGGGTCATATCCGCCGGATTCCCGGATCGTGGAGACCTCGGTCGCAAGGGAACTCGGCACCAGCCAGGCGCCCGTTCGAGAGGCGCTTCGGGTGCTGGAGACGCTCGGCGTGGTCGAGATTATTCCCTTCCGTGGCGCGCGCGTGAGGCAGCTGGATCCCGAGGAGCTACTCGAGGCGTACGTGGTGCGCACCGCTATCGAGACGCTTGCCGCACGGCTCGCCGTACCCCGGATGACGGACGCCGACATCGCGGAGCTGGTAGCGCTAGGCAAGAACATGACCGGCGCAGCCAAGGCGGGGGACGGGCGCACCGTCGCCCAGCACGACGTCAGCTTCCATGGCCGGATTGTCGAACTATCCGGGAACAGGACGTTGGTGCGGGTGTGGCGGTCCCTGGAGCCGTTCTCGCGGACATACCTGACGCTGGTGATGCCCGGCTCCGATCCCCAATGGAGCGCCGGATTGCACGCACCGATCGTCGCCTCCTTGCGGCGGCGCGACGTTCGCGGCGTCATCCGGGCGTTGGAGGATCATTTCACTGAAGTGAGCGACGTTCTCCGGCGACGCCTTGAGGCGACCGCGGCAGCAGACCATGGGGACGAGCGCAGCCCCGACAAGGTTCCGCGCGGTTCCCGGAGCACGGCGGCCGCGTCGCCCGGCCGGGTTGCCGGCACTCGGTAGGGCTGCCAGGGATGGCGCCTCCGTTTCGTTACCTGCGGCCGCGGCAGCTATCGGAGGCGTTCGACATTCTCGGCCGGTTCGGGCCCGAAGCCAGCATGCTGGCAGGCGGCACCGATCTCGTGGTCGGCCTGCGCACCGGACGGGTCGCGCCGCGAGTAGTCGTAGATCTGAAGCGGATCGCCGACCTGACGCCTGGCATCAGCGCACGGGACGGGCGAGTCCGCATCGTGGCGCCGACGACGCTCACCGGCGTTATCGCTGACCGCCGGATCCAGGAGCACTTCCCGGCGCTGGTACAGGCGGCCCAAACTGTCGGATCGGTGCAGATCCGCAACCGGGCGACGCTGACCGGGAACATCTGCAATGCATCGCCGGCCGCCGACACCGCGCCTGCGCTGCTCGCCTACGGCGCCGCCGTCGTGCTGATCAGCAGCCGCGGGTCCCGCATCGTTCCCCTTGATGAGTTCCTGCTCGGGCCGCGGACCACGAGCCTGCGCCTCGACGAGATAGCCGCTGCGGTCGAGATTCCGGTGCCGGCGGGCCGGACGGGCAGCCAGTTCGCGCGATTGACCCGACGCCGGGGCGTGGACCTCGCGACGATAAGCATGTGCTGCACGGTGGGCGCGCAGGTCACCCGCTTCGGCTATGGCGCCGTCAGCCCGAAGAGCTTCGTTCTCACCGACGAGACCGGCGTGCTAGCGGACCCGGATGCAAGCCCGGCGGCACGGACGCGGCTGCTCCGTGAGTTCGTCGCGCAGGCCGCTCCCATCTCTGACTTGCGCGGCAGCCGGGAGTACCGGAACGCAATGCTCCTTACCGTCAGCCAGCGGGTGCTGCATGCCGCCATCGCGCAACGTGACCGGACGCGGCCGAGCTGATGGCCGACATTACGTTCATTGTTAACGGCGCGATACGCACCATCAGCGTCACGCCGCAGACGACGTTGCTCGACGCGCTGCGCTGGCAGCTAGAGCTAACGGGCACGAAGAAATGCTGCGCTGAGGGTGAGTGCGGAGCGTGCACAGTGGTGCTGGATGGCCGCGCGGTGAATTCCTGTCTGGTCCTCGCGATCGAGGCTGACGACGCGATCGTCCTTACTATCGAAGGCCTCGCCAGCGGAGGGCAGCTCAGCATCCTGCAGGATGCGTTCCTGGCCGAGGGAGCGGTCCAATGCGGGTTCTGCATTCCGGGAATGGTGATGTCCGCGCACGCGCTGCTGGCCGAGAATCCGCAGCCGACCGCGGACGAGGTACGGGAGGGGTTGTCCGGTAACCTGTGCCGCTGCGCCGGGTATCAAGGCATCGTGCGAGCGGTCCTGGCCGCGGCAGCTGCCGATGGAGTCGCCGATGCCTCCTGATCAGGTCGGCAGCCCGGTCCGCCGCGTCGGCGGGCTCGAGCGCGTCACCGGGCAGCAGCACTTCATCGGTGATATCCGCATGGACGGCATGCTGCATGTGAAACTCGTGACGGTCGGCTGCGCGCACGCCCGGATTCACGGCGTGAAGACCGGCAGCGCATTGTCGCTGCCGGGAGTACACGCCGTGATCTCCGCGGCCGACCTGCCGGTTCCGATCCCAAGGTTCGGCCCCGTCTACCGGGATCGCCCCGTCCTCGCCGCCACCGAGACCAAATATCATGGCGAACCAGTCGCGGCAGTGGTGGCGGAGAGCGAACAGATCGCGAGCGAGGCGGCCATGCAGGTCGAGGTGGCATACGACGAACTCCCCGCCATCGCCACCATCGCTGCCGCGGCTGACCGGAGCGCACCGCTCGTGCAGGACCCGGAGCTGCGGACGGGACCGTACGCGAGAACGAACCTGCTCGACCAGTGGCGATTCGGCTGGGGCTCGGTGGAATCGGCGGTAGCCGACCTCGTGGTCGACTGCACCTACGCATTCCCGATGGTGACGCATTTCGCCATCGAGCCGCATTGTTTCCTGGCCGCGCCCGACGACGACGGTGTCACCGTCTGGAGCGCGGTGCAGCATCCGTTTGCGTTGCAGCAGGTGATCTCGGACCTGCTTGGCATGCCGCTGGCTAAGGTTCGCGTGCACGCGCCTGATCCCGGCGGGGCGTTCGGCGGTAAGCAGCACGCCAAATATGAGCCGCTGCTGGCGCTGCTTGCGCTCCGGCTGCGCCGCCCGGTGCGCCTGGAGCTTACCCTCGACGAGACATTCCAGGCCGTGCGCCGGACGGCATTTCAGATCAGGCTGCGCACCGGTTTCGCCGCGGACGGGACGCTCTGCTTCCAGGATGCCGAGGCTGACGCCTTGCTCGGCGCCTACGCAGACATCGCGCCGCGCGTCGTATCGAAGGCCACGTACCTGATGTGCGGACCGTACCGGGTGCCACACGCCCGCATTCGTGCCCGCGCGTTCTTGTCGCACACTCCGCCGGCGACAGCGTTCCGTGGTTTCGGTACCCCGCAAGTCGCCTGGGCTGTCGAGTCGCAACTGGACGAGGCGGCACGACGGCTCGGCATCGACCGGCTGGACATCAGGCTGAAGAACCTGGCCCAGCAGGGCGAGCAGTTCATTCCGGGTGACAAGGCCGCCGACGGGGACTGGCCGGAGGGTTTGCGCCGCGCCGCCGACGCAATCGGCTGGGGAACGCCGCTAGCGCCGGGCCGAGGACGGGGAATCGCGGTTGGCGTCAAGGCATCGGCCACCACCGGGGCCTCGTACGCCGTGGTCCGGCTGCACCTCGACGGCAGCGCGACAGTCCTGGCGGCGACGTCAGACATGGGACAAGGTGCGCGCACGGTGCTCGCCCAGGTGGCGGCGCAGGAACTGGGCATCGCCGTCGACCGGGTGCGGGTGGTGATGGGGGACACCGCGATCGTTCCGTTCGACTTGCAGACGTCGGCCAGCCGGTCCACCGTCTTCATGGGAACGGCCGTGCTGGAGGCCTGCCGGGACATTCACGCGAAGGTGCGCGCCATGGCCTGCGAAACGTTCGGTCTCGGGACGGACAGCGTGCAGGTCAGCCAGGGGAGGGTTCGGCTGCCATCGCGCGATCTGACCTTCGCGGACGTGCTCTCGGAGACGTTCGCGGGTGTGCCCGGCGAGGTGATCGGCGTCGGCTCCCGCCGCGGCGAACGAGTCGGAACGCACCCGCTGGGCGGGCCGCCGGCGTTTTACGAGTTCAGTTGCGCCGCCTGCGAGGTGGAAGTCGATCGCGACACGGGGGAGCTGCTGATCGTCAAGTACGTGTCGGTCGCCGACATCGGGAAGGCGCTTAACCCGGCGCAGGTCGAGTCCCAGGACGAGGGCGCGGTGATCATGGGTCTCGGGCATACCCTCATGGAGCGTCTCATCCTCGATGAGCGCGGGCGGGTTATGAACCTTGGCGCGCTGGATTACCGGGTGCCGACTACGAAGGACATGCCGTTGGAACTGCATTCCGTGCTCGTGGAGAACGGGGACGGCCCCGGTCCGTACGGATCTAAGGGCGCCGGCGAAGGCGGCCTATTCGCCGTCGCGCCCGCCGTAGCGGCCGCTGTCGCGCAGGCGACGGGGGCCGTCATCCGCGATCTGCCCCTCACCCCGGAGCGCATCTGGCAGGCGATAGCGGCGCAATCATCGGCTAGCTGAGCGATGCCCGCAGCTGAGCGATGCCCGGAGCTGCTGATTGCGCATTTGAGAGGGGAACGGGGCCCGGCTTCTGGCCACGCTGGTAGTCCGGCCAGTCTGCGGTCACGCTCGGCCGGACGCGGCCTCGTCGGCTCTGCTGCGACCCGCCAGCCGGATCAGTTCCTCATGCAGCTCGAACCACACGCTGTGGTAGCTGTCGACCCGCGGCGAGGAAATGAATCGGTAATCTCCGGATGCCACCGCCGCGGCGGCCCGGTCCAGGCGCGCGGCATAGCGGGAAACGCGGCCCGGTGCATCGGTGACCGAGTTCAGCCATGCGGACACCTCGGCGTGGATGGCTTGCAGCTCGGCTAATACGGCACCGTCGTGCTGGGGGTCGGCATGGTCGTTCAGAATCTGCTGCCCGCCGATGTCCCGGAGCTGCCACGCGCTGACCGTTGTCTTGATTCGCTTGTCTAGCGGAAGGAAGGCATCCAGCGCGGCGAGCGCTCGGCCTGTTCCCCACCGCTGGCCGCGTGCCTGCGTGAGCGCCGCTGCCCGCGCCGCGCCGGCCTCGGTCAGCCGGGCTGACCCGGCAGTAACCAGGACAGCTCCGGCTTCCACCAGCTCCGCCAGCACCGGCTCAACTGCCTCGACAGTCGTCAGCAGGGTTTCGGCGAGCATGTCAATGGAGGCGATGCCCTTGATCGACAAGCAGCCGATGATGTCCTCCGGGCTCGCGGTCGCAAGCCCGCCTCGATGGGTGCGCGCCGACGTGGCGGACCCGTTGGCGGCCGGGGGCGGTAGTTCTATGCCGGCCTCGCGAGCCCAGGCGGACAGCGTCGCGACCTCGGGCACTGGCACCGGCTCGCCAGCGATGGCGCCCGCATAGACCTGGCCGCCCGATCCGTCGATGCTGATGGTCACGCCCGCCGGGTACTGTCGTCCGCCGATGACGACGCTTTCGTCGGTCACCTCTAGGTCAGCCGCGCTGACTACGGCGGGCACCCCCCAGCCACGTGCGACTACAGCAGCGTGGCTCGCGATGCCGCCCCGCGCCGTGAGTACGCCCGCAGCCTGTGCCATGACCGGGACGTCGTCCGGCGAGGTTTCCGGTCGAACCAGGATGAATGGTCTGCCTGCGAAGCTGGCTTCGCGAGCGGCTGCTGCGGACGTGACGATCTCCCCGACCGCAAGGCCAGGCGACGCGGGCAGCCCGAGCGTCAGGGGCTCCAGGTCGTCGGGCTGGCCGGCCGTGAGGCTCGGAGGAGCGACTAGCAGCGGGGCGACTCGTCGGACGGCCTGTTCCCTGGACAGCGGGAAGGCCAGGTCCTCGGCCATCTCGATGGCCATCCGCAGCGCGGCATGCGGACCGCGCTTGCCGACCCGCGCCTGCAGCAGCCACACCCGCCCCTGCTCGATGGTGAACTCGATGTCACACATGTCCGCGAAGTGCCGCTCGAGCAGGTCGCCATACTGCCACAGCGACGTCGCGATGGCTGGCATCCGCTTGTCGAGCTTGGCCACCGGGAAGGTCTTGCGGGTCCCCGATACGACATCCTCGCCCTGGGCCTCGAAGAGCACATCGCCGAAAGGCGCTCGTTCTCCGGTCGCGGGATTGCGGGTGAACAGAACTCCGGTTGCCGACTGCGGATCGATGTTGCCGAACACCATGGCCTGGATCGTTACCGCAGAGCCCAGCTCGCCGGAAATGCTCTCGATCTGCCGGTAGGCCACAGCCCGCTCGCTGTTCCAGGACCGGAACACCGCCTCGATCGCCGCTCGGAGCTGCTGCCACACATCGTGCGGAGGCTTGCGGCCGACTACGGCCTCGAACGTCACGCTGAAGCGATCTCGGCAGTCACGTGCAAATGCTGCCCGGCCGGTTGCCTGCGCGAGCGCAGTCGACGTCTGCTCGTTGAGGCCAAGGTTGAGGATGGTATCCATCATGCCGGGCATCGACACCGGCGCGCCGGACCGCACGCTCACCAGCAGCGGGTCAGCCGCGCCGCCGAACTCGCGCGCCGCTAGTTCCTCCAGGCGGTGCATATGCACCCTGAGTTCCTCGTCCAGGCCAGCGGGCCAGCCATCGGCCAGGTACGTGTTGCACGCAGCGGTAGACACCACAAACCCTGGCGGCACCGGGAGCCTGAGCTTCGACCTCATGACGGCCAGATTCGCGGCCTTGGCGCCGATCAGCATTCGCCATTCGGCGTTCGGCAGATCCTGATCATGATCAAGGTCAAAAACGAGACTCATCATCGTTCCTAATGAGAGCTGCGGGTCCGGCGGCGGGCTCGGCCGTACCGGCCGAAACAGTCTGCTGTCAGCCTTGACGTGTCCTAAGGCCGACATTAGCATTCTAATCGCGAATCGATTATCGCCTCTGAGCCATGCGACGATGTGGTCCCGAGTCACGAGCTCTGCGCCGACGACAGACGAGCTCGAATGCGGGAGGTGGACCCTACGGTCGTAGGCCCGAACGGAGCAGGCAAGGGCACGCTGCTCGATGCGATCTCAAGCGCGCCACGGCTGTGCAACTGGTCGGATCCCCGGACGATTTGCTCGCGCGATCCGACTTCGGTGAGTATTGCTATGGCAGGTGAAGCGATGAATACCGGGTCCGCGGGCAGCACGACGGCCCGGCCGTTGCTGACCATGACACAAACCACGCCAACCCGGCTGTGGAATGACTCGGCGACGCCAGCGGAGCTGAAAGAGGCGATCGGCTGGGGCGCCGTTGGTGCCACGTGCAATCCGGTAATTGCCCTGGCCGCGCTGCAAGCGGACCTGGCGCACTGGGGGCCGCGGATTACTGACTGCGCCGCCGCCCAGCCGACCGCGGGTGAATCAGCGATCGGCTGGCGCATGGTCCGTGAGCTGTCCGCCGAGGCCGCCCGGCTGCTGGAACCGGTTTTCGCGCGGCACAACGGCCGCAACGGGCGCCTGTCCATCCAGACCGACCCGCGACTGTACCGCGACGAGCAGGCCATCCTGCGGCAGGCCGAGGAGTTCTCAGGGCTCGCGCCGAACATGATCGTCAAGATCCCGGCTATTGCCACCGGTATCGCGGCCATCGAGGAAGCCACGTTCCGCGGCATCAGCATCAACGCGACGGTGTCGTTCACAGTTGCCCAGGCGACGACCGTCGGCGCGGCAGTGGAACGCGGGCTGCGCCGCCGCGAATCCGCCGGACTCGACGTCGCCACGATGGGACCGGTGTGCACCATCATGGTGGGCCGCCTCGACGACTGGCTGAAGGTCGTGGCAGAGCGCGACTCGATCACGCTCGACCCCGGATACCTAGAGTGGGCGGGCGTGGCCGCATTCAAGCGCGCGTATGCCCTGTACCAGCAACGCGGATTCCGCACCAGGCTGCTGTCCGCGGCATTCCGCAACCACATGCACTGGAGCCAGCTCGTGGGCGGGGACGTCGTGGTATCCCCGCCGTTTGCCTGGCAGGTCCGGCTGAACAACAGCGGGATCGAGCCAGTGCCTCGCATGGACGAGCCGGTCAGGCCGGACATCGTCGCGGCGCTCTACGAAAGGCTGCCAGACTTCCGCCATGCCTACGACGAGGACGGACTGCGCCCCGAGGAGTTCCTGAGTTTCGGCGCCACCCGCCGCACGCTCCGGCAGTTCCTAGCAGCGACAGACGAACTCGGCAGGCTGGTCCGAGACGTGCTGCTGCCAAATCCAGACAAGCCGTAGCGACTGAAGATCTCGTGCTACTTGTGCCCGGCAGAGCAGATGCGCCGACGATGCCTGCGCTGATCCTGCTGCGCCATGGCGAGGTGGCGTCTCATCGGGGCGACGTCCCGCTGACGCGCTCAGGACGCCACCAGGCAGAGTGGGCCGGACGCCAGCTCGCCCGGCTGCCTGCGGCTCGGGTCTGGATCCTGGTGAGTCCAACTCTGCGAACTCGGCAGACCGGACTCCTGCTGCTACACGGCCTGACGAGCGCGAATCCTGACGGCCTGGTCACCGGACCCGCGGTCACGCCCGCGCTCCGTATCCCAGATCTGTACCTGGCGGGCTACCGCGTCGACATGGTCAGTACCGCCGCGGCTTTCGCGTCACAGGCGGCTGGCGTAACCGAAGATCAGGTCACCCGCATCAGTTTCTATGCGAACTTCCTGAACTCAGCGGACCGGATCGGTTACTGGCTGCATCACGACAATCCGCCAGGTGAGGCAGTCGCCATGGTGGCCGACCGGGTGCAGCGGTTCGCTGCGAGCCTTAGCGATGCTGACTTGATCGACCTGGTGATCGGCATCACTCACTCGCCGGTGCTGCGCGCGCTGGACATTCATTACGCGGGGAAAGATCCGGGCGAGCCGGGCTACCTGCACGGCTACTGCGTGGCGATGCAGAGCGATGGCGAACTCGCGCTGCGCTCAGTCGACTGGACGCCGATCGACCCGCCCGGACCGGTCGCGCGGAATGAGCCGCATTAGTTGAACACAACCCGTTCCCATAACAAAGCGCCGGCGCGGCCAGGAGGCGAGCAGTGCAGCAGGTAACCGAGAACGTATTCACCACTACCAAACTCCGCGGGTGCAACCCGAGCTATGTGGTCACGTCCGCCGGCGTGGTGGTGGTCGATACGCCACAGCTGCCGAGCAAGGCTGTGAAGATGCGCGAGGCGGCTGAGTCCCGCGGGCCGATCCGGTATGTGATTAACACCGAGCACCACGTAGACCACATCTTCGGCAACTACTACTTCAAAGGTGCCGGCACTGTAGTGCATCACCAGGGCGTCTACGACAACTTCATGGTCCCGACCGCCGACCTTGATCCGTTTGACTACGCAGCAGAGGCCGTCCCGAGCGACGATCCGGAAGGCGCCGCGCTATTCCCGACCCGAGAGGAGTATTACGCCAACCCCAACAAGGGCGAGCTTGTGTTCAACTCGGATCTGGACTTGCGGGCTGGCGACCATACCTTTCATCTCATCCACACCCCCGGCCATACACCCGGTCAGGTGGCGGTATATGTCCCGAGCGAACGGGTGGTCTTCACCGGCGACACCGTGTTCTCGGAGTGCCAGACGTGGCTGATGACCTCCGACGTGAACCAGTGGGTCGCCGCCCTGGACGTCGTCCAGGACCTTGACGTCGACCATGTGGTTCCGGGCCATGGCCCTGTCACCACGAAGAAGTACCTGCCGACCCAGCGCGCCGTACTGCTCGAGTGGCTGAGCGCTGTCGCGAACGCGGTAGCTCTGGGCTGGTCTCGGGAGGAGACGATTTCGCGAGTGAACTTCGCAGAGCGGTATCCAGTAGACATTGGCCAGGGCTACATGATGGATCACATTCAGACGCTGAACGCCGCATCGCTCTGGGACAAGCTGACTGCGGCGGGGGACCGTACGTGACGGATGAGCTGCAGCGGTTCCGCCTCGACGGCAGGGTGGCGGTTGTCGGCGGCGGCTCGGGCGGGATCGGCGTACGCACGTGCGGTGCCCTTGCGGCGGTCGGCGCGGACGTCGCGATCGTCGGGCGGTCGAGCGCGAGGCTCGATGAGGCGTGCGCGGCGGTTCAGGCAAGCGGAGGGCGCGGACTGGTGATTGCCGCGGACATGACGTCCCCGCAGGAAGCAGATCGCGTGGTTGACCAGGCCGTAGAGACGTTCGGCCGGGTAGACGTCGTGGTCAACGGAATCGGTGGCGGCGCGGGCACCGCGTTGCATCCGGCTGAGCAGTACCCGGATTCTGAATGGCGGCGCATTCTCGACCTGAACCTGACCACCGCACTCCATCTGTCACGGTCAGCGGCACGGAGCATGATTGCCGCAGGGAGCGGCGGATCCATCCTTAACATCTCCTCTGTCCGCGGGCAGCTTGGCATAGATGCCGGTTATTCGGCGTATGTCGCGGCCAAGGGTGCGCTCGACGCATTGACCCGCCAGCATGCCACGGAGTGGGCGAAGCATCAGATCCGCGTGAATGCCATCTCTCCGACGTTCGTCCGAACGGCGCAGGCGGCGAGCCTGCTAGCAGATCAGCAGTTCTATGACCGCCTGGTGAGCCGGATCCCGTTGCGCAGGATCGCGGATCCTGACGACCTGATCGGCGCGATCTTGTTCTTCTGCTCGGACGCCTCCAGCTTTGTAACTGGACAAATCCTTACGCTGGACGGAGGGCTTACCGCGACGCAGTGATTTCGCCGAACTTCCCGGGCGAAGGATCATCCAGCGCATCGTGAAGCCGGTCAATGCCGGCGTAAGTGAGAGTGCTGGAGGTTTTGACGGGGCACGACACGGGCTCAGCCTGACGGGCCAGCGGTTGTGACTCCTAAACACTGGCTGTTGGTCAAGGACTCCGCCCGCGGGAGGGGGGCCAGCGGCCCCGACCTCCCGCTACCTGCGCTAGCAGCGGCCGTTCGCGTAGCAAATCCCGTGACAGTTGAAGCGGTACTGCGTGCACCAGTTGACGCCACACGGGTGGTCGCACTTGCACAACTGCCCGTTCTCAGGGACGCACGCACCCGCCTCGAGCTGGGGCAGCACGCGCTGCAAGACGGCGTCGCCAAGGCGTTGCATCGTCTTCCTCATGCTTACTCCTTCCTGGCCACGTGCGATCACGCTTCCTGTCCACGTGAGACACGCGGTACACCGAAGGCTCAGGATGCCGCCATTCCGTGGCGCCCCGGTGGCGCTGACGCAACGCAGACGCCACGCGCGAAGCGAACGATTGCCGGTTGACGACGAAATGGTAACGGGACAGGAAGGCACGACGAGGCAATGACGGCAGTACTGACGGCGGTTGTCGCCGTTGTCGGCGTGGTGGCCGCTACCGACCTGCTGCTGAGCATGGCGGTGGTACGGCGGCTAGCCACTTTGCAGGCCCAGGTGCGGGACGTGAGTGCCGGATCCGAGCCGTCTCCGGCGATCGGCTACAAGGTCGCGGACTTCACCGCTGAGCTCGTTACGGGCGGCCGACTCACCCGGGCGGACCTGGACGCGGGGCGGGCATCGGTCCTGTTCGTCATGCCTTCCTGCGAACCGTGCAAGGCGCTGCTTGGCGAGCTGACGGCTCAGCCGGAATGGCAGGGTCCTTCGCCGCTCTATGTCCTCATCAATGGAGCCGATGATGAGGATTACGCCCGGGCGCTCCTTCCTCGGCTGCCCGCGGGTTCGCGCGCTGGCCTGGTGTCCCCGGATGACGAGGTTTCGTCGGCGTTCGGCATCACCGGCTACCCGACCGTGCTCGAGATCGAGGACGGCGTCGTTCGCGCCTCCGGGGTGCGGCTCAACGTGCTGGACCTCGTGAGCGCCTAGTGAGCCTGCTCGCGCGGCGGGCACCGCTCGCGTCAGCCGCGGCTGGCCTGGCCTGGCGGCTTGGTGGCTTCATCTGGCTCGGGACCGTGTTGCTCGCGATGGGTTCCGGCGTTCTCACCCCGGCCGGTGCATGGATACTCAAATCTGCGGTGGACGAACTGACCCGGCCAGGTCCGAGCTTGATGGTGGTCGCCGCGCTCGCGGCTGCGACCGTCATGCTGCAGGGACTTAGCCTAGGCCTCGGGAGTCTGTCGACGCTGACGGCGGCGGCGGCCCAACGCAGAATGTCGGTGGCCGTGGCGTCAGATCTGTACCAGGCCGTCAACGAGATCAGCGGGCTCACCAGGTTCGACGACCCTGGTTTCCAGGATTCGCTGCGCCTGGCTGAGGAGTCCGCCGAGCGAGTTCCGGCTGCTCTGACTGACATGCTGGCCACGCTGCTCCAAGGCGGGACAGTAGTCGTCAGCTTCGCCTGGCCGATCTCCATCTGGCCCCCGATGCTGGCGCTCGTAGCATTGGCGTGTTTGCCGAGCCTTGCCGTGCAGGTGTCCCTGGCCCGTCACTCGGCCCGGACCAGCGAGGCAAACGCCAGCCGGTTCCGCCAGTGGGTGCTCTTGCGGGGCCTGCTCACCGATCCTCGCTCGGTACCGGAGATCCGGCTACTGGGGTCGGGCGACTTCTTCCGCCGGCGGCTTGTCAGCGCCCTCCGCGACGCGAGGACCGCAGAGTACGAGGTCAGGCGACGGATTGCCTGGGCCCAGGGCGGCCTGGCTGTGGTGGGCGCAGCTGTCACGGCCATCGGCGCCGTTGTCATCGCCGAGCACGCCGCCCGCCATCAGCTGAGCGTCGGTGACCTGGTGATGTTCCTGGCCGCCGTCAGCGGTATCCAGGCGGCGCTGCTAAGCACGCTCAACCAGGCAATGATGGTTGGTTCAGGGCTTCGGCTGCTCCGCCATTACGTGTCAGTGGTGGCCGGCAACGCTGGCCCCGGGCCTGCCCGGAGCCGCGGTGCGAGCGGCACGATCGGCATCCCGGTTCCGCCGCTACGCGACGGGATCGAGCTGCGTGATGTGTGGTTCCGGTACCGCGACGGCGACTGGGTGCTGCGTGGCGTTTCGGCCACTATCGGGTTCGGCCAGGCAATCGGACTGGTCGGGGCGAATGGGGCGGGGAAGAGCACCATGATCCGGCTGCTGTGCCGGATGTACGACCCGGACCGGGAGCGATCCTCTGGGACGGTATCGATCTGCGGGAGTTCGATCCTGCCGACTTGCGGCGGCGACTGGCGATTACCTTCCAGGATTTCGGGACCTATGACTTGACTGCGGCCGAGAACATAGGCATCGGGGACCTGCCCAGCCTTGCCGATCGCCCGAAGATCATGGCAGCGGCTGAGCGAGTAGGCCTCGATCCCGTGCTGCGCGACCTGCCAGGTGGATACGACACGGTGCTCACGACCTTGTTTCTGGGCGCGGACGGCAGCCGGGGAGTGACATTGTCTGGTGGGCAGCAGCAGCGCATTGCGCTGGCCAGGACGCTGATGCGCCCGGATGCTGACCTTGTGATCTTGGATGAGCCAAGTGCCGGGCTGGATGTCGACGCCGAGTACCAGATCCATCGGCAACTGCAACAGTTCCGCCGCGGTCGGACCAGCTTGCTGGTTTCACATCGGCTCAGCGCCGTGCGCGACGCGGACGTGATCCTGGTGCTTCATGACGGCCGGATCAGCGAGCAGGGCAGTCACGACGACCTGATGATCACGGCTGGCCGTTACGCCCGCCTGTTCACGCTGCAGGCAACTGCCTACCAGGACACCCGGATCGGCGCGGAGCCGACTGTCTTGACTGAGGAGTTGGAGAGGCAATGGTGACGACAGTGGAGATGGCCATCCGGACGATCCTCGCGGTGGTGTTCGGCGTGGCGTTCGTGTCTAAGGTCGTGTCCCGCCGCAGGTTCCAGGAGTTCTCATCATCGCTGGGCGGCATCGGATGGCTCCATGGCCAGGTGCACGCAGCGGTGGCCGCGCTCATCCCGGTGCTGGAGGCCGCGACCGTCATACTTCTGGTCGCCCCAGTCGGCGTGCTATGGGGCTGTGCGGCCAGCGGCATTCTGGTCGCGGCGTTCACATCGGTGGCCGGAAGGGAGCTGACCAAGGGGAACCAGGTGCTGTGCCGATGCTTCGGTGCGGGCGCCACCCGGATCGGCCCGGCGCAGTTGGCCAGGAATCTGCTGCTCCTGGCGTGCTCGGTCACCGGGATAATGCTGGCATTCGTCCACCAGGGCAGTCCTAGCCCTGCGGCCATGGTGCTCGCCATCGGCCTGGCCATGCTGGCAGCCCTGGCTTTGGTTCGCTGGGACGACCTGGCCGAACTGGTACGCCCGCAGTGATGACGACGTTGCCGACGTGGTACGCACTCGCCGGTCTCGGCATGACCACCGTTGGCGGTGGCGCGGCTGTCGGTCTGCTACGGGTGCGGTACGCCATGGCCACGGTTAAGGGGAACAGCATGGCGCCCACCTATATGAATGGAGAGCGGCTGCTAGTCCGAAAGCGATCCCGGTTTACAGCCGGCGATGTCATCGTTTTCAGTGCCCCAGCTAGCCAGGTCTCGGACGTCGAATTGCTCGTTAAACGCGTGGCGGCGGTGTCCGGGGACCCCGTTCCCGAAGAATTTGCTGCTGTCTGCGCGCTGGAGGTGCCGCCGGGCATGCTCCTTGTTCGCAGTGACGCCCCGCGCGGGCTTGACTCACGCCAACTTGGATTCATTGACGGTCGGCACGTCATCGGCGTGGTCCGGGATCAGCGCCGGCTGCGGTAGCTAGTTACGGAAAGGATGCCTTGATCGTTGGTGGCGGCACTGGCGCACTCCCTCGCGAAGACCCGGATCAGGCCGGGCAGCCAGTACTGGTCAGCCCCGAATGACCGGAGCAGGCCGGCGTTGACTGCGGATTCGAGCGCGGCTGCGGCGACGTCGCCTGGTAGGCCCAGCCGAAACGCTGCCTGCGCTGTGCTGAAATGGCTGGCCTGCCATTGTCCAAGCCGCTCGAACACTCTCGCCGCTTGCTCACCGGCCGTCGTTCTCGCGGCGCCGGAACCGACCATGGCGCCATAGGCGCTCTCCAGGCTGGTCCGGACCGAGGCTGATCCGTGGCGCAGCTCGTGAAGCCAGTTCCGCTCGTCGGCCAGGAGCTGGGCCAGGTGCCCGATCGGCCACTCAGGCCTGGACGCGAGCCGAGCGCCCGCGATGCGCAGGGCCAGCGGCAAGCCCGCGCAGACCGCCAGCACAGCCGCTGCAGCACTAGGTTCGGCTCGGACGCGTTCCGGTCCGGCCGATGCGGCGAACAGCGCCATTGCTTCAGCGTCGGTAAGTTCGGTAATGCCGACGATGTGCGCCTCGGGCAGGTCCGGAAGCGAGGAGCGCGAGGTAATGAGCACAGAGCTGGGGCCTGGGCCGGGAAGCAGGGGCCGGACCTGAGCGGCATCGCTGGCATCATCGAGGAGAATCAATACCGCGCGATCGGCAAGCAGGCTGCGATACTGGCCGACTCGCTCCGGGCCGTTAGGGGCCAGTTCCGAGGGGCGCGCGCCGAGGGCGCGCAGGAATACCGCCATAACTGCCCCGGCTGCCGCGGGGCGGGGCTGAGTACCTCGTAGGTCGGCATAGAGCTGACCATGCGGAAACTCGTGCCGCATCCGGCCACATGCATGGACCGCCAGCGCTGTCTTCCCGATCCCCGGCGGGCCCGTGATGACCAAGGCTGTCGGTCCACTGGCGCCGCCATCCTTCGACCGAGCCAGCGCACTGGTCAGCTCCGCGAAGGCCAATGTCCTGCCAACGAACAAGGCTGGACCGGCTGGAAGCTGCCGTGGCACTGGCCCGCAAGCTGGCAGTCCGGGTCGCCCGCGCTCTCGCGGCACCGCGGCATGCCCGGTGACTTGGCCCTTATCGCGCAGCAACTGCTCGTGTATCTCGCGAACGAAGCCACTCGGCTCGACTCCTTGCTCCCGGATTAGCAGCTGGCGCAGTCGGCGGAACTCGGCTAAGGCGTCGATTCGGCGGTTTGCGCTGCGGAGTGCTGTCATCAGAAGCGCTGAGCAGCGCTCGCTCAACGGCTCCTCCTCGGCCAGCCGCTGCAGGCCGACGAGGTAGTCCCCGATTCGGCCAAGTCGGCATGCCGCCGCGCACAGCCCCTCCCAGGCCTGCATGCGCTGCTCGAACAAGACAGGACTGGCGCTGAGTTGCAGATAATCCGATGGGACATCGCACAACGGGTCACCCCGCCAGAGTTCAAGAGCCCGCTGGTATTCGCGCAAGGCCAGCTGCCATTCGTTGCCGAGCGCCGCCTGCCTGCCGCGGCGTATGCGCGCTTGAAACTGGAGCAGGTCGAGTTCTTCGTCATTGTCGAGCGTCAGAACGTAGCCTGCCGGGCGTATCGTCAGTCGCGCCGCGAGCATCGGGCCGAGGACCCTCCGAAGCCGCATGACATAGCTGCGCAGGGTGGCGTCGGAGCGGTCTTCGGCCTCGGGCCAGATCGCCTCGCGCAGCCGGTGCTTGGCCACGGGCTGGTTGGGGCGCAGCAGCAGCGCGGCCAGCAGTACCCGCTGCCGGCGCGCGGAGATTCTGATCGACTCGCCGGAATAGTTGATCAGCATCGGCCCCATCAAGCCGAACGTGACCTCTGCCATCGGTTCCTCTTCAGTGGCGATCGTGTTGCTTAGAGGAACAAGACGCACCGCCAGACCAGTTTGTTACCGGTGTGACGGCCCCCGACCGCAAAGCGCCTTTCGCTTGCACCGTGTCACCCGCCAAGAGTCACGCTCCGTCGTTATCTGGGACGATAGGACGATACGAGCTTTAATCCAGGTGCATTTACCGGCAGACTTACCGGCAGAGTTGGCGATTAAGATTGTCGGCGACTGGCGGCGTCTTTATGCCGCATGGTGTCCTACATTCCTGGCGAGGTCCTATGGCAGGCGGGGACACAGCGGCTAACGGGTTCGGGCCTGTGTTGCGGAGCTTGCGGCTGGCGGCCGGCTTGACGCAGGAGGAGCTGGCGCAGACAGCCGGGCTCAGCGTGCGGGCCGTCGCCGATATCGAGCGCGGCCGGACGTCACGTCCCTACCGCCGTTCTGTGGTCCTGCTCGCGGATGCGCTCAGGCTGTCGGGCCAGGACCTGACTGCATTTACGCAGGCGGCGCGGTCCGGCTGCGTGACCGGTTCGATGGCACGGCTCGAGCAGGATACGGGGCGGGCGTCAGGCTGGGAACCTGTCGTGCCGCGGCAACTGCCGGCCGCGGTCCGCGGCTTCGCCGGCCGAGCCGCCGCGCTGAACACGCTGGCTGGACTGGCGGACCAGGCCGCAGTACCAGGGCTTCCCGCGGTGATTATCGCGATCACCGGGATCCCAGGGGTCGGAAAGACCAGCCTTGCCGTGCACTGGTGCCATCAGATTGCGCACCGCTTCCCCGACGGGCAGGTCTACCTGAACCTGCGTGGCTTCGATCCTTCTGAGGCTCCGCTGTCACCGACGGCGGCGCTGCACGACATGCTGGAGGCGCTCGGCCTGCCGCCGGCGTATCCCGGCCAGCCGGGCGGCGCGCAGCGGCTTGTACCGCAGCGTCCTGGCTGAGCGCGCGGTATTGGTCCTGCTGGACAACGCGCACGACGAGGCGCAGATCCGGCCACTGCTGCCTGGGGGCCCGTCTTGCCTCACGGTCATCACTAGCCGGTCCCCGCTCACCGGCCTGATCGCCGACACCGGCGCCCATCCGATCCGGCTGGATGTGCTGAGCGAGGAAGAGGCTGTCGAGCTGCTGGCCGCCCGGCTCGGAGCTCCGCGAATCAAGCAGGATCTGAAGGCAGCAAGTGAGCTGGCGCGCCTGTGCGCAGGCCTCCCGCTCGCGCTGAGCATCACCGCAGCTCGCGTCGCCAGCCGCCCTGAGACCGCTGTTGCCGCCCTCGCGCGCGAGCTCCGGACCGCGCCACATCTGCTCAGCCCGCTGGACACCGGCGACCCGGCAACGAGTCCGGAGGCGGCGTTCTCCTGGTCCTATGGCCAGCTGTCACCGCAGGCAGCCCGCATGTTCCGGCTGCTAGGCGTTCACCCCGGGCGAGAGATCTCCGGCGCAGCGGGCGGCGCCCTGGCCGACAGCCCGGCCGATCTGGTGCGGCCGATCATCGCGGAACTCTGCCGCGCGGGCCTGATCGCAGCGCTGACGCCCGGCCGCTTCGGCCTCCATGATCTACTGCGGGCTTATGCGGCCCGTCTGAGCGCGTTGCAGGATCAGCCATCCGACCGGGCACAGGCTCTCGACCGCATCCTGACGTGGTACCTGGAAAACGCCGTAGCGGCATCCCGGATCCTCGAGCCTCGTCGGCGTCATACGCATCCTCAGGCGCCGCCGACGCCGACCAGGCCGTCGGCATTCGCGACCTACGACGAGGCGCTGGGATGGCTCGAAACAGAGCGACCAAACCTCATAGTCGCCGTCGCACGTGCGAACGAGGCGGGCGCCTACCAGACCTGCTGGCAACTGGCCATTAACCTCTGGGACGTATGTACATTGCGTGGCCATTGGCCCGACTGGATCCAGTCGCTCCGGACGGGCCTTGCGAGCGCCCGCGCCATCGGCGATCTGTCCGCTCAAGGCTGGCTGCTCAATCACCTGGCCATCGCCTACCAGCAGTCCGGCGATTCCGCGAATAGCATCACATGCTTTCGGCAATCCCTGGGTATCCGCAGGAGGATTGGCGACCAGCTTGGCGAGGCGACCGTCCTGGGTAATCTCGGCAGGGCCTATTCCGACGCCGGCATGCTGCCGCAGGCGCTGGAGTGCCTGCACAGCGCGCTGGCAGTATGCCGTCAGATCGATCAGCCACGAGTAGCGGGACTGGTCCTCCGACACATCAGTGCCGCCTCCCGTCGCACCGGCAATTACGACGCCGCACTGGTCACCGCGCAGCAGGCTGTCGACATCCTCGGCCCGCTCCGCGACCGCGAAGAAACCTCTGCCCTGACGGAGCTCGCGTTCGCCTGTATCGCCACGGAACACCCTAGGAACGCCATTCAGCACGCAGCGAAGGCAGCAGGACTCAGCCGGACCTACGGCGACCGTGTCGCTGAAGCCGAGGCGCTTGTTGTGCTCGGGCACGCCCACCATGCCTGCGCGCAGTTCGCCAAGGCGCGCAGGAAATGGCGCGACGCCTACCTCGTCTTCAGTGACCTCGGGGATAAGCGCGCCGCGGAGACTCTCGCCTTGATCCGTGGCCAAGCCGCAGGTTAGGACAGCTTAGGCAGGCGCAGCGCGAACTCCCTCTCTCATCGAGACCGGATAGGCCTTGTGGTGCGTGGTGACGACCACGTCAGGCGTTCACAGTGCACGTTCCTGCGGAGCAGCAGCATGCTCTGCGCACCGTTCACGGCATTCCGCGCCGTGCCGGTCTCCCGGCAGCGGACTCTCCACGGCATCTGCCGTCACGCGTTAGTTAGCCACCATCCAGGGGCTGGGGATCGTGTTGCCGGGGTAGCGGTATCGGGTGACCGGGCTCGCGGCAGCCAAGTCACCCAAAGTGCCTCTGAACTCGTGGGCGGTTCTGGGATTGAACCAGTGACCTCTTCCGTGCTGGGGAAGCACCGGGTGTCGCCTGTTGTCGCGTGGCATAGCCCGAAGTCGTCATAGTGGCCCACGCCGAGCTAGTAGCTCAGGGGCTTTGGCTCTTGCTGGGCTTTAGTTTGGCTCTTTTAGTTAGCCTAGGCAATGGTCAAGTATTCGAAAATATACGTTTGAACTGGTGGGCGGTACTGGGATTGAACCAGGGACCTCTTCCGTGTCAGTGAACTCAGGGGATCGCCGGACCAGCAACTGGCTAGGTCAATTGGCGCCTCTAGCTGCGGATATGCAGGCCGTGAGCCGCCGCGCGTCGCTCGCAGTCGCTGGCAGTTGTCCCCCGGATAGTCCCCCACAGGCGTTCTCCTTAAGGCATGCCGGAACGGCGCAGAAAGGGCGACGACGCCATTTACTTCGAGCACGACGGCCCATGCGGGGACAGTACGCGGCACAGCCGGTGCCGGGGAGGATGGCGCGGCGAACTCATGCGCGTCTGTGGACTGGCCTGACGGACGCCGGGGAAGAGATTCCCGTGACTGTCTGGCTAACGGGCCGGGAGTCGGAGCCCTTGGAGGCCGCCGTCGACTCTCAGATCCGTGCCGGTGACGGCGCCGGCCGCAGGGCTGGCAAGGTAGACGATCGCGGCGGCGACCTCGTCGGCCGAGACGAGCCGTCCGAGCGGTTGCCGGTCACGGAGCGCCGCGCTGGCGGCGGCCGGATCGTCGGCCTGCTCGAGCAGTCGCCCGACCCAGGGCGTGTTGACGGTAGCCGGGCTCACGCAGTTGACCCGAATGCCCTCGGCGAGATGGTCGGCGGCCATGGCCAGGGTCAGGGCGTGAACAGCCCCCTTGCTGGCCCCATAGAGAGCGCGTTCCGGGAGACCGACCGTAGCGACCACTGAGGACGTATTGACGATCGCCGCTGTCGCGGAACGGCGCAGATGGGGTAGGGCGGCGCGGGTTACCCGGACCAGTCCGATGACGTTTGTATCGAAGACCCGGTGCCACTGCTCAAAGGAATTCGCTTCGACGGTTCCGAGCGCCCCTATGCCGGCGTTGTTGACGAGAACATCGAGTCCGCCGAAGCATCCGACGGCCTCGTCGAAGGCCGCAGTGATGGAACTGTCGTCGGTGATGTCGGCGCGGATGCCGAGCGGCGCGTGAACGGCTCCGCTGTCCCTGACGGGCTGGCACGCCGCCGCCGGGTCGAGATCGAGGGCCGCGACGGCAGCACCGTGGGAGCAGAGCAGGCGAACGGTCGCCAGGCCGATACCCGAACCTCCGCCGGTGACGATGGCGCGGATG
>CAVQCR010000037.1:0-78483 GCA_963711055.1 uncultured Actinomycetota bacterium | reverse complement strand
TCCCGCTTAGCCATCTGTCGCCAGGCCGGGGTGACACCTGGCGGCTCGTTAGGTACTATTGAGTAAGTTACTGGCGAGTAGCAAGCGGCAGATCGGGCGGGAGTACTCAAATGGGGCACTTCAAGAGCAACCTGCGGGACATCGAATTCAACCTGTTCGAGGTGCTGAGGCGGCAGGACCTGCTGGGCGCCGAGCCGTTCGCCGAGGTTGACGAGGAGACGGCCCGCGGCATCCTGGACGAGGTCAACAGGCTGGCTGAGGGCCCGATCGCCGACTCGTTTGCCGACGCCGACCGCAACCCGCCGCTCTTCGACCCCGACACCCACACCGTCCGGATGCCCGACTCGTTCAAGCGGTCCTACCAGGCGTTCATCGACGCCGAGTGGTTCCGGCTTGAGCTGCCAGCCGAGCTCGGCGGCACCAGCGTGCCGCGGTCGCTTGCCTGGTCGGTCGCCGAACTGGTGCTCGGGGCGAATCCGGCCGTCTGGATGTACTCAAGTGTCGGCTCGTTCTCGCACGCGCTCTGGCAGCTGGGGACGCCCGCCCAGAAGAAGGTCGCCGAGCGCGCGATCGAGGGCCGCTGGGGCTACACCATGGTCCTCACCGAGCCCGACGCTGGCTCGGACGTCGGCGCCGGCCGGACCAAGGCCGTCCAGCAGCCCGACGGCACCTGGCACATCGAGGGCGTCAAGCGGTTCATCACCAGCGCCGAGCACGACCTGGCCGACAACATCCTGCACATCGTGCTGGCCAGGCCCGAGGGCGCGGGTCCGGGCACCAAGGGCCTGTCGATGTTCCTCGTGCCCAAGTACCGCGTCAACGACGACGGCACGCTTGGTGACCGCAACGGCGTGTACGTGACCAACGTCGAGCACAAGATGGGGCTGAAGGCCTCCACCACCTGTGAGCTCACCTTCGGCGCCGAGCACCCGGCAGTCGGCACGCTCATCGGCGATGTGCACGACGGCATCCGCCAGATGTTCATGATCATCGAGTTCGCCCGGATGATGGTCGGCACGAAGGCCATCGCCGCGCTGTCGACCGGCTACCTCAACGCGCTTGACTACGCCAAGACCAGGGTCCAGGGTGCGGACCTCACCCAGATGTCCGACAAGACCGCGCCCCGCGTCACGATCATGAAGCACCCGGACGTCCGCCGCAGCTTGCTGTTGCAGAAGGCTTACGCCGAGGGCATGCGCGCGCTCGTGCTGTACACCGCCAGCCAGCAGGACGCGGTGCAGCTCGCCGCGGCCCGCGGCGACCGGGACGAGATGGCTGCCGCGCTGAACGACCTGCTGCTGCCGATCGTCAAGGGCGTCGGCTCGGAGCGCGGCTATGAGCTGCTAGCCCAGTCCCTGCAGACCCTCGGCGGTTCCGGCTACCTCCAGGATTACCCGATCGAGCAGTACATCAGGGATGCCAAGATCGACAGCCTGTACGAGGGCACCACCGCGATCCAGGGCATCGACCTGTACTTCCGCAAGATCGTCCGCAACCAGGGGGCGGCCCTTGACTACTTGCTAGGACAGGTACGGGAGTTCGCCGCGGCCGACAACGGCAACGGCCGTCTCAAGAAAGAGCGCGCTGCGCTGGCCAGGGCGGCCGACAACGTCGAGGCTATCGTCAACGCGATGAACGGCTTCTACGGCGCAAGCCTGGAGCAGGATGCGGAGATATACCGGGTCGGCCTGAACACGACCAGGCTGCTGCTGGCGCTGGGCGACCTCGTCGTCGGCTGGCTGCTCGCGCGCCAGGCTGAGGTCGCGATCGCAAAGCTTGATCAGGGCGCCCTGAGCGCCAGCGACCGGGCGTTCTATCAGGGCAAGGTGGCAGCCGCCGGGTTCTTCGCGGCGACCGTGCTGCCGCGGCTGGCGGCAGAGCGCGAGATCGCGGAGACGACCTCGCTGGACCCGATGGAACTGGCCGAAGAGGCGTTCTAGCCAGCACCGTTGGGCCGTCTTCAGCCGGCTTCGCTGGGCACTTCCGCCCGATCGGCTGCAGCACGTCTCCCAGGAGATGGCCCCTGCCGTGAGTGATGATCGCCGCGCCCGGCTCGGCAAACCACTCGTAGCCGAACGCCAGCCCGAAGACCGCTGGCGGCAGCGCGACCATGAACCGGGCCAGCCGCGCCGTCCTGCTCGTCCCGCGCAGAAATGAGGCGTGCGCGGCAATCGCTGCCTGCTTCTGCCGGGCGTAGCGCCTAATGCTTACCCGGTGAGTGATCGCCGCCCTCGGGGTGAAGGACGCCCCGATTGCCTCCGGGTCATAGCGGACCAGGAGCCTGAGCGGACGGGCCGGACTGAACGCCAGCCGGACAAGTTCGCGGGGCAGCGTCGCCTCGAGCACTCGGATGCCGGTCAGCTCCGCGGCGCGCGCTCCTACCCGGTGCACCTGGACGTGGTCTCGATGTCCGTACCCGCCGCGCGGGTCGTAGCTGAGCAGCAGCTCAGCGCGCTCCTCGCGGATCAGCGCCGCCAGCCGCCCGGCGGCCTCGTCCACGTCCGCACGGACGAACCTGAGCCGGTCCGGCGGATCCGGGAACAGGATCGGCCCGTGCCCGCTGTCGGCGTAGCCGAGATGGGCGACGCGCGCGGCCCCCAGCAGCGAGGCGCTCGCGGCGAGCTCGTCCAGCCGGGTGCGCGCGCCGGGACCGGTCCCTGGATCTACCACCCCGTCGGTGGCCACGACGATGATCACGCGGTGTCCTTCGGCCGCCAGCCGCGCGAGCGTGCCGCCCGTCAGCAGCGCCTCATCGTCGGGATGGGCGTGGAACGCGATGATCGTGGCCATGACCGCCATGCTCGCAGCATCCGCGCCGCGACACGTGGTCAGATCTCGTACTGAACTGACTGGTTCATGACGTATCCGGCTCAGATCTCGTACTGGACCGATGCCCTGGACTTGGTGTGCGGCCGGCTGAGCCGGCCGATGATGTCCTGGTGCTCGGCGTTGTCGCGGTAGGCAAGGTAGCTGCCCGCATCGTCGAAATCGGCGACAACGGCGAAGTCGAAGTTGCCCTCGACGATCCCTGCGTCCGGCCCGGCGTGATAGGCGCGCAGCCCGGCCATCTTCGGCGCAAGCGCGGTCAGTTCCGCGGCGAGCTGCCGCTCCATCTCCTTGGTCATCGCGTCATCCCAGGTGAACAGCACCACGTGCCTGATCATCGGATTCCTCTCGCTAGAGCGCCTGTCACGCGCAACGCCGCCTGACTCAGGACCAGGCGAGCATCCGCAACGGCTCGGTCAGCATGGCACCCACGTCCCGCAGCACGGCCGAGCCCAGGTCACCGTCGACCAGCCGGTGGTCGAAGGACAGCGCAAGCGTGCACACCTTGCGCACGGCAAGCTCGCCGTCCACGACCCATGGCGCGTCCTTAACCTGCCCGAACGCGAGAATCGCCGCCTCACCGGGGGACAGGATCGGGGTGCCGGTGTCCACGCCGAAGATGCCGACATTGGTGATGGTGATCGTGCCGCCGGACAGGTCGGCTGGCGTTGCCTTCCCGGCCCGTGCCGTCTCGGCCAGCTGGGCGAGCGCCCTGGCCAGGTCCGGCAGGGTCAGCGCATGCGCGTCCTTGACGTTCGGCACGACCAGGCCGCGGTCGGTCGAGGCGGCGATGCCCAGGTTCACGTAATGCTTGACCACGATCTCCTGCGCGGCCTCGTCCCAGCTCGCATTGATCATCGGATGCCGGGCGGCCGCAACCAGCAGCGCCTTGGCAACCAGCAGCAGCGGCGAAACGCGGACGTCGGCGAACTCCGGCAGCTCGCGCAGCCGGGCCGTCGCCGTCATCGTTTCAGTGATGTCGATCTGGAGGAACTCGGTGACATGCGGGGCGGTAAATGCGCTCGCCGCCATCGCGGCTGCGGTGTGCTTGCGCACGCCCCGGATCGCGATCCGGTCTTCCCGCTGCGCGGCGGGCGCCGACCCGGTCGGGACAACCATTGCGGACAGGGGAACGCGGCCGCTGTCGCGAACTCCGTCCGCCGCCTGCTGAACGTCGTCTCGGGTGATCGAGCCGTTCGGTCCGGTCCCGGTCAGCTTGCTCAGGTCCACGCCGAGATCTCTGGCTAGCTTACGGACGGGCGGCTTGGCGAGCACCGTGCCCTGGCCGGATCCATTGGCGGCGGGGGCGGCCGGGGCCGCCGGCTGGCCCGGTGCTGCCTTGCGCGCCCGCCGGCTGGTCGTGCCCAGCTTGACGCCGTAGCCAACCAGTACCGCCTGCCGCTCGGCTTTGGGCGCCGGGCTGCCGTGCATGCCGGGCTCGGTAGCGGCCTCGATCGGCGGCGCTGGCACCAGGTCCTCGGTCTCGCTGATCGCTCGCTGCACTACTGCCTCGGCCGGGATGTCGGCCGGAGCCGTCGCGATGGTCCGGCCGGGGCCGGTCTTGACCGAGATGATCGGCGTGCCGACATCTGCGGTCGCGCCCTCGGGCACGAGCAGGTCGGCGACGACGCCCGCATAGGGGCTGGGTAGCTCGACAACGGCCTTGGCCGTTTCGATCTCGACGATGATCTGGTTAACGGTGACCGTGTCACCCGGGTGCACGTGCCACCTGACGATGTCAGCCTCGGTGAGGCCTTCTCCGACGTCAGGGAGCTTGAACTCCTTGATATCCGACATGGGGGCCTCTCAGTAACCGAAGGAGCGGTCGACGGCGTCCAGGATCCGGTCCAGATCCGGCAGGTAATGCTCTTCCAGCCGGGACGGCGGATACGGGGTCGTGTAGGCGCCGACCCGCAGCACCGGGGCCTCAAGGTTGTAGAAGCACTCCTGCGACACGCGGGCGGCGACCTCGGCACCGATTCCGCCGGTGACGACCGCCTCGTGCACGACCACGCACCTACCGGTCTTGCGGACCGAGTCGAAGATCGTCGCGGTGTCCAGCGGCGCCAGCGAGCGCAGGTCAATGACCTCGACGGACCGCCCGTCGCTGGCCGCGGCGACGGCTGCCTCCGCGCATGTCCGCACCATCGGGCCGTAACACAGCACGGTTACGTCGGTGCCACTGACCAGGACGCGGGCTTTGCCCATCGGCAGCGCCGCGGCGAGCGCACCCTCGATGTCCACCTCGGCCCTGTCCCAGTAGCGGCGCTTGGGCTCGAAGAATATGACCGGGTCGTCACTGATAGCGGCCTGCTGGATCATCGTGTAGGCGTCAGCGGGATCGCCGCAGGCGACGACCCGCAGGCCGGGCGTGTGCGCGAAAAGCGCCTCCGGCGACTCACTGTGATGTTCGACCGCCCCGATGCCGCCGCCGAACGGGATCCTGACCACCACCGGCAGGCGCACGGTGCCGAGCGAGCGGTACCGCATCTTGGCTAGCTGGCTGACGATCTGGTCGAACGCCGGGAAAACGAAGCCGTCGAACTGGATCTCGCAGATCGGCCGGTAACCGCGCAGCGCCAGGCCGATGGCGGTGCCGATGATGCCTGACTCGGCCAGCGGCGTGTCCACCACCCGGGCTTCGCCGAAGTCTTTCTGCAGGCCGTCGGTGACCCGGAAGACGCCGCCGAGCTTTCCGACGTCTTCGCCCATGATCAGCGCCTTGGGGTTGTTTTCCAGCGCCTTGCGCAGGCCCTCGTTGAGCGCCTTTGACAACGTCAGCGTGGTCATCGTGCGGCCTCCTCGCCGACAAACGAGTCAAGGTAGGCGGCGAACTCGGCGCGCTCAGCGGAGAGCTGCGCGGTTTCGGTGGTCAGTACGTCGTCGAACATGGAGGTGGGCTCGGGATCGGGCATCTCCAGGCAGGCGGCCCGGACCCGGCTGCCGGTCTCGGCGGCTTCGGCTTCGACCTCGTCGAAGAACGACATGTCGGCGAGCTCATTGCGGATCAGGTACTGCTTCACCCGCTCGATCGGGTCCTTCAGCTTCCAGGCCTCGAGCTCTGCCGACAACCGGTACCTGGTCGGATCGTCGGTCGTGGTGTGCGCGCCCATGCGGTAAGTGAAGGCCTCGATCAGCGTCGGGCCCTGGCCATCCCTGGCGGCTTGCAGTGCCTTACGGGTAACGGCCAGGCAGGCGAGCACGTCGTTGCCGTCCACCCGGCAGCCGGGGAAGCCGAAGCCGCGTGCGCGCTGGTACAGCGGCGTCCGGCTTTGCCGCTCCAGCGGCTCGGAGATGGCCCACTGGTTGTTCTGGCAGAAGAAGACGACCGGAGCGTTGTTGACCGATGCCCAGATGAACGCCTCATTGACGTCACCCTGGCTGGTCGCGCCGTCGCCGAAGTAGGCGATCACCGCCTCGCCGTCCTCGCCGACCGCGCCGTCGCGCTGGATCCCCATTGCGTAACCGGTGGCGTGCAGCGCCTGGCTGCCGATCACGATCGTGTACAGGTGGAAGTTGTGCGCCGTTGGATCCCAGCCACCGTGGCTGACCCCGCGGAACAGCTCGAGAAGCTTGGTCGGGTCCAGGCCACGGCACCATGCCACGCCATGCTCCCGGTAGGTGGGAAACGCCATGTCGCGCGGACCGAGTGCACGGCCGGAGCCGACCTGGGCTGCCTCCTGGCCGAGCAGGGACGCCCAGATCCCGAGCTCACCCTGACGCTGCAGCGCGATTGCCTCGAAATCGATCCGGCGGACTATGACCAGGTCACGGTAGAGGGATTTGACTTCGTCCGCAGAAATTTCCAGCGGGTAGTCGGGATGGTCGACTCGCTCCCCCTCGGGGGTGAGGAGCTGAATCAGCTCTGCCCGGTCCGCCTGCCTGGCCTCGTCGCGGGCTGGTGCCCGTGCGGCAGTGCGGGAGGCGGCTCGCCCGGCATCTTTGACGGCCACGTGCCACTCCTTGCATGCTCATGTCCGGTCGGGGTCTAGCCCGAACCGGCCGGTCTTATGTCCATTGTGCCGCGACAGTACTAGCGGCCCGCCCAGATAGGTACGCATGGGGCCTCCGCCCGCCCTGTGTGCCCCCCGAAAAGCCCGGCGCGCCGCACCGCAGCAGGCGGGCTCAGGCGGCCCGAAGTCCGACACAGGGCGCTCGGCCCGGCCGTGGTCGCGTACTGTTCGGATGTGCCGAGATTCGTCATCAATGTGATGCTCAAGCCAGAGATCCACGACCCGCAAGGCGAGGCCATCGCCAGTGCCTGCCGGCGGCTTGGCTTTGATCAGGTTGCCGGGGTCCGCCAGGGCAAGCGCTTCGAGGTCGAGCTGACCGGGCCAGCAACTGAGGAGCAGATTTCGAAGCTCGCTGCCGAGTTGCTCGCCAACCCCGTGATCGAGGAATTCGCCGTTCATCCGGCCTGAATCGCACGGCAGCGGCCTTGCGGCACCAGCCTTACCTGATTGTTATTTTCGACCGGTCCTTGCGCGGCGCCTTAAACTGGCCAAGATCAGCCGCCCAGGACGGCGTAAGCGCAGGTCAGCGGCCTAAGAGGGTATCTACGCTGGCTGCCAGTACCGCACTGTTCGTCCAGAGATCGCCTAAGTTCATGATTATCGCAGCGCGTCCGGGGAAGCCTCCACAATGTGAACTGACTGTTACCGCGACGGGGCTGAGGAGCGGATGCGATCTCGGGTGTTCCATGCTGAGGAGCCAGCCGCAGACGTGGAGTTCTGCCTGGTGTTCCCCAGGGAATCGCTAAGCGTCCCGGTGATGCGCCGGGTTCTCGGGGACACCCTCAGCCGCCTCGGCGTAGATGAGCGTTGTGTCAGTGATCTCCTGCTGGCCGTCACCGAGGCATGCACTAACGTGCTGCGGCATGCCGGACCCGGCCGGCGCTACGAACTGGTCGCGCACGTCAGCAGCAAGCGCTGCGTGCTGGAGGTGCTGGACAGCGGCCGGGGCTTTGACCCGGCTACGCTTGCTCGCCGGTCAGTGATGCGGCGTCCGGTCCGGCCTGTGCCGCGGCTGCGTCGCCTCCCGACGACGCCGCCGCCCGGTCCGCCGAGCACGCTACGCAGCCGAATCACGAGGTCGAGGCGGCTGGCCAGAGAGCGAGCCCTCGCCGATCTGCCTGAGTCTGGTCGTGGCCTGGCGATCATGCGGGCCTGCGTTGATGACGTCACCATGCAGAGCAAGCCGGGCCAGGGCACCATCGTTTCGCTGCAGAAGCGGCTTGAGTGGCGCAGCGACGCGCCGCTGCCGCTGCGCGCGGCCTCACAGCTCAGGGACGCCGGCTGAGGCGGTAGCCTGCAGGCATGCGCCGCCCGCGAGGACGCCCATGACGGCCCGGATCGGAGTCGTGACCTTCCCTGGCTCCCTGGATGACCGTGATGCGAGGCGAGCCGTGCAGCGAGCGGGCGGCCAGCCGGTCGAACTCTGGCATGGCGAGGCCAGGCTGCACAGCGTCGACGCGGTAGTCCTTCCTGGCGGCTTTTCCTATGGCGACTACCTGCGGTGCGGTGCCATCGCCAGGTTCGCGCCGGTCATGGGAGAGATCGTCCCCGCCGCCGCCAAGGGCCTGCCGGTCCTGGGGATCTGCAATGGCTTCCAGATCCTGTGTGAGGCGCACCTGCTGCCCGGTGCGCTGACCAGGAACGAAAACCTTCATTTCGTGACCAGGGACATCAAGATCGCGATAGAGAACACCACCTCGGCCTGGACCTGCCGGTACCAGCCCGGTCAGCAGATCGCCATCGTGCTCAAAAGCGGCGAGGGCGCCTACATGGCCGATGCGCCGACCCTGGCCGAGTTGGAGGCTAACGGCCAGGTCCTGGCCAGGTATGCCAGCGGCAACCCGAACGGGTCGGTAGCTGATATCGCTGGTGTCGCCAGCCAGGCCGGCAACGTGGCCGGCCTAATGCCGCATCCCGAGCATGCCATTGACGCGCTGACCGGCCCGGCCGACGACGGCCTCGACTTCTTCACCTCGGTGCTTCAGGCGGTCGGCGGCGTATGACCAGCTCGGAGACGGTGACTCAGGACCCCGTTAGCCGCGTTAGCCAGGACACCGTGGCGGCGGCCGCCGCGACTCCGGATCGGCCGCAGCCGTTCGCGGCACTGGGCCTTACGCCAGCGGAGTTCGCGCGCGTCGTCAGCATCCTGGGCCGGAGGCCGACAGACGCCGAGCTGGCGATCTACTCGGTCATGTGGAGCGAGCACTGCTCCTACAAGTCATCGCGCAAGCACTTGCGGCAATTCGCCGACAAGGCGCCCGCTACCGATGTGCTCCTGGCGGGCATGGGCCAGAACGCCGGCGTAGTCGACATCGGTCAGGGCTACGCGGTGACGTTCAAGATCGAGTCCCACAATCATCCGTCCTACGTGGAGCCCTTTCAGGGCGCGGCCACCGGCGTCGGCGGCATCGTGCGGGACATCCTGGCGATGGGTGCCCGTCCCGTGGCCGTCATGGACGCGCTGCGGTTCGGCCCGGCTGATGCTCACGACACACGGCGGGTGCTGCCGGGGGTGGTCCGAGGCATCTCCTTTTACGGCAATTGCCTTGGCCTGCCCAACATCGGCGGCGAGCTGGCCTTCGATCCCTGTTATGCCGGAAACCCGCTGGTCAATGCCCTGTGCGTAGGTGTGCTGCGGCATGATGATCTCAAGCTGGCCGCCGCGACCGGGCCCGGTAACCAGGTGATTCTGTTCGGTTCGCGGACGGGCCCCGATGGTATCGGCGGCGCCTCCGTGCTGGCGAGCGCTTCGTTCGGAGGCGCAGGCGAAGGCGCCAAGCGGCCGAGCGTGCAGGTCGGTGACCCGTTCATGGAGAAGCTCCTGGTCGAATGCTGCCTTGAGCTCTACCAGGCAGACCTGGTCGTCGGCATCCAGGATCTCGGCGCAGCAGGCGTGGCCTGCGCCACGACCGAATTGTCGGCGGGCGGCGGGACCGGGATGCGGGTCCGGCTGGACACCGTGCCGCTTCGCGACGCCTCACTCGGGCCGGCCGAGATCCTGATGAGCGAATCGCAAGAGCGGATGATGGCGATCGTCACACCCGAAAACGTCGAGCGGTTCCTGGCCATCTGCGCGAAATGGGATGTCCTGGCCACCGTGATCGGCGAGGTCACCGACACCGGCAGGCTGGAGATGACCTGGCACGGAGAGCACGTAGTCGACATCCCGCCAGGCACGGCCGCAGCGGAGTGCCCGGTTTACGACCGCCCGGTGTGCCGCCCGGATAGCCAGGACGCGCTGGCTGCCGCCGATGCGGCGCTGCTGCCGCGACCAGCCTCGGGCCAGGAACTTCGCGCTGACCTGCTGATGGTGCTCGGCTCGCCGGAGGCTGGCGACCGGACCTGGGTCACTGAGCAGTATGACCGCTATGTCCGCGGTGACACCGTGCTGGCGATGCCGCACGACGCCGGACTGCTGCGGGTGGACGAGTCAACCGGTCTCGGCGTTGCGCTCGCCACCGACGGCAACGGCCGGTTCTGCCAGCTCGACCCTTATACCGGCACGCAACTGGCGCTGGCGGAGTCGTACCGGAACGTGGCCGTCACCGGTGCGCGGCCGCTCGCGGTGACCAACTGCCTCAACTTCGGTTCGCCGGAAGACCCGGCCGTGATGTGGCAGTTCACCGAGGCCGTGCGTGGCCTGGCGGACGGCTGCCTGCAGCTCGGGGTTCCCGTCACTGGCGGCAATGTGAGCTTCTACAACCAGACGGGCGCCACGCCCATCCAGCCCACGCCGGTCGTCGGGGTGCTTGGCGTGCACGAAGACGTCCGGCGCCGGGTCCGCTCCGGCTTCGAGGTGTCCGGTGCCGGCATCGTGCTGCTCGGCCAGACCAGGGCGGAGTTCGGCGGGTCGCTGTGGGCCTGGCTCAGGCATAGGCACCTTGGCGGCCGCCCGCCCGCTGTCGACCTCGAGGCGGAACGGGCACTGGCCGACCTGCTGGTCACGGCCGGGGCGCGCGGCCTGCTCGCCGCCGCGCATGACCTGTCCGATGGCGGGCTGGCGGCCGCGCTCGCGGAATCCTGCCTGGCCGGGGGTACCGGCTGCACTGTGGACCTTCCTGGGGAAGCGGCGACGTTCCTGTTCAGCGAGTCAGCGGCACGGGCAGTGGTCGCGGTGCGGCCCGGCGCCGACGCCGAATTCGTCCGCCTGTGCGAGCTATCCGGAGTACCGGCCGCGATGATCGGAGCAACCGGCGGTACCGACTTGGAGGTTGCCGGTTACTTCACTGTCCCGCTGGCCGAGCTTGCTGCCAGCCACCGCCGCGCGTTGCCGGAATTGTTCGGCTGACCTGGGATGACGGACCGAGACGGGGCTGGCGGCAGTGCGGCCGGAGTCACGGGGTTGACCACCAGAACGCAATGAGCTGGCTGGCCGGCTGAGTCGCCGCGCACGGCCTGATGCCGGTGCCGTAATCACCGTCAGCCAGGAGGCCCGTCATGGTCAGGCACTGGCCATCGGCCGAGTTGGCGTACTGGTAGTAGTCGTGGCCGGCCGCGATAACGGCGCTGTCGACCCGGCGCCAGCGCTGCTGCCTGCCAAGGTTGCAGTGCTGAAGAGCCATCGCCAGATCAGAACTGGGCCCGACTGCGGTCAGGCAGGTATCGGTCGCCAGGAAGATGAAAATGTAAGTGTCGCCGCCCATCAGGTCGGCCGTCCACTGCGGAGACCCGACCGCAACCTGGGCCGCGTTCAGCGGGCTGAATTCCGGCGACGCGCGGCTGTCGATGAGCTGCAGCAGTCTCCCGCCGGCCGTGCCACCTGCGCCGGCGGTAACCACCAGGCCAGGCCGACTCCGCGCTGATCGCTCGGCTCGGCAGCGGACTGGTTCGCCGCGCCGCTGGCTGGTGAAATGCCACCACGTAGGCGGTCGCGCCAGCGCCGGCCAGTAGCAGAACGACGACGATGCCGGCCAGCATGGGCAGCCGTGCTCCCCGGCTGCGTGAGGCGGCCGTGCGGCGCTGACCAGGCATACCGAACGATTACCGGTTACGGGCGGCCGATGATGCAGATATCGGCAAAAGTAAGAGGTTTTTTGGCCGCGCTGGCATGGACTAACCTTCTGAGCTGTGCCGGCCCGCGGTCCTGACCTGAGTCGCATGCTCGCGGCGGTCAACGAGCAGCGGGCCGCTCTGGGCGAGCCCGGCCTGGGCCGGCCTGATGACCGAGCGCGCGCTGGGCGAAGCGAGCCTGGCCAGCGTGCAGGCCGCGGCGAGGGCTGGCCGGAAGCCCACCAGCGCCGCGCTCCGGGCCGCAGTCCGCTACACGCTGGGGCTGCTGGCCGACCGGGCGCCGGGCCGGACCGTCGAGGTACGGGTCCCGCCATTTGCCGCTATTCAGTGCATTCCCGGGCCCCGGCACACCCGCGGGACGCCGCCGAACGTGGTCGAGACCGACCCGATGACCTGGCTGAGCCTTGCGACCGGAGAACTGGACTGGGCGGCAGCCTTGGCCACCGGTCGGCTGCTGGCCAGCGGGCAGCGATCCGATATTTCTTCTTACCTGCCGGTCGTGGCCGACGGCCCCGGCGGGCCGGGAGGTCACTAGAATTGGCTGGTGATTAAGCCCGACGGCCTGTTGTCACATGATCCCGATCCAGCAGATCACCCGCCACGTGACGCGTGCGGCGTTTTCGGCGTGTGGTCCCCTGGGGAGGACGTGGCCAAGCTTGCCTACTACGGCCTGTACTCACTTCAGCATCGCGGCCAGGAGTCTGCTGGCATCGCGGTCAGCGATGGCAGCAGGATCGTGGTCTACAAGGACATGGGCCTGGTAGCGCAGGTCTTCGATGAGTCGGTGCTGAACACCTTGCGAGGCCACATCGCGGTCGGGCACTGCCGGTACTCCACCAGCGGCTCGTCGGTCTGGGAGAACGCCCAGCCCACCTTCCGCGCCACCCCGTCGGCCAGCCTGGCGCTCGGCCACAATGGCAATCTGATCAACACGCTGGAGCTAGCCGGGCTGCTTGGCGGCCAGGCCGCGGCGCTCGGCGGGCGGGCCAGCTCCGACACCGACGTGCTGACGGCGTTGTTCGCCGCGCCAGGACTGGGCGGCAGCGGGAACGGTAATGGCCACGCCGCGCATCCCGGTGTGGAGGCGGCAGCGCTGGCCGCGCTTCCGCTGGTGCGCGGGGCGTTTTCGCTCGTCTTCATGGACGAGCAGACCCTGTATGCCGCGCGAGACCCGCAGGGCTTCCGGCCACTGGTGCTCGGGCGGGTAGCCAGAGGATGGGTGGTTGCCAGCGAGACAGCCGCACTGGACATCGTCGGGGCTGCCTTTGTCCGGGAGATCGAGCCGGGCGAGATGGTGGCGATCGACGAGCGGGGCGTCAGGTCGCATCTCTTCGCGCCTGCGGCACCGAAGGGATGCTTGTTCGAGTATGTCTACCTGGCCAGGCCGGATACCACGATCGCGGGGCGAAGCGTGCAGTCCGCGCGGGTCGAAGTGGGCAAGCGACTGGCCGCCGAGTATCCGGCCGACGCCGACCTGGTCATTCCCGTCCCCGAGTCGAGCACTCCGGCCGCTATCGGTTACGCGCAAGCCAGCGGGATCCCTTACGGCCAGGGCCTGGTCAAGAACTCTTACGTCGGCCGGACCTTCATTCAGCCAAGCCAGACCATCAGGCAGCGCGGCATCCGGCTGAAGTACAACCCGCTCAGGGAAGCCATCGCCGGGAAGCGGCTGGTGGTCGTGGATGACTCGATCGTGCGCGGCAACACTCAGCGCGCGATCGTGGCGATGCTGCGCGAGGCAGGCGCAGCGGAAGTACACGTCCGGATCTCCAGCCCGCCGGTGGCATGGCCGTGCTTCTTCGGCATCGACTTCGCCAGCCGGGCCGAGCTCATGGCAGGCAACCTGACCATTGAGGAGATCAGGGAGTCCATCGGTGCCGACTCCCTCGGCTTCGTGTCGCTCGCTGCCCTTATCGAGGCGACCACTTTGCCCGCCGACCGGCTGTGCCGCGCGTGCTTCGACGGCAAGTACCCCGTATCGGTGGCCGAAGACGAGAAGGGCAAGCACCTGCTTGAGCCGGCCGGCTCCGCCGGGAGGCGCTGCGTTGACCGGCGCGGGCCCGGCCGCCAGCCCCGCCCGGGGCCAGCCAGGCCACCGCGATGACACCGCCCGCCCGGCCAGCTACGCTGCCGCCGGCGTCAGCATCGCAGCCGGGGACAAGGCAGTGGACCTGATGCGCGCCTCGGTGGCCAGGACAGCTGGCCCGGAGGTCATCGGCGGGCTCGGCGGGTTCGCCGGGCTGTTCGATGCGTCCAAGCTGACCGGGATGCGCAGGCCGCTGCTGGCGACCTCCACCGACGGGGTGGGCACCAAGGTCGTGCTGGCGCAGCGCCTCGGCCAGTACGACACCATCGGCCTGGATCTTGTTGGCATGGTCGTTGATGACCTGGCAGTGTGCGGCGCTGAGCCGCTGTTCATGACCGATTACCTGGTCTGCGGACGGATCCAGCCTGAGCGGGTCGCGGCGATCGTGGGCGGCATCGCGGAGGGCTGCGTGCAGGCCGGCTGCGCGCTGGTGGGCGGAGAGACCGCCGAGCATCCAGGGCATTTCGGGCCGGATGACTTCGACCTGGCCGGGGCCGCGACCGGGGTCGTTGACGCCGACCGGTTGCTGGGCCCCGAGCGCGTACGGGTCGGCGACGTGGTCATAGCGATGGCTTCGTCGGGCTTGCACTCCAACGGCTTCTCGCTTGTCCGCGCGATCGTGGACGCTCCGGGCAGCGGGCTCGACCTCGCGGCCCGGCCAGCCGAGCTCAGCCAGACGCTGGGCCGGGAGCTGCTGACCCCGACGCGTATCTACGCCCGGCACTGCCTGGCCCTGGCGGACAGCTGCGCGGTGCGGACCTTCGCTCACATCACCGGCGGCGGGCTGGCAGCGAACCTGGCCAGGGTGCTGCCCGCCAGCGCTGACGCGGTGCTGGACCGGGCGAGCTGGCGGCCGGGCGCTGTCTTCAGCCTGCTTGCTGGTCACGGCAAGGTGCCGCAGGCCGAGATGGAAAACGTGTTCAACATGGGCGTCGGCATGGTCGCCGTGGTCGCGGCCGCTGACTCGGGCCGCGGGATCGCGCTGCTAGCCGAGCGCGGCGTGCCCGCGTGGATCGTCGGCGAGGTCACGGCCGGGTCTGGCAACGCCCGGCTATCCGGCCACTATCCCGCATGACACCAGGAGCCGGGTCACCCCAGGCACCCTGAGGAAACCCCGGCTCTGGCCGGTAACGTCCGCCCTACTTGATCCGGTCAGGCCCCAGCTGACGAGCCGTACGGCCGGACGAGGTCGTCGGCATCGTGCTCGCCGAAGTCTTCGCCGGACTCCCAGTCCTCGTCTTCGCCTTCATCATCCAGTGCCGAGTCGTCGTCCGCGGCGTAGCGATCGCCAAGGTCCGCATGATCGGAATCCCCGTTGGCGCGCCCATTGTCCGCGTCGACGCCCAGCTCAGCCCGCAGCCGGTCAAGGTCGGTACCGCCGCCGCTGTACTTAAGCTGGCGTGCCACCTTGACCTGCTTGGCCTTGGCTCGGCCGCGCCCCATTGGCTCGACCCCCTCTAACGTACGGAACCCGACGGGTCCCTGGTCACCGCACTCTTAGTTGTCCGTTTACCACGCCAATGCTCGCGGTTCCGTGCACAAAAGGCCGACCCGCCGCCGCTCCGCCACCGGAGCGGGACGCGCTCGCCCTGACGTACAGGTACAACCGTACCTGCTTTGGGCGCCCGGCGCCTCCGATGATTCCGCCGAAATCGATCAGCGGCCCAGGTATATGCCGCGCAACCTGCCGATTTCGGCGATCCGCCGCTCGGCCAGACGGTCGGCGGCAACTGCCGGCGGAACGCCTTCGGCGTCAGCCAGGGCCAGGATTTTCCTGGTTGTGCCCAGAATCTGGGCCGCCCTGGCCTTGGCCCGCTCGAAGCTGAATCCGGTTAGCTCATCGGCTACCTGGATCACGCCGCCGGCGTTCACCACGTAGTCAGGCGCATACACGATACCCAGGTCGGCCAGCGTCTTCTCCAGGCCCTGATGGGCGAGCTGGTTGTTGGCGCCGCCGCAGATCACCTTGACGCCGCCGAGCGCGCTGACGGTGTCGTCGTCGATGGCCCCGCCAAGCGCGCAGGGCGAGTACACGTCCAGCGAGCTGGCCAGCAGCTCGGCCCTGGTGCTGGCAACCGTGACGGCCGGGTACCTGGCAAAGACCCGCTCGGCCGCCGCCTGGCTGGTGTCGAAGATCACTACCGCGGCGCCGTCCTCCATCAGGTGGTCGACGAGCCGGTGCCCGACCTTGCCGACGCCCTCGATGCCAACGGTCTTGCCGCCAAGGCTGGTAGCCCCCCAGACGTGCTCAGCGGCGGCGCGCATGCCTTGGAAGACACCAAATGCAGTCAGCACGGACGAGTCACCAGCCCCGCCGTTTGGCACCGTGCGGCCGGTGACATGCGTGCACTCCCTGGCGATGACGTCCATGTCCTCGCTGAAGGTGCCGATATCGCAGGCGGTGATGTAGCGGCCGCCCAGCGACTCGACAAAACGCCCGTACGCGCGCAGCAGGGCCTCAGATTTCACCGCGTCAGGATCGCCGATAATGACCGCTTTGCCGCCGCCGAGGTCGAGCCCGGCAAGGGCGTTCTTGTACGCCATCGCCCTGGACAAGTTCAGCACGTCCGCGAGCGCCGCATCCTCGCTGGAGTACGGGTAGAACCTCGTGCCGCCGAGCGCGGGCCCGAGCGCCGTCGAGTAGATGGCGATGATGGCGCGCAGCCCGGACTGGATGTCCTGACAGAACACGACTTGCTCGTGCCCGGACTGACCTTCTGCAGGGCCGGGCTCAAAGACTGTGGTCACTTGCGGTGAGCTCCCGAATTCCTGCCCGCATCTTCGTTGGCGCGGGATTCGGCAACCAGCCTATAGCGGGCCGACCGGTCGGCCGAGCGGAGTCGCAGGACTACCCGCGCGTAAGGCTTTGCCGGGACGGGTACGGCATGTCACGATTAGTCATGCTGCGTATCACGCGACAGGTGCCGGATTTCCGGTCGCTATACGCGTGGCTATGCACCCCTGCGTGGCCAGGCGCTTACCCAGCGTGGCATGATAGCCAAGTGCTTCGGTCGAAATCGCCTGAAGCCGGTTATCTAGCCGAAGTCCGGGAATTAATACAGGACTCGGGCCGGTTGCGTAGGAACAAATCAGGTGTCATGCAACCGCCTGGAGCATCCTGTTATCGGCTGGTGAGCGAACCGGTTGGGGATCGGCTCGCCTCACCAGTATTACGAACCGGAGGGAGGGATTGCCGGTTAGGGCCGGGAGCCATACCGTAGCCCGGCATGATCCAAGCCCCTTAAGGTGCCGACCTGGAGGAGATCGGCCCAGCTAGTAAGGGGTGCGCAAGACAAGGCGGCAATCGAGCCAAGTAGCCGATGGGAGGCGCGGATGACTTTTCCGAATCCGCCCGTTGCGACGCTGCGTGTCGCTAGAATCACGCTGCGTGACAGGTCGCAGCGGCGCATCGCGGCGACTCCCAAAAGAAACTTTGCTCCCGGTTGTCGACTTGTTACCGCTCGTGATGGCAATATGGTCTGAGTGGACTATATGGGACATCCAAGGCAGGCTCATCGATGGAGCCGCGAACAGCAAGAGAAGTAAAGGATCGTAGTACCGGTCCAGGAGGAGAGGCCGTCAACATGTCAGCACGTACGCCAGAGGCTGAGCCGCTGCTTACGCCGGCAGAAGTCGCAACGATGTTCAGGGTGGATCCGAAGACAGTTACCAGATGGGCAAAGGCAGGAAAACTCACGTCCATCCGGACGCTCGGCGGGCACCGCCGGTACCGGGAGACGGAGGTCCGTGCTCTTCTGGCGGGGATCCCGCAGCAGCGCTCAGAGTGAGGCAATGGCCGCCGTGCTGGCGTGTGCAGTCAGCCAGCGGCCAGTTGCCAAGCAGTTGGGGGGGTCGGCCCCGGCGGCCAGCACACCGCATCGGGGGGCGCGCTTCGCGTTCGATGCGATGGTGGGCATCGGTCAACGGAAGCCGGGGTCGATCCGGCCTCCTGGTAGTCAGGAGACCGCGGATTCGCAACCTGCCAGCGGCCTGAGGGGATCACTCAGGTGCCCCGCGGCAGGCAACCTCATCGGGGTATTGCTAGTAAGGTCTCGAAGTTTTATCAGTAACGAGGCCGTTCGGTGAGCATCCGCCGCTGGGCAGCTCGCCCGAACCGGCGCTACTCATGACCCGGCCGCAGCGCGCCGACGCCGCAAAGGCGGGCGCGCGACGGCGGCACTGTCGCGGCCGCCGGGCATCTCTCATACGCAATGAAACTCTCGCAGCCATGGCTTGTCCGGGGCTCCGCCCGCGTCTTGCAGGTCCGGGTCTGGATATGTCGAGCTAACTGTCTGTAGTCGCATAACAACTTTTCGTAATCGCATCGCGCGGTGCCATCGCGAGACGATACTGAGTGCACGTGCCGCCACCGCCGGCGCCCGGCGGCAAGCGTGACGTCCGTGCATCACCGTGACAGCCAGACCGTGAGCGTCAGTGAGTGCGTAGCGTCCCTGGGGGTCCGTCTACTGGACGGAATGCGGCGCCGTGGGAGGGGGAGGTAGGCACAATGCGTGATCCGGGCCTGATGCAGCGTGCTGAGCAGGCAGCGCTCGCACTGGAGCGTGCATGGGAGTACTGGCGAAGTCAGCGTGGTGTTGGCGCAGAGAACGCGACGCCGGTGTCCAGCTACGTCGGTTACTCGCTTGAGGAGCCGTGGGGCCAGCCCCGAGTGGTATTCGGGCTGGGAGCAGACGAAGCGGAGCTGCTGGCCGCAGTGATCATTGGCCACGATTACATCGGACCTGTGCACGCGGACCTGACCGACTGGCCGCGCGCGGCCGGGAACCAGTCTGCCGTTCCGGCCGCACCGCAGTCGGCGTCTGAGGACCGCGTAGCGGTACCGGTCCAGGCTCGCTCCCCGGCCGATTCGGACCGATCGGCGGACGAGTCGGCAGAGTCAGATCAAGCCGGCGACCCGGCCGAGCCGGTCCAGCCGGTCACCGCGGCGATTGGACCTCGCGGCGAGCACAACGCAGTCCCGGCGGAGGTCTTGCCGGTTGAGCAGCTCGTGCCGCTGCCTGCAGCCGAGACCGCGTACCGCGGGCCAAGGTATCAGGGCTTCCCGCCGCAGTATCAGCCTGAACAGGAGCGGCCCGATTCTGAACAGGTCGTTAGTGACGACGGAGCCGCGGAACTCGAGGGCGATCAGCCGGATCGGCCCGGGCCACTGGCGGTCTCCAAGCTGAGCCGGTCGCGTCGCTCGCCGCGGGGCGAGCGCGAAGCCAAGACCCGGGCGCAAGAGCACCAGCCGACCGCGGCAGACACGGTCGTCTAGCCACGGCCGCACCGTGAGTGTCCAGTACCGGGCGCTCGCACCGTACCTGACGCGTACGGCGCCTAGCCCGTCCAATGCCGGGCCAGCGCCGCCTTGCCAGCACGCGGCGCACGTCAGCCCCGGCTGCAGTGTCAGCCTCGGCGGCAGTGTCAGCGCGATGGCGCACAATTCACGTTGTGCGGATTGCGCTGGTGCCCGGACCCGGCAAGTCGGGCCTGCTGTGCCGGCTCGGTGACGACGGCCAGGCAGCCGAGGCGGCCCATGCAGTCCCCGACCTCGGTGCGGCAGTGGCCAGCCTTGAGGCTGGCGGAGACGTTCGCTGGGTCTGGCCGTCGGCCACTCAGGTCTACCCGGCACTGCTGCGGGCCGGTGTAACGGTAGCCCGCTGTCATGACGTGCGCCTCATCACCGCCCTGCTGCACGCCAGGGATGGGCAAGCGGGCAGTGAGCCGGCGGCCGCCGCGGCGCTACTAGCCGAGCGGGCGGCTGCGGCCAGCGGCGCCGCACCAGCCAGATCGGATCCGGCCCAGCTGTCGTTCGACGCTGGCCAGCCAGGCGATCCCGGCCTGGTCGCAGTCATGGACAACCTGACGACGGTCCATTCGGGTCAACTAGCGGCGATCAGCGCTGATCCGCAGCCGGCCAGATTCGGCCTGCTGGCCGCCGCCGAGTCCGCTGGCGCGCTGGCAGCTGCCGAGATGACCGAGGCTGGCCTGCCCTGGCGAGCCGACGTGCACCTGCGACTGCTGGCAGAGCAGCTTGGCCCGCGGCCGCCCGCTACGGCCCGGCTGCCGCTGCGCCCGGCCAAGCTCAGCGCGCTCGCCGCGCAGATTTCCGCGGCACTTGGCGCCGCGCGCCCGGTCAATCCCGATTCACCGGCCCAGTTGCTGCGCGCGCTCCGAGCCAGCGGTATCCGGGTTCCTTCCACCAGATCTTCGGTGCTGCGCCAGGTGGATCATCCGGCGATCCCGCTGCTGCTCGAGTACAAGGAACTGGCCCGGTTGCATACCGCGAACGGCTGGTCGTGGCTGGACACCTGGGTCAGCGACGGGCGGTTCAGGCCTGAGTACGTTGTCGGCGGCGTCGTCTCCGGCCGCTGGGCCTCGCGCGGAGGCGGCGCGCTGCAGATTCCCAAGCTGCTGCGCGCCGCGGTGCTGGCTGACCCCGGCTGGACGCTCGTGGTTGCCGATGCTGCCCAGCTTGAGCCGCGCATACTTGCGGCCCGCGCCGGGGACAGGGTGTTCGCGGACGCGGCGGCTAGCGGCGACCTCTATGAGGCCGTCGCGACCGCCATCGGAGCTGATCGCGCTACGGCCAAGGTCGCGCTGCTATCGGCCATGTATGGCGGGACTGGCGGCGACGGCGGCCAGTCGCTCGCGCTGTTCCGCCGGCGGTTTCCGCAGGCATCGGCGTTCGTCGAGAGCGCGGCGCGCGCCGGGGAGGAAGGCCGCGTGGTGCGGTCCGTGCTCGGCCGGACCTGCCCGTCACCGTCAGCGGCCTGGCTAGCAACGACGGCGGAGGCGGCCGGCCCTGAGCAGGAGCGAGATCCGGGCGCCGGGGCCGCGGCGCGGGCCCGCGGCAGGTTCACCCGGAACTTCGTCGTGCAGGCGAGTGCTGCTGACTGGGCACTCGTCCTGCTGGCCACGTTGCGTGGCAAACTCGCCGACCTCGGTCAGCCTCGGCCGCAATTGGTGTTCTTCCAGCATGACGAAGTGATCGTGCACAGCCCGGCCGCACGGGCGTCCGAAGTCGTGGCGGCCATCGACGCGGCCGCGGCCACGGCAACGGACCTGATCTTCGGTCCAACGCCGGTCACCTTCCCGATGACGACAGCTGTCGTCGACTGCTACGCCGACGCCAAGTGAGCGCACGTCGCCGTACCGACCGACGACTGGCAGATAGGCATCGGCATTGCGTTTGTCGCTCGCGCTTCGTAGGCCCTGAAGTCCGCCACGATGACGGTGATCCGGGCAAGGTTCGTCGTGCTCGCTGGGGTCCGGTCCGGTCCGGCCAGGCTGACCATGTAGCGGAATGTAATGAACCGACTACGAAATCGCACCCAAACAATGTTGTGATAAGCAGGCTGCATGCCCGCAGTTGCTGTCCGCGCGCTGGAGTCGCGGTGAGCCTGGAGGTTACGGTGCGAGGCATCACCATCCCGGCAGAGGAGCTCGCGTGGCGGTTTTCGCGGTCACAAGGCCCTGGTGGCCAGTCCGTCAACACCACCGACAGTCAGGCCGAGCTGTCCTATGACCTAGCCCGGTCGGCGGCGTTGCCTCCGCTGCTGAAGGAACGCGCCATGTCAGCCCTGGCCGGGCGGCTTTCCGGCGGCGTGATCACAGTCGCGGCCAGCGAGTACCGTTCTCAGCTTCGCAACAGGGAGGCGGCCGCGGCCCGGCTCAGCGCGCTGCTCACCGACGCGACCGCGCCGCCGCGCAAACCGCGCAGGCCGACGAGGCCGAGCCGCGGGGCCGTCGAGCGGCGGCTGGCCGAAAAACAGCGCCGGTCTCAGCTAAAACGGCAGCGCCGGTTCACTGATGAGTAGCGGCGAGGCGACCCCGTTCCCCTCCGGAACGCGGCCGGCAGGTGTCGTCAGCTGCCCGTCATGCTCGCGAGCTTGGTGACCGTATTCCAGTTGCGAGCGGTCGCTGCGACGCCGAGCCGTTTCTCCAGGGCGGCGTTGGTGAGCTTGGTCTCGCCGGCACCGGCCGGGCACCACAGGTAAGCCTCGCGACCGCGGACCCAGAGCGCATCAGGCTCGAACGAGACGCCGTCAAGTTCCTTGAGTACGTTGGCCGCCGGCTGCTTGCTGAGGAACGCGACAAAGTAACGGGACGGGTTCTCGGGCTCGCCGCCGAGCGGGCTCGCCCGAGACGGCAGCGGCCAGCTCGGCGCCGGCACGCACCATCACCGCGCAGCTGACCCCGAACCTCGCGGCAACAGCCTTGGCGATGTCCAGCTCGAGCGCGGCCGCTGGTGCCTGGGAGCTGAAGATGGCGTTGCCGCTCTGCAGGTGCGTCGCCAGGTCGATGTAGCCGAGCTCGGTGAGCAGGGCGCGCAGCTCAGCCATCGGCACTTTGTTGTGCCCGCCGACGTTGATGCCACGCAGCAGAGCCGCGTACCGCATTCAGTGGCTCCTTCCGGGACGCGGCCGTGCTGGCAGGGCGCCATCGGGCTGGCTGTCGGGTTGGCAACATCGTTGCGGTAGCAGCACTTTAACCCTGGCGGCGTAATCCGGTGCAGCGCCGCGGGTCAGTAACCTGGTCCGATGAACACGTCCGGGCAGTCGCCCGCCCCGGCTGGGCGCCGCCGGGCGTACCGAGCGTGATCGGCGCCGGCGCGAGCTATCCCAGAACTATCTGCGCGACCCGGCGGCGGCCCGGCAGTTTCTCAGGGCAGTCCGCGCCGAGCCGGCCGGGTTGTGCCTCGAGGTCGGGGCGGGCGAAGGCATCCTCACCGCCCGGCTGGCAGCCATGTTCGGCGAGGTGATCGCCTACGAGCTCGACGAGAGCCTGGCCGGCCGGCTGACAGCCAAGGTCGCCGACCGCCCGCAGGTCAAGGTCGTCATGAGCGACTTCCTGACCGCCCGGCCGCCGTCCCGGCCGTTCCAGGTCGTCGGGAACGCGCCCTTCTCGCTCACCTCGCCGATCATCGACTGGTGCTTGCGCGCGCGGCGCCTCACTGTCGCCACGCTCATTACCCAGCTGGAGTACGCGCGCAAGCGGGCGGGCGGATATGGCCGGTGGAGCCTGCTCACCGTTACCACCTGGCCGCAGTTTCGCTGGGAGCTAACGGGCACCATCGCCCGGACCCAGTTCCGGCCGGTACCGCGGGTCGACGCGGGCGTCCTGCAGCTGGAGCGCCGAGCCGAGCCGCTGATCAGCCCGGCCCGGCAGGCCGCCTACCGGCGGCTGGTACAGGCCGGGTTCAGCGGTGTTGGCGGGTCTGTGCAGGCTTCGTTGCGCCGGACCTACCCGCCTGACCGGGTCGCGGCCGCTTGCGCGAGCGCGGGCGTCGATCGCCGGACCGTGGTTGCCTACGTGAGCCCTGACCAGTGGGTCGAGATCTTCCGGGTGCTCGACGGCAGGCCATCGAATCAGCGCTCAGTAACAATCAGATAGCTCATCGAGTTTCTTAGCGCAGTATTAGCTACTAATTCGGGCAGCTCTGATAGCGTCCCCGCCTGGGGTTCATTCGTGCTGCGGCCACGTCTGCCGCCGTTACCGTGAGGCGCTTTGATGCGACGATCGTTGTTCATGCGGGCTGCGCATGCCCGCCGCAAGGCTGGCGCGATCCTGGTGGCGGTTGCAGCCACGACGCTGGTCACAGCCCAGGCGGGCGCTGCCGTCGCGGCGCCGGTCACTACCGGGCAGGCCACCGGGGGGCTAGGGCAGCGGCCGCTCACTGCGGCTCAGGCTGCGACGTTGTCGGCGAACGCCACCCAGCACGTGATCGTCTTCCTGAAGAACGAGCCGGCCATCCGCTCCAGCGCCCGGCCGCAGCTGGCCGCCCGGTCGGCCGCGATCGCGGCCAGCCAGAGCGGCCTTGTTCGCGAGCTGTCGCAGGTGCATGCGACGCACGTGATCGGGTACCGGCTGGTCAATGCCGTGGCCGCGACCGTGTCGGCCGGTGAGGAGGCGCGGCTGAAGGCAAACCCGGCTGTCGCCAGTATCATCCCGGACGCGGTCATCCAGGGACCGTCCGCCGCTGTTGCGCAGGCCAATGCTGGCGCCGCAACCGGCGCGATCAAGCCGCTTCCTGGTGCCTGCCTGGCGCACGGCAAGGCGCAGCTGGAGCCGGAGGCGCTCCAGGTCACCAACACTCAGTCGCTGGCCAAGGGCGCGAAGACTGCCCGCTCACTCGGCTTCAGCGGGACGGGCGTCACTGTCGCCTACATTGCCGACGGCATCGACATCCACAACGTGAACTTCATCAAGGCGAACGGCAAGTCCGTCTTCACCGAGTACAAGGACTTCACCGGCGACGGCACGCTGGGTGCGAGCGGTGGCGGCGGCGAGGCGTTCCTGGACGCCAACTCCATCGCCGGGCAGGGCCGCCACGTCTACGACGTGCAGGACTTCAGTGCCCAGCCGCTGACCGTGCCGTGCAAGATCAAGATCGAGGGGGTCGCACCGGACATCAGCCTGGAGGGCCTGCGGGTCTTCGGGGTCAACAACACCACGACGACGTCTGCCTTCCTGGACGCGATCAACTACGCGACCGTCGTGAAGCCCGTCAACGTGCTGAACGAATCGTTTGGCGGCAACGGCATCCCGGACACATCGCTTGATGCGATCAAGCAATTCGATGACGCCGCCGTCAAAGCTGGCATCACGGTCGTGGTCGCCAGCGGCGACGCAGCACCGGGCACCGACACCATCGGCTCGCCTTCGACGGACCCGAACGTCATCTCGGTCGGTGCCAGCACCGACTTCCGTTCTTATGCGATGTCCAACTCCTCGGAGGCCGACAAGTTCGCGCGAACCGGCTGGCTGGACAACAACATCAGCAACATCAGCTCGAGCGGCTTCAACGCCACCGGCGCCGGGATCGACCTGGTCGCGCCCGGTGATTCGAGCTTCACCTCATGCTCGACCGACGTAAAGATCTACCCGGAGTGCACGAATTACCGGGGGCAGCCATCGGGCGTTCAGCTCACCGGCGGCACCAGCCAGTCGGCCCCGCTGACCTCCGGGGTAGCCGCTCTGGTCATTCAGGCGTACCGCAAGACCCACGGCGGCCAGACGCCGAATCCTGCCGTCGTGAAGCAGATCATCATGAGCACGGCCAGCGACCTCGGCGCGCCGGGGGATGAGCAGGGTACCGGCCTGCTGAATGCCTATAAGGCTGTCCAGCTCGCCGAGTCCTACGCCACGCCGTCCGCCGCCACCGGAGACACTCTGGCGACGAGCGTGACGTCGGTGTCGGGGCTGAACGCCACCACTGCGCTCGACCACCGGCAAGGCCAGATCGACATCCAGGACAACCCCGGGCTCCGCGGAGACCGCCACCTTCACCGTCACCAACACCGGCTCTGCCAGCCAGACCGTGCACCTGTCCGCCCGCAGCCCTCGGCCCGGTCAGCAACGTGCAGCAGCGCAAGGTAACGCTCTCCAACGCCCACAGCGGCCACTTCATCGACTTCGCCGGCTTCAAGGACAACTACGGTGAGGTCCACTTCACCGTGCCGCCCGGGCAGCAGCGGCTGAATGCGGCGATGGCCTTCCCCGCCAAGATCAATTCATCTGAGGTCACCTACCCCCTGACCATGATCTTGATCGACCCCAAGGGCCGGTTCGCTGCCACCTCGCTGCCCCAGGGCTTCGACCGGAGTGCGAACGAGGACGTGATCAACCCGAAGGCAGGCACCTGGACGGCGGTCATCTTCGGTCCGGTGGGCGGCGGGCCGCTAGACGGCACGACCGGCACTGTCCGGGTCACCGTCAGCACCCAGAAGCTGGTTCCCTTCGGCACGCTCAGCCAGACGACGCTGACGCTGGCGAAGGGCCAGCTGTCGGCACCAGTCACGCTGTCGGTCTCCACGCCGTCATTGCCTGGCGACCTGGCCGGCTCGGTCGTGGTAGACGGTGGCCACGGGGCCAGCACCATCCCGGTGCTGCTGCGCAGCTACGTCGACCTGACCGGGACGCCAGCCAAGGGCGGATTCAGCGGCAACCTGATCGGCGGCAACGGCCGCGGTCCCGGCCAGTTCGCTTTCTACCAGTTCACTGTCCCGTCGGCCAGCAACCAGGACATCACCGCCTCGGTGCACCTGGCCAACGACCCGCAGAACCTGGTGAACACCTACCTGGTGGACCCGGCCGGTGAGATCGACGGGTACGGCTCAAACCAGTACGCATCGACCTCGGCCAGCGGATTCTCCGGCCAGCTGACCTCGTCCTCGTCGGCGGTAAGCGTCGAACCGGGCACCTGGACCCTGGTGGTGGAGTTCGTCGATCCGACCGGTGGCAACGAGACTTCCGACCCCTATACCGGCAGCATCGCTATCCAGCCGGGCGCGTCGGTCACCGGCCTGCCGTCTGGTCCGGTCAAGGACGGCACTTTCACGATCCACGTGAAGAACACAACTGGCGCGACGCAGGACATCTTCCTCGATCCGCGGCTCAGCGGTTCGAAGGTCTACACTCTCAGCGCGCTGACAAGCAACACCGCGCGGGTGCCCATGACGGGCGCCGCGGCGCCGCCCGCATGGCTGGTGCCGTCCGAGTCGAGCAGCGTCACCGTTACCACCCCGTCGCCGGCGGCGCGTCCATTCACCTTCGACCTGAGCCCGCTGATCGGAGACCCGGACATCGCGTCGTACCTGCCCGGCGCGGCTAACGGGTCGAGGACGCCGTCGGTCGCGGTCATCCGCGGCGGGAGCCAGGGTCCGCTGACTCCGGGCACCTGGTCTGCCGCACTGGCGCCCTCGGCTGCTGGCGGCTTCCGCAAGCCGGACGCGAGCCACGAGACCGTGACGCTCAAGGCGACGGTCAGCACTCAGCCGTTCGACACTGCCTTCAATTCCGCCACCGACGACTTCTGGTATGGCTCAGTCCACCTGGCCACGCTGGAGACTTTCAGTCCGGTCATCGTCCCGGCGGGAGCGACCGCGGCGATCACCATCACGCTGAGCGGACTCGGAGCGGTGTCCGGCACGCTGTACGTCGACAGCTACGTCCCGATCCAGTACCCGGTAGGCGCGTTCCCGCAGATCGGCGGCAGCGAGCTGGCGGCGATCCCGTACTCCTACACCGGTAGCTGAAGTCACGGGGGCTCCGCCGCCGCCGGGCTGCTACAAGGCGTAGGGGCGCCTCAGGGTGCGCTAGTGCCTGACCGGCCGTACCTGTCCTCTAGCCGCACCACGTCTTCGCGCCAGCCTGGCTCGGCGGTCGATGCCTCCGCGAAGGTCAGGTCGGTGATCGCCGTTACCCGGTGCACTGCGCCGGCCGGCAGGTGGATCGTGTCACCCGGCGCGAAGTGCTGGCCGGTCAGCGCGGTAGCAGACGGCCCGAACTCGATCAGCGCCGCGCCCGACAGCACGCTGATGGTCTCCTCCTTCTGCCGGTGGTACTGCAGGCTGATGGAATGACCAGCGGTGACGTGGATGACCTTGCCGACGTACTTGCCCTCGATGGCGGCGAAAATGACCTCGTGGCCCCAGGGCTTGTCCTGCCTGGCTGCCTGGTAAATCTCGGCGGTGGCTTCCGGCGCGGCCGGCCCGCCGTTCTGCGCAGCAGTCACGGTGCCCTCTCTATCGTCACAGTGCAATCTGCGGTCACACTGTCGTAGTCATACGGTGCCGCACCGCCGCGATGGGCGAGCGCGTCAACCATCCTAGTGAGGGGCTGTCAACCGCTGGCCCGCAGGCCGCGCAGCCGGGCTGTCGCGTCGGCCAGCACCTCCTCCCGCTTGCAGAAGGCGAACCTGACCTGGCTGCGTCCGGCCTGCCGATCGTCGTAGAAGACCACGTTAGGAACGGCGACGACACCGCAACGGTGCGGGAGGCTGCGGCAGAACGCCAGCCCGTCTGGCTCGCCGAGGCCCGCGATGTCGGTGGTGATGAAGTAAGTGCCCGCCGGGGTGAAAACATCGAATCCCGCGTCGCGCAGGCCTGAAGCCAGCAAGTCGCGCCGGTGCCGCAGGCCCGCGGCGAGCCCGGCGTAAAAAGCATCCGGCAAAGCCAGGCCGACCGGGACCGCGTACTGGAATGGGCCGCTGCTGACGTAGGTAAGGAACTGCTTAGCCGTCCTGACGGCAGTTACCAGCTCCGGCGACCCCGTTACCCAGCCAACCTTCCAGCCGGTGAAGGAGAACGTTTTGCCTGCCGAGCTGATAGTCACCGTTCGATCGCGCATGCCCGGCAAGGTGGCAATCGGGATGTGCTCGCCGGCGAACACGATGTGCTCGTAGACCTCGTCAGTGATCACCAGAAGATCGCGCTCGATCGCGAGCGCAGCGATTGCTGTCAGCTCCTCGCGGGTAGCGACCATGCCCGTCGGGTTGTGCGGCGTGTTCAGCAGGATCAGCCGGGTGCGGTCGGTTACCGCGTCTCGCAGTGCATCCAGGTCCGGCCGGAAGTCCGGCGGGCGGAGGGTAACGGGGACCCTCCTCGCCCCGGCCATGGCGATGCAGGCTGCATAGGAGTCGTAGTACGGCTCCAGCGCGATCACCTCGTCGCCAGGCTCGAGCAACGCCAGCAGGGCCGCCGCGATGGCCTCGGTCGCGCCGGCCGTGACCAGGACCTCGGTATCGGGGTCGAGATCGAGCCCGTAGAACCGCTTCTGATGCGTGCAGATCGCCTGACGCAGCTCCGGGATGCCGGGCCCCGGCGGGTACTGGTTGCCTCGTCCCGCCAGGATGGCGTCCACGGCGGCCTGCGCTATTTCGGCCGGGCCGTCCGTGTCCGGGAAACCCTGGCCCAGGTTGACCGAGCCGGTCTCCGCCGCGAGGGCGGACATCTCCGCGAAGATCGTCGTGCCCATGCCCGCCAGGGCGCTGTTGAGCAGTGCCCGAGTCATCTGGCCTGCCTCTCGCCTGTCTGCCGGGCCGGGCGGCCCGCGGGCGGCGGCCGTCGCTGCCCGGTGCGGCGACGATACCCGCTGCCTGCGTTGCGCGATGATAGGCCAGTGCATCGGGATGCGCTGGCCCGGCTCCGGGCAATCTGCATGGGCCTGCCGGCGGCGGCCGAGCGGCTGAGTCACGGCGAGCCTGCATGGTTCGCCGGCACCGGGAGGATGTTCGCCTGCTTCGCCGACCATCACCACGACGACCGGCTGGCCTGCTGGTGCGCTGCTCCGTTCGGCCGCCAGCAGGAACTCACCGGCCTGGATCCCGGCCGTTACTTCGTGCCGCCCTATGTGGGCAGCCGCGGCTGGCTCGGCATACGGCTTGACGTGCCAGTTGACTGGACCGAAATCGCCGAGATTGTGCAAGACGGCTACCGGGAAGTCGCGCCGCGGCGGCTGGTGACGCTGCTAGACGCCAGCCCTGGAGACGCCAGCCTTGGCGCCGACCGCGCTAGCGCGAACCTGATGGCAACCGTGAAATCGCCCAAGCAGGTATCTGCATTTCGCGGCTGAGTTATCGGCTCGGGAGCGACCGCGGCAGCCCGAACCATGGGAGCACGTTGTTCTCGAAGCGGGTCAGGGCACAGATCCGGTCGCCGGTGAGGGTGAGGACGTAGAGGCCGACCCCGTGGCGGATGCCGGTCGGGGTGCGAAGATAGGCGCCAAATGCCGGCTGACCGTTGGCTCGCGTCGGCACGAGGTCGAACCTGCGGCCCGCGCCGAACAGGCTGGCGCAGAAGCTAGCCACGACGTCTCGGCCCTGGTACTCGAAGGGCATCGGCGGCATCGACATGAAGACGTCATCAGTCAGAAGGGCGACCAGCCCGACCAGATCGGCTGACTCCCACGCGCGGACGAACTTTGCCACGATCGCATCCTCGGCGGGTGAGCCGGCGGCGGGCGGCGGTTGCTGGTCGGCGGGAGTCGGCCAGCGGCGCTGCAGGCTGGCGCGGGCCCGCTTGAGGGCGCTATTGACCGATTCGACGGTCGAGTCCAGCATGTCGGCCACCTCGCTGGCGTGGAATCCGAGTACGTCGCGCAAGATGAGCACGGCGAGCTGACGAGGCGGCAGGACCTGAAGGGCCGTCACGAAGGCCAGGGAGATGGATTCGACCTGCTCGTAGCGGGTCTCCGGGCCGAGCTGTACCCCGGCCGCATCCTCGGGCAGGGTGTCGGGAATCGGCTGCAGCCATACGACCTCGCCGAGCCGGGTTGGCTCGGGCGGTTTAACTCCGGGGATGTCCCACTCCTTGGCGAGGCGTCGGCAGGCCGAGCGGCGGGCGTCGAGGCACCGGTGAGTGGCGACCCGGTAGAGCCAGGTGCGCAGCGAGGAGCGTCCTTCGAACCCTCCGAGGCCTTGCCAGGCGGCCAGCAGCGTGTCTTGGAGTGCGTCCTCGGCATCCTGGAAGGATCCGAGCATCCGGTAGCAGTGCACCTGTAGCTCCCGGAGGTGCGGCTCGGTCAGCTCCTGGAACGCGTCGCCATCCCCTGCCCGCGCCCGTGAGATCAGGTCGGCTGTCACCACCCTCGCGTCACCTTCTTCCTGCGCCTTGTGGCACTTCCATCTTGTATAGGCGCCGACCGAGCGGCGAACTGGGCGGCTGGCGGGCGCCCACTTTCCCGGCGCCGCAGCGCCTGTATCCGGCGACGACTGAAAACAACTTCGGAGGTTGATGGTGGAATCGTCCATGCTGCACGACAAAGTCGCGGTGATCTACGGAGCCGGCGGCGCGATCGGCGGCGCTGTCGCACGCGCCTTCGCAGCCGAGGGGGCCAGGCTCTTTCTCACCGGGCGCCACCGGGCACCGGTAGATATTGTCGCGAAGGACATCGTTTCCGCCGGCGGATCCGCCGAGGTGGCCGAGATCGACGCCCTCGACGAGCAGGCCGTGGACAGGCATCTGCAGTACCTGACCGGCGTGGCGGGCCGCGTCGACATCTCGTTCAACGCGATTGGCCTCCCGAATCCGAAGATTCGTGTGCCCCTGGTCGAGCTGGACGCCGAGACGTTCGCCCTGCCGATTGCCGTCTACACGAGGTCGTACTTCCTGACCGCCCGACTGGCCGCCCGGCGGATGGTCGCGAACCGATCGGGAGTGATCATGACTGTCACCTCAACCCCTTCGCGGACGGGCACCCCATTGATCGGAGGCGGGAGCCCGGCGATGGCCGCCGTGGAGGCACTCACCCGAAATCTGTCCGCCGAGCTCGCACCGCAGGGCATCCGAGTCGTCGGCCTGCGGCCACAGGGAATACCGGAGACAGGCAGGATCAAGGAATCCTTCGAGGGCTACGCCAAGGCGTCCGGACTGAGCTGGGAACAGTTCCAGGAGGCGCTCGCAAGCAGGACCCACGCGGGCCGGCTCTCGACGCTCGCGGAGCTGGCGAGCATGGCGGTCTTCATGGCGTCGGACAAGGCGAGCGGGATGACGGGAACGACCGTCAACCTGAGCATGGGCAGCCTGGATGACTAGCGGCTGAGTGGCCGAGGCTTGCCAAGAACCTGCGCGATTCCCGCATACTGCGCGGGCTCAGCTGCGAGGTCATCAGATGACGCCACGGCTTACTAGTGGCGCCTGTTGGCACCGCCGGCCGGGTTAGCCTGCCGGTTACGCGGCGGAAGGCGACGGGCGATATGGGCCGGCACGCAAGAAGACGGCCCCGTTTCCGGAGCCGTCCCCTTGAGTTATGCAGAGCCTTGAAGCTTTGCGTTCTTTACCGGCCGATTGGCCGGTCTCTGGCTAGAGCGGGCGGACCTGCTCAGCCTGCGGGCCCTTGGCGCCCTGGCCGGCGGTGAACTCGACCCGCTGGTTCTCTTGCAGACTACGGAAGCCGTCAACCTGAATCGCGGAGTGGTGCACGAAGACGTCGGCGCTGCCGTCGTCTGGGGCGATGAACCCATAGCCCTTGTCGGCGTTGAACCACTTCACGGTGCCCTGAGGCATGTGCCTTCTCCTACTGGGTGATCTCCGGGATCCACGGACGAGGATCCTGGGTCGCCACGACGTCGCGCTCCCGGTGGTCGGCCCTCCGGGGAGGATTCCCCATCGGCCGGTAGCGAACAGCTCGCGTCGCGTACGCAAAATACGAATGCAACCAGGACTATCAAACACCATCCCGTGAGCAGAAGTGTCAGGGTCCCACCTACTTGGCAGGCCGATAATCGGCAGATGGGCTCCGGGCAGCCGCGAATTCCCTAGCTGGCAAGGGTTGCAGCGGGCCGGCGACGGGGCGAGGACCAGCTGAAATTTATCTTCGGCGAGCGACGGCCGGCCTCGCCGGCGTGACCCGGAATAACCCGCTGTATCAGAATAGGTAACAGACTTTATAGTATCGGCCTGCGCCCAATCGGGTAATGGTCGTTATACGTCTTAATCGGATGAATGCCACCAGCGGCCTGCGCCAGGGCTGGTGCCAACTCTCGGAGCATCCGGACGAGATCTATTCAGCCGGTCTGCAGGATCGTGCGGTGAGCTGAGGACGGTAAGCCCGGCGGTGAGGCGGGTCGGAGACCCTGGGCCGGGCGGCGACTAGGAGGAGCCAGATGCCCAGTCTTATGCGGCGGCGCGCACAGCTTGAGAAGCGGTGGCGGGACCGGCTGGAGCGGGTGACCGCTCTCTCGCTCGCCTACCACGACGCGGCGCAGGAAGACACCGACTCCAGATCGGCCAGGATAATCGCGCGGCAGGCCGTGGCGGAACGCCAGGAGCTAGCGGAGATAGAGGCCGCTCTGGACCGCCTCGCCGGCGGCAGCTATGGCCGGTGCGAGCAGTGCGGCAGACCGATTGGGACCGCGTTGCTGGCCGCGCGCCCGCAAGCACGCTACTGCGGCGCCTGCGGACCGCACAGGCGCGAGCCTCGGCGACTCGCCCACGCTTTGTAAGCCCGCTAAGGGAGAGGCAATCGGGCATACCGGCCCCGATCGACCTTGTGAATGCGCCGCCGATCCGGCCATCCGCGCCGCTCCCGAAGGACGAGGCCGACAGCCGTCCGGTGGCCTCGTGGGCACGGCGTGTGGCTGGTGCGTCCGGGCGGCTGGCGGCGAGGCTCGCCTGTCCCGCCTGCAACTCCAGAAACAATGAGAATGACCTAACACCCAATCTTCGGGTCAATTCATGTGATAACGATCTGGTAAATGTGATTTACCTCATACACTTGTAATCACAATTTCAAGCCACCTGGCGGCCAAATATCGGGCAGAGTGTCCCTTCGACAGCACCCCCGCGTGCGTGACGGCCGCCTTGAGTGGCCACGTCGCCTTGGACCCGCGACACGTCCGCGCGTCGCAAGCCTTGCCGGAACCGCGCTGGCAGGCATTGAGCGCAGGGTGACAGCCGAGCGCGCAACTGCGCGCCCGACAGAAGGCCCGTCTTGTCCCTCCTCAGGACATCCAACCTCCCCGAGCACGATCTCCCCGAGCACGATCTCCCCAAGCACGATCTCCCCGAGCACGATCTCCCCGAGCACGATCGACTGCAGCGCGATCGTTCCAGGCTCGAGCCCAAGCCGGTCAAGGCAGCCAGGTTGCAGCTGGCAGTGTCCGGCACGGCGGTTGCCCTGGCGGCCGCAGTCGCGGGCTCACTCGGCGCCTGGTCCGGCCTGCGGCGCTGCTCCGCCAGCCGCCATCTCGCGCCCTGTGGCCATCGTCGGTCAGGCCCAACCGTCCGGATCAAGGCTCAGCGTCGTCCCCAGCCAACCCGGCCGTGCTGGACGCCTCCTCACCGTGGCCAGCGCGGCCGGACCGGGGAAAGCCCGACGTCAGGCGGCGGCGCAGTCACCGAAGGCCGCAAGGGCATCAGGCTAACCCCCAGGCAGATCGCCCGGCGGCTGCTGCACAGGTTCCACTGGCACCAGCGCCAGTTCCGTTACCTCAACCTGCTCTGGTCGCGGGAGAGCAGCTGGAACATCCACGCGCTCAACGCCTACTCCGGCGCGTATGGCATCCCGCAGGCGGTTCCTGGCTCCAAGATGGCCAGCGCCGGCCCGCACTGGCAGACCAGTGCGCGTACCCAGATCCTGTGGGGCCTGCGTTACATCAAGGCGCGCTACGGCTCGCCTGCGGGCGCCTGGAATCACGAACTCACGGTCGGCTGGTACTAGGCCGGATCCTGGCCTCGGCTGCAGCCCGGCGTGCCGTGCCGCCAGGCCGAGCTGGCTGCGACTGAGATCGAGCACTTTCTGCCTGAGATAAGGTCGGAGCGGTCCCGGAACTAGACACTGCGGCCAGAAAGGGCTGGGCTGGCGGCGATGGAAGCTCTGACCGGGTTCGTGCTGCGCCGCCGCCGTCTCATCGGCGTGTTCTGGCTACTCGCGTTCTTGATCGGCGGCTATGCGTCTTCGGTCCTGAGCAGCCACCTGAGCATGAGTTTCGAGATCCCCGGCACGCACAGCGACATCGCCGATGCGGCCATCATCGCCAAGTACCGCAGCGGCGGATCCGAACAGCCGCTCGTGCCGGTCATCAGGCTGCCTGCCGGGACGACTGTCACTCAGCCGCGCACGCGGGCCGACCTGCTGGCCGGGTTTGCCGCCGTCGAGCGAATCGGCGCCAGCCCTGGCGTGGCGCGAGCCGGGTGGTCTCCTACGCCAGCACCGGCAACCTCGGCTTTGTCTCCGCCGACGGCCGGACGACCTTCGGCCTTGTCTTCACACCCACCAACGGCAACGCCAGCCAGGACCCGGTCATCCCGCTCGCCCAGGTCCGCGCTGTGCTGCTGCATAACCTGCCGGCTGGCTCGCAGGTCCAGGTGACGGGGCTCTCGCCGCTCACAACCTCCGGCGGCTCTCAAAGCGGGCCGGGCGTGCTCGACGAGATTCTCATCGGCGGACTCGGTGCCCTGGCTGTCCTTGCCTTTGTCTTCGCCTCGCTGCTGGCCATCGTGCCGTTGCTGATCGCGGCTGTGTCGGTCACGACTGCGTTCCTGGCGATCCTCGGCCTCACCTACGTCATGAACGTCAACTTCGTCGTCCAGTTCCTGGTTGGCCTGATCGGCCTGGGCGTCGCCATCGACTACTCGCTGCTGCTGATTACCCGCTGGCGCGAGGAACTGGCACGGGGCAGCGACAATCACGAAGCGATCCGCCGGGCGATGGCAACGGCCGGCCACGCGATCGTCTTCAGCGGCGTCACCGTCGCGCTGGGCCTGCTGGCCCTGATCGCGCTCCCGATCCCGTTCATCCGCAGTATCGGCATCGGCGGCATGCTGATCCCGCTGATCAGCGTCGCGGTCACGCTGACCCTGGTGCCCTCGATCCTGGCCGGAATCGGGCCGCGGCTGGAGTGGCCGCGGCTTCGGCACGAGGGCCACGCGAGCCGCGGCTGGACCGCCTGGGCGCGGCACGATGGTGCGCCAGCGCTGGCTGGCCGCGGCCGCTGGGTTGGCCGTGCTGGTGGTGCTCGGCGTGGCGGCCCTCGGCATGCACGTCGGCGACGCCAGCACCAACTCGCTGTCGCAGCGGGGACCCGCCCGTGACGGCGTGGTCATGCTCGAGCAAGCAGGCATCCCGGTGGGCGTGCTCGCCCCGATCGAGGTAGTGGCTCCAGCTGGCGGCACGCACACCGTCATCTCGGCGCTGACCCGCAGCCCAGGCATCCGGGCGGCAGTGGCGCCATCCGGGCCCGCGTGGCAGCGCGGCGGGACGGCCCTGATCGAGGCGTTGCCGACGGCAGACGGAGCCGGGCCGGCCGGCCTGACGACGGCGGCGCAGGTCCGGGACACGCTGGCCCGGGCCGAGCCGGCTGCGCTGGTCGGCGGATACTCGGCCGACCTGGTCGATCAGATCCACTCGCTGTACGGCGAGTTCCCCTGGGTCCTCGCTGGGCTGGCGGTGATCACCTTCATCCTGCTGGCCAGGGCGTTCCGGTCGCTGCTCCTGCCGCTAAAGGCAATCCTGGCGAACCTGCTGTCGGTCGGCGCGGTCTACGGCGTACTGGTGCTGGTCTGGCAGGACGGATACGGCTCACGTGCGATCTGGGGCCTGCCAGCTACCGGCGCGATTACCGGCTGGATTCCGCTGTTCGTGTTCGCCTTCGTGTACGGCTTGTCGATGGATTACGAGGTATTCATCCTCAGCCGGATGCGCGAGGAATACGACGCGACCGGATCCACCAGCCAGGCCGTGATCACCGGCGTCGGCCGCACCGGCCGGCTGGTCACCTCCGCGGCCCTGATCCTCTTCCTGGCGATGGCGGCGCTGGCCAGCGCGCCGTTCACGTTCCTCAAGATCTTCGCCACCGGCGTCGGGGCCGGGATCCTGCTGGACGCGACCGTCGTCAGGTCGCTGCTCGTCCCGGCGATAGTGGCGTTGCTCGGCCGATGGAACTGGTGGCTGCCAGCCTGGGCCGCGAGGCTGCTACGCGTCGCGCCCTCTCCGCTGCCCGAGCAGGCTCACATCTATGAGGTAACGGGGACGCACTAGCCGTTGCGGTCAGAATGACGCCGGGCCGGAGTGGGTCACCTGGCAGCCGGAGCGGATGCGGTGCCGAGGCCGGATAACCCACCTGAAACTATCTGTTTATGAGCAACCCCGAAGCCGTGGGCCCATCGGGGCATCCACGTCGGGTTGCTGCGTGCGGTTAGCTGTGTCCGGCTGGCCGTGTCGGTTAGCAGGAGAGGAACCGCGATCGTGGCGTACCAGGTCCCGGACAGCGACATCGTCTCGATCATCGATGCGCCGCCCACCCCGGCCGCGTCCCTCGGCCCTGGCCGCCGGTTCGTCGCGCTCGTACACTACGAGTCGCATCCGCCGGTGGCGCACTTGGCTCGTCCCTGGCTCCCGTTGGCCGGACTGCGGCTCGACCCGGCGATCGCCGGGCGGCAGCGCACCCGAAGGCTCACCGGGATCTCTGTGCTGGCATTGCCAGGCGGCCAGCCGCGCCGCCTGCAGCTGCCCGAGGGCAAGTCAGTCAGCGTGCCCACGTGGGCACCAGACGGCACGCGGTTCGCTTTCACCGTCGACGAGCCTGACGGCGTAGCAGTCTGGGTCGCCGACGCCCAGGCTGCGACGGCCACCGAGGTGCCGGGACTGCGGGTCCGGGACGTGCTTGGCGGCGATCCGGCCTCCAGCGGGTCCACCATCCGGTGGTCACGGGACGGGGCCTCGCTGATCGTGCTCGGCGCGCCGGGCGAGCCGGTTAGGCTCGGGCCCGAGCCGATCGAGCCGCAGGTCGAGGAGACGGCCGGGAAACGCTCCCAGATGGCGACGTTCACCGACCTGCTGCGCACCGACGCCGATGCGGACGTCTTCGAGCGGCTGGCCACGTCGGTCCCGCTGCGAGTCAACACCGACTCCGGAGCCACCACCCGACTCGGGCCGCCCGGCCTCTACTACCACCTCAGCGAGTCGCCTGACGGTGCTCATCTGCTGGTGTACCGGCTGCAGCGGCCATTCTCCTTCCGGGTGCCGTTCCCCTATTTCGCCCGGCGGGTTGAGGTCTGGTCAGCGGCCGGGGAACTGGAACGGGTCATCGCCGACCTTCCGGTCAGCGACGAGGTGCCGCGGCATGGTGTTCCGACCGGCCCGCGGATGGTGTCGTGGGAGGAGTCAGTGCCCGCCAGCCTGGTCTGGACCGAGGCGCTGGACGGCGGTGACCCGATCGCCAAGGTTGAGTACCGCGATCAGATCTTCCGCCTCCGGGCCCCGTTCGATGCCGAGCCGGAGGCGGCAGTCTTGGTCCAGCATCGCTGCCTGGGCTGGTACGACATGGTCGCGGCGGGCAAGCTGCTGGCCACCGAGCACGACCGCGATCGGCGCTGGATAACCTCGCGGCTTATTGACCTGGCCGATCCGGGCGCCGGCCGGGTCATCTTCGACCACTCTGCCGACGAGGCGTACCGCGATCCCGGTTCGCCGGTGCTGACCGTGCACCCAGACGGCACCCGTACCGTGCTGCAGGACGGCAGCCGTATCTACCTGCGGGGCGAAGGCGCCAGCCCAGCTGGAGACCGCCCGTTCCTGGACCGCCTAGACCTCGCTGATCTCAGCACGCAGCGGCTCTTCCAGTCGTCGCCGCGCGCCTACGAACAGGTCCTCGGCTTCGTCGCCGAAGACCGGGAATCGCTGCTGGTCTGGCACGAAAGCCGGACCGAGCCGCCGAACCTGGCGATCGTGCGCCTGAGCGATGGCAGCCGCAGCCAGCTGACCGCCTGGCCGGATCCGCACCCGCAGCTGACCGGCATGGACAAGCGGCTGGTGAGCTACGACCGCGGTGACGGCGTCCAGCTGACCGGGATGCTGCACCTGCCGCCTGGCTACCAGGCCGACCGCGATGGGCCGTTGCCCCTGGTCATCTGGGCCTACCCGCTCGATTACGGTGACGCCGCCACGGCGGGGCAAGTCCGCGGCAGCAGCGAGCGGTTCACCCGGCTCAATGCCTCCGACCCGGTGTGGTTCGTGCTGCGCGGATACGCCGTGCTGCACAACGCCACCATGCCGGTGATCGGCGACCCGGAGACCATGAACGACAGCTATGTGGAGCAGATCACCGATGCCGCGTCGGCGCACATTGCCGCGCTGGCCGGTCTTGGCATTGCTGACCCGGAGCGGGTCGCCGTGGGCGGCCACAGCTACGGCGCCTTTATGACCGCCAACCTGCTCGCGCATACCGCCCTGTTCGCGGCCGGCATCGCCCGCAGCGGCGCCTACAACCGCAGCCTCACCCCGTTCGGGTTCCAGGCCGAGCGGCGCAGCTTCTGGGAAGCCACCGATGTCTATGACCGGATGTCGCCGTTCCGGTTCGCCGATCAGATCACGACCCCGCTGCTGCTCATCCATGGGGAGCGCGACGCCAACTCTGGCACGTTCCCGATCCAGTCGGAGCGGATGTTCCAGGCCATCCAGGGCACCGGCGGGACGGCCAGGCTGGTCGTGCTGCCGTACGAGAGTCATGCCTACATCGCGCGCGAGTCGGTGCTGCACACACTGGCCGAGCAGTTCGACTGGCTGGAGCGCTGGGTGACGAAGCAGCCGGGGCCAGATGCCGCGGAACTGGCGGCTAGCGAGCCAGACGAGGACTGGACTAGGCGCGCGGAGCGCCCGCCACGGGTGTGAAGTTGCCTGGCCTGTGCAGCCCGGTGACTTCACACCCATGCATCACTCGGCTAGTGCAGCAGGCGGAGAGTGTTCTGAGCGTCGTCCACGTAGTAGACGCCGCCCCTGCCCGGTCGCACTGCCAGCCCGAACAGGGCACCCGCTCCCTTGGGGCTACCTGAGGTGTCCAAGAAGCGCGAGGCGATCTTGGCCCCTCCGGGAGTGGTTTCCACGATCTTGCCGTTGCCGCCGTTCACGGTGAGGACGTGACCATTGGGCGCGATGGCGAGGCCGAGCGGCATGTTCAACTTGCCGCCCTTGGTGACTAGGGATCCAGTCCCGGCGCTGCCAGGCCGGAACAGCGCGTTCGGGATTGCGGTGATCTCGCTGGTCAGGGTTTCGGCCACGTACAGGGTGCCGTTGCGGCCGAGTCCGACGCCGGTGGGTCCGAGCACGAACGCGACCGGGTCAGTCCGCTGGGCGAAGCCTGAGCCGATCTTGGTCGTGGCCACCAACCGTGGCATTGTGTGCCGGCGTAGAACCAGGGTGAGCCGCAGGACGGTGCCGCCATGGACGACTTTGCCGTTGGCAGCGACAGTGCCGTTCAGCACGTTGGTGACGAACAGGTCGGCGACATTTCCGTGTGAGACAACCGTCGAGTCCCATGGCCCGTTAATGCCATGGCCGCTAAACGTCTCCACGGCACGGCCCCAGCGGTTCAGCACGATCAGGCAGCCCGCTTTGGCGGTAGCCGCCATTCCGTTGGCTGACGGCGTACTGCCTACGACCACCCAGCCACCGGGCAGGACCTCGAGCGCGGTGGTCAGTCCGACACCGCCGGGGCAGGCGCCGGGCAGCTTGCTCGCCTGAAGCTGGGCAAAGAGCGTCCGGTGCCCGCCTGGCGAGACCTGCACGATAGTGGTGCCGGTGCCCTGCAGGTTGGCCTTGCCGTTGAAGTTGCTGATCAGGACACTGCCCGCATGGAGGCGTCCGGCGCTGCGCTGCACCACGAAGATGCCGTACGGGTTGACGTCCCCGTTCGATGGCACCGTCGAGGCAATCGTCGACAACTTGCTGAAGTGACTGAGATAGGAACCAGGGCCGCTCGGCTGGGCGATGGCGGCGGGCGCCGCCATCAGTCCAAGAGCAGTGACGACCCCTGCCGCGGCGGCCGCCGCAGCTAGGTGCTTTCGTACTGGCATGCATGCTCCCTTCGAGTCGGCCGACACTGCGGCGGCCTCGGAGCACGGCGGCCGCACGCGCCGGCGGGCGGCCAGGCGTGTTGCCCGCCGCCTCTGGGGAACGTGCGGTGAAGCCAGGCGGTTCAGTTACCGGATGTAGCGCTCTGCCACTGACTGATAGTTATGGATCTCGTCCTTGGCGAACCACACGTCGATCTCGTGGACTGCTTCCTCGACATTGCCCGACGCGTGCACCAGGTTGGCGACCGCTATGCCCCGCTCGTTGGCGTACACCCGGCTCATGTGAGCGAAGTCACCCCTGATCGTGCCGGGCGGAGCCTGGTCGGGATAGGTCGAGCCGACCAGCTTGCGGGTGCTGGCTACCGCCCCGACGCCCTCGATCACCAGGGCGATAACCGGGCCGCTCTGCATGAATTCGGCCATCAGGTTGTAGACCGTCGGGGCCGAAGCGGTCTTCGAGATCGAAGTAATGGCGCCTGGTCAGTTCGGCGTCCATCCAGACCATCTTGGCCGCGACGACCTTGAGCAGGGCATCCTCGAAGCGTGCGAGCACGCGCCCGACCAGGCCCCTGGCTACCGCGTCCGGCTTGAGCAGCACCAGGGTCCGCTCGACTCCGGTGTCGTTACTCATAGTGTTCCTCTCACATCGATCCGGCCGCTTCGTGCAGGCCCGCACAGCATAGCGACGCTGCCCAGGTGGCTAGCCGTGAAACGGCGCTGCGGCCGGGCGCGGGGCTTGGCAGCTGGGCCGTGGACAGGCAAATCGCGAGAAACCAGGGAGCCCGAAGGGCAGATGATGTGACGAAGACGACTTGGCGCTGCTAGTAGTGCCCATTCTCGCTAGTCTCGTAAGTGCCGGACACATCGGCCCTGGCACGGAACCCAGGGGTGAAATCGACGAGACAGGGACCGGCCGAGCAGCTGCGTGGCCCGCGCGGACTGGTCCCGGTTAGGCAGGGCGCTGTGCATGACACCTGGGCAGTTCGAGACCTCCCGGTGCTTGACGCGACAGTTGCCCTGCTCGAGCAGAGCTACATGGTGACTGTCACCGACATTGCGTCCCGCACCGGCCTGGATCCGGCCCAGGTAGCCAGATCCCTGGAAGCCCTCGACCCGGTCTATCTCGATTTCCGCAAGACCACGACCGGCGGGGACCCGCGTTTCTGGTACGTGTTCAAGGTAACGCCGGAGGCCCGGCGGGCGGTTGGCCAATGGCCGACGGCCGAGTCGCTGATCGCCGCACTCGCCGATGAGTTGTACGCGGCCTCGCATCAAGAAACCGGAGACGAGCGGCAGAGCCTGCTGGCTTACGCGGCCCGCCTCATCGGTGACACGTTGCGCGACCTCGCTGTCGACGCCGCGGCCCGGGTTCTGTCTCCGGCCCTGGGCGACGTCGCGCTGCCCGAGCCCGAGCCGCTGCCCCCGCCGGACTCGGCGGTGACGACGCCGGCCGAGCCTGAGGTGGCCGAGTCCGGCCGGACCGACGGCCAGGCCGTGCCCAAGTCTGAGGTGGCCGAGCCTGAGGCGGCCGAGCCTGAGGTGGCCGAGCCCGAGGCGAACCGAGCCTAACCTCGTGCCGCTGCCCGAGCCGGCCGCGTTCCCGTCATCATTGGCAGGACGCAGAACGATGGCCCACCGCAGCTCCTCCGGCTGGCCGACTGGCGCCACGGCCGTGACCGACACCGCTTTCACGGACACCGATCAGAACCCGGCGCAGTCACCAGGGGATGCCGCGAACGCCAGCTAGGCCCTCCTTGCGGCAGTTAAGGCCGCTGTTTCACGTCTTTCTTTGCCGCGCTATCCGGCGGCCGTCCCAGTGGCGGCCGGATCGGCGGCATTGGGCGGGTGGACGGGTCGCGGCGCGGTCCTGACCACAGGGCGGGCACTGCGTCCACCGCCTTGGCGATGGCGTACGCGGCCTCCTCGTAGTTGACCCGCCAGCCGACGAAGTCGCGCCATGCCTCTTCAGGTTCGCGCTGCTCATCGATCGGGAAATCGACTTGCCGCATCCGGGCAATCGCATCAAGGAAATCCTCGTAGCTGAGGCTAATGCCACGGTCGACGTCGGGTTCGTCGGGAATCGGGAAGCCCATTGCCCTGGCAATCTCGTTAAAGCAGATGAAGCCGGCCCGGAGGCACAATCTGGCCGGCACGACCGGGGCTTCCTGCGGCGACAGCGAGAGTATAAGCGCAGCCGAGTCCAGCACCGCCAGGAGCGAGGTCACCCAGGAAGACTTGGCACGGGGCGAGCGGAACCAGACTAGCGGCAGGTAGGTGGTGTGGCTCTCGGCCACGTCAGCGGCCCATCGCTCCCAGTCGTCGTACAGGTTGGGCAGGGTGTCGATAGTGGACACGCCCGAGCCGAGTGCGTAGTGCGTGCGGGCGAGCAGTTCCGGCCCCCATGTCGGCACGCCGGCTCTGGCGTTCAGCAGGGCGACGGCATTTTCGCGGCGGTTGAACTCCGAGTACAAGGTGGGCAGGTAGGCGATCTGCAGCGTGACGGTAACAATTCCGAAGAGCGACGCTACGTCGAGGACGGCCTGCTCGAGGCCGGTGTGCGCGCGATCGTTACCGATTTCCCACAGGGCCGGCCCCGCGGTGGCGAATGCGTTGGTGATACCGCCGTGCACTAGCGGCCAGAAGATCAGGGAAAAGCCGACAAAAAACATGCCGAGCCAGCCGAGCAGCTGAGCCAGCAGCAAGGTGGCAGCGTGCGCAGCGAGGACCCGGTCGCGGCGGCGATAATCGTCGATCCGCTTCGTCACCAGCACGAACGCCGCGGTAACCAGCCGGTCAATCTGCTTGGTCAGCCAGCTCGCGACCGAGCGCGGCACGATCAGCGTGCCGATCACGCTGCCCGCCGAGGTGGCCACGAGCACCACGCCTACGGCCGCCGCGACGTCGCGCACAGCGAGCGGAACGACCATGGTCCTCCTCGTCACGATCAACTAGGCCGCGCGGCGGCAGACTAGCGCACGTGAGGGGAGGCCCGGCAGACTGGTCGCACGGTGGCCGTGGTGGCAGCCCGGACGGAGTGCGTCCTAGCTGCCCCGGCTGGGCGCGAGCTAGCCGTCGTTGCCTGCGGAACTGCGCTTGAGCAGGCTGTTCAGGTCAGCGAGCGGGCCGAGGTGCCGTAGTTTTTGGCGGCTGATTACGGACCTGATCACCTGGACCCGACCGCCGACGATGTCGATGCCGAGCACGCCGATCAGCGAGCCGTCCGGACCGATGGCCAGTGCGCCCGGCTGCCCGTTGACCTCGACGAGTCGCAGCGACCCGCGTTGGGCGTGCAGTTGCTTGGCGAGCGCGATTAGCAGCCTGCCGACATGGTCCCGGCCCCTGATCGGCTTCCGCCAGAACGGCGGTACGCCGCCGGCATCGCCGTGCACCTCGGCGTCGGCCGCCAGCAGGTCAAGCAGCCCGTCCATGTCGCCGTTGCCGATCGCGTCGAAGAACCTGGCCGCCAGTTCGTCGCGATGCCGGGTATCGGCCTCGAAGCGGGGCCGATCGGCCTCGATATGCTGCCTGGCCCGGTGCGCGAGTTGCCGGCATGTCGCCGCGCCGCGCCCGACGATGTCTGCCGTCTCGCCGTAGCCGTAGCCGAATACGTCGTGCAGCAGGAACACTGCCCGCTCCAGTGGGGTCAGCCGCTCCAGCAAGAGCAAGAATGCCATCGACAGCGAATCGGCCTGCTCAGCATGCTCTGCCGGGTCAATCGGAAGCTGGGCAAGCTCCGCCGGCCGGGTCAGCAGTGGCTCCGGCAGCCACTCGCCGACGTAGGCTTCGCGCCGCGACCGGGCCGACCGGAGCTGGTCGATGCACAGCCGCGTTGTGATCGCCGACAGGTACGCCTTCAGCGATTCCGGCTGACCGCTGTCGGCCACCGCCCGGTGGTACCGGAGGAATGCTTCCTGGACGATGTCCTCCGCGTCCGTCACGCTGCCGAGCATCCGGTATGCGATGGAGAACATCAGCGGCTTCAGTTCCCGGTAGACCGCTGCGGTCTGCGCGGAGCCACCGGCCGCGTCCATCGGCAAGGCCGGCTTCACCCGGCCGCCTCGCGGGCCGGGTAGGCCTCGGTCAGCCCGTGCAGGAAACCGTCGCGCCAGCTGGGCCATAGTGGGTGCCAGCCCAGCTCCAGCTTGGCCTTGGCGTTGGAGCAGCCGCGGATCCGCGTCATCATGGACAGCCCGGCCTCGCCGGCCGCCAGCCGGCCGATCCACGCGGGGACATGCAGCGGCGGCCGGGCGCCGGCGCCCGTGGCCATGACCGGCAGCCAGTCGGCAACCGTGGCCGGCTCGTCATCCACGATGTTGTAGATTCCCGGCGGCCCGGCTTGTATCGCGGCGACTGTCGCGGCGGCGGCATCGGTCACGTGCAAGAACGACCACACGGCCGCACCGTCTCCGATGACCGGTAGCTGGCGGCGCTTGAGCAGCCGTACGAACTGGTCGGAGGAGCCAGGCCCGTAGAGGCTGCCGTACCGAAGCGCCAGGCCCTCGAGCGGCGCCGTTGTGACGGCCTTCTCCAGGTAGCGGATTGCGTCCAGTGTGCCTCGCTGTGCCGCCGGGGGCTCCGGGTCTAGCGGGTCCTGTTCGGTCTTCACCGGGCCGCCGGACCGGATATTCGGCCAGCCTGCGTAGCTCTGAGCGATAACCCGCCGGACGCCCTGCGCCGTGGCGGCCGCTAGCAGGTGGTCAATCCCGACGGTCCGCAGCTGGTTGGTAGCGGCGAAGGTCTGGTCAAACGCGCGCAAGTTGAGGCTGGCCGGTATCGCGGTCATCTCATGCACGACGACCTCGGGCTCGGCGCGGGCTACCACTTCGCCGACGGCTGCGCCGTCCAGCCCGTCCAGCACGAGCGCATCGGTCCCGTCGGCCCGCAGGCCAGCGAGCTTGGCCGGACTGCGCGTCGTCGCGCTGACCTGGTGCCCGGCGGCTAGAAGCTGGGGCACGAGCTGCCGCCCGATCGCCCCCGTCGCTCCGATCACTAGCACGCGCATCGCGAGTTACCCTCCTGCGGCCCGATGTCTTCATCACATCAGAGTCTGAGACGATGCAGACTGCCTGCCTGTGACGTGGCTGCGCGGGTCACGAGAGACCCGGGGCCCGAAGCGGCGGCGGGCTAATCGGCGAACTCGGCGCGAACCCCGATCAGCCGCACCGGGCGCCGCCCGGTGAACTGCCCGAGTGCGGCCAGCGCCGCGTCCTTGATCACCTCGGGATCGCTGGCTGGCTCGGCCAGCGGTACTCCGTGCGTGCTGGTGAAGAACGGCCGGTAGCGCACCTTCACCACGATCCGCGCGGCCGGACGGCCTTCGGCGGCGACGTCCTCGGCCACCCGCCAGGCGATCACCGCGACCTCCGCCTCGACCCGTTCCCAGTCCTCAAGGTCCTGCTGAAAGGTGACCTCGCGGCTGCGCGACCTAGGCACGTACGGCTCATCGGTCACAACGGAGGGATCAAGCCCGCGCGCCGTCTGGACCAGCCACGGGCCGATCGTCGGGCCGAACCGGCCAGCAACCGTGGCAATGTCGGCCGTGGCCAGCTCGGTCACCGTGCGGATGCCCAGCTCGGCGAGCTTCGCGGCCGTTTTGGCGCCGATGCCCCACAGGGCGCTGGCAGGCTCGTTGCCGAGTACATCGAACCAGGTCTGGTGGGTCAGCCGGAACACGCCGGCCGGCTTGCCGAAACCGGTCGCGAGCTTTGCCTGGAGCTTGTTCTCACCGATCCCGACACTGCAGTCGAGCTGGGTGGCCGCCTTGATGCGCGCTTGGATCAGCCGGGCAAAGCCTTCCGGGTCGTCGGTGTGCACGGCCAGGAACGCCTCGTCCCAGCCCATCACCTCGGTGACCGCATCGAGACCGCGCAAGACCGCCATCACCTGAGCCGACGCGGCTTCGTAAGCAGCCCGGTCCACCGGCAAGAACACCGCGTCCGGGCAGCGGCGCAGCGCCGTGCGCAGCGGCAGGCCGGATTGCACCCCGAACGCGCGCGCCTCATACGAAGCCGTCGCGACCACACCGCGCTTGCTGGGGTCGCCGTCGCCGCCCACCACGACCGGCAGGCCGCGCAACTCCGGACGGCGCAGGACCTCCACGGCAGCGATGAACTGATCAAGGTCAACGTGCAGCACCCAGTCGGTCACGAGCCCTAGTCTTCCTGGCGGCCTCGCCAGGACCGGTAAGCTCCCCAAAATGGCAGGCCGTGGCGGAACCCGCGCGACTGAGCTGCTCACCAGTCTCGGTATCGCCTACACAGTTCATCGGTACGCGCACGACCCGCGCCATCCCTCCTATGGCCAGGAGGCCAGCGAGGCGCTGGGCGTGCCGCCCGACCGGGTGTTCAAGACGCTGATCGCCGACGTCGACGGTCAGCTGACTGTCGGCGTCGTGCCAGTTGCCGCGAGCCTGGACCTGAAGGCGCTCGCGGCAGCGGCCGGCGGCAAGCGGGCAGCGATGGCCGACCCGGCACGAGCAGAAAAGGCCTCAGGGTACGTAACGGGCGGGATCACGGCACTCGGCCTGCGCAAGCCGCTCCCGGTGATCGTGGATGAATCAGCTCTGAGTCGCAGCACCGTGTTCTGCAGCGCCGGACAGCGAGGTATGGAGATCGAGCTGGCGCCTGCGGATCTGGTGACCGCTGCAGGCGCGCGGACCGCGCCGATCGCCAAGACTGCGCCGATCGCCAAGACTGCGCCGATCGCGAAGACCGCGCCGATCGCCGAATCCTGAGCCTGGCCGCCGCCGGCCACTTGGCTCAGCCGAGCGTGTCCTTGCGGCGGGACTTGCCGCTCGGCTGCCGGCCGGGCGGATCGGTGGTGCCGGTCAGCAGCCGGCGAGCTTCCTCCTGCTCGTGCTCGATCACGTGCATGACCGCGTTGATGAGTGCCAGGTGAGTGAAGGCCTGCGGGAAGTTACCGAGATGCCGCCCCGACTTCGCCTCAATCTCCTCGGCGTACAGCAGTAGCGGGCTGGCATAGGACAGCACTTTCTCGCACAGGTCACGGGCGCGCTGGTGCTCGCCGATCTCCGATAGCGCCGAGACGAGCCAGAATGAGCAGATGGTAAAGGTGCCTTCCTGGCCGGTCAGCCCGTCGTCGGTTTCGTCCACCTTGTAGCGCAGCACCAAGCCGTCTTCGGTGAGCTCGTCGGCGATGGCCAGCACGGTGGCCCGGATCCGCGGATCGTCGGGGGGAAGGAACCGCAGCAGGGGCATCAGCAGCAGCGACGCATCTAGCGCCCAGGTCTCGTAGTGCTGACAGAAAACACCGCGGTCGTCGAGCGCGTTCGCGCAGATGTCGGCGTGGATCTCGTCGGCCGCCTGCTGCCAGCGGCGCGCGGCGTCGATGTCGTCACGGATCCTGGCAAGCCTGGCGCCGCGGTCGGCCGCCACCCAGCACATCAGCTTGGACGAGGTGAAATGCCGCGGCGCGCCGCGCACCTCCCAGATCCCGCGGTCGGGCTCGCGCCAGCGCTCGAGGGCGCGCTCCACCTGGATCTTGGCCAACTGCCAGACCCGCTCGTCGAGGCGGTCCCTGGACCGGGTATGCAGGTACAGCGAATCAAGCACGACGCCCCAGACGTCGTTCTGCTGCTGCGCGTACGCGTCATTGCCGACCCGCACAGGCTGGGCTCCCTGGTACCCCTGCAGGTGCTTGAGCGTGTGCTCGGACAGGTCGCACCGGCCGTCGATGCCGTAGACGATCTGCATGTTCCCGCCGTCGCGCTCCACCACGTCGGTCAGGAACGCGAAGTAGTCGCTGGCTTCCCACTCCAGGCCAAGGGTGTACAGGCCCCAGAGCGCGAACGTCGCATCCCTGATCCAGCTGTACCGGTAGTCCCAATTGCGCTCGCCGCATGGCGTCTCCGGCAGCGAGGTAGTCGCGGCGGCCGCGATGGCCCCAGTCGGCGCGAAGGTCAGGCCCTTGAGGGTAAGCGCGCTGCGGGCAAGGTGGTTTCGCCATCGATGGTCGGGAAACTCTCCCCGCGCCAGCCAGTGTTGCCAATGGTGGGCGGTCCACAGCTCCCGCCCGTAGGCCTCCTTGTAGGTTTCCGGCGGCGGGACGCGGCCCCACGACAACGCGCAGTACCTGGTATCACCCTCGCGCAGCAGCGTGCGCGCACGCGCGCTCGGGCCTTCAAGCCCGAGCCGGATGTCAGAGGTGAGCGTCAGGGTGAGTTCGCCATCCGCCGGAGTGATCTGCCCCTGGTAATAGCCGCGCTTGGTGTGCCGCCAGCTGACCCGCTCGCGGCCGTAGTCGAACACCGGCTCACAATCCATCGTCACCTGCACGGTGCCGTGCACGCACCGGACCGTGCGCAGCAGCGTGTGCTCGGCGTCGTAGTCGGTCGGCGTTCGCGTATGGGAGCTGCGCCCCGGATGCTGGTGCCGCCACGGCCCCATAAGCAGGCAGTCGCGGACGACGATCCAGCCATCGCCGCAATCCCAGCTTGTCTCCAGCACCATCGTGCCCGGCAGGTACCGGCGGTCTGCGGGCTCGGATATGTTGTCCGGCCCGAACATGAACCGCCCGGCATCGCGGTCCAGAATCGCCCCGAACACGCTGGGGCAGTCGATCCGGGGCAGGCACATCCATTCGATCGCACCGCTCGGCGCTATCAGCGCCGTCACCTCGCAGTCCGACAGGAACGCGTAGTCGGCGATCGGGGGGTAAGGCGACGCCGCCGATTGAGCCAGCAGGCCTTGCCCGGCTCCAACCGGCGGCGCACCCGAGTCGCCGCCGGGTTCAAGCGGTACGTTCATGCCTTCCGCCGTCAGCGCGTCATTGCCCAGCCCTGCGCCGCGCCCGTTGTCGTCGACAGTCACCTCGGATAATCTGCCCGGACGCGAAGTACGCCAACCGCGCACGGCGCCCGATAACTCACCTCCGGGCGGACTAGCAAACGCGGCAAGAGACGCTTAACGGACGCCGCGTGGGCGGAACTGCACGCTGATGCGCGGCCCGGTGGGCTTCGCGGACTTCGGGATCGCATGCTGCCAGGTGCGCTGGCAGCTGCCGCCCATGACGAGCAGGTCGCCATGCCCGACGTCGTAGCGCAGCGTCAGCCGCCCGCCGCCCGCCGGGCGCAGCAGCAGGGGCCGCGGCGTGCCCAGCGAGAGAATGGCCACCATAGTGTCCTGAGAGCTGCCCCGGCCGATGGTGTCGCCATGCCACGCCACGCTGTCCCGGCCGTCCCGGTACAGGCAAAGACCCGCGGTCACGAAGGGCTCGCCGAGCTCGGTTGCGTAATGCGAGTCCAGCGCGTCCCTGGCCGCGGCCAGCATCGCGTCCGGCAGCGGCTCGCCCTCGGCGTAGAAACACAGCAGCCGGGGAACGTCGACCACCCGGTCGTACATGGTGCGCCGCTCGGCCCGCCAGGGCACTGCCCGGAGCAGCCTGCTGAATAGCTCGTCAGCCCCGGTCAGCCAGGCGGGGAGTATGTCCACCCAGGCTCCCCGGGCCAGCTCGGTACGCCGAACCAAGTCGAGCGAGCCCGGCCCTGGCAGGCCGGTCAGATCGAGCAATGAACCCTGCAGGCACTCGTTCATGAGTTCGATTCTACGACTCGTTACCAAAAAAACGTTCGCATAGCCAGTGAAAGCTGCCAGGACGCCGGATACGGGAACGGGTCACAGCCAGCAACTGCCGTCGGCTCGCAAACCGGCCATTTCGACCGAGCTGACAGACGCCGAGCATTCAAGATCGTTTATGAATGTGACCGCGCTATGGCCATGCATGGCGATACCTACGTCACATCCATGGATGATCTTCAGCCGCGAGAATCTCAAGTGCGCTCAGGACCGCCGCCAGGCTACGGTGAGGGTCGGCCAAATCGGGAAAGGAAGGGAAAATGGAGCAGCTAACGAAGAAGCTGATGAGCTGGGCGTCGATCCTGGAAGACAAGACGCGCGAGCAGGCTCAACGGACCGCGACGCTGCCATTCATCTTCCCGCACGTTGCGCTGATGCCGGATGCGCACCTGGGTTTGGGCGCAACGGTCGGATCGGTTATCCCGACAATCGAGGCAATTGTCCCGGCCGCTGTCGGGGTGGATATCGGCTGCGGAATGATCGCGGTGCGCACCCAGTTCAGCGCGGCGGACATGGCCGCGCGCGGCGAGATGTCGTCGCTGCGCCAGGCGATCGAGCGGGCGATCCCGCTCTCAGCGGGCGTCTACAACTCGTCCGTCGACAGGGCGGGTACGCAGGCGCGAGTCGCCGAGCTCGAGCAGCTCGACGGCGCGGACAGCGCCGAGGCGATCGCCGGCAACTGGCGGCTTCAGCTCGGCAGCCTGGGCTCCGGCAATCACTTCATCGAGGTCAGCCTTGATGAGGACGACCGCGTCTGGCTGTTCCTGCATTCGGGCTCACGAGGGGTTGGCAACAAGCTGGCGAACAAGCACATCAAGATCGCGCAGAAGCTGTGCGAAAAGTGGTGGATCCAGCTGCCCGCCGCTGACCTGGCCTACCTGCCGGAGCGGACGCCCGAGTTCTGGGCCTACATCCGGGACCTCCGGTGGGCGCAGCACTTTGCGCTGCTGAACCGCGAGGAGATGATGGCGCGCGTCATCGACGGCCTGCAGGACTGGATCGGCTGCGCCGTCCAGGAGAGCGAGCGGGTGAACTGCCATCACAACTACACGATGCCGGAGGAGCACTTCGGCAAGAAGGTGTGGCTGTCCAGGAAGGGAGCCATCGACGCCTCAGCTGGCCGGCCCGGACTTATCCCCGGCTCGATGGGCACCAAGTCGTACGTGGTGACGGGGAAGGGCTGCCGGCTGGCCCTGAACTCGGCGCCGCATGGGGCTGGCCGGATGTTCAGCCGCACGGCTGCGCGCAAGAATTTCACCCGCGCGGAGCTGGACGCCGCGATGACGGGCATCGAGTGGCGCAAGACTGACGCGTTCCTGGATGAGATTCCGGGCGCGTACAAGGACGTGGACCAGGTAATGGCCGACGCCGCTGACCTCGTCGAGGTCCGGCATACGCTGCGCCAGATCGTCAACGTCAAGGGCGACTGAAGATGTGGGGCAGGCCCGGCCAGTGGCCAGGCCTGCCCGGCTGGTAGGCGGCATCTCCCATTGACCGGCTGGCCCGGCTAGGGCTGAAGCATGCCGCATCTGCATTGCACGGCACGGCTCTAGGCCGCGCGCGACACTGATGACTTGCAAGCGGTGTCAGCTGCCGGCTTTCCGGCTACCAGCAGGCGCCTGGACAGCCTCGGCTCGCCGCCGCGCTGGTGATTCGCCGTCCGGGTGGCCGCCGCTGCATGACGCGCCCTGCGGCTCGCTGCTGCGGCACGACGGAAGTCGGCGGTCCTCTCGGCGGCGATCGCCTGGGTGAGATACGGGTGCATGGCGCTCCTCCTTGACTGCGGGCCCTGGACTGGGCCCGCACCATGCACACTCGCCGTAAGGCCCGGTGGCGCGGATCGGCAGTACTCCCTATTTCCCTCGCGGAGCAGCCTTAGGCGGCCATTGCCCGCCGGGCTAAGCCTTAGATCCCGGGTCCCGCCAGCGGTTCTGCCCTAGCCGGCCTGCGGATCAGCAAGCCAGGCGGCGAACGTCTGAGTACCCCTGACGTCTGGGTGATCCGTCGTGAGCCCGCCAGTCCGCAGTTCCCGGCCGAGCGTGCCCAGCACCGGGACCGGCACCATCACAGCGGCCCGGCCAGTCACCGACCTCCAGCTGCGCGCCAGGTCACGTGCGCTGGTCAGCTCCGGGCCTGCGACCAGCAGCCGGCAGTGCCGAGGCTGGGCTTCGGCCACGTCTGCCACGGCGCGGCCAACCTCGGCAGCCGCGACGGTCTGCGGCCGCATCTGCGGGACCGGCGGCACCCGCCATCGGCTGGCCGCGGCAAGCGCGGCCGCGGCCAGCTCGTGAAACTGCGTGGCCTTGACGATCGTCCACGGCACCGGTCCGGTTTCGACGATGCGCTCCTGCTCGGTCTTGACGCCGTAGTAGCCCATCGAGAAGCGCTCACACCCCACGATCGATACGCAGACATGGTGGCCGACGCCTGCCGACTGCCCAGCCAGGAGCAGCCGCCGGGAGCCATCGACCAGGACCTGAGCCGCCCGCCTCGACGAAGTGCCATTGCTGGCGTCGACCACGACGGAGCAGCCGTTCAGCGCCCGGCCAAGGCCGTCGCCCGACACGAGGCCGACCGGGAACTCCCGGCTGAGGACGCGGACCTCGTGCCCGCGATCAGCGAGCGCGCTGGTGACATGCCTGCCGAGGGTGCCTGATCCTCCGGCTATCGCGATTTTCATGCTCATGAGAACGAGGCCGCTGGCTGGTCTGTGACATCCGCCGAAGTCGTGGCGGGCGGGTGGAAGTCAATAAGCACGCGATCGCCGACCGGGCGGTAGCCGAGGCGCTGATAGAGCGCGTTGCTCGTCGGATTGGCCAGGTCGGTGAACAGGACGACGTCATCCGCGCCCGCGTCCAGCGCCGCCTGGCTGATCGCGGTGGTGACGGCGCCGCCGAAGCCCCGCTGACGGTCCTTCGGCACCGTGTAAACCGCGGCCACCCTGACTACCCCGGCCACGTTGCGGGTGAGCCCGGCCATCGCGACCGGTTCGCCGTCAGCCTCCCAGAGCATCAGCCCCCGATAGCCGAGACGGTCGGCGACGGTCCGGTGCATGTTCTCCGCGGCGCCAGCCCCGGCTTCGGTCCCGAACGCAACATGCCAGCTGACCAGCAGGTCAAAGTCGTCCTGGCGCGCCAGCCGGGCCGCGCCGGGCGGGAACGGCCCCGGCGGCTCCAGGCGGCCGAGCCGGTACAGCCGCATCCGGTGGTGCACGCCGGCCGCGCCACCGGTCGCCGCGGTCCAGGCGGCGCCGACCGCGGCCTCGTCAAGACCAGCGACGTTCGCCCCGGCCGGCCGGCGGCCGCCCGCCGTCTGCAGCTTGATCAGAGATTCGGCTGATCCCGGCGGCAGCATGCCCACAAGGAAGGGGAACGGAGGCGTCTGCAGGAACGCCCCGTCTGCACTGCCATCAGCGGATCGGTGCCAGCCGAACACCGGCGTGTCGTCGCCGAAGACCGATGGGCCGCTCTGCCGGAGAGCTTCGGTCACGGTGAGGAGCACGGTGTTCAGCACCGGCTCGGCGCGCAGGTGCTCTTCAACTGTCGCGAGGAAGTCGTCCAGGCTGCCCGTCAGTGTCCAAGCCATGCCCTATCCTCGCCGGTTCCGCTAGCCCGCCGAAACCGGTTTTCGGCTCAGCGAGCCGGGCGCGGAGGCTTTGACTCGTCAGCGGGCGGTACCCGGCTGGGCAGGGCGTGGATATCGCTCGACGAGTCCTTGTCCCCAGGGCCATTGATCTGCGCCGTGGTCCACCAGCACGCTGCACCGGAACCTGACAAGTTCCGCCAGCACCGCCGCGGACTGATGGGCTTCCCCCATGTGCCGGGCCGCGTCGACGTTGTAGTGCAACTCGCCATCGAGCCAGTAGTCGCGGCGGAACTCGGTTCCCCACTGGAAGATCCCGCCCGAGCCATGGGACAGGTCGGTAACCATCCGGTTGCGCCGCCACCAGGCCCAGTAGAGGGCTGAGCGGGATGCGACCGACGGGTTCAGCACATTGACCCCGGCCCGGACCACGACTCCGGCGCGCACCAGCAGCAGGGAGTTGACCAGGAACCCGGGCCAAACCTCGTCGACCAGCTCAGGCCCGGAATCCGCATCGTCAGCGGGCTGCACTGCCACGATCTCATGAAAGAACGGATGGAATCTCTCCTGGGCGATGAGCCTGCCGTCGATGGCGGCAGCAAGAGCCAGCAGAGCCTCGGTATCTGGCAACCGAGCCGTCCACCAGGGCTGGCCGCTGATCGAGTTCAGCAGCTCCGGATCGTCATTCACCGGCTGGTACGGCGCGATCAGCACGTCCAGAACGCGGCTCAGGGCGTACAGGCCTTCCAGGGCAGTGCGCCGGTCTGGTCCAGGTACTACTTGGGCCTGGTAATACTCGGGCTGCCCGATCTCGCGCAGCTCCTCAAGCAGCTCGAAGTGATCCGAAGCCCACGGCAAGATCAGGTCGTCGGCCCACCGGTCGCCGCGGTAGGCATACAGCGCGCCGAACAGGTCCCGCCACCCCATCTGCTCGGTATCCGGCCCGATCTGCTTCATCTGCCCATCCTCTGCATCTGCGCGCCGAGCCTGGCGACTCGGCCTTGTCCAGCGCGCGGGACTGACCTTGCCGGCGCCGAGCAGACGGCGTGCCGGGTGCCAGGTACCACCGCGTTCCCTCACAATGCGCCACCCGGGTTGTAATACAACCGTGCTCAGTGGCCGCGGTCAGGCGGCTGGGGTAGGAGGCGCGGCATGCGAGTGGTCATAGTCAAGCATCACGAGATCGACGACGCCGGCTTTGTCGCGGCCGCGTTCCGTGCGCGCGGAGCCGAGCTGACCGAGCACCTGGTCCCGGCCGACGGCCCGTTGCCGCCGCTCGGCGGTGTCGCTCACGTGATCGTGCTCGGGGCAGCCTGGTCGGTCTACGACGACCAGGCGATCGGGCACTGGATCGATGACGAGCTCGACTGGCTGCGGGCTGCCGATGTCGCCGGCGTGCCTGTCCTCGGCATCTGCTTCGGCGCTCAGGCGCTGGCGACCGCACTGGGCGGCCGGGTCGAGGCGGCGCCGCGCAAGGAGATTGGCTGGACCACGGTGGAAACGCTTGATCCTGGCCTGATCGAGGCCGGCCCGTGGCTGGAGTTTCACGGCGATCAGTGCGTGCTGCCGCCGGGCGCGCGGCTGCTGGCCCGCACCGAGGTCTGTGCGCAGGCCTTCAGCGTGGGCAGGCATCTTGCCGTCCAGTTCCACCCGGAGGTGGACGCTGCCCTGCTAAGCCGGTGGCTGGCCGACGGCGGCGAGGCCGAAGCGGCGGCCGAAGGGCTGGACCCGCCAACCCTCGTAGCACAGACGCGCGCAGAGGAGCCCAAGGCGGCGGAACGGGCCGATCGGCTCGTCGCGTCCGCGCGCCGGCTGGCGCAGGGCATCTGACCCGCGAGCCGCGCCGCCGATCACGCCTGGGCAGAAATCCCGCGTCGGCAGGGTGACAACCGAGCGCCATTCGGTACAAGGTGTACCTGGGAACAACGAGGGTCAGCTCGATGAGGGGCAGGTGCGATGCCAGACATCCTGACGGTCTACGCCGGGACCCAGCCGGACAAGCTCGCCGTCATTGATGACAAGGGCAACGGGGACGTCGTCCAGTGGACGTACGCCGAGTTCGAGGCGCAGTCGAACCGGGTGGCGAACGCCCTGTCCGCACTCGGCGCCGGGCCGCGCACGAAAATCATCTGGTGCGGCCCGAATTCACCACAGGTTGTCGCGGTGATGATGGCGACCCGCAAGATCGGCGCGGTCGCTGTGCCGCTGAATTACCGGCTGACCGCGGAGGAAGCCAGGTACGTCATCGGTCACTCCGACGCGGAGATCGCTTACGTCGACGCCGAGTACGCGCACCTGTTCGCCGGGCTAGTCGGCGACCTGCCGAACCTGCGGCACGTCATCGTGGTCAACGGCGCGCCGCTGGACGGCATGCTCGGCGAGGACGTCATTGCCAGCGCCGCTGATCTGGCCCCGGACGTACCGGACGAAGTCGTCGCGACCGCTTCGACGATGATCTATACCTCGGGCACGACCGGTAAGCCCAAGGGCGCGGTCAGGCATGGCATGGACGCGACCGCGTGGCTGGGCCTGCTCGGGCTGCTCGGTTACACGCCCGACGACATCTACCTGACCTCGGGTCCGCTCTACCACAGCGGCCCGAGTGCGTTCATGGCATTCGGCCTGGCATTCGGGCAGACCATTGTGCTGCAGCGCAAGTTCGATGCCGAGGACTGGCTGCGACTGGTGGATGCGTACAAGGTCTCCTCGACGTTCTCCGCGCCAGCGCTGATCCGGAAGGTGTGCTCGCTGCCCGCTGAGGTCAAGTCACGTTACGACATGTCGTCCATGCGGGTGATGATCGCCAACGCCGCGCCCTGGAGTTTCGCGCTGAAGCAGAGTTACGTCGCCGACTTCCCGCCGGAGTCGCTATGGGAGGTCTACGGCTCGACCGAGCTCGGCATCGACTGCGTGCTGGAGCCCAAGGACCAGATGCGCAAGCCAGGCTCGTGCGGCAAGCCGGCCCCCGGCATCGAGATCGTGCTGTTCGATGGGGACGGGAACGAGGTAACCGGGACCGGGCCGGACCATCCCGGCGAGGTCTATATCCGTTCCAACGTCGTCTTCAACGAGTATTACAAGCAGCAGGACAGCTACCAGGCGGCCAGCCGCGGCGACTACCACACGGTCGGGGACATCGCCTACTGGGACGACGAGGGCTACCTCTACATTTGCGACCGCAAGACCGACATGATCATCTCTGGCGGCATGAACATCTACCCGGCCGAGATCGAGGCAGCGCTCGACCGGCACCCGGAGATTTACGATGTCGCGGTTTTCGGCATCCCATCCGAGGAATGGGGCGAGATCGTGCACGCGACGGTGGTTCTCGCGCCAGGTAGCTCGCTGTCTGCCGAGGAGATCGCAGCATACGGCCGCGAGCATCTGGCCAGTTACAAGATCCCGCGTTCGGTCTCATTCACCGACGAACTGCCGCGAACCGGCTCGGGCAAGATCCTCAAGCGGCAGCTACGGGCGCCATTCTGGGCGGGAAGGGCCGCGAAAGTCGGCTAATCGTCGCATATCCTTCTCAAGGTGATCCGCGACCAGTACCAGGCCCGCACCGGGGAGCTGGTCCCCGAGCCCGAACGCTCCGTCGTGGCCGTCGAGCCGCCAGGGCGCCGAGCCAGGCACCTGGGCCGGTGCTCCCAGTGCCCTGCTGGCCGGCGAGGAGATCTTTCTGGCCTACCGCCTGCGCAGGCCGGTGGGCCAGGGCCGCGGCTTCGCGGTCGCTGTGGCGCGCTCAGCCGACGGGGTGCGGTTCCAGACCGTAGCCGTCATCGGCAAAGAGGAGATGGACGCCGAGTCGCTGGAACGGCCCGCCCTGATGCTGACGCCCGACGGCACCTGGCGCCTGTACCTGAGCTGCGCGACCTGGGGGACCAAGCACTGGCGGGTTGAGCTGCTTGAAGCATCATCGCCGGACAAGTTCGAGCCTCGCCAGCGGACAACAGTGCTGCCGGGCGACTCCGGCTGGGCCGTGAAGGATCCGGTCATCGTCCGCCACGGCGGCACCTGGCACCTGTGGGCGTCGGTCCATCCGCTCGACGATCCAGCCAGCACGGACCGGATGCGAACGGACTATGCGACCAGCCCGGACGGGATCGACTGGACCTGGCACGGCAGCGCGCTGGTGCCGCGGCCGGGTGCCTGGGACTCGCGCGGAGTCCGCGTCAGCGCGGTACAGTTCGGGACCGATCGCGTGGTGGCGTACTACGACGGCCGGGCCACCGCGGCCGAAAACTACGAGGAGCGCACCGGCATCGCGGTCGGCATCTCACCGGCGGCGCTGACCGCCGTCGGGCAGGCCCCGGCCGCGCAGTCGGCCGCGGGGGCGGGCGGCCTGCGTTACCTCCAGATCCTTGACCTGCCAGATGGGCGCTACCGGCTGTATTACGAGCTGACCCGGGCCGACGGGCGCCACGATCTGCGCACCGAGCTGAGGTAGGGCGCCGCTGGCCGGGCACGCTGCGCTAGTACTCGCGTGGCCGGCCGTTGCGGGCCTGTGACTGACCGGCCGGCCTGGCGCCGACCAGGCCGCCAGAGTTCTCCCGCGGTCGCACCCAGTCGGTGAAGTCCTGGCCTGTGATCGAGCCAAGCAGCGACACGTCCTCAGTGAATTCACCGATCAGCTGAGCTCGCTCATCCCAGGTCAGCGGCCGTCTCGGCGCGGCACCGCGCTGCAGGCGCTGTTCCAGCCGGTCGGTCAGGGCCGAGCCCGCATGCCCGGGCAGTCTTGCCGTGACCGCTGAGCCACCCCTGGCTAGCTTCGATAGGACCAGGTGCCGTCGGGTCTCGTGCGGGTGCGCCGTCACGTTCTCCCGCGGCACCTCGCTGATCGCGCCGGCTGACGCCGAGAAAGCCGCAGATCCTGTCCAGCGTGCCAACCGGGTCCTCGATCATCTCGCGGTAGCGGATCATGAATACCTGCTCGGCCGGGAACACGGTGTAGAGCTGCTCCATCTGACGGCCGTACCGCCCAAGATCCTTGTAACGCCAGAAATCGGCCCATCCTGCCGCCTTGCGCTGCTCTTCGGCACCGCAAGCCCGGACAAAGTCACCGATCGGGTCCAGCCCTGCTGACCATAGATGTGCCCAGTTGGAGTGGGCGCGCTCGACCGGGTCACGCAGCACGATGATCAGCCGGGCCTGCGGGATGAGCGCGCGGATGCGCAGCTGGGCGTCATGCCGGTAGAGGTAGAACGGCGTCGACTCGCCTCGCAGCGTGCCTGATGGCGCCTGGTCGAACAATGCCTCGTAGTCGGCCCGCGGCCAGACATGCTCCCGGTAGGTCTTGGCATCGCCTGGGCCCCCCTTGGTGGGCGGCGGGCCGTCGGTGAGGAAGAACTTGGGCTCCTTCACCGCGGACATGAACAGCGATGGGTGCCGCGCGAGCGCCGTATGCAAGGCAGTCGTGCCGGCCTTCGGCGCGCCCGCAATGAAGAAGTCCGGCAGCGCCATGGGCCCTCCCTGGCGATAAACCTACTAGGTATATGGGCTTAATAGGATATCGGTTCCCTCCTTGATCCGTTCACCGTTACCCACTTCGCGCCGCGCGAACCCCGCTGGACTACTGCGATCAGGCCCCGGCCGTCCCAGGGGTCGCGGGCGCGAAGTATCCGCTGGTCAGCAGCAGCACCGAATTGTGCTTACCTGGCACCTAGCTCGGCGGTCGACGCTGCGGCGGCAGCGGCCGACCTCGTCAAGCCTCCCGTTCCGGCTAGCCTCGCGGCGATCGTCACCGGGATAAGAGTGAGCAGGATCACGACCGAGACGACGACGTTCACCTCGGGAAGCTGCTGGCCTAGCCGGATCGCCCCGAATATCCAGATCGGCAGGGTGTTTTGCGCGCCCGCCGTGAAGACGGTGACGATGACCTCGTCGAAGGACAGCGCGAAAGCCAGCAGCGCACCAGAGACGAGCGCGGTCGTGACGGCGGGCAAGGTCACGTACAGCTGGGTCTGCCAGCCCCGGGCGCCGAGGTCCATCGATGCTTCCGCCAGTGAGTCCGGCATCCGGCGAAGCCGCGCTATCAAGTTGTTGAACACGACGACGATGCAGAACGTCGTGTGGCCGATCACGATCGTCCAGATCGACAACTCGATTCCGGTGAAGGTAAAGAACGAATTCAGCGCGATGCCAGTGATGATGCCCGGCAGCGCAAGCGGCAGGACGAGGAGGAAGGAGATCGCATCGCGGCCGAAGAACCGGAACTGGCGCAGGCAATAGGCGACGGCCGACCCCAGCACTATCGCAACACCGGTGGCAACCAGCCCGACCTTGACCGAGAGCAGGAATGCGGCCCGGACCTGCTGGTCGTTCCAGGCGACCGAGAACCAGTGCAGTGTGAATCCGGCGATCGGCCAGCTTTCGATGGTGGAGCTGTCGAAGGCGTAGAGCACGATCAGGATGATCGGCACGAACAGGAACGCCAGCACCACCGCCACCCAGATGCGCAGCGCGATGCGCAGGCCGACCGGTTCCATCTAGATCTCCCTGAAGGCGCCGAGTGCCCGCGCGAACAGCAGGTAGCACGCCATGATCACGATCGGGACGAACGCCATTGCGGCGGCGAACGGCAGGTTGTTGGCGGTCCCGATGTTGGAGTAGATGACCGTGCCCATGAAGACGGAGTTAGTACCGCCGATCAGCAGTGGCGTGATGTAGTCGCCCAGGGTCAGCGAGAACGTGAAGATTGACCCGGCCACGATCCCGGGCAGGGCTAGCGGCCAGATGACCGACCGGGTGGTCCGCCATACCCGGCCGCCCAGGTCCTGGGATGCCTCGATCATCGACGGCGGGATCCGTTCCAGAGCCGCGTAGGTGGGGATCACCATGTACGGCAGCCAGATGTAGCAGAACACGATGAAGACCGCCGTGTTGCTGTCGATCAGGTTCAGCGGTCCCAGCGAAACATGGCCCAGCGTCCAGTCCAGCAGCCCGCTGTGGTTGAGGATCAGCTGCCAGGAGTAGACCTTGGCCAGGTAACTGGCCCACAGCGGCAGCAAGATCGCCACGAACAAGATCGTCCGAGTCCGGCTGCTGGCGACGCGCGCCATGTAATAGGCGAACGGGATGGCGATGATCGCATCGACTACCGTCACGCCGGCCGCCATGCCGACCGTCCTGGCGATGATCGTCCGGTACGCCGACGTGCTGAGGATCTGGGTGAAGTTGCTGAACGTCCAGATGTGCTCGAGGTTGCCGGTGTATGCGTTGGTCTGGAAGAACGCTGTGATCAGCATCACCACGAGCGCGGCGAGGTAGATCAGCAGGAACCAGGCGAGCGGCGGGGTAAGCAGGAGCGTGGCCCGTGCCCACGGCCGGCGCCACAGCGCCGCCGAGATCCGGGACCACGCTCCTGCCGGGACTCCGACCCGGGCTATCTGACCTGCGTGTTCCACGCGGTGACCCATGCTGAGTACGGCATGCAATCCTGTTTGCCGTTGTCACAAGTGGCGACCGGCGTCTTCCAGAGCTGGATGGCCTTCAGGTAGCTGGACGGCGCGTTGGCGTGGTACTCGGCGCAGGAACCCGCCTGAAGCTTGTCCATGTAGGAGCAGGCGAGGCTATTGTCCGGCGTCTCGCCGTAGCTGACCGCCTGCTCGGCCTGCACCTGCGGCGTGCTGATGTAGCGCATCCACATGTAGGCGCAGTTCGGGTGCGGTGCCTTGGCCGCCAGCATCCATGTGTCAGCCCAGCCGGTGGCGCCCTCGCTCGGGATGACCGAGCCGATGGGGAACTTGGCCGCCTTCAGCGTGCTCACCTGGTAGGGCCAGCCGGCGCCGACGACGACGTCACCGTTCTTGAACGCCGAGATTTCCGAGGATGCCAGGTCCCAGTAGGACTTCAGCAGCGGGCGCTGGCCTGCGAGCAGGCTGACGGCCGCCTGCAACTGCGGCTGGGTCAGCTCGTACGGATCGGTGATGCCGAGCTTGGGGTTATGCGTCTTGAGGTAGAGCGCGGCGTCCGCGATCTGGATCGGGTTGTCCGGGACGGTGATCTTCCCCTTGTACTTGGGGCTGTAGATCACGCTCCAGGACGTCGGCGGGGTCGGGAACGCCGACTTGGTGTACATCAGGACGTTGGGGCCCCACTGCAGCGACACGCCATAGTGCACGCCGCCAACGGTGTTGAAGGGCGGCGACTGGAACGCCGGGAAGAAGTTCTTCCAGGAGGGGATCAGGTTGATGTTGACCGGGTGCGCATCCCCCGCGTAGATGATCCGCAGGTCCGCGTCGCCGGAGGACGACACCATGTCGTACTGGCCGCCGCCGCCGTTGGCCATGAGGGTCGCCATCTCGTCCGAGGTGTTCGCGTACTTGGCGTTCACCTGGCAGCCGGTCTGATTCTCGAATGGCTTGACCCACTGCGGCTGGAGATACCCTGCCCAGGCGATCAGGTTGAGCTGCCCTTCGCCCTTGCCGATTTTCTTCAGCACCGGCAAGTTAGCCGTCGGCACCTTCAGGCCAGTGGTGGTGCCGCCGCCAGACGAAGTAGCGGCACTGCCACATGCAGCCAGCAGGCCGGCGACTGCCAGCATTGCCACCGCGCCTGCGGCCCGTCCGGGCCTGTTTCCTAGAACGTGCATCGTGTCCTGCCCTTCGGCGCCACCTGTCTTACAGGCGCGCGTCCTCCCCTTGCGAAATAGCGATGGTCTGCTCGGGCAGCCAGGCGATCCGGGCCGGCGTTCCGTCCAAGTTGCGCCCCGGCAGCGGGGCCTGCTCGTTCTGCCGGGCGACGACAAGCTCGCCGCCGGCATCGAGGGCTACGGTGTACCTCGTCAGCACCCCGACGTAGACCACGTCCCGGATACGCCCGGTCTCCACATGCGCGCCCGCCGGACCGGGCTCGCCGTCGGCAAGCAAGCGAATCTTCTCGGGCCGGATAGTGATGTGACGGCCGTCCCGCTCGATCAGGTTGGAGACGCCGATGAAGCCGGCCACAAAGTCGGTCTCCGGCCGCTCGTAGACCTCCAGCGGCGTGCCAACCTGCTCGATCCGGCCCTGGCTGAGCACCGCGATACGGTCGCTCATCGAGAGCGCCTCGTCCTGGTCGTGCGTCACGTAGACGAAGGTGATGCCGACCTCGCGTTGCACGTGCTGTAGCTCCAGTTGCATCTCCTGACGCAGCTTCAGGTCGAGGGCCCCCAGCGGCTCGTCCAACAGCAGTACTTGCGGCTCGTTGACGATGGCTCGCGCGAGCGCTACCCGCTGGCGCTGGCCCCCGGACAGCTGCGTGATCTTCCGGCCGCCGAATCCGGCGAGCCGCACCATCTCCAGTGCCCTGCTGGCCCGCTGCCGGCGCTCCGCTTTGCCGACGCGCCGCACCCGGAGGCCGTACTCGACGTTCTCGATCACGCTCATGTGCGGGAACAGCGCGTAATCCTGGAACACCGTGTTGACGTTCCTGGAATATGGCGGTACCTGAGAGATCTCGCGGCCCGCCAGCTCGATCGTGCCGGCGTCCGGCCGGTCGAAGCCGGCGATGAGCCGCAGCAATGTTGTCTTGCCAGACCCAGATGGCCCGAGAAGGGTGAAGAACTCACCTTGCATGATCTCCAGGTCCACCCCGGCCAGCGCAGTGACGCCGCCATAGTTCTTCCGTAGGCCCTGCACGCGCACTGCGGACCGCTGGGCGGCGGCTGAGGCCTCTCCAGCGGGCTGTGACGGGTCTGAGCTGGTGATCATTCGGCCCGTTGTACCACGTCAGCGGTCATCCGGACAATCAGCACGTGATTGCTGTGATGGCACTGCAATCAGTGAGCCGACGGGTAAGTGACAGGTGCGAGGCACTCCTGCTGCACTTTCGCGAGGTGCTGTGAGCCCGGTCGGGGTCCGGGCACTCATACCGTGCGCAGCGCCTCGGTCGGCGAGAGGCGGGCGGCTCGCATCGCCGGGTACAGGCCGGCGATGGCGCCGATGGCCAGAGCGGCGCCCAAACCGCCGTAGAGGGCCTGGGCGGGGATCTGCACCCGCCAGTGCTGGCTCACCGCGTAGATGACGGTGGCTGCCGCGCCGATGATGGTGCCCGCCAGGCCGCCGAGGGCGGGCAGGAGGATGGCTTCGGCGAGGAGTTGCTCGGCGACGTGCCGGCGGGTGGCGCCCAGGGCGCGGCGCAGGCCGATCTCGGAGCGGCGTTCCAGGACGGAGATGACCATGACGTCAGGAGTGCCGTAGGAGGCAGCAGTGTGCTGCCCCAGCCGAACGTCTGGCAAATCGGGTGTGCCTGGTGTTTGATGCCGGTAGGGCCAGATTCTGGGCCGGGGGGCATGGAATGTGGGAGCTTTTCGAGCAACGATTTGAAGCTGAGCACTATCTCGGTCCTGCAGTGAGGGCTCAAAGGCTGATCGACCGCCTGATCGAAACGTCGGCCGAGACGACCGGTGAGGCGCTCCACGCAGAGCTTGGCTCGCTGACTTTTATCGACCTGCGCGCCTTCTACAACAGGGCGGTAGAACTCACCGGTGGGCCAACCGGGCAGGCCGAAGGCAACGCGGATGCCGAGCGCTGGTTGCCGCACCGGGACAGGCTTCTTGTCCTGCGCGCGGCCGGCAGCGCAGCCCTGAACGAAGCGGCGAAGGCAAGGGCAGACCAGTTAGCTGCCCAGGATCTCGCGTCCGTCGAGCACTGCGTGCCGATCGACAAGCGGATCGAGAACGCGGTCCGCGCCGCGGTCGCCGGGCAGGCTACAGACGAGGATGCTGACCGCCTGACCGCTGCCGTCCGGGACTATCAAGGCATCTTGAGCCGTGCCTCGCTCTCGGAAAGCGGCCGTCGGCTGCTCCGGTACAAGATCGCCAATGCGCAAGACAGCCTGGGCAGAGCCTGCGAGGCCAAGCATCGTGATGCCGAGGCCAAAATCCATTTTGGCGCTGCCGCCGCGATGTACGCCGAGGCAGGAGATCAGCATCAGGCGGCTTCGAGCACCAGCAAGCGCGACGCGGCCGATCAGCGACTTGTACCAGACGCCGACACCCGGCTCGAGCAGTTGCTTGCCGAGCTTGATACCGCGCCAAAACGATCCGCGGACCGGGCTACCATCCTGGTCGGCCTGGCCGAGCTGGCCCATGGCAACAGCGATGACTTCGAGGCAAGGCAGCGGCTGAACGACGCGGTCGACGAGCTTGACGGCGCCCGCTGCCCGATCCCGGGTACGGACGGCACCGACAGTGCGGTCGAGACATGGATCGCGTCGATACCGCCGGGGGACGGCGAAGACCCGACATACTTCCTCCGGCAGTTCTCCGTCCTGCTTACCGTGCACTCACGGGTGGCCGCCCTCCGGATGGCGCTCAGGCCCGATGCCGCGATCGCCGCGGAGGCCGAACTCTACCGGCTTGCCGATATCGTCCTCGAGATCCCGGTCCATGCCCAGGCTGTCGAGGAGCGGCTGGAAGCGGAACTCGGTCAGTCCTCCGCGCCCGGCGACCGCGTTGGCGGTCCGCCTGATACGGGCGCCGAGTATATGGCGATCATGGGCATCGTCAACAAGCTGCTCGACCTGACTGAACACTCATCAGCCGACGCTCCGGACACGATCGCGCAGTGGCGGCAGATGGCTGACGAGTGCATTGGCCGCGCCCGGGTCCTCGGCCAGCCGGTCACCCTGGCGCAGGCGCTCGAGGCGGGCGCCAGGGTCAAGCTCGCCATCGGTGAGCCTGAGGCCGCCATCGGACTGCTGGAAGAGGAGTACGAGCAAGCCAGCCGTGTTGGCGGCAAATTCGCAACCGATCAGGCTATCTTGGCGATCTCGAACGTCGCGAAGGTCCAGCTCGGCCTCGGCCTCGCGCACGTCAAGGAAGCCTCGGAGGCGGCCGGCAAGGCCATCGACCTGATCGAGCGGGACCGCTACCGGGTCAGCGCGCCCTTCCAGCAAGCCGCGCTGCTGGCTCCGCACGCCGACGTCTTCGCGATCGGCGTCTTCGCCGCCTGGAAAAACGCTGTCGACAGCACGACACCGAACCCCGCCGCCTACGACCCGATGCTGCAGCGGATGGAGCTGTCCAAGGCCAGGGCGTCGGTCCGGCAACTCTTCCTCACCAGGGCGCGCGGGACTCCTGAGCTGGACCAGGAGCTAAGAGTACTGAACGACGCGATCCACTCATTCGATCCGGTGATCCGACCCGGTGCCTCAGCGGAGGAGCAAGAACGCCTGCGCGAGCAGGCACGTAAGGCTCAGCAGCCGCTCCGGCAGCAGCGCTTGCAGCTCTGGGACCGTCGCGCCATATCCAGGCGCGACCCCGACGCGAAGGTCCCGCCGGTGACACTTGCCGGCCTGCAGGCGGTACTCGAGCCGGATGAGGCAGTCATCTACTACTACTGGCTCCGGCCACTGACCTTGCTCGTGGTGACGATCACTGGCGACGCCATCGCGGTCGAAAGCAAGCATGTCGAGCAGGACCAGCGGACTCTGCTGGAGCGGCTGGTCAGCGTGCTGGGCTCGCTGAAGGGCTCGAACCTCGCGCTGGATGCGCAATACATCGAGCCGCTCGCGCCCGTGCTGACGCCGGTAGAGGGTCAGCGTCTGCTCGAGGGCAAGCAGCGCTTGATCGTGTCCTCCCACCGGCTGCTGCACTGGTACCCGTTCGCTGCCATGCCCTACCAGGGCAAGCCTCTTGTCCGGTCCTTCGCGGTCCGTTATGCGCCCAACCTCACCAGCCTGCTGCTACCGCGCGCCGATCCTGGCGCGCCCCGGATGACCGCCCTGGCGGTCAGCGATTTCCCTGGAAGGCCAGAACTGGGAGAGCTGCCCGGGGTCCGCAGTGAAGCGGCCGACATCGCCTCCATCTATTCGGCGGCAAACATCCCCACGGCGCTGATAGCCGAACCAACCCGTGCCGAGGTACTCGGCGCACTGCACGACGGCTCGCTAGCCGGGGCATCGTGCGTGCTGCTTGCCACGCACGGGCACAGCCTGACGGACGAAGTTTCCCGGAACGCACCGCTTGAATCCGTGCTCGAACTCGCCGACGATTCCGTGGACGGCTACGAGATCGCAGGCGCCGACCTGGAATGCGAGGTCGTGGTGCTGACCGCGTGTTATGCCGGCCAACGCGCCATCGGCGGCCGCGGCATGGCCGAACAGCCAGGCGATGAGCTGTTCGGGCTGGCTGCCGCATTCCTCGAAGCCCGATGTGGCAGCGTGCTGGCGCCAGCCTGGCCGGCTGACGATCGAGCCATGTCCCGGATGATGACCATGTTCCACCAGAACCTAGCCAAAGGCTCCCCGGCTGACATCGCCTTGGCACAGGCACAGCGAGCGTTTCTGGACACGGCTAACGCCAAGGAATTTCGGGCCTACTATTGGGCGCCGCTCATGCTCGCCACCATCGGCAGACCCATGCCGATACCAGGAGCACGCTCATGTGACCAGCGTAAGGAGACACTCAGTGGCTGAGGTAGTCATTCACTGCATCCCTGAACCCGGAACTGACGCGGGGGAGGCCGCTGCCGATCTGGAGACCTACTTCCAAGGCACCGACGGCGTGGACCCCATCCTCGTCGAGGTTGAGCAGCCGCGGGTTGGACTGGCCGAAGTCCTTGCCATCATCCAGCTCGCCAGCGCGGCAATCGACCTGACGGAGAAGCTCGTCGACTTCATCAAATCCCGCCAGGGCAAGGGAAGGGTAAAGGACATCGAGATAGAGATCGACGGCCAGCGCATCCCCGTCGGTAGCCTCACCGCAGACCAGCGAGCCAGGCTCGCCGCCGCGATCGTTCAGGAAACCTGAACTCGCTAGCGAGCGCCAAGTCGCCAAGACGGAGCACCTGCCGGACCACGGCTCCGTAGCGGCGCCGGTCAGGGCTTCGCGATCCGTATCTGCCGATATGCCCAGCTGACGACTACTCACCGATCATCAGCCAGGGCACACCGATCAGGTCGATCTGTGCGCTGACGACGTCCGGATCTGCATGACCGGATATCCGACTCGAGGTCCAGCTGACTGCCGATCCCCGCGTTAGGCCTGCACGGCAATTGGCTGATACCGCGGCCAGCGCGTCTCATGCGACGGGAGGTGTCAGTGAAGATAGGCACGGACGAGCATGGACGATTCGCCAGACCTACGGGTCAGAAGGCTCCGTCTTTCGTCCGATCGGCCCGTTTGACACCTTCTGGACGAGCAGTGCCGTCATGATCGCCGCCAGCATCCCAGTGATCTTGATTGGCCAGCCTGCATAGCAGGCTCGATCCCAGGGGTCTGGCCATATGGCCTGCTGACACCTCATCGCTCGCAAGCGCGGCCCCGGTTCCGGCAAGTGCCTGCCAGACCTCCGGCAGATTGTGGTGCGAGATCGCAAGCTGGACCAGGCGGTCGCCGGCCTCTCCGGTAATGACTATCCAGTCGCGCTTCACGGAGCGGGACGGCGCCTGGCTGCATGCGATGGAGCATTCGGGTCCCGTGAATGCACACTCGCGGAGGGCCCAGGGTGCGGAGAATATGAAGGCGTCAGTGCCGACGATCAACCGCTTCGGCCCTTGCAAGGGAAACCACAGGCCGCGGATCGCAAGCCCGCCCGTTCCGAGAATGCTGGCGCGGTCAAGGGCCGTTGCGAAGCGCACCTGCGCTTCGATCTCGCTGCGCAGCGGAGCGTTCCTGGCGCGCTGACGGTTTCGCCACATGACCGTACCCGCCCACATGAGCGCATACGCGACTCCGAGGGGCGCCAGCAACCCGACCAGCCGGAGCAGGTCCATGCTCAGTCCCCTCGCCCCTGGACGGATTAATGACTCAGGACACTAGCGACTCAACGACCGGTTCAGGGGATTGATCCCCGACTGTCGGTAACCGGATGAGGCATGGCAGCTTCTGCCATGGCTGGCCGGGGATCGCAGGGAGCTCCGCCAGGTCGGCGACGTCAATATCGCGGCGAGCAGCTGACGCCGCCGAGATCCCTGGATCTGGCTTAATGACCGCTCTTGCCGCGATTCGCTCGCCTATGCAGCTGAGATCACGCGCTCATGCGTCGGACGTCGCATCAATCGAGTCGAGGTCGCGGACGGCGTAGCGGTGGTGCTCCCACTCCTCGTTGAGGATCACGTGCAGGCAAGACAAGATGGTCTCGGGGTATTCGGGAGCCCACGGGTTCTTGCGCGTCGCGGCCAGGTCGCCTGAGGTGACGGTGGCGAGGAAGTCGCGCACCATGGCGACGCGGCCCGCCCGGGCCTCGAGCACGTCGGGGTACGGCGGTGTGGCCGTCGCGAAGATCGACATGTCGTTGCCGTCGGTCTCGTATTCGGCGTTGGGCTGGCCGATGGGGTGGAACGGCTGCTCGATGTCCAGGATCGCCCGGCCCAGCCATGCGTCGGTGGCCATGACCAGGTGCCGCAGCGTCTGCGCGAACGACCACTCGCCGCCGACCGAGACATCGACCGTGTCAGCCGGCATCGCCGCGACCCGCTCGAGGGTGGCCGCCCACGTCCGCTCGAGCACAGCCCAGGCCGCGCGCAGGCCGTCTGGATCTGTGGCGCGCCGGTCGGCGCGGCCGGGAAAGCGGCGGTTGAGCTCCGCCTCGACCAGCGGGATCACGTCGACGCCGTTGACCCGCAAGAAGCTCTGGCTGTCGAAGAGCCACGGTGCGTCGATGTCCGTCCCCCGCACGTCGACGGCGCGCATCACGACGCCGGACAGGTCAGCCCTGCGGAACCGGGCACCACGCAGGTTCGCGTCGGCGAACTCCGCTCCCTGCAGGTCGTCAGAGCGGCTGAAGGTTGCCATGGCTTCTCCATCCCGAGCGCCGCGCCATCGCTGGCGCACGTGAGTCCGTTCAGGCAAGCGCGAGATGGCATTGTCCTGCACGCCCGCCACGGCTGTCGACCATGGGGGTGGCAAACCGTGCTCATGCCGCGATCAGGCTCTCTCAGGGTAATGAAGATTCGATGCTGGCTTAGACCCTCAGGCCGATCTGCTCTGGTAGCAGTGGTTCGTGGTTAGGGCTCCACCGCTGCCGCGTCGTTTTATGACGGAGGGGTGGTGATGACGAAGAGGGTGAAGTCTTCACGCGCCCGCGCGTCGATGGCCATGGGCAGGCGGATACGCCCGGAATCGACCATGCTTCTCGCGGCGGATCGACTCAGGCCGAACCCGGCCATCAGTAGTTTTTCGACCCGGATGGGCGCCGGGAGCTCGAATCTGATGACGACCTCAAGTGGCAACGGACCCGCAGGCTCGAGTTTGCAGAACGGCATGTCGGTTTCCAGTTCCCATGTGCCGCTCCAATCGAGCCGATATCCGGCCCTGCTGGCCAGCGACGCATCCATTGTCAGACGGCGCGCCATGGCCGGATCGTTTTTCTCGAACATCACGAGCCGCTCATGCTCCAGTGCCCGCACGTTAATGCGCTCGTGGATCGGGATTTTCGACGTGCGGTCGCACAGCTCGCAGTTGATCATCATCCAGACGTCAAGGAGCTTGCTGTTCGCGTTCACGCGGAACTTTCCGGTGGCATGGTGACGCGTGGATCTGCACGTCACGCATGCTTTGACGATGGCGGGCAGGCCGAGCTCTCTGATCACCCAGAGCGCTTTCCGGTCGATATCAGATCCGTCACCGTTACTGTCGCTGTCGGCGCGCACACGGATATTACGAAACCGGTTCAAGGCTTCTTCTAAGACTTACGAAGGAGGCGCCAGGCAGCGCTTAGCTGCGCTATAAACTGCCTCCTGGATCCAGTGGCATAAGGCCAGCGCTGAAAGTGAAGCGCGCTGACTGGCGGCGACGTCGCACATCGACGTCGCGTGAAGGAAGCCCGCACTGATCACAAAGTGCGGGATTCGCGAACAGCACGTCGGAGAAAGACGGGTAGTGACTTGAACCCGTCTTCATTCATTCCAGACGTGCGCCACTGCTTACAAATCCATGGTCGCCATCTTGGTCAACCAGCTGGCCGCCAGGCAACGGATTTTCTCGCGATGTCGCGGTCGGCTACTCAGGCGTGTATGGCGCCACCGGACCCGACAGAGCGAGGGAACAAGAGCTCCGCGTAGCGATCAAGGCGTCATCAACCCTGACTTCGGCCACGCTAGTGCGCAAGTCAGCAGGTGCCGTTGATTGCGTCAAGGGCCCAGGACGGCAGCAGCACTTCGGCTAGTGGTCTGGTCATTCCCCAGGCATTGGCTCGACGGTGCGCAGTGGCACCCATCCCTCCCGGCCCGCCGCATTGCGGACCCACGCCCACCCGCTGGCGTCGTCTTGCGTGATCAAGGTCAGTTCTTCCCCGGTGACGGTGGCAAGCTCGGTGGTGTCGTAGCTGGTGCTGACGATAGCGGGGTCGCAAGAGGTGTCGAGGTAACGCTCGGGGATCCACCCGGCGCCGTCGTCGGTGGTGACGAACACGAAGGCGGGCCAGTCGGTGTCTCGCTGCCCGGCCCGGACTGGCTGGCCGGGCCGCACCTGTATGGGGGGTCGGTGCGGGATCGTGTGGGTCGTGGTAGCGCGCAGCTTGGTCACGCGCTCTATCGTCTCGCAGCGCTGCACGCCTGAGTACAGCACAGGTGTACCGCAGTAGTCCCCGAGCTCCTGTGAGTCGCGACCACCATCAACCAGTCAGGGCCTACTTAGCCGGCTCCGCTTCTAACGCTGCGTGCTAGTCGGCGCGTCTGTGCCACCGGAGCGTGAGCATCAATCGGCGAACCGGTCAGCGACGCGCGTGTAGCGCTCCAGGAACGCGGGCAGGCCGTCTTTGTCCTCGGTGTGAAAGACGACAACGCACCGGTCGACGCCTAGCTCAGCGCACCGTTCCATCAACTTCTCGTCCACCTCGAAGATCGCAGCGGTGACTGGCGCGGTTGGTTTGCCTGCCTCCTGGCAGCGCCGCTCAAGCTCCAGCATCTGTGTGCCGAGGTCGAGTTCCTCATAGACGATCGGCATCCATGCGTCGCCGTACTGCACTGTGCGCGCGATGCCTGTGCTGCCCTGGCCGCCGATCAGGATGGGCGGATGGGGTTGCTGGCGCGGCCGCAGCCCGGTGAGGATCGGGGCGAAGTCGACGAACTCGCCGTGGAACTCCGCGTCGTCCTCGGCCCAGATGGCCTTCATCGCCAGCACGTTCTCGCGCATGACGCGCCCGCGAAGTTCTGGGCTGACGCCATGGTTGTGCACGGTGTCTTCGTGCCCGACACCTATCCCGAACAGGAACCGGCCCGACGACAGCTGATCCAGTGTCGAAACCTGCATCGCCAAAATGATCGGATCGTAGATCGGCGCGACGCAGATTCCGGTTCCCAGCTTGATGCGGGTAGTGGCGGCGGCCGCGGCGCCTAGTGCCACGAACGGATCAAGGAAATGGTGGTCCCGCTCATGATGCTCCTCGTCCAGCAGGGCGATGCCACTCACCGGAACATGAGTGTTCTGCACCAGGAACAGCGACTCCAGCCCGGCAGCCTCGGCCTGACAGGCCAGGCTGCAGATCCCGACGCCGCGGTCGGTCGAAAACACGCCGACGCCTAACTTCATGGGTCCCTCCAGCCGAGGCGGAAGCCCGCGGCGCTGTCGTCCCTGGGGCCGCTGCCATCGTTCCCCAGACCACCCGACCACGACCGTCCGAACTCAAGAACCCGCCAATTATCCGCCCGGGTCGTCCGCTTGGCCACACTGCGTAGCTACCTAGCTGACACGCCGGCGGGCCAGCGAGCAAAGTCATTCGCACCGATGTGACACGACACCGTCCTCATTTGCCGCGGCGGTGACTGTTGGCTCGCTCGCCGTCGAAGACGCGCCCGAACGAACATCCGGTGTGCGCTGGGGGACAGCCCCAGCACCCTCGGACCGTCAATCTGGGCGCGCCAGGCGCCGTGACGCGCCGGCATCGGAGTACTCCAGCTCCCGGCGATGCTGGGTTACTCGGTGGCCAAGAGTACTGCTCGGTGGTCGTGCTTCGGTTGCGGGCTCCGGGCGGTAGGAGCGAAGTCCGAGCGAGGACACCGCCTTAGTCGGCTTGCCGGGCCTGGCGCTGTTCGAGCGCTGATCGCAGCACTGCGCGGACCAGCCTGTCGAGGGCTGGCTCGTCCGGTTGACTGTCGCCTATGGCGTGAAGGAGTGCATCCAGTGGCGGGTCGCTGCCCGCAGCGGCGGCCCTTCGGACGGCCCGGACTATGCCGCCGATGGCGCGGTTCAGCGACGGGGATGGTTCGGGGATCCGGAGCTCGGCTCGCCAGGGAGCGCCTGCTTGCGCAGCGGCCGGCACCGCCTCAATGCGCTGAGGCGCGAACACCAGCGCATCAGCCACCGCCTCCGACCAGGATGTCAGGATCGTGAGTTCATCGGCTTCCAGCACGGGCCGGGAAGGCGCGCCAGGCGGTGCATCCGGTGGCGCCGAGCCGGTACTTGAAGCCCGGACCTGGCGGACGCGTCACGCTGAAGAATTCGCTGCCGTTCTCGAGGGGCCGGCGGCCGTCGAAGCTGCGCTTGGCGGCACGAGCGGCGCTCGCCGACAGCAAGACGCCCTGGGCGCCGCGCTCGAGCGGGATCTCGCGCGTCTCCTGGCCGGGGCCTTTCCACAGCGCGACCACGGACGAACGGCCGAAGCCGGGCGGCCGGGAGCGCTGCGCCATGCCGAAGGACGTCAACGTCAGGACGGCCGAGCCAGGGTCGCCGGCCAGGACGCCGGCATACCGCGCGGCCCAGCGTGAGCCGAGCTGGGGTCCGTCAAGCAGGGGAGTCACCACGATCATCGGGCCGACGGAGCGGATGACGTCGGCTACGTCGTCGGTCTGGGCGAGGTCCTCGCACACCAGTGAGGCGAGCGTGACTCCGTCGCCGAGTTCGACGAACTGGACCGACCGGCGGGGCACCTCCACCGCCTCCCACCAGCGGATGTGCGGATGCAGCGCGCCGCTCAGGTGGTACTGGTAGATCTGTCCGTCATCGAGCGACCAGCGGTGGTGCTTGGCCTGGCTGATATGCACCCAGTGCTCGCCGACCGACACGCCGATGTGCACCCAGTTACGCGGGAACTGCCCAGGCTGCTCCGGGGGCTCGCGGACCCCGGTGATCAGCGCCGGTCACGCCGTGCCGGCCCAGGAGTGCCTCCAGGTCATCGATCTCGTCGTGGTTTACCGCGCTTTCCGGCAAGACGACGACATCGACTGTCTCGGCCTCGTCCACGACGGCGACGAGCATCCGGTCCACGAGGTCCAGGTCGAGCCGTTCGGCCGGCGCGAACTCGAAGAAGCCGAAAGGGTCGCCAGCCAGCTCGTGCAGCGGCCCCGCCACCGGGTGGAAGTCTGACTCACGTACCCGCAGCGGCCAGGGCAGGAGCAAGAAGTTGACCCCCTTGTCGTGAGGGTTTGCGCCCGGTCGGCGGGCCGGCGCCTTGTGCCACCGGGCCGCTACACCGGGCACGGTCACGGCGGCATACTGGGACAGCGCGCGCACCGAACTGCCGTTCGGGGGCGTACGGACCCTGGGCAGCACCCTGATCAGGTGGGTCGGGATGCGAGCCAACGATCCCGTCCTAGCCAGCAGTTCCCGGCCACGGGCTCGATACACGACCCATCGGCACCGGATGCATCGAGGGCGATGCCCAGCCCGGCGCACGCCTCATCCGCGATCGCATGCAGGGTCAGCAGCGCCTCGCACACTCGCCAGTCACGTGCCTCCGCCAGCTGGCTGAGCGGGATCCCAGCCCGCGCCCGGACGATTCCCCACTCCTGGGCCAGGAGGCGAGGGATCGCCCCGTTCCTGTCCTCGACCCAGGCGCACCACTGCCGGGCCGCGCCGGTGACCGCATCGGGCCAGTCCGGAACGTCGGCCGGTGGCCAGTTCGAGCCGGCTGGCGGGGACAGGGCGAACCGGTACGCTTCCGACCGCTGCAGGATCACCTCGGTCAGCGCGAACAAGTCGGGCGGCCATTCGAGCAGCTCGTCGCCGATCGTGCTGCTCGCCACCGCCTGCCATACCGACGCCAGTGTCGGCTCCTGACAGGCGTCGTCCCAGCGAGGTCCGGCGGGGGTGACGATGGTGGCCGGGGGGGCCAGGACGGCGGTCATGATTCGCTCCCTTGAGGAGGCCGGTGATCCGCGGTTGCGGAGTTCCGCGTGCCGTCCAGTCCGGGCAGCGGCGGTGTAGTTTCGCTGCCTTCCTGTCGTCGACGCTATGGCAGGAAGATCGCAGCCAGTGCGACGCGGTTTTCGCGATGCCCGCGGCGGAGCCTGTCATCAGGCTTCTCTCGGCTCACCTCTGACAGGCACCCCTGGCGTTCAGCCACCACCGGGTATGACGCTGCCCTGAGGGGCTGCTTCAGCGCTCGCCTCTCGGCCGCGAGCGCCGGGCTTCGGCCCACAGGCCGAGGGCGAGGACCGCGGTGAGGGCGGGCACCAGATAGACCGGGATCGACGATGGCTCCCATGAAGACCAGCCCCATCGCGGCGAGCGGCGTCGCCAGCCGGGCCGCCCGGGCCCGCCGGGTCAGCTTGCGTGACGGCAGGATCGCGCTGGCCAGCAGGTAGACGCTGACGCCGCCGTAGAGCGCGGCCCTGGGCCCGGCGCCGATGGCGCCCGCCTCCGTCAGCGGCCAGGATGGCGATGTGCAGGCCCGCGCTGGCTGCCGCGATGCCGACCACGATCGGCAGGTTGACGGCGGTGAACCGGGCGATCGCCTGGGGGCTGTCCAGGGCGTCCCGGTCGGCGGCGCTGAGCCAGGCCCACCACACTGCCGCCAGCGTGATCAGCGCGGCGGCCAGCACCACGGCCAGCGGCAGGCTCCAGGGCCGGATGGCCGCCGCGCTGATCAGGCGGGCCACCGACTCGCCGAGCACGATCAGGACGAAGATCTGGAACCGGTCGGCCAGGTGCGAGGGGTTCACCGGGACCCGGCGGGATGGCGCCAGCATCGCCAGCGCGCCCACGGCGTCGGTGAGCAGCGCGGCGGCCCAGATCGCATAGCGGGCGGGCCGTCCACCGCGAGCGAGGACAGCCACAGCGCGCCGCCCGTCCCGAAGAAGATCAGGTAGCGGGTGTAGAGCGGCCTGGTCGCCGGCAGGTGGTGGCGGGCCCGCGCGTACAGCAGCCAGCTGCAGGCCGCGCATGCAGGCGAAGGCGACGACGAAGCCGGTAGTGTCGCCGGACAGGGCCCGCGGTGCGCTGGCGGCCAGGCCACGCACAGCAGGATCGCGGCCAGGAATGAGATGCGGTGTGCCGCGTCCTCGGACTCGTGCCGGTCGGCGTAGAACGAGAGCTGGACCCATAGCCACCAGATCGGGGTGAACAGCATCACGAACCGGGCCAGGCCGCCCAGGCTCGGGTGATCCTGGAGCGCCCCGGCGAGCTGGCCGACGGCCCCGGCGAAGGCCAGGTCGAAGAACAGCTCGAGCCAGCTGGCGCGCCGCTCCTCCTGGTCGTGACCGCCCGCGGTGCGCAGCGGCGGCGGCTGAGGTGCACCACCTGACGGTAGCCCTGATGCCGTTTGACGGGCTGGCCGATCCTCGCCGCGCCGCGGGCCGACGCGGTGAGCCGCATGGATGTGACCGCGGGGCAGATCGCTGCGCTGGGGGGCTGGGTGCGGTGGCGTGCAGCTGGGTTCGGCTGCCAGCCTGCCGGCTGGTCACTGCGAACCGCCGTGGCGGGCATGGAGGGTTCCTTTCTGGTCCTCGCCAGTCGTGCTGCGGGCAGCCGGTCAGGTTCAGCGAGTCCGCAGCGGTGGTCGCTGGATCGAGATCGCCGTAGGGCGACCCCGTTGCCGAATTGCTTCCACACTCGCGCTAAGGGCCGGGGCGGCACATCGGCCGGCCGCCGTAATGCGACGACGGCGGCCCCTCAGATCTGCGCCGGACCCCCTTAGCCGGCCCGCTCACCGCCGATCGCGGACTTAGCGTCCCGGCAACACCGCTTAGAGCAGCAACGAACGGCCGCGGGCGGCTGCGGTCAGGCCGGGGACTGCGGCACGACGCCGAGGCGGTGCGCTACGGCCGCGGCTTCCACCCGGCCGCTGACACCCAGCTTGGCCAGGATGTTCGACACGTGCACGCTGGCGGTCTTGGCACTGATGAACAGGGCCTGCGCGATCTCCGGGTTGGAACGGCCAGCGGCCACCAGCAGCAGCACTTCGCGCTCGCGCTCGGTGAGCCCGAACCGGGCCAGCTCGTCCGCGGCTCCTCTGCGTCCGGGGCGCCGGCTCCTCCTCGCGGCGCTCTCGTCAGATCCAGGCTGAGCCGGGCCCGGCGGGCCAGGGCGGCGGCCTCGGCGGCGATAGGTGCGGCTCCGAGCCGCTCCGCGATCGCATGCGCCTGCTGGACTGGCCGGGCAGCCGACTGCGGGTCGCCGGCGGCGCAGTGCGCCTCCGCCAGCCGCAGCAGCGCATACGCCAGCGGATAGGGCTCATCCGCGCTCTGCCATGCGGCGACGGCCTGCGACCAGGCGGCAGCCTCCCCCGTCCCGTCCGCGCGCGCGTGCTCGGCGGCTACCAGCGCGTGGTATCTGTGCGAAGTCGCAGCCGGGATCGCGAGCTGCGCCGCGGTCCGGGCCAGCTCCGCGCAGTGCTGCGCGGTTCCCTCGGGGACCTGCTCGCGGCGGTCGCGGCACCGGGTCGCCTCGTCGGCCTCCACGCGCATCCCCAGCCAGATCAACGGCCAGGCATAGCGCGCTGACGGCGTTCCGCCCGCCAGCCCGGCGGCAACGGCGTCCCGCGCGGCGGCAGGTCCCCCCGGCCGAGCGCGATCATGGCCTCGGCGTACCGGATGGGCTGGGTGAACTGTAGGTCAGTGGTGTCGCCCATGGCCCGGCGGCCAGCTCGCAGCTCACTGGCAGCATCGTCGTAACGGCCGCGCATAGCGGCCAGCTCGGCCCGCAACTGCCACAGCGCCGCGCCGAACACGCCCTCCGGCAGACCGCTCAGCGCCCGGCCGGTCAGCCGGTCCGCCTCAGCCCACTGACCCAGCCGCAACAGCGATTCGGCCCGGTTGCCGATCAGGAAGCAGCCCCACGTGCGGGCCAGCCCGGCCCGCACCGCCAGGTCCAGCCCTTCGCTCGCGGCCTGCGCGGCTTCCTGGTGCCGTCCCAGCAGTTCCAGCACGTCCGAGAGATTGACATAACCGCGCAGCGCGGTCGCCGGGATGTCGAGGTCGAGCGCCAGCCGCAGGCCCGAACGGAGCGAGCCCAGGCCAGCTTCGGCCGAGCCGAGGTAGGAAGTTGCGAGCCGAGGCTAATAGCGACCGGCCTCCATGTCCTGGGCTCCGGCCGCGCGGGCGGCAGCCACCGCACGCCTGGCCACTTCCGCGCCCGCTTCCATCTCCGAGTCGACCTTCAGCGTGCTGGCCACGCGGCCAGCGCCGCCAGCACTACCGCGTGCACGCGGGTCGTCTGGCCCGCCGGAAGCAGGGCCAGCGCCTGCTCCAGCGACCCGGCTGCCTCGGCGACCCGGCCCGCGTCCCGCTGCGCTTGCGCGTACCGCTCCAGCAGCAGCGCCTGGCGGACCGGGTCGAAGCCAGCCGGCATTTCGGCCAGCGCATCGGCGAGCAGGGATTCTGCCCGGCTTACCGCGCCAGAGCGGTACGCCGCCTCGGCCGCGAGCCCGCCCACCTCCACCCGGTCCAGGCCGGTGCGTTGCCCGGCGTCCGCCACCCGGGCCACATCTCCAGTGCCCGTTCCAGATGGCGCAGCGCCTCAGCCGGGGCATAGCAGGCCATCGCGTGGTTGGCGGCATCGATCGCGGCCGGCAGCGCCCGGGGCAGGTCCAGCGCGGCATACCAGTGGTGGGCCAGCGCGGCAGGCAGCGCAGCCTGGTCACCGGCCAGCCCACCATCGCGGGCCAGCGCCGCCCCGTAGGCCGCGTGCAGCCGGACCCGCTCGCCCGGCAGCATGTCCTCATACACCGCATCCCGGGTCAGCGCGTGCCGGAACACATAACCGCGACCGTCGGGGTCCACCAGGAGCAGGTGGTTCTCGACCGCCTCCCGTAGCGCCGCGAAAAGCTCGGTCTCCCCGAACCCGGCGACCGCCGCCAGCAGCCGGTCGGGCACGGTCCCCCCGGCCGCCGACGCGGTGCGCAGCAGCCGCTGCGCTCCATGCTCAGCGCATCCACCCGGCTCAGCAGCACTCCCGCAAGACGGCGGCAGATCCTCCAGGTCACCATCGCCGCGCACCGCCCGGCGAGTTCCTCCACCAGGTAGGCGTTGCCGCCAGAACGGTCGAACACGACGTCGGCGACCCCCGGCGCCGGGTCATCACTAAGGATGGCGGCAGCTGGGCGGTGACCTCACCGCGATCGAACCTGCGCAATTCAACGCGCTCAGCCGACCGCGCCCGGTCCCAGCCCGCCAGCAGCGGCCGCAGCGGGTGACGCTGTGCAGTTCATCGGACCGGT
>CAVQCR010000036.1:0-8289 GCA_963711055.1 uncultured Actinomycetota bacterium | reverse complement strand
CATGCAGGTCGGCCTTGACCAGGGCGTCATGGGCTTCCTGCGGGAACTGAGCGGCCTCGTCTACCTTCGCCGCGTACGGCGCGATCTTGTCCTCGGCCAGGGCGCGGACCGATTCACGAAGCGCCTCGTGCTCGTCGGACAGGGCAAAGGCAGGAAAGTCATGGCTCATGCCCTCGATAGTAGGACGTCCAACCGCCTTGGCCAACGCCCGCCGGATTCCGGCCCCATGGGCCGCGGACCAGTCCGGGTCCGGGTGCGGCGTCCGGGTACGCGGTCGAGTGCAGCGTCCGGGTGCGGGTTCCTGAGCCTTGCGCTGAGGACGGACCACCTGGCACGGCCGGTGGGCCGGGAGCGGCCGGGAGCGGCCGGGCTTCAGCAGCCGGCGAGCCCGTCGGCAAGGCCGTCAGGCAGCTGGTCGGGCATATCCGCGTGGAGGCGCTTGCCTCGTTCGAAGGCCGCACGGATCACTCCAGCCACTTGCCACGGCCTTGACATTATTTCTTGCCAGCCAAAATGCACGACTTCGTATCCGGCGGCGCGAAGATCGGCATCTCGGCGAAGCTGCTTCATAGCCTGGGACCGATCGTCGTACTTCATGGCACCGTCGACCTCTGCTACGGTCCAGAACCGCTGCTATAGGAAGTCCGTGCGATAGCTGGCCTCCTTGCATTGCACCACGACTTGGAGCTCGCCGCGGGAGCCCGCAGTCGCTGAAGGCCACTCGTCCAATGGACTCAAGCGGCGACTCCGCCAGCAGGTCAGCGAACTTGACGACTTCCGCGGCCGTTCGGACTCCGCGGCTGCGCGCACAGTCGGCCAGCACCCGGAGCAGATCATTCGTAGAAGTCAGCCGTTGGTGAAGGGCCGAGTCCGCAACGACAACCCCGGCGCGGAAGTCACCGTTGCGAGCGAGGTCGATCACTGTTCTGGCCACCGTGGTCACTGGTATGGCGAGCCTTGCGCCAACATGACTGGAGGGAAGCTTGGCTGTGTAAACGTGCACGCCAGGATTGCCGGATTTGCTACCGAGTCCCGGAGGACGCGTAATCGCCACCTCTGACCGGGGTGGCCCGAGTAAGTCCAAACCATGGAGTTGTGCTGCCGTGTGGTGGCTGATTACGGAGCCAGGCGCAGCGGTAGCCAGCGCGCTCGCCGCGCGCAATATGACAGGCCCGTTCGGCAGCAGCTCCAGGCGCCCGGCAGAATCTGCCGTGGCGTACACACCATAGTCAAGGGCGATGAGGTCGCCGCGGCGGATCAGAGTACGCACTTGGTGGCGGGCCAGGCCACTGGAGAGCAATTGACCTGTGGTGATAATCCCGGCTAACTTGGTGATACCGGGCAGCGATAAGTGCTCCATACGCAACAGAATGTCGGCGCCCACTGACATTCCACCGATCTCGGCCTCCATAAATCAGGCAAAGCATCCCAGCCGAGCAACCGAAATCGATGGAACGTCAAGATTGAGAGGCTAGGGCCAGACGAGACGACCCCAGTCGGCGAGCCAGACTGGGTATAAACCGGGCATGCGCGCCCAGGAACCGAGCGGGCTCCCGAGGGCGGGCCGCAACAGGAAACCAGGCGTGATCCTAGGACGGGCGTCGTCGCCGGGAACCAGGCCGGATCCGGGCCCGGCGCGCTCGGCTGGGACAGGGCCGGCCCACTGGCGGGCGCGATCCCGGCCAAGGGATGATCGGGGCGGGGCCTACCCAGGCCGGTTATCCGCGGCGCGGATCCGGGCGCGCAGCGCGTCGCCCTTCGCCCGGGCCGCCGACCGCAAACCCGCCTGGAACGCTGCCATCCGGTCACCGAGAGCAGGATCGCTCACCGCCAGGATCCGGACAGCGAGCAGCCCAGCGTTGCCAGCGCCGCCGACGGCAACCGTCGCCACCGGGATCCCGGCCGGCATCTGCACGATGGACAGCAACGAGTCGAGCCCGTCCAGGTACTTGAGCGGCACCGGCACCCCGATGACGGGCAACGTCGTCACCGACGCGAGCATGCCGGGCAGGTGAGCGGCGCCGCCTGCCCCGGCGATGATCACCCTCAGACCGCGGCCCGCCGCTGACTGTCCGTAGCTGATCATGTCGGCCGGCATCCGGTGCGCGGAGACCACGTCGGCCTCGTACTGGACGCCGAACTCGGCCAGCACGTCGGCTGCAGCCTGCATGACCGGCCAGTCGGAGTCACTGCCCATCACCACGCCGACGACGGCGCGGCCGCTCATCCGCATCCCCCTACGATCGTCACGACTCCTCGCTTCCGGTGGCCAGGTAATTGGCCGCTCGCCTGGCCCGGTCGCGGACCTCGGCCAGGTCGGCGCCCAAGGCAGTGACATGGCCCACCTTGCGCCCCGGCCGGACTGGCTTGCCGTACAGCTGGACCTTCACCGCCGGGTCCGCCGCCATCACATGGCTGAGCTTGGCCCTCAGGTCGGGGTCTGAGCCACCTAGCACGTTGGCCATCGCCACCGCGGGGGCGGCCATTACGGGTGAGCCGAGCGGCAGGTTCAGCACCGCACGCAGGTGCTGCTCGAACTGGGAGGTCCGTGCCCCCTCGATCGTCCAGTGTCCGCTGTTATGCGGCCGCATAGCGAGCTCGTTGACAAGTAGCAGCCCGGTCCCAGTCTGGAACAGCTCGACGGCCAGCATGCCAACCACGTCCAGATCGCGGGCCAGCCCCAGCCCAAGCCGTTCTGCGACCACTGCGAGCTCCGGGTCCAGACCAGGCGCGGGCGCCAGAACCTCACGGCAGATCCCGTCCTGCTGCACCGTCTGGACTACCGGATAAGCCGCGCCATGCCCGCTGGGCGATCGGGCGATGAGGACGGCCAGCTCCCGCTCGAACCGCACGTACTCCTCGGCGATCAGGCTGACCCCGTGCGAGAGCACCGCCGCGGCCTCGGAGGCACTGCCGCAAACCCAGACCCCACGTCCGTCGTATCCGCCCGACACCGCCTTGAGCACCACCGGCCAGCCTGTGTGCGCGGCGAAGTCCGCCACGTCGGCCAGATCTGAGGCCGGGCGGTATCGCGGGCAGGCAACGCCCAGCTTGGTTAGCCGCTCACGCATGGCCAGCTTGTCCTGCGTGAACCAGAGCGCGGCGGCGCTGGGAAACATCGAGTGACCGGCCTGCTCAAGTGCGGCAAGGTGGGCCTGCGGCACGTGCTCATGATCGAAAGTAACGACGTCGCACCCCACCGCGAAGGCGGCCACGTCCGGATACGAGGTGTAGTCGCCGACGAAGACATCGGCTGCTACTTGCGCGGCGCTCTCATCCGCCGCCGCGGCCAGCACCCGGAACCTGATTCCGAGGCCGACTGCGGCCGCCGCGGTCATCCTCGCCAGCTGGCCCGCCCCGACCATGCCGACGACTGGCTGCCGGTCCGCAGCGGCACCCGTTCCCACGCGGCCTCCTCGTGATCCCCATGATCGGCTACCTGCCGTAGCCTACGGCCGCCTCAGGCCGGTCCGACCACCGCCGGCTTCTCGACATCGGCGGTCGCGTGCGGGAGGAACAACGCGAAGACGGCGGGCCGGGGCCGGACGAGCACGACCTGGCCGCCGTCGGTCGCGGCAATCGAGCGCGCCAGGGCCAGGCCGAGGCCAGTACCGTTTGGCGACCCGCTGACGCTTCGCTCGAAAATGCGCGGCGCCAGCTCGGGCGGTACGCCACCGCCCTCATCCCGTACCTCGACCACCACCGACCGCCTGGTGCGCGATGTTCTGATTGTCACGGTGCCCGCCCCATGGACGAGTGCATTGTCAAGGAGCGTCGCGATTACCTGAGAGGCCCCGCCGGGGGTGGCGTAGGCAAGCAGGCCCTTCTCGCCGGACAGTGCGAGCCGACGTCCCACCCGGCGGAACGCCGGTTCCCACTCCACGACCTGCTGGCCGACTATGTCGTCCACGCTGGCCACCGTAGGCGCCCCGGTCGCGGTCCGGCGCGCCCGGCCGAGGAGCTGGCCGACGACGTCGGCGAGCCGTTCTGTCTGGGCCAGCGCAGCGGCGCCTTCCTCGCGAACGACGTCCGGATAGTCAGCCGCCGCCAGCATCTCCTCCAGGCGCATCGACAACGCCGTCAGTGGAGTCCGGAGCTGGTGCGAGGCGTCCACGGCGAAGTCCCGCTCGGCCGAGAGCAGGTCATTGATCCGCTGTGCCGAGCTATCCAGCCCTTCGGCGACTCGGTCCAGCTCCTGAATGCCGTACCTGCGGCCAAGCGGGCTCGAGTCGCCGGAACCGAGCCGGTCCGCGGCGCCCGCCAGCTCCTCCAGCGGCCGCACGATACGCCTGGCATAGAGCAGCCCGAGCACTACCGCGATGCCCACTGCGGCCAGCGCAACGCCGCCGATCAGCAGCAATTCCCTGATCAGCTCCCCGGACAGGTACGCGTTACTGGCATCGACGGTCACCGTGAACGGGCCGACCGTATCCGTAGCCGGAAGGAATGAATGTGGCGGCGGCTGCCGACCGCCACGGTAGATGACGTTCCCGTTGTCCTTGATCACGACGTAACTATGGTTCGGAACCCGGCGGGCGACCTGCCGAGGGTTGATCGGAGCCGGGATGGTGTACCGCTCATACAGCGTCGTCGCCGCTTCCTGGGCATCGCGGTGCAGTGACTGGCTGACCTCGTTGAGCTGGAGGCGGTGCAGCACGAAGGCCAGCGGCGTACCGAGCGCGAGCACGGCCGCCACCGCGACCGCGACCATTGAGATCAGCAGCCGGCGTCTCATTGCTGCCGCTCGCGGGCGTTGCAGGCCAGGGCCATAACCTCAGGGTATGGTCAGTCGCCGCGCTCGAACCTGAAGCCGACGCCGCGAACCGTGGTGATGTACTGCGGGCTGTGCGCATCATCGCCGAGCTTGCGGCGCAGCCAGGAGACGTGCATGTCCAGGGTCTTGGTCGACCCCCACCACTTGCTGTCCCAGACCTGTCGCATGATCTGCTCGCGCGTGACCACTTTGCCCGCCTCCGCGACCATCAGCGCCAGCAAGTCGAACTCCTTGGAGGTCAGTTCGATCTCGGTGTCGCCGAGCCAGGCCCGCCGCGCGTCGGTGTCCACCCGGACGCCCTGCACCACCTTGTTTTCTGTCGCGCCGCGCCGCAGCAGCGCCCGGACCCTGGCCAGCAGCTCAGCCAGCCGGAACGGCTTGGTGACATAGTCGTCCGCGCCGGCGTCCAGTCCGATGACGGTGTCGACCTCGTCGGCACGAGCGGTCAGGATCAGCACCGGCACGGACTGCCCGGCCGACCGGATCCGCCGGCACACCTCCAGGCCGTCGATTCTGGGCAGCCCGATATCGAGCACGATGAGATCGATGCCGCCGTTCTTGGCGGCCTCCAGGGTTCCTGGCCCATCGGCGGCAACGTCGACGTCATAGCCTTCACGCCGCAGCGCACGGGCAAGCGGTTCGGAGATTGCCGGGTCGTCCTCGGCGAGCAACACGCTGGTCATGGACTGATGGTATGGCGCGATCGGCGATTGCAGGCCAGCCAAAACGCGGCGACGCCCGATGTCTTGCCGCTACTGTGACCTTGACCTGCGCAAATGGTCGGGTTCGCGGCGGATTCGGCGCTCGGTTTCCAGCGGGGAACGCGGGCCCGATCACCTCACGGTCAGCCGCACGGCGAGTCACGCACCGGGCTAACCGGGCCCGGATCAGCTCACGGCCGAAGGCGGGTCACACCGGCAGGCCCGGCCCGGATCACCGTACCGTCGCCCGCAGGCACGGTCATACCGGGGTAACGCCGTGCCGGCGCCGTGAGAATGACCGGTCCTTGCCGCGCGCGGCCGCGAACCGGCGGATCAGTTGGGCGCGCAGGTCCTCCGGCTCGACCACGTCATCGACGACCAGCTCGCCCGCTAGCCTGAGCACGTCGATGTCCGCCTCGTACTCGGCCCGCAGTTGCTGGGTCTCCGCCGCCCGCTCGGCTGGGTCGCCGATGGCCGCGAGCCGGTTGTAGTAGACAGCGTTCACAGCGGCCTCGGCGCCCATGACGGCGATCTTGGCCGTGGGCAGCGCGAGCGTCGCATCCGGCTCGAACCCCGGCCCGGCCATTGCGTACAGGCCCGCGCCGTAGGCCTTCCGCACGATGACGCATATTTTCGGTACGGTCGCCTCCGAAACCGCGCTGATCATCTTGGCGCCATGCCGGATGATGCCCTGCCGCTCAACCGCAGTTCCCACCATGAAGCCGGGCACGTCGGCCAGGAACAGCAGCGGCAGGTTGAAGGCGTCGCACAGCTGGATGAACCTGGTCCCCTTGTCCGCTGAGTCGACGAACAACACGCCGCCCTTGAACATCGGGTTGTTCGCCACCACGCCGATCGGCTGGCCGTCCAGGCGAGCGAAGCCGACCACCAGTTCCCTGGCCCACAGGGCATGTATCTCGTACAGCGAGTCTGAATCCACCAGCCCGCGAACGTACCGGCGCATGTCGAAAGCCTGGCGCTCGCTGACAGGGACCATGCCGCGCAGGTCGACAGGCTTCGGCTCGCGTGCCTCTCGAACAGGCGGCGGCTGCTGCCAGTTGCCAGGGAGGTACGAGAGGTAGTCGCGCAGCGCGGTGATGGCCTCAGCCTCAGAGCTCGCGAGGAAGTGACCGCATCCTGAGATCGAGCAATGCATCCGCGCACCGCCCATCTCCTCGAGCGTGGTGTGCTCGCCGACCACCATCTCGACCATCCGCGGGCTGCCCAGATACATCGAGGCGTTCCCGTCCACCATGGCAACGAAGTCGCAGAACGCGGGAATGTAGGCACCGCCGGCTGCGGACGGTCCGAAGAGCGCGCAGACCTGAGGAATCGAGCCCGAGGCCCGGACCTGAGTATGGAAGATCTTGCCGGCGCCGCGACGGCCGGGAAACATCTGGACCTGATCGGTGATCCGCGCACCCGCGGAGTCGACCAGGTAGATCATCGGCAGCCCTGCCGTGTAAGCCTTCTCAATGACGCGGATGATCTTCTCGACGGTCCGCGCGCCCCACGACCCGGCCTTCACCGTCGAGTCGTTGGCCATCAGGGCGACCGATCGGCCCTCGATGGTCGCCGTCCCGGTCACGACGCCGTCCGCCGGCAGCTCGCTGGCCAGGACGTTGGCGAAAGCCCCGTCCTCGGTAAAGCTGCCACCATCGACCAGCATGGCGATCCGGTCCCTGGCGAATAGCTTGCCCGTAGCGGCCGCCTGCTGGTGATAGCGCTCGGCCCCGCCGCGACTAATCGTCGCCCTGATCCCGGCAAGTTCCGGGTGGCCAGCCGCTGCCTTCTTGTCCTGTGCACTGCTCACGCTGGCGAGCGTACGGCAGCCAGCGGTCAGTGCAGATGCAGGCTGACCCCGAGCAGCACCAGCGGCCACAAGAAGATCGTCAGCAGCGCGGACAGAACGAGCTTAAGCAGGGCGACTGTGATGTAGCTGCGCTCCCAGGCGACGACGATCCCGATCAGCACCCAGAGCACATACAGCCACCTGCGGCCCTTGAAGATAGCCATGGATTTGACTCTCTATGCGGCAACCGGTGTTAGCGCCCGCCAGATCCCCAAATAAGTCGTGATCAAACATCTAAAGGCACCGACCGGGCGGCGGTTCTGGCCGCAGCAGTGGCCGGCCCCTGTTTCCGCCCGGCCCGCGCCCGGCCCCGGCCACGCTCGCCGCCGACCTGCGCTAGCGACCACCTGGTTTCGCGAGCGGCTCGCGCTGTGGTCTGCGGCATGTCCGCCGTAGGCGCTCGATCAAATGACTTAGCGGTCTTTGCTTGGTAAAACTTCAATCTCAGCTTTCACAGAGCTTTCGTCAGGCATCGCAATGGTATAGACCAAGACTCGGTGGAAGCCGGTATGCGGGCGTTAACGCCTGCCCAGTCCGGCGCAAGCACGTCGACGGGAGAACAAAGCCAGTGTCCAGACAACGATGGCTGGCCGGCCTCGGCGCGACAGCGACGGTGGCAGGCCTCACGATTGTCAGCTTCACCGGGACGGCCGGGGCGTCGCCGTCTCCGCAGTACGTGCGCCTAGCGGGCAGCGTCGCATCGTTCACCAGCAGCAGCCGGGCCATCGGCCCGGTGAACGGCGCCGTGCGCCTGTCGGTCGAGGTATGGCTGAAGCCGGACCTGGCTGCTGCTGCGAGTTACGCGACCGCAGTCAGCACCCCTGGCAACGCGATGTTCCATCGCTACCTGAGCCCGGCAGCGTTCACTGCCAGGTTCGGGCCGTCGAAGACGGCGGCCGCCAAGGTCAAGTCCTGGCTGCGCGGTCAGGGCTTCGCGGCCGTTCACACTGACTCGCAGCGCA
>CAVQCR010000035.1:0-239365 GCA_963711055.1 uncultured Actinomycetota bacterium | reverse complement strand
GTATGCCAGGCTGTGGGCATGACCCGAGCTCAGCTCGATAAGAAGCCTGCCGAGGTCTCGGCCATGTTCGACAAGGTGGCCGAGCGCTACGACGTGCTCAACGACGCCCTGTCGCTGGGCATGGACCGGCGCTGGCGCAAGGTCGTGGCGAAGGCCGTCGGTGCTGGCCAGGGCGAGCTGGTGCTGGACCTGGCGGCTGGCACCGGAACCTCGTCGCGGACCTTCACCGCCCGCGGGGCGCGCTGCGTGGCTTGCGACTTCTCCTTCGGCATGCTGGCGGTCGGGGCGCGCAGGCGGGCCACTAGGCTGAGTTTCGCGGCCGGAGACGCCCTCGCCCTGCCGTTCGCCGATGCTGTCTTCGATGCCGTGACGATCTCCTTCGGGCTGCGGAACGTGGCCGACACCGGCCAGGCGCTGGCCGAGCTGCTGCGGGTTACCCGGCCGGGTGGCCGCCTGGTGATCTGCGAGTTCAGCCACCTGCCGGTCGTCCGGCTCAACGCGATCTATGAGCAGTACCTGACCAAAGTGCTGCCGGTCGTCGCCAGGCGGCTGTCCGGCAACGCCGAGGCTTATGACTACCTGGCCGAGTCCATCAAGGACTGGCCGCCGCAGCACGTCCTGGCCGGCCAGCTGGCGGGGCCGGCTGGACGGAGGTGAGCTGGCGGAACCTGACCCTTGGCGTTGTCGCCCTGCACGAGGCGCGGCGGCCCGGCTAGCGGCCCGAAGGCAGCGAATATTCAGGGGAACGGGGCCGGCTCAGGCGGACTGCAGTCCGCACGCGGGGCCCCGTCCTAGCAGGAATACGCCAGGACTAGACTTCGACTTCGGAAGCTCTTGTGAAGAGGTTCACAAGACAGTCAGGACGGGTCCGTGACCGAGCAATCTCCCCCAGCCGGCACGCCAGACTTGGCCCCCCAGGACGGCACGAACACGGCAACCGGCAGCGCGGCGCCCGCAGCCGCCCAGCCCGCGGACGGCGGGCCGGCGCCCGCCGGGAACGCCGGTCCTCGGGACGCCGAGCCTCGCGGGCCGCGTCCCAGCGCCAGGCAGGCTGGCGGCGCTGGTGCAGCCGCGCAGACTGCTGACAGCGCCGACGTCATCGTCGTCGGCGGCGGTCCTGCGGGCTCGGCCGTCGCCTACTACCTGGCAAGCGCCGGGCTAGACGTATTGGTACTGGAGAAGACCAACTACCCGCGGGAAAAGGTCTGCGGCGACGGTCTGACGCCGCGCGCGGTGAAGGCGCTCACCGGGATGGGCGTGCCGATTGCCGAGCGTGACGGCTGGCTGCGGAACAGGGGCCTGCGGATTATCGGCGGCGGCGGCCGGATCGAGCTCGACTGGCCGGACCTGTCCAGTTATCCCGGCTACGGCCTGGTCCGCCAGCGGACCGACTTCGACCAGATCCTGGCCCGGCATGCCGAGAAGGCCGGCGCCCGGCTGTCCGAGGGCGTAACCGTTACCGGGCCAGTGCTTGATGACAGGACCGGCCGCATCACCGGGGTGACCACCAAATCCGGCCAGCAGTACCACGGCCGGCTTGTCGTCGCGGCCGACGGCAATTCGTCCCGGCTGTCGGTGTCGATGGGCCTGCACAAGCGCGACGACCGGCCGCTCGGCGTCGCTGTCCGCAGTTACTACAAGTCGCCCCGGCACGCCGACGACTACCTCGAGGCCTGGCTCGACCTCTGGGATGGCAACTCACTGCTGCCTGGCTATGGCTGGATTTTCGGCATGGGCGACGGCACCTCCAATGTCGGCCTCGGCCTGCTGAACACCTCTAAGGGGTTCGGCGAGATCGACTACAAGGAGTTGCTCCGAAGGTGGCTAGCCGCCATGCCCGCCGAATGGGGATTCACCGAGGAGAACAGGACCAAGCCGATCCGCGGCGCCGCGCTGCCGATGGGGTTTAACCGGACACCGCACTACACCAGGGGACTGCTGCTGGTCGGCGACGCCGGCGGGATGGTGAACCCGTTCAACGGCGAAGGCATCGGCTATGCGCTGGAATCTGGCGAGATCGCGGCCCGGGTGATCACTCAAGCGCTGGCCAGGCCCACGGCGGCCGGCCGGGAGCGGGTGCTGCAAACCTATCCGGCCCAGCTCAAGGACGCCTATGGCGGCTACTACACCCTCGGCCGGGTCTTCGTCGACCTGATCGGCAAGCCGTCGTTCATGCAGTTCGCGACCCGGCACGGCGTGAAACGCCCGTGGGTGATGCGCTTCACCATGAAACTGCTCGGCAACCTCACCGAAACCCACGGTGGCGATGCCGTGGATCGCCTGCTCAACGCGGTGTCTAAGATGACGCCGGCGGCATAGCCGAGAAAGGAGAGTGGCGGAGCGATGAGCCTGTATGTACCGATTCTGGTACTCGGCGCGCTGGCGGCCGTGTTCGCCGTCTTCTCGCTGATCTTGGGCGCCGTAACCGGCCCCAAGCGGTGGAACAGGGCGAAGCTAGAGGCCTACGAATGCGGCATCGAGCCGACCCGGCAGGCCAGCGGGATCCGGTTCCCGGTCAAGTACTACCTGACCGCCATGCTCTTCATTGTCTTCGACATCGAGATCATCTTCCTGTACCCGTGGGCTGTGTACTTCGACAAGCTCGGAGCCTTCGGGCTGGTGGAGATGGTCACGTTCATTGCTACGGTGCTGGTCGCGTACGTCTATGTCTGGCGGCGCGGCGGCCTGGAGTGGGATTAGGCATGGGAGTAGAAGAAAAGCTGCCAAGCGGCGTTCTGCTGACGACGGTCGAGAAGCTGGCTGGGTATGCGAGAAAGAGCTCAGTGTGGCCGGCCACGTTCGGGCTCGCCTGCTGCGCCATCGAGCTGATGGCGACCGGCGGCCCGCGGCACGACATGGCCCGGTTCGGCATGGAGCGAGCCTCGAACACGCCGCGCCAGGCCGACCTGATGATCGTGGCCGGCCGGGTGAGCCAGAAAATGGCTCCGGTGCTCCGCCAGATCTATGACCAGATGGCCGACCCGAAATGGGTCATCTCGATGGGCGTCTGCGCGTCCAGCGGTGGCATGTTCAATAACTACGCCATCGTGCAAGGCGTGGACCACGTCGTCCCCGTCGACATCTACCTGCCCGGCTGCCCGCCCCGGCCGGAGATGCTGCTGGACGCGATCGTGAAGCTGCACGACAAGATCCAGAACATGAAGCTGGGCGTCAACCGGGAGCGCGAGGTAACCGAGCTTGAGCACGCCAGGCTACGGCGGCTGCCGCTGCTGCATGCCGCCGGTCCCGCCGACCATCAGGGGACGGCTCTGTGACCGGACAGGATGAGGCGGGCCAGGGGCAGGCGGCTGTACCTGACCCGGCTGCGGTGGCCGGCCGGGAGCGCTTGGCGGAGCAGGTGGCCCGGACCGGCATGTTCGGCACCGAAACCACCGGCGACACCTCGGGTTACGGCGGCCTGCTGGTGCGCCGGGCGCCCCGGCTGGACAGCCCGCGGCCGTACGGGTCCTATTTCGATGACATCGCCGATGCGCTGGCAACCGCGCTGGCCGGGGCCGGGGTTAGCTTCGACGATGCGGTCGAGCATGTCATTGTCTCGCGCGGTGACCTGACCTTCTACGTGCGGCGAGAACACCTGCTGGCAGTGGCATCCCGGCTGCGGGACGACCCGAAGCTGGCTTTCGAGCTGTGCCTCGGTGTCTGCGGCGTGCACTACCCGGCCGAGCGCGGCGGCGAACTGCACGCGGTTTACCACCTGCTGTCGATCAGCCACAACCGAAGGCTGCGGGTCGAGGTCACGGCGCCCGACGCTGACCCGCATGTCCCGTCCCTGACCGGCATCTACCCCACGTGCGACTGGCACGAGCGCGAGACCTGGGACTTCTTCGGCCTGATCTTTGACGGTCACCCGGCACTGACCAGGATCGAGATGCCCGACGACTGGCGCGGCCACCCGCAGCGCAAGGATTACCCGCTCGGCGGCATCCCCGTTGAGTACCGCGGCGCGACCATCCCGCCGCCAGAGGACCGGAGGGCTTACGAATGACCGCCCCGGCTGACCATCAGGCCCACGGCGCCACGGCGGCGGGCGCGCAGGACGAGTATGAGGAAGGCCGCGTCTACCACGTCGGTGGCGAAGACTGGGACGAGGTCGTCGCGGCGGTAGCCGGGAATGAGCAGTCCAGCGGCGAGCGCATGGTCGTCAACATGGGCCCTCAGCATCCCTCGACTCATGGCGTGCTGCGGCTGATCCTGACCCTTGACGGCGAGACTGTCACCGAGCTCCGGCCGGTGATCGGCTACCTGCACACCGGCATCGAGAAGAACATGGAGTTCCGCACCTGGACCCAGGGGACCACGTTCTGCACCCGGATGGACTACCTGTCTCCGCTGTTCAACGAGACGGCGTACTGCCTCGCGGTGGAGAAGCTGCTGGGCATCGAGGCGGAGATCCCGGAGCGGGCCACCATCATCCGGGTCCTGATGATGGAGCTGAACCGGATCGCCTCGCACCTGACCGGGATCGGGACGATGGGCCTGGAGCTGGGAGCGACGACCGTCTTCATCTACGGGATGCGCGAACGGGAGAAGACGCTCGACCTATTCGAGCTGATCACCGGGCTGCGGATGAACCACGCCTACATCCGGCCAGGCGGTGTCTCGATGGACTTGCCGTCGGGCGCGATCGAGCGGCTGCGCGACTACCTCGGGGTAATGCCAGGGCTGCTGGGCGAGATCCGGGCGCTGTTCGACGCGGCCCCGATCTTCCTGGCCCGGACCAAGAACGTCGCTTACCTGGACGTGACCGGCTGCATGTCGCTCGGCGTCACCGGCCCCATGCTGCGTGCCGCCGGGCTGCCCTGGGACCTGCGCAAGAGCCAGCCGTACTGCGGCTACGAAAGCTATGAGTTCGACGTGCCGGTGCAGACCAGCGCTGACGCTTACGGCCGGTACCTGGTCCGGATGGACGAGATGGACCAGTCGCTACGGATCATCGGGCAATGCGTGGACCGGCTCGCGAAGCCCGGCCGGACCAACGACCCGGTCATGATCGGCGACCCCAAGATCGGCTGGCCGGCCAAGCTCGCGCTCGGCCCGGACGGGATGGGCAACTCTCCCGACCACATCGCGCACATCATGAGCCAGTCGATGGAGGCGCTGATCCACCATTTCAAGCTCGTCACCGAGGGCTTCCGGGTACCGGCCGGGCAGACCTACGCGGCCGTGGAGTCGCCGCGCGGCGAACTCGGCTGCCACGCGGTCAGCGACGGCGGCACCCGGCCGTACCGGATCCACTTCCGGGACCCGTCCTTTACCAACCTGCAGTCGGTGTCCGTGATGTGCGAGGGCGGCCTGGTAGCCGACATCATCGCCGCGGTCGCCAGCATCGATCCCGTGATGGGGGGCGTGGACAGGTAATGGCGCTGAGCGAGGAAGCGCGCGCCCGGCTTGCACCGCAGGTCGCCGAGATCATCGGCAGGTATCCCAGGCCGCGGTCAGCCCTGCTGCCGCTGCTGCACCTGGTGCAGTCCGAAGAGGGCTACGTGTCCGAAGACGGGATTGAGTTCTGCGCCAGCCAGCTCGGCCTCACCGAGGCGGATGTCACCGGCGTCGTTTCCTTCTACACCATGTACAAGCGCAAGCCGGTCGGCGACTACCACGTCGGCGTGTGCACGAACGCGCTGTGCGCGGTGATGGGCGGCGATGCCATCTTCGCCGACCTTCGGGAGCATCTGGGAATCGGCAACGACGAGACCACCGCCGATGGCAAGGTGAGCCTTGAGCACGTCGAATGCAACGCGGCCTGCGATTACGCACCAGTGGTCATGGTCAACTGGGAGTTCTTCGACAACATGACCCCGGCTAAGGCCAGGGACCTGGTGGATGCCCTGCGCTCGGGCGGCGAGGCGGTCCCCAGCCGGGGTGCGCCGCGGCTATGCAACTGGAAGCAGGCCGGAAAGATCCTGGCCGGCTTCCCCGACGGGCAGGCGGCAGGCGGGCGCACCGTTGGCGATGCGTCCCTGGCCGGACTCCGGATAGCCAAGCAACAGGGCTGGACGCCCGACGGCGGTACCAGCGACGCTGCGGGAAGGCGGCCGTGACAACCATCCTGACTCCCGAGCTCACCGCGCACTGGGACGAGCCCGACTCCTTCACGCTGGCGGCTTACAAGCGGGATGGCGGGTACAGCGCGCTGCCAAAGGCGCTGGCCCTGACGCCCGATCAGGTCATCCAGACGGTCAAGGACTCGGCCCTGCGCGGCCGCGGCGGTGCTGGCTTCCCGACCGGGCTGAAGTGGGGCTTCATCCCGCAGGGCGACGGCAAGCCGCACTACCTTGTGGTAAACGCCGATGAGTCAGAGCCGGGCGCCTGCAAGGACATGCCGACGCTGCTGAACAATCCGCAGGCGCTCATCGAGGGCATGATCATTGCCTGCTACGCGATCCGGGCCGAGAAGGCATTCATCTATGTGCGGGGCGAAGTGCTGCACGTGATCAGGCGGCTGCAGTACGCCGTCGCCGAGGCCCAGGCGGCCGGCTACCTCGGCGACAAGATCCTCGGCTCGGACCTGAACGTCGACGTGGTTGTGCATGCGGGCGCGGGCGCCTACATCTGCGGTGAGGAGACCGCGCTGCTCGACTCGCTGGAGGGCATGCGCGGCCAGCCCCGGCTGAAACCGCCGTTCCCGGCCGTGGCCGGCCTGTATTCCTGCCCGACGGTGGTGAACAACGTCGAGTCCATCGCTACGGTGCCGTACATCCTCGAATACGGCGCGCCGGACTTCGCCGCGTTCGGGACGGAAAAGTCGAAGGGGTTCGGGATCTTCTCACTGTCCGGACATGTGGCCACGCCCGGCCAGTATGAGGCACCGCTCGGCACGACACTGCGCGAGCTGCTGGACCTGGCTGGCGGCATGCGCGCCGGGCACCAGCTGAAGTTCTGGACGCCCGGCGGATCGTCTACCCCGCTGTTCACCGAGCAGCACCTGGACGTCCCGCTTGACTACGAGTCGGTGGCCGCGGCCGGATCGATGCTCGGCACCCGTTCCCTCCAGCTGTTCGACGACACAACCTGCGCCGTGCGCGTGGTACTGCGCTGGATCCAGTTCTACGAGCACGAATCGTGCGGCAAGTGCACGCCCGTGCCGCGAGGGGAGCTACTGGGTCGTCCAGATCCTCGACCGGCTAGAGCGCGGCGAGGGGAGCGAGGCTGACCTGGACAAGCTGCTGGACATCTGCGACAACATCACCGGCAAGTCCTTCTGCGCCCTCGGCGACTCGATCCAGGCGCCGGTCGCATCCTCGATCAAGTACTTCCGCGATGAATACCTCGAGCACCAGCGCATCGGCGGCTGTCCATTCGACCCCGCCGCGTCGACGCTCTTCGCCCTGGAGTCGGCCCGATGACAGTCCAGCCCTCGAACCCACAGCCCTCGAACTCACAGGCTGCCGGCGAGCTGGTCAAGCCTGCCGACGGTGTCAACGTCACCATCGACGGATTCGAGATCACGGTGCCGAAGGGCACCCTGATCATCCGGGCTGCCGAGCAACTCGGCATCCAGATTCCCCGGTTCTGTGACCACCCGCTGCTCGATCCCATCGGGGCCTGCCGCCAGTGCCTGGTCCAGGTCGAAGGGCAGCCGAAGCCGCCAGCGTCGTGCACGACCACGGTCACCGACGGCATGGTGGTGCGTACCCAGCTGACGTCGCCGGTGGCGGAGAAGGCACAGCGCGGCATCATGGAACTTCTGCTGGTCAACCACCCGCTGGACTGCCCGATGTGTGACAAGGGCGGCGAGTGCCCGCTGCAGAACCAGGCCATGTCGACCGGCCAGGGCGAGACCAGGTTCCACGGTACCAAGCGCACGTTTGCCAAGCCGATCGCGTTGTCCACGCAAGTTCTGCTCGACCGGGAACGCTGCGTGCAGTGCGCCCGGTGCACCCGCTTCGCCGACCAGATCGCCGGCGACCCGCAGATCGAGCTCATCAAGCGTGGTCCCCAGGAGCAGGTCGGCGTTGCCGACGGCGTGCCGTTCGATTCCTATTTCTCCGGTAACACGATCCAGATCTGCCCGGTGGGAGCGCTGACCGGCGCGTCCTACCGGTTCCGGGCCAGGCCGTTCGACCTTGTTTCCACGCCCAGCGTGTGCGAGCACTGCGCGGCTGGCTGCCGGCAGCGCACCGACCACCGCCGCGGCGTGGTCACCAGGCGGCTGGCCGGCAACGCGCCTGAGGTCAACGAGGAGTGGAACTGCGACAAGGGCCGGTGGGCGTTCAGCTACGCGACCGAGCCGGACCGGCTGGTCTCGCCGCTGGTGCGGGATGCCGACGGCGTGCTGCAGCCGGCCTCCTGGCCGGAAGCCCTGCTCGTCGCGGCGCGCGGGCTGTTCGCGGCGCGCGGCCGGGCTGGCGTGCTGCCGGGCGGGCGCCTCACGGTGGAGGACGCCTACGCCTACGCCAAGTTCGCCAGGGTGGCCCTTGCCAGCAATCACGTCGACATGCGGGCCAGGCCGCACTCTAGTGAGGAACTCCAGTTCCTGGCTGAGCATGTGGCAGGCCGGGCGGCCGTGAGCTACGCCGAGCTTGAGCGGGCGCCGGCGGTGCTGCTGGCCGGGTTCGAACCGGAGGAGGAGTGCCCGATCGTGTTCCTCCGGCTGCGCAAGGCGACCCGGGCCGGTACCACGACTGTTTACTCCCTGGCCGCGCTGGCCAGCCATGGCCTGCGCAAGCTGTCCGGCGTGCTGCTGCCGACGGTGCCGGGTGCCGAAGCGGCCGCGCTCATAGCGCTGGCTGACCAGGCCGGCGACGGGGTTGCCGCGGCCCGCAGCCTGCGCCAGCCGGGTGCGGTGATCCTGGTCGGGGAACGCCTGGCGGAGGTGCCCGGCGCGCTGTCCGCCGCGGCCACGCTGGCCGAGCGCACCGGGGCTAGGCTCGCCTGGATCCCGCGCCGGGCCGGCGAGCGCGGCGCAATCGAGGCCGGCGCGCTGCCGAACTTGCTGCCCGGCGGGCGGTTGATCGGCCAGGCCGAGGTCACTGGCGAGGTGGCCAGCGCCTGGGGCGTCGGCTCGCTGCCCGCCGATCCCGGCCTCGGCACCAGCGAGATCCTGGCCGCCGCGGCCAGCGGCGACATCGAAGCCCTGCTGATCGGCGCCGTCGACCCCTACGACCTGCCCGATCCGGCTGCTGCGCTGGCAGCGATTGAGGCGGCCGGCTTCGTGGTCAGTCTCGACCTGCGGGTCAGTGCTGTCACCGACCGCGCCGACGTGGTGTTCCCGGTCGCGGCGGTGGCCGAGAAGCAGGGCACCTTCATGAACTGGGAAGGCCGGCCGGGCTCGTTCACCGCGGCACTGGCGGTCCGAGCCGCCCGCTCCGACCTCGATGTGCTGGCCGCGCTCGCGGACGAGATGGACGTGCATCTCGGCCTGCCCGACGCAGCGTCGGCACGGCGCGAGCTGACCATGCTGACCCAGTCGGTTGCGCTCTCACCGGCTCCGTCGCCTGCCAGCGAGCGGGCCCCGGTCAACCCGGCGAGCCTGCAGCATCCGGGTGCCGGCGAAGCGCTGCTTGCCACCTGGCATAATCTCCTCGACGCCGGCCGGATGCAGGATGGCGAGCCTAATCTCGCGGGTACGGCGCGCGCCGCCGTCGCGCGCATGTCGGCGGCCACCGCAGCCGAAGCCGGCACGGCAGACGGCGGCAAGGTAACCGTGGCAACCGGCCACGGCGCGATAACTGTTCCCGTGGAGATCGCCGACATGCCTGACCGGGTCGTCTGGCTGCCTGCCAACTCGCCAGGCAGCGCTGTCCGCCGCCAGCTCGGCGCCGGCCACGGCAGCCGGGTATCACTGAGGAGCGCGGAATGACTGGGCTAGCTGCCGCGAAGCCGGCCAGTAACGTCCCCACGCTGGCCAGTTTCGGTCACGATCCCTGGTGGCTGGTGATCATCAAGGTCCTCATCATCTTCATCTTCCTGATGCTCGGCACGCTGATTGCGATCTGGGCCGAGCGCCGCATCATCGGCCGGATGCAGCAGCGGCCCGGCCCGAACCGGGCGGGCAAGTTCGGCCTGCTGCAGTCCCTGATGGATGGCATCAAGCTGGCGCTGAAAGAGGACATCTTCCCGCGCGGCGTGGACAAGGTGCTGTTCTTCATGGCCCCGGCGGTGTCGGCTATCCCGGCCTTCATCACCTTCGCGGTCATCCCGTGGGGCCCGATCGTTTCGATCTTTGGCGTCAGGACGCCGCTGCAGCTCACTGACCTGCCCGTTGCGGTCCTGCTGGTGCTGGCGATGAGCTCGCTGGGCGTCTACGGAATCGTGCTGGCCGGCTGGTCGGCCCAGTCGCCCTACTCCCTGCTCGGCGGGCTGCGCTCGTCCGCGCAGGTGATCAGCTACGAGATCGCGATGGGCCTGGCCTTCGTGCCGGTGTTCCTGTACGCGGGCTCGCTGTCGACCTCGCAGATCGTGGCGGCGCAGATACACGGTCCGGAGTTCCATCTGTTCGGCGCGATCTTGCACTGGCCGTCCTGGTTCGCGATCTTGCTGCTGCCGTCATTCCTGATCTACATCATCACGATGGTCGGCGAGACCAACCGGCTCCCGTTCGACCTGCCCGAGGGCGAGGGCGAGATCGTCGGCGGCTACCACACCGAGTATTCCTCGCTGAAGTTCGCGATCGGCCAGCTCGCCGAGTACGTCAACATGATCACCGTGTCTGCGCTGGCTACCACGCTGTTTCTCGGCGGCTGGCGGTCGCCCTGGCCGATTTCGGTCTGGGCCGGGTCCAACAGCGGCTGGTGGCCAGTGCTGTGGTTCCTCGGCAAGGTGATTGTCTTCGTGTTCGTCTTCTTCTGGCTGCGCGGCTCGCTGCCGCGGATCCGCTACGACCAGCTGATGAGGCTGGGCTGGAAGGTACTGATCCCGCTGGCGCTCGGCTGGACCCTGGTGGTCGCCACCGCCAGGGTGTACCGGCGGCAGGGCGGCAGCACGGGCGTCTACCTGGTGGCGGGCGCGATCGTCGTGGTCATCCTGCTGCTGCTGTGGCGCTGGGAGTCGGCCGGCCAGCGCGCGGAGCGGGCAGCGGAAGTGGCCGAGGAGTCCGAAGCAGCCGGCCTGGGCCCGGACGCCGGGGCGGCCCCCCCGTTCCCGACCCCGCCGCTGGATCTGCCGCACTACCACGGCATCGGCCTGGCGAGCCCGGGCGAGCCCGTACTGGCCGGGGTTAGCGCGGATGACAGCTCCACCGGCGGACCCGTCGGCAACGTGCACACGAAGGAGGGGAACGGTGCCTGAGTTCCTCAACTCGGTCAAGGGTTTCGGCGTCACCTTCCGGCAGATGTTCAGGAAGGTCGACACCGTCCAGTACCCGGAGGAGAAGCGGCCCACCGCGCCCCGTTTCCACGGCCGGCACCAGCTGAACAGATGGCCGGACGGGCTGGAGAAGTGCATCGGCTGCGAGCTGTGCGCGTGGGCCTGCCCGGCAGATGCCATCTATGTCGAAGGCGCGGACAACACCGCGGAGGAGCGGTACTCGCCCGGCGAGCGCTACGGGCGGGTCTACCAGATCAACTACCTGCGCTGCATCCTGTGCGGCCTGTGCATCGAGGCGTGCCCGACCAGGGCGCTGACCATGACCAACGACTACGAGCTGGCTAATGACAGCAGGGAGAGCCTGATCTGGACCAAGGAGCAGCTAGTCGCGCCGCTGCAGGCGGGCATGGAAGCCCCGCCGCACCCCATGCGCCTGGGCGAGAGCGAAGAGGATTACTACCGGCTCGGCGCGATGCTCGCCCGATCTGAACCGGGAGGCGAGCAATGAGCCATCCGGTCGTGCTGGCCGGGCCAGCGGCCGAGACAACGAGGCTGCTCGCCTACTGGGTGCTGGCGATCATCTCGGTGGCTGCCGCCCTTGGCATGGTGCTCGCTCGCAAGGCCGTGCACTGCGCGATGCTGCTGGCGGTCGTGATGCTGTCGCTGGCGGTGCTGTATCTCATGCTTGGCGCGCCGTTCTTGGCGTTCGTCCAGGTCATCGTTTACACCGGCGCCGTGCTGATGCTGTTCCTGTTCGTGCTGATGATCGTCGGCATCAGCGCGGCCGACTCGGTGATCGAGACGATCCGGGGCCAGCGACTCTGGGCAGCGATCGGCGGGATCGCGCTGCTGGTGCTGCTGGTCCTGGTTATCGGGCACGCCGCCATCCCGCCGGCCAGGCCCGTCTCGGCGGACTTCGGCAATTCGAACGTGACCGCATTGGCCAACCTGATCTTCACCAAGTACCTCTACCCGTTCGAGATCACCAGCGCCCTGCTCATCACCGCGGCGCTTGGCGCTATGGTGCTCGCGCACCGGGAACGCATCGGCCCCAAGCCAACCCAGCGCATACTCGCTGGCCGGCGCGTTGCCAGCGGCCGGCCGACTCCGCTGCCAGGACCTGGCACCTACGCACGGCACAATGCGGTGCACATGCCCGCCCTGCTTCCCGATGGCAGCCAGTCCGAACTGTCGGTGAGTCCGGTGCTGTCGGGCGCTACCGCCCCGGCTGAGCAGCCGGCCGTCGGCGGCGGGCGGCCGCCAGCAGGCGGCGGGCAGCCGGGGCCCGCGCCGGAAGCCGGGCTGCCTCCCGGCCAGGAGGCAGGTGACCACGAATGGTAAGCCCGGCGCACTTCATCGCCCTGTCGGTGATCTTGTTCGTGATCGGCGCGGTCGGCGTGCTGGTCCGGCGCAACGCGATCGTGGTTTTCATGTGCGTCGAGCTCATGCTCAACGCCGCCAACCTGGCGTTCGTCACGTTTGCCCGGATGCACAACGCGCTTGACGGGCAGGTCATCGCCTTCTTCGTGATGGTCGTAGCGGCGGCCGAGGTCGTCGTCGGCCTGGCAATCCTTACCGCTATCTTCCGCGCCCGCAGGTCCGCGTCGGTGGACGACGCGAACCTGATGAAGTACTGACGAAAGGGAGCCATGACCGGCTCAGTCCACAGCGTGGCCCTTACGAGCCTGCACGCAACCGGGATCCAGGATGCCGCCTGGCTGCTGCTCGCGCTGCCGCTGGCCGGCGCGGCCATCCTGCTGCTCGGGGGCAAGCGGACTAACTCCTTCGGCCACCTGATCGGCGTCGCCATGCCGGTGCTGGCGTTCGGCTATGCGGTGGCCGCCTTCGTCCAGATGCTCGGCTATCCGGCCGCGCAACGGTCGCGCGAGCTGATTGTCTACCAGTTCATCAACGTCGGCCGGTTCCAGATCCCGCTCGGCTTGCGGCTCGACCAGTTGTCGATCTGCTTTGTGTTGCTCATCACCGGCGTCGGCTCGCTCATCCACATCTTCGCCGTCGGCTACATGGCGAACGACCCGGAGCGGCGCCGGTTCTTCGCCTACATGAACCTGTTCCTGGCGGCGATGCTGCTGCTGGTTCTCGGCAGCAACTATCTGGTTCTGTATGCGGGCTGGGAGGGCGTGGGCCTTGCTTCGTATCTGCTGATCGGCTTCTGGCAGTACAAGCCGGCCGCGGCGGTGGCGGCGAAAAAAGCGTTCATCGCGAACAGGGTCGGGGACGTCGGCCTGTCACTGGCCATCATGCTGATGTTCGCCCAGTTCGGCACCGTCACGTTCACCGGGGTCTTCAGGGCGGTCCCGGCGGCGAGCCACGGCGTCGTGCTGGCGATCGGCCTGCTGCTGCTGCTCGGCGCTTGCGGTAAGTCGGCCCAGGTGCCACTGCAATCGTGGCTGCTGGACGCGATGGAGGGCCCGACCCCTGTGTCTGCGCTGATCCACGCGGCCACCATGGTCACGGCCGGTGTTTACCTGATCGTCCGGTCGGCCCCGATCTTCAACCTGTCCGCCGACGCCCGGCTCGCCGTCGCCATCGTCGGGGCGGTAACACTGCTGTGGGGCGCGATCATCGGCTGCGCCAAGGACGACATCAAGAAGGCACTGGCCGGCTCCACCATGAGCCAGATCGGCTACATGATGCTGGCGGCCGGCCTTGGGCCTGGCCGGCTACGTCTTCGCGATCGCGCACCTGCTTGCGCACGGGTTCTTCAAGGCCGGATTGTTCCTCGGCGCAGGCTCGGTCAAGCACGAGATGGACGACGAGGTCGACATGCGCCGCTTCGGCGGCCTGGCGCAGGTCATGCCCGTCACCTTCACGACCTTCGCGCTCGGTTACCTGGCGATCATCGGCGTGCCGCCGCTGTCCGGCTTCTTCACCAAGGACCCCATCATCGACGCAGCATTCGCGCAGAGCGGCACGCAGGGCGCCCTGCTCGGCACCGCGGCCCTGCTCGGTGCCGGTATCACCGCGTTCTACATGACGCGGGTGATGTTCATGACCTTCCTGGGCGAACGGCGCTGGGAGGACAAGGTGCATCCGCACGAGGCGCCGCCGATCATGACCTCGCCCATGATCGTGCTCGCGATCGGCTCAGTTGCGGCGGGCGGCTTCCTGATCCTCGGCAACCGGCTGCTGAACTTCCTCGGCCCGGTGACCGGGGTGCCGCCGACAACGCATGGCATCTGGACACGGGCCGGCGTCGCGGCGCTGGTGCTGGTGGCGATCGGGGTGGCAATCGCGTGGGCGCTATACGGGCGGCGCGACGTGCCGGTTACGGCGCCGGCCGGCAACCTGGTCACCGTTGCCGCGCGGAAGGACCTGTACGGTGACTCGATCAACGAAGGGCTGCTGATGCGCCCGGGCCAGTGGCTGACCCGGCTGTCGGTGTACTTCGACAACCGGGGCGTGGACGGCCTGGTGAACACGGTCGCCGCGACCTTCGGCGGCGGTTCGGGGAGACTGCGCAGGCTGCAGTCGGGGTTTGTCCGCTCGTATGCGCTGTCCATGCTGCTCGGCGCCGTGCTGCTGCTCGGTGCGCTCCTGCTGGTAAGACTCTAGAGCTGGTGAGGCTGCGGATCTGATGAGCACTTTCCCTTGGCTGACGGTAGCGGGCGCGATCCCGCTGGTCGGCGCGGTCGTGATCGCGCTGACCCCCGGCCGGTCGGCGCCCGGCGGCCCGGCTGACCGGCGCGCCCGCGACCTGCTGGTGAAGCGGATCGCCTTGTTGTTCACCCTCGCCACGCTCGCCGTCACCATCGCCATGGCCGTCCAGTTCAAGCCCGGCGGCCCGAGATTCCAGTTCCAGCAGGTCGATCAGTGGATCCCGCAGTTCGGCGTGCACTACGCGGTGGGTGTGGACGGCATCGCGCTCGTCCTGATCCTGATGTCCGTGGTGCTCATGCCCGTCGTCGTGCTGGCCTCCTGGAATGACGTCGAGGAGGGTGCCGAGACACCGCCTAAGCGCAGCGCGAAGACCTACTTCGCGCTGATGCTGGTGCTCGAGACCATGATGATCGGCGTCTTCGCTGCCACCGATGTGTTCCTGTTCTACGTCTTTTTCGAGGCCATGCTGGTGCCGATGTATTTCATGATCGGCAGCTTCGGTGTCGGCCAGCGGCAGTATGCGGCGGTCAAGTTCCTGCTGTACAGCCTGCTGGGCGGGCTCCTCATGCTGGCCGCGGTGATCGCGCTGTACGTCTACTCGATTCACGGCGCCAGCCACGGCACCTTCCTGTTCAGCGGGCTCAGCCACGTGGTGCTGAGCGGGGCCGCGCAGAAATGGCTGTTCCTCGGATTCTTCATCGCGTTCGCGATCAAGGCACCGCTGTGGCCCTTCCACACGTGGCTGCCCGACGCGGCTACCTCGGCGCAGCCGGGCGCGGCCGTGCTGCTTGTCGGCGTGCTGGACAAAGTCGGCACGTTCGGAATGATCCGGTACTGCCTGGACCTGTTCCCGGCCGCGGCGCACTACTTCACGCCTTTGATCATCGCCCTGGCGGTGGTGGGCGTGCTCTACGGCGCGATCGTCGCGATCGGCCAGGCCGACATGAAACGCCTGATCGCCTATACCTCGGTGTCTCACATGGGCCTGATCACGCTGGGCATCTTCGCCATGACCAGCCAGGGTCAGACCGGCGCGACGCTGTACATGGTCAACCACGGATTTGCCACCGGGGCGCTGTTCATCCTGGCCGGGTTCCTGGTATCCCGGCGCGGCTCGCACCTGATCGCCGACTACGGCGGTGTGCAGAAGGTGGCCCCGGTGCTGGCGGGCCTGTTCCTGATCGCGGGCCTGGCCGCCCTGGCCCTGCCCGGCCTGTCAACCTTCGTGAGCGAGTTCCTCGTGCTCGTCGGCACGTTCACGCGCTACGAGGCGGCCGCGATCCTCGCCACGGCGGGGATCATCCTGGCCGCTATCTACATCTTGTGGATGTACCAGCGGACCATGACCGGGCCAGTCCGCCCCGACCTTGCCTCGATGCCGGATCTGAAGCCACGGGAACTGTGGGCAGTGGGGCCGCTGATCGCGCTGATCATCGTCCTTGGCGTCTACCCGAAGCCGGTGATCGACATCATTAACCCGGCCGTGCACCAGACCCTGGTCCAGGCACACAGCACCGACCCGGTGCCGCCGCACCCGGTCACCGCGCCGGCCGTACTTAAGGCATCACTCAAACAAGGGAGCCCGGCGTGACCAGGATCGTCGTGGCGGCCGCGCCGACCATCACGGCCCCGCACATCGAGTGGAGCCTGCTCTCCCCGATGCTGCTGGTGTTCGCCGCCGCACTAGTCGGCGTGCTCATCGAGGCTTTCGCTCCCCGTGACCTGCGGCGGCCGATGCAAATCGCGCTCACGCTGGGCAGCCTGGCCGGAGCCTTCGTCCTGACCGTCGTGCTCGCCGCGCAGAGTCAGATATTTGCCGGGGGCAAGGTCGGCAGTGTGGTCGCCGTCGGGACCGTCGGTGTCGACCGGCCGACGCTGTTCATTCAGGCGACCATCCTGATCCTGGCCTTTGTGAGCGTGCTGCTGATCGCGGAGTCCTCGACCGAGGTGAGCTCGTTCACGCCGCAGGCGGCGGCTGTGCCCGGCAGCGCTGAGGAGCGCGAGAGCCTGCTTGCCGGGCTGTCGCACACCGAGGTGTACCCGCTGACCCTGTTTGCCGTCGGCGGAATGCTGCTGTTCCCGGCGGCGAATGACCTGCTGACGATGTTCGTGGCACTTGAGGTGCTGTCGCTTCCGCTGTACCTGCTGTGCGGCCTGGCCAGGCGGCGCCGGCTGCTCTCGCAGGAAGCGGCCATGAAGTACTTCCTGCTCGGCGCGTTCTCGTCCGCCTTCTTCATCTTCGGCGTCGCGATGCTCTACGGCTACTCAGGCTCGGTTCAGCTGGCCGCGATCGCGTCTGCCGCCCAAACGGGTGCCGCCTCGGCCACGCTGCTCTACGCCGGGATCGCGCTGCTGGGCATCGGGCTGCTGTTTAAAATCGGTGCCGTTCCCTTCCAGGCCTGGAAGCCGGACGTTTACCAGGGCTCGCCGACGCCGGTCACGGCGCTGATGGCGTCCTGCACGCTGGTGGCGGCGTTCGGCGCGCTGCTCCGCGTTTTCTACGTCGCGTTCGGCCAGCTGACCTGGGACTGGCGGCCGGCCATGTGGGGCGTGGCGATCCTGACCATGCTGGTGGGATCGATAATCGCGATCACCCAGACCGACGTGAAGCGGCTGCTGGCCTACTCTTCTATCGCTAACGCCGGGTACGTGCTGACCGGCGTGATCGCGGCGAATGTGGCCGGCCTGTCGGGGACGCTGTTCTACCTGGCGGCTTACGGCTTCGCCACGATCGGTGCGTTCGCCATTGTCACCCTGGTGCGCGACCGCGGCGGCGAGGCTGCCCACATGTCCAGGTGGGCTGGCCTGGGCAGGCGGTCCCCGCTGGTGGCGGGCGTGTTCGCGCTCTTCCTGATCGCATTCGCGGGCATCCCGCTGACCAGCGGGTTCACTGGCAAGTTCGCCGTGTTCAGGGCCGCTATCCAGGGCGGCGCACTGCCACTGGTGATTGTGGGCGTCATCAGCAGTGCCATCCTGGCGTTCCCGTACGTCCGGGTTATCGTGCTGATGTTCTTCAGCGACCCGGCACCCGAAGGCCCGGTCGTGGTCCGGCCCAGCGCGTTCACCGGGCTGGCCGTGGCGGTCGGAGCGGTCGTCACGGTGGTCCTGGGCATCATCCCGCAGCCACTGCTCAGCCTGGCCAACCATGCTGCTAGCCAGTTGTTCGTGCGCTAAGCCGGCCGGGCCGTGCCCAGGCGGGGCGGGCTGCGGCAGCCTCGTTCCCGCCGGGCACGGGTTACCGGCTTCGGCTGCCGCTGGCCGTGCACGGCGGGGAAATGCTCGGTTACCTTGCGCTGCGCATACCGTGAGAAAGGCTAGAGGATAGCCTCAGCAAATAAATTGGCTCGCCGATCCGCCGCGGGCCTATGAGGGGACCGATGTGATCGCCGCTGCTGTGATGGAACTCACCGATGCCGCGCTTGCGTCTGAAGTGGTCGACGGGCTCAGGCTGGTCGAGGATGGGCTGCGGGCGGCAGCGGAGGCGACGCACGACGTGCTCGCGGAAGCGTCCGCTCACCTAACCGAGGCGGGAGGCAAGCGGTTCCGGCCCACGCTGGTACTGCTCGCGGCGCAATTCGGGGATCCGAGCGACCCCCGCATCGTGCCGGCTGCCGTGGCGGTCGAGCTGACCCACCTTGCCACTCTTTATCACGATGACGTCATGGATGAAGCCGTCGTCCGTCGCGGCGGCGCCAGCGCGAACTCGCGCTGGGGCAACACCGTCGCGATACTGACCGGCGACTTCTTGTTCGCGCGGGCCTCGCAGATCCTGGCCGATCTCGGGCCCGAAGCGATCCGCATTCAGGCCGAGACCTTCAGTCGTCTGGTGACAGGCCAGATCGCGGAAACTGTGGGCTGCCGGCCGGGGATCGATCCGCTAGAGCACTACCTCAACGTCGTCACCGAGAAGACCGCCTCGCTGATCGCGACAGCGGGGCAGTTCGGGGCGCTGTTCTCCGGCGCGCCCGCCAGCGTGACGGCCAGGATCACGCCGGCCTGCGCAGCCCTCGGCGTTGCGTTCCAGCTGTCCGACGACATTCTGGACGTGGCCAGCGCATCCTCCCAGACAGGCAAGACGCCCGGCACCGACCTGCGCGAAGGCGTACGGACCCTGCCGATGCTGCATGCCCTGCGCTCGGCAGGCCCGGCGGACTCCCGCCTGGTCGAGCTGCTCAGCATGGGCGAGCTCGCTGATCCGGCGCTGCATGCCGAGGCGCTTAGCTTGCTGCGGGCCCACCCGGCGATGGAGATGGCCAGGTCGGACACCCGGCGCTGGGCGCAGCAGGCCAGAGCGGAGATTCTGCAGCTGCCGGACGTCCCGGCCAGGGCCGCGTTTGAGGCTCTGTGCGAATTCGTCGTGGAGCGGACCGGGTAACGGCCGCTAGCGGGTGCGGGCCACAGGATCGCGATCGAGATAAATCGGGTATGGGCGTGTCCGGCCACTTTGCTATACCCTGCCAAACGGCAGCGTGAGCGCGGAGTTCCGCGCCGGCCATACGGGAGGCGGTTATGGGATCGAGATCGTTCCGGGGGGCAGCCTTGGCGGCCGTGCTGGCAGCAGGCCTGGCCGCGGCGGGCTGCAGTTCGTCGCCACCAGGCAGTAAGTCTTCGGCGGACCTCATGCCGAAGGTTCAGGCTGCGGCAAGGGCAGCCCAAAGCGTGCACATGGCGGGCTCGGTCGATCAGGGCTCGCAGAAGGCGACCATTGACATGAGCTTCAGCGGCAATACGGTCGCCGGCACCGTGGGGCTGAATGGCGCCAGCTTCGCTCTGCTGTCACTGAATGGCAACACCTACATCAAGCTCGACGCCTCGTTCCTCAAGTATGCCAAGGCCCCGGCCATCGCTTGCGTCACCATCTGCGGCAAATATGTCGAGCTGCCCGCTTCTAGCGCCAGTCAGATCACCGGTTCATTGAGCCTGAAGCAGCTCATGAAGCAGGTGTTCAGTAACAAGAACATGAGTTCCGCCGCAGCCAGCGGCTGCGTTTTCTCGCCCGCCACCGTCAACGGGCAGTCGGTCCTGCAATGCCGTCAAGGCGGGTACAGCGTCGATGTTGCCGCACACGGCACGCCGTACCTGGTGTACTTCACCGGGCCGCACGGGGAGCACATCGCGTTCTCCGACTGGAACGCGGTCCCGCCGCCCGCCGCCCCTCCGGCCGATCAGGTGATCAGCCTCAGCAAGCTCGGCTGACCGGCGCGCCAGCCGGGGATACTCGCACGGAAAGTCCCTGGTCGTCCGGTATAGGCGGCGGTCTTGCCCCCGGACGGCCAGGGAATCTTGGGCCGCCCCGCATCGTTGGGCCGGGTGTACCGGCGCGAGGAGGGTGCTGTGAGCATTTTCGGACTTCACAAGACGCGGATGGCGACAGCCGAGGACGCACTTCCGGGACGAGACTCGGCTATGTCCGTGCCGGCCCGGCACGAAGTCCTGGGCTCGTCGCTGCGGCCGCCCTATCCAGCCGGGACGCAGGTAGCTGAGTTCGCGCTCGGCTGTTTCTGGGGCGCGGAGCGCACTTTCTGGCGCACGCCAGGGGTGGTCTCGACAGCGGTGGGCTACGAGGGCGGATTCACGCCCAACCCGACCTACGAGGAAGTCTGCAGCGGCCGGACCGGCCACGCCGAGGCCGTGCGGGTCGTCTTCGACCCTGACAAGGTCAGCTACGGCGAGTTGCTGCGTATCTTCTGGGAGTCGCATGATCCGACCCAGGGGATGCGCCAGGGCAACGACCTGGGCACGCAGTACCGGTCCGCGATCTTCTACCAGACGCCGCAGCAGCAGGCCGAGGCCGAGGCGTCACTGGCGGCCTACCAGAAGCGGCTGACCGACGCGGGGTACGGCCAGATCACCACCGAGGTCGTCCCGGCAGGCGAGTTCTACTTCGCCGAGGATTACCACCAGCAGTACCTGTCGGACGCCAAGAACCCGAACGGCTACTGCCCGGACCACGGAACCGGCGTGAGCTGCCCCGTAGGCCTGAATCGCGTGTGACGCAGCCCGGAATCGCCGGGCATGCGCAGGGGCACATTCAGGGCACATCGCGGTCGCCTGACGCCTTCCGCTCCCCGTCAGCGGGCCGGGCGAAGAACCGCTCCATCGCCTTCCAATCCCGCTCCCGGTCGTCGGGCATTATGTGCGAGTAGGTCGCCTGCACGGTCGCCTCGGTGTCGCCGAGGAACTCCGCGACGGCCCCGATGCTCAGGCCTGCCGACAGCCACGCCGACGCAGCCGTGTGCCGGGTGACGTGCATCATGTGGTAGCGGTCGCAGGTGATCCCGGCCCGCTTCAGCGCCCCCCGCCACCGGTCGTTGACGGGCTTTCGGTGCATGGGGAGTCCTGGGGCGCGCGATAGCAGTAACGTGCATGTCACCGGCTCGCCATCGGCCGCGGCCCAGGGCAGCGTGACCCTCTCCGGCGGGTACGCCCGGATGTACTCCGCCAGCATCACGACCGCGGCATCAGTCAGAGGCACATCGTGGACCTTGTCGTTCTTCACCGGCGCGCACACCTGCCTGCCGCGGATGATCTTCACCTGGAGGCGGACATGAAGCAAGCGCCGCAGGAAATCGACGTCCTTCTCGGCGTCGATCGCGAATATCTCGCCCTGGCGCTCGCCGGTCGCCGCGCCGAGGTAGGGCAGCACCTCGTACCGCGACGGCCTGCACCCGTCGCAGCCGTCCGGGCATCCGGGCATGTGCCGCAGCGCGAGCGACAGCGCGTCAAGCTCGTCCAGCCTCAGCGGGACCGCCTCGTGCCTGTCCGGTTCCGGGCGCCGGACGGACTTAGCGTGCAGCGGGTTCCGGGAGATCAGCCCGTCATCGACCGCGGCTGAGAGCACCTCCGACACTCGGTCGATCACCTTGACCTTGGTGGAGTCGGCCAGCTTCATGCCCGCTATCAACTGCTGGCACAGGCTCGGCCGATTCGCTAGGTCGCGCAGCCGGTGATGCGCCAGCGGCCGCTTTTGGTTACGCGGCCTGGCCGCGCTCACCTCGGCGCATGTCGTCCGGAACCCCTGGGCAGGCAGAACCCTGGGTAGTGCGTTAAGCCACAATCAGCGCCGGCTCGGCCCGGCGCGCTCGCCGGTCGATCTCCCCGTTGAGGGTGATGGCGGCGTTGATCAGGGACAGGTGGGTGAAGGCCTGCGGGAAGTTGCCGAGCTGCTCGCCGGTCGATCCGATCTCTTCCGAGAACAGGCCGAGGTGGTTGCCGTAGGTCTGCATTTTCTCGAACGTCAGCACGGCGTCATCCAGGCGTCCGGCGCGGGCGAGCGCGTCGACGTACAGGAAGGTGCACAGCGAGAACGTGCCTTCGTCGCCGTGCAGGCCGTCCGGCGAGGCTGCCGGGTTGTACCGGTAGACCAGGCTGTCGGACACCAGTTCGCTGTCCATGGCCTTCAGGGTGGACAGCCACATCGGGTCGGTGGGCGAGATGAAGCCTTCGAGCGGCATCAGCAGCAGGGAGGAGTCCAGCACCTCGGTGGCGTAGTGCTGGGTGAACGCCTTGACCTTGTCGTTGAAGCCGCGGTCCATGATCTGGTTGTAGAGCCGGTCGCGCTCTACCGCCCATTTCGCGATGTTCGCGGGGCGGCCGTGCCGCTCGGCCAGCCTGATCGCCCGGTCGAGCGCGACCCAGCACTGGAACCGGCCGTAGGTGAAGTCCTTGCGGCCGCCACGGGTTTCCCAGACGCCTTCGTCGGGCTGGTCCCAGTTGTCGGCTACCCAGTCGATGATCTTGGTGAGCGCGAGCCACCCGGCATGCGCGGGCTGGAGTCCGTAGTTATCGCCGGTCAGGAAGGCGTCCAGGGCCTCGCCGTAGATGTCGAGCTGCAGCTGGTCGGCGGCACCGTTGCCGACGCGCACCGGCCGTGACCCGCGCCAGCCTTCGAAGTGGTCGAGCGTCTCCTCGGTGAGGTCGGAGGAGCCATCGACCCGGTACATGATCTTCAGCGGGCCGGAGCCGTTGCCGCCCGCGCCTCGGTAACCCGGTCCCTGATCCAGACCGCGAACTTGGCGGCCTCATCCAGGTAGCCGAGATTGGCAAGTGCGTGCATGGACAGGGACCCGTCCCGGATCCAGGTGAACCGGTAGTCCCAGTTCCGCTCGCCGCCGGCTTGCTCGGGCAGGCCGAGCGTCGCGGCCGCCACCGGCGCGCCGGTGGGCTCGTAGGTCATCAGCTTGAGGGTCATCGCCGACCGGTCGACCATCTCCCGCCACCGGCCGGTGTACGTCGGACCGGGCCAGCCAGCCGCTCCAGTAAGCGGCGGTGTCCTCTGCCAGCCGCTCGAGCTCTTCCGGCGGTAGCTTCTGCGGCGGGCCGCCCATCGACTCCAGCACGACGCCGCGGCCGCTCTCGCCCTCGCGCATCGTGAAGGTAGCGTGCAGCCCGTCGCCGTCGGCTCCACGGTGGGCGCGCCCTCAGCCGCGTGTGCCCCTGCCGGTCGCGTGCAGCGTCAGCTCCATGCCGCCTCGACCGGAACACCGCGCCGCCCTCGGATACCTCCATCGTGTGCTTGGCGCGGCCGTAGTCGAATCGCGGCTGCAGGTCCACAACGAACTGCATGGTGCCGCGCGCCACCCGCAGCTGCCGGACCAGCCGGTGCCGGTCGGTGGGCTTGCCCTCGATGACCGGCATGAAATCGAGCACCTCGCCGACGCCGTCAGCCGTCATGAAACGGGTGATCAGCATCGCGGTGCCCGGGCATATACAGCTGCTTCGACACGTAGTCGCCGCCCGCGGGCGCGATCCGGAAGTAGCCACCCTGCTCCGCATCCAGCAGGGATGCGAACACGCTCGGCGAATCAAACCGGGGGCAGCAGAAGAAGTCCACTGTCCCATCGGTCGTCACCAGCGCCGCCGTCTGCAGGTCACCGATAAGCCCGTGATCACTGATGTTCGGATAGCGGTCCAAGCGCCTCCCCTTCGCGTCCGCGGTCGCTCTCATGGCCACCGTTACAGCCCGCCGCGCCCAGCACATCACCCCTGACGGATGAGCTACGAGCCGTATCTCGTGCAAGATCGTCATCGCCGGCCCGTTACCCCAAGGCGGCAGCGGAATATCGCTCCCGCCAGCGGCTGGACAGCGCGGTCTTCCTCATCGAGGTCGAACCAGGACGTGACAATGTACAGGTCGCCACCGTCAGCCCCGCCGAACGTTACCGAGGTCGGGTTCGTAGTCGGCAGCTCGACGACCGCGTCAAGCGTGCCGTCCGGGCGGTAGCGGTGGACGGCCCCCGCCCGTCCCAGCGCGATCCACAGCATGCCCTCGTCGTCGACGGTCATGCCGTCGGCGACAACCGCCGCTCGCCGAAGTCAAGGAGGCGCCGGCGAGCTGGAGATGGCACCAGTCACCGGGTCCAGGTCAAAGACGTCAACGACGCCGATGCCGGTGTCGGCGAGGTACAAGCGCCCGTGGTATTCGTCTAGCGCAGGTCCGTTGGCGATAGTCAGCCCGCCCACGACACGGCTCACCTGGCAGCCGTCGATCCGGTACAGCGCACCGTTCCCAGGTCGCTTGTCGAAGGTCATCGTGCCTACCCAGGCTCTCCCGCGGCTGTCGGTCTTGGTGTCGTTCGCACGGTTCTCGGTCCTTTCTTGCTCGACCGGAACGCGGAGGTCAAACTGCCAGGCTCCCCGGTCGAGGATGGCCAGCCCGGCCGGGGTCGCCACGACAGGCTCTCCCGCGATGCTGAGGATCACCCCGCCCGGCTGGCCGGGGGTGCTCCAGGAGATATCGCTGCCCGACTGGGGGTCGAAGCAGTGCACCCTCTCCCAGGTGATGTCCACCCACCACAGGCGCTCGGTCGCGGCATCCCACATGGGGCCTTCCGCATGCTCGGCCCTGACATGCAAGGCCACTTCGACCGGAATTTCGCCCACGCCGCCGACCGCGATCCGCCGGGACGCTCAGACGTGCTCGAGCGCACCGGGGCGCTGGGCCAGCTCGTCCTCGGCGTGCGCCACCATCGGCATGCCGCCCTGGCCGACCGCCAGCGGAGTCCGGTGGTAGCCGTGATAGGTCATCATCCCGCCGGACAGGAACGCCACGTCGTCAAAGCCGTGCTGCTTCAGCGTGCAGTACGCGATGTAGCTGCGGAACCCTGACCGGCAGTAGGAGTACACGGGCTTGTCGCGCGGCACCTCGTCCAGCCGCTGCCGCAGCTCGGTGTAGGGCATGAGGACCGCGCCTGGGACGTGCCAGGCGTCATACTCGGCCGGGGTGCGCACGTCAAGGATGGTCACCCGGTCTCGGCAGTCCGGGTAGTCCTCCGCGTACCACAGACCGATGTCGCCGCGGAGCAAGTTCGCGCCCAGGAATCCGGCCATGTTGACGGGGTCCTTGGCCGCTCCGTATGGCGGGGCGTAGGCCAGTTCCAGGTGCTCGAGGTCATAGACGGTCATCCCAGCGCGCAAGGCGACGGCGAGGACGTCGATGCGTTTGTCTCACGCCGTCCCAGCCGAGCACTTGGGCGCCGAGCAGCTTGCCTTCGGCGGGCTCGAACAGGACCTTCATGAACAGCGGTGCGGTTCCCGGGTAGTCGCGGCATGGCCCATCTGGTGGGTGTAGACCTTCCGGTAGTCGATGCCTGCTGCCTGCAGCTCGGTCTCGGTCATTCCGGTGCCGCCGGCGGCCATGTCGAACACCTTGACCACAGCCGTTCCCTGGGTTCCCCGGTATGCACTCTCGCGGTCGGCAATAGTGTCGGCGGCGATCCTGCCTTCCCGGTTCGCCGGACCGGCGAGCATCGACAGTACCGGCTCCCCGGTGAGGAAGTGGGGGGTCTCCACGGCGTCGCCGGCGGCCAGGATGTCGGGTGCTGAGGTGCGCATATGGGCGTCCACTACGATGCCGCCCCGCGGCCCGATCTCCAGGCCCGCGTCACGGGCGAGGCCGACGTTCGGGCGTGCTCCGGCTGCCATCACGACGGCGTCTGCCTCGACGGAGGTGCCGTCGGACAGATCGACCACGAGCCTGTCGTCAGCTCCGCGCCGGACCGCCGTGGCGGACGTCCTGAGCCGGAGGTCCACGTCATGGGTGCGGACCTGGTAGTCCAGGATCCGCGTCATTTCCGGGTCCAGCCACGGCATCAGGCCGGTCCGCTCGACGACAGTGGTCCGCAGTCCGCGGTCCCTGAAGGCCTCGGTGAGCTCCAGGCCGATATAGCTGCCGCCGACGATGACGGCGCTGGTGGCATCCTTGTCGAGCTGGGCGATGATCTGGTCCATGTCGGGGATGTTGCGCAGCACGTCGACCCGCGGGTCATCGGCGCCGGGGATCGGCGGCCGTATCGGCTCGGCGCCGGGGCAGAGCACGAGCTTGTCGTAGGGCTCCCGGTAGGTGCGCTCCTGCACCAGGTCGCGCACCTCGACTTCCTTGGCGTCGCGGTCGATGCGCAACACGTCCTGCCCGGTCCGGACCTCGAGCGCCAGGCTCCTGGCCAGGCTTTCCGGCGTCTGCAGGAGCAGGCTGTCCCGGTCCGGGATAACGCCGCCGATGTGGTAAGGAAGGCCGCAGTTCGCGAACGAGACATAGTGGTCACGTTCCAGCACGACGATCTCGGCTGACTCATCGAGCCGCCGCAGCCGCGCACCCGTCGAGGCACCCGCCGCGACTCCGCCCACGATCACCGTCTTCATCGCGCCTCCCCGCCGGGCGACCCGCCGCCCGCACATTGTCGTAATGATTCGCGGACTCAGGCGCCGGTACATCACCCGGCGCGGATGAGTCCGTGCGATCAGGGACGCTTGTTCCAGGTTTGGGCGATCGGGGCCTGTCGCACGCGCGCCAGTGAAGGAGACAATTTCCGCTTGCGGATGGCAGCGACTGCGAGGGGAGCGCAGCAGGCGCCCTGGACGGTCCCGCCCCCTGGCGGCAGCGGCGATGAGCCTAGGGTTGAGCGCATGGGTTCGCATGCGCAGTTCACTCTCGATGAGGCCCGCGCCGCGGGTCAGCGGATCGGCAGATCGCGGGGCGATCAGCGACGCCAATTACCAGCGCAGCAAGGACAAGGTTCTCAGCGGAACCGGTTCCTGACCGCTGGCTCACCCGCTGACCAAGTGCCCGAATATGCGGAGGTGAATCCGATGACTGTGGCAACCCGGCGCTGGCTGGCGCGCGCCTCGTTCGTACTGATGCTCGCTGCGGTCGTTCTCGTGCTTGCCGTCGCCGGTGGCGCAGCCTGACGCTGGCCGCGTTCGCCGCGATCGGCGCCTGCGCGGTGTTGGCGGGCGCGTACTGGTTCCTCGCGAACCGCGGCCTGGTCCGCTGGCTGGCCCTGGTCCTTGTTGTCGCCGCGCCCGTCCTCATCCTTGTGACATTCGCGCTGCACAACCTGCTCTGGGTCGCTATCGTCGCAGTTGCCCTCATGCTCCTCGCAGCCGCAGCGGCACGGACCGCGCTCAGCAGCGGCGACAAGAACACGGCGATGCCCGCCACCACGGCAGCACGTCCGCGGCGCCCTTTCCTGATCATGAACCCGCGGTCGGGCGGCGGGAAGGTAGCCAGGTTCGGCCTGAAGGACAAGGCCGAGGCCATGGGGGCGGAGGTGGCACTGCTAGAGGGCCCGGGCACCGTGGACGTAGCGGCCCTAGCCCGGCAGGCCGCCGCTGATGGCGCCGACCTCCTCGGCGTCGCCGGCGGCGACGGAACCCAGGCACTGGTCGCGGAGATCGCAGCCGAGCACGACCTGCCCTTCCTGGTGATCAGCGCCGGGACCCGCAACCACTTCGCGCTGGACCTCGGGCTGGACCGCGACGATCCCGCGACCTGCCTGGAAGCCCTCACCCACGGCGAGGAACTGCATATCGACCTCGGCACCATCGGCGGCCGCACCTTCGTCAACAACGCCTCGTTCGGCGCCTACGCCAAGTCGTGCGGAGCCCCGCCTACCGAGATGACAAGCGCGGCACCACCCTGCAACTGCTGCCCGACCTACTCAACGGCCACCAGGGAGCCCATCTTTCTGCCCGCGCCGGGGCGACGGAATAGACAACCCCCAGGCCCTGCTGATCAGCAACGGCCCATATGCGATGAGCGATGTCGCCGCCTGAGGCCGACGGCCGCGGCTCGACGCCGGGCGATTGGGCGTCGTCGCCATCCGCGTCGACAGCGCGCGTCAGGCAGTCGAGCTCCTGCGCCGGGGACACGGCAACGGGCTGACCACATTCGCTGCCACCGAAGTCACCGTAGACGCGGACTGCCGGAGGTCCCCGTCGGCATCGACGGCGAGACAGTCATGATGCCCACGCCAGTACGCTGCGCGATCCGGCCCGGAGCCCTCCGCGTGGTCGTACCCCGGCAGCGACCCGGTGTGCCAGCGGCCAAGCAGCCGCTCGAATGGCCGACGCTGAAGCATCTCGCGTCCTTCCGCAGGCTGCCGGACGGCGGGCCCTCGACGCCCAGCCAAGTGTCTGAGCCGTCCGAGAGCATCCGCACCAAGTAGGCCCGCATAGCGGAGGAACTTCAATCACCGGCGCGCGCTCCCCGAGGTGAGGCACGCTGCGCCGTATTACCCGCGGGATGACTCCGGGCGAGATATCGACAGCTATGTCCGCGCGCCGGGCTCGGGCTGTGACCTTTCTTATCCGCTGCGCGCCTACCCTTGCCTGGTGCGCCTGGTCTCGCTGGTGCCGTCAAAATCAGATCGTGTACGCGCTCAGCGTCGGCGAGCAGCTGGCGGTTCGCGTTCGAATGCGACGAGCCCGCGGCGGCTCGTCCGGAGACCCGTGGTGGCAGGCGGAACTCGGCCAATCTTCCTTGCCAGCGACGCGGCTTACCCCCAGACGACGAGGTACCCGTGGCAGGGGCCATCACGAACGCCCACTAAGCGTCACGGTCTTTCATGAACTCGAGGGCAGGCGGACAGCCGGCCTTGTTCCGTCATTCCGTCGCCTTTGCGGCCTTTGTGGCTTCCTCGACGGCTTCCGCGGATACCTGGTGGGTCTCCGGCATACCTCCCATGGAGGCGAGCTTGTCAGCCATGAAGGGCGCGTCGGAGAGCGGCACCAGGACTCCAACGGCGCTGGAGCGGGCCGGGGCGCAAATCCGTCCGTGTGCCGCCAGCTCGCTCGCCTGTCGGCGAAGGCAGCACAGGCACGCCCGCAAGGGGGACGCCTCTAGCGCATCCCGATCTCATCCGCACGGCGCGGCTAGGGCGGAGGTGTCCGGCTTAGCGGGTCGCCGACCTGCCGCGCTGGGCGCCAAGCAAGGGGTAGTAAAGGGCCCGACACGCCCAAACCCCAGAGCTAGTGAAAGCTCTGCATCGGAGGCTGCCGCCGGGACAATAGTCGCGCCATGCCGTCCGGGGGGGTCGGCTTGGCCACGGGGGCTTGATGAACGGGGGAATGACAGTCGCGCGAGCCAGCCTGGCGTCCGCTCTTATCCTCCAGCCGACCGCCGCGGCAAGTCCCGAACACCGTGGTGGTCGCCGTCTGGCTGATCGCTGTCGCCGCGATCCTCGCCGTTGGCGTTGCGGCGGCGATCCGGTGGCCCACCGCCGCCGCTGGGCTCGCATTCCGGGCTGGGTACGCGGCTGGCGTGGCGTGGGCCAGGCTCCGCAGCTTCGGCACGTGGCTGCTGGACGGCGTCAAGCGGATGATCGAGTGAACCGCTGGCGCGCGGTCTCCGCACACGAAGGGCCCGCGCGCCGGGCGCGGAAGCCTGCTTGGCGGCGCAACGGCTCGCCGCACGGCATGGTGGACCCTGACACTTGAGTGCGGCCACACAGTCAAGCGCCCCGTCCGGTACTGGCCGCAGCCAGATCCTCAGCGGGGAGGGACGCAGCACCGGAGCCTGCACGACGTTCTGCCCGCCCCCAAGTACGTCCGGTGCGAGCAATGCGGTCCGGCATGAGCTACGCTCGCAGCTGCAGCGCAGGCCTTCTGGCGCATGGCGAGGCGCCTGCGAGTCACGGCCTTCACAAACCCGGCCGGAACTTGGCGCACTTGCACAGGTCGCAGTCCTTGCTGCGCCCGTGACGGCTGTGGGCTTCCTCGACGTGTTCGCACTGGCACCACTCTGACCGGGAATTCTCGGTGATCAGCTCCTGTAAGACCCGGATCGACTCGCCCACTTCACGGCCGGCATTCTCGCGCCGCCTCCAACACAGCGAGCACCTCCCCGAGGGTGACGGTGGTGTGCCGGCCGGTCATGGGTTCCTCGATCTGGCGTGCGCGGGATACAGGTTTGACGCGGTGCTTGCGGTGGGCAGTTTTACGGCCGGCGCGCGATCCGGGTGTATGAAACGCGCACCGCGGGCTAGCTGCCCCAGAGCCGTGGTGTTAGGGCGGGCGGCAGCGTGTCGGCCTCTGTCTCGCATAGCGCCGCCAGCGCCTGCCGCGTTGCAGGTGAGCGGACATCGAGGCGCCCCGCCCGGCGCGCACGGCCGACGCAGTGGCCGTGGCCTGCCTGCGGCGGATGAGCCAAGTCCTCCACAGAAGGTCGCGACAGGCTAACCGGAACGGCGACAGAGCGCCCCGCTGGCCGGGAGGGGTGGATCTAGCCAGCGGGGCAGCGGGCGGTCAGCAGCAGCGACGCACTTGGAGGCGTACCGACTGATTACAGCCGGTGCCCGGCCCGCCGACCAGCGGGCACCGGGCCAACGACAGCGCGTAGTGCTGCCGGTTACACCCGCAACAAAGACGTTCCGGTCGCGCTGGCGGATTACAGGCGCCCGCCCATTGGGATTGCAGGCCGTCTGCCGGGGCAGTGGCGCCCGGTCGCGGCCCAGCGGCGGGCTCCGCGCGGGGTGCGCCGAGGTGCTGTCCGCGGATGCCGGGTGGGCGTCCTGGGCCGCGACCCACGTCAGGCGGGCTGATCGCACGCATGGCTTCATGCAGTTCGGCCGCTGGATCGTCATATAGCGAGGTCGCTATCACCTCTCAGCGCGGGCCGTTTCGGGCGCGCTGCCGTTGGCCTGAACTGCCACTTCGGCACGCAGCTTCCTGGCCCGTGACCGCGGGATGCCATGTCGGTCAGAAAGCGCACGCTCGCTCAGCGGATTGCCCCCGGCCACGCTAGCCCTGTACGCCACAATGGCGGCCTCCTCGGCGCTACCTGGCGGCGGTGCCAGGATGGCCGCGGGCACGGCCTCAGGGACGGCTGCCTGCTTCTCGTGATGATGCTTGACGGACCCGCTTGAGCATGCCGAGACCGACTGCCAGCGCGGCAGCAGCGGCAAGCGGTGGGACAGCCGCGGTGGCCCTGCCCGTCAGTGAGTGCCCGGTCACGTGGCCGACATTGCCGCCAACCGACACGGCCAGCCCCAGCGTCGTCACGAGCCATGCTGCGATACGGGATCCCGGCCGCCACCTGTCGGCCAGCGCAACGAACAGGGCCAGCTCGCCCACGGCGATGAACACATCGATCTGGAGAGGCCACCCGGCTGCCCAGAGCCCATGCAACCCATGATGAGCAGCCCAGAGATAGCGGCCCCGGTACGCATCGGCGAAGGAGCACGAGCGACGCGGCACCCACAAGGATGCTGATGCCGACCAGGGCGGCCCGGCGGGGGGCGCGGAGAATCTCGTTCCCGGCAGCAGCCCGCCTATGCCGTTGCCGGTCCTGGCGCTGCGGACGGAAGCGCCTGAAATTGATCACTGCTCCGCCTCGATCCCCAGCTCGCGTTCCAGCGCCCGGTAGGCGGGGACGCGACCCAGCCGCGCAGCATGGGTCTCGCACAGGCCAGCCCTGGCGAGACCTCGCAGTCGTCGCAGTAGTCGTTGTCCTCGCACCAGGCGATCGCGTCGTCCAGGGCGGCATGGAGGGTGAGCACATCGGCGGGCGCGACGTGGCGCAGTCCGCCGAGTCGAGGACATCTGCGTGCGCTCGTCGATCTCGGTGTCCTCGTAGTCGGCGACCACGTCGAACACCTGGGCGAGCACCCGGCGCAGCTCCGCGGCCTGGCGTATCAGCATGCTCGGCGGCATCTCGGCGATCCCCGCCGTCGCGCCCCTTCTAGGAACTGGCGGCTGTGCAGCACCCGCTGATCGGTCGTCTGGTTGAATTCGGTCATGGTCCTGTCCTCCAAGCGGGATGGGTTCCTAGGGCCGCCGCGGCAAGAGCATGCATGCGGCGGGCGCAACGCCAGAGTTCTGGCTCAACGGTCAGATCGCCGTGGACCTGTACAGCGCCGAGCATGATGAGGAGCAGATCCGCGCTCTCGAGAAGATCAAGCCCATTGTGGGTTAGGTCGGCAGCCCGCCCGACGCATGCCCTGGCTAGCGCGATGGCCGAAGGTGCTCCTTCTAGAGCGGTAAGGACTACCACCAGCAGTGTCTTTCCAGCGGCAAAAGCCCGTACGGGTACTGCCCAGATCACGGCACTGGTGTGTCCTGCCCGATTGGCGTAGTGAAGGCAAGCGACTGACCGCTTCGAAAGGCCAGCGCCAGCGGGGGTCATCGTCTCAGTCAGAGACTGGCGCTGTCCTCCTGGATTTGGTGGATGTGTCTCCCAGCAGGCGCGGATCGCGGCCGGGGAGTGGCTACCTGGAGAGCGGCGTTCTGGCCTGGGGCGCCGGGCTGCGCCACCATTGTCCAGTGACGCTGCGGTCCTGACGCGCTGGCTAGCACACGAGTCTGCCGATTACGCCGCCCCGTCCTCCTGATAAGCGCCGGGTCTTGCCGATCAAGATCACCTCAGGACTGGCGCGCAGCGCCACCGGAGGCGCGAGCGCAGCGAGCGGTCTTGACTGTGATCTGTGGACGGCGACAGGCCCAGCGCATCCACGTCGGCATGATCCACGGAACGCGGCGGAACGAGATGGACCGCCCCAAGAGTGTGGTGCGACGCCGTCCCCCGTGATGACACTCCAGCCAGCACAAGGGGCGGTACCACGGCACACCGTGGTCAGGCTCGGCGTATCCCGGCGGGCGAGGGGTGGAGGGGTCGGATGAGGACAGTCCTAAAATCAGTGTCCTTCGCGGCGGCGCTTACCGGAGTCGTGCTGGCAATGAGCCTTCCGGGCCGGGTCCGGCCGCCGGGACAACCAGGCCGGCCAGCGCCGTTCCCGGGCCGGGCCCTTCCCGCCGGAGCCACGGCGTCGTCAGGCTACAGCGTCCTGTACGGCGTGTTCTGCGCGTCGGCAAAAGACTGCTGGGCGGTGGGCCAGCGCAGTTCCGGCGCCCAGCTGGCGAACCTTGTCATGCATTGGAACGGCAAGTCCTGGAGCCGGTCCGCGGCGCCGAACCCGAGCAAGGCCGACGACGAGCTATTCAATGTGCGCTGCCTGAGCGCAAAGGACTGCTGGGCCGTCGGCGAGTACCTCAAGGGCAATGCCTGGCTTGGGGAGGCGCTGCACTGGACCGGCAAGAAGTGGTTCAGCACCGCGGTACCGGCATCCGGGGGCATCGCAAATGACGACGTCACCGAGTTGTTCGACAGCACCTGCACGGCCTCGAACAGCTGCTGGGCGGTCGGCGACTTCGGCCTTGGCAACGCGCCGCCGGAGAAGCAGCTGAACCTGATCCTGTACTGGAACGGGAAGAAGTGGACAAAGGAGCGGCCGCCCAACCCCGGTGGCATCAAGCTGACCGATCTCAATTTCCTCGATGCCGTCCGCTGCGTCTCCGCCAACGACTGCAACGCGGCTGGCGCCTACGGCAGCGTCTACACCGCCAAGAACATCGAACTGAACGAGGTACTGCACTGGAACGGCAAGGTCTGGTCGTGGATCCATGTCCCGAACCCGGCAGGCTCTGGCAAGGAGAAGGACAACCAGGTGGAAGCGCTTGCCTGCGGGGCGACGACGAGCTGCTGGGGCGCGGGCTTGTACGGCACGAGCGAGCCGACGGAGACGTTCGCCAACGAGATACTCCGCTGGAACAGTGCGGAATGGACTCAGGTCGTCGTCCCCAACCCGGGTGGCACGAAGATCGGGGAACACCAACTTCCTCTTCGGGGCGACGTCGACGGGTACGCCAACTGCTGGGCGGTCGGCGAGTACCGGAACTCGCACAACCAACGTGAACGAGGCCCTGCACTGGCACGGCAAGCACTGGTACTAGGTTGACACGCCGAACCCGGCTGGCTCGGAAAGCCTCGCCAGCAACGAGCTGTATGAGGTCCGCTGTACCTCGAGTACGAACTGCTGGGCGGTCGGGGGCAGCCAGCCCTACCTCGGCACCCCGACGGCCGAGATCCTGCACTGGAACGGGAAGAAGTCGTGGTACTCGCCGACCTCAGCGACCAGCTAGCGCCTTCCCCTCAAGGCGCGGCCTGGTGGTCAGGCGGAGGTTGAGGGGCACCTGTGGTAGCACCATCGCTTACGCGGCTCTTGCCAACACCGGCGAGTAGCCGCAGCTGACCCGTGGGTACGGTTATGTCGCGGACTGAGCGATTCTACCACCAGCAGTACCTGTCGGTCGCCAGGAACCCGAACGGGTACTGCCGGACCGCGGGACAGGTGTCTCGTGCCCTATCGGTGTGGCAACGGGCCGGCGACTAGCTCAGGCGGGCGTCGCCCTGCGGGTTCGCTTCCAGATCGTGAGCTGGGGCCGGACCCCAGGGTAGGGATCGAGTGCCCTGACAGGCGCCGTGGCAACTTTCGTGAAGGCTTCGTGCAGGAGGTCCAGCCTCGCGGTGCGATAACCTCCGTCCCCGATGTATGCGACGGTGTCACCGCGGTAGTACGTCAGGCAGTCACCCAGCGATGAGAACAATGGCGGCCAGCACAGAAACAGGCCACGGTCGGCGTAACCGGACAACACGGTCTGATCGCCCTGCTCGACGCGGGTCCATGGCCGGGTACGCGAGTGGTACCTGTTGGTACGCTCCCCGTCGAGGGGCGCCTGGTCGAAGGCGACAATATCCACGCTGATCGAGCGCAGCCTGTGCGCCCAGTATCCCGTGCCTGCGCCGATCTCAACTAGTGGCCCTAGCCTGGCGAGCAATGCCAGCGTGGAATCACTGGGAAAGACATACGCGTAGTGCTGAGCCAGCATCAACAGGACGTCCTCGGCATCGCGTGCCGAATCAGGAAGACAGCCGTTATCGAGCGCCTCAAGCGACTGGCTGAACTGGTCGTCTCGCATGTATGCCCCCCGGCCAGCAATTGTAGCTAACGCTGGCGGCGCAATCCCGAGATGGAAAAGCGGCGTACAGCCTCGATGCTGCAGCGAAGGCGTCCTAGCTGCTTAGATGCCACGCACCTAGCGGTCCACATAGCGCTCTAGACGAGGCGGCCGGGATTCTCAATTTAGCCGATCGTCACCGCCGATCGCGTCCTCAAGCGATCTCTGAATCTCGTCCTCGCGTTTACCACTGGGTGGCAGAGATTGCTGATTCGAATAGCTCTATTGCGGCTTCAAAGCGCGTCAGATGCATGCGCAAGGAGATTCGTCAGGTGGGGTGACTCGGTTGTTCTCCGGCCTGGCCAGCCAGGTCCGGACGTCGGGATGCTTGTGGGCGGAGTAGTTGTCGCAGATCACGTGGAGCTCGGTGGCGGGATAGGCGGCGGCGCGGCAGACGCCGTCCTGCCAGTCGGGCACGGCGTCTAGCCGACGGCCACGATCTGCCCGTGCCACGGAGTGGTGAGGTAGGGCTGGTACCAGCAGGTCACATCGCCGGCTTGATGTTGATGGCCGTGATGATCACCGACCGACCGGTGACCGCGATAGCGGGATTGGCATATGACGCATGCTTGCCGGGCGCGGCGATGCACGCAATTCGGCATGCGACATTGTCGCGCATCCCAAATGAAGACCAAAGAGAGACACGCGTCAGGACACTAGGTACAAGGCAGGTCGACATGAGAGGACCAGCGTGAGTAACAAGCCACACCGGCACCCTCATCAACGAGAACGGCGAGCGAGCCGCGGTGGCAGGCTACTCGTGGCGATTCTGGTAATCACATTCATCGCCCTCGGAATCTTCCTATCGGCGACCGGTCACATACCTTCCGGGTTCCGCCTGCCCTAGCTTCGCAACAGCCAGGAGCGGCGACGCGGCGACGAATCGAGTCCCGGGTCGCTGCGATTGCAGCGCCCGACGCACGAACCCGTCGGCTCGTCGAAGCAGTATCGGGCCTGCCATGTGAGCCATGGTTCCGGAAGGCACCGCGGCTCAACGCAACACAGCCTGGTCAGCGACCCAACGGAGCTAGCCGTAAGGCATTAGGAGCCGCGACAATGTATGTTGTCGAGTCTCACATGAACCTTTACTAACCACGGTGAGCCAGGCCTGGCGCTTGCGGGCAGACTTCGCGATGCGGAACAGGAACTCGGCGCCGGCCGGGTCGGACATGAGGAGCCACGCCTCGTCCACCGTAACCAGACGACTGAAACTCGACGAGGATGTAGCCACAATAATGTGATACATTAGTTGGCATGACTGCGGATGCACACGTGGTGGGGCTGAGGGATCTACGGCACCACACCAGCGAGGTGCTGGCTCGAGTGCGGCATGGCGAGATCATTGACGTGACCGAGCATGGCCGACTGATTGCCCGCATCGTCCCGGCGGGGGAACGTCAGCCCACGCCGATTCTGGAGCAGCTAGTCGCGTCAGGGCGCGCCGTGCTCGCCCGGCGGCCGGGCTACCGGCCCCGCATGCGGCCGGGAGACGGCTCCGACGTTCTCTCTAAGACGCTGGCCGACATGCGGGAAGAGGAACGCTAGTGAGCCTGTATTACGCCGATACCTCGGCGGTGATCAAACTCCTGGCCGAGGAGACGGATTCAAAGGCTTTCGCGGCGTTCTACGACGGTCACCGATGATGCCGAGTGGGTCAGTTCGGCGCTGCTTCGCATCGAGGTGACCCGCACAGTTCTCCGGGCCATTCCGGCTTTACTGCCGGACGCCGGCGACCTTCTGCTCGCATTCTCTTACATCGCGATCGACGACGACATCGTGGACGGGGCGATGAGCGAGCCTGACCGTGGCCTCCGGTCCTTGGACGCGATCCATCTCGCGACCGCGCGAGTATTGGCGCCGGAGCTTGACGGCCTGCTCACATACGACGACCGACTCGACAAAGCCGCGACTGATGCCGGTCTGCTCGTTATCTCACCTCGGGACTGAGTCGCTGGCTTCCGCCGTGAACCGCTCGTACCAGCAGTGCCTGACCATCGACACCGACAACCCGCAGGTGGCGCAGGCCACGTCTGCCGCCGCGAGGGTTACAGGCCGGCTGTCGGCCGTTGCGTGGTGCGGGTAGCCGGCGTGATGGTCAAGACTGCGGGCGTGGAGTTCCCTTCAGTCTCATGCCGATACGTCCACTGATTCACCGTGCCAGGCCACTTATAAGGCGGTCTGACCGTCCGCAGGGGACAACGCGCAGGCTGCGGTCCACACCTATGCCACGCATGGCTGGCTGATTGCTCAACCTCGTCGGCCATCCCGGACATTGCTGGTCACGGACGCTGCGGTGCGGTCGTGCCGAACCCGCGGAGCCGGAGCTATTCGTTGACAGCTGTCCTGGGTTGGATTTAAAGTCTTAACGCCATAGTACTTTGAGGAGACAGGCGTTGATCAACTTCCGGCTCGATGGCCGTTCGGTCGTGCCGCCGTACCTGCAGATCGTCCAGCAGGTCCGCCAGGCGCTCCGGATGGGCGTGCTCGACGTGGGCGACAAGCTCCCCACGGTGCGGGAAGTCGTCGCGGCCACGGCGGTCAACCCCAACACCGTGCTCAAGGCCTACCGCGACCTGGAGCGCGACGGCCTAGTCGAGCCGCGGGCCGGGCACGGCACGTTCGTGGTCGGCCGTCCGTCCGGTCCGCCGCCCGGCACGCATTCACGGCTGGCGCGCAGCCTGGCGCAATGGGTGCGAGGCGCCCGCGAGGCCGGACTGGATGACGAGTCGATCGAATCGCTGCTGCGCATCACGCTGCGAGCGGCAGCCGAGGAGGAGACCGCATGATGGCCAGCAGTAACCCGGCCGTGATCCAGACCCGCGGGCTGTCGAAGCGCTACCGCAAGGTCACCGCCCTGACCGAGGCCACCATCACGGTTCCCGAGGGCCGGATATCGGCGCTGATCGGCCCGAACGGCGCGGGCAAGACCACGCTGCTGCGGCTGCTCGCCGGTTTGGCCAGGCCGACCGGCGGCGAGGTCGCCGTGCTCGGCGGCACACCGCGCCAGGACCCGGCGTTTCTCGCCGACGTCGGCTTCCTGGCTCAGGAGATCCCGCTGTACCGGCGCCTGTCCGCCGAGGATCACATCGCTGCCGGCGCGCACCTCAACCCCCGCTGGGACGGGGTGTCTGTCCGGCACCGGCTGGAGAGCCTGGGCATTCCGCTCGACCAGACGGTGGGCACGCTGTCCGGGGGCCAGCGCGCCCAGCTGGCGCTGTCACTGACGCTGGCCAAGCGGCCCCGGCTGCTGCTCCTCGACGAGCCCGTCGCTGCGCTGGACCCGCTAGCCCGGCGGCAATTCCTCGCACATCTGGCCGAGGCGGTGGCCGACGGCGGCCTGACTGTCGTGCTGTCGTCGCACCTGGTCGCCGACCTGGAACGAACCTGCGACCACCTCATCCTGCTGGCCGCATCCCGGGTCCAGCTGTGCGGCGACATCGATACCCTGCTCGCCGAGCATCAGGTCCTGGTCGGACCTCGCAAGGACACCACGGCTATCGAGCGCGATCACACCCTCGTGCAAGCTGTGCGCACCGCCCGCCAGACCACCCTGCTCATCCGCCGGAACGGGCCCGTCATCGACCCGGCCTTCGAGACCGCCGACGTCGGCCTGGAAGAGCTAGTGCTCGGCTACATGGGCCAGCACGCCGGGCCGGCGCCGGCGCACCTGACCACGATCGGAGAAGATCGATGACCTGGCTCGTCTGGCGCCAGCACCGCAACCAGGCGTACCTCGCCGCCGCTGCCCTCGCCGCGTTCGCGATCCTGCTACTGGTCACCGGCCGGCAGATGGCGTCGCAGTACCAGTCCGCCCTCACCGCGTGCGCTGCAAGCCATACCTGCGGCAACCTCGCGAATACGCTGACCCTGGGCACCCCCGTGATGTCCTTGCTGGTCACGCTGACCGTAGTGGTGCCGTGCCTGCTGGGAGTGTTCTGGGGCGGACCCCTGGTCGCCAGGGAACTCGAAACCGGCACCAGCCAGTTCGCCTGGATGCAGAGCATCACCCGCAGCCGCTGGCTCACCGTGAAGGTCGGCTGGGCCCTGCTCGCCGCAGCCGCCTGCGGCGGCGCCGTCTCGGCCCTCGTCACCTGGTGGTCCACGCCGGTGAACGCCCTCAACCAACAGAACTTCCAGCCCAGCCAGTTCGACATCCAGGGCATTGTCCCCGTCGGCTACGTGCTGTTCGCGGTGGCCCTCGGCATCGCCGCCGGCACGCTGCTGCGCCGCACTCTGCCCGCGCTGGCCGTCACGCTCGGCGTCTTCACCTTGCTGCGCCTGGTGATCGGCCAAGACTTCCGCTCGCACTACCTGACCGCGCTCACCATCGTCCACAAATTCGGCCATCACGTGAGGCAGCCAACAGGTTCCTACTGGCTGATCTCGCAGGGCCTCGTCGGCCCGGGCGGCCATGTGCTGAGCACCCGGACCCTTGGGTCCGGCGCCTTCATCAACGGCGTGCCCATCAGCGAGATACCCTCCGCGTGCCAGGCTTTCGCCTTTCAGGCTCCGCTCAAGATGGGTTCCTGCCTGACTGCTCGCGGGTACAGCGCGTTCATCACCTACCAGCCTGCCAGCCGGTTCTGGGCATTCCAGGGCATCGAGACCGGCATCTTCGTGCTCCTCGCCGCCGCCCTCATCGCAGTGACCGCGATCGCGGTTACCCGCCGCGACGCCTAGCGCCCAGCACATCGCCCCGGAATCCAGCCGGCGCAAACGCCGCGCTACTCCGCGCGGTGGGCGACACGGAGTTCTTGCCCGACCGTCGTCAGACCACCAGAACCCGATCCTGCCCCGTGACGGCTGGCAGGGGGTGCTACTCCGGTGAAGGCCGATCCCGGCGCCCCATCCTGGATCAAACCCGACGCGACGACCTGCAACGTAGCCGCAGAGATGGGCGCCGAGCTTATCGTCGTTGGCAGCACAGGCATGCGAGGCGCGCGCCGTGGCCTGGGCAGTGCTCCAAATTCCGTGGCGCACCATGCACGTTGCGATGTGTTGCGGCCGCGAGGGCATGGCGGAGGTGGCCGATGCCTAGGGAGCTTGAACTACCGGCGACGGAATGCAGCCTCCAGCGCTGTCGTCCCGATGTTCCACATGTTGTCGGCGACGTTGATGGTGACGCCGGGTGGGACGATCTGGTCGATGCGGTCAAGCAGATCGCCAGGCAGGTCGATGCCGTCGGCAGCGAGGTAGCCGTCCAGGTGCTCCATGGTGCGCGGGCCGATGATCGCGGAGGTGACCGCGGGGTGCCGGGTTGCGAACGCGACTGCCATCTGGATGAGGGTCAGGCCGGCCTTGTCGGCGAGCGCGCCGAGCGCGTCGGCGGCGTCGAGCTTGGCGGCGTTGGCGGGGTTGGCGGCGTCATAGGCCCCGGGGAAGCGCCGGGCGCGAGCGGCCGAGCCCGGCCCGCTGACCTCCTGGCCCTTGCGGTAGCGGCCCGACAGCCAGCCGCCGGCCAGCGGGCTGTAGGCCAGGACGCCCATTCCGTGGCGCAGGCAGGCCGGCAATACGTCGTATTCGATCGCCCGGGTGAGCATGGAGTAGGGAGGCTGTTCAGTGCGGAACCGTCCGTGGCCGCGGCGATCGGCCGTCCACTGGGCCTCGACGATCTCAGAGGCGGGCACCTTCGACGCGCCGAACGAGCGGATCTTGCCGGCATGGACGAGATCAGACAGGGCGCCGAGGGTCTCGTCGATATCGGTGTTCGCGATCGGGAACGCCCACTTGGTAGAGGTCGATCCAGTCGGTTTGCAGCCGACGCAGCGAGCCCTCGACCGCTTCGGTGATCCACCGCCGCGACGCGCCGCGATGGTTGGGGTCCTGGTCGATCGGAACGCCGAATTTGACGGCGAGCACCACGCTGTCGCGTCGCCCGCCGGCCAGCGCCTTGCCGAGAATCAGCTCTGACTCGCCGGCGGAGTAGCCATCGGCGGTGTCGATGAAGTTGATCCCGGCGTCCAGCGCCTTGTGGATGATCCGGACCGCGTCGTCGTGATCGGCGTTGCCGAAGGCGCCGAACATCATCGCGCCCAGGCACAATTGGCTGACCGAGACGCCGGTGCGTCCAAGAGGTCGGTAGTCCATAAATAGCTCCTGGTGCCGCCGCGACCCGGTCGCGGCAGTGTGTAAGATCGGACGTGTCAGCAGGCGGAGAGCCTGTCCACTTCACTATAACGATTATCGGATAGCCTGTCCACTTGGTGGCCTCATGCCTACGAACCCGGTCCCTTCACTCACGAGACGTTCCGACGCCGAGCGCAACCGCGACAAGATCCTGGCGGCCGCCCGGACCGCATTCGCCGACTCCGACGCCGAGGTGTCGATGGCTGAGATCTCACGACGCGCGGGCGTCGGGATGGCGACTCTCTACCGCAACTTCCCCGGCCGCCGTGAGCTCCTCGAAGCTCTCTACACCGACAAAGTCGATGCCGTCTGCGAGGCCGCCGAGAAGGTCGATGGCGAGACACCCGGAGTGGTGCTGGCGGCCTGGCTGCACCAGTTCTTCGCCTTCGCGACCACCAAGCATCACGTCGCTTCCGAGCTGCTCGCGCACTCAGACAGGAGTAACCCTGTCTTCAGCGAGAGCCGCGCCCGGGTGCTCGCTGCCGGCCGGCCGCTCCTAGCCGCCGCTCAGCGCACCCAAGAGGTCCGTGACAATCTCACGCTCGAACAGATCCTCGACATGGTCGTCGCCATCGCCACGATCCACAGCGACGCCAGCTACCTCGAGCCGATCCTCCAGACCGCACTCGATGGCCTTCGCCCCCGACCGATGTGAAACCCGTCATAGGGCGAGCTGGCACGCCGCTTCGAACACAAAGTCTCGGGGGTGTCCGGAAATTTGCGTAAGCGCCATGGCGTGACCTCCACGGCCTGGGGCCGTGGGCGGCGCGGTGGTTATACGAGTTCCTCGAGTCGCCGGACGACCGTCGCGATCGGGGCCGACGCGTCGATCTCCACGGTCGCTGTGGCCCGCAGCCGGGGCTCGACGACGTCCAGGTAGTGCAGGATCATCGCGCGCTCCGCGGCCAGCTTCCCGTACGAGTTGTTAGTGCGCACCGCGATCCGGGCGAGCAGGACGTCGACGGGTGCGCTCAGCAGCGCAACACAATCGAACTGTGGGTAGAACTTGCCCTGGTTGGTCTTGCAACCGGCTACGAAGAGGCTGCCGTGACCGTGCCCGGCTAGTAGCGCGCCCATGGCGTCTTCGCGCCAGATCCAGTCGGCCGACCCGTCCGGCAGCCTCACCCAGTGACTCCACTCGTCACTGTCGGTGTCGACGGTGCGATGCCCGCGCGCGCCCAGCATCCCCACCGCGGTCGACTTGCCCGTACCAGACATACCTGTCACGAGCACCTTTGGCATGCAGTAAGGCTACGGGAGACCGGACGCGCGCTTAGGGCCGCTGACTTCGGGCGCGTGCTTGCGGGCCCGGTAGGCAGCCACGTGCAGCCGGTTGCCGCAGGTCCGGCTGTCGCAGTATCGCCGCGACCTGTTCCTGGAAAAGTCGACGAAGACCTGCTGGCAGATGGGAGATTCGCAGCTGCGAACACGGCCCGACTCGCCAGCTACCACCAGCCAGGCCAGGCCCATCGCGAAATGCGCGGCCATCCTGTCCGCGAGCGGCGAGGTGGGCCTGGACACGTGCAGGTGCGGCCCGCGCCCGTCGTGCGCCGCGATCTGCGGGCTCGCGCCGGTCTCGGACAGCAGCGCGTTGATCTGATCGATGGCAGCCCGCTCCTGACCGGTCTCACAGGCGGTGACGATCGAATCAAGCCGCGCCCGGTACGCGCGGACCCGGATCAGGTCCTCCGACTGGCCGCGGGCGCCGGCGAACGCGTACCTGTCGGCCATCGCCTGCAGGTCGGCCAGTGTCCGCAGCCCGTCCCCGCCACTGGCCCGCCCGGTGTTGATCAGCTCGACGAAACCGGTCATGGCCTCCAGCTGGTCAGCATCAAAATGACTTTGACTCCTGTCGTCGCGGCCAGTTAGGGTTGTGGTCATGTCAGTACCGTACGACGAAACGGTCATGACTGCCAGCGCGCCCGGCTCCGGCCGTCCGATGCTGACCGCGGCGCTCGGCGCCGCGTGCATCTCGTCCTCGGCGATCTTGATAACGCTCGCGCACGTCGGCGCCGTCACTGTCACGTTCTTCCGCTGCATCCTGGCGTTGCCAGTGCTCGCGCTGCTGGCCGTTCTTGAGCGCAGGCGCCACGGGCGGCGGGCGCTCAAGAGCAGACTGTACGCAGTGCTCGCGGGCCTGTTCCTGGCGGTCGATCTGGTGCTGTGGAATCACGCGATCGCCGACGTCGGAGCGGGTATCGCGACAGTGCTCGGGAACCTGCAGGTGCTGTTCGTGGCCATGTTCGCCTGGCTTGTGCTCCGTGAGCGCCCGGACCGCCGCTACCTCGGGGCGCTGCCCGTGGTGCTGCTGGGCGTGATCCTGGTTTCCGGCATGCTCGGCGGCCACGCGGCGGGGCTGCACCCGGCAGCAGGCGTGGGTTACGGCATCGCCACCTCTGCGGCCTACGCATGCTTCCTGCTCATCTTGCGCAGCGCGGGCGGCGAGCAGAAGCCGCACGTCGCTGGCCAGCTGGCCGACGCCACTGCCGGAGCGGCGGCAGGCGCGCTCCTGCTCGCACCAGTGGCCGGCGGCTTGCAGCTGAGCATCCCCTGGCCGTCATTCTTCTGGCTGCTGACGCTGGCGCTGCTGGGTGGCACAGTCGGCTGGCTCCTCATCACCTCGTCGCTGCCGAGGCTGCCAGCAGCCATCTCTTCGCTGATTCTGCTGCTGCAGCCCGCCGGGGCTCTGGCCCTTGCTGATGCTGTGCTCGGCGAGCGTCCGACGCCGATCCAGGTGGCCGGGGCGCTGCTGGTCTGCGTCGGCGTACTCGCAGTCACCAGGAAGAGCGCGCGGCCGCAAGCCGCGGACGATGTGCCCGCCGCGGCCGCAGCACAAGAACTGCCCGTGCGGACCTAGCTAACCCGACTCATGCCCGGACTGCGAACAGGACGAAACCATAGGTCAGGGCGGTAGCGGCGGGGTGCCGCCGCAGCCAGCCGTCGGCGACTTCGGCGGGGAACTCGATGCGCAGGACGGCAGCGAGATCGCGGCGGCTGGCGAACCGCAGTTCCGATCTGACCTCCTGCCTGGTCGCCTGGCGGCCGCGCCACCAGGTATCCACGCAGGCGGCGGTCTGAAGCGGCGGCCGGGTCGCGGATGCGGCCAGGAGACGCGCGAACTCGCCCCAACGGTAGTCGTTGTCCACCGCGACGAGGTGGCCCCCCGGTCGCAGCACGCGAAGCACCTCGGTCAGCCCGGCGTCCGTGCCTGGCGGAAAGAAATACGCGAACCTGGCGTGCACGACGTCCGCGCTCGCTGCGGGCAGCGGAATGTGCTCGGCTGACCCGGCCAGCACCTGAGTGCCAGGAAGACGGGCGGCCGCACGGACGGCGACCGCTCGGAGCGACGGATCGGGCTCTATGCCGACCACCCTGGCCGCGTCCGCAGCGTAGCGGGGTAGCCAGTAGCCGGTGCCGCAGCCGAGGTCGACGAGGGTTCTGCCAGCCCAGGGCGCGATCGTGCGCATCGCCGTGAGCACGTGGCCGGCCTGGTCGATGGCACGATTCTCGAGTTCATAAGCGTCCGGATGCCCGCCGATATTCGGCGCGAACCGGAAGTCGGGGAACGAGGGCGCGGCGGCCATGCGGCATTATCACCTGCGATGGCCGCGCCGGGCGAATCACCGGCCCGGCCCCGCGGCCGCCGCTCGGGTCACGCCGCGTTGCTAACCGCCGGGGGCCATGAGCGACGCCTTGCCCGGCAGCGCGGGTTCGCTCGCGCTCTCGCCCCGCTCGGCGGCGAGCAGCTTGTTAATGACGTACGCCGCAGCCTGAACGGTCTGAATGCCATAACTCTCGCCTGGGTTACCGCTGGTCAGTATCACGATCTGATAGCCGATCTGATGGCCGGTGAAGGCGCCGATGCTGTTGATGTGCCAGTCGCTCGCGTCCGGGTACGGCAGCCAGCCGTTCTTCAGGTGGACGGTCACGCCCGCCGGCACCCCGGCTGACACTCCCCAGCGCTCATAAGAGACCACGTTGGCCATCAGCCACAGGACGTAACTCCGCGATTTCGCGCTCAGCACCTTTCCGCTGGTGGTGAGCAGGCGCAGCAGCAGCATCTCGTCATGAGCCGTCAGCAAGGTCAGGCCCCAGGCATCGTTGAGGACGGTGTGCCGCATGCCAGCGCGGTTGAGGAACTCCTGCATATGCGTGAGGCCCACCTCGTCCCACAGCGCCGTTGCGGCGTCGTTGTCAGACTCGGTGATCATCAGCCAGGCCAGGTGGCGCTGGGCCTTGGTCAGGTGCGTGGGGCCGCCCACCTTGAGCAGCAGTGCGCTGATGATCGTCGCCTTGATGACGCTGGCCGCATCAAAGTGCCGACTGGCATGAAAATTGCACGTGAGGTTGTACTGCGGGTCAGAGGCCGCAAGGCCGACGACAGAACTGCGTCCGCTGAGCGCGGCGAGAATGCCGCGGGTCATGTGACCTGCCAGCTCGGGATTGGTGGCAGAGATGCAGATTCTGTTTGTCGGCGGTGCTGCCGCTGCGAACTGCGCTGCCGGTGCAGCGGCGGCGGGAGCTGCCAGCATCGCAACGACAGCTCCTGCGACTGTGATCCCCGAAACGAGCCTTGGCGCGGACGCATGGCGAAAGCTGCTAATCATGTGCGTTTCCCCGTCTTGTCTTTGCTCCATTGACTCCCGAGGCGGCGTGTCGGTTGCCAACCGAGGGAAGTTTCTGAGAGGCGATGTCGAAGGCGGCTGATCGCCGTTCGTAGCCATGAGTAAAGAGGGTGCCAGCAGGCACTCGCCCACTAGTAGGAGGAAAGCAGCATGAAGTACGTCATGCTCATCTTGAACACTGAGGCGACGGCCAGCCTGACAGAAGAGCAGCAGCAGGCGTGGGGCTCGGAGATCATGGGCTGGTACGAGAAGTACGGCAGCTCGGGTGTGCTGGCCGACAGCGGCCACCAGTTGCAGCCGCCTGAGACGGCCAAGACCGTCCGGGCGAGTGGCGTCACCGATGGCCCGTTCATGGAGACCAAGGAGGTACTCGGCGGCTTCTCGGTGCTGGAGGCCGACTCCATTGACGAGGCCGCGGAGATCTCGAAGACCTGGCCAGGCGTGGACCGCGGTCTGATCACCATCGAACTCAGGCCTGTCGTCGAGTTCTAAGCGTCAGCCAGACAGCCGCCGAGCGATGAGCTCGCGCTCGGCCGGGTTCCCGGCCAGCGCGAGCGCTCGTTCGTTGGCGGCTCGCGCCTCGGCCGTGCGGCCAAGCGCGGCGAGCAGCTCAGCCCGGACTGCGTGAAACAGCCGGTACTGACCAAGCTCCGCCGCGAGGGGCTCTACCTCGGCCAGTGCGGCTTCCGGCCCGATGGCGAACCGCGTCGCGACCGCACGGTTGAGCTGGATGACCGGGGACGGCGTCATGTCGTAGAGCCGGTCATACAGCAGCCGGATCTGGCGCCAGTCCGTGCTGCTGTAGTCGCGGGCCGCCGCATGCAGCGCAGCGATGGCGGCCTGAACCTGGTAAGGCCCCGGCTGGCGGAGCGCGATCGCGCGGTCGAGCAACTGTGTTGCAGACGCTGCCGACTCGGTGTCCCAGCGGCTGCGGTCCTGCTCGGCCAGCCGGACCAGCCGTCCCCACCCGTCGAACCGGGTCGCCGCTCGCGACTCGTGCAGCATCAGCAGGGAAAGCAGCCCTAGTACCTCCGGCTCCCGCGGCATCAGCCGGTGCAACAGGCGGGCCAGCGAGAGGGCCTGAGCGGCCAGGTCACGCCTGGCCGGCGATACGCCCGCGCTGACCAGGTAGCCCTCGTTGAAAACGAGATAGACCACCTCGAGAACCGCGGCGAGCCGGCCGCCGAGCTCGTCGGGATCTGGCACCCGCACGTCGACTTCAGCGTCGCGCAGTGACCGGCGGGCCCGTGAGAGCCGCTGTCCCATGGTCTGCTCGGTTACGAGGAACGCGGCCGCGATCTCTGAGGTGGTCAGCCCGCAGACGGTCCGCAAGGTCAGTGCGACCTGGGAGTCGGCCGGAAGCGCCGGGTGGCAACAGGCAAATACGAGGCTGAGCAGGTCGTCATCCTGCTCCCCGTCCGGCTCAGCGGCCCACTCGGTGGCGGGCCAGGCCCGCGACTGGGTCACAGCCAACAGCGCGAGCTTCTCCCGGCCCGCCTTGGCCCGCCGTTGCCGGTCTATGGCCTTCCGCCACGCCGTCGTGGTCAGCCAGCCGCCCGGGTTAGCGGGAACACCCTCCAACCGCCAGTGCTCGAGCGCCTCGACGAAAGCGTCTTGCACCAGCTCCTCGGCCAGCCCGACGTCGCCGATGCGCCGGGCGAGGGCGGCCCGCAGCCGGGTCGCTTCCTCTCGGTAGGCCCGCTCGAGCTGCTCGGCATCCACGCTCGCCAGTCTGGCAAATGATCCGCTCGACCGGGACTGGCCACGGGATTTGGGTTTACGGGGTACCGGAGGCCGAGCCTTCGCTGGCGGGGATTCAGGCCGGGGCACCACCGCGGCCGGCGCCGCCGCGGAAGCGAGAGACGCCCTCGAGCACGCCGGGATCGGTGAGCGTTGCCATTCCGTGGCTGAACTCCCTGGCCATGGCGTCGGCGAAGTCGAGGGACAGGCTGTCGAGCGCCGAGGCGCGGTCGCTGCGCATGCACGCTTGCGGGAACGCGGCGATCTGGAGGGCGAGCTGCTCGGCTGCCTCGCGCGAAGTGCCTGGCCGGACCACCCGGTTCACCAGGCCCATCTGCAGCGCTTCCGCGGCAGGTACCGCCCGGCCAGTCAGGATCATGTCCAGGGCCCGGCCCAAACCGACAACCTGCGGCAGCCGGACCGTGCCGCCGTCGATCAGCGGGACGCCCCAGCGGCGGCAGAACACCCCGAACACCGCGTCTTCTTCCGCCACCCGCAGGTCGCACCACAACGCCAGCTCGAGCCCGCCCGCAACGGCATGGCCGGCGACGGCGGCTATCACTGGCTTCGATAGCCGCATCCTGCTGGGACCCATAGGCCCGCTGCCGTCGGGCACGGCTCGATTGCCCCGCGCAGTGCCCATGGCCTTGAGGTCGGCGCCAGCGCAGAAGGTCCCGCCCGCGCCGAACAGGACCGCTACCGATGCGTCGGCGTCGGCGTCGAAGTCGTCGAACGCCTCGGCTAGCGCTGCGGCCGTGGGACCGTCAACCGCATTGCGAACTTCTGGCCGGTCGAGGACTACGGTTGTCACCGGCCCAGACCGGTCCACCGTTACGGTCATCAGCCCACTTGCCAGGTGTCACTGCCAGCCAGCAGGTCCGCTAGCGCCCCGTCACCGTGCTGTTGCCGGGCGTTGTCAATCTGCGCCGACATCAGGTCGTCGTAGCTTGCCCGCTCGACCGACCTGAACACGCCGATCGGCGTGTGCGCGAAATCCGGACTATCGAGCCTGGACAGCGCGAATGCGTAGGACGGGTTGGCCGCGTGCTGGTCATGCACGAGGAGTGAGTCGGCGTCGGTGCCGTCTGCCGGGACTGCCTCTAGTCCGCCGTGGCGGCCGAAACGCAGGCCCTGCTCGCGGTCCGGGCCGAACCGGATTGGCTCGCCGTGCTCGAGTCGGATCAGGTGCTTGTCTCGCTCACTCGGCTCGGTGACGGGCAGGAACGCGTCGTCGTTGAAGATCGGGCAGTTCTGGTAGATCTCGACGAACGCCGTGCCCTTATGGTCGGCAGCGGCCCGCAGCACGCTGGTCAGGTGCTTGCGGTCGGAGTCGATAGTCCTGGCCACGAAGCTGGCCTCGGCTCCCAGTGCCAGCGATACCGGATTGAACGGCGTGTCCAGCGAACCGAACGGCGTCGACTTGGTGATCTTGCCCTGCTCTGAGGTCGGCGAGTACTGGCCCTTCGTCAGGCCGTAAATCCTGTTGTTGAACAGGAGAATCTTGATGTTCACGTTCCTGCGCAGCGCGTGGATCAGGTGGTTCCCGCCGATCGACAGGGCGTCGCCATCGCCGGTGATCACCCAGACCGACAAGTCAGGCCGCGATGCCGCGAGCCCAGACGCGATGGCCGGGGCCCGGCCGTGAATCGAGTGCATCCCGTAGCTGTTGACGTAGTACGGCAGCCTGGACGAGCACCCGATGCCGGAGACGATGACGAGGTTCTCTCGCGGTATCTCCAACTCGGGCAGGAACGCCTGGAAAGCGGCCAGGATCACGTAATCGCCGCAGCCAGGACACCACCGAACTTCCTGGTCAGACTTGAAGTCCTTCGTGGAAAGCTTCTCATCAGCCTTCGGCACCAGGGTCAGCGACGCGAACCGGTGCTGCGGCTCCGGGAACTCCGAGTCAGACATTGATGATCACATCCTGGATGACTGCGGCCAGCTCAGCGGCCCGGAACGGGAGCCCGCGAACCCGGTTGTAGGAGACCACATCGGCCAGGTAGCGGCCGCGCAGCAGCAGTGCGAGTTGGCCGAGGTTGATCTCGGGCACGAGCACCTTGTCATAGGCCCGCAAGACCTCGCCCAGGTTGGCGGGGAACGGGGACAGGTGGCGCAGGTGCGCCTGCGCGATCGAGCCGCCGCCTTGCCTAACGCGGCGCACTGCAGCCCCGATCGACCCGAAGGTGGATCCCCAGCCGAGCACGAGCACCCTGGCGTTCCCGTCCGGGTCATCGACCTCGAGGGGCGGGATATCCGCCGCGATGCCGTCGATCTTCGCCTGGCGCAGGCGCACCATCCGGTCGTGGTTATCCGGGTCGTAGGAGATCGCGCCGGAGCCGTCGGCTTTCTCGATCCCGCCGATGCGGTGCTCGAGGCCGGGCGTACCGGGAACCGCCCAGGGCCTGGCCAGGGTCTTGGGATCGCGCTGGAATGGCAGGAACGGCGGACCGACGGTGCCATCGACGACCACGTTCCCGCTCGCGAACTTGAACTCGTCCCGCAGCCGGGCGAGCCCGTCCACGCTCGGGATCCGCCAGGGCTCTGACCCGTTAGCCAGGTAGCCATCGGAAAGGATGATCACCGGCGTGCGGTACTTGACCGCGATCCGGACCGCTTCGATAGCGATGTCAAAGCAGTCGGACGGGGTGGCCGGGGCTACCACCGCGACCGGCGATTCGCCGTTCCGGCCGAACAGCGCCATCAGCAAGTCGGCCTGCTCGGTCTTCGTCGGCATCCCGGTCGACGGGCCCGCTCGCTGGATGTCGCAGATGATCAGCGGCAACTCGACCGAGACGGCCAGGCCGATCGTCTCGGCCTTCAGGCACATGCCGGGCCCAGAGGTGGTCGTCACGCCGAGGCTGCCGCCGAATGACGCGCCGAGCGCGGCGCCGACGCCGCTGATCTCGTCTTCTGCCTGCATCGTGCGCACGCCGAACCGCTTCAGCTTGGACAGCTCATGGAGCACATCAGAAGCGGGAGTGATGGGATAAGAGCCAAGGAACAGCGGAAGTCCGGACCGGCGGGAAGCGGCCACCAGTCCATAAGAAAGTGCGCTATTGCCAGTTATATTCCGATAAGTACCGGGCTTCAGGGTGGCGGGCATTACCTCGTACTGGACGGAGAATGCCTCGGTGGTCTCGCCGTAGTTCCAGCCGGCCTGGAAGGCCGCCTTGTTGGCCGCCAGGATCTCGGGCTTGCTGGCGAACTTGGAGTCGAGGAACCTCATCGTGCCCTCGACCGGCCGGTTGTACAGCCACGACAGCAGGCCCAGCGCGAACATGTTCTTCGCCCGCTCGGCGTCCTTGCGGCTGATGTCGAAGTTCTCCAGCGCCTTCACGGTGACTGAGGTGATCGGGATGGCGTGCACCTGATAGGCGTCGAGCGAGCCGTCTTCGAGCGGATTGGCCTGGTAGCCGACCTTGGCGAGGTTGCGCTTGGAGAACTCGTCGGTGTTGGCGATGATGTCGCCGCCGCGCGGCACGTCATCCAGGTTGGCTTTCAGGGCGGCCGGGTTCATCGCGACTAGCACGTCGGGGGCATCGCCCGGAGTCAGGATGTCGTGGTCGGCGAAATGCAGCTGGAAGCTAGAGACTCCTGGCAGTGTGCCCGCCGGGGCCCTGATCTCGGCCGGGAAGTTCGGCAGCGTCGACAGGTCGTTGCCGAATGTCGCAGTCTCCTGGGTAAATCTGTCCCCGGCGAGCTGCATGCCGTCACCGGAGTCGCCGGCGAACCTGATAATGACACGATCGAGCTTCTGGACCTGCTTGGTCACAGTCTCCCGGCCTCCTCAACGCGCCGAGCCCGGGCGACAGACGCGGTGACGGCGTGCATCCTTATGCTTTCTGCCTATGTCACCATCGCCACGCGCTCGCGGCGATGAGGCAACTTACTGCCAAGTTACGGCCTGCAATTTTGACGTACCTGCCACTATGACTTAACTCTAGTACAGCCACCTGACCGGACAGGTCCTGCAGATGTACGACGCACTGCGCCATGCGCTGGTTCACCGCGACCTGCCTGCGGCGATGGGGTAAGGCGGCTCCCGGCTCACTTCTGCCGCCAGCTCGACCAGCTGGCCGAGCGTGTCGAGCTGCTCGCGCCGATCGCCGGTTAGCTTGGCCTCAAGCGTGCTGATTCCGGCCGCGCGGTAGCGCCGGAGCCGGTCGCGGATCATGTCGGGCGTGCCGATCAGGTTCGTCCGGCTGCCCAGTTCGACCGGTACCCGGTCGGCCGCCTGCTCGCGCTTGCCCGCCAGCCAGAGTTCTTGGACAGCACGCACGTCCTCGCCATAGCCCTGACGAGTGAATGCAGCGTTGTAGAAGTTCTGCTCAGGCGAACCCATCGCGCCGATAGTGAACGCGTAGCCGCGGGCATGCCGCCGGGCGGCAGCGTCGGCGTCGCCGGTGATCTCCACGCCGACCGGGATAACGAGATCGAGGTCGGTTAGCGCCCGCCCGGCCCTGGCAGCGCCGGCCCGCAACGGTCCGAGGAACACCTCGGCGTGCTCCGGCATGAACGTATTGCCGATCCAGCCGTCGCCCAGTTCGCCGGTGAGCTCCAGATTGCGCGGGCCCATCGACGCGACATAGACCGGCACCGGGGTTGGCGGCAGCATGGAGCGAAGGGCCCGGCCCGGCCCGCCTGGCAGCGGCAGCTGATAGACCCGTCCAGCATGGCTCACGCGCTGGCCGCTGGCGATCGCCCTGATGATCGAGATGGTCTCGCGGGTGGCCGCCAGCGGAGCGGTGAACCTGACGCCGTGCCAGCCCTCCATCACCTGCGGCCCGCTGGTCCCGATGCCGAGTCGGAAGCGCCCGCTGGAGAGCAGCTGGAGCGACATGGCCGACATCGCCAGCATGGCCGGGCTGCGGGCGCCCAGCTGAGCAATCGCCGAACCGAGCGTGATCCGCTCGGTTCTGGCAGCTAGGTAGGCGAGCGGGGTGAGGGCATCCTGGCCCCACGCCTCGGCCACCCAGACCGAGGTCGCGCCCAGCCGCTCGGCGTCGCGGACGAAATCGGCGTCCTGCGCCGAGGCAACGTTCGCGGCGATGCCTACCTGCATGGTCCGGCCTGCCTCCCGCCTCTGACCCTATTTGGCTCTGCTAGCGAAACGCCCTGCGGCGTACCATGTCGACCGTGGAGACTGACGAGCTGACCTATGCCGATTGCCCGACCACGGAGGCGGAGCTTGTCATCGCGGCGCCGCCCGCCGCGGTGTGGCCGCTGGTATGTGACATCGCCGTGCCGGCCAGGTTCAGCTCCGAGTTCCAGGGCGGCCAGTGGCTGGACGGTGTCGCCGAGCCAGCGCTAGGCGCGCAGTTCCGCGGCCGTAATCAGCACCCGGCCGTTGGCACCTGGGAAACGGTCTCGACCATATCGGAGTTCGAGCCAGAGCGGCTTTTCGGCTGGGCCGTCGGCGATCCGGGGGTTCCCGCGGCGCGCTGGCGGTTCTCGCTAGAGCCGGAGGGCACCGGCACCCGGTTGCGCCAGTGGATGCAGATCGGACCGGGTCAGAGCGGGATCAGCGCGCTGATCGAGCAGATGCCGGACAAGGAATCGCGCATCTTGCGGCGCCGCCTGCGCGAGCACCACGCCAACATGACCGCCACGCTGGCCGGCATCAAGGAACTGGCCGAGGCACCGTAAACCCAGGTCTGCTGCGTCGGTGGCCGCAGAATTATGAACTCGCTGAGTTTGCTCCGGGAGTCGGCTGGTCGCAGCGGTGACGGCTGCTACCGGAGGATGAATTTGTCGACGGCATTGGCGAAGCCCTCTTCGGTGTTGGGCGTGGTGACCCGCCGGGCGCAGCGCTTGACCCCGGGACTCGCGTTGCCCATCGCGATGCTCAGGCCTGAGTGCGCGAACATCAGCACGTCGTTGGGCATGTCACCGATGGTGGCGATCTCCTCGGGATCGATCTTGTACTTGGCGGCCAGGTACTTCGCCACCTCGCCCTTATTGGCTTTCGGGTGCGTCACGTCGAGGTAGTAAGGCTGCGACGCAGCCGCCGTGACGTGGTCGCCGAACTTGTCATGGACGGCCGAGGTCGCCTTGGCCACCGCGTCAGTGTCGTCGCTGACGCCCACGAGCTTGGCCACGTTCTCAGTCAGCCCGGTCAGCCCGTCCGGCATGACCTTCGGCTCGAACTTCACCGTCCAGGCCTCTCGCGCGACGTGCGGCCCGTCGGCCCTCGGGACGTACCAGTCCGCGCCGCTGTACAGCCACACGTCGAGCGCGAACGACTGCATCATCTCGGCTACCGGCGCCACCAAGTCTTCCGGTAGCACCCGCTGCTCGACCACCGACATGTCCGGGTTGACCATCAGGCCGCCATTGAATGCCGCGATCGGCGTCCGGAGGTTCAGCGGCTCGATCAGCATTGCCATCCCGCGCGGCGGCCGCCCGCTGGTGACGGCGAACACGATGCCGGCCTCGTCGAGCGCGCGGACGGCCTCGATGGCGCGCGGCGTCAACTCCTTATCCGGGGTCACGAGCGTGCCGTCCACGTCGGCGAGCAGCAGCTTCACGGTTGCCTTCGTCACGGCGATCCTCCGGTGCTGCTCGCGGCTGGCGCCTCCGCACTGCGGTAGGCATCGATAAGGTCGCCATAGCGGGCAGCGATCTTGTTGATTGCGCCTGGGTTGTAGCGCACCAGCACCTTGGCGAACGTCGGGTCGAAGGCCTCGATGTGCGCGCCGAAGTCGTCGCCGTACTCGAAATCGAACTCGTCCTGGCCGGACCGCTCTACCGGCATGGCCAGCGGGACGCCCTCCGCCTTGGCCCGACGGGCCACGCTGGCCCCGAACTCCTCATCGACCAGCACGCCGCAGGCGCTGGCCGGGGCGCCGTCGGTCAGCGCCTTGAGGTGGGCATCGAAGATGACCTCCTTGGCGTCGGTGATGCCGTCGTGCACCGCCGGCGAGACCGGCGGCGTAGCGCCGAACAGGCCGTGCTCAAACGAGCCGCGGTGATCGAAGGCCATCAGGTAGAGCGGCCTGTCGTACCCGAGCGCCACGAGCGCCTCCTTGCAGGTCGGCTGCGTTCCCTAGGAAGCTGGCCGGTACGGCGGTCAGGTTGCGTCCGGCAGATGCCAGCTGAAGGGCGCGATCAGCTTGCTGACCGAGTCCGGGCCCCATGCGCCGCGCTGGTAAGGCTGCACCGGGGACGGGTTTTCCAGCAGTGGCTCGGATATCTCCCAGAGCCGTTCGATGCCATCTGATGAGGTGAACAGCGCCTGGTCGCCGATCATCGCATCCAGGATCAGCCGCTCGTAGCCTTCCAGCGCGTTGGCGGTGGCGAAGGAGTCCGAGTACTTGAAGACCATGTTCGCCCCGGCCAGGCACATCTCGGCGCCGGGTTCCTTAGCCAGGAACCGGGTAGTGATCGAGCCCGGGTCGGCGAAGTCGATGACGATCTCGTTCCGCCGCCCGTCTGGGACCGACCGGCGGTGCGTGGTGAACATGCGCAGCGGCGGTTCGTGGAACCCGAGCGTCACCACCTGGCGGCTGGCACCCAGGCATTTCCCGGAGCGCAGGAAAAAAGGCACGCCGTGCCAGCGCCAGTTGTCCACCTCCACGCGCAGCGCCACCATCGTCTCGGTCTGCGAGTCCGGCGCCACGCCCGGCTCGGACCGGTAGCCGTCGTACTGGCCCCGCACCACGTGCCGGACGTCAATCGGCTTGAGCGCCTGGAAGACCTTGAGCTTCTCGGCGCGCAGTTGCTGCGCGGTGAGCATGGTCGGCGGCTCCATGGCCACAAACCCGAGCACCTGGAACAAGTGCGTAACTACCATGTCGCGGAACGCACCGGTCTTGTCATAGAAATCCGCCCGGCCCTCGATTGAGAGCGTCTCGGGCACGTCGATCTGCACGTACTTAATGTGCGAGAGATTCCAGACCGGCTCGAACAGACCGTTGGCGAACCGGAAAGCCAGGATGTTGTCGACCGACTCCTTGCCGAGGAAGTGGTCGATGCGGAAGATCTGCGACTCGTCGAACACCTGGTGTATCGAGCTGTTCAGCGCCTTGGCTGACTGCAGGTCGCTGCCGAAGGGCTTCTCGATGATGACCCGCGCGCCTTCGGCCAGGCCCGCTGCGCCGAGCATGCTGACGACAGAGGCAAATGCCGACGGCGGTACCGCCAGGTGGAACAGCCGCCGCACCGTTCCGCCGATGGCCGCCTCGGCCGAGTGGAGCTCTTCCTGAAGCGGACTCGTATCCTCCGGATCCGCGCCGGCGAAGGAGAGATTGTCCTCGAACTCTTGCCAGGCTTTGCCGACCGGCTTGCTGCTGCCGAACTCGGAGATCGCGTCGCGTGCGTGCTTACGGAACTCGCCGGTGCTGAGGGCGGAGTTCTTCGGTGCGCTGCCGATGATCCGGTACTGAGGCGGCAGCAGCCCGGCCACCGCGAGATGGAACAGGCCCGGCAGCAGCTTGCGCTTGGCCAGGTCGCCGGTGGCGCCGAACAGCACGATGACGTGGTTGTCCGGCCGGTGCGGGATGCCGTGCACCGGCGAGGTGTCAGCAGATCCTGATGTCATGGCGTCCTCGCCGCGGCCTGGCCCGCTGCGGACTCATCGGCCATTATCAGCGACCGGACGGCCAGCACCCGCCCGGCCGGTATCGACTCATCGCCGGCCAGCAACCGGGCCAGTGCATCCTTCTTGTCCGGGCCGGTGACCAGCCAGAGCAACTGGTCGGCGCGGGCGAGTGCCGGATAGGTGAGCGTCATCCGCCGGTGCCCCTGGTACGGCTGGGTCACCGCGACGAGCGCGTCAGCTACGTCCAGGACCGGGTCGCCGGGAACGAGCGAGGCCGTGTGGCCGTCCGGGCCCAGGCCAAGGTGCACCAGGTCGAACCGCTGCGGCAGCATCGTGCCGTACGCGGCCGCAGCGGCGTCCAGGTCGGGGTCGGTCACCGGCATCGGATGCACCCTGGCGGGCGCGTCGCCCAGGCTCGCTTGCAGGTGGGTCAGGTTGCGGTCCGGGTCGCCGTCGGGCGCGACCCGCTCGTCGACCTGGAACAGCTCTACGTCGGCCCACGGCACGTCCTCGGTGTCCAGTTCGCCGAACATCGCCCACGGGGTGCGCCCGCCGCTGACCGCGAAGGTGAACCGGCCGTGCGCGGCCACAGCCTCGCGCGACTGCCGGGCCACGTAGGCAGCGGCCCGCTTGGCTACGGCGTCAGCATCCGCCGAGACTTCTAGGTCGTGCTGCACCGGCTAGTCCTTCTTCTCCTGGTGCCCGCCAAACTCCGAGCGCATCGCCGACAGCACCTTATCGGTGAAGTCACCCAGCTGACGCGACTCGAACCGCTCGTAGAGTGCGGCAGTGATAACGGAGGCCGGCACGCCTTCCTCGACCGCTGCGAGCACGGTCCACCGGCCTTCGCCGGAGTCAGACACCCGGCCGGCGTAATCGGCCAGTTCCGGGGACTGAGCGAAGGCCGCGGCGATCAGGTCAATCAGCCAGGAGCTGATCACCGAGCCTCGCCGCCAGACCTCGGCAACTTCGCTGACGTCGATCTTGTACTGGTAAGCCTCTGGGTCCCGCAGCGGCGCCGTCTCGGCGTCGGCCGCCTGCTCGTGCAGCCCGGCGTCGGCATGCTTGATGATGCTCAGGCCCTCGCCGATCGCCGCCATCATGCCGTACTCGATGCCGTTGTGCACCATCTTGACGAAGTGCCCGGCGCCGTTCGGCCCGCAGTGCAGGTAGCCGTGCACGGCGGTGCTGTCGGCGGCGGTGCGACCTGGAGTCGGCTCGGCGCTGCCCTCACCCGGCGCGATTGTCTTGAAGATCGGGTCGAGGTGCTCGACTGGTCCCTTCTCGCCGCCGATCATCAGGCAGTAGCCGCGCTCCAGGCCCCATACACCGCCGCTCGTGCCGACGTCGAGATAGTGGATGCCATCTGCCTTCAGCTGCCGCGCCCGGTCGATGTCGTCGCGATAATAAGAGTTGCCTCCGTCGATCACGATGTCGCCCTCGTCCAGCAGCGGGCGAAGCTGGTCCAGGGTCGACGGTACGACTGCGGCCGGAACCATGATCCAGATTGCTCGCGGCTGTTGCAGCTTCGCGACGAAATCAGTGACGCTGGTCGCGCCGTCCGCGCCTTCGGATTCCAGTTGCTTGACCACAGCAGCGGTGCGGTCATAAGCAACGCAGCGATGGCCGTCGCGCATGAGCCGGCGCACCAGGTTGGCGCCCATCCGGCCGAGCCCGATCATGCCGAGCTGCATCGGTGAGTCTGTTGGCATGGCGTTAGCCTTCCATTCTGTTGTGGGAACGTGGCCGGCTTACGACCCGGCCTTAAGCGAGCGGTAGCGCCGGATCAGCGCATTAGTCGACGAATCGTGGCGCAGCGCCGGTTCGCCGGCACTTTCCAGCTCAGGCGCGATCTGATTGGCCAGCGCCTTGCCCAGCTCCACGCCCCACTGGTCGAAGGAGTCAATGTCCCAGATCGCGCCCTGGGTAAACACGCTGTGCTCGTACAGGGCGACGAGGGAACCGAGCAGCCGCGGCGTGAGTATGTCGGCGAGCAGTACGTTGGTTGGCCGGTTGCCCGGCATCACCCGGTGCGGCACGACGTGGTTGGGCGTGCCCTCGGCCCTGACCTCTTCCTCGGTCTTGCCAAAGGCAAGCGCCTGGGCCTGCGCGAAGACGTTTGACGACAAGATGTCGTGGTGGTTGCGGATCGGGTTAAGGCCGCGAGCGAATCCGATGAGATCCACGGGGACCAATTTCGTTCCCTGATGCAGCAGCTGGTAGAAACTGTGCTGCCCGTTGGTGCCCGGTTCGCCCCAGAACACGGCTCCGGTCTGGTAGTCGACCGGCCCCCCGGCCAGTGTGACGCTCTTGCCGTTCGACTCCATCGTCAGTTGCTGGAGGTAGGCCGGGAAGCGCTTCAGGTACTGGTCATAGGGCATCACGCCGACGGTCTGCGCATCAAAGAAGTCGCCGTACCAGACGCACAGCAGGCCGAGCAGGACCGGCAGGTTCTGCGGCAGCGGGGCGGTCCGGAAGTGCTCGTCCATGGCATGGAAGCCGGCCAGCATCTGGTCAAAGTTGTCCGGCCCGATGGCGATCATGGTGGATAGTCCGATCGCCGAGGTCATCGAGTACCGGCCGCCAACCCAGTCCCAGAAGCCGAACATGTTCTCGGTGTCGATCCCAAACGCCGCGACTTTCTCGGCATTGGTGGACACGGCGACGAAATGCCTGGCAACCGCTTCCTCGGCGCCAAGCTCGGCGATTACCCAATCGCGGGCCGTGGTCGCGTTCGTCAGCGTCTCCAGCGTCCCGAAGGTCTTCGAACTGATGATGAACAGCGTCTCGGCAGCGGCGAGGCCGCGCGTGGCCTCGGCAAAGTCGGTCGAGTCGACATTCGATACGAACCGGAAGGTTAGGTCGCGGGCGGAGTAATAGCGCAGCGCCTCGTATGCCATCACCGGGCCGAGGTCCGAGCCGCCGATTCCGACATTGATCACATTGCGGATCGGCTTGCCGGTGTAGCCCTTCCACTCGCCGGAACGGATGCGGTCCGCGAAAGCCCGCATCCGGCGCAGCACCGCGTGGACCTCGGCGACCACGTCCTTACCGTCCACGACCAAACTAGCGGTGGGCGGCATTCGCAATGCGACGTGCAGGACGGCGCGGTCTTCAGAGACGTTGATGTGCTCACCGGCGAACATCGCGTCGCGGTGCTGGGGCACGCCGGCTTCCTCGGCCAGCTCAACCAGCAGCCGCATCGTCTCGTCGGTGACGCGGTTCTTGGAGTAGTCCAGGTAGATGCCTTCAGCCTCAGCCGTCAGCCGTTCGCCGCGGCCAGGATCAGCGTCGAACAACTCACGCAGCTGACGACCGGCAATGTCGGCGTGATGACGCTCCAGCGCCTGCCAGGCCTTGCGCTCGCGGAGCGGCGGACGGGCGGGGACAGGGTGAGCTGGGACGGCGGTCATTGTCGTCTCCTTCGGTGGGCGGCCACGTCCTGAGGCTGCAGGGTCTATCCCAGCATGGCCGGACCCGACGGTGAGCCCCGGCCCGAGTAATGCAGATGAACCTTCGGGATGCTGAACCTTCGGGATGCGCCAGCCGTGGTAGTGGGCATGAAGGCGGTAGTGGCATGAGCACTGACGTGCAGGCAGGGAGAGGCGTGCGGGCAGCGGAAGGATCGCGAGAGCGGCAAGGCACGCCCTGGCTCGGCCTTTTGCTGCGGCTGGCCGGGGCGGGGTTGCTCCTGGCGACCGCCGGAGTGCACCTGGATCTGTATCTGACCGGATACCGGAGCATTCCGACTATCGGCTGGCTGTTCCTCCTTCAGGTAATCGTCGGCATCGGCCTCGGCCTGGTCGTACTGGTCACCGGCAGTCGGCTGGCGGCGGCGGCAGGAGCGGGCTTCGTCGTGTCCACGCTTGGCGGCTACCTACTGTCGGTGCAGTTCGGCTTGTTTGGATTCCGCGAGGTCCGCACCACCGCGGGCATCGTGGCCGGGATCATCGACGTCGCGGCGTTCGCGGCGCTGGCCGTTTACGCAGTGACGCCGAGCCTGCAGGTCAGCGCCATACCAGGTCGGTCCGGCCGACTCAGCGAGTCCGGGGGGCCTCGCGGGTCGGGCCGGGCTGGCCGGACCATGCCCAGCCTTAGCCTGGCCCAAGCTGGGCTGGGCGTAGCCGGGGTATCACTGCTGGCTCTGGGCTTGCTGGGCGGAGCCGTGGCTGGCGCGGGGGGCAGTGGCCAGTCAACGGCTGGCAGCACACTGCGGACCGAGCAGATTGGCGGCGCGACGGTGCTGGCCACCGCGAGCGGGCGGACTCTGTACTGGTTTGGCCCGGACACTAGCACCAAGTCGGTATGTAATGGCTCGTGCGCGGTTTACTGGCCACCGGTCAAGGGGCCGCTGACGGCCGGCGCCGGCGTTCCCGGAACGCTCAGCAGCATCCGCCGGGCCGACGGCTCTACCCAGGAGACTTACAACGGGCACCCGCTGTATACCTATGTCGGTGACTCGGGGCCAGGCCAGGCACACGGGAACAATCTCAACCTGAACGGCGGCCTCTGGCACGAGGTGATTGTCTCGGGCTGACCGCGCTTGCGAGCACGGCCAGGCCCACACGGCCCGGCAGCGCCTTTGTGCGAGCCAAGCCGCTGGCGCACTATCGGTAATTGACGAACTGGATCGCGATGTCCAGGTCCTTGCCCTTGATTAGGCCCTGGACCTCCTGGAGCTCGTCCTTCTTCTTCGATGACACCCGCAGCTCGTCGCCCTGCACCTGGGCGCGAACGCCTTTCGGGCCCTCGTCTCTGATGATCTTGGAGATCTTCCTCGCGTCGTCCTGGGAGATGCCTTCCTTGAGGCCGACATGCAGGCGGTATTCCTTGCCGGAAAGCTTCGGCTCGTCGGCATCCAGGATCTTCAGCGAGACCGAACGCTTGATCAGCTTGTCCTTGAAGACGTCAAGAACGGCCTTTGCGCGCTCTTCGCTGTTTGCCTTGATCTCCACGGCTTCCTTGCCTGACCAGGCGATGGACGCACCGACGCCGCGGAAGTCGAACCTGGTGCCCACCTCCTTGACGGTCTGGTTCAGCGCGTTGTCGACTTCCTGGTGATTGATCTTCGAGACGATGTCGAAGGAAGATTCGGCTGCCACGCATCTCAGGCTATCGCTGCAGCCTGACCGCGATGGTGAACTACCAGCCTCGTTCCGCTATCCTTCACAGTGCCCGTTCTGCGGGCGGCGCACGGCAGGTTGCCCGAGTGGCCAAAGGGAGCGGTCTGTAAAACCGTCGGCTCAGCCTACGTTGGTTCGAACCCAACACCTGCCACCGATCACAAATCGTAGTTCCTGCAGGTCGGGGCGTTGATTAGCGATCTTGTTGTGACGACGCCACCGGGTAGAGCGAGCGGTCTGCGGACCGCTTGCTCTAGCAGCACGAATGCAGGTTCGCCAGCTATCCGTCCGCTCGTCAGCCGTTCTTACGCGCCGGTGTTGCGTTCGATTAGAACACTCTGACCTGCGATAATCATTGAAGATGCCATAGTCGAGTACATGTTCGGTCCGATCGCACTGGTCGCTATATCATGCGGTCGCGTGTTCGGCGAGTCGTCCGGTTGCGGACACATGGCGGACCGATAGCAGGCTGTAACGGCGGTTCGGCGAGCCGCTTGCTATCACGGACGGTGACCGGCCCTGCTGTCAAAGGACGTAGTCGATCTGGCGGCTGCCGATGTTCTGGCGACCGTCGACTGTTCTGGCGGCCGTCGACGCAGTTGGTGCAGACGGTGCGGGATGTCGAGGCGTTCAGCGTTGCGTTAGTGCTGCCTGGATATGCGTGTCGGAGTAGACGTCTGCGATGGGGATGGATCCGCCGAGGACGCCGAAGATCTGGCTGGCCAGGTCGGGTTGCTCTGCTGCCGCCCGGTAGAGGGCCTGGTGGCGGGCCGGGAGCGCCGCGAGCCTGGCGGTGGCCAGGGTGAGTTCGAATCCGTTGGCGGTGAGCCGGTCCCGGCGGTGCTGATAGCCGGCCAGCGCGGCGTCCATGGGCTGGCGCCCGGTGAGCCCGTCGTGGATGGCGTCGGCTAGCAGGTCGGCGGCGAGGAAGGCGTCGGAGATCCCCATGCCGGTGCATGGGTCTTTGTGGTGGCCGGCGTCGCCGGCGAGCGCCCATCCCGGTCCTGCCGATTCCCGGTACAGGTTGGGCAGGTCGCCGGTGCCGGCGAAGCGCTGGTCCCGGCGTCCGGACTCGACGGCCTCATGCAATCCGGGAACGAGCTTCAGCGCGGCGTGGAAGCTGCCTTCGATGTCCGTGCGCACCTGACGGAACTCCTGATGGGGCCAGGCGACGTAGATGCACGTCAGGTCGTCGTTGGTGGGCCAGGTCAGGATCAGCCGGCCGGGCCGGGCGTGGAACGACGCGCCCAGGTGGCTGATCCCGCTCCAGTAGGAGTAGTAGACCGCGGTGAGCGGCGGATGGCTGCGGTAGGCGCGTGCGCGCAACCTTCCGTGCGACGGTCGAGTGCAGGCCGTCGGCGCCGACGACGAGCCTGGCTGGCAGCGACGACTGCGCGGGCGACCCCGAGGTGTGGCCGCGCACGCCCGCTACCCTGCCATCGGACCACAGCAGGTCAGCGACGACGAAGCCGTCGATCAGCTCCGCGCCGGACTCGGCGGCGGCCTCGGCCAGCAGCGCGTCGAGTACGGTCCGCCGCGGGCAGTACGTTTCTGCGACACCGCCGACGGCCGGGCCGATGCCGGTCAGCTGCACCGGCCCGGTGTCGAAGGTGATCTGGCGGATCGGCGCGCAGCCGCATGCCTGCAGCCGTCCGAGGAGTCCCCAGGCTTTCAGCCGGGCCGCGCCGCGCTGCCACAGGAAATGCGTGGACATGGTGTCGCTCGGGAACGACGCGCGGTCGGCCAGGGCGACCTTGTGCCCGGCGCGCGCCAGCAGCATGGCCAGCGGCGCCCCGGCGCAGCGGGCGCCGACCACGATCACGTCATACATGGCGTCCTGGCGCGGTGGACCCGGTGATGGCTAGCCGACAGGCTGGCCGGCGGCGAGGGCCTTCACGTCCGCGGTGGTCAGCGGATTGCCGGCGATGCCCCAGTCGCCGCTCTTGACTTCCTCGACGACGACCCAGGTGACCGGCCGCATGTTCTCGCCCTCGATCTCGACCATGGTGTCGGTCAGCCGGCGCACCATGTCCTGCTTCTGGTCAGCAGAGAAGACTCCCTCGATGACCTTGACGTTGACGAACGGCATAGCCGTGCCCCTTCCTCCAGACAGCCGGCCGGGATGCCGACGACCTCAAATTAGCACGATCGTTCGTGCTACGATAGGCGCATGCCGGCAAACACCAGCCACGGGGCCAGGACCAGGCAGGCCATCCTCGCGGCCGCCGCCGACCTGGCCACCGTCGACGGCCTCGACGGGCTGAGCATCGGGCGGCTCGCCAGCGAGCTGTCGATGAGCAAGAGCGGCCTGTTCGCCCACTTCGGCTCCAAGCAGGACCTCCAGCTCGCCACCATCGAGGACGCCCGGCAACGTTACGTGCGAGAGGTCATCGAGCCGGCGCTGGCCGCGGGCCCGGGCATCCGCCGGCTGCATGCGCTGTGCGAGTCGTTCCTGTCCTACCTCGACCGCGGCGTGTTCCCCGGCGGATGCTTCTTCGCCTCGGCGATGGCCGAATTCGACGCCAAGGCCCCGGGCCCGGTGCGCGACCGGATCGCCGAGTGCCAGGCCCAGTGGATGGACACCCTCGAGCGCTCCGCCCGCGACGCGCAGGCAGCAGCCGAGCTGGAAACCAGCACCGACCCGCAGCAGCTCGCCTTCGAGCTAGAGGCCGCTCTGCTGTCCGCGAACTGGTACTACCACCTCTACCACGATCCCGCCTACCTGGAGCGGGCCCGCCGCGCAGTCCGGGACCGCCTGGCCAGCCAGGCCACCCGCGCGGGCCTGCGCTCGCTGCCGCCGGAATAACAAACCCGACCAGCAGTGATACATCAGGCTCACGCGTTTCGCTTCCGGCAGGGTCCTTGGCTCAGCGACCCTGCTGTCGGCGGCGCGCGCAGACCAGCCAGTTCTGCGCTCATCACGATGGCGCCGGAAGGCGCACGTCACCGTGCAGATCGGCTACGCGAGACCGTCTTAGAGAGTCCCGACGCTGTGCGATGATCGGCGGGCTCGGATGCGTAGGCCTTGCTGTCCGCACGGCAGACACCTGCGGCGCTATAGCCACGCCGCCGGCGCCGCAGGACGAGTAGGGCGTGCAGAACCGGCAGGTCAGCCACTCATACTGACGCCGTCCGTACCCGTCCGTGGACGCGACCTCGTGCAACCGGAGCGCACGGACGCATGGCGGACAGGACGGCATATTCACATGAATGGTCCAGGAGTCTTCCCAGGTCAGCGGCCATTCCGGTGGATAGGCAGAACGGTCTGTAAAACCGTCGGCTCAGCCTACGTTGGTTCGAACCCAACACCTGCCACCGATCACAGTTCGTAGTTCCTGCAGGTCAGCCGCGCAGTTAGCGATCTTGTCTTAGCTGGTGCCGCCTGGCGGAGTGACCGGTCTGCAGACCGCTTGCTCTACCAGCGCGACTGTACATGCGCAAGCTTCTCGTCCGCTGAGGAGCCTTCATCGTCTCCGGCTTCGATATGCAGATTGCTCCCTTGTGGATACCGGAGCCCTTCACCGGCAGATCGCGCAAGGATCAGTTCCGAGCCCCCGGTTTGCTGGATCGCTTGCCAGGGCCAGGCGTTGACGTCATGGCAGGCGCGGGAAGGACACTCTGGTGTTGATCGAGTTTTCTCGCGGCGTTACCCGGGCCGGGCCGAGCGCCTCGCCGCTGACGCGATGGCCTGAAGAGATCGCGGACGTCACCGGCGCCTGCCGCACCGCGGTCGGCCCGGCCGCCGCGGTTCTGGGTCAGGTGCGGTCATGACCGCGACGACGGGCCGCGAGCCGCCGGGTTCGGGCCGGACGTCCGGGCTGGATTCGGCTGGGGGGCGGCTGAACTCGGCCGAGCGGGCCGAGCGCGGCAAGGTGGCCCGGTCGGCGGTACCCAGGGACAGCCAGGCGGTCTACGACCCGCCCGCGGACCGCGCCGACCCGGTGAGCCTGCTGGAACGCCAGGCGACCAGGAGGCTGCCGGACCTGGTGCCGCTCTGGTACGGCCGGATGCTCGGCTCGCCGTTCAGCTACTTCCGCGGCGCGGCGCTGGCGATGGCCGCCGACCTGGCGGCCGCCCCGGTGTCAGGCCTGGCAGTGCAGGCCTGCGGCGACGCGCACCTGTCCAACTTCGGTGTCTACGCCTCGCCGGAGCGCGCCCTGGTATTCGACCTCAACGACTTCGACGAGACGCTGCCGGGGCCCTGGGAGTGGGACGTCAAGCGGCTCGCCGCGAGCCTGGAAGTGGCCGGGCGAGAGAACGGGTACAGGAGCGGGCAGCGCCGGCAGATCGTGACCGCGGCCGCTCGCCGGTATCGCGAGGCGATGCGCGGCTTCGCCGGCCAGGCCAACCTGGCGGTCTGGTATGCGCGGGCGGATGTCGCCGAGCTGCGCGAGCAGTTCAGGGCCCAGCTCAGCCGCCAGGCTAAGAAGAAAGCGGACCAGGTCACGGCGAAGGCGAGGGCCCGGGACAGCATGCAGGCGCTTGGCAAGCTGACCCGCCTGGTGGACGGCAGGCCGCGGATCGTGGCCGACCCGCCGCTGGTGGTGCCGGCTGACGACCTGGTGCCCGCCGACGCCGACCGGGAGCGGCTGCAAGCCGAGCTCACGGCCCTGGTCGCCAGGTACCGGCGCTCGCTGGGAACCGACCGCCGCTACCTGCTGGAGCAGTTCCAGATGGCGGATATGGCCCGCAAGGTGGTCGGCGTGGGCAGCGTCGGGACCCGCTGCTGGATCGTCCTGATGCTCGGCCGTGACAGTTCGGACCCGCTGTTCTTGCAGGTGAAGGAGGCTGGGCCATCCGTGCTCGAGGACTTCGCCGGGCCGAGCAAGTACGCCAACGAAGGCCAGCGGGTGGTCGCCGGGCAGCGGCTCATGCAGGCCGCCAGCGACATCTTCCTCGGCTGGCACCGCAGCCGGCTCGGGCCCGGCACCGCGTCGTACGACTTCTACATCCGCCAGCTCCGCGACTGGAAGGCCTCCGCCGACGTCGGGACGATGGCCCCGGCCGCGATGCGCGCCTACGGCCAGCTGTGCGGGTGGACGCTGGCCCGGGCGCACGCCCGGTCCGGGGACCGGATCGCGATCGCCGCTTACCTCGGCCGGTCCGCCGTCTTCGACCAGGCGATCGGGGAGTTCGCCGCGGCCTACGCCGACCAGAACGAGCGCGACTACCACGCCCTAGCCCGTGCGGTCAAAGCCGGGCGCGTGGTCGCCGAGCGAGGCGTCTGAGGCCGGAATCTGGCGGCGGGCGGCTCTGGCCAGCAGGCCTGACGGGTTGCGGTGGCCGCGCGGCGGCGCTCACGCGGGCCGGGGAGCAGGCGGGCCTGCCTGGTGCCCGGCTACCAGTTTGCCGGCGTCGGCGATCGGCAGCGCGGCGAGCCGGGCGGCCTCGTCCGCGGGCACGCCGAGTAGGCGCAGGACGGCCTCGGCAAGCTGGTCGACGACCTTCTCGTTCATTCGTTCCGGGTGGTCCTGGCAGAGCCGCAGGAGGCCCAGCAGGCCGCCGGCGACCGCGCTGAGGGCGACGTCCGCGTCCAGGGCGGTGAAGCGGCCGGCTTGCTGCCCTGCCCTGATGTCGCGCAGGGCGCGGGGCGCCAGGCCGGTGGGCGAGTCCAGGACGTCCAGCCCGGCGCCGGTGAGGAAGCGGGCGATGGCGGGGTGCGTCCAGCCGAGCCGACCGGAGATGCGGAAGGAGACAGCGAATACCTCGGCCGGGTCGGCGATGCCGGCGCACGCCCGGTCGATCATCTGGCCCCAGCGCTCGAGCACCTCGGCGGAGGCGGTCGCGAACAGCTCGTCCTTGCTGTCGAAGTGGTTGTAGAAGGAGCCGAACCCGATGTCGGCAGACTCGGTGATCTCCTGGATGCTGGCCCGGTCTGCGCGCCCCTCGGCGATCAGATGCACGGCGGCATCGATGAGAGCCTGCCTGGTCCGCGCCTTCCGCCGGTCAAGACGGCTTGGCCGGGGCGTCTCGGGTTGTGCCGCTTCCGCCACTTAATGCCCCCTCCTGCTGTATCGGACCGGCACCGCGGGCCGCCTCTGCGCCAGCCTGATGGCCGCGACACAGCGTCCTCCGACGCGTCAGTTCTGACGACTTGTAACAGGACTGACGAAGATAGGTTACCAGGCTGGCCTGAGACAAGCCTCTTGACGAATCGAGTCCTCATGACTGAGACTATAGTCAAGACTGATTAGATCATACAAGAACGTGGGACCTTGAGGGGGCTGACCATGGTCACGCACAACAGCAGCAGCGCGGGAGCGCCGGCCCGGCCCGGACAGGATCAGGATCCGCATCGCTCGCTGCACGGCGAGGCCGGCGCGGTGCGCGGCGAGCATCCGGGTCGCTCGCGCGACCCGCTGGTGAAGGTCGCCGGGCTGGCCTGGCTGGAGTTCGAGAAGCCGGACCTGCGCAAGGCGGAGCGCTTCACGACCGACTTCGGGTTCACCGTCGCTGACCGGGGGCCGGAGGAGCTGGTGCTCCGGGGCCGCCAGGCCGCCGCGCCGTGCCTGGTGGTGCGCCGGGGGCGCACGCCGCGCTTCGCCGGCCTGGCCTTCCAGGCGGCAGCGCGCGCGGACCTGGACCGGCTGGCGGCCAGGACCGGCTGCACGGTCACCCCGCGCCGCGGCGGGTACGCGGTGCAGCTCACGGACCCGGGCGGCATCCCGGTGACGGTCAGCTACGGCGTCCCGGAGCTGCCTGCCCTGCCCGAGCGCGGCCCGCTGCCTCTGAACTTCGGCACCTCCGCCGCCCGGGTGAATGCCGCTCAGCGGCCGGAGCGCCGGCCCGCGGAGATCGAGCGGCTCGGCCACGTCGTCCTCGGCACCACCCGGTTCCGGGCGGCGCTGGACTGGTACCTGGACACCCTGGGCCTGATCGTGAGCGACTTCCTGCATCTGGACGGCCAGCGTGAGCGCGGCCCGGTCATGGCGTTCATCCGCTGCGACCAGGGCAGCGTCCCGACCGACCATCACACCCTGGCGATGCTGCTGGCACCGCAGACCGGCTACGTGCACTCCGCCTACCAGCTCACCGATCTCGACGAGGTCGCCGCCAGCGGCCAGTACCTGCGCGATCGCGGCTACCGGCACGCGTGGGGGATCGGCCGGCACATCCAGGGCAGCCAGATCTTCGACTACTGGCGCGACCCGGACAGGCTGATGTTCGAGCACTACGCCGACGGTGACGTCTTCGACTGCACCGAGCCGGCCGGGTGGGCGCCGCTGTCGGTCAGCGGCCTTTCCCAGTGGGGCCCGCGGGCCACGGCCGAGTTCACCGGCGCCCGCGACCCCGGCACCGTCCTGGCCGCGATCAGGGCCCTGCGGGACAAGGGCAACGACATCGACCTCGCGTCCCTGCGGGGCCTGGTCAAGGCGATGAGCTCATGACGGCCCGGCTGGCCCGTACCGCTGACGGCTGGTGGCTGGTCACCCCGGCGGGCCTGGTCCGGCTCGGCCTGGACGCGGCAACGACGGGCGCGCTGCTGGCCGGCCGCCAGCGCTGGACGCGGCCGTCACCGCGGCCGCGGACGCGGCGGAGCCCGCGGTGCCGGCCAGGTCGCTCGACTTGCTGAGCCCGGTGACTGCGCCGGCCCGGGTGGTCGCCCAGGCGGTGAACTACCGGTCGCACGCGGCCGAGTCCGGATTCAACCCGGACAAGATCCCGCCGGTCTTCTTCCGGAAGTCCTCGCACTCGCTGACGGGCCCGGCCGGGGACATCATCCGCCCGCCCGGCGTCGGGTTCCTCGACTACGAGGTCGAGCTCGGCCTGGTGATCGGCGCAGACCTGCCGGTCGGCACGACGGTGACGCAGGAGACGCTGCATCACTACGTCGCCGGGCTCGTGGTGACCAACGACGTCAGCGCCCGGCAGATCCAGCTCACCAAGACGCAGTTCTACGAGTCCAAGTCCTATCCCACTTTCACCCCGGCCGGGCCGTGGCTGGCTCTGGCCGGCGCCGCGGACCTGGCCAGGATCGGCTCGCTGCGGCTCACCCTCAGCGTCAACGGCGAGGTCCGCCAGGACGCCATGGCCACGGAGATGATCGTCACCCCGGCCCGGGCGCTGACCGCGCTGTCGAAGTTCCAGCCGCTGTCGCCCGGCGACCTGCTGCTCACCGGAACCCCCGGCGGGACCGCCCTCAAAGCACCGCCGAAGGCCGCGGAGAAGCTGGCAGGCTTGCTGCCGCCCGCAGTCAAGTGGCAGATGTTCTTCCGCCGGCAGGCGGGCAACCCCCGTTACCTGCGCGACGGAGACCTGGTGTCGGCCAGCATCGCCAGCGCCGACGGCGACCTCGATCTCGGCACCCAGCTCTGCACCGTCACCGGGAAGACGCCATGACCATGCCCGCCGCTGCCGTGCCGGAGTCGACGTATGAGCTGCTGGCGAGTGCCGCCCGCACCTGGCCGGACGCCGTCGCCACCCAGTGGATCCCGGACCCGGCGGACTATGCCCGCTGCCAGGCCTGGACCTACGGCGAGCTGGCCAGCGCGGTGACCCGGATCGCCAACGGCCTGGCCCGCCTGGGGATCCAGCGCGAGGACGCGGTCACGCTGTGCGGGCCGAACTGCTCCGGGCTGCTTGCCGCCACTCTTGCCGCGCAGGCCGCCGGGATCGCCGCCCCGGTCAGCCCGGCGCTCGGCGCGGACCGGATTGCCGCGCTGATCGGGCGTACCGGCTCGCCGGTGCTGATCGCAGCCGGACCGGAGGCGGACCCTGGGCTCTGGCAGCGGCTGACCGCAGTCGCCCGCCAGGCCCGGATGCGCGCGGTTATCGCGCTTCGGCCCGATGGCGCCACCGGCGTCCCGCCAGCCCTGGACGGCGAGCCCGGCATGCCGGCCCTGTACCTGGACGAGCTGGCCGGCGGCCAGCCGGCCGGGTCACTGGCCGGGATCCGCCCGCCCGGCGCCGCTGATCTCGCGGCGTTCGTGCACACCGGCGGGACCACCGGCGCGCCGAAAGTCGCGGCGCATACTCACGCGAACCAGCTTGCCTGCGCCCGCGGGATCGCGGAGTGGTCCGGCGTGACGCCCGGCGAAGGCGTGCTGGCGGGCCTGCCGCTGTTCCACGTGAACGCGCTGATCGTGACCGGCATCGCGCCGCTGCTCACCGGTGCCCGCGTGGTCTGGCCAGGCCCGGCGGGGTACCGTGACCCGGCTCTCTATGCGCGGTTCTGGAAGATCGTCGAGCACTATCAGATCGCCGCCATGTCCGCCGTGCCCACGGTCTACAGCGCGCTGACGCAGGTCCCGGTGGACGCGGACATCAGCTCGCTGAGAGTGCCGATCGTGGGTGCGTCCCCGCTGCCGTCGGCGGTGCGAGAGGGCTTTGCCCGGCATACCGGCCGGCGCCTGCTGGAGGGCTACGGGCTCACCGAGGCGACCTGCGCCAGCACCTGGAACCGGCCGGGCGCGGACCGGCCCGGCTCGGTGGGCCAGGTACTGCCCGGCCAGCGAGTCAAGGCGGTCCGGACCGGCGGCGACGGGTCCTGGCAGGACTGTGCTCCGGGCGAGGCCGGGGTGCTGGTGATCGGCGGGCCGGCCGTGTTCGCCGGGTACGTCACCGACCCGCGGGACGGCGGCCCGCGGGTGAGCCGGGGCGCGACGGTCCGCGACGGCTGGCTGGACACCGGCGACCTGGGTCACGTCGACGCCGACGGTTATGTGTACCTCACCGGCCGGGCCAAGGACCTGATCATCCGCGGCGGCCACAACATCGACCCCCGCGTGATCGAGGAAGCGCTGCTCGGGCACCCGGGCGTGACCGCGGCCGCAGCCGTCGGATTGCCCGACGCCCATGCCGGCGAGGTTCCGGTGGCCTATGTCGTGCCCGCTGATCCCGGCGCTTTCGACGAGGCCGGGCTGCTGGAGTGGGCCGCGAAGACCATCGGCGAGCCGGCCGCGCGGCCGAAGCGGATCTATGCCATCCCGGCTATCCCGCTCACCGCCGTCGGCAAGCAGTTCAAGCCCGCGCTGGCCGCCGACGCCGCCCGGCACGCCGTGGCCGAGGCCCTGGACCGGGCGGGCGTGAGCGCGGGCGAGATCACGGTGACGCCGGGCGAGGGCGGCCTCGTGGTGAGCGTGGCCGGCGCCGACTCCGGACAGGTGTACTCGGCCCTGGCCGGCCTGCCGCTCACCGTCCGGGCCGCGGGCTAGCGATGCGTGCATCCAGGGAGAAAGAGCAGCCACGATGAGCAACGAGACCAGCCGCGAGATTGGCGCAACGCAGCCCACGGCCCGGGCAGACGGACAGCAGATCCGGCCGGTCATCGTGGTGGGCGCTGGGCCGGTCGGCACCACGGCGGCGCTGCTGCTGGCCGACGCGGGGATCCCTGTCGTCATGCTGGAACGGCACGCCGCGCCGCACCCGCTGCCGCGCGCGGTGCACCTGGACGACGAGGCTGCCCGCATCCTGTACCGGGCGGGCGTGGGCGATGAGTTCCTGGCCAGCTCCCGGCCGTGCAGCGGCCTGCGGCTGCTCGATGCCCGGCATCAGGTCATGGCCGAATTCGGCCGGGCGGCCACCGGCGTGCACGGCGTCCCGCAGGCCAACATGTTCCACCAGCCCGACCTGGAGCAGCTGCTGCTCGGCCGGGTCGCCGCGCACCCGCTGATCACCCTGCACCGGACGGCTGAGGCGATCGGGCTCGATGACCCGGCAGGCACATTCGTTCCCGCTTACTCACCGGGCTCGCCCGCGGTCACCGTCACGGCTCGGACCGGGCCCGGCGGCCAGGAACGCGTGTTCGCCGGCTGCCTGGTCCTGGGCTGCGACGGCGCCGGGAGCACGATCCGGGACCTGGCGGGCCTGGTGATGGAGGACCTCGGCTTCACCGAGCGGTGGCTGGTCATCGACATCCGGGTCGCCGGTGGGCTTAAGGCCTGGGACGGCGTCGAGCAGATCTGCGACCCCGCCCGGGCAGCGACGTTCATGCAGGTCACTGGCGACCGGTACCGGTGGGAATTCCAGCTGCGCGACGGCGAGGACGAGGACGACCTGATCACCGAGCACGCGCTCGGCGGCCTGCTGCGCCCGTGGACGCACCGCGATGACCTGGCCGGGATGGAGATCACCCGCAGCGCCACCTACACCTTCCGCGCCCGGCTGGCCTCGGCCTTCCGCTCCGGGCGCGTCTTCCTCCTCGGCGATGCCGCGCACCTGACCCCGCCGTTCATCGGCCAGGGCCTGGCCGCCGGGCTGCGGGACGCCGACAACCTGAGCTGGAAGATCGAGCACGTGCTGACCGGCCGGGCCGGGGCCGGCCTGCTCGACACCTACCAGACCGAGCGCCGTCCGCACGCGCGGGCCATGGTGAAGAAGGCCGTCATGATCGGCTGGGCGATGACCGGCGGCCAGGACCGGGCCGCCGCGGTCCGCCGGGTCGCGCTCGCCGCCGCCGTCCGGGTCGCGCCGGTGCGCGAGGCCATCGCGTCCACGGCGACACCGCGGCTGAAGGCCGGAGCGCTGCAGCACGGCGCCGGGCGGCCGGGCCGGCGGGGGTCCGGGCGGGCAGCCTGATCGCCAACCCGCTGGTCCGCGTGAAGGGTCCTGGCCTGGTCCGGCTGGACGCCGTGCTGGCGGGGCAGGCCGCCGTGCTGACCGCCCGCGAGCCTGACCAGGCGCTGGCGGGCTTCTGCGAGCGCTACGGGCTCGCGCTGCTGCGCATCCGCCAGGGATCCGTGCCGGAGGACAGCCCCGTACCGCTCCGGGAGGCAGCGGCAGAAGATGCCGGCAAGGCGCGCTGGACCGACGTCTGCCTCGCCGCGGGGGACCCGGCCGGCGCGCTGGGGGCGCTCATCGCCGATCCCGAGCTTTCCGTCCTCCTACGGCCGGACCGCGTGATCGCTGCCATCTCCGCCGGCGGCAGGCTGCCGGAGGTGCCGTGGCCGATCCGCCCGCAGTATCCGGATGCCCGCCTGTGTCCCGACCCGGCCATCTCCCCGGCCGCCGAACCCTGGAGTCCGCCATGTTCCTAGCACTGTCCCTGCTCCTAGCCCTGGCCTGCATAGGCCCGGCGAGCGCGAAGCTCGCAGGCGCCCCGGCCGTCCGGGAGTCGGCGGCGCACTTCGGGATCCCGTGGAACCGGTACCGGCTGATCAGCGTGCCCGAGCTGGCCGGCGCCATCGGGGTGCTGGCGGGCCTGCAGGTGCACGCGGTCGGCGTGGCCGCCGCATGCGGGATGGCGATCCTGCTGATCGCCGCCCTGATCGCCCACCGCAGGGCCAGAGACAGCATCGCGACGATGGCACCGGCACTGGCCGCCTTCGCCGTCACAGCTGGCTACCTGGCCGTAGCCCTGACCCGCTGAGAAGGAGCCAGCCATGCAGTCACCGGCAAAGGCCGATGAGGACGTACCGGTCCTGATCGTCGGCGGCGGCGGGGCCGGGCTCACCGCCTCGATGCTGCTCGCACGCCTCGGCGTCAGGCACCTGCTGGTCAGCGCCCGGCCGCAGACCTCCGACCTGCCCAAGGCACACGTGCTGAACCAGCGGGCGATGGAGGTCCTGGAGGACGCCGGGGTGGCGGCCGAGATCGAGGGGCGCAGCACCCCGGCCGCCAGCATGGCGGCGACGGCGTACTACGCGGGCTTCGCCGGGCCGGACCCCGACTACGGTGCGCGCCTGGCGCGCCTGGAGTGCTGGGGAGCCGGCACTGCAGATGAGAACTGGCGCGCGGCCAGCCCGTGGCGGCAGCTGAACCTGCCGCAGATCCGGCTCGAGCCGCTGCTCAGGCACCGGGCCGAGGAACTGTCGCCCGGGGCGATCCGGTTCGGCCACGAGCTCACCGGCCTGGAGCAAGACGACGACGGGGTCCGCGCGACGATCCGGGACACCGCCTCCGGGCGCAGCTACGTCGTGGCCAGCCAGTACCTGGCCGGGGCGGACGGGGGGCGGACCGTGGCCGGCCTGACCGGCGTCACGTATGAGGGCCTCGGCGTGGTGACGCAGACCGCGACACTTCACGTCTCGGCGGACCTGTCGCCGTGGGCGCCGGACCCCGACGTGCTGATCCGGTGGATCTTCTCACCGCAGGCCGGAACCCTGGTCGTGCTGGTCCCGATGGGACCGGACAGCTGGGGACCGCGCTCGGAGGAATGGGTGATCCACCTCAACTACCCGGCCGATGACCCCCGCGCCCAGTCCGACGCGCAGGTCGAGGCCGACGCCCGGCGTGCGCTGGGCCTGCCGGACGTCCCGATGAAGATCCACAAGATCACCCGGTGGTCGGTCGATGCCGTCATGGCATCGGCGTTCCGGGCCGGCCGGGTGTTCCTGCTCGGCGACGCCGCGCACCGGCACCCGCCCACCGGCGGGCTCGGACTGACCAGCGCGATCCACGACGCGCAGAACCTGTGCTGGAAGCTGGCGCTCGTCCTGGGCCGTCACGCGTCGCCGGCCCTGCTGGATACCTACCAGGACGAGCGGCGCCCGGCCGACGAGCGCAACGCCCAGCGCTCCCTGGAGAACGCGCTCAACCACTTCGAGGTCGCCGCGGCGCTCGGCGTGGACCCGGGCAACACAGCGGAGCAGAACATGGCATCCCTGCGCCGGATGTGGAGCGGCCGCCCGGAGGACGCCGCCCACCGGTCGGCGGCACTGCGCGCGATGCGCGCGCAGTCGATGGAGTTCAGCGAGCTGAACGTCGAGTACGGCTACTGCTACTCCTCCGCCGCGGTCGTGCCCGACGGCAGCGCGGCCCGGGTATCCGCGGACGACATCCGGGTGTACCAGCCAGGCACCCGGCCAGGAGCCCCGCTGCCGCACGCCTGGATCGATGACGAGGACGGCGTGCGCCGGCCCATCAAGGACCTCGTGGGACCAGGGCGCTTCCTGCTGATCGCCGGAGAGGACGGCGGGCCCTGGTGCCAGGCCGCGCGCGAGCTGGCCGAACAGGCCGGCCTGCCGCTGGACGCGGTGCGGATCGGCCATCTCGACGGCGACCTGTTCGACCCGCGCTGCACCTGGCTGCGCCACCGCGAGATCACCAGCCAAGGCGCCGTCCTGGTGCGCCCCGACCGGTTCATCGGCTGGCGGCACACGACCATGGCCCCTGACCCGCGCGCGGAACTCGCCAGCGCGCTCAGCCGCGTCCTGGGACGCCATCTCGCGCCGGCGCGGCCCGTGCCCGGTTCCGCTGCCCGGCCGGCCGCCGCGTCCCCGGGCGGCCGGCCGTGGGTCCGGTAGCCGACAGGTCCGGCGATCTAGCAGTCAGGGCGAATCGCACGCATTGCCTGTGCTTCCGCTCACGGGACTTGCCCGGCTGACGTCGCCTGCCAGGGCTCCCGCACGGCCATCGGCAGGGCAGCCGGAGCCCGGATCGCGGGCAGGGCGGCAGCGGTCGCGCGCATGAGCTGCCAGCCAGCTGCTGATGGCTCCGGCAGACCAGCAGACGGAGCAGGCCCGGGCCAGCGGATTTGCAGGCTGCCGCTCGGCTTCGCGCACGTGCGCGGTTCCCGGCGTTCAGGCGGCGCCAGGCGGCCAGGTCCTTGAACGCCGATGTCGAACGATTCCGCGGCGCGTGAGCCGCGGCGCGCGGTCCTCTGGTCACCGGCCTGCCCCTGCCATGAAACGATCTACCTGTCGGCACGCTGGTGACCTGGACTGCAGGGGGGTGACAGCCCGATCCGACCAGCTGAACAGCCCGCATCACCGCGAGAAGAGATCGAGCACCACCTGTTGCGTCGTGGCTGGCACGCCGCCGGCCGCCCGCGACAGCCGGTGCTGTTCGTCAATCCCAGGTCCGGCGGGGGCGCAGCCGAGCGCAGCGGGATTGTTGAGCGGGCGCGCGAGCAGGGCATCGAGGCTGTCGTCCTGGCCCCCGGCCAGAGCCTGGCAGCGCTCGCTCAGGCCGCGGCAGCCAACGGCGCAGACGCCCTCGGCATGGCTGGCGGGGACGGGTCCCTCGCGGTCGTGGCCGCGGCCGCCGCCGCGCACGACCTCCCGTTCGTGTGCATTCCCGCCGGGACGCGCAACCACTTCGCGCTCGACGTGGGAATAGACCGGCAGGACCTGCCCGGCGCGCTCGACGCGTTCAGCAACGCGGTTGAGCGCCGGATCGACATGGCAGAGGTAAACGGCAGGCTGTTCCTCAACAACGTCTCGCTCGGCATCTACGGGGACGCGGTCCAGCAGCCGGCCTACCGCGATGCCAAAGTCCGCACCCTCCTGGAAACCGCGCAGCTCGTACTGGGCCCTAGCGGACGGGCGCCGGCCCTGGTTCTCACCGACGATGCCGGGCGCGAGCACCGCCAGCCGGCTGTGCTGCTCGTCTCGAACAACCCCTACGCGCTGGACCAGCCCGTAGCCCGCGGCACCCGCCCGGCACTCGACACCGGCCAGCTTGGTGTCATGGTCCTCGACGCACCGGCCAATCGGCCGCATCCTCCGGCGCGAGCCTGGACCGCGGCGTACCTGGAGGTGGCCGCGCCCGCAACGGTGCACGCCGGGATCGACGGCGAAGCAGCCGACCTGAGCGGGCCGTTGCGATTCACCACCCGGCCCGCCTCACTGCGCGTCCGGATCTCCCGCCGCCACCCAGGCGCGTCACCATCAGCGCGGTTTCAGGCAGAGGGCCGGCGCCGCGCCGGCTCGCCCGTCCCGGTCTTGGCTAGCTAGGGCCGGGAGTCCAGATCCAAGCGAACGGCTCGCCGACCGCATCAGCGCCTTCCTGCAGGCATCCCTGCCGCGCAGCGGCCCGGCACCTGACCCGGTGGACCAGCTGCGCCGCCTGTACTACGACCTGGCCGGCACTCCCTTTCCCCGCCAGGTTCCTGCCCTGCTCAGCCTCGCCGGCTCCGGCCAGCTGCTGTACGGCAGCGACTACCCCTTCACGCCAGCGCGCGGCGTCGAGCTGCAGATCGCGGCCGTCAGCGCCGCGACGGTGCCCGTTGAGGGCGCCACCTGGCAGTCGCTGACCTCGGGCAACGCCGTGCAGCTGTTACCTCGCATGAACCCTCCCTCGGCTGCCTGACCGATACGAGCTCCTCATCCGCACATCAGCGAATGGTGTCAGGTAAGCAGTCCGGGGACTTGCCGTGCAAAGCAGGGTGGAAAGGTCAGCCGTGCCCAGCGGGAGCCTGGCCGACCCCGGACTCGGCCCATGGCCGCGACCACCCCTCCTCCAGGCGCAGGAGCACGCTCGGGGCCAGGCCGGCAACGGCGGAGCAGAAGCCGGCGCCGCGCCGCTGGGCACGGTCGAGGTTCGGTTCCCGGACCAGCCATCCCCCGCGCTGTGCACCCTTGACCAGCGGGCCGGGTGACCGGGCAGGGTGCTGCCCGGCCAGTCGGCCGGTGTCTTGCCTGGCGTGCGCTGCTGGTCCTCGGCTCATGCCCGGGTTGGCCGGCCGACGGCCGGGCGGAGACACAGCCGCCGCGATCGGCGCCCAGCACGTGAAATTGACAGTAGCATCAGTCTTGTTATTGAGCATCAGTTATGATAGATCTGGTGTCAAGAGCTGGCCGCGCGGGCGCGCCAGCGAAGCAACGGAAGGAGCACAGTCATGTTGAAGTCGCTGAGCACGAGCCTGATCCTGCGGGGCATCCTCGCCCTGGCCGTGGGCGTCATGGCCCTGGCCTGGCCGGGGATCACGGTCCTCGCGCTGGTCGTCCTGTTCGCGGTGTACGCGTTCATGTCCGCTGGCCTCGAGGCCATGCGGGCGTTCGGCAGCCGTACCGCCGGGCCCGTGCTCGGGCACCTCCTGGTCGGGCTGATTGACCTGGCCGCCGGGGTGGTCGCGCTGGCCTGGCCGGGTCCTACCGCCCTGGTCCTGGTACTGATCGTGGCCAGCTGGGCAGTCGTCGGCGGGCTGGTGGAGGTCTCAGCCGCGTTCCGCAGCGGCGAGCCGGCCGGCACCCGGGCGCTGTTCATCCTCGGCGGCCTGGTCTCGGTCGCGTTCGGAGTCGTGCTGTTCGCGCACCCGGGAGTCGGCGCGCTCACCCTGGCGCTGCTGTTCGGCCTGTTCAACCTGGTCTTCGGGGCTCGCGCGCTGGTGCAGGGCATCGAGCTGCGGCGTACCGGGAACGCCGTGCACTCGGCCGTGCAAGAGCGCATTCCGGCCCGTACCAGCTCGGGCTACCCGCACGGCTCGGCGGCATAGCCCGGCGATGTCCGGGACAGCCGGGCCTGCCCGCGGCGGTCGCCCAGATCATCGGCGGGCGGGTCGTGGCCAGCCCCAGGCTGGCGAGAGGCGGCGGCGGCTACTGTCCGCCGCCGCTTTGTGCCGGCCAGGTGCCGGCGGCCGCTCCCGCGTACATCGGACGACCCCGGCCCGGTACTGCTCGGAATGCTGATATCATCAGTTCTGTTGTTACTCATCAGTAATGAATCGTTCCCTCGCCGGTGCCAGGAAAGGCCGCCGCTGTCGCCGATGCGGCAGGGCGCGGGTTGACATGGCCAGCAGGTGCGCTGGCCAGCTCTGAGGAGGAAGAACATGACGCACGCGGCGCTGGTCGGCACGCCCGGATTCTCGCGGCTGGACCGGCGGAAGGCGCGCACCCGGCAGGCGCTCGTTGACGCGGCGGTGCAGCTCATCGCCGAGGGCCGCGGGGACCGGGCGAGCATCCAGGAGATCACCGACGCGGCTGACATCGGCTTCGGATCGTTCTACAACCACTTCGACAGCAAGGACCAGCTGTTCGCGACCGCGTCCGGTGAGGTGATGGAACGCTGGGGCCAGATGATCGACCATGCCTGCGCGGGCATCGCCGACCCGGCCGAGGTGTTCGCCGTGTCATTCCGGATCTCCGGGAGGCTCGGCTGGACCCACCCGGACATGGCGCGGTTCCTCGCCGGCCGCGGCCTCGATCTGCTGGATGCTCCGGCAGGGCTGGCTCCGCGCGCGCTGCGTGACATCACAGCGGGCCAGTCTGCAGGCCGCTTCACCGTCCCGGATGCCGGGATCGCGCTCAGCGCGGTCGCCGGCGGACTGCTCGCTCTCCTGCGCCAGCCTGAGCGCCACCCCGAGCACGCCGGCCAGGCAATCGTCGACCAGCTCGCCGAAGGCATGCTGCGCATGCTCGGGATCCCCGCGGCCGAAGCCGCGCGCCTGGCAGCCGTCCCGCTGCCAGAGATCGGCGCCCGGCAATGATGGCCGGGCCGCCTCCAGCGATTCCCGGGGACCGGGAAGGCGCTCCCGCTGCGCCGCCTCAGGGTCGCTTGCCGGACCTGGCTTTGCGCATTTCACAGGGCACGGGGCGCAGGGCCGCCGCCTCCCAGGCCAGCTGAGGTGGCGATCGCAATAGTACGGCGAGCGGTCGGCGCCTGCCTAGCCGGGACTAGGCGTCAGCCTGGCGGACTCCGGCTCCCGGAGACCGGCTGCCGGCAGCACGGCGTCAAGGGCAGGCTGGCCGCGGTTGTGACGACTGGCGGCTGGTGGCCGTGGGTACATCCGGTGGACAGGACAGAAGAACAGCAGCCTGCTAGCAGGGAGGGGGACCTGGCCGTGGCAGCGAAAAGCCCACGTCAAGCAGCTCAGAAAGCCAAGGACATCCGCGAGGCGGTGCAGAAGGAGCTGGAGTTTGATCCTCTGGTCGACGCCTCGGATATCAGCGTGAAGAACATGAGCGGGGATGTGGCTCTCAACGGCACCGTGCCCGCCTACCCGCAGTACCTGCAGGCGGCCGCGGCGGCCAAGCGGGTGCAAGGGGTCACCAGGGTGCATAACCACCTCATGGTGGACATGCCGTTCGCCAGCTACCGGGACGACGCGCTGCTGACCACGGACGCCAACAACGCGCTGGCGATGAATGTCAGCGTGCCGCCGGGCAGCGTGGAGGCCAGCGCCAGCGAAGGTAATGTCTGGCTGACCGGCATGGTGGGGAACAGGTTCCAGCGGGACGCGGCCGAGCAGGCCGTCGCCGGGCTGACCGGCGTGCGCGGCATCGCCGACGACATCGAGATCTTCAGCGACATCGAGGCCGCCGACGTGATCGACCTGGTGCAAGAAGCCCTGATCCGCTATGGACTGCTGCCGGGCGACACCGACGTCCGGGTAGGCGCCAGCGATGGCACGATCACCGTCACCGGCCATATCGAAACCTGGGGCGAGCACGACGCGGTCATCGACGCTGCCTGGCGGGGCACCGGTGTCAGGAACGTCCGCGATGACCTGGTCGTCACTGGCTGACCTGACCGGCTCTTCGCCCGCTAGTTTCACGCGGGCGCTGGCGAACGTCGCACGAACCCGGCAGCCGGCCAGCGCCCGCTGCCGATGCTGCCGCGGCTCCACGCGTTCCAGCTGCCGGGTGGCCGGGTCCGGCGGGGAGCTATGGCGGGCCCGCGGGATAACTCCCGGACGACATGTCATTCTCTGGCTCGGGTGCGACCAGCAGCGATACCGCCTGATCAGGGCCAGGTGCGTGAAGCCCGCGGAAGCTCTCCTATGCTCGCCGGTTGCGGTGTCGATTTCCTCCGCGTAGAGCTGGAGCGGTTCGTCGAACGACAGAGCTTCTGGCGGAGCGCGTGCGCTCGCTCGATCGCGCCGATCATCGCCAGCGGGCACCAGCCAGAATGAGCAGATGGTGAGGGTTTGCGAGCCGGGTATCAGCGCGCGGCGGGGCTTGATGCGGCGCTCAGTTGTGTCGAGGAGCTTTCGGCACGAACGGTCATCTTCGACGTAGAGCCGCTGGTCGCATACTGGGACAGCGGTCAGGACGCGCTAGAGCGGGGCGTCGCGCTGCTCGTTCTCCGGGCATGCCAGTTGCCGGAGGTGCAGGTGGTGTGCTTTGCCACGAACTCGACGCGCCGCCCGCAGGCTGTCCCTGGCAGCGCGGGCGTGCGCGTGGTGTACCTGGCGTCGGCGGGCAAGCCGATGCGGATAGCGCCGTACCGGGGCTTTCCCCGGCCGGGGGTAGTGGTCGGCGACCAGATCGCCACCGACGGCCTGCTGGCACGGCGGCTGGGTTACGCGTTCGTGCAGTACCGCCCGCCCCTGGATGAGATGCCGGCCGGGCCCCGGGTGCTGCGCCAGCTGGGGCGGCTGGTCCGGCCGGTTGCGTTCAGTCGGCCCGGCCGGTCGCCACGGTAACGGTCATGGGCCTTACTGCGGCCAGGCTCCTTGGGCCTGTCGCGTACCGGCGAGTGCCTGGGCTGGGCGACAGCAGGGCCCCGCCGGTGGATCATTCCTCGGCTGCGACGGCGCGCTCGGCGACGGCGACGCCGGTCGTTCACCAGGCCGGTAGGTCTCGCGGCTGCCGGTCTTGGCCGGGTGACGGCCGCGTCCTGATCCGTCTCTGCCTTGCCGAGACGGCACCAGGAATAATCGGTAAGACATGTCAGGGTTTGCCGTCGGCCGGGTCGCCGGCGGCCATCCCGCGCCGATCTGGGGGAGGCCGTGATGGAGGAGAACTTTGTCTGGATGACAACACGCCGGATCAAGCCTGGCACGCTGGCTGACTTCAAGCGGACCTGGCGACCCGAGCATCATCCCGACGGCATGCTGCACGCGTACGCATACTGGTCTGACGACGAGCAGGAGATCATCGCCGTGTCGTCGTGGGTCTCCCGGGAGTCATGTGAAACATGGCGGGCATCGTGGGAGGAAACGCGTCGGCGTGCGGCGATGGCTCCCTACGTCCTGAGCGAGCACGAGGGGTTCTACCGCGGCCGCGAGCTGATCGTGCCTGCGCAGCCCTGATCAGTCGGGCGGGTTGATCTCCATCGATGACCTGGTGCTGGATTCGATCACCTCTCCAGCCGCGAGAAAGTCATCGCCCTGCTCGCTGCCCCTCTGCCTTGTCCTCAGCACATCTGAGCCACCTTGCCTCCAAGGCGTTGCCCCGGGAGCGCCGGCGGCGAACCTTCATCGTCCCCGGCGACCGGTCGTCTTGCCGTACACGCCATCCCGGCATAGCCAGCCGAACCAGCGGCGGCAAGGTTTCCCGGCCAGTCACACGGCAGTGGCACCCGCCTGGATTGTCGCTCCCGCTACCGGAAGATCAGCAGCAGCGCCAGAGCCCGAGCACGTCGGCGACGTAGTGGGTGGCCCAGGTCAGCAGCAGGTTGTGGGTCTTGGCGTAGATGATCCCCAAGAAGATGCCGTCGATGAATACTCCTGCCGCATCGAGGAGTACGACCGGGAGGGTTCCCGCGCTCACCGCGTGCGTTGACGCGAACAGCACGGTTGTGATGAGGATCGCGGCGGGCGTTCCGATCAACCAGCTCAGCCTCTCCTGATCGTGACACGGAATACCAGTTCTTCCAGGAGCGTCAGCAGCATCACCAGGAGCGCGCCCCCGAGCGTGGTGAGCCCCTTCTCAGAGCCAAGGCCCGGGACTCTGCCGAGGATGTGGTGCACCAGCTTCGGGAGGTACCCGAAGACGTACGCGAGCCCGACGGTCGGAGGCGCTAGCTGGACAACCACCGCTTCGGCCGCGACGACTAGCCACACCAGCCGGAGGTCCTTCAGAAGCCCCGCTTGAGCCCGAGCTCGCTCCAGGGCCGGTTGTGTCTCCGTGGCCCGTGGGCCGCGTCGACGATCGTCGCAACGTATCCGAGGAGAATGGTCCTTGTCGGTTGTATCGACGCGGCGATCGATGCGGCGAGGACAGCGATGAGGATAAGTAGCTGGTTGAGGCTTTCCGGTCGTGGGGGTTGGCTGTCCCGTCTCCGACACCCGCGCGGCCTGTCCGGCCGTAATCGACCGGAGTGTCGTGCCGTTGCGCTGGTATGGAGGTTTGGCCCGCCGAACCGAGTCTCGTGCGGGGGGACAGCAGAGTCAGGTGAGAGGCGTTGCTGTTCACGGCCGCCTCAGCCGCTCTTGCGCCGCTGCTGCTTAAGTAGATGATACCATGCGCCTCCTGGAAGGAGCCGGAGCTCGCCCTGGGCTGTCGAGCGCGGGAGCTCCCTCTGCTTCTCCTGCAGCCTTACCAGCAAGCCGCTCGCCGGCAGGGCTATGGACCTCCCTGCCTGAGCAGAGCCCGAAGTGAGCTGCCCTCTACCGGCCTCACCCCCTCTGCCTTCTTGACGCCAACTCCATGCATTGACTCAGCGACCTGGCATGCAAACCCAGCGACTGTCTGTCGTCCAACCGCGCCGGAGCCGGTCAGCTCCCGCCCGCCGCAGTCGATCACAGTGCCGCTCGTTCAAGCGACTGAGCAGCCGCAGCCCGAGCCGTCTCATCTCGTCTCAGCTCCCGGTCGACGGCGTCAACGCCGCACCAGCAGTGTTCTGGTCTGCGCAACCGCTAGGCGGCGATCAGCGCGAACCAGTGCGGCGCGAGCGCCGCGTTACCTGACTCTCTGGACCGGCATCGAGCCAGGTCTCAGTCCTGCCCATCTGGTAGCCCTCTTTTAAATAGCGCTCGCCGATACAGCCTTAACAACATCTTCGGGCGTTCGCAGCTCGCCAAGAGTCCAGCGTCTCTCTGATCGATCCCTGCTCAGCGTCGCGCAGCACAGCCCCGCTTATCGGTCGGGGACGCCGTCGATGGTGACGTCAGTGCCGGTGATGTGCGCCAGCGTGCTAGCGGACGCCCGCGCGCAGGCAGAAGCGCGAACACGACGCACCAGTAATCGCGAACAGATAGAAGCCGCGCGCTCGATCGCCCCGAACCAGCCAGAGCACCAGCGGCTCTGGCAAAGCCGAACAAAGCCAGCAAGCAGCCATAGCGTAGCCCAAAGCTGAGGAGAGCGGCCAGCGCGTGCCATCTGCCCTAGCTGGAGAGGACAGCCCCTAGGACCAACCCAGCGGCCATCACAGATCCGAATCCGACAAAGGCCAGGAGGAAATGCACCTTCCCGGTGCGCGTCCACTTTGCGCCAGGAGCGTCCATCGGACCAGCTGATCGCAGCCCGGGAGATGGCGAAGACGGCGAGCAATATGACCACGACCAGTCCGCGGCCAGCGATGACCGCGCTGATCCCGGCCGCCAGCGCGAGGCCCGCGGCCCCGAACGTAATGGTCGCAGCACGGTAGCCAGCGCGGAAGTTGTGATGCCGTACTGGCTCACGGCGTTGCGCATCGCAGACAGCCCGGTCGGCTGCAGACGCAGCCATGCCAGCTCGCCACCGTCACCGCCAGGGCGAGCCAGCGACAATCCCCGCCGCCGTCACCAGAGGTCCGTCCCTCGCGGGGCGAGGCATGGCAGCCTCACCCGCGTATGCCGGCCAATACGTGCTGCAGTATCCATTTCGCGCTCACCGCACTGCCTGCTCACTCGCTTCGGCCACCGATTGCCTTGCCGATGGCGGTGGCCGCCGCTTCCGAGTCGTCTACCTCGACGACCAGGCGCTTGAAGTGCTCGTCGGCGAGGTCGATGACGACGACCTTGCCTGGGTCGTGGACATCCCAGAAGACCCGCTCGCCATCTTGATTGAACGTGCCGGCCGAAAGCACGTCAGGCACATTGCCGCCCGGCCCGCGCCAGCCGTGGTGCTCGCGGGCGATTCCCGATCGCCGTCGCGCCCCGAACGTGCTCCAAGGAGATCTTTAGCCTGGACTTCAGACCGAGCTGTCGAGCCCCTGAATCTTGATGCTCAGCGTGTCGCCAGCGACCTTGGCCATGGCGCCATGCCCCCTTCACACCGGACCGATGCATAGGCGGCGCGAGCGGCCGTTACGAGCCACGAACCCTGGGCCCGCCCTCGTCGGCAGTTGCCGCCAGCGCCAAAGCTGCATCGCAACCCTCCGGGGCAACACGGCCGAAGGTCCTGTTCTCGGCGCTTCCGCGCTTGCCGAGCGCATAATCGCGGGATCGCGGCAGGCGCGCACTTAACCAGGGGCCCAGAACCAGCCGGGGATCAGGGACAACGGGCCTACCCGCCGGCTGCGCACATCAGCGCATCCCCGCGGCGGCCACGCCGGCCATTCCGCGCGCACAACAGGGGGTTCTGTACATGGCACGCCTTCGTGTCCGACGCCGCCCCAGGCGCCGCAGAAGGCAAGACTGGCCAGGTCCAGCAGCATCGGCACAGTGGCTGTCAACGATGTCCCTGACATAAGCGAACGCCGGTTCTGCGACGCCGCCGGCAGGTAGGGCTAGCTGCCTGGCTCGGGCCACGTCTCTGATGTCAGCGGGTAGCCCGTGACGTCCAGCAGGTTGCGCCTTTGGCTGCCAGCGCTTGCCGTGACTGTCGGTAATGGTGGCCGCAGAGCAGCAGCTCCGTTGCCGTGCGGCGGCCGTTAGCTGCGGGCATGACCGCGACGACTGCCGGCCTGGCCGGGCAGCAGCACGCTCGCCCCGAGTAACGCTGGGAGGGCATGTAGACGGCTGCGGGTTCGAGCGTCACCGGATGCACGTCCAAAGCGCCGGTGTCCGGGCCGGGCTGGCCCTGGTAGCTGGGGCGCTGTGAGCTCATCGACATGTATCGACATCGCGCCAGCCGGGGAAGCCGTCGCTGGGCCGAATCTCCCCGATCCGCGGGGACTAACGACCCTCCCGCCAGGGCAGAGCCACTTCGGCGCGCACGCCACCGCGACCGGCGGTCTGGGCAGGGAACGCGGTGACGTCGGCAGGTCGCGACCGGTTGACGTTCGTCTCTGGGAGCTTGCGGGTTACACGGATCTTGCTGGGGGCGGTGCCTGGTCGCCGTGCACGATGAACACGGGACAGGAGGAGTGCTCGGCGACGCTCGCGCTGACCGAGCCGAGCAGGAGCCCGACGAACCCTCCGTGGCCGCGGCTGCCGACGACCAGCATGAGCGCGCCTACGCACGCATCGAGGAGCACCTTGGCGGCACCTCCCTCGAGTACCCGCAACTGCATCCCGCGCGGTAGCTGATCACCGAAAACGGCCCGCACGGTGTCATCCAGAACCTTCTCCATGTCCTGGCTCGGGCTCCACTCCGGCGCGATGGCAGCCCATCCATACGAAGGCGGGTACTCCCAGCAGCTCACGACATCCAGCCGCGCGCCGAAGATGCCCGCGAAGTGGACAGCCCACCGCAGCGCCTGCTGAGAATGCCGCGATCCGTCCACGCCGACGACAATCCTGGGTTCGCCGGCTTCGGGGCCCGCGGTCATGGTCTGCTCCTCTGCATCGGGAAGCCGCTGCCGGAATGATCGCAGTAACCGCAGGCTAACAGCCGGCCCAGGCAGCCCGCCGCCAGCCTCCCCGCTCTCTCCGCGAAACCGGAACGCGCTAGAGGTGCGTGCCAGTCCCGCCAGGTCTGGGGTACGCGGCCCGCCCTGTTAGGGCGCCTGCCCGCTGGTCATGTGCGGCGCAGCGTCTACAGGCGGTACGTGCCTGCCGTCCGTTGATCGGTGACCAGCCTGGCCGCCGCCGCCCTTGTGGCGTGCGGGCCAAGCCGGCGCCGGCTCAGGCTCCCGCTCAGCCGGCGCTTGAGGCAGCCATCGCGGCCGATGGCGCGCTGCTGGCGGCCGGGTCGCTCTCCAGGATGCTCACTGCGGCCCGCGATCAGGCCAGTGAAGCCACCCCGGCGACGCGTCCGGAGCCTGCGCCTGATGCCGCCCGGAGCACCGCATCAGATCCGACCATCGAACCCCGCACCATCCGGCCCTGACGACCCGCGGCCGTCAGGGCAGCTGTCACAGCTTTTCCGTGCCGGCCATCGCTGCCGCCGGACGTCTGGGCTGCAGGGGAGCTGTGCTGAACTGACCCTGTTGACCTGCCGCGGCGCTGCGAGGGTGCGTGTGCGAGCACCGTCGTGCGAGGCGACGCGGCTGGCGCCGATGCAGCCATCTGCGCACCCTGATACAGGACGGCCTCCTCGATCGGCTGCCTGTCGGCGCCACTGTCCCGGCGCGGCTGGCGCATTTTGCGATGGCCTAGCCCGGCGGGACTTGGGCGCGCAGGGGCGACATCGGGCGCTGGCTGCGTGGCCAAGGTCGTGTGCCTTCGGGGCTTCGGTCCCTGTCTTTCAGGCACGTGGCGGCGGCATCGTTCAGGGGTGAACGTTCCCGGTGAAACGATCGCCGCAGCTGCCAGCACCGACCATGCGGTGGCTCGCCGTGCATGCGCGCAAGACGAGGTCGCAGCGCTGCTGCGCGACCTGGTCAGGGAGCTACGGCGGCAGGTGGCGCAGCTAGCCGCTTCGGCCGGGGGACTTGGGTGGCCGGCGTACGGCTCAGCTCTTGCCGTGCTGCAGGAGATCAGCGGGCATCCGGGCATCACCGTTAACGAGCTGGCGCGGCTTACCGGGATTCCCAAGAGCCGCGTGTCGGTGCTGCTGACCCGGCTGGCGGCGCAGCGGGTCGTGCGCAAGGACGACGATGACCGTGACGGCCGCCTGGTGCGGCTTCACATCACACCGGAGGGCCGCCGGCGCGCCGAGGAGTGGCAGGCGGCCAGCAGACGTGCGATCAGCACGTTACTTGAGCCGCTGACCGACGCCGACCTCGACACGGTCGCCGCCGGCCTCACCGCCCTTGAGCGGGCCTTCGGCCAGGCGCAGCGGCTCGGCCGGTCGCAGCCAGCCAGGGGCGCCCTCCCATGCTGACCCGGCTGCTGCGCAGCTTCCTGCGCCCCTATGCCCGCCCGCTCGCGGTGGTGGTGCTGCTGCTGGTGGCGCAGACGATAGGGAACCTGTACCTGCCCAACCTCAACGCCGACATCATCGACAACGGCGTCGAGAAGGGGAACACCGGCTACATCTGGACGACGGGCGGGGTGATGCTGGCGATCGCCCTTGCGGTCGGCGGCGTGGCGATCGTTGCGGTGTACTACGCATCCCGGATCGCGATGGGCGCCGGCGCGGACATCCGGGCCGCGGTGTTTGGCCGTGTGCAAGGCTTCTCAGCCAGGGAGATGAATCGCTTCGGGACGCCGTCGCTGATCACCCGCAACACTAACGACATCCAGCAGATCCAGCTGTTCCTGCAGCTTGGCATGACGCTGATGGTCATCGCCCCGATCATGTGCGTCGGCGGCGTGATCATGGCGATCAAGGAGGGCGCGGAGCTTTCGCTGCTGCTGGTAGTCGCCGTGCCGGTGATGGCGGTGGTGATCGGCGCCATGCTGATCCTGGTGGTGCCGTTGTTCCGGTCGATGCAGGTCAAGATCGACCGGATCAACCAGGTGCTGCGGGAGCAGATCACCGGCGTCCGGGTGATCCGGGCGTTCGTCCGCGGCCAGTCTGAGGCCGGGCGTTTCGGCGGGGCCAACGCGGACCTGACGGCAACGGCGCTACGGGTGAACCGGATCTTCGCGCTCGCCATGCCGTCGCTGATGGCGATCCTGAATCTGTCCAGCGTCGCGGTCTTGTGGTTCGGCGGCCGACTGGTCAGCGAGGGGTCGATGCCGATCGGCAACCTCACCGCGTTCCTCACCTACATCCTGCAGATCCTGATGTCGGTGATGATGGCCGTGATGATGGTGATCCTGGTGCCGCGCGCGGTGGCCAGCGCGGAGCGGGTCGAGCAGGTGCTGGGCACTGAGCCGGCGATCGGCGCCCCGTCCCGCCCGGTCCGGCCTGCCGGGTCACGGGGCTAGTGGAGTTCAGGGATGTCACCTTCGGGTACCCGGGCAGTGAGCGGCCGGTCCTGCGTAACCTGTCGTTCACGTTCGCGCCGGGCCAGACCAGCGCGATTATCGGCGGCACCGGCAGCGGCAAGACGACGCTGCTCGGCCTCATCCCCCGGTTCTTCGACGCCACCGCGGGCCAGGTCCTGGTCAACGGAGTGGACGTGCGGGACCAGGACCTGGAACAGCTGTGGGCCGGGCTCGGGCTGGTCCCGCAGGCGGCGTTCCTGTTCAGCGGCACCGTTGCCAGCACCTTGCGGCTCGGCCGGCCGGAGGCCACTGACGCGGAACTGTGGCATGCCCTGGAGATAGCGCAGGCCAGCGACTTCGTGGCCGCCATGCCCGGCCAGCTGGACGCCACGATCGACCAGGGCGGCAGCAACGTCTCCGGCGGTCAGCGGCAGCGGCTGTCGATCGCCAGGGCGCTGGTGAAGCAGCCGGGCCTGTTCCTTTTCGATGACTGCTTCTCGGCGCTGGACGCCGCGACCGACGCGCGGCTGCGGGCAGCGCTCAGATCGGCAACTGGCGACGCGGCGGTGGTGATCGTGGCGCAGCGGGTGTCGACGATCATGCATGCCGACCGGATCATCGTGCTCGATGAGGGCCGCATCGCCGGGACGGGCGCGCATGCGGAGCTGATGGCCGCCTGTGGCGCATACCGGGAGATCGTCGAGTCCCAGCTCGGTGCGGAGGCTGCGGCATGATCGGCCGGCCGGGCGGGATAGGCCGCGGCGCGCTGGGCCGGCCGGGCGCGGGGGCGCCGGCGGAGCGGGCCCGGGACATGCGCGGCACCCTGCGGCGGCTGCTGGCACGGCTAGCCCCGGAGCGGGCCCGGCTGGTGGTCGTGCTGTTCCTGGGCGTCACCTCGGTCGGGTTCCTGGTGACCGGCCCGAGGATCCTCGGTGATGCGACCAACGTGCTGTTCAACGGCATCGTCGGCAAGCAGCTGCCGGCTGGGCTCACCAAAGGCCAGGCCATCGCCGCGCTGCGGGCGCACGGCCAGGGGCAGGTCGCGAACATGATCTCCGGGATGAACATCACTCCGGGCGCGGGAGTCGACCTTACCCGGCTCGGCCAGATCCTCGGCATAGTCGCGCTGGTGTACCTGGCCGGGGCGGTGTTCAGCTGGGGCCAGACCTACCTCATGGCCGGCGTCACCCAGCGCACCATGTACGGGCTGCGCCGCGAGGTCGAGGACAAGCTGGCCCGGCTGCCGCTTCGCTACTTCGACAGCCATCCCCACGGCGACATCCTCAGCCGTGTCGCCAACGACATCGACAACGTCACCACCACGCTGCAGCAAGGCCTCAGCCAGCTGCTCACCTCGGTGCTGACCATCGCCGGGGTCATGGGCATGATGTTCTGGATATCGCCGCTGCTGGCGGCGGTATCGGTGGTCACGATCCCGCTCGCGCTCGCGGTGACGTTCCTGATAGCCCGGCGCTCGCAGGTCCAGTTCGCCGCACAGTGGGACCAGACCGGCAGCCTGAACGGGCTGGTCGAGGAAACCCATACCGGGCACGCCCTAGTGCAGGTCTACGGCCGACGGCAGCCGGTCATCGCGGAGTTCGGCCGCCAGAACCGGCGCCTGTATGAGGCCAGCTTCCGCGCCCAGTTCCTGTCCGGCGTCATCCAGCCGTCGGTTCAGTTCATCGCCAACCTCAACTACGTCGCGATCGCTGTGATCGGAGGGTACTGGGTCGCCTCCGGCAAGATGTCTCTCGGCGACGTCACCGCGTTCATCCAGTACTCCCGCCAGTTCACGATGCCGATCACTCAGATCGCCGGCCAGATGAACATGCTGCAGTCCGGGCTGGCCTCGGCCGAGCGGGTGTTCGAGTTCCTGGACGCGCCGGAGGAGTCTCCCGAGCGTGCCGTGACCGGCCCGGCAATGAGCGCGGCGCAGTCAGCGCCAGTGGCCGGGCGCGTGGCGCTCGAGCACGTATCGTTCCGCTACCAGCCAGACGATCCGCTGATCGAGGACTTCACCCTCACCGCGGAGCCCGGTCAGACTATCGCTATCGTCGGGCCTACCGGAGCGGGCAAGACCACCGTGGTCAATCTGCTGATGCGCTTCTACGAGATCGACTCCGGCCGGATCACCCTCGACGGCACCGACTACGCCGACCTGACCCGCGACGAGGTGCGCCGCTGCTACGGCATGGTGCTGCAGGATACCTGGCTGTTCGCCGGCAGCATCGCGGATAACATCGGCTACGGCATGCAAGGCGCCACCAGCGAGCAGATCACCGCCGCCGCGTGGGCCGCCCGCGCCGATCACTTCATCCGGACCCTGCCCGACGGCTACGACACCCTCCTGGACGAGGACGCGTCCAACATCTCGGCCGGGCAGAAGCAGCTGCTGACCATCGCCAGGGCTTTCCTGGCCAGCCCGCCCATCCTCATCCTCGACGAGGCCACCAGCAACGTCGACACCCGCACCGAGGTCCTCATCCAGGACGCTATGGCACGGCTGCGCCAGGGCCGGACCAGCTTCGTCATCGCCCACCGGCTGTCGACGATCCGCAACGCCGACACGATCATCGTCATGGACAATGGGCACATCGTCGAGCAAGGCAGCCACGACGACCTGCTCGCCCGCCACGGCTTCTACTACGACCTGTATCGCAGCCAGTTCACCGAGGTGCCTGCCCCGGCAACGTGAATGCCGCGGGCAAGACAGCTCCTGAAGGCGCGGACCGGTGGCCACTGTACTAGTGGCAGCTGAGGGTACGCAGACGGACGCCGCCGGACTCAGCGGGACATGATCCAGAGCACGCGCCGCGCCGACTAGCCAGTCTCGAACCGCACGGACAAATGGCGGACAGACGGCATTCACAGTGCCGTAGGGATCGCTCGGCGCGGCAGGCGCTTTCGCGCAGCGCGAAGGCGCCGGGGTGATGCCGACATGGAACTCGGTCCCGAGCACCCTCGCCAGCCGCGACAACGTGGCCAGCGATGGCTCGTGATCTCCTGCCTCCAGCGCGACACCGGGCTGCCCAGAAGGTGAGCGAGCCCGGTCTGCGACAGGCCGTTATCGATCCGGTACCCGATCACCCGCATGGCGACGGTGTGCACCATCGCGGTCCGCTGCTGCTCGCGGCGGATCTCGGGGCCGGCGAGTTCCTCGGCCGCGATCTGGCTGGCGGTCTTCAGCTCCGCTGGGCGGCAAAGGCTTCGGGCCAGTGGCTAAGCACCCCGGGCAGATGCCCGATGTGCCGGCGGCCGCCGGCCTGGACAATGCGTCCGGGACCTAAGGAAAAGGGAGTGCCTTGTGATCAGGAATGTCATGATTCGAAAGCACGCGCGAGCACTGGCCCGCGGGCGGTGCGTTCGGCTGGCGACACTTCAGGTGCTTCCGGGCAAGTCTCGTGGCCTGCATCCATTTGGATCGGCCGGCCGCCTGCGCTTCATGGTGGCTGTGGTCGCTCTTGCGGGCGGCTCATTGCTGGCCGCGAGCGGGCCGGCTGCGCCTGCACTGGCCAGTACGCCGGCGCCGGTAGTGATTACGACGACGTCGCCTCTGACGGCTACCGCTGGCTCTGCCTATCTGGCCAAGCTCGATGCCGCCGGCGGCGTTAAGCCCTACTCCTGGTCGCTGGCGGGCGGGACATCGCTGCCGGCAGGGCTGGTGCTGCACGCCTCTACCGGTCAGATCACCGGCAAGCCCGTGGGTCCCGCGGGCACGTCAGAGTTCACCGCCGAGGTGACTGACTCGGAGAGCCCGGCGGCCTCGGCCACCGCCCTGGAGTCCATCACGGTGATAGTGACTCCGCTCACGGTGACGACCGTGGCGCTGCCGGCGGCGACAGCGGGCGTGCCGTATTCAGCGACACTGGCGGCCGCTGGCGGTGTCGGTCCGTACAGCTGGTCGATCCCCGTCGGATCGCTGCCGGCCGGGCTCAAGCTCCACGCCGCCACCGGGCTGATCTCGGGCACTCCGACAGCCGGCGGTAACTTCACCTTCACTGCAGAAGCAGCTGACTCCGAGGCCGACGCACAAAGTAACTTTGCTCCCGAATCCATCACGGTAGGCGTCTCCGGGCTTGTCGTTACCACCGGCAGCACCCTGCCCACAGCCACCAGCGGCGTGCCGTACTCGGTGAAGCTCGGCGCGGCGGGCGGCATCACCCCGTACCAGTGGTCGCTGGCCTCGGGATCCCTTCCTGCCGGGCTGAAACTTAAGTCGAGCGTGATATCCGGCACCACCACCGCGACCGGGCTGGACAGCTTCACTGTGCGGGTCACCGACTCCGAGGCTCCGGCCGTATCGGCGACCGAGAGCGTCTCGCTGTACGCGGTCACTCCCCTGGTGGTGCCTGGCGGCCTTCCAGGCGCGCTCGTAGACGAGCTGTACGACACATCGCTGCAGCCAGTAGGTGGGCTCGCGCCATACAGCTATGCGGTTACTGCAGGATCACTGCCACCAGGGCTGGCCCTGCAGCCCGACGGCGAGATCACCGGTCAGGCGTCTGCGGAAGGCACTACCTCTTTCACCGTCTCGGTGACCGATGCAGAGAATCCTCCGGCCACGGTCACGCAGGCCGAATCCATCACGGTGGCAGGGGCCATCAGCAAGGCCTCCCCCACGTTGTCCACCAGCCCTAACTATGTGAACGGGCCAATCGGCACGGTGCTGCAAGACACCGCCACCCTGACCGGCAGCGCCGGGGCCACCGGGTCGATCGAGTTCAAGCTGTACGCGACGGCGGACTGCTCCGGGCCGCCGGTGGATGACGAAACCGTGACCGTCACCGGCGACGGCAGCTACGCCACCACCACCGGGTATACCGCCGCTGCCGCGGGCACCTACCAGTGGACCGCCAGCTACAGCGGTGACACCAACAACAACCCGGCCGCCTCAGGCTGCGGCGCCGAGCAAGTGGGGATCAGCTCCTCCCCGAGCCTGTACTGGGCCGACGGCGCTGGCAATATCGTGGCGGATCCCGTGATCGGCGTGACCGGCGGCGCCCCGGCTGTGCTGGCCAGCGGCCAGAACGACCCGGTCGGGGTAATGGTGAACGGCGGCACCGTGTACTGGGCGGACAGCGGCGCTGGCACGATCATGGCGGTTCCCGTGACCGGCGGCACCACGACCGTGCTGGCCAGCGGCCAGAACGACCCGGCTTACGTGGCGGTGGACGATGGCACCGTGTACTGGGCCGACAGCAGCGCTGGCACGGTCATGGCGGTCCCCGTGACCGGCGGCACCGCGACCGTGCTGGCCAGCGGGCAGCCCGACCCGGCTTACCTGGCGGCGAGCGGCGGCTTCGTGTACTGGGTTGACAGGGGCATTCACACGATCATGGAGAGCCCTGAGACTGGCGGCACCTACGTACCGGCTGCGCTGGTCAATGACCCGGGCGGCCCGGCTTACCTGGCGGCGGACAGCGGCTTCGTGTACTGGGCCGACAGCAACACTGGCCAGGTCATGGCGATCCGCACGACTGGCCTCGGCGGCACCCCGTTTGTGCTGGCCAGCGGGGAGGACGACCCGGCTTACGTGACCGCGAACAGCGGCGCCGTGTACTGGACCGACCTCGTCAGCGGCGCGATCTTGACGGTCACCGTAACCGACGGCATCCCGTCCTCCCCGGACGTGCTGGCCAGCGACCAGAACGGCCCGGCTTACGTCGCGGCGGACAATGGCACCGTGTACTGGATCGACGGCAGCACAGGCACGATCGTGGCGGTCCCTGCGGCAGGCGGCACCACCCCGTCCGTGGTGGCCGGTGCCTCCTTCGGCCCGTCGTACCTGGCGGTGGGCCAATAGCGAGCAACGGCCTGGCCGTGGTGAGTTCCCCGTCATAGCCGGTCAGCTTCTCGGCGACGGTAAAGCAATGCCCGTGGCGAGCGGGCGTGCGCCGCATGTCACCCGCACCCAGTTCCTGGCCGAGGCCATCCTGCGTCCCTTGCCGGCGCCGCCGCCGTTACCACCGCCTACACCCGCATCCACCACCAGCCCCTCGTCATCCCGCCCCAGGCCTGGGCGGAACGTGAAGTGTCCTGTCGCGGCGGCGCGGCGCCAGAGATCACGATGCCTCAAGCGCCACGTCGGCCCGGATGGCCCAGGCCACGGCCTCGCTGCGGCCCCGGACGCCAAGCCGCTGGTAGATCGCGACGGTGTGGTGCATGACGGTCTTGGGGGTCATGCCGAGGCGCCCGGCGATCTCTTTGTTGGTGAAGCCGCCAGCCAGGAGCCTGACGACGTCGAGTTGTCTGCGGGTGAGCGGCTGGGCTGGTGGCGGGACGGGATTTACCGCAGCTTGCGGCGGCTGCGAGCCCTGACGCACCGCCATTTGGCGCAAGTAGCCTTTTACCTTCGCGATGGCCGATGCCCAGTCGAGTCCCGCTCCGGTTGCCGCGGCGGCATCGAATGCGTCCATCCCGAGTTCTGCCCGGACCCGCTCGATAGCGGCCTCGTACGCCGAGATATGTGCCTGGTCTAGGGCGGCGTAGAGCTGTTCCTGTGCCTCACGCAGCCGCCCGTGGATGCTTGCGGCGAGCTCGAGGTCGCCAACATGTGCCGCGATCTGCGCTGAGGCAAGCAGCGAGTAGCCCGCCGGAATGGAGGAAGGATCGTCTCCTGAGAGCTCAAGGCCCTGGGCGCACCAGTCCGCTGCCGCGGCACTGTCACCAGCTACCAGTACTTGAAGGGCGAAGCTGGGCAAGAGCACTGTCTGGATCGCGGTCTGGCGAATCGCGCCGGCCATGGCCATGAGTTCAGAAGGCGACGGCAGCGCAGCGCTCGCCGCCTGAGACCCGGGAATCCAGAGCTGGAGCAGCACTGCGGCTTCGAGGATGGCGCGCGTGTCGGCGCCGAGCTTGGCGGTGGCCAGAGCCGACAGGCTCAGCCGGAGAGCTTGCTCTTCGTCGCCGGCTGCATTCGCGAACCTCGCTGCAATGAGTTCAAACCGGATGATCCAGCCCGGAGCGCCCAGGCGCCGCGCGATTGCGAGGCCATCGTCAAGGTCTTGCGCCGCGTGCTTGAACTCACCGGTTATCGCGCTGACAGAAATCCGGCAATGCAGCGCACGCAGGATCGTCCTGGAGTCGCCGAGGGACCGCGCGAGTTCCTCGCCTCGGGTGAGACGTTCGACGTACTCCGCCTTGTTTGCGGGGAGCAGGACGCGCAGTCCGATCAAACCCGACCAGAGAAGCGCCTCGGCCAGCTGGCCCGACCTGATGCCCTGGGCCTGCGCCAGCCCGATTGCCTCATCCAGCAGCGCGGTGTGGGCAGGATGCGATGCGCGGGCGTTCCAGAACGGTGCCAGTCCGGTCAGCAGATCGAGAGCGTCCGCTGCGCGCTGCGCGTCCAGGCACGCCTGAAGCGCGATGCGCAGGCAGTCATGTGCGCCTTCGAGCCAGGACCACCACTCGTCCGGCTCAGGATCGGTCAGGCCCGAGCCAGCGGCGCGGGCGCGCGCAGCCAGCCAGGTGAGCCACCGGTTCTCGACCGCAGCAAGGTCACCCGAAGCCTGCAGTTGCTCGCTGGCGAAGTCACGGACCGAAGGCGGCAGCTCGAATCGTGTGTAACCATCGGCGGGCACTGGCGTGAGCAAGTGCACGTCGACTAGCGAGGACAGCGCGTCGAGAACGTCGGCTGGCTCGGTCGCCGCGAGGGCTTCTGCGTCCTCGATCTCGAAGGCCGCCCCGGCTACAGAGAGCCGCCGAAGCAGGTCACGCTCAGCGGCCGACAGCAAGTTATATGTCCAGCCGATGGCGGCTCGTAGCTCGTGGTGTCGCGCCGGGGAATCAGGCTTTGGCGCTCGAAGCACGTCCAGCCGCCGCGACGGCAGCCGTGCCAGGAGCTCCGCTGCCGGCAGGCTGGCGGCACGCGCAGCCGCAAGCTCGATCGCGAGCGGCAGGCCCTCCAGTTCGCGGCAGAGCGAGACCACCGCCGCTGCGTTCGCTTGCTCGAGGCGGAACCTGTCGCTGGCCGCTTCTGCGCGATCGCAGTAGAGCGCCACCGCGGCCTGGGCAGCGACCTTGCGTAGATCTGCGATGTCCTCAGCTGGCAACGGAAGGGGCGACAGTCTCACAACCCGCTCGGGCCGCAGCCGGAGCGGCGCCTGGCTCGTCACGATCAGCTGCAACTGGTCGCACGCGTCCAGCAAGTCGGTGAGCACGCCGACGCCAGCGAGCAGGTGCTCGAAGTTGTCGAGCACCAGTGCCGTACGAGGAGCACCCTGAAGCCGTCGGGCGACCGCGTCGACCGCTGACAGGCCAGGCAGGATGGTGATCTGAAGCTGGTCAGCGATCTCCACTGCCACCAGCTGCGGAGCGGGCACCGACGCGAGCGAGACCACACCAACCGACCCCGGCCGGCCCGCGTCGAGAGTCCATGCCACCTCCAGCGCCAGCCGCGTCTTGCCCACCCCGCCGCGCCCGACGAGGCTCACAAGCCGGACGGACGCGTCGGCGACCAGCCGCAGGACCGCGGCCAGCTCAGCCTCACGGCCGATGAGCGGGGCGGATTGCACCGACCGCCGCAATCCTCGGCGCGATTGTTCATTCAGGGCTGGCGGATAGCTGTCAAGTTCGGAGAGAACCTTGCCGTTGCCCCTGTTCCCGGCGTGCACGTGGCCGCTAACCGCGATCGCCGCGGCGGGGCGGATCGCGACGGGCCGCGGCCGATCTGACCTGCCGCCGGCATCGAGCCGCCCTGGACGTCGTTACCTGGTTGAAGCATTGCCCCCCCGTGACCCATCTCCGCCATAGTCAAAGCACCTGGGTGCGGTCGTTATGTCACAGCACGCCAGCTTTGCCTTTCGAAGAAGACGTGCAGGTGCGAACACAGGTTTACCAGCCGCCGACGGCAGCGGGGAAGTTATGCTCCGCGCCGCACCTCCCCTCGGCCGCCCGCGGGCTGCCACCCCGCTGGGCAGTCCTGCGCCGAACCGCCGCCCAGTCCACGCCGACCCATTCGCCCTCGACCAGGGCCCGAGGCTGCTAGCCAGCTTCACCCTCAACGAGGTGATCACCGCCATCAAAGGCCACGCCATCGGCCGCGCCCGGCTCGACGGAACATACGAAATCCGCTAGCACCCAAGAACAACGTGGCCCAGCGGGGGCGGTCACAACGTCTCTGCCGGACTGTCGGTGGCCGAACGATCGGCCGGTGAACGCCGGCGAGGTGGCGAGCTGGAAGACCGGCGACCACGACGACGATCACGACCGCCAGCACCCGCCGCCACCGGGAAGCGTCTTCGGCACAGCATCCGACCGGACCGGCCGTTCCGGACCTGGCAGGCCCGGATCGGCCGATCCGACGGAGCGTCATCTGGAACCGAGCGCGGATACGGCCCTCCGGGTCAGCTGGGGGTGGCTGCCCGGCGGCGGTTGTAGAGGCGAACGGCCCAGAGGTAGCTGGCGAGGGCGATAGCGGCGCTCCAGGCGATGGCGGGGATGGCGTGCGCCGCGACGGGGCCGCCGGTGAGCAGGCCGCGGACGGTCTGGGTGACCGGGGTGAATGGCTCGTACTCGGAGAACTGGCGCAGCCCGGCCGGCATGCTGGCGGTGGGCACGAACCCGCTGGACAGGAACGGCAGCAGGGTGAGGAACATGGGGGTGTTGCTGGCGGTTTCCACGCTCTTGGCGGCCATGCCCAGCGCGGCGGACAGCCAGATGAGTGCGAACGCGAACAGCGCGAGTACGCCGGCGGCGGCTAGCCATTCAAGGGCGTTGGCATGGGACCGGAAGCCGATCGCCAGGGAAACGCCGAGAACGAGCACGAGAACGGCGAGGGTTTGCAACAGGCTGCCGATCACGTGGCCGGTGAGCACGGCGCCCCGCGAAATCGCCATGGTGCGGAACCGGTCGATGATTCCTCCGGTCATGTCGGTGGCGACGGAGATCGCGGTGCCGAGGGCGGCGGATGCCACGGTGATGATCAGGATGCCGGGGACGACGTAGGTGAGGTACGCGCCGCGGCTCCCGGCGCCGTGTCCGCCGAGGCTGGTGCCGAGCTGGCCACCGAAAACGTAGACGAACAGCAGCAGGAACACAATCGGGATGCCAGCCAGCATGAGCGTCAGCGACGGGTAGCGCAGCTGGTGTTTGAGGTTGCGGCGGAGCATCGTCGCCGAGTCGGCGAGGGTGCAGGCAAGGGATGTCATCGCTGGAGCGCTTCCTGTTCATCGCGGGCAGTGGGTTCGGTGGTGGCGTGGCCGGTAACGGCGAAGAACACGTCGTCGAGATCAGGTGTGTGGATCGACAGGTGCTCGACGTCGATGCGGGCTTCGTCCAGCTGGTTAAGCACGCGACGCAGCGAGGCGATGCTGCCGTCGCCGGGGACCTGCATAATCAACTGATCGTCGTCCGGGGTGGCGTTCGGGATCATGCCGGCAGCCGCGCGCAGGGCGTCGGGTTCGGCGAACTGGAGTTGGATGTGCCCGCCGGGGATTCGGTGCTTCAGTTCGGCGGGGGTGCCTTCGGCGACGATCCGCCCGTGATCCAGCACCGCAAGATAATCGGCCAGCTGGTCGGCCTCCTCGAGATACTGGGTGGTGAGGAAGATCGTCACGCCGTCGGCGACCAGCTCGCGGATGATCTGCCACATGGTGCGGCGGCTGCGCGGGTCCAGCCCGGCGGTGGGCTCGTCGAGAAAGATCACTGACGGGTTGCCGACCAGCGTCATCGCCAGGTCCAGCCTGCGCCGCATCCCGCCGGAGTAGGCCGATAGCGGCTTGCGCGCAGCGCCGGTCAGGTCGAAACGCTCAAGCAGCTCCGCGATTCGGCGGCTTCCGGCTGCGCGGCCGAGGTGGCGGAGGTCGGCCATCAGGCGCAGGTTCTCCTCGCCGGTGAGATAGTTGTCCACCGCGGAGAACTGGCCGGTGACGCCGATCAGGGCGCGTACCGCATCAGGGTCGGTGGCCACGTCGTGCCCGCCGACCTGGATGGCGCCGGCGTCGGCCGCGATCAGGGTCGACAGGATGCGCACCATCGTCGTCTTCCCGGCACCGTTGGGCCCGAGCATGGAGAAGATGGTGCCCTCGGCGACGGTGAGATCGACCCCGTCGAGCACGATGTGGTCACCGAAGGATTTGCGGACGGCCTGGGCGCTGATCGCCGGCCTGGCCGGGTTGATCGTCACGGGTTTCCTCGCTTTCAGTGATGTGATGGGGATTCGGGGAGTTCGCCGGCGGCGCGCAGCGACTCACGGTGGGCTTTCCAGTCCTTCTCCAGTTCCGGCAGCCGCGCCACCAGGAAGTCTGCGAACGCCGCCCACTCCAGCAGCACCGCCCGCCGCTCGGGCGGCTCATCGGCCAGCAGCGCCAGGCCTTCGCGCGCCAGATCGCCCTGCTCCTGGTATTCGGTCACGTCGAAGCCCGTCGACCGGGCACTGCTCATGTCGATCCAGATGCGGTCCATCCGCTCGCCCGCAGCCCGCGAGCGCCGGATCAGGTCGAGATGGTCCAGGGTGTTGACCGCACCGGTAATCGCGCTCCGGCTGGCCAGCAACGCCTCGGCCAGCTCCCCGATGCTCTGCTCGCGCGGGTCACAGATCGCCAGATAACCCAGCAGCCGGCCCACCATTGGCGCCATGCCGTAGCGGCGGGCATAGAGACGGCCAGCGTGGTCCGCGAAGGTGATTTCTGCATCAGTCGGCATGGCAAACAAGATACAGGTAAGACTGAGATAACACAAATTTGTGTTATCTCAGTCGGCGTCGGCATGCACGTCGCTGCAGGGATGGGCTGATGTCTGGCATAAGCTCCGGCCTACTGGACCGAGCCGGTTGGCATACGAAGGTCACGGCTGAAGGAACTGTAGATAGCCACTGCGGTCAGGATCCCGGTGAAGGTAAACACTGTTCCGTCAGGGCCGGCGTACTGCAGCAGAACGCCGGTAAACACAGCTCCGATGGGCAGCACAGCAAACGAGGCGAACGTGACGATCGACTGCGTCCGGCCGAGGACTTCCTGCGGCACCAAGCCGATGGTCAGCCGCATCTGGGTCACGTTCATGTAGGCGATCATCACATTCATCAGTGCCCAGATGATCCCGAGCGTGATCGGTGGTACGCCCGTTGCCAGCAGCGGGAACAACAGCGCGGTAGCCCAGCTGCGGAGCATGACCGATGGCACGAGGCCGGCGGCGCGCTCGAATCGGGTTGCGGTCAGTGCGCCGATAACACCGCCCACCGCCGCGATGGCGAAAACAGCGCCGATGATCGATGGCGACGAGCCACGGGATTTGATCAGGACAGTCATCAGCACTGTGATGCCAGAGAACAGGAAATCGCCGACAAGCGTCATGATGCTGAGCGCCCGCAGGGTCCGGTACCTGGCAAGGGCTCGGAAGCCCAGCAGGATCTCATCGCGCCAGCGGGCACTGTCGGAGGGCTTGCCTGGGTCGAGGTCAGAGCGGATCATGCCCACGGCCAGGGCCAGCACGCCAAATGAGAGCGAGTCGATGATGAACGGCACGGCAAGATGGCCGCCCGCTAGTAGCAGTCCGGCAATTGGCGGCCCAGCGATGGCGGACAGGTTGAAGATCAGTTCCGACTGCCCGGAGACCGCGGCGATCTGCTCCTGGCTCACGAGCTTCGGCAGCACCGCAACCTGCGCGATCTGGTCCAGGGCGCTGCCGCAACCGACGATAACGGCGACTGCGTACACCAGGCCGATGGTCAGGCCACCGAGATAATAGGTGATCGGGATGACAGAACTCGCCAGCATGGAAACCACGCCAGCGCAGACCAGCAACCTGCGTCGCGGGTATCTGTCGACCACGACACCGATCGGCAAACTCAGCGCAATGTAAGGGACAGTCTCCACCGCGGCGACCCCGCCGGCCTGCAACGGCCTGCCGGTAATCGCCAGGACCAGCAACGGCAGCGCTATAAGCACAGTCGCACTGCCGATCGAGGACACCAGGTTGCCTGTCCACAGCAGCCGATAATCCCGATTCCGCCACAGCGGTAGGCGCCGGTCCCCGGTCGCCGGCGGCACAGGCACTAGATCGCCTCACCGATCGGAATCCGCATAACGGATTATTCTGGATGATCTGGCCTAGGCCGAGCAAACGAATATCACCGCGCGGGGAAGCGCGCCTTCGCTGGCCCACCGCCCGGCATCGCTGACGCAATCCAGCTCGCCTGCCGCATCGTCTAGATGCCGGCAATGTCGCGTGGCGCCGCCGGCTTCAGTCAGGAATCGAGAAGCGCCGGTCACCGAGCCTCACCTAGCGTGACCGCCATGACTTCCATCGAATCCATCACCCTCGAAGTGGCCGACGTCACGGCCGCCGACCGCTTCTACACCGCCGCCTTCGGTCTGGGCACTCAGGTGCGCTTGCGTGCCTCGGATGCACCCGCGAACGGCTTCTGTGGCTTCACGCTGTCGCTCACGGTGTCGCAGCCAGCCACCGTCAGCGGACTCATCGGCGCTGCACTCGACGCCGGCGCCACGCCGCTGAAGCCGGCCGCGAAGTCGTTCTGGGGCTACGGCGGCGTGGTACGAGCCCCGGACGGGACGATCTGGAAGGTCGCGACCTCGGCGAAAAAGGACACTGGTCCGGCCAACCGGCAGATCGACCAGATCGTGCTCCTGCTGGGGGTCGCGGACGTGGCCGCGAGCAGGCGGTTCTACATTGACCGTGGCCTCGCCGTGACGAAGAGCTTTGGCCGTAAGTATGTCGAGTTCGCCACTACGTCCAGTCCCGTTAAGTTTGCGCTCTACGGGCGCCGTGCCCTCGCCAAGGACGCAGGCGTCGCTCCCGACGGCACCGGATCGCACCGGCTGATTATCGGCAGCGATGCGGGGTCCTTCGCCGACCCGGACGGGTTCGCGTGGGAGGCGGCATCGCTGTGAGCCGGACGGCGCACTACCGCACCGCAGCCATCACATGGCTCGCCGCAGCTCCTCCACCGAGCCGGACCATGCGGGTCATGACGCGCCAGCGGGGCCGCGCTGTTACTCAAGGCTTCGCGCGGGCCGCACGGCCGCCTGCCGGCTCCTGGTACAGCAGCGTTGCCAGGGCCTTCTTGGATCCGCCGTATGCGCGTCTCGGCATTCGCGCCCGGATGGCGGCCAGGTGCTCCCGCTTGCGGCTGCAGAACAGGCGGTGGTAGGAAGTGCGGGCGACCGAGTCGGCGTCCAGGGTGCGGGCGAAGTCCGGGGGCTCGCGCACTACACGGGGCTCGGCATCTATTGCGGCGCAACGTACGATCGTGCGTGTGACCAGCAGACCCGCCGAGACTCAGCGCCTGCGCGACCTCGCGCGGCTGCGCCAGGTCCGCGACCGGATCGACCGGGAGTACGCCCAACCGCTGGACGTCGAGGCGCTCGCCCGCGGCGCGCACATGTCGGCCGGGCACCTCAGCCGCGAGTTCCGGCTCGCCTACGGCGAGTCGCCGTACAGCTACCTGATGACGCGGCGGATCGAGCGCGCGATGGCTCTGCTGCGGCGGGGCGACCTCAGCGTCACCGAGGTCTGCTTCGCGGTCGGCTGCTCGTCGCTGGGCACCTTCAGCACTCGCTTCACCGAGCTGGTGGGCGTGCCGCCCAGTACCTACCGGCGCCTCGCGGCGCGCGCGACGGCGGGGATGCCGCCGTGCCTGGCGAAGCAGGTGACCAGACCTGTCAGGAATCGAGAAGCGCCGCTCCGCGGGACGCAGCTAGCGTGACCGGTATGGACATCACCATTCACGCAAGCTTCCTCCCGCACGACGACCCGGACGCAGCCCTAGCCTTCTATCGCGACACCCTCGGCTTCGAGGTTCGCACCGACGTCGGATCCGGCACGATGCGCTGGATCACGGTCGGCCCGCCCGGCCAGCCCGGCACGTCGATCCTGCTGGCGCCGCCGGCCACCGATCCCGGCATCACCGACGATGAGCGCCGCACCATCAGCGAGATGATGGCCAAGGGCACCTACGGCTGGATCCTTCTGGCCACCAGGGACCTCGACGGCACGTTCGGGCGGCTACAGGCCAGCGACGCCGCCGAGGTCGTCCAGGAGCCGACCGAGCAGCCGTACGGCATTCGCGACTGCGCCTTCCGCGATCCTGCGGGCAACCTGATCCGTATCCAGGAACTTCGCTGAGCCGACTGGCGATCGCGGCCATGTGCACAGACGCGTACCGTGAGGCGCTGATACGAGATCTCCAATCCACGGTGTCATCCACAGCGTCATCGGCGCCGCTCCCGACGCAGGTGCCAAGCCAGCGTCAGGCCACTGAAGACGGCCGCGAAGGCATTGCGGGACGGTCATTCCGGCGCCGTACGAGTCACGAACAGGTGGAAGGTCTCGGCGTCGGCAAGAGATGACTTCAGATCCGGCAACCCCGCAGAGTGGCAAAGACCTATGGCCGCAAGTACGTCGAGTTCGACACTCCGCCTGGCGCCATTAGGGTCGCGCCGGGCCTGGGTGCGGGCGGTTTGTGCCCGACGGTGGGGCGTAATGTCGACAGTGGGGTGTGATAATCCGCGCGGGCGACCTGTCTTGGGGGTGGGTTCCATGCCGGAAGTCGAGTCGATGACCGCCGGGCGGAAGCCACGATCGGATGCGTGGCAGTCGGCGATTACCGTTGTGCAGGAGGTGGAGCCTCCGTTCATCCCGGCGGGCGCGCACGCGATGACCATCGTCGTGGAGTTCCCACCGGGCGATCCTGGCAGCCCCCCGCATCGGCACTCCGGGCCGTGCTTCGGCTATGTGCTGGAGGGCGAGATGGTGTTCGAGCTGGAGGGTGAGCCCGCGCGTGTCCTCCGGGCGGGCGCCGCGTTCTGGGAGCCGGGCGGCGACGTCATCCACTATCAGGACGGCAACAACCGCGACGACATCCCGGTACGTTTCACCGTCACTATGCTCTGCGAGCCCGGCACGCCCATGCTCACGTTCGTGGACGAGGAAGAGCTGGCCCGGCGAAGCAACCGCCGGGCCCCGCGCGCAAACTGACCGCGCCCCCAGCTCCACGGCTCCCTCGGGCTCAAGACCCGGACATTGCATATCCGAGAGCGAAGGAGGTCGGGGAAATGAAGATCGCTGTCATCGGCGGGACCGGGCTCATCGGATCGCAGGTAGTTAAGATCCTGAACGCGAGCGGGCACGAGGCGGTGCCGCACTCGCCGTCCACAGGTCTGGACCTGCTCAGCGGGCGGGGCCTGGCTGAGGCGCTGAAGGGGGCCGACGTCGTTCTCAACCTGACGAACTCGCCGACCTTCGACGACGCCTCGCCGACGTTCTTCCAGAAGACCATGGACAACCTGCTCATGGCCGCCAACGGTGCCGGCGTCGGCCACGCCGTCATCCTCTCGATCGTGGGCGCCGACCGGGTGCCAGGCCTGGTCTACTACCGCGCCAAGGTGCTGCAGGAGGACATCCTCAAGGCCGGCCCGGCGCCGTACTCGATCGTCCGCGCCACCCAGTTCTTCGAGTTCATCGACGCGGTGCTGGCCGAGACCGCCGACGAGAACACCGTCCGCCTGCCCGCCACGCTCGTCCAGCCCATCGCCTCGGCCGAGGTCGCCCAAGCCGTGGCCGACGTCAGCGTCGGCACGCCGCTGGAGGGCACCCGCGATATCGCCGGCCCTGAGGTTTTCGCGCTCGACGAGCTCGGCAAGATCACCCTCGCCGCCCATGGTGACCATCGCACCGTCGTCACCGACAACAGCGCCGGCATGTTCGCCGCCGCTTCGGGCGATGCCCTCACTGCCGGGGACAGCGCCGTCATCGCCAAGACCGGCTACCGGGAGTGGCTCGCGCGTTAGCTCGGCCGGGGCGATTGTGGATAACTCTGGACTCACCGTGACGCCCGGCCCGGCACTGATGAATCCTGATCGTGACCCGCGGGGTGCAGTCCGAAAGTGCAGCAACCGCCAACGCGAGTCGGACCTGAGCAGCCCCAGCCAACGCGCAGACCAGCGTCACTAACCTCCTCAACCAACGCGTGTTCAGGCGGTGGCGGACGAGCCTGGGGTGACGGCGTTTGCGCGTCGCGGGAGGCGAACGGTGATGTCGAGGCCCCCGGTGGGTACGGCGGTGGCGTGCACGGTTCCGTTGTGGACGGTGGCGATGGACGATACCAGGGCCAGGCCGAGGCCGAAGCCGTCGTGGCGGGTGCGGTCGTCGAGCCGGGTGAACGGCAGGAACAGGCGGTCGACCATGTCGGCGGGGACCACCGCTCCGGTGTTGACCACGCGCAGGACGGATGTGGCCTCGTGGGCGGTCGTCGAGATCGTGACGGTGCCGCCGGCGATGTTGTAGCGCTCGGCATTGTCGAGCAGATTGGCGATGAGCCGTTCGAGCAGCACTCCGTCGCCGGTGACGGGGGCTTCGTGGAGTGTGGTGGTAGTGGCGATGCCGTTGGCGTTACGTCCCTCGAGTGCGTCCTCGGCGACGACGGCCAGGTCCAGCGGGTCGGTGAGGGCACGCGCCTGATCGTTGCGCGCGAGTACCAGCAGTGCCTCGATGAGCCGCTCGGAGTGATCGACGGCCTGGCGGACATCGGCGGCCATCGAGACCAGCTCCTCGCGGGTCGGCTCCGGCTTGGCGAGGACGACGTCCATCGCGGTGCGCATGACGGTCAGCGGCGTGCGCAGCTCGTGGCTTGCGTTGGCGATGAACTGCCGCTGGCTGGTGAACGCGCGGTCGAGCCGTTCGAGCATCGTGTCGAACGTGTCGGCGAGCTCACGCAGCTCGTCGCGCGGGCCCTGCAGAGCGATGCGCTGGGACAGGTTCTGCTCGCTGGCCGCGCGGGCAGCTGCGGTGAGCCGGTGCACCGGTGCCAGGATGCGACCGGCGACGATCCAGCCCGCGACCGCGGCGAGAAGTGTGGCCCCGGCCAGGCTGAGCAGCGAGTAGGTCAGCAGGTGCGTGATGGTCGTGCTGCGCTGGGCCGAGGCGCCGGCCTGGACACCGTTGGCATACACCGCGGCGCACTTCTGCATGACGCCGGCGCCACCAGTCTGCGCCGCCTCGAGGCACCGCGCGATCGCTTGCTGGACCCCCGGCGGGATCCTGATGGTCGGCGTGGTGTGCAAGGTGTCCGCGACCAGCAGGTAGGTGATCAATACCAGCGCGGCCCCGCCCAGCGCGAACAGCGACGCGTACAGCAGCGTCAGCCGCGACCGGGCGCTGAGGTGGCTTCTCACAGCCGGTAGCCGACGCCGGCGACGGTCTCGATCAGCGGCGGGGCGCCGAGTTTGCGCCGCAACCGCCCGACGGTCACCGCGACCGTGTTGCTGAACGGGTCGGCGTGCGCGTCCCACACGTGTTCCAGCAGCTCCTCGGCGCTGACCGCAGCGCCGTCCGCGCCGGCCAGGCACTCCAGCACGCCGAACTCCTTGCGGGTCAGGGTCAGCGGGATGCCGGCGCGGCTGGCGCGGTGCCGCGCGCGGTCGACCACCAGGTCGCCCCGCTGCACGACCGCGGGCGAGCCGGGCCCGCGCCGCCCGAGGGCGCGGATGCGGGCGATCAGCTCGTGGAAGGCGAACGGCTTGCCGAGGTAGTCGTCCGCGCCCAGCTCCAGCCCATCGACCCGGTCCTCGACGTCGGTGGCCGCGGTGAGCATCAGGATGCGGCTGGGCGAGCCGTCGCGCACCAGGCGGCGGCAGACGCGGTCACCGTGCACGGCCGGCAGGTCGCGGTCGAGCACGACCACGTCGTAGTCGGTACTGCCCGTGCTCTGCAGGGCTGCCGCGCCGTCGTAGACCACGTCGACGGCGAAGCCCGCGTCGCGCAGGCCCTCGCCGATCCGGTTGGCCAGCGCGACGTGATCCTCCACGACCAGCACCCGCACGTGGACATTGTGCGCTTGCCCGGATGACATCCGCCTAACAATCGCTGTTCGGCTCGCGTCATGGGCTGCCTGCTAGACCGGAGATGCCGCGGCGCTGCGGACCACCTGGAACGGAGGAGCCCATGAATCGGAAAGCAGCTAGTCCCGATGCACACCAGCGGCCGGGCGCTTGGTGGTGAACGACAGTACCGGCGGCATGGGCCGGCCACGGCGGGCATGGCGGCCGGCTGCGCGAACCGGGGCCGCCATCATTGCCGCAGCCGCCCTGGCCCTGCTGACGGCGGCGTGCAGCGGCAGCCCGTCCAACGCCGGCCCCGGCGGCGCATCTAATGCGGGAGGGTCAGCTAACTCCCCGTCAGCGGTCGCCTACTCGCACTGCATGCGCTCCCACGGCGTGCCGGACTATCCCGACCCCGGCAGCGGCGGAACGCTCCCGAAGCCCGGCGCGCAGGCATTCGGGGTCAGCAGCTCCCAGTTCAGTGCGGCCCAGCGAGCCTGCCAGCACCTGCTCCCGGCCACCGGCGCGTCGATCCAACAATGCGAGATGACCGGCGACTGTCCCCAAGCCGTGGTGCAGCAGGCGCTGAACGTCATGCGGAAGTACGCCCGGTGCATTCGCTCCCACGGGGTGCCGAACTGGCCCGACCCCACCATCGATTCCCAGGGGCGCCCCTTTTTCGATGTCAGTAACGTCGGCATCACCCACCAGTACACGCATTCGACGTTGTTCGAGTCCAAGGATCGCGTATGCGAGCGCCTGGTCGGCGGCTCGGCAGGCGTTCCCGTGCCGTTGGGGTGAGCTGTTTCGATGGCACTGCCGCGCCTGAACCCACGCTCGCGGCGCGCACGGCCAGCCCTGAGCGCCGCGAGCGTGGGTTCGGCGGTGCCCGATTTCCCATTGAACAGAATTCGCCGCAGGTCAGGGCCGGGGAGCAGCAGTGCCAGTCGCTGCCGCGCCCGCTATGGCCGGCGATAGGCGGAAGCTGAAGGGACGGAGATGGATCGTGAGTGAGACGGTTTCGCGCGGTCGGGAGACTGGCCAGCAGATGGCCGGGCAGCAGGCGGGGGCCCTGGAGGCTGCGGGGGTAGGGGTGGCGACCCGGCGTGGCCGGGGCGGCTGGGTGACGGCGGGCCTGGTGGTTGTGCTGGCGGCCGGGGTGGTGGCCGGCTGGCGGGCCGGGCTGTTTTCCGCAGCTGCTTCGCCGGAGAGCGGGCTGGGGGCAGCGCCGGCGGCGACGCGGCCGGTAGTGCGGGAGGATATCGCGGCGGTGACACCGGTGGCCGCGACTCTGGGGTACGCGGGCTCCTGGACGGTGACCGGGCAGGGTGGCGGGACGCTGACATTGCTGCCGCGGGCCGGGCAGGTGATCCGGCAGGGGCAGGCGCTGTACCGCACAGGCAACGGCAGCCCGGTGGTGCTGCTGTACGGCAGCGTGCCGGACTGGCGGGCCCTGGGCGAGGGGCTGACCGGCGCGGATGTGTCCCAGCTCAACCATGATTTGGTGGCCCAGGGCGACGCCGGCCGCGCGGGCATCGCCGCGGCGGGCTGGGATTACTACTCGTGGGAGACGGCGTACGGGGTGCAGCGGCTGGAAGAGCGCCTTGGGGTCTCCCTCCCGCCGGGGTCGCTGTCGCTGGGGCAGGTGGTGTTCGAGCCGGGGGCGATCCGGGTGTCGCGGGTGACCGGGAGCCTGGGCGGCCCGGCGGCCGGGCCGGTGCTGGCGGCGACCTCCGATGAGCATGTGGTGACGATTGCCCTTGACACCTCGCAGGAGTCGGAGGTGAAGGCGGGCGACGCGGTGACGGTGACGCTGCCGGACGGGAGCACGACGCCGGGCGTGGTGTCCTCGGTCGGCACGGTGGCGGTCACGTCCCAGTCGCAGGCAGGCGGGACCATCACGACGATCCCGGTGCAGGTGGGGCTGACCGATCCGGGGGCGGCCGGCAGCCTGGACCAGGCGCCAGTGACGGTGTACATCACCACCGCCACCGCTCGCGGCGTGCTGGCGGTGCCGGTGACGGCGCTGATGGCGCACGCCCCGGGCGGATACGTGGTGGAGGTCGCCGGGCCGGGGAGCACGCGGCGGTACGTGCCGGTGGCGCCCGGGATCTTCGACGACAACTCGGGCCTGGTGCAGGTGACCGGGGCGCTGACCCCCGGCCAGCGGGTCGTGGTGGCGCAGTCATGACCGCCCGCGCGCAGGCGGCGCTGGCTGTCGGGACGACCGCGGCCCGGTTTCCGCATCCGGCTCCGGTGCTGGAGCTGGACCGGGTGTCGAAGGAGTACCCGGGGTCGCCGCCGGTGCGGGCGCTGGACCGGGTGAGCGTGGCGGTGGCCGCCGGCGAGCTGACCGCGATCGTAGGCCCGTCGGGGTCTGGGAAGTCCACGCTGCTGCACCTGATGGGCACCCTGGATAAGCCCACCACCGGGGTGGTCAAGGTGACCGGCCTGGACGTGGCGGCGATGACCGACCGGGAGTTGTCCGGGCTGCGGGCGGCCCGGATCGGGTTCGTGTTCCAGCAGTTCTTCCTCGCCGAGCACCAGAGCGTGCTGGGCAACGTGGCCGACGGGCTGCTGTACGCCGGCGTCCGCCGCGACCAGCGGTCGCGGCTCGCGCTGCAGGCCCTGGACCGGGTCGGGCTCGCTCGCAGGGCCGCCGCCCGGCCGACCCAGCTGTCGGGCGGGGAACGGCAGCGGGTCGCCATCGCCCGCGCGATCGTCGGCTGCCCGCCGGTGGTGCTGGCCGACGAGCCCACCGGCAACCTCGACTCGGCCACCGGTGCCGCGCTGCTGGCTCTGCTGGAAGAACTCAACCAGCAGGGCACCACGATCATCATCATCACCCACGACCACGCGGTCGCCGCCCGCACCCGGCGGCGCATCGAGATGCTCGACGGGCACATCATGACCGACACCAGCCCCGTCCCCGTCCCCAGCGGCCACGGCCCCGCGGCCAGCCGCCGCCGGCCGCCAGCGCGCGAAGGAAGGACGGTCATGACCACCACATCGCCGCGGCCGGCCGCCCCGGCTGCGCCCCGGCTGCGGCCCGCCGACCTGGCCGCGCTGGCCAGTATCGGGCTGGCGACCCGCAAGCTGCGCGCGTCGCTGTCAGCGCTCGGCATCGCGATCGGCGTCGCGGCGATCGTCGCGGTGCTAGGCCTGGCCGCCTCCTCTGCCTCCGGCCTCAATGCCGAAATCCAGGCGCTGGGCACCAACCTGCTGACCGTTGCCAACGGGCAGGACTTCTCCGGTAACCCCGCCGAGCTGCCGGTGGCGGCGCCGGGCATGATCGCCCGGCTGCCAGGGGTCACCGCGGTGCAGGACACCGGCACTGTCAGCGGCGTCAGCGCCTACAAGTCCCCGCTCATCCCCCCGGTCGAAACCAACGCTCTCAGCGTGGACGCCTCCAGCCTGGGTCTGCCTGCGGCGGCCGGCACCTCCATCGCGCAGGGCAGCTACCTCAACGCCGCCACCGCCCGCGAGCCGGTCGCGGTGCTCGGCGCCACCACAGCGCAGCTGCTGGGGATCGACCGGATCCTGCCCGGGGAGCGGATCTGGGTCTGCGCGGACCTGGCCGGGTGTGGCAGGAGCGGCGGGATGTGGTTCTACGTCACCGGCATCCTCAGCCCAGTCCCGGCCACCTATGTCCCGGAGATCAACTCGGCGGTCCTGGTCGGTTTTCCCGCCGCCGAGCACTACCTCGGTCTCGACGGCCACCCCTCAGAAATCTACGTCCGCACCACTCCGGACAACCAGCCCATCACCACCAACGTCGACAACCTGCTCGGCGCCCAGGCCAACCCGGAAAACCCCAGCCAGGTCACCGTCTCCCAGCCGTCGAACGCGCTCACCGCACAGGCCGACGCCAAGGGCGCCCTCGACACGCTGTTCCTCAGCCTTGGCGCGGTCGCGCTGCTCGTTGGCGCCATCGGAGTGGCCAACATTATGGTCATCTCCGTTCTCGAGCGCCGCTCCGAGATCGGGCTGCGCCGGGCGCTGGGCGCCACCCGCGGCCAGATCCGCGCCCAGTTCCTGGCCGAGGCCATCCTGCTGTCCCTGGCCGGCGGCGCCGCCGGAATCATCCTCGGCGCCGCCGCCACCGCCGCCTACGCCCGCGCCAAGGGCTGGGCCATCGTCATCCCCCCCGAAGCCTGGGCCGGCGGCCTGGCCGCCGCCCTCATCATCGGCGCCCTCGCCGGGCTACTGCCCGCCATCCGCGCCGCACGCCTGTCCCCCACCCAGGCACTCTGGAGCATCTGACGGCGCAGGCAACGGTCAGCACAGGCATCCGGCAGCACAGGCATCCGGCAGCACAGGCAACGCGTCCGGGCGGCGGTCCCAGCACCGCCCCGGCGAACGGTGCCACACCCGCCCGGGCAGCCCGCCGCCCGGGCCGGCCGCTGGCGACGGCGGCCAGCACGAACACCCAGCCGTGAGGAGAGCATGATGAACGACAGCACCCGCGTCATTCGCCGGCCGCGGCGGCCGCGGCGGGCACGGCCGCCTACGGCGCGAACCGCGGCCGCCATCATCGCCGCCGCCCTGTCCCTATTGGCAGCGGCATGCAGCGGCGGCAGCCCGTCATCCGCCGGTTCCGGCGGCTCGCCTAACGCGGGCGGGTCAGCGAACTCCCCGTCAGCGGTCGCCTACTCCCAGTGCATGCGCTCTCACGGCGTGCCGAACTTCCCCGACCCCCCCAGCAGCGGAGAGGTCCCCAAGGCCGACTCACAGCAACTCGGGGTCAGCAGCTCCCAACTCCAGGCGGCCCAGACAGCCTGCCTGCACCTGTACCCGAACAACGGCGCGTCCGGCCGGGTGCTTACCAAAGACTCGCTTGGGCAATGCGAGGAGACCGGCGACTGTCCACAGGCACTGGTGAACGAGGCCATGACCGCGCTGCGGACATACGCCCGGTGCATGCGCTCCCACGGGGCCCCGAACTGGCCCGACCCTACCCTCGATTCCGAGGGGCGCCCTGGGTTCAATCTTCTCCATGTACAGGGCTTCGACCCGAATTCGGCGCAGATCAGCAACATCATGCAAGGGTGCTACCACGTGATGCCAGGAGGCGTACCGGTTCCAGTGATCGCCCCAGGCGGACCCGGCTGAACAGCGGAATCAGCCGCTGTCCGCCGTCGTTAACACCGCGCTAGCCGAACACGTGGAGCGCCTGGGTCGGCTGGCTACGTTGCGGCACCTCCTCGATCAGTGGGAGGCCACGGCGGGCCCGGTACCGCCCGAAGTCCGGGCAGACGCGGCGGCCGCGTTCGATGAGGCCGGGGATTGCCCGAGCCTCGCCACAGGATGACGGGCTCGCCGCTGATCCTGGATGCTGACGGCCTGGACGCGCTGACCGAGCAGCCTCCGCCCGACAGGCTGCGCGCGTTGCTCGCCGAGGCCTGGGAGCGCCAGAGCGACGTCCTGGTCCCGGCTCTCGTCTGCGCCGAGTGCTGCCGAGGCGCCGGACGCACCCGCGGCGTCGAAGCATCGCTGGCGCGACACCGCGGCACCCGCGCCGAGCGGCCCGCGGTCCGGGTGGTGCCGACCGACTTCGACCTCGCCCGCCGCGTCGGGTCGATCCTTCACAGCGCCGGCGCGAGCACAGCGGACATCGTCGAAGCGCATTCGGTCGCCGTAGCGTCAATGCACGGCCGCGCGGTGATCGTGACGGCCGTTCCAGATGACATCCGACGGCTGGCCTCGGCCGTGCCCACGGTGCGGATCGTCACCCGCACCGCGCGGTAGGGCCGGCTGCCGGGGTCGGGCACATGCAGCGAGGTCGTGCCGGCAGTGTCGGTAAGCCCCGTCTCAATGACGCGGAGCGCGAAACCCTCGAGCTCGTACCTACCCGGCCGAGCAGGCTCCGGCTGTGCTTGACTCGAAAGATGCGGGTACTCGACGCACCGCCGGGGCCATCGGCAGTGGCGCACGAGGCTCGTGCACAGAACGCGAGATCTCAGGCATGCATCGCAATCAGCCTGATAAGTAGTTCGAACGGGCAGCGCGGAGCCAGCCGGCACGCTCTGGTGCGCAGACAGACGTGGTGAGGTCGGGCGAGGGGGACCGCACGGGCACAGTCGGGGCGGACCCCGGGCCAGTCGGGGCCTGACCTTCGTCATCATCGAGACCGCGCATGGGGGTTTCTGAGCTGCTTGTAAGGCTTGTAAAGGAGTGTCATGTCCACCGACGGCACCCTCGGCTACGACGTCTTCGTCTCCGACCCCATCCCAATGAACGTCGCTGGCGCTATTCCCAACGGCGAGCCACACATGTTCTCACCGCTAGCGACCACGCTGATCTACGGGGACACCGACGCCGTGCTCGCCGAGGCGCCGCTGACAACCGCCCAGGGCAACGCGGTCGGCGACTGGATCGAGGTCAGCGGCAAGAACCTCACTCACATCTTCGCCAGCCACGGCCATGGTGACCACTGGTTCACTGCCGACTTGCTGGCCGACCGGTTCGGCGCGCAAGTCGTTGCCTCGGCCGGCACCATCGAGCAGATGCACGCGAGCGTGGCCGTGCGCGAGGCCATGTGGGACAAGCTGTGGCCGGGGCAGATCCCGTCTTCCCCGATCACTGCGGTCACTGTGCCCGGCAACCACTTCACCCTCGAGGGACACGACCTCGAGATTGTCGAGGTCGGCCACGCGGACACTGACAACTCCACCGTTCTGCACGCGCCGGATCTTGACCTGGTCGTGGCCGGTGACGCGACCTACAACGGCGTCCACCAGTTTCTCGGGGAGTCAGCTAGCGGAGGCCGCGACGCGTGGCGCCACGCCATCGACATTATCGAGGCGCTGGGACCGCACAGCGTCGTCGCGAGCCACAAGGACAAGGACCTCGATGACGATGCGGCTGTCGTCACCACGCAGACCCGCCAGTATCTCGACGATGCCGACGACCAACTGACGAAGAACAGCACCGCGGCCGGTTTCTTCAACGCCATGCTGGAGCGCTACCCGAACCGCCACCTGGGCGCGACCACCCTGTGGGCCGGCAGCAATGCCCTCTACGCCGGTACCGGCGATCTTGCTAACGACTCCATCGCGGGCTGGTTTCACCCCTTATTACGGGATGGAACGACGGCGACGACTTCGCGGTGCGGGCATTCCGGGACGGTGCGCACGACAAAGTCCGCCCCGCAGGTCGCCGCTCCGCCTTAGAAACGGCTGGCGGGTGGACTATGGCCCTATGGCCAGACGCCCGCCGGAGACGCGATACGCGCAGTCGAGCGCGGCGAAGATCGCTTATCAGGTCTCTGGCGCGGGGCCGCCGGACCTGCTGATGGTGCCCGGCCTAGTGTCACACCTGGATATCCAGTGGCAGCAGGCCGACTATCGCCGGTTCGTCCGGGCGCTGGAGCGCGGCGCTCGGCTGATCCGCCTGGATAAGCGGGGCACTGGCCTGTCCGATCCGACCAGCGACCTCCCGACGATAACGGAACGAGTCCAGGACGTAGCGGCCGTGATGGCCGCCGCGAGGTCGTCATCCACGGTGCTGTTCGGCATGTCGGATGGCGGCAGAGCCGCGATCGCGTTCGCCGTCGCGCAGCCGCACCGTACCCTGGGGCTGATCCTGTATGGCACCTCCTTCCGCGGTCCGCGCCCAGCACAGCTACGGCGATACCGGTCGGTGGTTCGTCACTGGGGCGAGGGCCGGCTACTCGACCTCGTCGCGCCTAGCATGGCCAGCCCCGAGGCGCGCCCGGCTGCGGGAGCGTTCGAGCGGGCGGCGGCAAGTCCCGCCATGGCAGCGGCCCTGATCGAGTCGCTGGGCCTGCTCGACGTGCGCGAGCTGATGACCAGCGTCGCGGTGCCGACCCTGGTTCTGCACCGCGAAGCGGATTTCGTGCCGGTCTCAGACGCTCGCATGGTCGCCAGCCAGATCCCTGGCGCGGCGATCAAGGTCCTGCCGGGGCAGGATCACCTGCCGTGGGCCGGCGACTGGCCGAGCGTGGCAGCTGAGATCCTCGCGTTCTGCCAGCAGGTAGCGCCGTCCCCGCGTCGGCCTCGTGGCCCGTCCGGTGCTCGCCCACCGCGCCCCGCCCTGGGCTGGCCATCGCTAACAGAGGCCGAACGCACTGTCGTGCGCCTGGCGGCCGAAGGCAGGTCCAACGCCGACATCGCAGCGGCGCTTTTCCTGTCCAGGTACACAGTCGAGACGCACCTCAAGCACGTGTTCGCCAAGCTCGGGGTGGAGTCAAGGACCGAGCTAGCCGCGATCGCCGCGACCCGGCAGAGCGAAGCGCGGCACTGAATACCTGATCTCAGGGATGTCTCGTGGCCAGGCGCCGACGAGGCTGAAGGCCAGGGAACACGCCGACGCACCGGGAGGTGCAGTGGCCACGGAGTCAGACCGGCTATGGAGCGCGGTCAGGGAGCTAGTGCCTGACTTCCGGGTGCGGGCTGCGGAAGGCGACCGGCTGGCCACGATGCCCGCCGATCTGGTTCGGCGAGCGAAAGCCGCCGGGCTGTTCCGCGTCAACCTGCCTCAGTCCCTCGGCGGGCTGGAGCTTGACCCGGCCACGACCGTGCAGATTTTCGAGGAGATCAGCCGGGCCGACGGCTCGGCCGGGTGGACCATCGTGATCGGGAACAGCACGGCGTTCTTCGCCTGGCTGGACCCGGCTGTTGCCAAGGAGTTGATCGGCGAACACGCTGACTTTGTCTCTACCAGCATGTGGGCACCGCTAGGCCGGGCGATCCCCAGCAGCGACGGCAATGAGTTCGCGGTGTCTGGTCGCTGGCCGTTCAACAGCGGCTGTCCCCACGCGGACTGGCTTCAGGTCGGCGTGTTCGTCTCGGCCGATGGGGCGGCGCCCCAGGTGCGAGCATCTGGCGTGCCCGACTGGCGGTTCGTCTTCATCCCCGCCAGCTCGGCCGTGATCGAGAACAGCTGGGACGCGATGGGACTTCGCGGCACGGGTAGTCACCACGTGTCGCTCGCGGACGTGCATGTACCGGCCGCACAGCTCGCGGCTCCGTTCTTCGAACCCGCCCGGCACGACGGTCCGCTGTGGCGGATCCCGCTCATCACGCAGGCGGGGATGTACCTGGCAGCGGTCCCGCTTGGGATCGCGCGCAGGGCGCTGGACGAGTTCGCCGCCATCGCCACGACCAAGACGCGCGGGCCGTCCGCCAGCAGCATCGGCCACGACGCGGCCGCGCAGTACCAGCTGGCACGTGCGGAGGGCGAGCTAGCCGCCGCGAGGTCGTTCCTGTTCGACTCCATCGCGGAGATCTGGGCAGCTGCCTGCCGAGGCGACCAGCCGAACCTGCAACAGCGGGCGCGGCTGCTGCTGGCGGCGAGCACCGCCACCCGCGCTGCCACCGCCGCGGTTGACCGCGTGTTCCGGCTGGCCGGCGCCGAGGCGGTATTCGAACACCATCCGCTGGAGCGCTGCTTCCGTGACATTCACACCGCGGGCCAGCACATCCTCTTCAGTGCTAGCAGGTACCAGTCCTATGCCAAGGCCCGCCTAGGCATAGAGCAGCCCACGTACATGATTTGACCGGCCATAAACGGATAGCCCCAAGCGAGCAGACAAAATGTCAGCGCCAAGCGATTGACTGACTGTCATGGCTAACTTAAGCGCATCCTGCGGCCCCGGCATCGACCTCGCCGCCCCTCTGAGTACCGACCAGGACATAATCCGCCGCGTCGACCGCTTGCTCGATCAGGACTCACGACAGCACCGCAGCTTGTGGCTGCTGTTCCTGTCGAGCGACGGCGTTCAGCTGCCCGTGCTGGTGCCCATCGACGACGTGCCAGCGCGCCCCGACTCGCTGCTGGTCGGGAACTTGTGCGGGGTGATCGCCGACGTGCTGGGCGACGCTGCGGCGGACTCCGCCGTGGTCGCGCTGACCCGGCCCGGTGGGGAGACCGTGGACGACACTGACCGTGAGTGGTTCCACGCCCTGCACGCGGCCGCGCGCGAGCGCGGCGCGGCCGTCCGCTTGATTTGCCTGGCGACAAAGGCAGGCACTCGCCAGCTCACCCTCGACGACGCGAGCTGACCCCCGGCGCAGCGGACGTACGTGACTGCCTCAGCGGCGGCGCATACTAGGCGTGCTGGTTTCCACCGGTTCGCGAGGGAGAGCGATGCAGCACGGATTGGACCGGCCTGCGGATGCGACCGGCGTGGGCGCTCATGCTGCGGGCGCGAACCGGTGAGCCCCGTTACATCCGCAACTGCCAGGCGGATCTTCCGTGCCGCGGAGCCGATCCACGGGATGATTTATTTCAGTCCGCATCGCGCGACGGCTTACCAGGCCGTCGGGATCACCGATCAGCGAATGGGCTACTTCGCATCGCGCTCGGCGGCCTTGGGCCCGGTCCCGCCCGAGGTTACTATCGCCACGTTCTTCAACTTCAACCCCGCGGCGATAGGCAGGGCGATCCCCGCCGCGTGGAAGATCGCCGATCCGGCCGCCATATTGGACGCACGTCTGGAGGCGGCCGATCGTTCGCTTCGCGAGGCGTGGGGCGACGAGGTCGACGGCCCGCACGTCCGGGAAGCTGCCGATCTTGCCCGCACCGCAGCGGAGCGGGCCTGCGAGCGGCCGCAGGGCCGTCCGCTGTTTGCCGCGCACGCCAGCCTGCCGTGGCCTTCGGAGCCGCACCTAGTGCTGTGGCACGCTCAGTCGCTGCTGCGCGAATTCCGAGGCGACGGTCACGTAGCGCTGTTGCTCACATCGGGTCTGACCGGCCTCGAGGCGCTGATCGTGCACGCGGCCACTGGCGAGATCCCCGGCCGGGCCCTGCAGATCAGCCGGGAGTGGAACGATCAGCAGTGGGCGGCCGGGACGGCATGCGTGCGGGACAGGGGCTGGCTTGAGGACGGCGACGAGCTAAAGCTGAACTCGGCCGGCCGGGCTCATCGGCAGTCGGTGGAAGATCACACCGACCAGCTGGCCATCCACCCCTACCAGGCCATCGGCGAAGACGGCTGCGCCCGCCTGCGGGAACTGGTCCGCCCGCTGGTGAAATCCATCGTCGAGGCAAACCTCGGATTCCCCGAACTGCTAGCCGCCCGCTACCACGCCTGATGAGAGCGAGCCAGCCACCACCTGGCTCCGACTCGGGTTCGGCCGCGGCCCGGTTATGTGCATTGATGGACCACGTGCTTGCGCTCGCGCAAGCAAGCCGGGGTTGGCGGGTCGACTCTCCCAGCACCGTCGGTGAGCATCTTGGCGGTTGGTGCTCGCGCGGCGGCTGGATGACCGCGACGAGGAGGAGCGGGTAGAACCAAATGAGGTAGCTGTAGAACCAGTAGCCGAGTAGTAGCTGCGCGCCGATGAGCAGTGCAGTGGCGAGAGCGGCCTGTTGCCGGGCGTCCGGCACCGCAGGACCCAACAGTGGTGAGATCGCTAGCAGCACTAGGGCGGCTGCGAGCGGCGGCCTTGCCAGCGTCGCCACGTGCGGCAGATAGGTCCAGATGCTGAATTGGGTGCCGCCGCCGCGTTGTATCAGCTGGTAGCCGAACGTCGAGTCGAGGAACTGCTTCGCCCCCGAGGTGATGATTGGCCAGGCAAGCATCCCGGCGAGCGAGGCCACGAGCGTCAGCGCGTAGCGCGAACGCCCACGTTTCACACCCAGGAACTGGAATGCGAGCACCGCGGGGGCGAACTTCGTCAGGGCGGCGGCTGCCATGAGAAGCCCGCGGATAACTGGCCGCTCCATTCCTACGATGATCCATACGCACAGGGCGGCGATCAGCGCATCGTTGGTTTCCGCCATGAAGGTTAGGTCAGTGAACGCGTAGAGCAGATACGCAAACGTGAACGCCTGCGCGAGCGGCCGACCCCCGAGCCGGCGACCGAGCTTGTGCAATCCCGCGAGCGTCAGCACGTCGAAGCACGCTGCCGGGAGCAGCGTCGCGATTGGCGCCGGTGCCGGTGGGAAGATGGCCACGAAGGGGATGTACGCGTAGTACGCGAATGGGCCGTAGGAGTCAGGGCGGTAAATCCGAAGCCCGCCGGGCCCTTGCCAGGACAGCGCTCCGTACAACTGCTGTCCGTGCAGCAGGCGCCACGCTCCGAGCGAGCTCGCCTGCCCGACATCCAGGATGTTCCCCGCGGCGACGCTTCCGAGCCGGATGACGAGCAGTATCCCTAGTGCCGCCCGCAACCGTCCGGAGCTGATGGACGGTCGCAGTTGCGGCATCGGCCACTTCCCGAGAGAAGCTCCAAGCATGCGCACGAACAGCCAGCCGAGGCAGACGGCTGCGAGCCCCAGGCCGGCTTGGGAGATGTCGTCGCTGAGCAGCATCGCCACGGGGAAGAAGCCAGCGAGCGCCAGCAAGTCCAGATGCTCAACTCGCCACGGGTGACGCCAGTCGAGCAGGCCGAGCACGAAGCAGGCCGCCGACGGTACGGCGAACAGCAACGGGTGCAACGTGAACGGGCCGCCGACAACCGCCGGGATGAACCAGCCACCTCCTTTCGGTACGAACCCGTGACCGAGCGGCACAAACGCCGCCAGCAGCCCTAGCCCGGCGATGAACGCGACCACCAGCAGACCGAAGATCACCCGTTCGCCCGCTCGCGCGGCTTGCCGTCCGGATCTGCTCAGCAGGGCATTGATCGGAGGTCCCCTCCTTGCGGTGACCAGGCCCGGTTGATCGAACCACCGGTAACGTGAGCTGAGGCTGGTGGTCCTTGGGCCATCGCTCGGCGAACTCGCGCTATGTGAGCATGCCGAGGGCCCGGAGCCATCGATAGGTGCTACGCCCGCTTTCCTGTCGGCCATGAGGACGTGGGGCCTGACGGTCAGTTGCGGCGAGAAGCGCTCCCCACGCGGGAGTGGCCATGATCAGCCCTTCACAGCTCGTCGACCATCCGACGGCGCTGCCGGGTTAGAGGGTTCGTTCACGTTCATCCCGCCATCGTCGACGGTCGGCGATCCGCTGTCGTCGTGCCCAAGGATCGATCTGCGTCATCCCTGAGAATGACCGGTGCGATCAGCCGCGACTGTGTGTCAACGGCACTGTGCAGCGGCTCTTGCGGGAAAAGGAGGATCAGATGGTCGTCACGAGCCCCGACCGTGCGATGTCGGCAGGTGCCCTTCGCCTACCAGGGCATTGACGTGCTCGTGTGGTGCGTCAGCGTGTCTAGGTCTCTCATCTGCCAGACATGGCGGGGCGGTGTCTCGTATGTAGAGTACGGCCGGACCCGGACGACGACGCGCTGCTCGTCTCGCGCCATCTGCCTGATCTGCGGGATGCGGCTGGCGGGCACCTCTTCGCCGGCCATCAGGCCGACGACCCGGGCCAGCACGTCCGCGGCCAGTTCAGGATCGCGCTCGACCGTGGCGGTGCCGTAGACCTGCAGGTAGGTGACTGGCCACGACTCATCCAGCACGCACAGGCTCACTCGCCCGTCGCGGCCGACCGCCTTGGCTTTGCCGCGCTCGGCCATTGTTGAGACGAGCAGATCGTCACCGTCCATGACGTAATAGACGATCGTCATCGCCGGGCCATGTGCCTTCCGGGCGTAGCCGAAGACGCACGTGCGGTGCTCGCGAACGAACTGCCGCCGTTCTTCCTGATTCACATGCTCCCCTTGCTGGACTGGCGTTCAGACGCTGCCCGGCGCGGCAGTCTAGGGCTGGTCGGCGCCAGCGAACGCGCTGTTCACGATGGCTTCGGCTACCGGACCGTACGGAGGCAGGAAGGCATCTGCCAGGTCGCCATCGCCCCGGACGACGACACCCCGCGGGTTGGAGAACTCGCGGAATCCTTCAATGCCGTGGTGCCGTCCGCTGCCGCTGTTCCCGATCCCGCCGAAGCCGAGCGATGGGAGAGCGCCTTGCAGGGCGCAGATGTTGATGCACGCGCCGCCGGAAGTCGTCTGCCGCAGCACTCCCTCGGCGATCTCGGTGTCCTTGCTATAGACATATAGTCCCAGCGGCCGCTCACCGGCATTGATCCCGGCCAGCGCCTCCTGCAGGTCGTCGTACGGGATCACCGGCAGGATAGGGCCGAACACCTCCTCCTGCATGATGCGCAGGTCCTTTGGCGGGTCGACGACCAGCACGAGCGGCATCCGGCGGGTAGACCGGTCACTTTCGCCGCCCAGAGAGACCATCCGCGCCCCCGAGGCATGCGCCTCGTCCACCATCTTCTCGATCCGCTCGAGGTGGCGCTGAGTGATGATGCCGGTGCAATCGCCGGAGCTGGTGTAGTTCGGCAGTTCGTCCGAGACATAGGCCTCCGCATGCCCCACGAAGTCGTCCAACCGGTCCCGTGGGACCAGCACGTAGTCGACGGAGATGCACATCTGCCCGTTCTTGATCAGCTTGGTGCCTATGACGCTGCGCACGCTGTCAGCGTCGACGCTGTCGGCAGCGAGAATGGCCGGGCACTTGCCGCCAAGTTCCAGGGTAACGGGGACGAGGTTGTCCGCCGCCGCGAGCGCAACCTCGCGGCCGATCGCCGGGCTGCCGGTGTAGAGCAGGTGATCCCAATGCAATGTCGGGAACTCCTTCGCCAGCGTCAGGCCTCCGACCGATACCGCGACTAGATCCTCGGGGAAGGTCTCCGAGACCATCTGGCGGAGGAGCTCCGCGCAGGCTGGCGTGTAGTCCGAGGGCTTAATGATCACGCGGTTGCCCGCGGCAAGCATCTCGACCAGAGGTCCGACGGACAGATCGAACGGGAAGTTCCAGGGGACGATGTTGCCCAGCACGCCCTTGGGCTGATAGCGGATACCGGCCCGGGCGGTGCCGTAGATAGCGGGGTCTGCGAACCGCTCTTCCTCGGCCATCCAGGAGTCGATCTGGCCGATGGCGTACACCGCCCGCCCCGCTACGCCGAGCACCTCAACCAGGTCGGTGAACAGCTCCGGATGCACGCCGAAGTCCGTGCTCATCGCCGCCCGGATGTCATCGCGGTGGCCCATAACCATCCCGGCCAGCGCCGCGAGATGTCCCTTGCGCGGGTCCGCGTCCGGATAAGGGTCCGCCAGGAACGCCGCCCGCTGCACGGCATGCAGCCGGTGCAGCTCGGCGATCGCGGGGCCGTCGTCGACGCTGGTGCTGGACGGCGTAATGAGTGGAGTTGTCATCAGGGCTCCTCGCCGGACGCCGGTGAAGCGGCAGGCCCGCCCGACTGCGGCTTGCCAGGTGATACATCTGCCGAAAGCGTTCCATAGCTCGCCCGGCTGCGCCATCCTCAACTAATCCCGAAGCGTGCATCTGGCCGCTGGTGCAGGTGATCCTCGACATAGCTGTCTATCGTGCTCTAAAGACAGAAACGTTCGAAACAAACGCCGTCTGCGCTCCGCAATCGCCAGTCGACCGCGCACGTGCTGTCATGACATGACACCGAACATCCGGTTCCAGTGGCGAGGTACTCGGCGGGCCACCCCGGGTTGGCCGAGCTACCTACGGGTACTTACCTACTCATTGCTCGGCGACTATCCGCTGAATACCACTTCGTGAATCGCCCTTGACCGACGCATTTCAGTACGCAAGGGAGAACCGAAAGCTGTGCCTCCGGATTGGGTCGCCCGGCTGCGGGGTGCCAGTGGGGCGTATGGCGGTGAGGTCATCGCCAGCGACCGCTCTCCCCAGCCGCCGGCGGCAGAGTGGCTGCACGACCAGTCGGCCCTGGAACTGTGCGAGCCAGGCTGGTCGGAGAGCACGGGGCAGTACCGGGTCGCGCTGACCTCGTTCGGCCCGCGGCAGGCGCGCGAACTGCACCGCAGGCTCGCCCGCTGGAGGCCAGCGTACTGGCCGCTGGTTCTGTCTTATCTGCTCGTTCTGGTGCTTACGGGCTGGTTCGCCGAGCCGTCGGCCGGCGTGCTTGCCTGGCCGCTGACGGTCGTGTGGACGTGGCCCCTCTTCGGCACCCTCATTGGCATCGTCGGCATCCGGCGGACTCGTAAGAGGCTGCGCAAGTCAGAGGCTCGCTGGTCTGGCCACGGGCTGACGAGCAGCGCAGATTTCCTGATCGTTGTCGTTTCTACCATCGGCCGGCACGACACCTACCCCGCGCTCGAGCGCTCGGTGCTGTCCTACATCTCCTACCTGCCCGGCTGCTTTCCCCGGCTCAGGATCGACATCGTCATCGACGAGGGCTGCGAGGCAACAGCTCGGATAGCCAGGCTGGCCGCCGGAAGCGATCTCATCCGGCTCGTCACTGTGCCGATGCCGTATCGCACCGCCAACGGAACGAGGTTTAAGGCACGTGCCAGCCACTATTCGCATGAGCTGCGGATCCGCGAGCAGGAGGACCGCGACGACGTGTGGGTGCTGCACATGGATGACGACACCGGTGTAGGCCCCGATACCGCCCTGGCCATGGCCCGGTTCATCGAGGAGCAGTGTCACGCCGGCTGCGATGCCAAGCACATGGCTCAGGGCATCCTGACGTACCCGCGGGAGTACGCCGGGAACAAGCTCACGTGGCTCGCGGACTCCGCCCGGCCCGCTGAGGACGTGGCGCGCTTCTCAGCCTGGACTGGCGGTGGCACGCCGCGGGCCGGCCTGCATGGCGAGCTACTGCTGGTGCGGGCATCGATTGAGGCGACAATAGGCTGGGATTTCGGGCCGCGCAGCCTTGCCGAGGACGCCGAGTTCGCGCTGATCTTCAGCGCTCGCTACGAGGGGCGGAGCGCCTGGTTCAGCGGGCGGTCCTACGGCGCATCGCCAGCCAGCCTCCGCGACTTCTTCCGGCAGCGCGAGCGCTGGTCCTGGGGCCTGTCGGCGCTGGTATTCAACCCTTCGCTGCAACTGCGGAACCGGCTTCTACTGGGATACTCGGTGATGTCGTGGGTTGTCGGCCCTATCCAGAATGTCGGAGTCGTTCTGCTCCTCGGCCTTCTTGTCGGCGATCCCAATACTTCTCCGGTGGTGCTCCTGGTCGTTCCACTCTGGTCGCTGAACATGGCCTACGCGATCTGGATGTACTGGGAGGGCCTACGACTCAACGCTGCAGTATCCGGTGGCGGTCGGCGCAAGTGGTGGGAGCCCTGGGCCGTGATCCTGCTGATCCCGGTTTTCGGGCTGATGGAGGGCGTCGGCGGGCTGCGCGGATTCGTGAAGTTCGCCCGGCGCGTCGAGAACAAGTTCACGGTCATCGCGAAGCCGTCATGACCACGCGCAGCCGCCTGGCCCCCGTTTTGCTGGCCGGCGCGGCCGTCCTGCTCACGCTCCTGACGGCCTGCTCGATCCCGTCCAGGCCGCTGTGGTGGCCGCACCCGAACCACGCAGGACACACTGCCGGCGGCACGGCTAGCGGGGATCCCGTGCAGGCGGTGCGGAATCCGTGGCACCAGGGCATGCGGCAGCTCGGGATCCAGGTGTACTGGACGGCTAACCGCAATGACACATCCAGTGCCGTAATCCGGGCGAAGGCTCAGCGGATCATCGATTATGCAATCAGCCTGAACGCGAACTCGATAGCCGTCACCTTCCCGTTCTATACCTACGGCCTCGCCTCCGACATGGTGTATGTCAAGCCGAAGACAACGCCCAGCCCCAGCCACATCGCGATCTTCCTGGCGGTGGCAGCAAAGGCTCACATCCGGGTCACGCTGCGGCCGGTCCTCGACGAGAGTGCGCTGTTCGCCCAGAACCTGCAAGCCTGGCGCGGCTCGATCGAGCCGCAGAATCGCGCCGCCTGGTTCCGGAACTACCGCGCGTTGCTGCTGCCCTACCTCCTAGTGGCGCAGGCCGGCCATGCAGCGACCTTCGTGCTGGGCACAGAGCTCGAGTCGCTGGAAGGCGCCCCGCAGTGGCCCGGCCTCGTCCGCTCGCTCAGGTCCGTCTACCGCGGCCAGCTGACCTATGACGAGAACCACGACGAGTTCGCCATAAACACCGCGAACCCGCCGGTGCCCGGTCACAACGTCGACGCCTATCCACAGTTCAATCTCCCGGCCAACGCATCGGTAGCCAGCGTGACGCAGTCCTGGGATGCCTGGCTCGGGGCGCATCCGCTGGCAGTGCGGCGAGACCTGACCCTGAGCGAGGTCGGCATCGGCGCGGCGGCGGGGTCATATCAGGACCCCTGGTCCTGGCTGAGTACCAAGACCGCACGCATTGATACGCGCGTCCAGGCCGCCTGGTACCAGGCGGTGTGCAACGCCCTCTCGGCCGAGCAGATCGGCGGCGGGATCTACTGGTGGGATGTCAGCTTCGATGCAAATCCCGCCGATCCTCGCCCGTTCGAGTCCGACCGGCTGACGTTCCTGGATCGTCCGGCCCAGCGAGTGATCCAGAACTGTTTCGCCAAGCTCTCATCCTGAGCACCTGATGCACACTTCGTATTCAGGCCGTTCGCCGTCAGGCCGGTGTTGCGGCCGTAGTTTGCTGGAGGTGCTTCAGTACTTCGGCGAAATGGTCACCTAGTGCCTCTTGGACGTGCCGGGACATCGCCTGAGCGAGCATAGCGTCGACGGCGGTCTGAGCGAGCGGGCGCAGGCGCCGGGTTATTGCTGCGACTTCCGCGACGTCCGGGCCGTGCAGGATGCCGTCCCGCACGTGGGTGGCGAGCACGTGGCTAGTCACGGTGGTGGCGAGCTCGCTGGCGGCTGCATCCACGTGTCGCCGCACTTTGGCGGCGAGATCGAGCACCGCCCGCAGCGGCATGCCGACAGCGGTGAGCTCTCGGCCCGCGCCCAGCAGTTTTGGGCTCGGCACCCGGAACCGAGCGCCGTCGGGTTCGATCAGGCCCAGTGCCGTGGCCCGGGCAAGGTTCTCCGGGGTGAGGTCGGCGCCGAATATCTCTTTCAGGTCGCCGGCAGTGACGTAAGCGGGCACCTCATCCGACCATGGGTGGCCGATGGCGGACTCGAGGTCAAGGATCTCGGCAAGGTCGCCGCCGCGTCCCCAGACAGTGAGCAGTTCGCCGATGTTGGCGAAGGTGTAACCGCGCTTGAGCAACTGGCCGATGAGCCGCAACCGCGCCAGGTGCGCGTCGGAGTAAATGCCGACCCGCCCGTCACGACGGGGCGGGTCGAGCAGGCCGCGGTCCTGATACACGCGCACGTTGCGAACAGTCGTCGCAGCCAGTCGTGCCAGCTCGTCGATCCGGTACTCGGCCATGAGACAACCATAGCCAGCCCGACGCAACCACTCCTACTTGTATTGAGACAATATTCATTGTAACGTTTGCTGTACCGGCCATTGCCCGGCCCTCGAGCGGACACGGTTAAGGCCGGAGAGGAGGCGCAGCGAGCATGACGACGCCACTCCGCCCGACCGACAGGGAAGACATCGCGCAGCGGCTGCTGCGCTCATCGGTCAAAGCCTCCTATGATCCGCTGACCGAGATCGACTGGGCCGCGCCGCTGGATGAGAGCAGGTACGCGATGCCGCCGCATCGCGTTTCCCTCTACGGCACCCCGCTGTGGGATCGCCTTACCGATGCTCAGCGCACGGCACTGAGCAGGCATGAGGTGGCCAGCATCGCCTGCGTGGGCATCTGGTTCGAGACGATCCTGATGCAAATGCTGGTCCGGCACGCCTACAACCGTGATCCGACGACCAGCCACGTGCAGTACGCCTACACCGAGATCGCCGACGAATGCCGTCACTCGGTCATGTTCGCCAGGTTCGTCAAGAAGATGGGCGCCCCGCACTACCGGCTGGATCCCCTCGGCCGGTTCCTCGGCCGCGTCTTCAAGGCGACCGCCAGCGGGCCGCTGACGTTCAGCGCTGCCCTGTTCGTGGAGGAACTCCTCGACCAGATGCAGCGAGAAGCGATGGCCGACGACCAGATCGAGCCATTCACCAGAGCCGTGGCCCGCATCCACGTCATAGAGGAAGCCCGGCACATGCGCTACGCGCGCGAGGAACTGATCAGGGACTGGCCGCAGCGCAGCGCCATTACCCGCGCTTGGAGCCGGATAGTGCTGGCCCTGGTCGCCTACACCGCTGCCGAGCGACTGATCAGTCCAGCCTGCTACGCGAACGTCGGGCTGGACCCGCGCGAGGCTCGGCGGGCAGCCAGCCGCAACCCGCAATGGCGGGCTGCCAAGGCATGGTTCGCCCGCCAGGCGGTCGAGACCTTCGCTACTGCGGGCATGATCTCCGGGCCCGCGCGGTATATCTGGCGCAAGGCCGCTCTGATTGGGCCGGATGCCTGAACCGACAGGCCCGGTCTGCCCCGGTAACAGGCCGAGGAGGTGGCCCGGCAGGCCGCCAGCCAGATGGTCACCGGCCGGTTCACCTGGCCAGTGGAGGTATCCAGAACCCGGTGAGCTGCTGCGACGAGTTGCCAGCGTAGCGGCTGAACCAGCCGTTCGGCGTTTTGATCAATGTTAGGGCCAGTCGCCACGGCAACGCCGTACGATCTGCTGGTGAATCGGCTGCGTGCTCCACAGATCTTGCTGGCGATGGCTCTACTTGGTTCGTTGGTCGGGGGGTGCGTCGCCCCGCAGACACCCGTCACCAGATCAGGTGAGCCCGCAAAGCCTGTGGCGCTAACGTACCGGTCGGTCGTGGCCCCTGCCGTCCAACTCGGGATCGACATCGACTTCTATACGTATCCGGGACAGGACGTCGCGGCAGCGGCCGCAGAAGACGTGAAGTACGCGAAGAGCCTGCACGCCAACGCGATATCGCTGTCGTTTCCGTTCTTCACCCCTGGCCCAGGCTCGTCGACGGTCCAGGGTACCAACGCGACTCCGTCTCCGGGCGAGCTCGCCGAGGTCGCCAGTGTGGCCGAGCAGGCCAATCTGTACGTGTCCATCCGCCCGCTACTGGACCAGAGCTCGAAGAGCATCGGAACCTCGCGCACGAAGTGGAAGCCCGCCGATCCGCAGGCATGGTTCACCAGCTACCGGAAGTTTCTGATGCCATACGCCGCCATGGCGCAGCGGGCCCGGATTCCGGAGTTCATCGACGGGGCCGAATTCACCGCGTTCGGCGGGTCTCGGCAGTGGAATGGCCTGGTCACGGCGTTGCAGCGGGTGTATACGGGCAAGTTGGTATACGCCAATAACTGGGGGATACCCCTTACCGGGAATGGCGGCGCGGGCGTCACTGAGAGCGTCGATTCCTACCATCCGCTGAAGGTTCCGGTGCACGCGAGCCTCGCTCAGCTGTCGGCCGGCTGGCGGGCGTATGACCGGACCCTGCCGCCCGGGAGCGTGGAGACGGAAATCGGCATCGCGGCCGTGCCGGGGGCCTACGCGGTGCCGTACCAGAACTACTGGAACGGAGCCCGGCTCGTACCCAGTGTCCAGACCCGGTGGTTCACCGCGGCCTGCAACGCGGCGGCTGCAACGAAGCTAGGCGGCATCTATTTCTGGGCCCTTGGACTAGGCCAGCCGCTCCTTACCCCGCCAACGGCGGCCTACCCGACCTCCTGGGTGGACGGCCCGGGCGCCAAGGCGATCTCCAGCTGCTTCCAGCGACTAGCGGGCTGATGCAGCCAGCCCGGCTGCGGGCTACCGGCTCGGCCGGGGCGAGAGCTATTTCGTCTTCTTGAGCCGGTTGAAGCAACGCGCGATTTCCCCCGCACCGGGCAAGGCTGTCCAGGCGCCGGGGTTGGCTAGGCCGGACGGAGTGGTCAGCGAACTGCCGAATACCAGCGACCAGAAGAACAGGCCGCCCAGTTTCTCGGCGACGACGGCGTTGCAGGCCGCAGCGAACCACTTGACCTGTACGTAGGGCGCCAATGGCCCGTTGGACTTCCACCAGTACGGGTGCCGGTACATGCCGGGCTGGGCCGGGATGCCCACTTCGCCGAGCACGGTGCCGGCCTGTAGCTGGCTGTCCCAGGAGTCCCAGTGGCGGGTCAGGACCGCGGCGGTGGCATTGTTCGGAACCTGGAACGCCGGGTAGGCATCGACGTCCTGGCGGATGTTGTTGCCACCGTAGCCATTCCCGCTGGGCAGCTGGTCCCAGTTATTCGCAAACGCCAGCCCTCCCCTGTAGACCTTGCGGATAGCGGCATCAAGGCCGCGCCACAGCCTGGAGCCGGCGAAGTAGTCGAACTCGACGCCGACGGTGAAGACGTTGACGTGAAAGCGCTGGGCCATCCGTGCATAGGGCATCAGGACGCGCTGATAGCTCGAGAACCACTGAACCAGGTTCGGCGGTGTCCAGTGGACGCGTGAGTGACCCAGGTTCGAGCTGTCCAGCAATGGTCGCAGGTCGACGGAAAGCCCGTCGGCCTCAGCGTCCTGAATGAGGATGCTGAGGTCGGCTGGCGACGGCGTCGGCGACCGCCGCACGACGACCGATGATGTCCGGCTTCGCTCGTACACCGGGAAAGTGATCGACAGCCAGTTCGCACCCAGTTGCTTGACGTAGCCGGCATACTCAGGAGCCTCGCTGGTCACGGTGTTGCCGGGACCGAGGTCGCCGTCGTACCAGTCGATATCGATCCCCCGCTGCGGCGGCCCGGCGGCGCGGGAGGCGCGCGCTGCCGCTATGGCCGTCGGTCGGCGGACGGATGCGGACCTCGCGACTGTCGGCTGCAGCGATGTCGTGGAAGGGAACGCGCTCGCCGCTAATGTCGGGCTAGTCCGCCCGATCGCACCGGCGTTCGCGGCAACCTGGACCGGGCTCACCGCACCGCAGCCGGCTAGTACGCAGCTGACAGCGCCGGCCACCACGCCGGCCATCGTCCGGGACGTGTCGATGAGCCACATGCGGTCTCCTTCTTGCCGGGTGAAGGCCGACGTCAGCCCACGATGACGTTCTTGATGGTGACGGTGCTGGTCGTGCTCGTGTTGTGGGAGGTCACCGCGAGCCCGGCCAGCAAGGACGTGGGCAGGTTCACGGTGAAAGTGGAGCCGGGGATGAGGGTCCACGTCACGCCGTCAGGTGAGGTGTAGGCGGTAAAGGTGTTACCGGAGCGGGTGACCTTCAGGTACTGCGGCACGGAGCCTGCCGGATTGGCGATCTTGGTGGTGTTGCCGCCCTGCGCCGAGCGGACCTGGACCTTGATGCCGGTACCGGGCGTGACGAAGACCGTGTAGTTCGGCGCGGCCGGGTCGGTGCTGGCCCGCAGCATGATCCCGGCTTTGGCCGAGCTGCTGGAGTTGGTCTGGGTGGCGACCTGCGCGCTGACGCTGCCGTCACCGGTCATGGTCTGCCACGCGTAGCGGAACTGGTCAGAGGTGCCGGTGACGTCCGCGCCGCCGGCCGTGATCGTCCAGGTTCCGGTGTTGGGGTCGTAGGACTGGGTTCCGGCTGGTGTCGGGCTGCCGATGTCCGCGCACCTCCACGGCGCCGGGCAAGGAACCGGAGGCTGGGGTGCCGGCGGTGCCGCCGAAACGACAACGCTCGTCACCTTGGCCGTGGCCAAGGCGGAGGTGTCGTGTGAAGCCACCGCCAGCCCGGCCAGCAGCGGCGCGCTTGCCAGGCCCGCGAGCGTCACGGTCGAGCCTGGGATCGGCACCCAGTCGTAACCGTCAGCCGAACCGTAGGCGGTATAGGTGCTCCCCGAGTGGCTTACCCAGAGATAGGCGGGCGGTGTTCCTGACCGCGTCGTTACCGTCGTGCTCGCGCCACCCTGTGTCGCCCGGTCCTGCACGGTGATCCCACCGCCCCTGGCGACGAACGCCGCGTAGTAGGGCGATGCCGGATCGGTGCTGCCCCGCAGCATGACACCGGACTGCGCGGATGCGCTCGTGCCCGTTTCCGACATAATGTGCGCGCCGACTCCGCCGTCGGCCGGCAGCGTGTGCCACAGGTAATGGAACTGATCCGCAGTCCCGGCCGCCCCGGCTCCGCCGCCCTCGATCGTCCAGGTGCGGGTGGAGGGGTCGAGGACCTGACTGCCCGCTGGAGTTGCTCCGCCGATGTCCGTCGAATTCCAGCCAGCGGACGAGTCGTCCGTCCACAGCACGCGCGTGGAGCTCGTGCTGAAGCTACCCACGGTCGTGACGCTCGCGGTGACGACGTCCTCACCCTCGCCGGTACCGGTGTAGGTGAAGGTGGCATGCCCGCTCGAGTCGGTCACCGCGGTGCCAGAGGTCCCGGCGTCTGGTCCGCTGATAACGTCGAATTTCACAGCGACGTGCGGCAACCCGATGCTGCCGCTCCCATCGAGCAGCGTCGCGGTCTCGGCCACCTGATTGCGCACGACCTGGCTGGTTGTCGCGGGACCGAGCCGCAGGGTCGCATGATTGGTCCCGGCAGCGCCGATGGGTCGCCACTGCTCCGACTCGTTGTGCTTGGGCGGGCAGGTGCCGGGGTCTAGCCCGCCGGTATCCAGCACATGCGTACTGTCGGTCAGCGTGGTCGGCACGCCGCCGATCGTTATCGTAACGGTCGGCGCCACCGTGATCGGTGTGCAGGTGCTGGGATATCCGCTGGTGTCGAAGTTGTCATAGCCGGGGTTGTCGGCCGGGGGGTTCTCGGTCAGGATCACGCTCCGGCCAGGCGGCACGGTGAAGGAGCCCCAGAGGTTGAAGACCTTGTCGCCGGTCACCCCAGGGTGGATGTCGACCGACACGCTGTGCACCACGACAGGCGTGGTGCCCGGATTATCAAGCCGGATGGCGCCAGCGTCGTAGCAGACAGTGAGCGTCCCGCAGGCCGCCTGACCAGGGACGGTTCCGCCGAGAAATGTCGTCTGCGGCGACCCGGCCCACGGCGTTGGGAACGCTGCGGAATCCGGGGTGTTGATCTCCTTGTCCTCGGCGTACCCGACGAAAACCGACAACGGTCCCGCCTGCTGCACGCTTACCGCCGCATGCGGGGCTGAGCTCGCCGCGTGAGCAGCGGCCGCGCCGCTAGCCAGCAGCGGCCAGCACAGCAGCGGCGAGCACACGAGCACGGCTGCCGCACGCGTCCGCCACCGGCCGCCGCTGATCAGCGGCGCTGCCCGCTTCGCTGCCGCGGTGCTCATTGGTCGCTAACCAGTGCGATGGGCTCGGCCACCGCGTGCGACTGCATGTGCTGGGCAACTCGATGGTCAGAAACCAGCCCATGGGTGGTCAGCTCCCAGTAGTGACGGCGGCTTGGCCGCAGCAGCTGCAGCAGCGCCTTGTAAGCTGCCAGGCTCATCAGGCCCCAGTACACGGGCACCATGAGCATGCTGCGCAGCGCGCGGTGCAAGCCGCGGGCCATGCAACCAGCCATCATTGCCTCGATCATCAGGAGGTTCCCGATAAGCATCGTCAGCAGGCCGGTGATAAGCACGGGCGGCGGGAAGAACGGGGAGATTGGACCCGGCCCAGCGACCAGGTAAAGGCAGGTCAGGGCCCAGAACACCGGGTTGACCAGCCCGCTGAGCGTGGCAAATCCGATCGTCAGCTGCATTCCGATGAACTGGCGGGTACCAAGCTCGCGCCAGAGCCGCCACGGCGAGCGCATGTGCACTAGCCAGGTCTGGAAGTACCCCTTGATCCAGCGGCTGCGCTGCCGGATCCAGTTGCCCACCTTGCTGTTGGCCTCTTCCTCGGTGACCGAGGCCATCATGCGGACCGACCAGCCACGGCGGGCGATGCGCATGCCCAAGTCGGCATCTTCTGCGACGTTGAATGGGTCCCAGCCGCCGAGCTGCCGTATCGCCTCGGTACGAAAGTGGTTGGAGGTCCCGCCGAGCGGAATCGGCAGGCCGAACTTGTCCAGGCCGCGGAGCACGAGGCTGAAGTTCAGTGCGTACTCCGCGGCGAAAAATCGGGTCAGCCAGTTGGTCCACGGATTCCAGTACTGCAGTTCGGCCTGGATGCACACCACCCATTCCGGTTCGCCGCGGAACGCGGCCACGGCCTTGCGCAGCTGGTCGGGTTCGGGGCGGTCTTCTGCGTCAAAGATGACGCAGAATTCGCCGCGGGCATGTCGTAGCCCTTCGTTGCAGGCCTTCGGTTTCGTCCGCGGATTGCGCGGCGGTATGACGACGACCTCGAACTGCTCCTCGAGTGGCATCCTGCGGAGCGCCTTGCGGGTCAGCTCGTCGTCCTCTTCGATCAGCAACAGGATCTGCAGCCGCGACGCCGGGTAGTTGAGGTCCGAGAGCTTTTCGACCAGCGTGCGCAGCACCTTCTCTTCCCGGTACAGCGGAACGAGGACCGTGTAGACGGGCAGATCGACATCCTCGATGGCCTGGACTTCTTCGTGGCTGAAGTCGAGGATGTCGGCACGCGGGGCCGCGAGCACGAGCAGCAGGCGGAAGCCGACCACGACGATGTACATGACGGTCACGGCGGCCACCGCTGCTTGCGCCCAGGCCAGTGGTGATGGCCCGATGCCGGTCGTCAGCCGCAGCGTAACCAGGCCAGCTACCGTCGTCAGGCAGGCCGCCATGGTTACTGCCTGGCCGCGGCTGAGAAGTCGCCGCGCACTGAGGCTGTCCGCCAGCGGCATGATCGGCGTAACTGGCGGGACGGTACGGTGACGGATGCGGCCGGGCGAATTCAGGTCGGGCCGCGGCAGTACCACCGTGACGTCGCTGGCGCGATCGTCTGACGCCCAGGCGGCTGCGCGGCGCGCGCCCCTGGCGGCCTGGTCGCTGGCGGCCAGGGCCAGAAGCAGGGACATCGCTGGGGGCAGAGTGTCTTTCCGTTCCTGGGTCACTGGACTGCTCCGCGACGGACCGGGCGGCCGTGGCGCACCCGGTGGCGGTGCCGCTTGGCGCTATCGTGCCTGGTCCCCAGCGTCCCCTCGGGCGGGCTGGTCAGTATCGGTCTGGTCAGGTTCGGGCTGGTCAGCCGCGGGCCCGTGAACTTGTACACGCGCTCGCCCCCGTGGTTGTAAACGAGCCGGTAATCGTCGAGCTTCGCCGTTCCGTACAAGTCGTTATAGACCTCATCCTGATTACCGGGGATGTCCCGCATGAAGACCCACCGAATCCCGTTACCGGCAGGATCGGCCAGCGCTGGCAGCCACTGGCGGAAGCTGCCTTCATAGATGACGCTGCCGAGCGGCAGCCGAGACGAATATGTGGCTGTCTCGTTGCCGAACGACTCCATGAGCACTTTTCCACCGCTGTAATGCGACTGCAGCCACAAGCCAACTTCTGTTTCGGCCCTCTGGATGGGGCTAGCCCGGAAGTTCTTCGCCTCGATGTAGGTGTCCACGCCGCCGCGCACGATCAGCACCATGCACGCGGCCCCGGCCAGGATCGCCGCGGTGAAACCGGCCGTGCGCAGCCATTGCCATCTGAGGGACGCGAGCTGGCTCGTGAGGTAGCCGATAAACACCGCGATCGGCAGGACCATCAAGATGCCGAACCTGACGTTGTACAGATTGCCCTGGACCTGCAGGACATCAAGCGGACGCTGCCCGGAGTACAGGGCGTAGACGTAGAACGCGGCAATGATCGTGAGCATGAGGATCGGTACCGACTCGGGACGCAGCCTGGTCCGGTACAGATAGACCAGCATGCCGACCAGGGCCAGTCCGAGCGCCGGGACTCCGGCGTTGTCGGTGGTGGCGTAGAAGTACGTCTTGGCGGCGATCGTCAGGTGGCCGATTATCGGATCAGTACTCGACACCCAGAGGGATGGCTTGGCGAACGGGCCGGTCTGGAAGTACAGCGGATCGCTGAAGATGATCGCATTCCAGATCACCCAGGCGACGATCCCGCTCAGCGCGATCAGGGCGAAGTAGATGACATTCGCTTCCATCGAACGGTAGCGGGCCGGCAGCGGGGTGCGCGCCGCCCGCCTGGGCCGGAGCTCGCCCTGTGCGGAGACGGGCGCCACAGCCGGGCGCCGCCAGGCCACGTACGCGACGACCAGCGTGGCCTCGAGGCAGTACACCCATCCCTCGTAGCGAGTCAGACTGGCCAGCAGCCCGGCACAGGCCGCGGCGGCGAGCTGCATGTAGTCGCCCGATCGCGTCCAGCGGCTGAGGTAATAAACGCTGGCCGCAAGGGTCGCGATGAGGAGCAGCTCCGACATGCCGGTGGATTGCATGTAGAGCACGTTGGGGTTGGCGCCGAAGAACACTGCGGCCACCAGGCCTGCGGCCCTGCTGTCGGTGATGGTCCTGGTGATCAGATACGCATAGCGGACGCAGGCGACGTAAGCCGCCATCGAGACAACGGATTCGGCGAATCCGGAGAAGTACCAGGAGTTGACCCACACGAAGGGCAGGCTGAGCAGGTGTGGCAGGGGCAGCCAGACGGCACCTAGCTGGGCGAGTCCGGGCGTGGAGGCGAACAGGACCCGCCGGCTGATTAGCAGGTGAGAGACGGCGTCCGGATAAGCCAGCGCCGTATGCGCGCGAATGAAGTAGGTGTAAACACCGATGGAAGCGGCCACCGCTGTGATCGTGATGCTCGCCAGCATCGGGTCCTTTGGACGCACCAGGTGGCGGACTAGCCGTCCCGGACGGCGCTTACCGGCAGTTGACAAGGAAAGGCGGAGCAGCCCGGTCAGCGATCGGGTGATGACGCGCAGACTGTCCCCGGTCTGCTCACCATGCTCCCTGGGGAAGTGCTGGACCGGGCGCTCGATGATGCGGGCGCCTTGCATGCGCAAGTGCGAGATGATCTCGGGCGAGATAGCCGCGCCGCCGCCGTTGAGGCTGACGCCGTGCAACAACCGCCGGTCAACCAGCTTGTAGGCGCAGTCGACATCCCGGGCGTGCACGGGCAGCAGGAGCCTGCTCAGGCGCGTCCATAGAAACGCGTTGACCTTGCGGTGCACCGGGTCGGCGCGATGCGGGCGGTACCCGATGACGGCATCTGCGCGCTCCCGGCGCGCCTCCTCCAAGAACATTGCCAGGTCGCCGGACCTGAACTGGCCGTCGGAGTCAGTCAGGAAGATCCAGTGGTGGCCGAATCGCTCTAGCGCCGTCCGGATTCCGGTGGAGACGGCATGGCCGTAACCGCGGTTCACCTCGTGATGCACGGCGAGTACGCGGCCGGGATAGTCAGCCTCGAGCCGGTCGGCTATCGCGCCGGTACGGTCAGAACTGCCGTCGTCGACGACAATGATGCTGTGAGGCACGCCGAGGGTTTCGGCGGCGGCAAGGAAGTCCCGCACGGTGGCGGCTAGGTTCGCCTCCTCGCGATAAGCGGGCATGACGATCGCAATGCTGTCCGACCGCGCGTCATCGATCGTGACGACCGAATGCAGATGTGTCGGCCGGGCCGCCAGACCTCTCTGGCCGCCGCGAGCCGCCGGCGTTATGACGTGCTCCAGGGTGGGATGGAAGGCCGCTGATCCGATAGGACTCTCATCTCACCCCCGTCATCTGACAACTCGCGACGCGCGACTCAGCCGATGTTTGCTGGCTTAACCCGACATACCGCTTTCGCCTGAGGCCATGGCCGCTCTGCGGTATTAGTCCAACTTATCGACGCACCAGCGCGTGGGTGAAGATGACATCTTAAATATTACAAAGTAGTAACGATACTTGTTTACAGCGGAGGGCGGGGAGTGTAGCTGTTCCGAGAAGTAGCAGAATCATGGCGGCACCGTGTCCGCTCCTGGCCGACCGGATTGACGTCGCAGGTCACGGGCGGTGCGCGGGCTGACCGCCAGTCGTAGCGCGGGCTGGCCGTAGGGGTTTCGGGGAGGAGCCAGCACCCGCGGGGATACCCGTCCGGTTTTGGAATGACCTCGCAGTAATCGCGGCGGCGCCCTCGCGCGTCTAGGGACCATAGGACATCGCCTGTCCGCCCGGAAATGGATCGTTAATATGCTAAATCGCGCGCTACGTGGCACATCCGCCATACGCCGCGTTGCCATGATCGCCGCCCCGGTAGTCATGATCGTTGCGCTCACTGCGGGTCCGGCACTCGCAGCCGCCGGGGACTCCGCGAAGCCCGTCGCGCTCCCCGCGGCATCCGGTTCATCGAGCCCGCTGTCGATCACTGTCACCTCGGCGCCCGCATCGGCGGCCACCTATCAGGCCGTCGTCTTCCGGATCACGGTCACCAACACCGGAGCAGCCGCAGCATCGGGCGTAACCCTCACCGACACCATGACGGGCGCTAGCTCGGTCGGCCCGTATCCGGTGCAGCTGCCAAACGGACCTGTGACTACCTCCGACCTCGGTAGCTGCGCGTTCGCTGCCTCGGTCGAGACCTGCACCGCGCCCAGCATCGCCGCCGGTCAGGCGTGGAACGTGTCACTGACCGTTGGGGTCACCGCCGCCGCAGGCGCGGCCTACTCCGACACGGCGCAAGTCTCCGGCACCGAATCAGGGGCGACGGTCGGTGGCACGGCTACCACCACGGCGAATGCCGGCCCGGTCCTCCCGCCGGGCTTCGCCCAAACCCAGCTGGTCGGGGGCCTGACCAGGCCGGTCGTGGTGGTGCCCGCGCCCAACGGGGATATCTACATCGGCGAGCAGGGCGGCACGATCCTCGACTACCACGATGGCGCACTCCTGCCGACTCCGGTGCTCACACTGAACGTGTTCGAGCAAGGAGAGACCGGGCTGCTCGGGTTTGCGTTGGACCCCAACTTCGCCACCAACGGGTACATCTACGTCTCCTACACCGTCCCCGTCACCGTCGCGGGGGTGGTGGAGCCCTACGCTCGGCTGTCGCGCTTCACCGTGGTGAACGGCGTCGCCAGTACCGCGAGCGAGAAGATCTATTACCAAGGCAACCAGATCCAGAACGAGGACGGCAACGGCGGCAGCTACGACCATCCGGGCAACGAGGTGAAGATCGGCCCTGACGGCAAGCTGTGGTGGAGCGTGGGCGACAACGTCCCCTCCATCAGTAACGGCCAGGCGCTCTCCAATATCTACGGCAAGATCCTCCGTTTTAACCTGGACGGCACGGTCCCGAGCGACAACCCCTTCGTCCACGTACCGGGAGCGGTGCCCTACATATACGCCTACGGGCTGCGCAATCCGTGGCGGTTCACCTTCCTGCCCAACGGCAAGGCCATGACGCAGGACACCGGCTCCAGCTACTGGGAGGACCTCGACACCCTCCAGCCCGGAAGCAATTTCGGCTGGCCGATCAAAGAGGGCAACTGCGGGAGCTGCGGCTACGCCAACCCTGCCTACTCCTACGGCCACTATCCGACGGACGCTGCCGCGTCGGCCGTTGCTGCCTATTCCGGCTCGACCTTCCCCAGGGCCTATGACAACGTCGTCTTCGTCGGCGACTACGACCGGCAGGACATCGAGGCGGTCACCTTCGACCCCACCGAGCAGACCGAAGTCTCGGACACTGTCTTCGACAGCAACGCGGGGACTATCGCCGACCTGGAGGAGGGACCGGACGGCAATCTCTACCTCGCGAGCGTCTTCGGGGGAAGCGTCTCCGAAATCTCGGCACCCGGCCCCTTCCCTCCGACCGCGGCGGCCACCGCCACGCCCGGTGCCGGTGCGGCACCGCTGACCGTGCAGTTCTCGTCGGCCGGATCGAGCGACCCGGACGGCAAGGCGCTGAGCTACTCGTGGAACTTCGGTGACGGGTCGCCGGTCTCAACCGCTGCTGACCCGTCGCACACCTACACCGCCAACGGCACCTACACAGCGACCCTGACGGTGAGCAACGGCAGCCAGACCGGCCAGACAACCACCAACGTCCTAGTCGGGCCTGCACCACCCACTGCGTCGATCACCGCTCCGAGCACCTACAACGCCGGGCAGACGGTTTCCTTCAGCGGCACCGCCACCGACCCGACCGACGGGGTGCTGCCCGCACGCGACTACACCTGGCAGGTGGACTTCATCAGCCACGGCGTCGTGCAACCCAGCTACTTCGCCGAGGTAGCCGACCCCTTCTACGGCCCGGTTACCGGTGCCACCGGCGGCAGCGTCACCATTCCGACCGACCCCTCCCAGGTGCCGGGTAGCTACTACCGCATCACGCTCACGGTCACCGATTCGCTGGGGCTCAAGACCGTGGTGACCAAGGACATCCAGCCCAACTTGACTAGCTGGTCGGCGGGGACCAGCGTCGCCGGGGCCGGATACTTCGTCGACGGTTCCTGGGAAACCGGGACCTACAGCACCCAGGACGTGGTTGGCGTGGTCCACGTGCTCACCGGTCTGCCGTTGGCACAGTCGGTCGGTGGCGTGAGCTACCGGTTCGTGGGCTGGTCCGGCGGCAGCGCCCTGACCGACACCATCACCGCGGGATCAGGGCCGGGTTCCTACACGGCTGACTACGAGCCGGTGCAGACCACGCTGCCCGCTCCGTGGCAGAGCACCGACGTCGGCGCACCGATCACCGCCGGGACGGCCGGCTACGCGACCGGCAGCAAGACCTTTTATGTGGATGGTTCGGGCGCTGATGCATTCGGAGTGAACGACCAGTTCCACTACGTCTACCAGACGCTCGACGGTGACGGGACCATCGTCGCCCGGGTCCGCTATCAGACCAACACCAGTGCCTGGGCCAAGGCCGGGGTCATGATCAAGCAGTCGGCCACGGCCGGAGCACCGTTCGTGGACGCCCTCGTAACCCCGGACGTGAGCCCTCAGACGCCGAATATCAATGGCGTGGGTTGTGACGCGAACGGGTGTCTCAGTCCGCTGCCGCCGGTGACCCCGGCGAGGGGCTATGGCGCGCGCATGCAGTATTCGGGGTCGAAATCGGCCACGCCGTCGAGCTACCCGGCAGGGTTCGCGGACCCAGACAAGTGGCTGAAGCTCCAGAAGATGGGGAACACGTTCACATCGTGGTTGTCGTCCGACGGGGTGCACTGGACCCAGATCGGCGTCGCTACGGTCGCCATGACCGGTCCGGTCACTATCGGCCTGTTCGTGACGGCGCACAACATCGGCGAGGACAGCACTGCGGCGTTCGACAACGTTCAGGTCACGCAGGTCACCCCGCCTGGCCCGCTACCGTCGCCGTGGGCAGACACCGACGTCGGGTCGCCGTCCCCGGCCGGCTCGGCCGGTTACCGCAACGGCGTGTACACGGTGAACGGGTCCGGTACCGATATCTGGGGCACCAACGATCAGTTCAACTACGTCTACCAGCCGCTGGCCGGGAACGGCACGATCATCGCCCGGGTCACCTCGCAGACCAACACGAGTTCGAACGCCAAGGCCGGCGTCATGATCAAGCAGTCCACCACGGCCGGCTCGAACTACATGATGATCTCGACCGGGCCGGCCGGCGACATCAAGGTTCAGTACGACTTCAACGGATCCATCGGCGGTGCGACGTACACGTTCCCGAACATCTGGATGAAGCTGGTGAGCCTGAACGGAAAGATCACTGCCTATACATCCGCGGGCGGAGTCACCTGGACCCAGGTGCTGTCCAAGACCCTGGCCATCACAAGTCCGGCCACGATCGGGTTGTTCGAATGCTCGCATAAAGCCGGGGTGATCGGCACGGCCACATTCGACAACGTGACCTTCACGCCTGGGCCCTGACCTGGCCCGGCGCTAGGGCACGACAGAATGGCCACACCATGGTGACGGATAGGACGCCTGCGGTCCTGTCCCCGCCCGCTGTGACCGCTACCTGCGGAGGAGATTGCCGGGAGTGACAGCCCGACATCCGATCAGTTCTGCCACGGTCGTGCGCCCGGCGTTTCGCCGACTGCGGCGGGCAGCCATTCGCTTCGCCGCGGTCGCCTTGCCGGCTGCTGCATTGGTCGCCGTGCCAGCTCTGCACCCGGCGCCGGCGGCGGCCTCTTCTTACCAGGACTGGCCGATGTTCCTGCAGAACCCGGCCCGGACGGCGGCGACGGTGGACCCGAAGCTGAGCGTGGCGAATGCGCCGACACTGAAGGTGAAGTGGACGTACAAGACCGGCGGCCCTGTCGCCACCTCGGCCAGCATCGTGGGCACCACGGCCTACGTGGGTTCCTGGGACGGCTACGAATATGCGATTAACACATCGACCGGCGCGCTGATCTGGAAGCAGTTCCTCGGCACTACCAGCGATCCCGGCTGTAACCCGCCCAATCTCGGGATCACCTCAGCCGCGGCGGTCGTTAACGGCGTGATCTACGTCGGTGGCGGCGACGCTTACTGGTATGCGCTTAACGCGACAACCGGAGCCATCCTGTGGAAGGTCTATACCGGGGACAACAGCCAGGCCGGCGCGCATTACAACTGGTCGAGCCCGCTGATCGTGGGGAACTACGCCTACATCGGGATCGCCAGCAACTGTGACAACCCGCTGGTGCAGGGCCAGCTGCTGCAGGTTGCGATCTCCGGAGCCCAGCAGGGCCAGATCATCAACAGCTATGCCTTCGTCCCCAACGGCGAGGTTGGCGGCGGCGTGTGGACGTCCCCCAGCTACGACCGGGCTACGAACACGATCTTCGTGTCGACCGGAACCCTGAATGACCACACCCAGACGCAGTCGCAGGCCGTCGTCGCCCTGAACGCTACGACCTTGCAGTACGTCGGCTCGTGGCAGCTCCCGTTCGAGGCGGCCGTCGAGGATTCGGACTGGGGCACCACGCCAACGCTTACCACCGACTCCAAGGGTGATCAGCTGCTGTCGCTCGCCAACAAGAACGGCATCCTGTACACGCTGAACCGGAACGACCTTGGTGCCGGGCCGATCTGGCAGCACCAGATCGCCATCGGCGGGACCAACCCCACGGGCGGAGACGGCTCCATTGCCTCGGGCGTATTCGCGAACGGCACGCTGTATTACGCGGGCGGCAACAACACTCAGGGCAGCCATGGCTCGGGCGGTTCGATTAGCTCATTCCAGCCGGGCACTGGCGTTGTCAATTGGAGCCGCCAAACCGAGGGGCCGATCGTGGCAGCCCCGGCCTACGTGAACGGAATGCTGGCTGAGGCCGAAGGTAATACCTTCGAGGTCCTCAACGCCGCCACCGGCACGCTGTTGTACAGCTACGTCTTGCCTGCTCCGGTCTACGGCGCAGTCTCGATCGCGCGCAGCCAGTTCTACGTCGGCGACGTCAATGGCAGGGAGTACGCATTCGGCGTGCCGGGTTCCACGACGACGCCGGCGGACCCGAACTGCCCGGCCGGCTTCACCTGCCAGGACATTCACGGTGCCCAGGTAGCCGGATCCGAGCGGACTTCGGGCGGCACCCTTACCGTCACTGCGGCTGGCACCGGCGTCCGCGGCACAGGCGACCAGTTCCGGTTCATCTCGCACCCTGTCAGTGGTGACTCCCAGGCCAGCGCGCAGGTCGTCGCCCAATCCGCGCAGTCCGGCCAGAGTCAGCAGGCGGGCGTGATGATGCGGCAGAGCACCGACCCGGCGTCGCCGTTCTACGCCATCCTTGAGTATCCGAATGACACTCCCAATGACCTGCAGGTCTGGTACCGCGCGCCGTTCGGGCAGAACCCGGTGCTGCTTGCGAAGGTGGCGCCTGCCACGATGCCGGTCACTGTCATGATCCAGCGACAGGGCAACAACTTCAGTGCCGGATACTCTGCCGACGGCGTGAATTATCAGCTGATCCCAGGCTCAACGGCCGACATGGACATGCCGACGACGATCTTGCAGGGCCTCGCGGTCGACTCGGGCTTGTCGACGGACACCGGCACCGCCTCGTTCAGCAACATATCGGTTGGCGCCCCGATCAGCACCACGATGAACCCGCCGACGCCGGCAAATCCGTGCCCCAGTAGCTGGACGTGCACGGACGTCGGCAACCCGGCCCCGCCAGGCGACACGACGTCGAACGGCGCCGAAAGCCTGACGCTGTCGGGCACTGGCACCGGTATCACTATCGGCCGGTCGGACCAGTTCCACTACGCCTACCAGCAGGTATCCGGTGACCAGACGCTCAGCGCGCAGGTGGTCACGCAGACCGGTGCCCCGGCTACCGCCCAGGAAGGGCTGATGATGCGGGCAAGCACCAGCCCGACTGCACAGTATTACTCGGTCCTGCTCAAACCGGGCGGATCGGCGACGCTGCAGTGGCGCAGTTACGATGGCGCGCCCAGCACTACGGCCACGCTAGCGCTGCCATCGCTAACCTCACCCGCCTACGTCGAGATCGTCAGCTGGACGGACACGTCGGCAAACCCGCCGCAAACCTATTTCTCGACCCTGACCTCCGCGGACGGAAGTAGCTGGGCACCGGTACTGGGCTCCACCGAGATCGTCAACATGCCCGCGGGCAATTATCTCGCCGGGCTGGCCGCTACGTCTGGCGCGGCCGGTCTGACGGCGCCGGTCAACTTCAACAACATCACGCTCACCGCCTCGAGCAGCGAGCCGCCCGGGGTTTGCCTGGTCGGCTACGGCTGCAACGATGTCGGGACCGACATCCTGCCGGGCAACCAGGATTACCTGAGTCCGCAGCAAGGCGGCGGCAGCACGGGCACCTGGAGCATCCTGGCCGGCGGCTCGGACATCTGGTCCAACTTCGACGACTTCCGGTACATCTCCCAGAGCTTCCCGCAGGATCCTTCGAACTCCCCGAACGGCGACGGGACGATCAGCGCCCGGGTCGTGTCACAGGCAACACCGAATGATCCATGGGAAAAGACAGGCGTCATGATCCGCTCTGGCTCGGTCACGGACGCGCAGGCCCCGTACTACGGCGTGTTCGTGACACCCGGGCACGGGGTTGTCGTGCAATGGCGGTCAGCGGAGGCCGCTCAAACCAACCAGGTGCAGGGTTCCGCGACCGCAACCACGCCCCTCTGGGTCATGGCCTCGCGCTACACCGACACTGCGCACAACCTGGTGTATTACAGTGCCTATACCTCGGCTGACGGCGTGAACTTCGCCTTCGTGCCAGGGTCAACGGTAGTCGCTGAGCCTGCCAGGACCGCTGACCGCCGGGATCGCGAGCGATTCGCACAACTCGACGGCGAAAGCCTCGGTTACCGTCGATGACCTCGCGTCGCTGCCAGGATCCCAGGCTCCGCCTGGTATCTGCCCGGCAGCGTGGACGTGCCAGGACATCGGCGGCGCGCTCCCCGCTGGACAGGATCAGCTCAACAGCTCGGGTACCTGGACCGAGAGCGCCGGCGGCGGCGACATCTGGGGCACCGCGGATTCGTTCCACCTGGTGTCGCAAACCTTGAGCGCCGACGGGACCGTTACGGCGCAGGTCACCTCACAGCAGAACACCTCGCCATGGGCCAAGGCGGGCCCCATGATCCGCGCCACCAACGATCCCGGCTCGCCGTACTACGGCGTCTTCATCACGCCCGGCAACGGAATCGATGTCCAATGGCGAGCCACGCAGGGCGGAACGTCGTCCCAACTGCTGACACCAGGGGTAACCCCGGCCGACCTGATGGTCGGACGGTATACAACGACCGGAAGCAACCCGCAGACCTACTACACCGCGTACGAATCGGCCGACGGCACAACATGGACCGCGATACCCGGCTCGACGACGGTCATCGACATGACCGGCCCGGCGCTGGCCGGCGTCGCCATTACCTCTCACAGTCAGGGGACGCCGTCCGCGGTTACCTTGGATAGCGTTGCCGTTACCCCGGCCGAACTGCAGCCGCCCGGCCTGTGTCCAAGCGCTTGGACCTGCGCTGACATCGGTAACGTGGCGCCGAGCGCTGGCGGCCAGAACTTCGCCGGCAGCAATCCGACGGTCACGGGCGGCGGCGGCGATATCTGGGGGACCTCCGACAACTTCCACTACGTGTGGCAGCCGCTGCCTGCGGGCGGGACCATCAGCGCCCAGATCCTGTCGCAGGGCAACTCGAACGCTTGGGCCAAGGGCGGACTCATGATCCGGGCGACCACTGATCCTGGGTCGCCGTATTACGCGGTCTTTGTGACGCCGGGCAACGGGATCGTAGTGCAGTGGCGGACCGCCCAGGGCGGTGCTACCACCCAGATAGGCACGACCGGAACGGTGCCGGTGTACCTGCGGATAACGCAGACCGGGACCGCTTTCAGCGCAGCCATGTCAGCCGACGGCGTTACCTGGACGGCGATTCCTGGCTCGAGCATCACCCTGGCCAACCTGGCAGGCCCGGCGCTGGCAGGCCCGGCCGTCACCTCCCACAACACCGGCGAGCTGAGCACCGTCACCTATAACTCGGTCACGGTTGCGCCGTCCTGAGAGGCCGCGGCCGCGCCGAGCGGCGGTGACCATCGCTACGACGCTGGCTTACGCGCGGAGCTGAATATGAGGCCGTACTCCTCGACTGCGCGTATCACGCCGCCCGTCGATGCGGCCATATCGACCCGCACCTCAGCGGCCGGACTGCGGCTCGCTGCCAGTGCCTGGGGGGTCTGCCAGATGGTCTCGCTGATCGAGTGTCCAGTGCTCTGGTGCACCAGCAGCAGCGCAGCGCAGAACCCTTCGGTTTCGGCAACTTGAGGGACGACCGTATCTCCGTAGCTCTCGACCGCGTCCTCAACCCCGGACGGCTCGATGTCCATGCGGGTAAGCCGGAGCCCGGCGCCCGCAGAAAATGGCGCTTCCCGCTCGAATACCGGCACGCGGTAGCGCTCGACGGAGACCGTTCCCGTGGCGCGCTGCACCGCCTCATGCCGGGCGGGCGAGACCATCTGCTCACTATCTGCAAGCGCCTCGCGCGACGCCCAGAACGACTCGAGTACCGCAACGCCTACTTCGGGATCTGCGTAGAACGACAGCCCCAGGCTGCCAGGCGCGCTTTCTACGACGGGGTGCACCTCGGCCTCAACGAACTTGACCAGGTCGCCCATCCGAAGCGGATCGGCGGTGATGAGATTAAACCGGGCCTGCAACACGACTGCTCCCAGGAGCTGCTCGGCGGCGTGGCCTCGGCGCTGACCTGGTGACCTCCGCGGCCGCCGTCGTCAGTACCGGTACAGTCCACGGTGCCTGGCCGTTCGCAGGCGGGTCAACCCGCACGATCGGGTAGTTTTTCGGCGACCAGCGGCTACTGACCGGAGTCGTCGTCCGCGATCTCATGCATAGCAGCCTCTTCGGCAGTTGCCCCGCCGCCGTCGATCCCCGCGTCGCGCGCGACGAGCTCGTCATCGCTTGAATAGTCGGCAGCGTCATAGTCCCCATCGTCTTCGAGGGTCAGCCGGCCTGCTCTCGGATCGGGCCCGTCGCTGTGCCGGAGTCGGTCAATGTCCTGATCTGTCGCGTTCTCGTCCCAGCCAACGTCTGCTCGCTCGTCGTCGCCGAATCCAAGGTCCGGTTCCTCCTCGGCTAGCAGCTCATCGACGGATTCGCCGGTCGCCTGTTCCGCACCGGTCGAGCCGAACCTCATTGCCGCAGACCAGCGTTCTGGGGTGGCGACGCCTCGATCCAGCGGGTCATCGCCGGGAGCTCCGTCAAGAGTGTCGGTCGCGTCGAGAACCTCGTAGTCCTCGAGATCCGCGGACTCGTGGCGCCTCTCGTCTGGCATGTCTCCGCCTCTCTTCCCCCTGGGCCAGCACCAGTGCGCGGGCTTACCAGGACGTGTGCCGCCCGAAGCCGCCGGCGAACGCTGATCTTCCTAACGTACCGTCAAGCGCTGCGGCGCAGCCTTTGGCTGTACCCGTGAGCAACCTCTGCGGAGCCGCTTCTACGGGTGCCGATTCCGCAGCCAGCACCGGCGATGTTCTCGTCCGGGTGCTGGCAGCGGGCGTAGGGCCGTGGGATGTGTCCGTTCGCAGGTCTGGAGCTACCTCGGAGCCGACAACTAACTCGGGTCGAGGCTGTCGATCGGACCCGGCTCCGATCGTAAACGCAATGAGGAGCCGGTAACGGACCGGCGATCACGCAACCGGAGGACAGACATGACCAGGATCGTGGTGACGGAGTTCGTCTCGCTGGACGGCGTCCTGGAGGAACCCCGGTGGACGTTCCAGTTCGAACGCGGCCCCGAGGGCGACAAGTTCAAGTTCGACGAACTGTTCGCCAGCGAGGCACTGCTGCTCGGCCGCGTCACCTACCAGGGATTCGCGCAGGCCTGGCCGTCCATGGGCACCGATGAGTTCGGCAAGAGAATGAACAGCATCCCCAAGTACGTTGTCTCCAATACCCTCTCCGACGAGGAGGCGAGCTGGGGAGAAACCACGGTGATCACGGGCGACGTCCCGGCCGAGATCGGCAAGCTGCGGGCTCAGCCAGGCGGCGACCTGCTGGTAGCGGGCAGTTCTCGGCTCGTCCAGACGCTCATCCGGCACGGCCTGGTAGACGAGTACCGGCTGATGGTCTTCCCGATCGTTCTCGGAGCTGGCAAACGCCTGTACCCAGACACGATGAGCGAGTCGGCCAAGCTCGCGCTCACCAGCTGCAAGACCGACGGTGACGGCGTCCTGCTGCTGACCTACCATCCCGCCGATGCGCGGATATCGCGGCTCGATGGTCCGAATGCCGCTGGCAATCCCGGGTAGGCGTGCTAGTAGCCGCCAGCAAGAACCGGCCCGGATCTGCGTTAACGGCAAGCTCAGGGCTAGCTGGCTAGATCTGGGCAAAGGCGGCAAAGATCACAAGCCATAGCCGCGTGTGCTGGCGCGCGATCAGAAACCGGGAGGTGACGCTCGGTGACCGCAGACAGCGACCGGCCCTACGTCGATTCCCTTAGCCTGACAGATCTTGATACGGACGTATATGAAACCATCGCGACCCTGGAGTTCACGGGCCGATCGGCCACCCGCCGGGAGATCGCGGCCGCGGCTGATCTCGATGCGGCCACCATCGACGCTACCCTTCGCGATCTCACCAGGCGCGGGATGCTGACCAGGACCGAGCACGACGGGGAGCCGGCCTTCGAGCCGCGGCACCGCGGCTGGAGCACCGCGCCCGATCAGCCACAGGGCAAGGGCCTGTAGCAGCGAGGGCTAACGGCCGGAAGCTGCAAGCCAGCGGGGCCGCCAGCCAGGCCAGCCGCGGCCCGGCGCTACCGTCGGGTTCTGTTGTTACCGCGGCCCGACCGGTGTACCGCCCCACTCCTCGGGAGCCACATCGCGGAGCGTCTCTGAGAACGTCCACTGGTGCCCGGCGAGATCCTCGGCCGAGTACTGCCGCTCGCCGTATTCGAAGTCGGTCAGCTCCATGAGGATCCGCGCGCCGCGCTGCCGCGCGCGTTCGCAATGGGCTGTCGCGTCTGTGACGCGCACCATGACCGAGTGCGTGACCTCGTCTGCCCGCGGCGGGCGACGATTGCCTCGTACGTCCCCGATGATCACCGCGGCTTCTGGGCCGACACGGAGTTGGGAGCGATGTGTCTCCCCGATGCGCACGCTTTCCGCGAATCCAAACGCCGCGGACAGCCACTCGACGGCTGCGCGGACATCAGGGTAAATCAGAACGGGAACCACCGTTGCGGCGGGAATAGAGCGGTTCGGCTTCACGGTCTCAGGACATCACGGCCGGCCAGTGAACGACTGGTCGGCCGGCGCAGGACGGGTCTCGCGAGCGCTGCCGAGGCAATCGGCCAATGCCAGCCCGCGGCAACGGGCTGTCAGAGCCGCCGATTTCTTCCCGTCACAACGACTGGTGAACAAGTGACCTCATCCGGTGAGCTATGCCGGTCCGCCAGAGCGTAGTGACCCCGGCTCCGCAAGCTCGGGCATTTCCTGCGGTTTGGCCGGAGTGCCCGGCCTGGCACGCCGCCGGGCCAGCGCCTGCCCGACCATCGAGGCGGCCAGCGCAACGGCCACCGTGAGGGCCAGCAGCGTCGCGAGGTTCGTGCCGACCATGTGCCTGGTCGTGGAGATGCCGGCAAAGTAAGCGGGCGGTATGAAGGCGACCATGGCGCAGGTCGTCATGCACAGCACAAGAACCGCACCGTCCCGGCGCCAGGGCCTACGGCCCGGCCGCCGCAACGCCAGCAGCGCTGCCGCGGCCATGCACGCCCACAGCGAGAGGTACCAGCCGAACCCGAGACCGTGCGGCAGCAGGTGCATGAGCCACGTCACAACCACCACGCGGGACTCGACCGTGCCGGGCGGATGCCCGGCCGAGGGCGCGTAGTCCCCGAGAGCGGTGACCCGGAATACCTGTGCCTGGACGGCGGCATTCTGCCCGAGCCTGACGATCATGCCAGGGTGCGTTATCAGATAATGCGCAATGTTGGTGTCGGTTAGCTTCCCGTAGTAGCGGGGCAAAGTCGGGTTGGTACGGACTGATCCGGTGTCCCAGTAGTAGTGGCCGGCGTACCTGGCCCAGCTGACGGGCAGACCAAGGGCGCGCAACTGGGCCGGCGCGTTCGACTGCTTGGTCACGATGTCGGTGAAGATCAGGTCCACCGCCTGGATGTGCTCCAGCCGTTTGCCGTAGTGACTGGTGTAGTTCCAGGTAAAGTAACCCGCCGTGAAAACCGCCAGCAGCGCTGCGACCGCAATGGCCGCGCCCGCCTGCCGGTTCCGGAACCGGCGCAGCCCGCGCCAGCCCCCGGTCCCCGCCGTGCTGGCTAGGATCAGGGTCACGCAGATCGGCGCGGCCAGGACCAGGTACTGCTCCTTGGACAAGATCGCCAGGAAGCCGCCAGTTCCGGCCAGGGCGAGGCCGGACAAGGTCGAGCGCCAGCCGCGGCCAAGGTATACGACACCGGCCGCGACTAGCAGCAGTCCGACGAGCGCAGCGCCCTCGCTGAACGGGCCGCCGAAGACATCGAAGAACGCGGCGTCTGCCATGATCAGCCAGGTGACGGCTGCCACCGCGATCTGAGCCCAGAGCCGGATCCGAAGCCCAGTCGCCAGGCTGGCGATGCCAACGGATGCGAGTACGCACAGCAGTACCCCGAGCGCGATCAGGTTCAGCGCGCCGGGCAGGCCGAGGACCGGCGTCAGCAGCCTGGCCAGCTCCATCGGCACCAGCTCCGACGATGGATACGGAGCACGGCCGGCACAGGATGCCCGCGAGACGTAGTCGAAATAGGCGAACCGGAAGAACCGGGGATAGCCATGCGTGACCGGCCCCAGGCCCAGGCCGCAGGTCAGCCGCGTGCCGTCGCGGTTGTCGGCCTGAGCAACCGGCGTCGGAACCAGGAAGCGGATGAGGAAAAGCGCGAGCGAGCCGGCGAAGATCAGCAACCAGGTTCGGACCGGGCCGGTGAGGCGGCGCGCGAGCGCAGGCACGCGGGCACCCGAGCCGTCACCGGCCAGGTCGTGACCCGCCACCTCATCGCCAGGCATCCCGCCAACCTCTCAGCGCCCAACATGGCCCGCTAGCAGTCCTCTGAACGCCATCGGCCGCGAGGGTTGCTGTCCGGGCACCAGAACGCGTGCACCAGAACGCGATGATAGCGCCTGCTCGGCTAGCTGACCGGAACGGGCAGCCCGATCCTGCGCAGGTCGAGCAGCTTACCGCATGCGTGCACGGTTCGTACGTGCGGAACGTCGACGTCGAGGCGCTCGGCCAGCTCGACGATCGCGCCCGTCATGCAGTCGAGTTCGAGCCGCTTGCCCGCCTCCAGGTCCTGGAGCATCGATGTCTTGTGATCGCCTACCGCCAGGCCCGCTTCTAGCCGTCGGTCCAGCGACACCGGGAACGTGATCTTGAGCGAGGCGGCCACCGCCGCGCATTCGGTGAAGATCGCGCGCAGCAGTTCGCGCATCTCTGGCAGCGTGCCAAGCTCGCCCAGTGTGGCCCCCGTCAGGGCCGTGATCGGGTTGAAGGCCACGTTACCGATGAGCTTGAGCCAGATCTGGTCTCGCAACCTGGCCTCGACCGGCGCTCGCAGGCCGCCGGCCGCGAAGGCCGCGGAGATCTGCCTGCACCGCTCGGAATCTGATCCGTCCGGCTCGCCGAGGGTGAACCTGGTCCCCTCGACGTGCCGGATAACTCCCGGTTCAGTGATCTCGGTCGAGCAGTAGACAACGCAGCCGACATTGTGCTCCGGACGGACGGAACTCACGATGACCCCGCCAGGGTCCACGCTCTGCAAGCCGGTGAGCCCGGCCGGTGCCTGCAGGGACTGGAAGTACCACCACGGGATCCCGTTCTGCGCCCAGATAGCCGCAGCGCCTGGCGCGAGCAGGCGGCCCAGGCGAGGCGCGATCTCGGTCAGGCTGTAGGCCTTGAGCGCGACAAACACCACGTCAGCGTCGGCTACGGCGGCCACGTCGCCGGTTACTGCCGGATGGGCAGTGAAGTCGCCGCGTGGTGACAGCACCCGGACGCCGCGGGTGGCCATCGCCTGCAGGTGGGGCCCCCTCGCAATGAGCGTCACATCACTGCCGCCGCGGGAGAGTGCGGCTCCGACATAGGCGCCGATCGCCCCGGCGCCGAGTACCGCGAACCTCATGTGTCAGCCCGCCGCTGCGCGACGAACTCGGCCACCCGCCGCCGCTGCACCTTGCCGGTGGCGGTGCGCGGAATCTCCGCCAGCACGTCGACCCTGGCCGGCACCTTGAACGCCGCGAGCTGCTCCCGGCAGTGCGCTATGAGGTCCTTGACGTCAGCATCGGCGCTGAGAGTGACGGCCGCGCCGACGACCTCGCCGTACTTGTCGTCAGCTACCCCGAAGCAGACAGCGTCACGGACGGCGGCGTGGGACTCGAGCACCTGCTCGATTTCGGCCGGCGCGATATTCTCGCCGCCGCGGATGATCATCTCCTTCAGGCGCCCCGCCAGGAACAGGTAGCCGTCTCGCATCACGCCGAGGTCGCCGGTGCGGAACCAGTCGCCGAAGAAAGCCTCGGCCGTAGCCGCCGGATTGTTGACGTAGCCCGACATCACGCCGGGGCCCCGGATTACTACCTCGCCAGGGCTGCCGTCGGGCAGGGAAGCGCCGGCGTTGTCCACGACACCGATCTGCGTCCCGGTCGGCACACCCACGGAACCCGCGATCCTGGCCGCGGGCGGCAGCGGGTTGGAGCTCATCTGATGACTCGCTTCGGTCATCCCGTACGCCTCCAGCATGGGCGCCCGGTACTCGAGCTCCGCCCGCTCCATGCAGTGCGGGGGACAGCGCGGAGCTGCAGGACCGGACGAACCGCAGCGCCTGCGGCGGGCCGGCGGCGTCCGCCTTGTCGAGGATCATCTGGTGCAGCGTCGGCCCAGCGGACAGCCAGGAAACGGCGTGCTCGCGGGCCTGCGGCCAGAAGCGGTGCGGCGTAAACCGGCGCGGCACGATGACCGAGCCGCCCGCACGCAGGCCTGCGAACGCCGACGCCACTAGACCGTGAATGTGGAACAGCGGCATCACGCAGAACGAGACGTCCGCTCGGGCCGAGCCGGTAGTGCTCGGCGATGGTGGCCGTCGGAGGCCATCAGGTTGCGCTGACGGAGCGGCACCTGCTTCGGCCGGCTGGTTGTGCCGCTGGTATGCAGCACAACGGCCACGTCGTCTGCGCCGCCCGGCTCGAATGATCGCTGCGGCGCGGCTGGCTGGCCGCCGGCGAGTAGCTCCGGAGGTCCGTCATCAGCTGCCCGCACCGCGAGCAAGGTCGTCGCCGTGGCCGCGGCAGCAGCGCTGGCCGCGGTGGCACCGCTCGCCGGAACCAGCATCAGCCTGGGGTCGATGTCAGTCAGGAAGAACCCGAATTCGGTCTCGGTATACGCGGGGTTCAGCGGTGCCGCAGCGGCGCCGAGAACGGTGATCGCGAGCAAGAGCAGCACGAAGTCTGGTCCGTTGGGCAGCGAAAGCGCGACGCGGTCGCCGCGTCTGACCCCGAGCCCCGCCAGCCGCTGGGCGAGCGCCTCGATCCTGGCCGCCAGTTGCGCGTAGGTCAGGACCTCCCCGCTGTCGGGGACGATCAGGGCGGGGCGGTCAGGCTCGCCGCGGGCCAGCAACTCGGTGAGCGGCTCGGCCGGGACCGCCGCTTCAGTCATCGAATGGCTGTGGCCGCCAGTCATCGGATGGCTGCCGCCGTCGGTCATCAGCTAACCTCCGCAGACGATCGGTAGGCCTTGTCCAGCTTGACCCCTAGTGTGCCGTGGCGCCGCGCGCGGCGTCTACCGGGTGGCAGCGGCTGCTGAATCGGGAGCGTGGCGATGAGCCCGGCTAGCGCCGGACCTCACTGCTGGCCAGGGCCTGGTCCACCCAGGCCCGCAGCGCCGCAGCTGGTGCTGCGCCGGCCTGCTGCGCGACGAGCTGGCCGTCGCGCAGCACCAGCAGCGTCGGGATGGCCTGCACGCCGAACCGTTGCTGCAGCCGAGGCGAGGAGTCGACGTTGACCTTGACCAGCTTGATCTTGCCGGCCAGCTCGGTGGCGACCTGCGCCAGCGCCGGGCTTACCATGCGGCACGGCCCGCACCAAGGAGCCCACAGGTCCACCACCACCGGAACGGTGGACCTTCTCGGCGACCTCCGTGAAGGTCTCGTCGCCGGCATCCACGATCCAGGGCAGCGGCCGGTGGCAGTTCCCGCATCGCGGGGTCCCGGCGGCCACGGCGGGCACCCGGTTTCTGCGCCCGCAGTTCGGGCACCGGATAAGGTCAGCGTCCATTGCTCAGCCCCGCCACGTTAGCCGGGGTTCTCGTAGCTGACGGTCAGCTCCGTCTCGGCATAACCGACCCGGATCATGGCGCCGTCCTGCACGTCGCCGGCCAGCAGCGCGCGCCCGATCCTTGTCTCGACCTCCCTGGCGATGAACCTGCGCAGCGGGCGCGCTCCGTATACCGGGTCGAAGCCTTGCTCGGCGATGTACCGCCGCGCCTCGTCCGATATCTCCAGGGTCATCTGGCGGTCCGCCAGCCGGGTTCGAAGATCGTCGAACATTAGCTCCACGATGCGCTCAATTTCCGCTTCCGTCAGCGGCTTGAACAAGACGATGTCGTCGAGCCGGTTCAGGAACTCGGGCCGGAAGTGCGCCCGCATTGACGCCATCACGCGGTCCCGCGCGTCCGGCTTGATCTCGCCGGCCGCGGTGGCGTCCTCCAGCAGGTACTCCGAGCCGATGTTGGAGGTCATGACGATCACAGTGTTGCGGAAATCGACGGTGCGGCCCTGACCGTCGGTCAGCCTGCCGTCGTCTAGCACCTGGAGCAAGGTGTTGAACACATCAGGGTGCGCCTTCTCCACCTCATCGAACAGAACGACGGAGTATGGCCGGCGGCGGACGGCCTCAGTCAGCTGCCCGCCTTCCTCATAGCCGACGTAACCAGGCGGCGCGCCCACCAGCCGGCTGACCGTGTGCCGTTCCTGGTACTCCGTCATGTCGATCCGGACGATGCTTTCCTCGGTGTCGAACAGCGCCGCCGCGAGCGACTTGGCCAGCTCGGTTTTGCCGACCCCGGTCGGGCCGAGGAAGATGAACGAGCCGATCGGCCGGCGCGGGTCCTTGATCCCCGACCGCGCCCGGATGATCGCGTCGGTGACCAGCTGCACCGCCTCGTCCTGGCCGATCACGCGTTCGTGCAGGATCTGGTCAAGGCGCAGCAGCTTCTCCCGCTCGCCCTCCTGCAGCCGGCTAACCGGGATGCCCGTCCACCGGGAGACGATCGATGCGATCTCGTCATCGGTCACGACCTCCCGCAGCAGCCGTTGCCCGCTCGTGCGGGCGGCAAGCCGCTCCTCCTCGGCCTGCAGACGGCGCTGCAGCTCGGGCAGCCGGCCGAGGCGCAGCTCGGCCGCCTTGTTCAGGTCGTAGTCGCGCTCGGCCTGCTCAGCATCCTGCCGGACCTGTTCCATCTCCGCCCGCAGCTCCTGCACCCGCCGGAGCGCTTGCCGCTCCGCCTCCCACTGGGCGCGCAGCGCATCCGCCTCCGCCCGCAGATCGGCCAGTTCCCGGCGCAGGCTGTCCAGGCGAGCGCGGCTGGCCTGATCTTCCTCCTTGGCGAGCGCCGCCTCCTCGATCTCCAGTCGCATGACCCGCCGGGTGAGCTCGTCGAGCTCGGCCGGCATGGAGTCGATCTCGGTGCGGATCACCGCGCACGCCTCGTCGACGAGATCGATCGCCTTGTCCGGGAGGAACCGGTCAGAGATGTAACGATGGCTCATCGTCACCGCCGCCACCAGCGCGCTGTCCGCGATCTTCACGCCATGGAAGACCTCGAGGCGCTCGCGCAGGCCGCGCAGGATCGACACTGTGTCCTCGACCGAGGGCTCGTCCACCATGACCGGCTGGAATCTGCGTTCCAGGGCGGCGTCTTTCTCGATCTGCTTGCGGTACTCATCGACCGTCGTGGCGCCGATCATGTGCAGCTCGCCGCGGGCCAGCATCGGCTTGAGCATGTTGCCGGCATCCATGGCGCCCTCGGCCGCGCCCGCGCCGACAACTGTGTGCAGTTCGTCGACGAACAGCAAGATGCGCCCGGCGGCGGCCTTCACCTCGGCGAGCACCGCCTTCAGCCGTTCCTCGAACTCGCCGCGGTACTTGGCGCCGGCCACCAGCGCGCCCATGTCCAGGCTGAAGATGGCCTTGTCCCGCAGGCCCTCGGGCACGTCACCGCGGGTGATCCGCTGGGCCAGGCCCTCGACGATCGCGGTCTTGCCCACGCCTGGGTCCCCGATGAGAACCGGGTTGTTCTTGGTCTTGCGCGACAAGATCTGCGTGACGCGGCGGATCTCCGCGTCCCGGCCGATGACGGGGTCGAGCCGGCCAGCCGCAGCGTCCGCGACAAGATCCCGGCCGTACTTCTCCAGCGCCTCGTATGCGCTTTCGGGCGATGCCGAGGTCACTCGCTGGTTGCCGCGGATCCTGGTCAGCGCCTGCAGGAAGGAGTCCTTGGTCAGGCCCTCGTCGTGCAGTAGCCGGCCGGCGGCCGAAGTCGGGCCTTCGCCCAGCAGGGCGAGCACGAGATGCTCGACGGAGACGTACTCGTCCTTGAGCCGCCCGGCCTCCTGGTCGGCGGCGTCCAGCAGCCTGGCCAGCCGCTGGGTGACGTTGACCTGGCCGGGGGCCGCGCCAGGCCCACTGACTCGCGGCCGCCGGGACAGCTCCGCCTCCAGTGCAGCGCGGAGCCGGTCGGTATCGGCGCCCGCCTGCGTGAGCAGCCGGGGCACGATGCCTTCGGGCTGCTCAAGCAGTGCCTGCAGCAGGTGCTCGCCGTCTACTTCGGTGTGCCCAAAACGCAGCGCCTTTGTCTGCGCGTCATGCAGGGCCTCCTGCGACTTCTGCGTGAGCCGAGCCGGGTCCATCTCGTTACCCTCCTGGCCGTCGGGCCCCTCGCAGGGCGGCTTCGAGCACGGCAATTCGGTCGAGTAGGTCGGTAACGAGGCCGATCGCCGCATAGTTCAGCGCGAATCCGGCCCGGAGCCGCTGTATCCGGCCCACCTCAGCCAGCTCGGCAGGAGCGAACCAGTAGCGGCCGGCCGGATCGTAGGCCGCATCGAGGACGCCCAGCGCGACAAGCCTGCGGACAAGATCTGGGTGCATCCCGGCCGCGGCGGCAAACTCATCCAAGTCCAGCCGCCGGGCACGGACCAGGGCATGGCTCATCGCCGTCTCCTCGGGTCGAACTGGGACGCCGCCGCAAGCTGCTCGAACAGCTCCCGCTCCGGCTGGGATAGCTTGGCCGGCACCATGATCCGGGCCTCGGCGTACAGGTCACCGGGCTTGCCTTTCGGGTTGGGCAGGCCGCGGCCGCGCAGCCGGAGCCGCCTGCCGCTCGACGTTCCGGCCGGGACAGTTACCTTCGCCTCACCGCCGGGCGTGTCGACCGCTACCGAAGTTCCCAGCGCGGCTTCCCACGGCGCGAGCCGCAGCTCGACGTACAGGTCGCGGCCCTCCAGCCGGTAGATCGGGTGCTTGGAGATCCGGACCGCCAGATAGAGGTCGCCGGCCGGCCCGCCGTCGCTGCCCTGGCCGCCCTGTCCGGCCAGCCGGATCCGCTGCCCGTCGGTGACTCCGGGCGGGATCGTCACCTGCAGCGTCCGCGCCCCCGGCCCGGCTCCGAGCGTGATCTGGCGGCGGCCGCCTTGGTAGGCCTCCTCCACGGTCAGCTCGATGGTCGCCTCCTGGTCAGCGCCGGGCATTGGTCCCAAGCCGCGACCGGCCCGGCCGCCGAACAGGCCGCCGAACAGGTCATCCAGGTTGACGTCGCCCGTGGTGTAACTGAAGCCGCTGGGGCCGCGACCTGGCTGGCCGGCCCCCGCGCGCGCCCCGGCCTGGGCCCGCCGCCAGGCCTCCGGATCGACATCCTCGGGCACCTGTCGGAAGTCGGGCCCGAACGCGTCGTAGCGGCGCCTGGTCTGCGGGTCGGACAGCACGGAGTACGCCTCCGAAACGTCCTTGAATCGGTCTTCGGCGCCCGGATCCTTGTTGACGTCCGGGTGATGGGAGCGGGCGAGCTTGCGGTAAGCGCGCTGGATCTCGTCCTGGCTGGCGTTCCTCGGCACGCCCAGGATCTGGTAGAAATCCCGGTCGGCGGTGGCCATCAGTCCGCCTTGGCGACGACTACCTGAGCCGGCCGGAGCTGGCTGTCCTTCTCGCCATAGGCGGGCCGGACCACCTCGACAACCGAGCCGTCTGGTGCGTCCGGATCGGCGCGGGACGCCACCGCCTCATGCCGCTCGGGATCGAACCTTGCCCCGAGGTCATCACGGCGTGCGAAGCCCAGCTGGGCGAGCACGCTCAGGGCCTGCTCCCGGATGGCCCTGATGCCTTCGACGATCGAGCCGGGATCAGCCGCCGCGTGCTGCAGCGCAAGCTCGAGGTTGTCGACCACGGGCAGCCATAGCCGGGCAACTCGCGCCCTGGTCTCCGCCTCGGTGCGGCTGATCTGGCTCGCGCATCTCTTCCGCGCGTTGTCCAAGTCAGCCAGCGCCCGCAGCCGCTGGTCCTCCAGCTCGGCGATCCGCGCCGCAACCTCGGCAGCCGGGCTGCCATTTGCCGGGCCGGCGGCGGTCGGCCCGGCTTCCGGATCGCGCCCGGACCCGGCCGCGGCTCATCGCGCGGCCGGGCGGGCGGGGGAGGCGCTGGGTGGTCGGGCCCAGACTCTGAGCTCACGCTCCGCTCACTCATGGGTGGTGAACTCGGCGTCGATTACGTCGTCGTCACTTCCCTGCCGGTTGCCTGCCTGACCGGCGCCTGCCTGGCCGGTGCCTGCTTGGCCAGCGGACTGACCCTGCGATGCCCCGCTGGCCGCGCTCAGTGCCTGGTAGACCTGCCGCAGCTCGGCGGTCAGGTTACGGATCGCCTCCAGCGTTGACTCCTGCTTCAGCGCCTGCCGCGCGTCGGCTGCCAGGTTCTCGGCCCGCGCCTTCTCATGCACCGGGACCGAGTCGCCTCGCTGGGAGAGCAATTGCTCGACCTGGTAGGCGGCCGCGTCGAGCTCGTTACGGGCATCGGTCAGCTCGCGCAGCCGCCGGTCCTCTTCGCGGTGCTGCTCGGCGTCTGCGATCATCCGCTCTACCTCGGCCTGATCCAGGTTGGAGCTTTCGCTGATGGTGATCCGCTGCTCAGCCCCGGTGTCCTTGTCCCTGGCCGACACGTTCAGGATCCCGTTGGCGTCGATGTCGTAGGTGACCTCGACTTGCGGCTCCCCGCGTGGCGCCGGCCGGATGTTCTCCAGCCGGAACTTGGCCAGCTCCCGGTTGTCGGCCGCGCGCTCGCGCTCGCCCTGCAGGACCACCACGTCGACGGCTGACTGGTTGTCCTCGGCAGTACTGAACGTTTCAGTGCGCCGGGCTGGGATGGTGGTGTTGCGGTCGATCACCTTGGTCATCACTCCGCCCAGCGTCTCGATGCCCAAGGACAGCGGGGTGACGTCCAGGAGGACGACATCCTTGACCTCGCCCTTGATCACGGCCGCCTGCACGGCCGCGCCGAGCGCGACGACCTCGTCCGGGTTGACCGTCATGTTCGGGTCCTTACCGCCGGTCAGCCGACGGACCAGGTTCTGCACCGCCGGTATCCGGGTGGACCCGCCGACCAGGATCACCTCGTCGATGTCGCTGTCGGTGAGCTTGGCATCGGCAAGGGCTTGCTTCACCGGGCCGGTCGTGCGCTCGATGAGATCGGCGGTGATCTGCTCGAAGGTCGACCGCATCAGCGTGGCATTGAGGTGCTTGGGCCCGGTCGCATCGGCGGTGATGAACGGCAGGCTGACGGTCGTCTGGGTGACCGCAGACAACTCGACCTTGGCCTTTTCGGCCGCCTCGAAGAGGCGCTGCAGCGCCTGCGGGTCGGCCCGCAGGTCGATCCCGTTGTCGCGCTGAAACTCATCGGCCAGGTAGTCGACGAGCCGCCGGTCGAAGTCGTCGCCGCCGAGGTGAGTGTCACCAGCGGTAGCCCGCACCTCGACGACGCCGTCGCCGATGTCCAGGATGCTGACATCGAAGGTCCCGCCGCCCAGATCGTAAACGAGTACGGTCTCGCCGCCCTTTTTGTCCAGGCCGTAGGCCAAAGCAGCCGCCGTCGGCTCGTTGATGATCCGCAGTACCTCCAGGCCGGCGATCCGCCCCGCGTCCTTCGTCGCCTGCCGCTGGGCATCGTTGAAATAGGCGGGAACCGTGATGACCGCCTCGGTCACTTTCTCGCCGAGGAATTTCGATGCGTCCTCGGCCAGCTTCCGCAGGACCAGCGCGGAGATCTCCTCGGGCGCGTACAGCTTGCCCTGCACGGAAAAGCGCACCGACCCGTCCGGGCCGGGGACCACATCGAACGACACGGCGTGCTTCTCGCTCTCGACCTCGTCGTACCGGCGGCCGATGAAGCGTTTAGCCGAGTAGATCGTGCCCTTCGGGTTCAAGATCGCCTGCCGGCGCGCCAGCTGACCGACGAGGCGCTCGCCCTGCGGGGTGAAGGCCACGACCGACGGCGTGGTCCGCTGTCCCTCCGCATTGGGCACGACCGTCGGTTTGCCGGCCTCCGTTACCGCGATAACCGAGTTGGTGGTCCCGAGATCGATGCCAACTGCGGTTGCCATGCCTACCTCCTAGTCGGCGCGTTGGATACGCCTGGCGGCCTCCGGTTAGCCAGCAACTTCGACCTGGCGCGGCTTGGCCTGTTCGGATTTCGGTACAGTCACCGTTAGTACCCCGTCGGCGAGCTCAGCGTTCACCTGGTCGGGCTTTTGTCGGCACTATGCCCACACTCGTGCGGCTGGCCGGCCGGCACATCCTCAAACCAGTTAGTCGGCAGCCGACCGTCCGTGCTGGCGTCGTGGCTAGCCGTCCCGCTCTTACTGGCTACGGGCCTGCTGCACGTCCGCGACGCCGGATAGGGACGCCCCAGGGGGCAGGCCGGTGCCAACTTCTGCGGGTTCGGTCCGGCTTGCTCGGTCGAGCCAGGCGCGCAGCGACGGCTCGGGCGGGGCGCCAGCGCGGTAACCGCGGACGAGAGCCCCCCGCATTAGCATCAGGGTCGGCACTGCCTCGATCACGAACCGCTGCTGCAGGGCCGGCGCCTGCGTCACGTCGACCTGGACCAGCTTCAGCCGGCCAGCAAGCACCCGGGCCAGCCGCTCCAGGGCCGGGTTTGCCCGCCGGCAGAGCGGGCACCACGGCGCCCAGACGGCCACCAGCACATCGATGGTGGCGGCCTCCGCGATCTCAGCGAAGTCAGCGTCTGCCGCGGCTGTGATCCAGGGCAGCGGGCTCCGGCAGCTGCCGCAGCGCGGGACTCCCCGGCCGGACGCCGGCACCCGGTTGGTCCGGCCGCAATGCTGGCAGGTGACGGGCTGCGGCCGAGCTCGCATGCGGGCGGCGCCCAGGCTAGGGTCAGCCGGCCCGGCTGATGGCGGCGATCTCGTCCGGACTGAGGGCGATCCCCACGGCGGCGACGTTCTCCGCCACGTGATCGGCGGATGCGCTGCCGGGAATGGGCAGTATGTTCGGTGACCGGGCGAGCAGCCAGGCCAGGACGATCTGGTGCACGTTGGCGCCGTGCCGCCGCGCTGTCTCGGTGACCGCGCTGTTCTGGCTTGCGTCCTGTATCGGTGCCCAGGGCAGAAAAGCCAGTTGCTCCAGCTCGCACAGGTCGACCATCGATTCCGAAGACCGGTCGGCGGCGTTATACCGGTTCTGCACGGACACGATCGGGGTAATTCGCTCCGCCTCCCGCAGCTGCGCCTCCGAGACGTTTGAGATCCCGATATGACGAATTTTTCCCTCGTCCTTCAGACCGACCAGCGCGCCGATCGAATCCGCGATCGGGACCTTCGGGTCCGGCCGGTGGAACTGATACAGCGGAATCTGGTCAAGGCGCAGCCTGCGCAGGCTGCCCTCGCAGGCCGCGCGCAGGTGTTCGGGGCGCCCGTCGGGCTCCCAGCGCCCAGGGCCCGGCCGAACCAGGCCGCCCTTGCTGGCGATGACAAGGTCGTCGGGATAGGGGTACAGCGTCTCGGCGATCAGGTTCTCGCTGACGTCCGGGCCGTAGGAGTCCGCGGTATCGATGAAATTGACCCCGAGTCCCACAGCACGCCGCAATGCCGCCTTTGCTCCGTCCCGGTCCCGTGGCTCACCCCAGATGCCGGGGCCGGTGATCCGCATCGCCCCGAAGCCGAGCCGGTTAACGGTGAGGTCACCGCCGACATCGATGGTGCCCGCGTTCGCCGCGGTGATCTGACTGCGCATTCAGATTCCCCCGTCATGTGCTCTCGCTCGCGGTCACTGGTTCCAGTCTGGACCCCGTCGCGCCGGGCTACATCCTCAACCCAGGTGGAGCGGCACCCGGGAGGCCGCCAGCCTCCGCGCATCCCGGACTGGATTGGTTGCCGGCGCTATCGCCGGCGTTGCGCCTGCTTGCCAACGCTGTTGAGATAGCGCAACGCCTGAGCGTAGGACCCGATCAGCGTGGCCTCGCAATAGGGCAGCCCACGCTGCCGGCAGAATTCCCTGATGAGCGGCTGGGACCGGGACAGATTCGTCCGCGGCATGGAGGGGAAGAGGTGATGCTCGATCTGGTAGTTCAGGCTGCCCATCATCAGGTCGGTCAGCCAGCCGCCGCGGACATTTCGCGAGGTGAGCACCTGGCGGCGCAGGAAGTCGCTGTTGTCGGCGGCAGGCAGGATGGGCATGCCCTTATGGTTGGGGGCGAACGCGGCGCCGAGGTACAAACCGAACAGGCACTGCTGGACCAGCAGGAAGACGATGGCCTTCGCTGGCGGCAAGACCAGAAACACGATGGTGAGATAACCGGCCAGATGAGCGGCGAGCAGCATTGCCTCCGCTAGCGGGCGCCGCGCTGTGCGTTTGATCACCGCTCCGATGCTGGCGACATGCAGGCTGAACGCCTCGGCAAGCAACAGCGGGAAGAACAGGTATGCCTGCCAGCGGAAAAGCAGCCTGAACAGGCCCTGACTGAGGCGTGCCTGGCCGGGGGTGAATGCCAGTACCTTCATCGCGATATCGGGATCGGCGTCCTCGGTGTTGGGGTGGGCGTGATGACGGTTGTGCTTGCTCACCCACCAGCCGAAGCTCAGCCCGATGCCGAGGTTGCCGAGCAGAACGCCCAGGATGTAGCTGCCCCGCCGGGATGCGCAGACCTGCCGGTGCCCGGCATCGTGGCCTAGGAATCCAAGCTGGGTGAAAATGACGGCCAGGAAGACTGCCACCGCGAGCTGCCACCACGAATTGCCCACCAGCACGAAGGCGGCCCACCCGGCGGCCAGCAGCCCGACCGTCAGGGCAATCCTGCCGCTGTAGCGCCACGGCCGACGGTCCATGAGCCCGGCCTGCCTGACCTGGCGGGAAAGCTCGGCGTAGTCGCTGCCCCGGCCAAGGGACGGAGGTTTCGGCAGGGTGAACTGGCTTGCTCCGTTGGGCAGGCTCATGGCTGGGGCTCCTGGGCTCAGCAAAGTGGGGCGCGCTTATGGTGAGCCGCCGAGGTCCGGAGCGGCTGCGGGATCAGTTTCTAGTAGATCACCAGCATCAGCTTCGCAGCGCACCGCTGACGGCGTCCCGGTGCCCCGGCAGCGTGCCCGCTGAGTCCTGCGCCCCCGCGAGCATCGCGAGAACTTCGCCGACAGTCCGATCTTGGCTGGCGGGCTCAGGAAGTGGCAGATGGGCCTGGATCTGATAGCGGTTGCGGCGGCCGTCCTTCAGTTTGGCGACGTAGCCAGCCTGGGTCAGGTCGGCCACGATGCCGTACGCGCGTCGTTCAGTGATGCCGAGGCGCGCAGCGATATCGCGGAGCCGCATTGTCGGATCACCGGCAATGCACAGCAGTACGCGCCCATGGTTGCTCAGGAAACTCCAGTTAGCGATAGCTGACAGCCTAGCATGGTTATGGAAAGCAGTTTCTAGTCTTACAATGCAGTAATTTGCCTGCGAGACAGTCGGTCCGGGCGGCAGCGGAGCCAGTCCTTACGCCGGGGCTGCTGCCTCGCCGGGGATCGTCTTGGTGCAGTATGACTAGCGGTAGTCCGCTCAGTCCAGAAGCGGTTGGCTCCGCTGTCAGCACCGATGCGGACGCCCGTTACCGTCAACGCGATCCGCGCGCCCCGCGTCGGGGTGGCCTCGGGCGCGGTCGGCCAACAATTTATCCTGCTGCGGTCTACTTATCGTAAAATTCCCAGGATTGCGTCAGGGGCAACGATCGACGGGGGATAGCTTGATGCTGGACGGGGAGAGATACGGACATTGGATACGCCCAGATACTCAATCGTTATTCCTATATATAACGAAGAAGAGTCGTTTCCCGACCTATTTAAGCGGTTGCGCGAGGTCATGGATCGCATGGACGGCGCCGCTGAGGTGGTGCTGGTCGACGATGGCAGCCGGGACGCCAGCTATCAGCTCATGGTCCAGGCCAACCTGGAGGATCCGCGGTTCAAGGTTATCCAGCTGTCGCGCAACTTCGGCCATCAGATCGCCATCACCGCTGGCATGGATGCGGCGGCTGGCCAGGCCGTGATCATCATGGACGCCGACCTCCAGGACCCTCCCGAGGTCATACTCCAGATGGCCGCCCGCTGGCAGGAGGGCTACGAGGTCGTTTATGCGGTGCGGGAGCGCCGGGAGGGCGAGACGCTGTTCAAGCGGACGACGGCGACGCTCTTCTACGGCATGCAGCGGCGGCTCGCCGAGGTCGAGCAGCCGGTCGACGTGGGCGACTTCCGCCTCGTCGACAGGAAGGCACTCAATGCGTTCCTGCAGATGCGTGAGCGGAATCGCTACGTTCGCGGCATGTTCTCGTGGGTCGGGTTCCGCCAGGTTGCGGTGCCTTACACAAGGGCCTCACGGAAGGCGGGCACCACCAAGTACCCGTTTCGCAAGATGCTGCGCCTTGCCACTGACGGATTCGTTGGCTTCTCCACCGTACCGTTGCGCTTGGCCCTGACGGTCGGCGTGGTGATGGCCGTAGGCGCGGTGGCATACGGGCTGGTTGCCATTGCACTGAAGCTCGCGGGCCTGCCGTACGTGCCGGGCTACGCCTCCTTGCTGGTGACGATTACTTTCCTTAGCGGCGTCCAGCTGATCGTGGTCGGAATGGTAGGGCAGTACGTGGCGCGGATCTATGACGAGGTCAGGGCACGACCGCTCTACCTGGTGCGCGAGTCGCATGGATTTGGCAGCGGCGGCGGTCAGGATGATGGTCGCGTTATGCCGCCGCCGGTTAGCCAGGACCGCCCGGAGCAGGGTACCCCGCGTCCGGCTCGGCCGGCCTAATGGCCATGCTGAGTAGCCGCGACGACGAGCCCGCGGTTTTCGGCACCACGGAAGCCGAGCCAGCGCAACCACCACCCGCGGAGCCGGCCTGGCGCGGGGTCCGGCCGGTCTTTCGCTGGCTAGCTGCTGGCCCGGGCTGGCTGTGGCGCGTCATCTTGAGGCGGTACCGGCTGGTACAGGGGCTGCTGGCGCTGGGAATTTACCTGGCGGCCTGGCTCACGACATCGGCACACCCGCTCCTTGACCATACGTCCGTGCCGGTGCTCGACCAGTCCAGCATGGACCCGAACTTCTACGTATGGTGCCTGCGCTGGTGGCCGTACGCGATCTCGCATGGGATAAACCCCTACTACACCCACCAGATTGGCGCCCCGGTAGGCCACAATCTGGCTTGGGTGACGACTATCGGGCCACTCGCTTTGCTTGCGTGGCCGCTGACCGCGGCGGCGGGTCCTATAGTGTCTTTCAGCCTGCTCGTGGCTTTGGCCCCGCCGTTGTCCGCGTGGGCTGCGTTCGTGCTCTGCCGCAGGCTCACCGGCCGGTTCATTCCCGCGCTGGCTGGCGGCGCAGTGTTCGGATTCTCCGCGTACATGATGAATCACACCACCGCCGGACAGCTCAACGTGACCTTCGCGTTGCTCTTGCCGCTGATGGCCTACCTCATCGTGGCATTGCGAGACGGCGCCATCGGGCCGCGCGCGTTCGTTCCCCTGCTCGCGGTCACGATGGCCCTGCAGTTCTACCTCTTCCTCGAGACGTTCGCCGACTTGACGGCGATCCTCATTATCGGCCTGCTGGTGGGCTACGCCGTGGCCGGCAAAGCCGCCCGGCCGCAGATCGCACGGCTGAGCCGGCTGATAGGCCTGGCGTTCGCCATTACGGCCGTGCTGATCGCGCCGTACATTTCCTTCGCGCTCACCCATGTCCCGCCGCGGTTCGTGCACGTGTCCGACCTGGATGCGGCCAGCCTGGTAGTGCCCAGACCGGGCCACACCTTCGGCCTGAGCTGGCTGGCGCACGCTGCCCGCGCCACGTCGCCGCTCGGGGAGACTGCGGAAGGTTATGTGGGCATCCCGCTCCTGCTCCTCGCCGTGGGCCTGGCCGTCTTTGCCTGGCGGAGCAGGATTACCCGGTTCCTGACCGTGATGCTGGTCGTCGGTATCGTCGCGTCGTTTGGCCCGGCCGTCTACGTGGAGGGCAAGGAGGTCGTCCCGCTGCCCTGGGGCAAGGTCTGGACGCTGCCGATCCTGCAAAGCGCGTTTCCGTCCAGGCTCATGGTGTTCGTGTTCCTGATCCTGGCGGTGATGACGGCGCTGTGGATGGCCGGACCGCGCCGGTGGCACTGGGCCAGGTGGCCGCTGGCCGCGCTGGCCGTCGCCGCCATCGTGGCGGACATCCCGGCCTTCAGCGTCACGTCCAGCAACGATGTGCCGACCTTCGTCAGCGCCGGCTTGTACCAGCATCAGCTCTCGCGTGGCGAGACGGTACTGGTGGTTTCCGAGGTCGGTAACGCCGGGATGCTGTGGCAGGCGGAGAGCAACTTCTACTTCCGGCTAGCCGGCGGCTACATCAACGCCGTCATCACGCCCAGGACCGACCTGCCGACTGCCGTGCAGAACCTGGACTTCGCTACCCCGCTCTACCTCGAGCAGTTCCGCGCTTTCATCAGGCGGGCCAACGTCGGTGCCATCCTGATCCAGGCGGGTGCGGCTCCGCGGTGGGTCGGGATCTTCTCCGGGCTGGGTTTGCAGGGCCAGCTCGTGGGCGGCGTGCTGGTGTACCGCACGAATGGCTGCCGGACGTGCCACCTGGTGCTGCTTGGTGATAAGCATGGCCACCCGGCCGCGCGGCCGGAGGTGCGCCCGGTAGCGAGCATCCGCGTGCTCCGCCAGTCTGCACGGCCGGTGCAAGTCAGCAGCGCCAGCCGGGACGCAGACGGTACGTCCGACACCTGACGCGGCCGCCCATGACACCGGACGAACTGCTCGCCTATTGCCTGGCCAAGCCAGGCGCCTGGCGGGACGAGCCGTGGGAAGGCGACGTTGTCGCCAAGGTCGGCGGCAAGATTTTTGCTTTCCTCGGGTCCGGCGGCACCGGCATCGGCCTCAAGTGCGCCGCTAGCCGGGACGCCGCAGACGAGTGGATTGCCCGTTACCCGGATGACGCCTCGGTCATGCCCTACATCGGCAGGTCCGGCTGGAACACGCTGGCGACCAGCGGGGCGATCCCGGTGGACGAGCTCCTAGAGGCGATCGACGCGTCCTACGATGCCGTGGTCCGCAAGCTGCCGAAGAAGGACCGGCCGCCGGGCTTATAGCGGCTCGGAAATGTGGTTGCATCGATCTGGTTCCGGGGTAGCCATGCGATGTGACCTGGACTGCACCTGATGTAAAGAAGGCCGAGCCGGACTCGCCGGCTGACGAGCGGGCGGCGCTGCAAGCTGGCCGGACTATCACCGGGCCACGCTGCTCTGGAAATGCACAGGCCTAAACGGTGACCAGCTCGTGCTGCGGCCGGTCCAGCCGTCGGCGTTGTCGCTGCTCGGCCTGGTCCAGCTCGGCGACTAGCGCTAGCGCAGGGCGTCCAGCGTCGCCAGCGCCTGGTCGAGCTCGGCCAGCAACGAAGCGATGACATCGGCCACGGGCCTGACCTCGTTCATCCGGCCGACGATCTGGCCGACCGGCATCGGGATCACATCGGGGTTGCCGGATCGCATCAGCCGCTGGTGTGCCTCGCTGACCAGCAGGTTCTGTAGCGGCATTGGCAGCGGATCGGGTGCGCCCGGCTGAGACCATGCATCGGTCCAGCTGTTCTTGAGCAGCCTGGCCGGCTTGCCGCTGTAGATCCTGGACCGCACAGTGTCGGACGAAGTGGCTGCCAGCAGCGCCTCGCGCAGGCCAGGCAACGGGGACAGGGCCGCGTACTCCTGCGTGATCAGCCAGGCAGATCCCATCCAGACTCCGGCCGCGCCGAGAGCGAGAGCCGCGGCAATCTGCCGCCCGGTGCCGATGCCGCCGGCCGCCAGCACGGGAACGTCTGGCCCGACCGCGTCGACCACCTCCGGTACCAGGACCATGCTGGCGATCTCGCCCGTGTGACCGCCAGCCTCATAGCCCTGCGCCACCACGATGTCGACCCCGGCATCGACGTGCGCCCGCGCGTGCACTGCTTTCCCTGCCAGCGCGGCCACTAGCATGCCTTGCTCGTGCGCGCTGGCGATGATGTCCGCAGGCGGCGGGCCGAGCGCGTTGGCGATCAGCCGGGCCGGGTGCGCGAGCGCCACCTCCACCTGGGCGCGGGCCACCGAGTGCAGCCAGCCCAGCACGCCTTCACTGGCCTCGGCCTGCTCGGGCAGCGGCGGCACGCCCAGCTTGACCAGGGTCTGGTCAACGAACTCCTTGTGGCCGACCGGAATCAGCTGGTTCAGGTCGACGGCGGCTCCCTCGGCGGGGATCTTGGCTGGCATGACCACGTCGATGCCGTACGGGCGCCCGTCGGTGTTGTCGTCCAGCCAGTGCAGCACTTTGTCCAGCTCGGCCGCGTCGTTGAACCGCACGCAGCCAAGCACGCCGAGACCGCCAGCCCGACTGATGGCCGCGGCGACGTGCTCGGATGGCGTGAACCCGACGATCGGATGCTCGATCCCCAACTGGTCACACAATGCTGTTCGGATTCGCCGGGACGTGGGCATCCGGGCCTCCTCAGGCTGACTGGAGGTTGTCGGCCGCGACCTGGTCGGCGTACCGACGGGCCCAGCTGTAGTCCGCCTTGCCGGCCGGCGTCCTGCCGATCTGGTCGACCAGCCAGACCGATCGCGGCACCTTGTACCCGGCGATCTGCGTGCGCAGATGGGCGTCGAGTTCTGTCAGGTCGATCGTCCTGCCCTCGCGCGGCTGCACCAGTGCCGCCACCCGCTGGCCGAGCCGCTCGTCCGGGACGCCGATGACCAGGGCATCGAACACATCGGCATGGGACTTGAGCGCGCCCTCGACTTCCTCGGGGTATACCTTCTCCCCGCCGGTGTTGACGCAGGTGTTGCCGCGGCCGAGCAGGGTCAGCGAGCCGTCAGCCTCCACCCTGGCCAGGTCTCCGGGCACCGCGTAGCGGACGCCGTCGACCTCGGCGAAGAGAGCAGCGGTCTTCACCGGATCCTTGTAATACCCCAGCGGGATGTGGCCGCCCTTGGCTAGCCTGCCGACCTGGCCCGGCGCCAACCGGCTTGTTGTTGTCGTCGATTACGATCGTGGCAGGTCCGGGCGTGACCGTCGGGCCCTCGGCTCGCTTGTTGCCTGCTGAAACGTAGCCAAGCCCGGTGAAGCCGGTCTCGGATGCGCCGATCGCGTCGGTTATCACGATGTTGGGCAGCAGCTTCAGGTACTCGTCCTTGACGACCGGCGAGAACAGCGCCGCGTTGCTGGAGATCGCGAGCAGAGAGGACAGGTCGTACTGCTCTTCCCGGTAGGCCTCGATCAGCGGCCGGGCCATCGCATCGCCGATAACCATCAGCAGGTTGACCCGGCGGCGCTGCACCGTCCGCCAGATGTCGTGCGGGTCGAACTGCGGCACGAACACCACGGTGTCACCTGAGAACAGCGCGGCCAGCGCGCCCCACTGGGTGCTGCCGTGAATGAGCGGGGCAGAGCATAGCCGGACCAACCCGGCGGGCGCCAGCGCGGCCCGCTTGGACTGCTCCCATTCGTCTGGCATCGGCTCGCCGGTGGCGAAGTCGATGCCGCCGCCTAGTGTCCGCCAGACGTCCTCGTGCCGCCACAGAACGCCCTTGGGATAGCCGGTTGTGCCGCCGGTATAGAGCATGTAGATGTCATCGGCGCTCCGCTCGCCGAAGTCGCGGTCGGCCAGCTGGGGCGCGATTGCGGCCGCGAAATCGGCGCTCGCTCCGAGCGGCACCCCGCTGCCGTCCTCGATCGCCAGCGCGGAGCGGATGCCGGGGCACGCCGGCAGCAGCGCCGCTACCCGGCCGCTGAACTGCCGGTCGTGCACGAGCGCGACGAGCTCGGCCTCGGTGAACAGGTAGCGCAGCTCGTTCTCGACGTACCGGTAGTTGACGTTGACCGCGATTGCCCGCAGCTTGTAACTGGCCAGGAACGCAGTCACGAGCTCGATGGAATTGCGTCCGTAGACGCCGACATGGTCGCCAGGGCCGACACCAGCGGCCGCCAGGTAGTGCGCCAGCTGGTTGCAGCGCTCCTCGAGCGCGCGGTAAGTAATCTCGTCGTCGCCGCAGGCGATCGCCAGGCGCTCGGGTACCGCGTCGGCAGCATGCTCGAATAGATCTGCGATGTTCAGCGCCATGGGTATGAAACTAGAACGTGTTATCGTTCCGGGCAAGGCTTTCGGCGGGCAAAGGAGGCAGTGCGCGGTGACTTCGACGCACCCGGACCGAGGGGCGGCCGGGCCAGCCGAGGACGATCAGCCGCATGCGCTGATCGAGCTTCGTGGCCACGTACTGATCGTGACCATGAACAGGCCGCACGCCCGCAATGCCCTCAGCGGGCCGATGATGGCCCTGATGCAGCAGGCATGGGACCAGGTGGACAACGATCCGCAGGTCAGGGTCTGCATCCTTACCGGTGCGGGCGGTGCGTTCTGCGCCGGCGCCGACCTGAAGGCGATGACGGCCTCGCATCCGAGCGACTCCTTCAAGACCGGGGCGTTCAATCCGTCGGTGATCGAGCCGCTGCTCAAGGGTCGGCGGCTCACCAAGCCGCTGATCGCCGCCGTCGAGGGCCCGGCTATCGCCGGGGGCACCGAGATCCTGCAGGCAACCGACATCCGGGTGGCGGGCCGCAGTGCCCGGTTCGGGGTGTCAGAAGCTCGCTGGGGCCTGTTCCCGCTCGGCGGTTCTGCCGTCCGGCTCGTCCGCCAGATCCCGTATACCGTCGCTGCCGACATACTCCTCACCGGCCGGCACCTCACCGCGGCGGAAGCCCTCGCCGCCGGCCTGATCGGGCATCTGGTGGAGGACGGCCAGGCGCTGGCCAAGGCTCTGGAAATCGCGGACCTGATCGCGGCCAACGGACCGGTCGCAGTGCAGGCGATCCTGCGCACCATCCGGGAGTCCGAAGGGCTGGCGGAGAACGACGGCGTTCGCACTGGAGGCCAAGGTCGGCATGGAAGTATTCGCCAGCGAAGACGCCAAGGAAGGACCCGCGCGCATTCGCGGAAAAGCGGCGACCGGTATTCCACGGCCGCTAGCAGCGGGGCGTTCATGGGTTCCGGGGCGGCACGGGTTTCGGGGGTTCACTGGGTTTTTCGGGGGGTTCACGGGGGGCGGAGCCCCCCGTGGGTGTGGGTACTTGGCGCGTGGACCTAGAACGTGTTTCACTCTGATCCGTGACTACCCCGCTCAACGCCACCCGCCTCGCTCGGCGCACCTCAACCCCTGACTGCACCGCTGGAGATCAGCTTCGACTACACCAGGTCGCTCGGCCCGGTGCTCGGCGAGTTCATGACGGCACTGGCCGGGTGCCGGATCCTCGGCATCCCGCTCAGCCGACGGGCGGGTGATTGTCCCGCCCGCTCGAGTATGACCCCGTTACCTTCGCAAAGCCGGAGGAACTTGTGCCGGTCGGGCCGGACGGAACGGTCGTCACCTGGTCGTGGCAGCCCGAGCCGCGCGAGGGCCAGCCGCTCGACCACCCGTTCGCCTGGGCGCTGATCCGGCTGGACGGCGCCGATACCGCGATGCTGCACGCCGTCGACGCCGGATCGGCCGCGCAGATGAGCACCGGCATGCGAGTGCAGCCGCGCTGGGCGGCGAACCCGGCCGGGCACATCACCGACATCGCCTGCTTCGAGCCAGCGGAAGCCGCCGCGGGCGGCAGCGTCGATGCGGAGCCGCGGCACCGCCGACGTGGCTGCGACGACGATGATCGTTACCCCGGTGCGCCTGCACTACCAGCACAGCGCCTCGGCTGAGGAAAGCCGTTACCTCCGGTCGCTGCAGCAGGGTCGGATCATCGGCCAGCGCTGCCCGGCCTGCGGCAAGGTCTACGTGCCGCCCCGCGGGGCCTGCCCGGTTGACGGCGTACCGACCACGACCGACGTCGAACTGCCCGACCGGGGCATCATCACCACCTTCTGCGTGGTGAACGTTCCGTTCCACGGCCAGCGGGTGCCCTCGCCGTACGTGGCCGCGTCGGTCTTGCTGGACGGCGCCGACATCGCGTTCCAGCATCTCATCCTCGAATGCGACCCGGATGACGTCCGGATGGGCATGCGGGTCGAGGCGGTCTGGAAGCCTCCCGCGGAATGGGGCACCACCGCGGAGAACATCGACCACTTCCGGCCGACCGGCGAGCCAGACGCGCCGTATGAGTCGTACGCACACCACCTGTGAGGACAACACGTGAGTGACGTTGCAGTAGTCGGCTTCGCCGAGGCGCCGAACGTGCGGCGGACGGACGGCACCACCAACGGCGTCGAGATGCTGGTGCCGATCTTCCGCGAGGTGCTCGACCAGACCGGGCTAGCGAAGGAGGACATCGGCTTCTGGTGCTCGGGGTCCTCCGATTACCTGGCCGGGCGCGCCTTCTCCTTCGTCTCGGCGGTCGACGCGATCGGCGCGTTCCCGCCGGTCATGGAGTCGCATGTGGAGATGGACGGAGCTTGGGCGCTCTACGAGGCCTGGGTCAAAGTGCTGACAGGTGACGCCGACATCGCGCTCGCCTACGGGTTCGGCAAGTCATCGGCGGGCGACCTGCGCCGGGTTTTGGCGCTCCAGCTCGATCCGTACCTGATGGCGCCGCTGTGGCCCGACTCGGTCAGCATCGCCGCGCTGCAGGCGCGGCTCGGGCTGGAAAAGGGCCTATGGACGGAACGGGGCATGGCCGAGGTGGCGGCCCGGAGCCGGGCCGCGGCCGCGTCCAACCCGGCCGCACAGCTGTCCGGTGACCTCAGCGCCGACGAGCTGCTGGCCCAGCCCTACCTGGCCGATCCGCTTCGCGCGCACGATTGCGCGCCGATCACCGACGGCGCCGCAGTCGTGATCATCGCTGCCGGCGACCGCGCCCGTGACGCTAAGCGACCGCCCAGCCTGGATCACCGGCTTCGAGCACCGGATCGACTCGGGGGCACTTGGCGCACGCGACCTGACGACAGCGCCGTCGGCGGCTGCGGCAGGAGCTGCGGCGGGAGCCGCCGCCGTCGAGGTCGCCGAACTGCACGCCCCATTCACTCATCAGGAGCTGGTGCTTCGCGAAGCGCTGGCGCTGCCGGATTCGGTCCGCATCAGCCCGTCCGGCGGTGCATTGTCCGGCAATCCGATGTTCGCGGCCGGCCTCGCGCGCATTGGTCATGCCGCCCGGCAGATCAGCTCCGGCGCGGCCAGCCGGGCGCTCGGGCACGCGACAAGCGGCCCGGCGCTGCAGCAGAACCTCGTCTGCGTCATGGAGGCGCGATGAAGCACAGCTCGTCGAAGCAGCGGGCGGCCGTGCTCGGCACCGGCCAGACCCAGCACCGCAGCAAGCGGCTCGACGTCTCGATCGCGGGCCTGTGCCGGGAGGCGGTGGACCGCGCGCTCGCCGATGCGGGCGTGACGCTGGCCGACATCGACGCCGTCGTCGTCGGAAAGGCGCCGGACCTCTTCGAGGGCGTCATGATGCCCGAGCTGTACCTTGCCGACGCCCTCGGGGCTGTCGGCAAGCCGCTGCTGCGCGTGCACACGGCGGGGTCGGTCGGCGGCGCCACTGGCGTGGTCGCCGCCAGCTTGGTGCAGGCCGGCGTGCACCGCCGGGTGCTGGCAGTCGCCTTCGAGAAGCAGTCCGAGTCCAACGCCATGTGGGCGCTGTCGATCATGCCGCCGTTCGCCATGCCGCTGCTGGCTGGCGCCGGGGGCTACTTCGCCCCGCACATCCGGTCCTACATCCGGCGCAGCGGGGCGCCCCGGCACATTGGCGCGATGGTCGCGGTCAAGGATCGCCGCAACGGCGCCCGGAATCCCTACGCCCACCTCCAGCAGCCCGATATCACCCTGGAGACGGTGCAGGCGTCGCCGATGCTGTGGGATCCGGTCCGGTACGACGAAACGTGCCCGTCCTCCGACGGCGCCTGCGCTGTGGTGATCGGGGACCAGGCGGCCGCGGAAGCAGCCGCCAGGCCCGTCGCCTGGATCAGGGCTACCTCGATGCGCACCGAGCCGACCATGTACTCGGGTAAGGACAACGTCAACCCGCGCGCCGGGGCGGACGCCGCCGCGGCGCTGTGGCACGCTGCGGGCGTCACCAGCCCGATCGAGCAGATCGACGTCGCCGAGATCTACGTTCCGTTCTCCTGGTTCGAGCCGATGTGGCTGGAGAATCTAGGGTTCGCGGCCGCGGGCGAAGGGTGGAAGCTGACCGAGGCAGGAGAGACCGAGATTGGCGGGCTGATTCCGGTCAATCCGTCCGGTGGCGTGCTCTGCTCGAACCCGATCGGAGCGTCCGGGCTGCTCCGGTTTGCCGAATCGGCCATGCAGGTCATGGGAAATGCGGGTGAGCATCAGGTGGCCGGCGCGCGAACCGCGCTCGGGCACGCCTATGGTGGCGGCTCGCAGTATTTCTCGATGTGGGTTGTAGCCGACACTCCCGACTGAACAACTGGCCTCAGCGGTAGCTGACAGGAAGCCGCTTGACGCCATTCAGCCAGCCCGAACGCAGCCGCTGCGGCTCGCCCGCCTTGCTGATGTCCGGCATGGCGTCGGCGATCGCGTTGAACATCAGGTCGATCTCCAGCTTGGCCAGGTTGACGCCGAGACAGTAGTGCGCGCCGGTACCGCCGAAGCCCACATGCGGGTTCGGGTCGCGCAGCACGTTGAACTGCTCGGGCTGGTCGAAGACATCCTCGTCGAAGTTGGCGGACCGGTAGAACAGGCCGACCCGCTGGCCAGCCTTGATCTCCTGGCCGCCTAGCTCGGTGTCCTTGGTCGCAGTCCGCTGAAACACCGTGACCGGGGTTGCCCACCGGACAATCTCGTCTGTCGCGCTATGCGGGCGCTGGGCCTTGTAGAGCTCCCACTGGTCCGGGTTGTCGAGGAACGCCAGCATGCCGTGCGATATGGCGTTCCTGGTGGTTTCGTTCCCCGCGACCGACAGCAGGATCACGAAGAATCCGAACTCGTCGGATGTCAGCTCGCCGCCATCAACCTGGGCGTGCACGAGCTTGGTGACGATGTCGTCGCGCGGGCACGCACGGCGGTCCTCGGCCATCACCATGCTGTAACCAAGGATCTCGGCCGCTGCGTTCTCGCCGTCACCGGTGTACTCGGGGTCGTCGTAGCCCACCATCTCGTTCGACCAGGAGAAGAGCTTGTGCCGGTCTTCCTGCGGCACCCCGAGCAGTTCGGCGATTGCCTGGAGGGGGAGTTCGCAGGCGACATCGGTAACGAAGTCACCCGTGCCCTCGGTCAGAGCTGTGGCAACGATCTTCTCGGCCCGTGCGGCCAGTATGTCGCGCAGGCCGCTGATGGCTCGTGGCGTGAAGCCGCGGGAGACAATCCCGCGGAGCTTGGTGTGGTGCGGTGGATCGATGTTCAGCATGATGACGCGCTGCATCTCGATCTGCTCGCGGGTCGTGCCGCTAATAAACCTGATGATGGCGGTGTTCTCATAGCTCGAGAAAGTGTCGCTGTCGCGCGACACCGCGACGACGTCCCTGTGCCGCGTCACGGCCCAGAAGCCGTCGTCGTTGAAGCCCATATCGGTGGGCTGCGGGTTCCACCAGATCGGCGCAGCCCGGCGCAGCTCAGCCAGCTCATCCTGAGGCACCCGGCGGGAGTACAGGTCAGGATCGGTGAGGTCGAAGCCGGGTGCCAGCCGCGGCTGAGCCATGTCGTGCCTCCGGATCTGTAACGTGTTCTAGTGGGATTGAAGCACGCCGGCAGCTTGTGGTGAACCGCCTCGGACTCGAAATTTCAAGAACACGTTCTACTATGAGGGCAGCCAACAAAAGGAGCAGGTGTGGGCACTGCGGTGATCGTGGAGGCGGTCCGGACCCCGATCGGCAAGCGGCGCGGGGCGCTGGCCGGGTTGCATGCCGCCGAGATACTCGGGCGGGCCCAAACCGCGCTGCTGGAGCGGGCCGCGGTGGAGCCGGCCGAGGTGGAGCAGGTAGCAGGCGGGTGCGTGACTCAGGCTGGCGAGCAAGCGGGGAACGTGACCCGCACGGCCTGGCTGCATGCCGGACTGCCGATCCACGCTGGCTGTCAGACCCTGGATGCCCAGTGCGGCTCGGCCCAGCAGGCCGTGCACCTGATCGCTGGCCTGATCGCCGCCGGAGCCATCGATGTCGGGATCGGCTGCGGTGTGGAGGCAATGAGCCGGGTCGGACTCGGCGCGAATGTCGGCACCGGCCTCGGCTCGCCACGGCCGGATTCGTGGACGATTGACATGCCGAATCAGTTCGAGGCGGCAGAGCGGATCGCGCGGCGGCGCGGCCTGACCCGCGAGCAGATCGACGCGTTCGGGCTGCGCTCGCAGCGCAGCGCCCAGCGCGCCTGGGCCGAGGGCCGCTTTGACCGGGAGGTAGTGCCGGTGAAAGCGCCCGTGCTGGACGCGGACGGCAAACCGACTGGCGAGACCAGGATTGTCGAGCGGGACCAGGGGCTGCGCGAGACCAGCCCGCAGGTGCTCGCCGGGCTCAAGCCGGTACTGCCCGATGGGCTGCACACCGCTGCGACGTCCTCGCAGATTTCCGACGGGGCCGCTGCCGTCCTGCTGGCGGATGCCGATAAGGCGCGCCAGCTCGGGTTGCGGCCGCGGGCCAGGATTGTGGCCCAATGCCTCATCGGCGACGAACCTTACTACCATCTGGATGGCCCAGTCGCGGCCACCGAGCGGGTGCTGAGGCAGAGCGGGATGACGATCGGCGACATTGACCTGTTCGAGGTCAACGAGGCATTCGCGTCAGTCGTGATGTCCTGGATGACCGTGCACGAGCCGGATCCGGACAAGGTCAACGTCAACGGCGGTGCGATCGCGCTCGGTCACCCGGTCGGCAGCACTGGCTCTCGGCTGATCACGACCGCACTGCACGAACTCGAGCGGCGTGACGCGAGCACCGCGCTCATCTCGATGTGCGCCGGCGGGGCGATGGCCACCGCCACCATCATCGAGCGGATCTAGCGAGATCGTCAGGCCCGCTGGCTGCTCACCGAGATGACTTCGCCCGTCAGGTACGAGGCGTAGTCACTAGCCAGGAAGGCGATCACGCTGGCGACCTCCCACGGCTCCGCGCCGCGGCCGAATGCCTCGCGGCTCGCCAGGTCGGCGAGCAGATCCTCGCTCATGACTTTGGCCAGGAACGGATGCGTGGCAAGGCTGGGTGCGACGGCGTTAACGCGAATGCCATGACTGGCCACGTCCATAGCCGCGCACCTAGTCAGCGCCATGACGCCCGCCTTAGCCGCGGCGTAGTGGGCCTGGCCCTCCTGGGCGCGCCAGCCAAGCACCGAGGCATTATTGACCACGACGCCGCCGTGCCCCTGGGCGACCATCTGCCGGAGTGCAGCCCGAGTGCAGCGGAATGTCCCGGTCAAGGTGATGTCGAGTACCCGCAGCCACTCCGCATCGGTCATCTCCAGTACTGAGCAGGTGCCGCCGAGACCGGCGTTGTTGATCATGATATCGAGTCGGCCGAAGTGGTCGGCGGCCCCGGCCACTAGCGCAGTCACCGCAGCATCGTCGGTCACGTCGCACGCGGCCGACCAGACGCGGTCGCCGTACTCCGCGGCCAGGGCCATGTGGAACGCCGCCAGCCTGGTTTCGTGCTGATCGCTGATCAGCACGCTCGCGCCTTCCTGCAGGCAGCGGCTCGCTGTAGCCGAGCCGATGCCTGCTCCCGCGGCGGCAGTTATCACCACGATCTTCCCGGCCAGCAGCTCGCGGCCGGGTGGCGGAACGGGCAGCTCCGCCGTGGGCGACGTCACGCCCTGGCCTGCCTGGGCAAGCCGAGCGCCCGGTCGGCGATGATGCTCTGCTGGATCTCTTGCGAGCCGCCGTAGACGGTGTCGGCCCGGCTGAACAGGTACAGCCGCTGCCAGTCGTCCAGGTCGTACGGTTCGCCCTGCGCGATCATCGATGCCGAGCCAAGCACCTCCATGGCCAGCTCGCCAAGGTCGCGATGCCACCGTGACCAGAGCAGTTTGACGACCGAAGCGTCGGCGCCGGCCGACGCGCGCGGCCCGGTGCCAATTGCGCCAGCGCCATCCATCATGGTCAGCACCTGCTCTCTCACGACCTGCAGTCCGATCCATGCCCTGGCGAGTCGGTCGCGCAGCAGCGGGTCCCGTGCGGCGCCGTTCTGGCGCGCCGCCGCGATCAGGGCTTCCAGCTCGCGCTGATAGCCCACCTGCTGACCGAGTGTGGAAACGCCGCGCTCGATGGCGAGAGTTGCCATCGCGACCCGCCAGCCATCACCGGGCTCGCCGACGACCATATCCGCGGCCGTGCGAGCGCCATCGAAGAAGACCTCGTTGAACTCTGAGGTGCCCGTTAGCTGGCGAATCGGCCGCACGTCGATGCCATCCTGATGCATCGGGACCAGCAGGTAGGACAGGCCGGCCGACCGGCGGGATCCCGCTTCGGTCCTGGCCAGCAGGAAGCACCAGTCGGCCACCGTGGCCAGCGAGGTCCAGACCTTCTGGCCGGTGATGATCCAGTCGTCACCGTCAAGGGCTGCGAAGGTGCTGACCGAGGCCAGGTCCGAACCGGCGCCAGGCTCGGAATAGCCCTGGCACCACAGCTCGCGAACCTCCGCGATAGGCCGCAAGAACCGCTCCTGCTGCTTCGGCGTGCCGAAGGAGATCAGCGTGGGCCCGAGCAATTCCTCGCCCATGTGGGCCACCTTGGCCGGGGCGCCGCTGCGGGCGTATTCCTCGTGGAAGATAACCTGCTCGGCCAGGCTGGCGCCACGGCCGCCGTATTCGGTGGGCCAGCCGATGCAGGTCCAGCCATGCGCCGCGAGGTGCCTGTTCCACGCCAGCCGCTCGGCGAAATGCTCATGCTCTCGACCGGGGCCGCCGAGTCCCCGCAGCCCGTTGAACTGGCCGGTCAGGTTTTCCGCCAGCCAGGCGCGGACACGGCCGCGGAACTCCTCGTCCGCCGCGGTCAGCTGCACCCTGAAATCCTCCGCACCGGGGCTCGCGGCGACCGGAATCACCCACAGCACCGCGCAAGTACCGGCAGCCTACCAAGCACTTGCTTGTTTCTGCAGAAGTCCCCCGGTTCCGGGGGGCCGCGCGCAAGCGTCAGTGCGGTGGCGGCAGCCGCCGCAGGATCTCTTGAACAGCCAGCTTGAGCTCCGCGACGTCGGTCTTGAGCTCCGCGACGTCGGTCTTGAGCTCCGCGACGTCGGTCTTGAGCTCCGCGACGTCGGTCTTGAGCTCCGCGACGTCGGTCTTGAGCTCCGCGACGTCGGCCTTGAGCTCCGCGACGTCGGCTTGCAGCGCGCCGAGCATGACGGTGTGCTGATTCTGGACGCGGCGCAGGATTGCGAGGTCACCGCGGACGGCGCGGGTGGCAGTGGTGAGCGCATCTGCCTGGCCTGGGCCTGCCCAGGTCTCCAGCCGGTCAACGCGCATCTCTAACGTCGCAATTCGCTCGTCCGCTACCGCCATGACCGCAAGTTACTGCTCGCCTCTGACAGGATCGCACGACCGACGGGACGGCGGAGCAACTACGCATACCTGGATGCGGCCAGCTTCGGACGTTAGTCTCGACCTACCAAGCACTTGCTTGCTTTTGAGGAGCCCGGTGAGACTGACGATCCCGGCTGTCATGGACTACGCAGCCAGGCACTATGGCGACCAGATCGCGATAGCCGAGCCAGCCGGGCCCCGGCTCAGCTTCCGCGAACTGAACGACCAGGCCACCGGCATCGCGGCTGCGCTCGCCGCGGCGGGAATCGAAGCCGGAGACCGGGTGGCGGTCTGGTCGCCGAATACCCATCACTGGGTGCTCGCGGCGCTTGGCGCCCTGTCCGCTGGTGCGACGCTCGTACCGGTCAATACCCGGTTCACCGGCCCGGAAGCACTGGACGTCGTAGGCCGCAGCGGAGCGACGGCGCTATTCGTTGCCGGCTCCTTCCTTGGCATCGACCGGCTATCCGCGCTTTGCGCGGCCGACCAGGCCGAGCCGGGCCACCTGCGCAGCCTTCGGCTCATCACCCGCGTCCCGGTTGATGGCCCGGTACCAGTCGGCGACGTTAGCTGGCCGGGCGTCACCGTACAGGACTGGGCCGACCTGGAACAACAGGCGCAAGCAGCGCCGAGGACAGTGGGTGCCGCACGCGCCGCCGCGATCAGCCCGGAGGACGTTAGCGACATATTGTTCACCTCAGGCACGACCGGCCGGAGCAAAGGGGCGATGAGCTCGCACCGCCAGGCGCTCGATGTGGCCAGGGCCTGGGCCGACTGCGGCGAGGTGAGCTCTCGCGACCGGTATCTCGTGCTGAACCCGTTCTTTCACAGCTTCGGCTACAAGGCGGGCATTCTCGTTTGCCTGCTGACGGGCGCGACCGTGGTGCCGCAGCTCATCTTCGAGCCGGAACAGACCATGCGGCTGATCGAGAGCGAGGCAATCACGGTCCTGCCCGGCGCGCCGACGATTTACCAGACGATCCTCGATCATCCCGGCCGCGGCGGCCACGATCTGTCCAGCCTGCGGCTGGCCGTGACCGGCGCGGCCGTCGTTCCGGTCGCCCTAGTCGAGCGCATGCAATCTGAGCTGAGCTTCGATACCGTGCTCACCGCCTACGGGCTGACCGAGGCCGTTGTCGTGACCATGTGCCGGCCTGGTGATCCGGCCCGCACCGTCGCCACTACCTGCGGCCGAGCCACGGCGGGCTTCGAGATCCGGCTGGCGCCAGTGCCGTCGGACGCGGGCGGGCGGGGCGAGGAAGATTCGGCCGAGGCGGGCGAGATCCTGCTGCGCGGACCGAACGTAATGCTCGGTTACCTGGACGATCCGGTGGCCACGAAGGAGGCCGTGGACGCGGAGGGCTGGCTGCACACCGGCGATGTGGGCCGCCTCGACCGTGACGGCTACCTGGCCATCACCGACCGGCTGAAGGACATGTACATCAGCGGCGGGTTCAACGTCTACCCGGCCGAGGTCGAGCAGGTGCTCGCCCGGCTAGACGCGATTGCCGACTCGGCCGTCATCGGCGTTCCGGACCAGCGGCTCGGCGAAGTCGGCAAGGCCTTCATCGTTGCCAAGCCCGGCCTGCCGCTGACCGAAGCGGAGGTGCTGGCGCACTGCCGGGAGCGGCTGGCCAACTTCAAGGTGCCACGGCAAGTCGAGTTCCGGACCGAACTACCACGCAACCCGGCAGGCAAGCCGCTGAAGCGGATGCTCAGGGAGGAGTCTCGATGACCACGCAGGCAGCCAGCGACGGGGCCGCGAAGGCCAGTACAGCGACTGGCAGTACGGGGACTGCCGATGTCGTCCGCTACGAAACCCGAGGCCGCACGGCCGTCATCACCTTGAACCGGCCGCGTTACCGTAATGCGCAGAATTCTGCGGTCACGTACGCGCTGGATGCCGCGTTCACCCGCGCGGTGAACGACGACGATGTCGCCGTCCTCGTCCTGGCTGGCGAGGGTGACCACTTCTGTGCCGGTCATGACATCGGCACGCCCGGCCGGGACATTGACGTGTCGTTCGAGCGTACGGCCATCATGTGGTGGGACCACGTGGGTAAGCAGGGCGCTGACAACAGGTACGCCAGAGAGATGGAGGTCTACCTGGGCATGTGCCGGCGCTGGCGGGAGATACCCAAGCCGTTGATCGCGATGGTGCAAGGCGCCTGTATCGCCGGGGGCCTCATGCTGGCCTGGGTCTGCGACCTGATCGTTGCGTCCGATGATGCGTTCTTCGCCGACCCGGTGGTGCGTATGGGCATTCCGGGCGTGGAGTACTTCGCCCATCCCTGGGTGCTCGGGCCGCGATTTGCCAAGGAGATGCTCTTCACCGGTGACCGGTTCGACGCGAGCCGGGCCTATCAGCTAGGCATGGTCAGCCGCGTCGTGCCGCGGGCTGAGCTGGCGGAAGTCACGTTGGCGCTCGCCGACCGGATTGCCGACATGCCGGCCTTCGGCCTGGCGCTAGCCAAGCGCGCGGTCAATCAGTGTGAAGACCAGATGGGCATGCGTAACGGCATGGACTCGGTCTTCGGCCTGCACCACGTGGCGCATGCGCACAACGCGGAGACCGGCACGGACTCGCTAGCCGGCATGAACGCCCGGACGATGAAGAAGGCGTCTGGGTGAACCTCGGCTTCGGCCCGCAGGAGCAGGCCTTCCGCGCCGAGGTCGCCCAATGGCTGACGGATCACGTGCCCGCCAGCCCGCTGCCATCGGTCGACACAGCGGCCGGCTTCGCCTTGCACCGCGAGTGGGAAGCGGAGCTAGCTGACGCACGGCTGGCGGCGGTGTCCTGGCCGACCGAGTACGGCGGGCGCGGCGCCTCGCTGCTGGAGTGGCTGATCTTCGGGGAGGAATACCACGCGGCTCACGCGCCCGTGCGGGTCGGGCAGAACGGGCTCTTCGTCCTGGCGCCGACACTGTTCGCGCACGGCAGCGCCGAGCAGCGAGCCCGGATCCTGCCCAGGATGGCGCGAGCCGAACAGATCTGGGCTCAGGCCTGGTCAGAACCCGAGGCAGGCAGTGACCTGGCGGCGATCCGGTCCCGCGCGGTGGCCGCCGACGGAGGCTGGCTGCTGTCCGGACAGAAGACCTGGAGTTCGCGTGCAGTCTTCGCCGATCGCGCGTTCGGGCTGTTCCGGTCCGATCCGAACGCGGAACGGCACCGGGGCCTGACCTACGTGATGTTCGACCTGCGGGCCGATGGCGTCACGGTCCGGCCGATCCCGCAGCTTGATGGCGAGGCCGGGTTCGCTGAGATCTTTCTGGATGACGTCTTCGTGCCTGATGCGGACGTCATCGGCGAGGCCGGCGACGGCTGGCGGGTTGCGATGAGCTCAGCCGGGCATGAGCGTGGCCTATCGCTGCGCAGTCCGGGCCGGTTCACCGCGGCTGCGGCGCGCCTCATAGATCTGTGGAAGCAAGAAGGGGACCCGGCGGACACGGCCCTGGCTGAGCGAGTCGCGGACGCCTGGATCGGCGCGCGGGCATATCAACTGGCCGGTTACCAGATCGCGAGCCAGCCCGACAACGCGCGACTCGCCGGAGCGGGGCTCGCCGGAGCCGGGCTCGCCGGGGCACAGTCGAGCCTCGGCAAGGTGTACTGGTCCGAGCTGGATCTGGCATTGCACGAGACCGCCCTTGCCATTCTCGGCTCCTTGGCCGAAGTACGAGACCCGCAAGTGCCGGGCGGGCGCTGGCTTGATGGCTACCTGTTCGCGGTGGCCGGTCCGATCTACGCAGGGACGAACGAGATTCAGCGCACCGTCATCGCGGAACGGGTGCTCGGAATGCCGCGAGGCGCCTGATGGACTTCAGGCTCTCCGCCGAGCAACAGCAGTTCGCGGCCGCGCTGCACGGCTTGCTGGCGGACGCGGACGGACCGGCCGCGGCGCGAGCGTGGGCCGCGGGCAACCGTGAACCTGGGCTGAAGATCTGGCGCTCGCTGGCCGACGCCGGGGTGACGGCTCTAGCCATCCCAGCCGGGCATGGCGGCCTCGGCGCCAGCCCCGTGGACCTCGTCATCGCCTGCGAGGAAGCCGGCCATCACGCGATCCCAGGCCCGGTCGCCGAGTCATTCGCGGCAACACCGACATTGCTCACTGAAATCGATCGGCTGAAGGCCGCCGCGAGCCCGTCGTCAGAGTTCGGGCGCTGGCTTGCCCGGCTAGCCTCTGGTTCTCTCATTGCCACGATGGCCGCACCGCCGCTGGTGCAGTTCGCGGCCGATGCCGAGGTGGCCGACCTGGTGCTGCTGGCCGATTCGGCTGGCATCTGGATCGGCCAGCCAGCGCCGTCGCGCCGTTCGGTCGACCCGACAAGGACGTTGTCCGAGGTCAGCGAAGGCCGTCTGCTCGTCGACGGCCAGGAGGCGGCCCGCGCCGTGGCCTGGGCCCTGAACTTCGGCACGCTGGCCTGCGCTGCGCAACTGCTCGGTGCGGGCCGGGCGCTGCTGGAGGCTAGCGCGGCCCACGCCGGGCGGCGCGTGCAGTTCGGCCGACCGGTCGGCTCGTTCCAGGCGGTCAAGCACCAGCTCGCCGATGTGCTGATCAAGCTCGAGTTCGCCCGGCCGGTGCTGTTCGCGGCGGCTGTTGCACTGCAGCAGGATCAGGCGCTGGCCGGCCGAGACGTGTCGGCCGCCAAGGTTTCCTGCGCTGACGCGGCCTACCTGGCTGCCCGGGTTGCGCTCCAGGTGCACGGTGCTATCGGCTACACGGCCGAGCACGACACCGGGCTATGGTTCACCAAGGTCCAGGCCCTTTTCGCCGCCTGGGGCACCCCGGCTCAGCACCGGGCGCGCGTCCTGGCGGCGCTGACATGCGCCTGACCAGCGAGCAGGAAGACTTGCGAGCGGCCGTCCGGGGCCTGCTCGACCGGCACGCTGGCGGCACTGATGCCGGTAATCGAGTATGGCAACGCCTGTGCACCGAGATCGGAGTCGCCGGGCTGGGCATCCCAGAGCGTTTCGGCGGCTCCGGCGCGGGCCCGATCGAAGTGCACGTCGTCATGGAGGAACTTGGTCGTTCGCTCACCACGGCGCCCATGCTCGGCTCCGCGGTGCTGAGCACGCAGGCCCTGCTCGGCTCCGACGACGACGCAGCCTGCGCCAGGCTGCTGCCCGGTCTGGCCGGCGGTACCGTTATCGCCGCCCTGGCCTGGACCACGGCTGCCGGGCACTGGAACCCGGCCGAGGTAGCCTGCCGCGCGCAGCCGATCGCCGGGGCCGCCGCTGCCGGGGACTGGGAGATCAGCGGCGATGCGCATTACGTGCTTGACGGCGGCCAGGCCTCAGTACACCTCGTTCCCGCCCGTATGCCAGACGGCGGGATCGGCCTGTTCGAAGTGCAGCCAGGCCAGCCATCGGTGACCTGCACTCCGAGCACGACCATGGACGACTCACGGCGGCTGGCCGTGGTCCGGCTGAATCGGGCATCTGGCAGGCGCATCGGCAACCGCGCGGCGCTGGAACGGGTCAGGGATGCCGGGTGCATCGCGCTCAGCGCCGAACAGGTCGGCGCGGCCGCGCGGGCGCTGGAGCTCACCGTCGCCTACACCAAGGACAGGGTCCAGTTCGGCCGGCCGATCGCGACCTTCCAGGCGCTGCAGCACCGGATGGCCGACCTGTACGTGCGAGTGCAGTCGGCCAGGACCGTCTCGTACGCGGCGGCCGAGGCGGCGCAGCAGGGTGCGCCCGACCTGGCGGTGCGTGCCGCTACCGCAAAGGCCTACTGCTCGGAGGTTCTGCAGCAGGTCAGCGCCGAGATGATCCAGCTGCACGGGGCCATCGGCATGACCTGGGAGCACCCGGCGCACCGGTATTTCAAGCGCGGCCATGGCGCGGCCATGCTGCTCGGCTCGCCCGCCGAGCACGTAGCCAGGGTCGCCGCGGCAGTCGTCGGCAGCTGACGCTGCCGCGCCGCGGGCTGTCGTCGGACGCTGTGACCTAGCTCACATCGTGGTGAGTAACGCGCTGGTGTCCGCTGTCGCTCAACCGGGTGTTGTCGGCGGCCTCGCCACGATCGAGGCCACTACCCGAAGGAGATCAATGCGCCTCCCTATGTCCATGGCCGTCCGGATCGGTGCGGTGGCCGCCACGGCCGCGATCGCGGTTACCGGCGCCACGGCGGCAGCCAACGCCGCCACCGCTGCCCCCGCGGTTCACAAGATCCCCACCACCCTGACGATCAGCAACTCAACCCCGGTCGCTCACAAGCACCAGACGACCGCAGTAATCAACGGGCACCTGACCGCGGGCGCCTACAAACTGGGGCACCGGCGCGTCTATCTTGAGCGGCTCGGCCTCAAAGGCCGCTGGCACGTGGTGAACGTGGCACTGACCCGCTCGCACGGTCACGTGTTCTTCCGGGTTCACCTTCTCAAGAAGGCGGCCAGCTTCCGGCTAGTCTTCCGCGGCACCAGGAACTTCGCCAAGTCGGTCAGTGCCGTCGACACGATCAGCCCTGCCACTGCCTCTTAGTACCGCGGGCTTCGCGCCGGCGGGCGGCCTGTGGCGAGTGAAATGTCCCCGGGCATGCCCGCCGGTATGCGACCCTTACTGACGCGATGCCGAGTGAGACTGGTGTGCTGGACGATGCCCTGGCCAGGGCATGCGCAGGTGACGAGGCCGGCTTCCTTGAGCTGTGGCGGAGCTTCCAGCCGCGGCTGCTGCGGTTCCTGCGTGTTGTCGGCTGCGACGACCCAGACGATGTCGCCAGCGAGACCTGGCTTCAGGTCGTCAGGGACCTGCACAAGTTCGCTGGCGGCGAGGACGAGTTCCGGCGCTGGTTGTTCACCATCGGGCGGAACCGGGCCATTGACGCCGGCCGCGCCCGGTCCCGGCGGCCGGTCACCCAGCTGACCGTCGGGCTTGAGATCCTGGCTGACCACCAGCTGGTCGAGGATCAGGTGCTGGACGGCATCTCGGTCCAGGACGCAGTTGCCTTGCTCGCCCGGCTTTCTTCCGACCAGGCCGAGGCCGTCGCGCTGCGGGTCATCGCCGGGCTGGAGACGCCGGATGTCGCCCGGATCCTCGGCAAGTCGGCCGGAGCCGTCCGGATCGCGCTCCATCGCGGCCTGAAGACGCTGGCTGGCGATCCCGCGGTCCGCGCCCTGGCCGCCACGGCTTCCGGCACTGGTCCGGAGCGCCGCGGTGCGCCGAAGCCCGGTAGTAATCCGCAGACTCAGCCGTTCCCGACGCTGGAGGAGGTGGACTGATGAACTCGGACCTGCAAGACGAGCTCGGTCCGCTCGATCCAGGGCTGCCCGAGCTCATCGGGGCGCTGACGGCGGGGCCGACCAGCGGCGAGCTCGCCGGCGAGCAGGCCGCCCTGGCCATGTTCCGGGAGAACAGCCGCTCGTCCTCCGGCACGGTCCCGGTGCGGGGCCAGTCGGCCGCGCCGGCCGGGCCCGCTAGCCGTACTGCCAGGCCCGCTCGGCGGGCCGCCAGGATTTCTGCTCGCTGGAGGATCCGGCTGGCAGGCGCGACTGCGCTGACGCTGGCCGGCGGATTGACTGCGGCTGCGTACCTCAACGTGCTGCCCGCGCCGGTGCAGCACCTAGTGCATGAGGCGCTGGTTTTCGCTGCCGTTCCGGACTCCCATCACGTGCAGCACCGGCATACGCCGCCGCGCTCTGCCAATCACCGCTGCCGGATCGGCTACCTCACCCGGAACCGCCAGCCCGACGCCGTCGGCGCACGCACCAGCGAGCCGGAGGTCAGCCGCATCTGCGTCGCCGTCCCCGTCCCCGTCGCGGAAAGCGTCGCCGTCGCCTTCCTCGACGACAACAGCCGGTGCGGTGCAGCTATCTGTCAGCCCGGTCAGCAGCCCCATCACCGCTGGGTCGACGGTCGTCATCGACGGCCAGCTAACCAAGGGCGGTCACGGCCTGGCCGGATCGACGATCACCCTGCTCGAGCGCCACTCACCGCGTGCCGCGTGGCATGTCGCCGCAACCGCGACGACGAACGAGCAAGGGAGCGTCGCCGTCACCAGTCCCGTGCTTATCACCAACACGGCGTTCCGGCTGGCCGGACCGCACGGCGCCAGGAGCGCGATCGTGAGGGTAACGGTGCGCCCGACAGTCTCGGTCGTGCTTCAGCCCGGGACCGGCGGCCGTCGCGACATTCTCCTGGTCAGCACCGCCTACGCGCGCCCCGGCAACATCGTGGTGCTGCAGATCGAGTCCAAGACCGGCGCCTGGGTCATCCTGCGCGGGCGGGCGCTGAACGTGAACGGCAAGGCTAGGTTCGCGCTGAATGCGGTGAGGCTGCAGAACCGGGTGCTGCGCGTGGTGCTGCGGGCGACGGTTCGGCACGCAGCGGCGAAAAGCAGCAACATCACGGTTCCGCCGCCGGCCTGACCGCTACGTTGCCAGTGTCGTCAGCGGCAGGTCCGGCATCCGCCCGCGGCGTTGCGCATAGTGGACAATCGGCCGCATGGGAATACGCGCGGTCGCGGTGGACCTCGGCGGAGTGCTGGAGCGGGTTGGCGAGCCGGGGGAGTTCCTTGACCGCTGGCGGCTGCGGCTCGGCCTGACTGACGAGGCCTATTCTGGCGCGCTGCTGTGGCCGCTGAGCCGAACGGACCCCGATGGCGGGGCAAAGACGGGTCGCGTCACCGAGGCGGGTCTCCGGCAGCGCTACGCGGCTGCGCTCGGCCTGACTGAGACACAGACCGGCGAGTTCATGGCCGACATGTGGGACTGGTACTGCGGCGAGCTGGATGCCAGGCTGGCCGACTATGTCGCCGGGCTGCGGCCGCGTTACCGCACCGGGATCTTGAGCAACTCGGTCGATGGTGCCAGGCGCGAGGAGCAGGCCCGGTTTGGCCTCGCGCAGCTTGTCGACGTGGTCGTGTACTCACACGAGATTGGCGTGGCCAAGCCCGACCCGCGCGCCTACCTGCTGCTCTGCGAGCGGCTCGGCGTCGCGCCGGAAGAGCTGGTGTTCCTCGACAACCGGGCACCTAACGTCGACGCGGCGGACCGGCTCGGCATCCGCAGCCTGCTGCATGTCCGCACTCCGGAGTCGATCATGGCCATTGATTCGCTGCTCGGCTGAGCCGCGTCCGGCGCACCATCAGTTGGCGAGCTGATCAGAGTCGACGCGGCGGAACTGGCCCGTCCCGGTCGCAAGTTCGCCCGTGAGCGACCTGATCACCATCTCGTGGCAGACCACGATCAGCGCACCGTCGTCTCGCATGCGGCGCACTGCCTCGGCCAGCGCGGCGGTCGCGCGGGCGCGCACGGACGAAAGCGGTTCCCACGGGCGGCGCTGGCCGGGAGGCCACTCGCCGCCGCAACTGTCGAGGTCGGCCAGGAAGACCCGGACCTCGTCGAGAGTGTGCCAGCGGAAACTGTCGTCAGGGATCCACTCGTGCAGGTCGAACTCCACCTGGATGGGCAGGGCGAGACGGCACGACACGATGCTCGCCGTCTGCATCGTGCGCGTGAACGGCGAGCTGACAAGCGCCGACGCGCCGACTTGGCCGAGTAGGCCCGCCGCAGCGGCGGCCTGCTCGCATCCGGTCGGCGACAGTGGCGCGAGGTCCGCCATCGAGCCGGGCCACCGTCGTTCGTGCACGGGTTCGTAGTCGGCCTCGCCATGGCGGAGCAGATAGATCGCCGTCATGCTTGTCGTTTCTACTCCAGAGCACGCGACCGCAACTGGACCGGGTCGACGTCGCCAGCCCGCTCATTGCCGGCCGCTGGCGGATCCTGCTCCACAGGCGCACGGAGCGCATGCGTCCGCGCGGTGGCGACGACCACGCACGCGGTCAGCAGTGGCAGCACGCAGAGCGCCGCCGTCAGCGTTGTGGCCGAGGCCAGTTCGCCGATGATCGGCGGACCGAAGACAAAGCCCGCCCAGCCGCAGGACGACACCATGGCGATCGCCGTGCCAGCGCTCAGCCCCGGCAGCCGCCCGGCCGCGCTATTCACCGCCGGGATGATGAGGGCAAGGCCGATCCCGAGGAAACCGAACCCGGCGATGCCTCCTGCGCTGGTGCCGCTGAGCAGTCCGGCAGTGAAGCCGGCCGTCGCTGTGCCGGCGAGGACCGGCAGCAGGCGACAGCTCTGGAAGCGTGCAGTCAGACGATTACCGCAGAGCCGGACGATCACCATCGTCATCGAGAACGCCGTGTATGCCAGCCCGGCGACGGCTGCGCTGGCATGCAGCGGTCCGCGCAGGTAGACCGAGCCCCAGTCGGCACTGGCGCCTTCGCACAGCATGGACGCAAACGCGATCGCGCCCAGGAGGCGTACCGGCGCCGACAGGCGGAGCACCTGGCGGCCTGCCGGTCGCCGGTCTGTCCCTGGATGGGCGCCCTGGGACCGGCCGGCGTCGGGGAGCATCCGCAGCGTCAGCGGCCCTGCGATCGCGAGGGTGGGGATCGCAAGCAGCGAGAGCTGCTGAGTCAGCGAAATGCCGGCCGCGACACCTATCGCGCCAATGCCCGCGCCCGCGAAAGCGCCGATGCTCCAGCTCGCATGGAAGCCGGACATCAAGGGCCTGCCTTCCGTCCGCTCCACCGTTACGGCCTGGGTATTCATGGAGACGTCGAGCGTGCCCTGGAAGGCACCCCACGCGAACAGTGCTGCGAACAGCTCCCCTCGCGATGCTGCGAGCCCGACGAGCGGCCCGGAGAGGCAATAGCCGACCAGGCTGAGCTGCACCATGCGCTTGCTGCCCGCCCGGGCCAGCAAGCGCGTGCAGATCACCATCGCAGCGACCGACCCCAGCGGTGCGCCGAGCAAGGCCAGTCCGAGCGCTCCGTAGCTCAGCCCCAGATGGGCCTTCACATGCGGGATGTGCGCCGCCCACGAGGCGAATAGCAGCCCATGGCTGACGAACGCGGCGAAGGTCGCCGCTCGCTGCGGTCGGCCGGCAGCGTTGCCGCTGTGCCGGGCCCGTCGCCTGGCGGCCGAGCTAGACACAGCGAACCTCGAGACCGGCAGCCCGCAGCGCGTCCACGGCGTCGGCCGGCGCCTCCGTATCGGTGACCACCATGTCTGCGGACGTTGCCTCGCACACCACCGCCATAGCCGTCTGACGAAACTTTGCGCTGTCGGTCGCGAGGATCACCCGGGCGGCTGCTGCCGCCATGGCCTGCTTGACCGCCGCGTCGTTGAGGTCATGCGCTGTCAGCCGGCCGTTTTCCAGGCCACAGCAGCTCAGCACGGCGGTGTCGAACCGCAGCGCGCCGATGCTGGCCAGCGCTAGCGGACCGATCAGCGCTAGCTCGCCTGGTCGCGTCTCGCCGCCGCCCGAGCCCACCTGGCGGGCGGCCATGACGTGGTGATTCCGCACCTTGTCGCCCGGCCGGAGTTCATTGAGCAGCTTGAGGCAGCCGCCCGCGAGTCCGGCGCTCGGTTCCGCGAGGTCGTCTTGCTGGCTGAGATGGAAAGCCTTCAATCCAGATACCGGGAACGCGGTCGCGTCCAGGCAACTGCCCCGAGCCTGGACCCGGCCATTTCGACCGAACTGACTGACGCTGAGCTTGCGCATACCTACGATCAACTGCTCGCGGTCTTGGACGCCCGGCCCGCCACTGCCGTCATCCAAGCCCGAGAAGGCGCCATCCAGCAGGCGTACCAGGATCTGCTGGCGAGCCTTGGCTTACAAGATCGCTGATGAATGTGACGGAACTATCGCAATCGCGATACCTACGCCACATCCATGGATGATCTCCGGGCCGCCAGCGCGGTGATGCGCTACATCCAGTCGGCGAATCTCGGCCAGGCCAGGAGAGTGTCGACAACCTCGGGGGGAGTGTCACCGTCGGAGGTGACCGAGAGCGTGAACCGGCCGCGGTAGAACAGCAGCGGGTCACCGGGGACACAGTCGCCGAGTTCGGTGACCCGTGCGATGACGACGTAATGGTCGCCGGCCTCGTGCACGGTCTCGACGGAGCAGCACGCCCAGGTGAGCACGCCCGCCAGCACCGGCGCGCCATTGCCACCAGGCCCCCAGTCGACGCCGGAGAACTTGTCGGCCGCGCTGACGCCGAACTTGCGGGCCAGGTCGCGCTGGCCAGCGGACAGGATGTTCGCACAGAACTCAGCCGAGCTTGCGATGCGCGGCCACGTCGAGGAGGAGCGGGCTGGGCAGAACAGCACCAGCGGCGGCTCCAGCGAGAGCGCGGCGAACGCCTGGCACGCAAAGCCGACGGGCTCGCCCTGATCAATGCCGGTGATCACGGTCACCCCAGTGGCGAAGTGGCCGAGTACCTGGCGGAAGCGCTGCGGGTCAGGCGTCACGGCATCCAGTGTCGCCGACGCCCGCTGCGGTGTCCGCGCGGCATTCGCCTGCGCTGCATCCGCAAGCCCGGTATCCGCCTGCACTGCATCCGCCGCTGCACGGGCGGCGCCGGTCACCGCGGCCTCAGTGCGCGGCGCCGATGCTGAATACGTGGCCCCACAGGCTGACCGTGGTCGACTCGCGGGTGACCCAGGTCGTGTCGTCGACGACGCGGCCATCGGTGCCGTATTCCACGTCGAAGCCGCCGGGAGTCTGCACGTAAAACGAGATCATCAGGTCGTTCGCGTGCCTGCCAAGAGTCGAGCTGACCGTCGCCTTGCGGCGGTGACACCGGTCCAGTGCCCGGCCGACGTCGTCCAGCGTGGCTACTTCGATCATGAGGTGCACGATGCCGGCTGCCGGGTTCATCGGTGCCAGCGCGAGCGAGTGATGCCGCGGACAGCAGCCGAGGAAGCGCATCCAGACCGGCGGGCCGCCGGCTGGCCGGCCGAAGAACTCGCCCGGCATCCGCATGGAGTCGCGCAGCCGGAAGCCCAGCAGCTCTGTGTAGAACGCAAGCGTTGCCTCGTCGTCGGTGGCCGGCAGCACGACGTGCCCGAGGCCCTGGTCACCGGTCACGAACACGTTGCCGTACGGACTGATGGCCGGCCGGTTGTCCAGGGCGGCCCCGCAGAAGATCTCGATCGCGTTCCCGGACGGATCCTCGCAGTGCAGCAGCTGGCCAACCCGGCGGTCAGCGGCCTCGGCGTCGTCGCCAGCCTTGACGGCGATGCCCGCGCCGGTCAGGACGCTAGCGACCGCCGCCAGGACAGCCGCATCGGCGACCTCCCAGCCGGAACACAGCAGCCGATCCCGCTCACCGGGCACGATCACGAGCCGGGCCGGGAAGTCGTCCATCCGCAGGTAGACGGCGTCGGGGTCGGGTCCTCGGCCCTCGGTCATGCCCAGCACCTTCGTGCCGAACTCGCGCCACGCGGCGGTGTCGGCGGACTCGATCCGCAGATAGCCCAGCGAGCTGATCAGGCCGGTCATGCCGCGCCTCCTGCCAAGAACCGGAGCGATAGCTCATTGAACTCGTCGAACTTCTCCAGCTGGGCCCAGTGCCCGCAGCCGCCGAACACGTGCAGCTGCGCCCGCCGGATCTGCTTCAGTGCTACCAGCGCGCCGTCCAGCGGGTTGACCCGGTCCTCCCGGCCCCAGATCAGCAGCGTCTCGTGCCTGAGCCGGTGCGCATCGCGCCAGAGCATGCCGTCCTCGGCGTGCTCGCCGAAGAACGACATCCCCATGGCGGCCATCGCGGCTATCGCGGCCGGCTCGCTCGCGTACCTGTATCGCTCCTCGATCAGTTCGTCGGTGATCAGGGTCTGGTCAAACACCAGCGTGCGCAAGAACGCGGCCAGCTTCTCCTTGCTTGGGCCTGGCGGCGCGGCGAATTCTGTCAGCCGCTTGACCCCTTCGGTCGGGTCGGCTGACAGCACGTTCAGGCTGAGCCCGCCCGGACCCATCAGCACCAGCCGCCCGGCCCGGCGCGGGTGGTTCAGCGCGAACCTGATCGCGGTGCCGCCGCCGAGCGAGTTGCCAACCAGGTGCACCTTGGCCACGCCGAGGTGGTCCAGCAGGCCGGCCAGCGCATCCGCCGCGTGGGTGAAGAAATGCGTGGTCATCGGCTTGGTCTCAGACTGGCCGAAGCCGGGCTGGTCCAGCATCACAGTGCGGTACCGGGCGGCGAAGACCGGCATGTTCTTGCCGAAGTTGCTCCACGCGGACGCGCCGGGCCCGCCGCCATGCAGCAGCACGACAGTGCCCGCATCGCCAGGCCCGGAGCCAGTTTCCGCCGGGGCGGACCCAGCGTCGTGATAATGCAGCCGCATCCCGCCGATCTCGGCAAAGGTACCGGTCGACTCCGGATCCAGCACCGTCGCGGACACGGCTTCGCTCACAGCATCGCGTCGGCAGGAACGGGCAGGCCGAACTCCGCGCCGCCGTACATCGCCAGCGCCCGCTCCGGGTCGTTGATCGCGTGCACCCGGCCTGCGTGCGCGTCCCGCCAGAACCGCTGGATCGGCGTGCCGGACTTCAGCGCCCGCCCGCCGGAGTTCTCGAACAGCCGGTCCACGGCCCTGATGGCCTGGCCGGTGCCGCGTACCTGATCGCGCCGCACGCGCAGCCGGAGGTCCACGGGGATCTGCTCGCCTGCCCGCGCGTAGCCCATCAGATCGGTCATGTTGCGCTCGAGCGCTAGCCACGCGCCATCGATCTCGGCCACTGCCTCGGCGACGCGGACCTGGGCGAACGGGTCCTGCGCCGCTTTCTGGCCGGCGTAGGCGACCCGGACCCGATCTCTTAGATAGGTAACGTGTGCCTCGTACGCGCCGGTCGCCATGCCGATGATCGGCGTGGTGATCGAGTAGGAAAACACCGACCCGTACGGCAGCCGGTACAGCGGCGCGGGGTTCAGCTGCTGGCCTGGGCACACCAGCTTGAACACGTCAGCGAAGCTCAGTGACCGGTGCTCGGGCACGAATACGTCGTCGAGCACGATGTCGTTGCTGCCGGTGCCGCGCAGGCCGACGGTGTCCCAGACGTCCTCGATGACGTAGTCGGCACGCGACAGCAGGAAGGTGCGAAAGTCGGTCGGCCTGTTGTCCGCATCGGTGACGATCTGACCGAGCAGCACCCAGGATGCGTGATCGCAGCCGGACGAGAAGCTCCACCGGCCGCTGACCTGGTGCCCGCCGTCGACCTTGTGCGCCGTGCCGGTCGGCGCGTAGGACGAGGAGATCCGCGTCGCCGGGTCGGTGCCCCAGACCTCCTGTTGCGCCTCCGGGGTGAACAAGCCAAGGTGCCAGGGATGCACACCGAGCACCGACGCGACCCACCCCGTCGAGCCGCATGCGCTCGCGATCAGGCGGACCGTGGTGTAGAAGGTCAGCGGATCAGCCTCAAGGCCGCCGAACGCGGACGGCTGCAATAGCCGGAAGAACCCTGTGCCCTCCAGTGCCTTGATGGAGTCAGCTGGCACGACCCTGCCGTCTTCGGCCTCCTGGGCGCGGTCGCGCAGTACCGGGAGAAGCTCGCGAACTGCGTCGATGACTTCGAGCCCGACCTTGTCAGCCAACGGACACCCTCCGCTCATGCGGACTGCCGCCCGCCCAATGCCGCTTAGACTAGACCCTAAGACTAGAACATGTTCTAGTCTTAGGGTAGCGGCCTGGGATGAGCTGCGGTTCCTGGTGGGAGGGCGCATGAACGACCGCAACGGCGTGCGGAGCATCGAGGCAGGCGCTCCGCCGGCCAGGTTCGCAAGGGGCTGGCACTGCCTGGGGCTGGCCGAGCCGTACCGGGACTCCGGGCCGCACCCTATCGAGGCGTTCGGCACCAAGCTGGTAGTGTTCGCCGACGGTCGGGGTGAGTTGCACGTGCTGGACGCCTACTGCCGGCACATGGGCGGTGACCTGAGCCGCGGCACGATCAAGGGGGACTCGATCGCCTGCCCGTTCCACGACTGGCACTGGGGCGCGGACGGCAAGTGCACGAAGATCCCGTACGCGCGCCGGGTGCCGCCGACGGCCCGGACCCGGTCGTGGCTGACGCTGGAGCAGAACCGGCAACTGTTTGTCTGGCACGACCCGCAGGGCAACCCGCCGTCGGCTGAGGTGACGATCCCGCGGATCGAGGGTGCCTACTCGCCGGAGTGGTCGAACTGGACCTGGGATGCGCTGACTGTCGACGCGAACTGCCGCGAAGTGGTGGACAACGTCGTGGACATGGCGCACTTCTTCTATATCCACTATGCGTTCCCGACTTACTTCAGGAACGTCTTCGAGGCACACATCGCGTCGCAGTATCTGGACACGAGGTCCAGGCCGGATTATGAGCCAGACTCGAGCCCGGCCCGGAATGCCGCCGAAGGCAGCGGCGGCACGCAGATCGGCTTGCATTCCGAGGCCGCCTATTACGGCCCGTCCTACATGATCGACTACCTGAACTACGACTATCACGGTGTCCCGATGGACGCGGTGCTGATCAACTGCCACTACCCGGTGACGCCGGAGCGGTTCCAGTTGCAGTGGGGCGTGATCGTGAAAAAGCTGCCCGGCTTGTCGCCCGAGCAGGCGGACAAGGTCGCTGCCAAGTTCGCCAAGTTCGTCGGCCTCGGCTTCCAGCAGGACGTGGACATCTGGACGCACAAGAGCCGGATCGACAACCCGCTCCTGTGCGCTGAGGACGGCCCGGTCTACCAGCTGCGCCGCTGGTACGAGCAGTTCTACCTGGACGTCGAGGACATCCCCGCCGACATGGTCGCGCGGCATGAGTTCGAGGTCGACACCTCCCGTGCGGTCGAGGCCTGGGAGGCAGAGGTGGCGGCCAACCTCGCGGCCCGCCAGACATCGGTGAGCGAGCCCGTCGTCAGTGACGTCGGAGTCAGCTGAGCATGGCCGAGGCTGTCCAGGTGTCCGGCGACTGGCTGCCACGGCCGGGCGGGGCGGCCAGGCCAGATGAGCGGCGCGCTCGTTACCGCGAGGTGACGTGTGCCGAGTGCGGCGCGGTCGTGCTGGCGGCCAAATTCAGCGTGCAGCACACCAGTGTGCAGTGGGATGCGGCGGCCGTGCGCCAGTGCGCCGAGTTTGCCCGGCGGGCGGCGGCCGGGGAGCAAACCGCCCTTATTGAACGCTGCGGCGCGATGCGCGCCAGCGTGGAGACGGCGGCGCTTGAGGGCAGGCTTCCGGTGGCGCCCCCGTGACTGGCAAGCCCGTGACTGGCAAGCCCGTGACTGGCTCGCCCGCGACTGGCTCGCCAGTGACTAGCCCAACCGTGCCCGACCCGGCCGGCCGCGCCTTCCACCAGCTGCGGGTCGCATCGGTGATCAAGGAGACCGACGACGCCTGCTCGCTGGTCTTCGAGGTGCCGGCCGGGCTCGCCGGAGCCTTTGCCTATCAGCCCGGCCAGTTCCTGACCCTGCGCATTCCGAGCGATCGCGACGGCTCGGTGGCGCGCTGTTACTCGCTGTGCAGCTCGCCGGTCGCCGGTGATGCCCTGACCGTAACCGTGAAGCAAACCCCAGGCGGATACGCATCGCACTGGATTGCCGAGAACGTGCGGCCCGGCACCGTACTGGACGTGCTGCCGCCGGCCGGCATGTTCACCCCGTCGTCGCTGGATACCGACTTCCTGCTGCTCGCCGCTGGCAGCGGCATTACCCCGGTGATGTCCATCCTGAAGTCCGCATTGCTGGCGGGCCGGGGCCGGATTGTGCTTGTCTACGCCAACCGGGACGAGCGATCGGTGATCTTCGGGTCGACGCTGCGCGAACTCGCGGCGTCGGCCGGTTCCCGGCTGCTGGTCGTGCACTGGCTGGACGTACTGCAGGGACTACCGACCGCCGACGGGCTCGTGCCGCTTATGCGGCCATTCGCTGGATACCAGGTCTTCGCCAGCGGGCCTGATCCGTTCCTGTCGGCGGTCCGGGATGCGGCGAGCGCGGTGGGCGTGCCGCCGCGGGGCGTGCGGGTCGAACGGTTCCTGTCCCTCCAGCACAACCCGTTCGATGCGCCCGAGCCGGTGACGGGCGGAGTGGCGGCGACGCTGGAGGTCACCCTGGATGGCCAGACCCGCGCGCTGGACTGGCCGGAGGGCAGGCGGATGCTGGACGTCCTCATCGACGCCGACCTCGACCCGCCGTTCTCTTGCCGGGAGGGCATCTGCGGCGCCTGCGCCTGCCAGCTGACAGGCGGCGAGGTGGAGATGGCCAATAACGAGGTGCTGCAGGACGCTGACCTGGCCGAGGGCTACATCCTGGCGTGTCAGTCGGTGGCCCTGACTACAGAAGTCAGCGTCAGTTACGACTAGCCGAAGCCCCGTAGTGGATTATTCTGGCATACCGGGCGCGCGGTATGGTGATCTCGATTACTGATCGCAGTTCTCCGCGATAATCGCGGAAAACTGCGATCAATAACTGGCAGAGGAGCCCAGCTTTCCGGCAAGGACGCTGCGCGCCCAGCGGTAGTCGGCCTTTCCGGACGGCGACCGGACGACGGCCGGGACGAAGACGATCCGGGCGGGCACCTTATATCCGGCAAGCGCGTGCCGGCCATGCTCCCGCAGCGCCTCTGAGTCAGCGTCGGCGCCAGCGCGCAATTCGACCACGGCCGCGACGCGCTCGCCGAAACGCTCGTCGGCCACGCCGGCCACCACCGCGTCCTGGACGGCCGGGTGCGCCTTGAGCACCTGCTCGACTTCCTCGGGGAAGACCTTCTCGCCGCCGGTATTGATACAGGTGGAGCCGCGGCCGAGGACAACGATTGAGCCGTCTTCCTCGACTCGCGCCAGGTCGCCAAGCAGCGCAAAGCGGACGCCGTCGATGACCGGGAATGTAGCGCGGGTGGCTGCCTCATCGCCGAAATAACCAAGTGGCACATGTCCGGACTTGGCGATCCGCCCGGTCTGGCCGGGCGGTACCGGCCGCAGATGCTCGTCCAGCACCTGGACGTTGCCCGAGTGGACCAGCCGTGGCTGGCCGTCGTCACGCCGGGCCAGCTCGCCGTCGGTTCCGGTCTCGGAAGCGCCGAACCGGTCGGTGATGTACAAGTTCGGCAGCAAGCCCTGCAGCTGCGCGCGGACAGTGGCCGACAGGAGCGCACCGCCAGAGCCCACGATAAACAGCGAGGACAGGTCATAGTCGCCTGGGTGGGCGGCCAGCTCGTCCGCGATCGGCCGGGCCATCGCGTCACCGACGACCGCGAGCGCCATCGCCTGCTCGGACCTGACCAGCCGCAGCGTCTCGGCTGCGTTGAACCGGCGGCTGATCACCACCTTGGAGCCGAGCAGGAAGGCAGAGAACAGCGTGTACGTGCCGGCCCCGTGCATCATCGGCGCCGTGATCAGGTAGCCGCCCGAGGGGACCTGTGCGGCCGCGGCCACGATTTCCTCGACGCTGCGCCGCGGCTCACCGTAGTGGTTGCCGCCCGCCAGCGCCGAAAAGAAAAAGTCCTCGTGCCGCCACAGCACGCCTTTCGGCAGGCCGGTTGTGCCGCCGGTATAGATGATCAGCTTGTCGTCGCCGCTTCGGCCGTTGTCGGGCCGGACATCCGGCGCTGTGCCCACCGCCTCGGCGTAATCGAGAACGGTCACGCTGGCAGGGAACGATACCTCGCCTGCATCGCCGCCGACTATCAGGACGTGCCGCAACGACGGGCACGATGGCGCGACCGCCGCCGCCAGTGGGGCGTGCTCGGCATCGACCACCAGGGCCGCGAGCTTCGCGCCGCCGAGCAGGTATGACAACTCATTCCCGGTATACCGGTAGTTGATGTTGACCGGGATGGCGCGGGCAACCATGCAGCCCAGCAGGGACTCGATGTAGGCGACCGAGTTCAGCATGTACAGCCCGACGGTTTCGTCCGGCTGGATTCCGGCGCCGAGAAGGTGCTGGGCCACCTGGTTGCTGCGGCCCATCAACTCGGGATAGCTCAGCCGGTCGCCGTCGCAGACCAGCGCGCAGCGTTCGGGCAGCGCGTCGGCGATGGCGGCGCACAGGTCCGCGAGGTTCACGTCCATGTTCATGCTGGCTCCGCGACCGACTTGATTTCCAGGTATTCCTCGAACCCGGCGACGCCCATCTCACGGCCGATGCCGGACTGCTTGTAGCCGCCGAACGGCACGTCCGGGGAGAACCATACGCCGCCGTTGACGCTGACCGTACCGGTGCGCATTCGGCCGGCGACGGCGCGCGCCCGGCCCCTGTCGGTGCCGAAGACCGCTCCGGACAGGCCGTACGGCGAGTCGTTGGCGAGCGCCACCGCGTGGTCGTCGCCATCATGGGCGAGCACCACCAGGACCGGGCCGAAGATCTCCTCGCGGGCCGCCCGCGCGCGATTGTCTAGCCCTGCGATGACCGTCGGCGCGATCCAGTAACCGGCCTGCCGGTCCGTCAGGCGACCGCCGCCGCAGGCGAACCGGCCGCCGTCCTCGATCACCGAGCGCAAGTAGTACTCGATCCGGTCCAGCTGCGCCGCGGAAATGACCGGGCCGCAGACCGTCGCGGGGTCAGCCGGGTCGCCGACCGTGACGCCAGCCATTGTCTGCGCGCAGACCGAGACCGCCTCGTCGTAACGGGCGCGCGGCACTATCAGCCGGGTACTGAGCGCGCAACCCTGGCCTGCGTGGATGCACGCGCTGAAGGCGGTGAGCGACGCCGCCGAGGCGAGGTCGTAGTCATCGAGCACGATCGCCGCGGACTTGCCGCCAAGCTCGAGAAAGACCTTCTTCAGCGTTGGCGCGGCTGCCGCCATGACCGCGCGGCCAGTCGCGGTCGAGCCCGTGAAGGAGATCATGTCGATCCGGGGATCGGCGGTCAGTGCCGCGCCGATGCTGGTGCTGCTGGAGGTGAGCACGTTGACGACGCCGGCCGGGATATCGGTCTGGGTGGCGATGACCCGGCCGAGTTCCGCCCCGCACCAGGGCGTGTGCGGGGCAGGCTTGAGCACCACGGCGCAGCCAGCCGCGAGCGCCGGGCCGAGCTTGGCCAGGTTGATCTGGTTCGGGAAATTCCATGGCGTAATCGCCGCAACCACGCCGGCCGGCTCCCGGCAGACCCGGCGCGCGGTCGGCATCCCCATCGGCTTCGCGATGCCAAGATCGCGTTCCCATTCGTAGCTGTCCAGCAGGTCGGCGAGGTAGTCGAGCCCGGCGACCGGGATCCGCAATTGCGGCCCGTCGGTCCACATCCGCGGCGCACCCGCCTCGGCGATGGTGATCTCGCGGAGCACCTCGAAGTCATCGTCGAGCGCGGCCTTAAGCTGGCGCAGGCAGTGCGCCCGGAACCGCGGATCTGCGGCCCAGCCGGTGTTGTCGAACGCGTGCCGGGCTGCCTCGATCGCAGCGTCGGCGTCCGCGGCGGTGGCCTCGGGTGCGCCGCCGATAATCTCGCCCGTCGCGGGATTAATGATGGGGAACGCGGCCGCGTCCGACGCGCCGCACAATGCTCCGTTGATCAGCAGCCGGGGCTCCGGGAAAACGCTGACCATGGTTACGCGGCCGGGACCGGCGCGGCAAGGCCGAGTTTCCCGGCCAGCCGCTCCAGGTAGCCGACCACCTCGTCAGCTGTGCGGTCCGGCATGCCGAACGCAACATCGGTCACGCCGATCGCGTCCCAGTGCGTGAGCAGGTCGGGGTCCGGCTTGCCGGCCAGGACCCGTACCTGCGGCAGCCCGGCCCGGCCTGCTTCCCGCCAGGCGTGGCGGAGCTGCGCCACCTTCGCGTCAAGGTCCGCCTCGCCCGGCGTGGTCAGCCAGCCGTCGGCGGATCGGGCGATCCATGCGAAGGTACGCGGGGTGCCGCCTGCGCCGACGATGATCGGTATCCGCGGCTGCTGCACCGGCTTGGGCCAGGCCCAGGAGGCGCCGAAGCTGATGTGCTCGCCGTCGTAGCTGGCCTCCGGCATCGACCAGAGGGCCTGCATAGCCTCGAGATACTCGCGCACAACGGTGCGCCGCTTCGCGGCCGGGACGCCATGATCGGTGAGCTCGTCGGTGTTCCAGCCGAAACCGGCACCTAGTACGACCCGGCCGCCGGACAGGTGGTCGAGTGAGGCGATGGTCTTGGCCAGCGTGATCGGGTCACGCTCGGCCGGCAGGGCGACCGCCGTGCCGAGGCTGATGGTCGAGGTGACCGCGGCAGCCATGCTTAGCGATACCCAGGGGTCGAGCGTACGCATGTACCGGTCGTCGGGCAGTTCCGGCGTGCCGGTGCGCGGATGCAGCGCTTCGCGCCGGACCGGGATGTGAGTGTGCTCGGGCACGTAGAAGCAGTCGAAGCCGACTGCCTCGGCCGCGTGCGCTGCCTGCGCCGGGGTGATGCCGCGGTCGCTGGTGAACAAGACGACGCCGTAGCGCATGAGTACTCCTTCGTCTGCGGGCGCGGTTCACTGCTCGCGGGCGCGGGCCTTCGCGTCCTCGCCGATGAGCTTTTCTGTCAGCATGCTGAGCTTGGCCCCGCTCGGCCAGCCCGCGTAATGCGTGAGGAAGATGGCGACCTCGCGCAGCTCGGCTGGACTCAGCTCGTCATTGCGCAGCGCGGCCCCGATCTGAATTTCGGCGACATCGTGCAGGCCCTGGCCGGCCAGCAGGCCGACCAGCAGCAGCCGGCGGTCTCGCATGGACAGGCCGGGCCTGGTCCAGATCTCGGCGAACAGATGATCCACGGTGATGCCGAAGAAGTCTCCCGGGCCGTCCTGCACCTCCCAGCCGTAAACCTCGCCCATCTTGGCCAGGCCGCGCTGGCGCCGCTCATCGGTCATGCCGTGTCCTTTCCGGCCGGCAAGCCGAGGCCGGCGGCGAAGTTGCCGAGCGCGAACTCGGCCATCGGCAGCTCGACGCCCAGCTGGCCGCCGAGTTCCAGCGCCATGGACAGGTCCTTCTCGCCGAGCGCCCGGACATGCTCCAGAATCTCCCGCAGCGGGTCAGCGGCGTCTAGCGGCGCCGTCGTCGGCCGCAGCATGATCGATCCGACCCCGCCGGTTACCGCATCGGAGTGCCGCACGATCCGGGCGAGCTTGCGCAAGTCCAGTCCTGCCGCCTCGGCCAGCCGTTGCGCCTCGGCCGCGGCGGTGAACGCGACGAAATGAAGCAGGTTGCGAGCAAGCTTGGCCCGGGTCCCGGCGCCGACCGGACCCATGTACATGATGAGGTCGGCGAAACAGCCGAACGGCGCCTTGCACCGCTCGTAGGCGTCCCGCGAGCCGCCCACCATCACCGCGAGCCGTCCGTCGCTCGCGCCCATGGCTCCGCCGCTCACCGGGGCGTCGATCACCTCGATGCCGGCCGGGCCGAGTTCGGCGGCAAGCTCCGGCGCGGTGCCCGGCCCGATGGTGGCGTGGATGGCGACGATCAGCGGCGCTTGCGCGTCGGCCGCTATCGCGCGCACTACCTCGCGGACCTGATCGTCATCGCGGACCATGACGCAGATGAGCCTGGCCGCCCTGGCAACCTCCGCCACGGTGCCCGCCGTGAGCGCACCGGCCTCGGCCAGCGGTGTCATGGCCTCGGCCCGCGCGTCGTGCACGATCAGGCCGCCGGGCCAGCTGGTAAGGCGCTCGGCCATCGGCCGGCCAAGCTGGCCGAGTCCGATGAAGCCAACGGCCCCCAGATCGCTCACGAGCGGAAAACCTGACCGCCGTCGACGTTGAGGATCTGGCCGGTCACCCAGGCAGCCTCGTCCGAAAGCAGGAACAGGCAGGCGCCGACGAGGTCCTCGGGCTGGCCCATGCGCTTGAGCGCCATCGCCTTGACGATGTGGTCGGTCAGTCCGCCCGCCACGGTCCGGGTCGCCTCTGTGTCGGTCGGCCCTGGCGCGATCGCGTTGACCCGGATGCCCATGCCGCCAAGTTCATGGGCAAGCTGCTGCGTCAACCCGTTGATGCCGACCTTGGCCAGGCCGTAGAAGCTGGAGTACAGCCACGCGGCCGTGGATGACTGGTTCACGATCGCCCCGCCCCCGCGGCGGGCCAGGTGCCGGTAACACGCCCGCGTGCAGGCGAGCGCGCCGTCCAGGTTCACGCCCATGAACCTCTTGTAGTAGTCCCAGTTCACCGACAGCAGCAGGTCGAACTGCATCTCGCCGTAGATCGCGGCGTTGTTGACCAGGTAGTCGATGCCGCCGAACTCGCTGACAGCCAGATCGGCCATGGCGCGGGCGGAGTCAGGATCGCTGACATCGGTGCGCGCGAAGGCAGCGCGGCTCCCGCATGCGCAGATGTCCTTGGCCACCGCCGCGCCGGTTTGTTCGTTGATATCCGCGATCACCACCGCGGCACCGCTCGCGGCCAGCGCTCTGGCGTAGGCCTCGCCGATGCCCTGCCCGGCGCCAGTGACGATCGCGACCTTGCCGCTGAAGTCGTGCCGTTGTCCCGCGGTCGGCAGCGTCCCTGCGGAGGGCGTTGTCCCGGACATGTGTCCAGACTACAGTTCAGTCTATGGCTGAGCGCAAGGACTATTCAGGCGAATTCGATCCCGGCTTTCGCTATGAGGACCTGTCCAAGGAAGCGCTCGTCCGGCTGGTGCGCGAGTACGCGCTGATCGCCCAGCTGCTCGATCGCTCGGTGTTCGCCGCGGTGGGGCTGCGCTACGGCCAGCAGGCCGTCGAGGAACTGGCCATCGAGGAGTGGCGAGGCGCCAGCCCGATCTACACCGAGCGGATCAGGAAAGTCATGAAGATCGAGGGGAACGGGGTCCCGGAGATCTTCAAGCAGCTGCAGCTCGATCCCGGATTCGCGCAGCACTACATGGACGTCGAGTACGAGGTCGTCGACGAGCATCACGGCTTCTTCCAGCTCCGGTCCTGCGGCGCGCTGCTGGACGTCGAGCCGTACGGGGAGCGGCCGGTGCGCAGCATGTGCCATGCCATCGAGGACGGCACGTTCGACGTGACGGCTCAGGCGGTCAACCCGAAGGCGAGGATCCGGGCCGTGCACCGCCCGCCGCGGGTGCCGGCTGGCCGGGTTCCGGTCTGCCGCTGGGAAGTCATCATCGACGAGGACACCGAGGTGCTGCCGGAAGCCGACATCACCGCGCTGACCCGGACCACGACGGCCGCGACGTTCGAGTTCCCGCCGATGCGCGACGGCACCCCGCATATCCCAGCAGTCTCCGAGGCGGCAGACTCGGCGTAGTAGGAACACTGCCCGCATCATGATGTGCTGAGGATTACCACAGGACGGCTGGGCCGCCGCCGATCGGGTAGTGGCCGGGCAGCTTCTCGCCCGACACCGACCGTTCCATCCGCCGCTGCATGCCGGGGGACAGGACGTCAGCCTTGATCATCTCCAGGAAGAGCGCGGTGGCGTTGCCGAGGTCGAAGAAGTCTCGCTGCCAACTCCACTGCCAGTTACCGCCGTACCGGAACCAGCTGCCGCCGATCCCGGCCACGACGTAGTTGCTGCCGTCTGGCCGCTTCGCGCCCGCTACCTGCTTCCAGAACCCGACGACTTCGCCCTGCACGTCGTCGATCAGCACGCGCTGATAGGGGTACGACCAGCCGTCCAGGCCGCCCATTTCCAGCGCGAGCGCGATATCGCGGATCTGGCTCCGCCCGGCCACCATGAACTCCTCGCCGGGCCCCATGTTCCAGCCGTACGTCGCGTCGTCGGTGTACATCGACGCGAGCGGACGCCAGTCGCCGTTCTCCTCGCAGCGCTTGTTGGCGTCGAGCCAGCGCTGCACCATCTCGTCCAGTTCCGCGCGGGGAAAGGCGGGCACGTTACCTCCAGCGTCAGTTGTCGATCAGCTTCAGCGCTTGAGTGGGGCAGTACCGGACGGCCGATTCGACCGCGGTGCGCAGGCTCTCGCTCGGCTCGGGGTCGGTGACGCTGACCTTGCCTTTGCGGGGCACCGCGAAGACGTCCGGTGCCTCCAGCTCGCACATCGCGTGGCCCTGGCACAGGTCCAGGTCGACCTCGATCCGCATTACTCACCCGCCCCAGGCGCAACGCGGCGCCGGTACCGGACCACGCAGGGGCGAGCGAGCTGCACGACCATCTTGGAGTGATCGTTGCGGTAGGTGTCAGGCGGCTGCGCGAGCTCGAACGTCCAGTCTCGCAGCAGCACCAAGAAGATCGCCTTGAGCTGGATCATGGCGAAGTTGGCGCCGACGCAGCGGTGCCGTCCGGCGCCGAATGGTATCCAGGTCCACCGGTTGACCAGGTCTTCCTGCCGTGGCTCGGTGTACCGCTGCGGCGCGAATGCGTCCGGGTCCGGGAAGTCCGCGGCAATTCGGTTCGAGATCGCCGGGGTCGCGCCGACGAGAGCGCCGGCCGGCACGCGGTAGCCCTGCACCTCCAGCTCCCTGGTCGCGGCGCGCAGCAGCAGGATCAGCGGCGGGTGCAGCCGGAGCGCTTCCTTGATCGCGGCTTCCAGCCGGGGAATCGCGCGCAGCGCCTGGAAACTGACGGTCGGGGGTTCCTCCCTGACCGACGCCTCCGAGCCGAACAGATCGCCGAGCTCAGCGACGACTCCGGCGAGCACTTCCGGATGGCGCAGCAGCTCGATCAGCGTCCAGGCGGCAGTGCCGGAGCTGGTGTGATGCCCGGCGAACATCATCGAGATGAAGATTCCGGTGATCTCGTCCGCGGAGAAGGTACTCGAGCCGTCCGGATTGCGGACGGACATGAGCACGTCCAGCAGATCCCGGTCCGCACGGGCTGGCGGCGGGGCCGCGCGGCCAGCCATGATCTGTCCGACCAGCGCGACGAGGCCAGCGCGCGCCGCGTCCCGCCGCCGAAAGCTCTCAATCGGCGCGTACGGATCGACGAACGCGATCGCGTCCGTGCCGCGCTCCAGGTCGTGGTACAACTCCGCGAACCTGCGATCGAGCTGGTCGCGGAACTTGGCTCCGATCAGGCAGGCCGACGAGGTGTAAATGGTCAACTCCGCGAACCAGTCCAGCAGGTCGATTTCGCCCTCGCCGGACCAGCCGGCCACCATCCGGTCCACCTCGTCGGCGATGGTCTGCGCGTGCCCGCGCATCATGTCGCCGCGCAGCGCCTGATTGTGCAGCGCCTCGCGGCGGCGCTCGGGCGAGGCATCGAACACCACGCCCTTGCCGAAGATCGGCGTCATGAAGGGGTAGGCTCCGGCCTGGTCCAGGTCCTCATCGGGAGTCCGGAAGAAGAATTCATTCGCCTCGGCGCCGGACACCAGAATCACCGGGCGACCGGCCAGGTCGAACCGCCCGACGTCGCCGCACTCGGCCCGGACCCGGCGCATTAGTGCGATCGGGTCACGCCGCAGCTCCTCCAAGTGCCCGTCCGCCGCCCCGCCCGAGACGACGAGCGGCTCTTGCAAGGTCATGTCGTGCCCTCCTGGCTGACAGGTGCCTCAGGCTGGATCTCGACGAGCGTCAGGTGGGAGCCACGCGGAGTCGAAACGACGGCCATGATCGCCGCGGCGACATCGCCAGGCCGCAGGAAGTTCGGATGACGGGCCAGGCCCCACCTCGTCCAATCGTCGAGGACGGCCTGGACTGTCCCGGCTGTCCAGCTCATCCCCATCTCGGTCATGGTCTGGCCAGGCCGCACGAGCGACACCCGCACGCCGGTGCCTTCCAGTTCCATCTGCATCGCGCGCGCCATCGCGTCCAGCCCGTTCTTGGCCGCGACGTACGCGCCCATCCGCGGCCTTGGCGCGTGCACGACGTCCGAGGAGACCATCACGACGTCCCCGCGCCGCCTGGCGACCATGCCGGGCACGATCGCCGACACCAGCCGGTGCGCGCCGACGAGGTTCACCTGGAGCTGGCGGAGGAACTCGGCCGGGTCGAGCTCGTGCACCAGCTGCGCGTCCACATCGCCGGCGCTGCTGACCAGGATCTCTACCGCTCCGAGCTGGTCCGCCACGGCTGCGGCGAAGCCCTTGACCGAGTCGTCATCAGAGGCGTCCAGCGGCAGCGCGACGGCCTCGCCGCCGGCGGCCCGGATGGCCGCGGCCAGCTCCTCACACCTGGCCTCGCGCCGCGCCCCCAGGGCCACCGGGTGCCCGGCGGTGGCAAGCGCGACAGCCGTCGCGGCGCCGATGCCCGACGACGCCCCGGTCACTACCGCGGTCCGGCGGTGCGGATGCGGTTCGAATCTCGGCATGTTCAGCGCACCTCCACGCGCATCGGCAAGGTGGCGAAGCCGCGCACGTTGACCGAGTGCACTCGCACCGCGCGTGCCTCGTCGATCTCGTAACCGGAGACCAGCCGACTGAACTCGGTCAGCGCTACCCGCGCCTCCAGCCGGGCCAGGTTCGCACCGAGGCAGTAGTGCCGCCCGGCCCCGAAGCTGATCAGCGCGGAGGTATCGCGATCAAGGTCAAAGGCATCAGGGCAGGGGAACGCGGCCGGATCCCGGTTCGCCGATCCGATCAGCAGCAGTAGCCGGTGGCCGGCCGGGACCGTCTGCCCGTGCGCGGCGAATCCTGCCGTGACAGTGCGGGCGAGGAACTGACTGGAAGCGTCATAGCGCAGCGTCTCGGATATCCAGTCCCCGATCCTGTTCGGGTCAGCCAGCGGCTTGGCGAGCTCAGCCGGGTTCCGCCAGCCCCAGTAGGCGGCGTTAGCCAGCAGCTTGGTCGTAGTCTCGTTGCCGGCCACGACCATGAGGAATAGGAAGCCGATCACCTCGTCGTCGGTGAGCCGGTCGCCGTCGATCTCGGCTGTGAGCAGCGCGGCGGTAAGATCCTCGGGCCTGGTCGAGCTGGCAGCCCGCGCGCGCCGGTCGGCGATGAGTTCGCCGTAGTAGCCCGCGAGCGTCAGCGCCGCCTCCATCCCCGCCTGCGGCACGTCCAGCAGGCCGTCCTCCCGGTGCACGACGATGTCCGCCAGCCGCCGCACCTCGGCCCGGTCTGCCGCGGGGACGCCGATCATCTCGCTGATCACGTCCATCGGCAGCAGACCCGCGAAGCCCGCGACGAAATCGAACGACTCGTCCTCAATAGCGGCCAGCAGGTACTTGCGGCTCAGTTCGCGAATGCGCCGCTCCAGTTCGCGCACCCGGCTCGGGGTGAACCCCCTCGACACCAGCGCCCGCATCCGGGTATGCCGGGGCGGGTCGAGCGCGAGGAACGACATGGTCTTGTATGCGTAGGGGCCCCAGGCAGACGGGTCGAGCGATACGCCGTTCGCGCTGGAGAACCGGGTCGGCTCCCGGAACGCGGCGGTGACGTCTGCATGCCGGGACAGGGCCCAGAAATCCTGCTCCTCGTTCCGGTAGAGCGGGGCTTCCTCCCGCAGCCGGGCGTACACGGGGTAGGGATCCTCGTGAATCCGGTAGTCGTACGGGCTAAAGCTGACCGGGGCGTTGCTCACAGCTCACCCCATGATGAATTCGGCGGCTTCGGCCAGCCGGTCCGCCATGTGGCTCATAAGTGGTGTAGCCGAGGCCGGCCTCCACCATGGCGCCGAAGTAGGCCAGTTCCAGCAACCGGGCCTCCGGGCTGCCCGGACCGGCGGCCGCCTCGATCCGCTGGTGGATCTTCCGTCCGATGTACAGCCGCAGCTGGCGGACGTCGGGCTCGCTGCCGAACATGGCGGCCGTGCATCCGGCCGCGAGCTCAGGTTCGGAGGACACCAGGAGGGCAAGCTCGCGCAGGACGGCTACGATCCGGTCGCTGCGCGGCGCGGTCTCGACGGCATCAACGGGCGCCAGCGCGCTGAGCCGCCGCCAGAAGATCTCGGTGAGCAGGTGATCCTTCGAGGCGAAGTAGGTGTACGCGGTAGCGGCCGCCACCCCAGCGCGACGCGCCACGTCGCGGATGCTGAGGTTCTCGTACCCGGACTCCCGGACTTCCTCGACGCCTGCCTCGGTCAGCCTTTGCACCGTGTCTGCCTGCCGCGCGGTCAGCAGCCGCCGCGTGGGCTCGGTCGCGAGACTGTCGGACATGTGTCCAGACGTTAGTCCGGATAGCATCCGGGCGCAAGGTGCGCGCTGGCCGGCCGCAGCCGGTCAGGCGCATGGGGAGCAGCTGTGATCAGCCGCGGCGGAAGACCGTTGCCAGGTTGTCGGTGGTCAGGGTCAGGAAGATCGCGTCGGCCTCCACCGTTACCTGATCCTGCGCCGTGATCGTGGCTGACAGATGGAGTTTGCGGCCCTCGATCCGGTCGAGCGTGACTGACACGGTCAGCGGCACGCCGAGAGGGGTGGGCCGGTGGTACCGCATGGCCAGCTGGACCGTCATTGCCGGCCTATCCGGCCTTGCGGCGACGCAGCCCATCGCATGGTCGATCAGCAGCGCGATGATGCCACCGTGCACCAGCCCGGGGCCACCCTGGAAGACGGGGCCGATGACGACCTCGCCGGTCCCGCCATCCCCGTGGAGTTCCATGGTCAGCTGCGGTGCGGTGGGATGAGATATCCCGCCGACCAGGCTCATGTGCGCGCGATAAGAGTCCTCGTGCACCGACATGTCGGTTCGCACGGTGGTCCGGCCGAGGCTTGTGGCGAGCTGGTTGACGACCTCGGCTGCCGCGATCAGCTCGGAAGGATCGGCACCGGTCGTGACCGCGACGTCCAGTAGCCTCCGCAGTGCCCCGCCGAGCTCGCGTCGTTCATCGCTTGGGCTCCAGTCAATCGCGACCAATTCGGCCGCCCCCCGTGACCGGCTGGCTGGCTGCCGCGTGCCGTCCAGCGCGCCGGCCGGAGAAGACGCAGTCGGCGAGCGACAGTCCGCTGACGTACGAACGGGAGCACAACCCGATCGCCGAGCGGCCGGCTGCATGCAGGCCCTGGATCGGCGACCCATCGGCGCGCAGAACCTCCCCGGTGGTCTCGTCAACCGTGAGGCCCCCCAGAGTCAGCATGGGCGCGGGGTAGGCAGGCCGGGGCCGCACCGACAAATCGATCAGCGAGTATGGCGGCTGGCTGATCGCCTGGACCACGTCGGCAGGCTTGCCAGCCGGATCTGGCTGGCCGGCCGAGGCCGCCTCGTTGTAGGCCGTGACGGCGGCCGCCAGGCCGTCCGGATCGACGCCTGCCTTGGCCGCTACGCCGGCCAGCGAATCCGCACTGACTCGCGCCCGCGTCAGCAGGTAGACAGCCTGAAGCAACTGGAACCACAGCGTGCTGCCACGAAGCTGCCGCCAGGACGTGCTGACCAGGGACTTGTCCAGCAACAGCCAGGCACGCCGGTCATGGTGGAGCACAATAGCCTCGCCGATCGCAGCACCGTATCGCGATTCGTCGCAGACTCGCTGCCCGGCCTTATCGACAAGAATGCCGCGCATGAATGCCGGCGGCGGCGTAATAAATCGCCAGCAGGTGACCCGGTCAAGGAACCGGGTCGCGCCGCCGGCCTCGACGCCCAGCTGGATCCCGCTGCCGTCATCGCCAGGAGTGCCGAGGGCCAGGCCGCCGCGGAACGCGGGCGCGTGCTGCCTCATCATGGCCCGGTTAGCGACGAATCCGCCGGCGGCCAGCACCACGCCATGCCGGGCCCGGATCCGAAGGCGCCGGGCATAGCGCTGCTCCAGCCACGTCACTGGCTCGTAGCTGCGGCGGCCCAGGCTGCCCGCGTACAGGTACGGTTTGCGGCCCATCTTGCTGATCGAACGGTGGCCCGTGCCGGCCCAGGCCGGGGCCGACCTCATGCTCAGGCAGTCGACTCCGCAGACCCGGCCGTCATCGTCGGTGACGATTTGGACGGCCCGGGTTTGCGGCACGATCTGAATTCCGGCTGACCGGACCGCCTTGGCCAGCCGGGCGTACAGGACCTTGCCCGAGGTGCCCTTGCCGACCGCCCGATGTCCGCGCGGTGCCGGCTTGGCGACGTTGCGGAAGGACTGCTCGCTGCCGGAGTAATAGAGGTAGTGCTTGTTGGTGGGGTAGGAAGTCTTCTCCGGGCACAGGCTGCCCTCGAACGGCACGCCGTGATCAGCAAGCCAGGTGATCATCGCCGCGCTGCCGGCGCAGAACTCCCGCAGCGTCGCGGCGGAAACGGCGTCGCCCACTTCCGCGCCGAGGTAGCTGACCATGGAATCGACGGAATCCTCGACACCCGCCTCCCGCTGCTGCGCCGTGCCACCGCCGGCGTAGACGATGCCACCGGAGAGCGCGCTCGCCCCGCCGCCGTTGAACCGGTCGATCACGAGCACGCTGGCCCCGGCCGCCGCAGCCTCCAGCGCCGCGCACGCACCCGCTGCGCCGAATCCCACGACCACAACGTCCGCTTCCAGATCCCAGGTCAGCGGCAACGGACCTCCTCACGGAGCCCTTGGCTCTCCAGTCGCACCTGGCCAAAACTGTAACGTGTTCTACCATGGACGGCATAGCGAGCGCGGGCGTCGTCTCGCGGGCTGACGGTGAAGGATGGCGGAGGGCCGATGACGGCAGACCCGAACGCGGCGGATCCGACCTCGCCAGCCCCGGATGCGGATGAGCCTGAGTTCGACCTGGTCGTTGTCGGCAGCGGAGCAGCCGGGATGACGGCTGCGCTCACTGCGGCGCTGACCGGCCTGCGCACCGTGATGGTGGAGAAGACCGAGTACTACGGCGGCTCGACCGCCCGCTCGGGCGGCGGCGTCTGGATCCCCGGCAACTCACGGCTGCGGAACGCGGGCATCTCCGACAGCCCGGAGCAGGCCAGTGCCTATCTGGCGCAGGTGGCGGGCGGCGACGTGCCGGCCGGCTTGCGCGAGGCGTTCCTGGCGCATGGTCCGGCGATGCTGGACCTTGTCCTGGCGAACACTCCGGTCCGGCTTGACTGGGTGCCTGACTACTCCGACTACTACCCGGAGTCGCCGGGCGGCATCGCCAGGGGGCGGTCGCTCGAGCCGGGCCTGTTCGACGGACGCGCGCTCGGCCCGGAGCTGGCCGCGCTCAACCCGCCGTACTTGCCTGCCCCGGCTGGCATCACCGTTACCCAGGCGAACTACCGCTGGCTCAGCCTGGGCACCAGCCACTGGCGGGCCATCTGGACAACGGCCAAGGTCACCGGCCGGATGCTCCGCAGCAAGGCGACCGGACGGCAACTGCTCAGCCTGGGCCAGTCACTGGTGGCCGGCCTGCGGGCGGGCCTGATGCAGGCGAACGTGCCGGTGTGGCTGAACACGCCGATGACCGGCCTGGAGATCGAAGACGGCAAGGTTACCGGCGTACATGTAATCCGGGACGGCCAGCCGGCGCTGATCCGGGCCAGTCGCGGCGTGCTGCTCGCCAGCGGCGGCTTCGAGCGCAACGATGAGATGCGCCAGCGCTACCAGCGGGCGCCGGTCGGGATCGAGTGGACCGTCGGATCGCCCGGCAACACCGGCGACGGCATCCTGGCCGGCCAGGCTGCCGGCGGCGTACTCGAACTGATGGATGACGCCTGGTGGGGTCCCTCCATCCCGCTGACGGGCGGCCCCTACTTCTGCCTGGCCGAGCGCAGCCTGCCGGGCTGCATCTTCGTCAACGGGGCAGGTGAGCGGTTCGTCAACGAGGCCGCGCCGTACGTGGACGCGGTGCACGCGATGTATGACCGGCACACCGAGGACAACCCGCACATCCCCTGCTGGATGATCCTTGACCAGCGTTACCGCAACCGCTACGTGTTCGCCGGGATGCCGCCGCGCAAGCCGCTGCCGCGGCGCTGGTACAAGTCCGGCGCGGCTTTCCGGGCCGACTCGCTGGTCGAGCTAGCCGGGCAGATCGGCATTTCGCCGGACGGGCTGGCCAAGACCGTGCAGCAGTTCAATGACTTCGCCCGGACAGGGAAGGACGAGGACTTCGGCCGCGGCGACTCCGCTTACGACCACTATTACGGTGACCCGCACTGCAAGCCGAACCCGAACCTGGCGCCGCTCGCGCAGCCGCCGTTCTACGCCATCAAGATCGTGCCTGGCGACCTGGGCACCAAGGGCGGCCTGCGCACCGACGAGCGCGCCAGGGTACTGCGCGCGGATGGCAGCGTCATCGACGGCCTGTACGCGGCCGGGAATACCAGCGCGCTGGTCATGGGCCGCAGCTACGCGGGCGCCGGCGCCACGATCGGTCCGGCCATGACGTTCGGCTACCTGGCGGCGCTCGATGCCGCGGGGCAGTTCCCGGCGGCGGGCTGACCGGCCCAGCTGGTCCGGCAGTGCGTTGATCGGAAACCGATGAATAGACCGGCCGAAGACGGGCAAGTGATCCCATGCGCTCTGTAATCAGCCGACAGGAAGGATGTCGTCGTGCCCAGCGCTGGTGGCACAGATCACGTGGCGGTGTTCTACCAGAGCGAGGATCAACTGGCCGAACGTGCTGCTGAGCACCTCCTTGGGGCACTGTCACGCCACGGAGTGGCGATCGTGGTGGCAGCCCCGGGCCACCGGCAGGCGTTCCGCGAGCGGCTTTTCAGCGCCGGAGTCGACGTCACGCGGCAGCGGGCAAGCGCCAGTTACGTTGAGCTGGACGCTGCCGAGGTCATGAACAGCTTCATGATCAACGGCTGGGCAGACCCCGCTGGCTTCTGGCGTGCAATCACGCCGGTGCTCAAGAGGGCCGCGCAGGACCGGCGTGCAGTCGCGATCTTCGGCGAGATGGTCGCGCTGCTGTGGCAGAACGGTCTGGTCACGGCGGCAGTCGAGGTTGAGGCCTTGTGGAACGAGCTCGCCTCGCACTACCAGTTCGGCTTGCTGTGCGGCTATCCGGCGACGGTGCTCGGCGACAGCGAGCATGCTGACGCGGTTGCCCAGGTGTGCAGCGCACACTCAGCCGCCAGTGCCGCTAGCCCGCGCTGAGGATCAGGCCGCTGGTGGGCACGCCGGTGCCCGCGGTGACCAGCACCGGCCCGTCGCCAGGAACCTGGTTGACCGACGTTCCCCGGATCTGCCGGACCGCCTCGGCGATGCCGTTCATGCCATGCAGGTAGCCCTCGCCGAGCTGGCCGCCATGCGGATTCAGCGGCAGCCGTCCGCCGAGCTCGATCGCGCCGCCGGCGATGAAGTTCCGCGCCTCGCCGGGCGGGCAGAACCCCAGTTCCTCTAGCTGCATGAGTACATACGGCGTGAAGTGGTCGTACAGGATCGCGGTCCGGATGTCGTCCGGGCCGAGCCGGGCCTGCGTCCACAGTTGCCGGGCCACGACGCCCATCTCCGCCAGCCCGGTCAGGTCGTCACGGTAGTAGCTGGTCATCGTGAACTGATTGGGCCCGCTACCCTGTGCCGCGCCGCGGATCACGGCCGGCGGATTCTTAAGGGAACGGGCTCGCTCGATAGTGGTGACCACGACGGCCACCGCGCCGTCGGTCTCCTGACAGCAGTCCAGCAGCCTTAGCGGCTCGCAGATCCAGCGGGAGGCCTGGTGCTCGGCGAGCGTGATCGGCCGCTGATAGAACCAGGCCGACGGGTTGGTGGCGGCATGCTTGCGGTCGGCGACCGCGACCGCGCCAAAGTCCGCGCTGGTGGCCCCGTAGGCGTGCATGTACCGGCGCGCCGCCATCGCCACGGTCGCCGCCGGGGTGGCCAGGCCCATCGGGTAGTGCCAGCCGTTGTCGATCCCAGCCGACGTCGCGGCCTGCACCGCGCCGACAGAGACCTGGCCGAACCGGCGCCCGGATCGCTCATTCAGCGCGCGGTAGCAGACCACGACGTTCGCCGCGCCGGTCGCGACCGCGATGGCGGCGTGGTGAACGGTCGCGCACGCGGCCCCGCCGCCATAGCCGATCAGGCTGAAGAACGTCAGCTCGCCAGCGCCGATTTCGCGCGCCACCGCGATCTCGGCATTGCTGTCCATGCTGAAGGTGACCAGGCCGTCGACATCAGCCGGCGTCAGCCCCGCGTCATCGAGCGCGTCCCGGACAGCCTCGACCGCGAGCTTTAGCTCGCTGCGACCGGAGTCCTTGGAGAACTCGGTTGCCCCGATCCCGGTGATCGCCGCTGCCCCGGAGATCATGGCCGGCTCCCGGCTGGCGCGAGCCGGACGGTCCCGGTGACGTGGTTCCCGAGGCTGCAGCTGCCAGTGACGGCGATGACCTGGTCGCCGTCCCCGTCGGTGTTCGCCTGACCGGAAAACGTGAGCGGATCGCCGGCGTAGCACGGCACGCCCAGCCGGATGGAAACTGCCCGCACGATCGCCTCCGGGCCTGCCCAGTCGGTCACGTACCGCTGAACCAGGCCGGTCGTGGTGAGGATGTTGAGGAAGATGTCCTTGCTGCCGCCCCGCACAGCGAAATCACGGTCGTGGTGTACCGGATAGAAGTCGCGGGTGGCAATCGCCGTGGCGACCACGAGCGTCGGAGTGACGTCGAGGACCAGTTCGGGCAGCGCGCCGGGCACGGCCCGTTCGTCGGCTCGCCACCCCGGCAGCACTAGCTCGTCGTCGACCCGGATGAAGCTCGCCCGCACCGGCATGCCGATACGTACGTCGTCCGGGTCGGTGCCGGTCAGTTCGCCCATCAGCCGGACGCCCTCGGTCAGCTCGACGAGCGCGATGACGATCGGCAGCTGCTTGCCGGGCACCGGCGGGTGCCGGTGCACCACGTAGCTGTACACGCTGCCGGTACCGGCTGCGACCTGGTAATCCTGCTTCTGGGTGGTGCCGCAGCTCAGGCAGGCCGGGCCCGGCGGGTGCCGGAGCGCGCCGCACGCACCGCAATGCTGGATGCGCAGTTCCCCGGCCCGGGTGCCTTCCCAGAAGAACTCGGTGTCGGGCGAGGCCGGCGGCCGCATGACCGGAGCCGGACCCGGTCCCGCGGCAAGCCGCGCGACCTCGTCTGGTGGTGCTAGCCCAGGGGCGCCCGCGTGCGGGCGGAACTTCAGCACTCGCCAGTCCATCTCGGCGACTGGCTCATCGCCGCAGTACCAGACGTTCCTGGTGGTCACGAACCAGCCCTCGCCGAGCCCGGTGCGTTTCGGCCCGCTGGCATCGGCCAGCTCGGCGCGCAGGCTCAGCAGCTCGCCATGGCGCACGTACCGGTGGTAGGTCTGCGCGCAGTTCGTCGCCACCACCGAGGTGAACCCGGCCTCGTCCAGGACCGTCATCATCTGCCCGAGCGGGTCCGGGCCGGCGTCGGCGGGCAGGCGGTGCAGCCCGGGCATGGTCCAGACCTGGATCATCGCCGGCGGCGCGACCAGCTGGCCGTGCACCGAGGCGGCGGCGAACGCCGCGTCGGTGTACAGCGGGTTGTCGTCGCCAATGGCATCGGTCCAGTTGCGGATGGCCGGCAGGTTCACGGGGTCCCTGGCCAGCCGGGGCGCACCCGGCCCGGCGGCCATGACCCGCTCGGCGGCCGCGAGGATCGTTGCGGTCGTCGTTCCCTCATTCATCGGGGCACCCGCGGGAGGTTGAGCCCGGCCATCGCGATCAGCTCTCGCTGCACCTCGTTGACTCCTCCGCCGAACGTCAGGACAGTGTTCCGCTTGTTCTGCACATCAAGCCAGCGGGCGAGCTCAGCGGTGTTCGCGTCGGCCAGGTCGCCGTGCCTGCTGACGATCTCGGCCAGCTCAGCGCCGACCCGCTGGGCTTGCTCGGCTCCGAATACCTTGGTCACCGACGCGTCCGCGATGTCGACCGTGTCGGTCACAGCCACCTGCCAGTTGAGCAGCTCGTTGACGCGCTCGGCCGCGCTGGCCCGTGCCAGCGCCCGCCGCACGTCTGCCAGCTGGAGCAGCGGCTGGCCGGCGGGCCCGGTCTTGCCTGCGGCCCACGCACGCACCCGGTTGTGCAGCAGGCCCAGCCGGCCGGACGGCCCCAGCATGACCCGCTCGTGGTTCAGCTGGGAGGTGATCAGGCGCCAGCCGGCGTTCTCGGCGCCGACCCGCATCGTCACGGGAACGCGGACGTCGGAATAGTAGGTGGCGTTGACGTGGTGCGCCCCGTCGTGGGTGATGATCGGCGTCCACGAGTAGCCAGGATCAGTGGTGTCGACAATCAGGATGGACAACCCCTTGTGCTTCGGCGCAGCTGGGTCGGTGCGGCAGGCCAGCCAGATGTAGTCAGCGTCGTGCCCGCCAGTAGTGAAGATCTTCTGGCCGTTAACGACGTAGTGGTCGCCGTCCAGCACGGCCCGTGTGGTCAGGGAGGCCAGGTCAGTGCCGGCGCCCGGCTCGGTGTAGCCAATGGCGAAATGCAGCTCACCGGTCAAGATCCGGGGGAGGAAGTAGGCCTTCTGCTCCTGGCTGCCTTGCGCCATCAGGGTCGGACCGACCGTCTGGAGCGTGACGGCCGGGAGCGGTACGTCGGCCAGTGCGGCTTCGTTCACGAAGATTTGCTGCTCGAGCTGGCCGAGACCACGCCCGCCGTACTCGGTCGGCCAGCCAACGCCGAGCCAGCCGTCCCGGCCCATCCGCCGGACCACGTCGCGGTACACGCTGCCGTGCCGCTGGGTGAGCATCGCCTCCCGCTCAGCGGGCGAGATCAGCATCGCGAAGTACGCCCGCAGCTCATCTCGCAGCGCGAGCTGCGGGCTGGTGAGTTCAAGGAACATCAGGCATCAGCTGCTTCCGCTGCTACGCGCGCGGCCCGTGTTTCCCCGGCGGCCCGTGTTTCCCCGGTGGCCAGCCGGTCCAGCCGGGCGCCAGCGCCGCCGACGAGGGCGGTAAGGTCGGTGATCAATGCCGAGTACCGTGCCAGCGGATAGGTCACGTCCATCCCGAGCCCGCCGTGCAGATGGTGGCAGGTGCGCAGCGCAATCGGCCCGTACTGTGCTAGCCAGTACGCGGCTACATCGACGTCGCGGCCCGCGTCCCGGCCGGTGTCCAGTTGCCAGCACGCGGACGTTGTGATCAGATGCAGCGTTCGCGCGGTCGCGTAGACGTCGGCGATCTGCTGCGCGGCGGCCTGGAAAGTAGCGAGCGGCCGCCCGAACTGCTCCCGGTTGCGCAGGTGCGCCGTGGTGAGATCGAGCGCCGCGGCCAGCGCGCCGTCGGCGACCGCGACCGCGCCTGCTACCGCGATCTGGTAAAGGTCAGCGACCCGGCAGCCGTCCAGGATGGCGGCGACGGGTGTCCGGTCCAGCCGTAGCGTGTACTCGGGCAGGCCGGACGAGCTGCGGGTCCGCTGGCAGGACAGTCCGTCGGCGTCCGGCTCGACGACTGCGATCGCGGTGCGGCTGTCGGCCACCTTGGCCGGCACGAGGATCCAGCGGGCCGCCGCCGCGTACGGTACGCCGACTTTCACCCCTGACACCGTGCCGCCCAGACTCAGCACCGTGGCCATCGCGCCGGGCTCGTCCGGCATGGGGCTGGATGGCTCGCGGAGTGCGGCGGTCAAGATGGTGTCGCCGCCCGCGACTCCGGCCAGCAGCTTGGCACGGAGCACGGGATCCGGCGACCGCATGACCGGGAGGACACCGAGAGCGAACGTAGCCAGGGCCGGGATCCGGGCAGCGTGCCTGCCGACCTCGGTGAGCAACGCCGCGATCCCCAGCATGCCGAGTTCATCGCCGCCGAGCTCGGCTGGCAGCGCGAGCGAGAGCAGCCCGGCCTGGCCTAGTTCCTTCCACAGAAAGGTGTCAGGGTCGCTGTCCGGCCCGGCCTGGCCATCGCGATGGCCCGCGGTGAGCACCTGCGCCGCGAGCCGGGAGACCTCGATCTCGGCCTCGCCGCTGGAGAAGTCCATCTAGCGCGCCTCCTCGCGGGGCAGGCCGAGCAGCCGCTCGGCCACCAGTGACAACAGGATCTGGGTGGTACCGCCAGCGATGCTGAGGCAGCGGGTCAGCAAGAACTCCTGGATGAGTCCGGCTGCGGCGCCGTCGGCCGCTGCACCGTCGGGACCGGCGAGTTCGAGCGCCATCTCCGCCGCCGACTGGCGGTGCGCGACTCCTGCCAGCTTGCGGACCGCCGCGAGCGGGCCTGGGTCCGCGCCGCGCAGCTGTGCGAGGACTGCCTGCACGTCGAGCAGGGACACGGCCATGCCCTCGGCCACCAGCGCGCCGAGCCGCTGCCGCGCTACCGGGTCCGCGGCCGCGCCGGTGCCAGCAGCCAGCTCGAGCAGCTGCTCCACCGCCGCACCGACAGATGAGCCCGCTCCCATGGCCACCCGTTCTGACGCCAGCGTGGTCCTGGCGATCCGCCAGCCGTCCCCCGGCTCCCCAACGATGCAATCGTCGGACACGAATACCTGGTCCAGGAAGACCTGGTTGAACATCTCCCGGCCAGTCATCTCCCGCAGCGGCCTGATCTCGATGCCGGGGCTGTCCATCGCGACAAGGAAGTAGCTGAGGCCCTTGTGCTTGGGCACGCTGGGATCAGTGCGCGCCAGGCAGATCGCCCAGTCGGCCTCTCGCGCCACCGAAGTCCACACTTTCTGGCCGGTAAGCAGCCAGCCGCCGTCGGCCCGATCCGCCCTGGTACGCAGCGAGGCAAGATCGGAGCCCGCCTCGGGCTCGCTGAACAGCTGGCACCAAGTGATCTCGCCGCGCAGCGTCGGCCCGCCGAACCTGGCCTGCTGAGCCTGGCTGCCGTGGCCGAGAATGGCAGGCATGGCCCAGCCGCCGACGACCATATCGGGCCTGGCCAGCCCGGTCCTTGCGAGCTCGGCGTCGATGACGAGCCCGGCTGCGGGTGATGCGTCCAGGCCGTAGGGGGCCGGCCAGGACGGCGCCGCGTACCCGGAGTCGGCCAGCGCGCGGCGCTGATCTTCGCGGGGAAGCTCGGCAATCTTCGTCGCGATGGCCCTGGCCGCCTCGCGCACGTCGGCCAGCTCGCCGGCGGCCGGGTCCGTCCTGAGGGTGTCGTCCATTGCCAGGCGGCGGCGGGCGCCGGCCGCGGCTAGCGTGGCGGCCCGGTCCCGCCAGCCCGCGCTTCCGCCGAGCAGCTGGCGCAGTGCGATTGCCCGGCGCAGGTACAGGTGCGCGTCATGTTCCCAGGTGAAGCCGATGCCGCCGAGCACCTGGATGCAGTCCTTGGCATTGTCAACCGCGGCATCCAGGCTGTACGCGGCTGCCGCGGCCGCTGCGAGCGGCAGCTCATCCGGTGCATCGTCAACCGCCCTGGCCGCATCCCAGGCGAGCACGGCCGCGGTTTCCGCACGGCAGAACATCGCGGCGCACAGGTGCTTGACCGCCTGGAAGGAACCGATGGCGCGGCCGAACTGCTGGCGGATCGCCGCGTACTCGGCCGCCGTACGCGAGCACCAGTTCGCGACTGCCGCGGCCTCTACCGACGCTAGTGCCGCTGCCAGGTCGCGGACGTGACCGGCCGTTACACCGGTCAGCACGGAGTCTGAGCCGACGATCACGTCCGCCAGCGACACGTCGGCGAGCGACCGGGAGAAGTCGGCGGGCACGCGGTCGGCCACCGTTACGCCTGGGTGACCGGCAGGCAGCAGAAACCACACAGTCGGTGCGCCTGGGCTGGCTGCGCCGACCAGCAGGTGCGTTGTGGCGCCGGCCCCGAGAACCGGCCCGGTTGTCCCGGTCAGCACTAGCGTGCCGTCGTCGCGGCGGCTGGCGCGCACCGATCCCGGGTCCAGCGCGACTGCGGCGGAGAGCTCACCTGCGGCCAGGGCAGTCAGCGCCGGCTGGGATCTGTTGGCCTGACAGCCGGCCAGCACCAGGCCAGCCAGCAGCGTCGGCATGACTGGACCAGGCACCAGGGACTCGGTGATCTGCGCCAAAGCGGCCGAGAGCTCAGCGGTGCTGCCGGCTCCGCCACACGCCGCGGGCAGCCCGATCGCGAAGACGCCAAGCTCGGCGAGGCTGGACCAGCGTTCTGCGGCTGTGCTGTCCCGTGCGGCGGAGGCTCCGGGGAAGCCGTTCCCTCCTGAAGTACCGGGCGCGTCGGCGGGTTCCAGGGAGCGGACGACCTCAACCGTTCTAGTCCGCTTTGCCCACTCGCGAATCGAGGCCTGGATCGCAAGCTGCTCGCCGGTTATCGCGATGGGCAACTTTGTCCTCCTCCTCGACTGGCACTCAAAATTAGAACACGTTATACCTGTACTGGGCCAGGTCGGCATGGGCGCGCTAGGGCCGGCCCGCCGCGGGCTAAGCCGCAGCCTGCCGGGAAGCGCCCCGGCCTGGTCAGATGCGGCCGCATTGCTTAGGCTGGCCGCGGCTAGTGCAGCTCAGCAGGTACAACGATCAGCAGGTCCAACGAAAGGCCGCTATGGCAACCCCGAGGACGCGTGGCAACGGCGCGGCCGAGTCGGCGACGTCGGGGCCGGCCGAGAGCGACCTTGGCTCGGTTGCGCAGCGCGAGCGTAGGAAACGGATCCTGGATGCGACCCTGGCGCTGGCGTCCAAGGGCGGCTACGACGCGGTACAGATGCGGACCGTGGCCGAGCGTGCCGACGTCGCGCTCGGGACCTTGTACCGGTACTTCCCGTCCAAGATTCACCTGCTCGTGTCGGGGCTCGCGCGCGAGTTCGAGCGGGCTCAGGAGCGGCTGGACCGGTCGCCCGTGCCCGGCGACACGCCCTACGACCGGATGCTGTACGTGCTGGGGCGCGTGACCAGGTCGATGCAGCGCGAGCCGCTGCTCACCGAGGCAATGACCAGGGCGTTCATGTTCGCGGACCCGAGCGCCGCTAACGAGGTCAACACCGTCGCGAAGCTGATGGAAGACATGCTTACCAAGGCCATGCACGATGGCGACCCGACCGCGGACGAACGCGCCATCGCCAGGGTTCTGGGCGATGTGTGGCTATCGAACCTGGTCGCGTGGGTAACCAGGCGCGCCTCGGCCAATGACGTCGCCTCGCACCTGGAACTGGCCGCCCGGCTGCTGCTGCGCGAGCCGGCTGGCTAGAGTTCAGGTTCGCCGGACCACTAGCCTGCCGCGGAGGATGACCGCCCGGGGCAGGTGGAGCTGATTCAGGTCGGCGCGGGGATCGTTGTCGTATACAACAGCGTCGGCTGGTGCTCCGGCCTCTAGGCCCGGCAGGCCAAGGTAAGACCGCGCGGCCCAGGACGCGGCAGCCAGCGCGTCGTGCGGTGGCACGCCTGCCGCGGCGAGCGCGCCCACTTCGTCGGCGATCCGCCCGTGCAGACGCGAATCGGTGCCTGCCAGCAGCGTGACGCCGGCCTCAGCGGCTTGGGCCGCTAGCCGGGGGTGGGCACTGGCCCCGCCGACGTACCAGGACCTGCGCGGGCCGTCCGGCTGGCCAGCCATCCTGCTCAGGCTTGCTGTTATGACCGAGAGGGTCGGCGTCAGCGCCGTTCCCTGAGCCGCCATCTGCGGCAGCAGGTCAGGGTCGAGACACATGCCGTGTTCCAGTGAGTCGACGCCTGCGGTAACCGCGGCCGCACCGCCTGCCGCTTGCTGGGAATGCACGGCCACCCGACCGCCCGCGGCATGAACCGCGGTCACGACCGCCGTCAGGATCGCCACCGGGATGGGCTCGTCGTCAATGCCCCAGTCGCCGATCAGCTTGGCCCAGCCCGTCCGCGCAGCCTGCTCTGCCGCGACGGCCGGCAGCTGATCGAGATCCGCGCGTCGGCCCCAGTTGTCGAAGAACTGACCATGCTGCGCTATCCAGGGCCCGGCGTGCACGGCTCTGGGCAGGTCCCGATCCTGGCCAAACCAGCCGGGCGGGTCGCCCGCCAGGCCAGGGGATCTGATGAAGGTCACGCCGGCCGCGGCATGCTCGCCCAGGTCGGTCCGGAGCAGTTCCTCGTCCAGCGGCTTACCCGGCTCCTCGGCGCCGGGATGGGTGTGGGCGTCTACCAGTCCGGGCAGCAGCCATCCTTCGCCCGCCAGCTCAGCACCCGGTGCCGGGTCGGTGGTCCACTGGTCACCGTCGGCATACAAGTCGAGGAACTCGCCGCTCGGCAAGGCATAGCCACGTACATTCAGGACACTCATGGGCTTATCTTGCCGCCGCCGCCCGGTGGCCCGCCACAAAGGGGAGTTGGCTCACGCATATTCCCTCAGGCTCGGCCACTTCGGCTCGGCCGGAAATGCTTCACTGGTAGATCGCTGGTGATCGGGTGCCAGGAACAACCGGCGCGCTGATAGTGTTGGTGATCAACGGTGCGTTTTGCACCGTCTCGCGGGCAGAGAGCTCGCGCGGTCGCTGTGCGAGCTGTCCGCTTCTCGGTGAATCTGTTTCGCCGCTGTCGTCGACTCTTGACATGACGCGGCCCCGATCACCGATGGAGCTTGGCACATATGCCTCACACATCTGGGCGCCGACGTGCGCCCGCGCACTACCGCGGCAAGCCGCGCCGGAATGTAGCCAGCGGGCAGCGCCCGGCCCGCCCGGCCCGGCCAGCGCTGGAGAACCCGCGCTCTGAACTCGACCGCGCCCTCGCCGCTGCAGCCGATCTTCCGCAGCCACCGATCACCACATTCGCCGAGCTTGGGCTGGAGCCGCGGCTGGTCGCTGCGCTTGCCGCCCGCGACATCCGCGAGCCATTCGCGATCCAGGCCCGTGCCCTGCCGGATGCCCTCAGCGGCAAGGACGTGCTCGGCCGGGCTGAGACCGGATCAGGCAAGACGCTGGCGTTCGGGCTCGCGATGCTCAGCCGCATCGCCCGAATGCAGAGGCCGGCCGCGCGAGAAGGCCCCACGAGGCCTGATCCTCGTTCCCACCCGTGAGCTCGCGCAGCAAGTCGCGGGTGTGCTGACACCGCTCGGACGCAGCCTCGGCGTCACTGTCACCACTGTCTACGGCGGAGTCCCGATCGGCCGCCAGATAACCAGGATCGGCCACGGCGTCGACATTGTGGTCGCGACGCCCGGCCGGCTGATCGACCTCATGGAGCGCAGGGCCTGCACGCTTGCCGACGTGGCCATTACGGTGCTTGACGAGGCGGACCACATGGCCGACCTCGGGTTCATGCCCTCCGTCACCCAGATCCTGGACCAGACCCCCCCGGGCGGCCAGCGGATGCTGTTCTCCGCCACCCTCGACCGCGGCGTGGACCAGCTGGTCCGCACCTACCTGACCAGCCCGTCGCTGCACGCGGTGACGCCCGACATCGTGGCGGGCGGTGCTGCCGAGCACAGCCTGCTGGTGCTCGACGCCGATGACAAGCTGGCCGTCGCTGCCGAAATGGCCAGCAGGCCGGCCCGTACCTTGTTCTTCGTGCGCACTAAGCACGGTGCCGACCGCCTCGCCAAGCAGTTGGAGCGCGCAGGCGTCAACGCGGGGGCCATCCATGGCGATCGGAATCAGAACCAGCGCCAACGCGCTCTGGACGCATTCGCCGCCGGTCATCCCAGGGTTCTTGTTGCGACCGACGTGGCCGCCCGGGGCATTCACGTGGACGATGTCGAACTCGTCGTGCACTTTGACCCGCCTAACGATCACAAGGACTACCTGCACCGGTCCGGCCGCACCGCACGGGCCGGGGCGACGGGACTGGTAGTGACGCTGGCCGTGCGCGACCAGGTGCGCGAGGTCCAGCGGCTGCACCAGGCCGCGGGCGTCGAGCCTGCCCGGCACCAGGTGGCGGCCGGGCACCCGGTGGTCCGGGAGATAGCGACCACGGGCACGCCGGTGCCGCCTCCGCCGCCAGTTGCGGATCGCCCCTCCCGGCCCGCAGGCGCACCACCCCGAGCGCGACGCGGGAGCGGCCGCCCGCCACGGACGGCAGCGCCGTCTCGCAAGGGAACGCAATCCAGGGTGGGCGCCCAGTCCCGGTCCGGCTCGCAGTCCCGGTCCGGCTCCTCACCTCGCTAGCGTGGCGGATTATCTGCGCTAGCGCTCCTTGACAGGACCGGGGCAGGTAACGACAACCTGTACTACACCGGCGCGGCAGGCCACATCTTCAACCCTGGCTCCGGCCTGGGCACGCCGCATATGGCGAAGCTGGCTGCGGACTTTCGAGGGGGCTAGTGGCGGTGGGGCAGTGGAATCACAACATCCACTACTACCCGCTGGTGCTGCGTGCCGTTCCCGCCTGGGCGCAGCGCGGCTTGGAGATCGGCTGCGGCGACGGCAGGCTGACCCGGCAGCTGCGCAGGGCCATGCCGCGCGTCACGGCTATCGACAAGGATGAGCGCAGCATTGCCGCCGCCAGGCGGCAGGACGGCGGGCTGGGCATCGAATACCTGCACGGGGATTTCCTCTGTCATGACTTCGAGCGAACGTCGTTCGATTTCATCGCGTCGGTGGCCGTCCTGCATCACATGGACGCTGTGGCGGGCCTTGAGCGTATGGGCGCGCTGCTGCGGCCAGGCGGCACCCTGGTAGTCATCGGGTGCGCGCGGTCCAGCAACCTGGCCGACCTGCCCGCCGAGCTCGGCGGCATGGTGCTGCACCGGTTGCACGGGCTGCGCCAGTTGTGGACCGAAAGTAGCGGCCCGACGCTCTGGCCGCCGGCGGAGACCTATTCCGGCATGCGGAGCACGGCCAGGACAGTGCTGCCCGGGTCATCGTTCCGGCGCCTGGTGCTGTGGCGCTACTCGCTGATCTGGACCAAGCCGGGCCGCTGATCGCCGGGTTGGCGGACGGCTCCAGCGCGGTCAGCAGGGTGCCGCTGACCTGCTAGTCTTGCGACCCGAGATGTCACCTAAGGTTTGCCCACCTGTCACTGCGCCGCGCCCATTTCCGGCAGTGAGATGACCGACGGTGTGAGCGTGCGAATCGCTTATGTCACAGAGTCCTTCCCGCCGGACGTCAATGGCGTCGCGCACACTGCTGTGCGCGTTGCGGAGCATCTGCTGTCGCGAGGCCACCAGCCGCTCGTGATCGCGCCCGAGCCAGCGACCGGGACGGATCGTCCTGATCGCGGATTCGACTTCCCCGTCGTCCGGGTTCGCTCGGTCGGCGTTCCCGTCTATCCCGGTTTCCGCGTGGGGCTGCCCGGCTCAGCGGTGAAGGAGGCCGTGGCGAGCCACAAGGCCGACCTAGTCCATCTCGCCGGGCCATTCGTGCTCGGCGCTGGCGGCTGCGCGGCCGCCGTTGAGCAGCAGTTGCCTATCGTCGCGGTCTACGCAACCGACCTGCCCGCCTATGCCCGGACCTACCACGCCGGCGCGGTCGGGGAAGCGATCTGCTGGTGGCGTTTGCGCCGGATCCATAATGCTGCGGACCGGACGCTCGCGCCATGCACTGCGACTGCCGCTGACCTGCGCGAGCACGGAGTCGAGCGGGTGCAGGTATGGGCCCGCGGCGTCGACTGCGCACGATTCGATCCGGCCAAGCGGAACGAGCTGGTTCGGGCCGACATGGCGGCTCCCGGCGAGCTGATCGTCGGCTACGTTGGCCGGCTGGCGGTGGAGAAACGACTGGACCTGCTGGCTGAGGTGGCAACGCTGCCCGGCGTGCGGCTGGTCATCGTCGGGAGCGGCCCCGCTGAGGCTGCGGTCCGGCGGGCGCTTCCGTCTGCGGTGTTCCTTGGTCAGCGCGGCGGGGAGGACCTGGCCAGGATCTACGCCAGCCTCGACGTGTTCGTGCATGCCGGACCGCACGACACGTTCGGCCAGACTCTGCAGGAGGCATCGGCCAGCGGGTTGCCGGTGGTCGCGCCTGCCGCGGGCGGCCCGCTGGACCTGGTTCGGGACGGCATCACCGGCTTCTTGGTTCCACCCGGCGATGGGGCAGCGCTCGCCAGCGCCGTAGCCAGGCTGGCCGCCGACCCGCGGCTGGTCGCGGCGCAAGGAGCAGCCGGCCGCCAGATGGTGCTCAACCGGAGCTGGCCGGTGCTGTGCGACGAGCTGATCGGCCACTATGTTGATGTTCTGGACTCCTACGGACTGGCGGCAACAGAACGGACGGCGGTGGCAGCATGACCACGATCGTGGCGCTGGGCGACTCAATCACCTTGGGCATAGGTGATCCCGTCCGGCTGGGACCCGAAGCCGGCCGCCGGGCCGGGGCCCGCGGCTGGCGAGGCTGGGCTGCCCTACTGGCTGGCAGTCTCGTGGACCCGGAATTGCACATCGTTGCGGGTAACGGGGCGTGCATGGCCGACCTCGAGTGCGATCAGCTGCCGGCGGCGCTCCAGCTCCGGCCGGATGTCGCCAGCGTCGTGATCGGAGTAAACGACACGCTAAGGCCGAACTTCGATCCCGATCGGATCGGCGCGGCCGCGGCCCACACGATCGGCGCGTTGCGCGCGTCCGGCGCCGAGGTCCTCACCATGCGGCTGCCTGACCCGGGCCGCATGCTTCGCCTTCCCGGTGTCCTGGCCAGGCCGCTAGCGCGGCGGGCCCGGCAGCTGAACGACGTGGTCGACGCCGCGGCCATCCGATTCGGCACGTTGCACTTCGATGCGGCGATGGACGCCGAGACCTGGGATCCGCGCATGTGGGCGGTCGACCGGCTGCACCCTAGCGAGCGAGGCCACCGGCTGATCGCGCGCAGGTTCCATGCCTTGCTGGCCGAAGCAGGCCTTCCAGTCGGCGCGCCGCCGGGTGCTGAGCCTGAGAACCCGCCGCCCAGCACGGCGGAACAGATGGCCTGGATGGCCACCAAGGGCACGGCCTGGGTGGCGCGCCGCTCGACCGACCTCGTTCCCAGCCTGCTGGCCATGGCTTTCGCCGAATGGCGGGCTGGCCAGGAGAGTCTCGCCCCGGAAGGTCTCGCCCCGGAAGGTCTCGCCGCGGAGAGCGCCAGCCAGCACGGCGACATCGTTGGCGCCCCCGAACCCACTGAGGTGCTGGATCTGTCCATCTAGACGGCTATGGCCGGGACATGCTGCCGTGAGTTAGCTTGTACCGGCATGACATGGCAACCGGAACTGGATGAGCTGCGCAGGCGGCAGCAGCTGGCCGAGCAGATGGGCGGCCCGGACAAGGTCCGGCGGCAGCACGACGCCGGGCGGCTGACAGTCCGCGAGCGCGTGACCGCGCTGCTTGACGAGGCCACGTTCCGTGAAATCGGAGCATTGGCCGGAACGGCTGCCTACGATTCCGACGGACGGCTGGCCAGGTTCACCGCTGCCAACTTCGTCACCGGAACCGGGCGCATTGGCGGCCGCAAGGTGGTCGTCGGCGGTGACGACTTCACCATCCGCGGCGGCGCGGCCGATGCCGCGATCGTCGGCAAGCAGATCTACGCCGAGCAACTGGCCAACCAGCTCCGGCTGCCCATCGTCCGGCTAGTGGAGGGAACCGGCGGCGGCGGTAGCGTCAAGTCGCTCGAGCAGACCGGTCACACCTACGTGCCAGTCAACCCGGGCTGGGACTACGTGGTGGATAACTTGTCCGTCGTGCCGGTCGTCGCGGCCGGGCTCGGGCCGGTAGCCGGGCTTGGCGCGGCACGGCTGTGCGCGTCGCACCTGTCCATCCTGGTCGAGGAGACAGCGCAGCTGTTCGTCGCCGGGCCGCCGGTGGTCAAGAGCGGTATCGGGGAGGACCTGGGCAAGGAGGATCTGGGCGGTACCCGCGTGCATGCCCGTAACGGAGCCGTGGACCTGGTTGCCGCATCGGAACATGAGGCCTTCAACCTAATCCGGCGGTTCCTGTCGTACCTGCCGCCGAGCGCGTATGCGCTGCCGCCGGTTGCCGGATCAGAAGATCCGCCAGGCCGGCGCGAAGAGCCGCTGCTGTCGGCCATTCCGAGAGACCGGCGCAAGCCGTATCGGATCCGCGAGATCCTGGCGGCAATCCTTGATGCGGGTTCAGTGCTGGAGATCCAGCGTTATGGCGGGTCGATTGTTACCGCCCTGGCGCGACTGGACGGTCACCCTGTCGGCGTTGTGGCCTGCGACCCCTACATCGCTGGCGGCTGCATGACTGCCGAGGGTGCCGACGCCGTGATCAGGCTCGCCGACTTGTGCTCGACGTTCCACCTGCCCATCGTGACCTTCACTGACCAGCCCGGACTGCTCATCGGGAGCAGGGCGGAGCAGCGGGCCACTATCCGGCACGGCGTGCGGGCTATCAGCGCGGTATACCAGGCCAGCGTGCCCGGTGCCGAGATCATCGTCCGCCGCGTGTTCGGCGTCGGCGGGGCCGGCCTGACGAACCGGCACCGCGTCATCCGGCGCTGGGCGTGGCCGTCGGCCGACTGGGGCTCGCTGCCGGTTGAGGGCGGGATCGAGGCCGCGTACCGGGCCGACCTTGAGCGCGCCGATGATCCGGCGGCGCTGCTCGCCGATATCCGCGCCAGGCTTGACGGTGTGCGTAACCCACTTCGGACGGCTGAGCGATTCGGGATAGAGGAGATCATCGATCCGCGCGAGAGCAGGCCGCTGCTCTGTGACTGGGTTCGGGACGCCTACGCCGTGCTGCCCTCGCAGCCAGGGCGCCCGTCTTTCGGCACCCGCCCCTGACTGGCGCTACTGGCTGCCGTCGATTCGTTCCCGGAGAAATCGGCGTGGCCGTTGTGCCCGCGTACTCCTCGATCATGAGGACCGGCACCTCGGGTCGTCCGCGGCTCGGTGGCGCGCTGGCCGGCGAGGTCGGCACGAATGGCCATGTTGTTGTCACCGACATCGACACCAGGTGGCTCGACGCCCGCGACTTTCCGCAACTGGAGGTGGCCGAGCATGATCTCGTCAACGATCCGCTGGCGTTCGGCGCGTTCCATTTGATCTATGCGCGCCTCGTTCTTGGTCATTGCCTGCCCGCGCTCAGGTCTTGGCGCGGCTGGTTGGTGCCCTTATGCCTGGCGGCTGGCTCATCGTCGAGGACTTCGATTCGTCCCTCCCGCTTTGCCTCGACCCGATCACCGAGGAAGAACAAACCTTCATCAGGGTCGGCCACGCGCTCGTCCGACGCTGCATCGCCGAAGAGCCGACATCACCCATCCCCGCACGCTGCCGCATCGCCTTCGGGACGTCGGTCTAGTCGAGGTAGGTGCCTCGGGGTATCTCGTGGTGTACCACGGGGGTTCAGTTCGTTGCCAACCACCCCTTGATGATCACGTCCTGGGGCCGCAGGGCCAGGTGATTGCGTTCGGCCCGGACCGTCCCTCTTCGACCCAACCGCCGGGTCTGCGCGCCTGGACCGCACTCGACGTCCAGTCCAACTGGTCGTTGACGGGGCGCCTCGATGTGATGCTTGACGATTTCTAGGGTCTGGGTGTTGTGGGAGGGTCGGCATCTTCGTCAGGGGGCGGAAGACTGTGCTGTCGCCGGTGTGCGTGCGGGCCTTGGTAGGCAGGGCTGTTGCGTCGTTGGCGCAGCGCCTTCCTGCGGTCGCGCTCCGGTTGCCATCTACTCAGGACATCGGCCAGGTTGCGGCCATTAGGCAGCTTGCCCTTGGTCGCGAACGGGATGGCGACGAGCCTGGTCCATGCCAGCAGCGCAATGATGCTCACGCCTGCGAGCAGGGCCGGGAGAGCTGGGTTAGCTGCCTGCGATGCCACGAGCCGGGTAACTGCAATGGCAAGGCCCGCGGCGGCAAGAATTGGAACCATAACAGCGAGGTGGATCTTTGACGAGGTCCGCACACCTGCCAGCACGGTTCCTCCCCCGATCACGGTGGCGTGGAACAGGCGACGGCACCGCGAGCGGCCGGGCACCTCGTCAGGTCCCCGGATCGTGTGCATGTTGGCACCGTTACTCAAGGAGCCACGGCGTGGCCGTGGCAGACAGCGGACCTCGCCGTCGCGATCCTCACGGTGGCAGCATCGGCCGGTCTGTGCAACTGGTAGTCGCGACGTGGCATGGCCACGGGCGGTGTCGACCATCAGGTGAAGCTCTTGCGTCAACGATCAGCCGGAGTCGGGCATGACCGGGGCGCCGGGGCTTCAAACCCCACCTTACGAATTCAAGCGGGACTGCGAACTCGCCGCCGTCCCGCCAGCCAGTGCAAGGCGCAGCAGGGACGTGGCTGTCGAAGGCTGACCCAGCTCGGCTCATGTACTGCTTGCCGCAGGCCGTGCTTGACAGCATGCCGGTGCTTTGTATCTTTGTCGTATGGATATAGATAAAGGGATCAGCGGCTGGCGCGGGTCCGGCCGGCGGCGTCTCACCGCCGGGCGCCGGCGGCGGGGATGGGAGCGCCGCCGCCGTCCGGGCTGGCCGCGGCCACGTCGCCGATCGAGTTCCGGCTCGACCCCGCCTCGGGCGTGCCGACCTACCTGCAGCTCGTCCACCAGGTCGAGCACGCGCTGCGGCTCGGCTACCTCAAGCCCGGCGACCAGCTGCCCAAGGTCCGGGACGTGGTCGCCTCGCTGGCCATCAACCCGAACACGGTGTTCAAGGCCTACCGCGAGCTGGAGACCAAGGGCCTGACGGTCGGGCGGCCCGGCCAGGGCACGTTCATCCAGGCCACGCTCAGCCAGGTCGCGCTCCCCGAGCTGACCGGGCTTCGGCGCTCCCTGCTCGGCTGGCTGGCCACGGCCGACACGGCGGGGCTGGACGAGGACGGGATCGTGGCGCTGTTCGCCAGCGAGCTGCGGGATTTCTATGAGCGCCGCAGCGGGTCGCGCACCCGCGGCGGCGCGGCGAGCGGCGAAACGGAGGGCGTCGCATGAACGTCATCGAGGCCAGCGGCCTGGGCAAGCGCTACGGCAGCACCTGGGCGCTGCGCGAGTGCTCGCTCGCGATCCCCGCCGGGCACGTGGCCGCGCTGGTCGGCCCGAACGGCGCCGGCAAGACCACGCTGCTGAACCTGGCGGTCGGCCTGGCGGCGCCGTCCGCGGGCGGCGTCACCGTGCTCGGCGGCCAGCCCGCCGGGTCGCCGGCCGCGCTGGACGGCATCGCGTTCGTCGCCCAGGACACGCCGCTGTACAAGAACCTGTCGGCCGCCGACATGCTGCACCTGACCCGCAACCTGAACCGGCGCTTCGACCAGGCCTACGCCGAGGCCCGGCTGGCCGAGCTGGGCATCCCGCTCAAGCGCAAGGCGGGCAAGCTGTCCGGTGGCCAGCAGGCGCAGCTCGCGCTGACCCTGGCGCTGGCCCGGCGGCCGCGGCTGCTCGTGCTCGATGAGCCGGTGGCGATGCTCGACCCGATCGCCCGGCACGACTTCATGGCCACGGTGCTGACGGCGGCGGCCGACGACGGCGTGTCGGTGCTGCTGTCCTCGCACGTGCTCGCCGAGCTCGAGCGGGTGGCCGACTACCTCATCCTGCATGTCGCAGGGCCGGGTGCAGGTGGCCGGCGAGGTCGACGACCTGCTCGCCAGCCACCGCGTGCTCACCGGCCCGGCCGCCGAGGCCGACAGATATGCCGAACGGCCGGTGGTGCATGTCCGCCGCGGCGAGGCCCAGGCGCACCTGCTGGTCCGGGCCACCGCGGACGATCCGGTCCCGCCGGGCTGGGAGGCGCATCCGGTCGGCCTGGAAGAACTCGCCCTGGCCTACCTGCGCGAGCCCGGCGCCGCGGCGCTGCCCGGCCCGGCCCGCGGCCGGGACGCCGAACCGTCGGAGGTGACGAGATGACCACGCTGACCACGTTGCCGCGCCCGTCCGGAGGAGGACGCGAGCCTGCGGCCGCTGCCGTGGCGGCGGATGGCCTGGGTCACCTGGCGGCAGCACCGCATCGCGCTGATCGGCGTGGCCGTGCTGCTCGGCGCGCTGGCGGTGTGCCTGTGGATCGTCGGCCTTCAGCTGCACCACGCCTACGCCGCGCGATCGCCTGCCACCCGGCAAGCTCGCTCGCCTGCGGCGACCTGGTCGCCAGCTTCAACGGCATGAACGGCATTTCTGGCGAATGGCGCTGCATCCTGCAGGCGGTGCCCGCGCTGATCGGGGCGTTCGTCGGGGCGCCGGTGCTGGCCCGCGAGCTGGAGACCGGCACCTTCCGGTACGCCTGGACCCAGGGCTTCGGGCGGTGGCGCTGGACGCTCGCCAAGCTGGTGGCGCTCGCGGTCGTGGTGGCCGCCGCGGCCGGAGCGCTCAGCGTGCTGTTCTCCTGGTACTACCAGCCGTACTTCGCCACGGGCAACCAGGCCCTGTCCCTCACGAGTGATCCCCGTTCGCTCCCGGCCTGTTCGACCTGCGCGGGGTCGCGTTCGCCGCCTGGACGCTGGCCGCCTTCGCGATCGGCGCCCTGGCCGGCATGCTCATCCGCCGGGTCGTCCCCGCGATCGTCGCCACCCTGGTCGCCTACACCGGGCTCGCCTTCGCTGCCGGGGTGTGGCTGCGCCAGCACTACCTGACGCCGCTGGTCACCAGCAACCTCGAACGTGCCCGGTTCCGCGTGGATCGTCGAGCCAGTGGTGGACCAAGGGCGGCAAGTTCGCGTTCGCAGGGCCGCCCGACGGCCTCCTGGCAGCCAGTTCTGCCCGCGCTCGTGCCGGCTGGGGTCCTCGGAAGCCGTCGTCGGGAACCTCGTGCAGTGCCTCGTCCCAGCACGGCTACACGCAATGGACCAGCTACCAGCCGGCCAGCCGGTTCTGGCCCTTCCAGTGGATCGAGGCCGGCTGGCTGCTCGCGCTGTCGGTGCTGCTCATCGCCGTGACCGTCTGGCTGGTCCGCCGCCGGGCGGCCTGAACCGGCTGGCAACCGGTTCGCCTGCTCGCGACCCTGCCCCCGTTCTGTCAGCGGGCTGCGGCATCAAAACCAGCCTCAGAACCTCATGTCGGCACGGCCGGGCCTGAGCGCTCGGCCCGGTCAGTGCCGTTAGTCCTGCCGGTCCTGGGAGGTTCGGCCCTGGAACGGTCACCTGGCCCGGCGCGATAGTTCGGTGTATGTCGATGAGCTTCCAGAACCCCAGCTATCAGGGTCGGCTCAGCCGGACTAGCACCCCGGATGGGCAGTCGGCGACGCCGGAGCCCGCGGCCATCTACAGGCCGGCCCCTCGTTACTCAGACCGTGCCTGCTGCTGCCCGGCCAGGCCAGCCGTCATCGCGGTTATCCCGATAGCAGACGGTCGGCGGCCTCCGGCGGACCTGCTGCTCTGCGGCCATCACTACCGTCAGTCGAAGCAAGCGCTGCTGGCAAGAGGGGCAACGCTGCTGGATATTATGGGCTATCCGCTCGCCTCGAGGACATGGCCTGAGCCAGGATGCTAGGCGGAGGGGACTCCCGCCCTGGCCGGGCGAATCGCCTTGAAGCTGCGCATGGCCGCGGTGAGCGCCAACTCTGACGGCAGCCGCTCAGTCGACGAGCCACCGAAGTATCCAGCTATGCCGGGGGCCCGCGCCAGCACGGCGGCGACATCATCGGGGCCGGCCATCAGGCCGCCATGACAGAGCACCAGGACATCGGGATTAACTGCGCTGGCTGCGCCGCCGATCGCGCGGACAAGTTCGACGGTCTCGTCAAGCTTGCGGGCCGTGCCGGCGCCGACCATACCGCCGACGGTCAGGCCGGCGTGCGCGACGACGAGATCGGCTCCGGCTTCTGCCATCAGCCTGGCCTGCTCGGGATCGAATGCGAACGGGCAGGTCAGCAGGTCGAGTTCACGCGCCTGGCGAATCATCGCGATCTCCAGCCCGAAGCCCATGCCGGTGGCCTCGAGGTTGGCCCTGAACGACCCGTCGATCAGGCCGACGGTGGGATGGTTCTGGACCCCGCAGAAGCCAAGCTCCTTGAGCTGGGTGAGGAACACCGGCATCCGCCGGAATGGGTCCGTACCGCAAACCCCGGCGAGCACCGGCAGGTGCCGGACGACCGGGAGTACTTCGGCGGCCATCTGCAGCACGATTGCGTTCGCATCTCCGTACGGCATAAGGCAGGCCAGTGAACCGCGGCCGGCCATTCGGTAGCGGCCCGAGCTGAATACCGTCAGCAGGTCAGCCCCGCCAGCCTCGGCGCACTTAGCCGACAGGCCGGTTCCGGCACCAGCGCCGATGACCGGCTGGCCGGCGGCCACCTGCGCGCGCAACATGCCGAGTGCTTCCAGCCGGTTCATGCCGTCACCGTCTGGATGAGTTCGTGCAGCCGGTCGGCGGTCGCCAGCGCGAACGCCTCATCGTTGATCTCCAGGTCGAGCTCATTGACCTCGACTGACGGGCTGAGCGTCTCGCGCAGTCCGTCGATGAGCGCCTGGTCCGCGTCGGGATCATAGAACTGGCCGCCCTTAACCGACAGCGCAGACAGTCCTCGCAGCGGTATGAAAACCACTGCCGGGCCGCGGGCGGCCGAGAGCTTGCCGCCAATGCGGCGGCCGAGCTCGCGGCATTCGTCGGGAGTGGTCCGGACCAGGGTGACGGCCGGGTTGTGCTTGCAGATGTTCCGGCCGAGCATGCTCGCCGGCAGCGTGCCGGGCGGGCCGAAATCGATCACGTCGAGTGCGCCAAGCGAGACGACCTGCGGCAGGCCAGCCTGGGCTGCGGCGTCAAGCCGGCCCGGGCCTGCGGAAAACACCCCTCCGGCCAGCTCATCAGCCAACTCGGTGGTGGTCAGGTCAAGAACCCCGGTCAGTGACCCGCTCGCGGCCATTGCCTCCAGCGAGCGCCCGCCGGTGCCGTTGGCGTGGAAGACAAGGACCTCATAGCCCAGGTCGGCCAGGTGCGCGCGGGCCCGTGTCACACATGGTGTGGTGATACCGAACATGCTCGCGGCGATGGTCGGGCGGGCCGGCGGCCCGGCATCTGCACCCGAGCCGAAGCGACGACGGATGCCGCCGCGTTCGCGATGATCCGCGCCAGGATCGAATTCAGGCCCGCGATGTCCACGATCGAATAGGTCATGGAGATATCGCTGGCGCCCGTGTATTGCGACACGTCACCTGATGCCATGGTGGACACCATCACCTTCGGCAGGCCGGCCGGCAACGCGCGCATGACGCTGCTGGCGATATAAGTGCCGCCGGAGCCGCCAAGTGCGACTACGCCATCGAGCCGGGCTTCGCTGAGCAGCCGACGGCAGATGACCACTGCTCCCCGGCTCATCGCGGTGACAGCCTCGCCGCGCTCGGTCAGGTCGGCCAGCCGCTCTCCGGCCGCGGTGGCAACTTCGGCGGCACTGATGTCGGCCGGTATTGCCGGCGGGCCTCCGGTGCCAACATCGATCAGGATCGTCTGCGCACCTAGGGCACGTACGCGCTCGCGCAGGTAGTCGTATTCAGCGCCCTTCGTGTCGAGGGTGCCGAGCAGCACGATGGTGGTCACCGTGTCCTCGGGAAGCCGAGATCGACCGTGCTGGTGGATGGATCCGGCCACCGGGTGGTCACGACCTTGCCGCGGGTGTAGAACCGTACGCCGTCCGGCCCGTACATGCTCAGGTCCCCGAAGAGCGAGTCCTTCCAGCCGCCGAAGGAATAGAACGCCACCGGCACCGGAATCGGTACGTTCACGCCGATCATTCCGACGTCGACCTGGTCACAGAACCGGCTCGCGGCGCCGCCGTCCCTGGTGAAGATCGCGACGCCATTGCCGTATCGGTTGGCGTTCACTACCTGCACTGCCTCCTGGTAGGTTCCGGCCCGCAGTACCGACAGCACCGGCCCGAATACCTCGTCCTGATAGATCGGCATGTCAGTCCGGACGCGGTCGACCAGGCAGGGGCCGAGGAAGAACCCGCCCGCCGGGCTGACCAGGTCGCGGCCGTCAGCCACGATGACGGCGCCATCGGCCGCGGCGCCGTCCAGGTACCCGGCGACGTGGTCCCGGTGTGCCCTGGTCACCAGCGGGCCCATCTCCGTCCCCGGTTCGGCGCCTGCCCCGACGTTGATCTTGTCCAGCCGGGCGGAGATAGCGTCCACCAGCGGATCGGCGACCTCGCCGACGGGCACCACGACGGACACGGCCATGCAGCGCTCGCCGCTCGCCCCGTAGCCGGCCGACACGGCCGCGTCGGCGGCCATCTCGATGTCCGCATCAGGCAGCACGATCATGTGGTTCTTCGCCCCGCCCAGCGCCTGCACCCGCTTGCCATGGCTGCTCGCGGTCGCGTACACGTGCCGCGCCACCGGGGTCGATCCGACGAAGGAGACGGCGGCCACATCCGGGTGCGCGAGCAGCCGGTCCACCGCCTCGCGGTCCCCGTGCACGACGCTGAACACGCCGTCCGGCAGGCCGGCCTGCTGCCACAACTCCGCTAGCAGCATCGATGCGGACGGGGTCTTCTCCGATGGCTTCAGCACGAAGCAGTTACCGCAGGCGATGGCGTTGGCGAACATCCACATCGGCACCATGGCGGGGAAGTTGAACGGCGTAATGCCGGCCACCACTCCCAGCGGGCTGCGGGTCGAGTGCACGTCCACCTGATGCGAGACGCCCGCGGAGTGCTCGCCCTTCAGCTGGCTCGGGATGCCGCAGGCGAACTCCAGGTTCTCCAGGCCGCGCAGCACCTCACCTTCGGCATCGCCAAGAACCTTGCCGTTCTCACTGGTGATGAGCTCCGCGAGCTGCCGGGTGTGGTCTCGGACCAGGTCCCGCATGGCGAACAGGATCTCGCTCCGCCGCGTGAGCGGCACCTCCCGCCAGCCGGGGCCCGCCGCGACCGCGCTAGCCACGGCCGTGTCAACGTCGGCACCGGATGCGTAGCTGACGTCACCGGTTTGCGCACCGGTCGCCGGGTCATAGACCGGGCCGACTCGGCCTGAGCTGCCCGGCGTCTGCTGGCCTTCGATCCAGTGACCGATCGTGTTCATCGCTCCGCTCCCTCCAGATGCGCAGCCCGCACGGCCGGGCTTTGCTCCAGCCATGCCTCAACGTCGGCCGCAACCGCCGCGGCCGACAGGCGGTACTTCTCCAGCAGCGCGCTCTCCGGGCCGCTTTCGCCGAAGACGTCCTGCAGGCCGAGACGCCGGACCGGTACCGGACAAGCGGCAGTGAGCACTTCGGCGACCGCGCCGCCCAGGCCGCCCAGCACGGACTGCTCCTCGACCGTCACCACCAGGCCGGAAGCCAGCGCGGCCTCGACGATCGCGTCGGCGTCGATCGGCTTGACCGTCGGCACGTGCAGGACAGTCGCCTCGATGCCGCGGCCGGCCAGAATCCCGGCCGCCTCATGCGTACGGACCGTCTGCACGCCGGTGCTGATGAGCGTGACATCGGAGCCGGTCCGTAGCCGGACTGCCCGGCCGAGCGCGAAGCGGTAGCTGGCCGGGAACAGCACCGGCGATGCCTCCCGGGTGAGCTGCAGGTAGAACGGCCCATCCGTGGCGATCATCGCCCGGATGGCCTGCGCGGTCTCGATTTCGTCGGCCGGCGCCAGCACGGTCATATTCGGCAACGTGCGCATGATGGCGATGTCGTCGAACATCTGATGCGTCTTGCCGGTCATCCCGGTGAGCAGGCCGGCGTAGCCGCCTGCGATCTTCACGCTCAGGCCAGGCTGAGCGATCAGCACCCGGATGGCGTCGAATCCCCGGCCGACGGCGAAGCAGGCGAAGCTCGCAGCCACCGGGACGAATCCGACGGTCGCCAGGCCGGCGCCGCGCCGAGCATTGCCTGCTCGGTGATGCCCATCTGCAGGAACCGCTCGGGATGCGCGGCTTCGAATGCGGCTGCGCCGGTAGAGCTGCCGACGTCGCCGTCCAGAACGACAATGCGCGGGTCGTCGTTGCCCAGGTCGCAGGGCTCCCGAACACCACCCGCAGGCCTTGCCAGCTGTGAGCGTCATGTCACGCCTCCCCGCTACTCGCGCCCGTCGCGGCCGTGCCGCCAAGCTCGGCGAGCGCCGTTGCCAGTTCCTCGGCGGTGGGGACGCGGCTGTGCCAGCGGAAGTTGCCTTCCATGAAGGAAACCCCCTTGCCTTTAACGGTGTGCGCGATCACCGCCACTGGCCGGCCGTGCACGGCGCTGGCATCCTCCAGCGCCCGCACAACCGCCGCCATGTCATGCCCGTCGACCTCGCTGACCGCCCAGCCGAAAGCTGCCCAGCGGTCTCGCAACGCTGTCCCGTCGTAGGGCGGACGCCGCTGCCCGGTACCGTCGGCGCGCCAGCCGAACTGCTGGAGCTGGTTCTGGTCGACGATCACGATCAGGTTGTCAAGTGCGTAGCGCTGCGCGATGTGCGCGCCCTCCCAGATGATGCCCTCGTTGCACTCGCCGTCGCCGACCATGACGTAGGTACGGAAAGTCTTGCCCGCCAGCCTGGCCCCGAGTGCTATCCCGAGCCCGCCCGCGAATCCAAGTCCCAGTGAGCCGCTCGACATGTCCAGGCCCGGCAGCGCGGTCATGTCCGGGTGTCCTTGCAGCCGGGAGTCGATGGCGTCGAACGTCGCGACCTCGGCCAGCGGGAAGTATCCGCGCAGCGCCATCACCACGTAGAGGGCGATGCAGCTGTGCCCCTTCGACAGGATAAACCGGTCCCGTTCCGGCCAGTCCGGCTGCTCGGGCCGGATGTTCATGACCCGGAAGTACAGCGCGGTGAGGATGTCGGTGGCCGATAGCGGCCCGCCGAGGCGGCCGCCTTTCGCGTGCGCTATTGCCTTCACTATCTCTTGCCGGGCCTCCGAGCCAGGGCGTCCAGCTCAGTTGTCCCGGTTACGGTCGCGGTCATGGCCGGGACATCTCGTACGAGCCGGGGATCACTGGCGGCGAGAAGACCGACACCATGGTGAGCGCCTCGGACCGCTGGACACGGTGGCGTGATGCAGCCCGGGCGGGATGTGCACGGTGGTGCCCGGCTCAAGCTGAGCGGTACCTTCCGGCGTCACCAGCTGGCCGGTCCCGGAAATGATGTGGATGACTTCTTCCTCGGCCGGTGTATGTGGCCGGGTGGCGCCGAACCAGCCGGAATACCGCCAGGCCGACCGCCAGGTTCTTGGCCGGGCTGTTGTCCGGGCCGATGCACAGGTAAAAATCGCGGCCAGGAAAGTGATAAACCGTGGCATCCTGCCGCGGGACTCGGGTCAGCATGACAACCTCCGTTCCGAGTGGCCATTAGCGGCCCATTGCCGGTTCCGCGGTGCTGTTCGAAGCACCGTGTTGCCGGAAAACTCCATC
>CAVQCR010000034.1:0-10231 GCA_963711055.1 uncultured Actinomycetota bacterium | reverse complement strand
CAACGACTGCGTTACTCGACATGCAGTCATTGTCGCCGACGCCCGCCCCGCAGGCGCCGCGGCCGATGGCTACGGTACTTCCCCGTTGCCCTCATCGCGCTCGGCAGTCGTCATGATCTTGTTAACCAGGGCCAGAAACGCCTGGACCTGCGCGTGGTTCGTCCGCAGGAAGGTCCGCTGCTCAGCTGTCCAGATCCGGTACTGAACCGTGATGGTTGGCCGGGCACAGGTGACAAAGGCGTGGCCCCACTGCCGGTCAAGGGCGCGGATCCTGGCCGCGGAAGCACCGCGGCTGCCGGCGCTGTCGATGTGCCCGGCGATCCAGCCGACGAAGTCAGCGAATGAGTTGATCGTCGAGTCGGGCGCTCCGTACGGCTGCCCGGGCCAGCCGTACCGGGCCGCGCACGAGCGCAGCTGGGGCAGCGTCGCGCGAACCGGGGCCGGGGTAGGGGCGAAGACCTCGATCTTGAGGAAAGGCGCCGCCAGTTTGGATCCCGCTGATATGAGCGGCCCGAATGGTGCTTGCGCGGCTTTGGAGCACTGACCCAGCTTCACGCCGAAGGAGCTGGAGCCAGCACGCTGCGCAACGGTCGGGACGCCTGATGGCAGCGTACCGGCACGCGCGATCTGGCCCAGGTCAGGGAACTGGGTGAGGTCGTAGTCGCCCCTGGCGGCCTGGGCCGGAGTAACGCGGCCCACGTGCAAGCCGTACCCGGCCATGCACCTGGCGGTCGAATCGCTCTCCAGGGCCCGGATCTGGCCGAAGAAGAAGGCCCCGGTGGTGTACTGGGCCCCCGTCGCCGTCAGGAACTGGTCGATCGCCCCCCGGTCGATCCTGGCGAGATCGGCACGCTGGGCGGCGTTCCTCCTGACGGCAGCATTGGATTTAACGCTACGTCCGTCCTGGTGAGATCTGGTCCCGGCCGATCCGCCTGACAGCGCGGAGGCCGATACGGCCGCGACAGCGACGACGGCTGTCGCTGCTGCGAGCGGCGCTAGCCACCGGTGCGCCCTGTTGCCACGCAACCGGCGGCTAGGGCTGTCTGCCGCGCGACCCTGCGGGGCAGGCAGATGCAGGGGCGGAGCGCCACCGTCCGGTACCGTCCGGGCCACCGCCTCGGCAGCGCCCCTGATCCGGTCCTCGATCGAGTTCATCGGTTCTCCCCGAGCAAGCGAGCGAGCGCCGCTAGCGCCCGCGACGTCGTGGACTTCACGGTGCCCTGGCTGATGCCCATGGACCGGGCGATCTCCGGCTCGGGCAGGTCGACGAAGAAGCGCAGCACGAGCGCCTCGCGCTGCCGGTCCGGTCAGCCGGCGCAACGCGGCGACCACCTGCCGGTGCTCTTCGCCCAGCAGGACGTCGTGATCGGCCGAAGCTACGCTGCCCGGCAAGCGCCGGCGCCGGGCGCCTCCGTTCCCTGGCCTGGGCCCGCAGCTGGGACCGGCATCCGTTCAGCACGCTGGAGCGAACGTATTGCAGGGCCTTGTCGGTCTGGGTCAACTGATCCCAGCGCCGGTACAAGCCGATGAAGGCTTCCTGTACGACGTCCTCTGCGGCCGGCCTGCTGCCGAGCATGACCACGGCGAGGCGGATGAGGCCGACGGCATGGGCCTCGTACAAAGCACCAACGGCGCGCTCGCTGGCGTTCCCGTTACCCTCACAGGACCGGGAAGCAGTGCCGGTTGGCAGCTCTACGTCTATCTCCACAAACCAGAGACGCCGGGACCGGCGCCTAGTTGCCTGGCCGAGCAGGTTATCTCAATCCCCGTGCCAGCGCGGTCTGCGCAGCTCGGCCAGGCGGGAGTTTGTTCACCTAATGAGCGGTGACCGTCGTCCCGGCTCCGTGCAATGGTCGATAGGCTCGGTGTGAGGGCCATCTGGCCGCGAGATCACTGAGCCGCGCCGCGCCCGGCTCGAGGCGCTTAGGCGGCACCTGAGGAGTGCAGAGCAGTGCCGAAGCTTGTCTACGACTTCACCGAGGGCAACAAGGACCTGAAGGACCTGCTGGGCGGCAAGGGAGCCAACCTGGCGGAGATGACCAACCTGGGTCTCCCCGTTCCTCCCGGATTCATCATCACCACCGATGCGTGCCGCCACTACCTCGAGCATGGCACTGTGCCGGACGGCCTGGCGGCCGAGGTCACCGAGCACCTCACCCAGCTTGAAGAGAAGATGGGCCGCAAGCTCGGCGACCACGCCGATCCGCTCCTGGTCAGCGTCAGGTCCGGGGCCAAGTTCTCCATGCCGGGCATGATGGAGACGGTGCTCAACATCGGCCTGTCGGACGAGTCCGTGCATGGCCTGGCCAAGCAGGCGGGCAATGAGCGGTTCGCGTGGGACGCTTACCGCAGGCTGATCCAGATGTTTGGCAGGACAGTCCTCGACATCGATGGCGGTGAGTTCGAGCACGCCATGGACGCGGCTAAGGCGGCCAAGGGCACCAAGAACGACCTGGACCTCGACGCCGGGGACCTGCAGGGCCTGGTGGAGAGGTTCAAGGCCATCGTCCGGGAGAAGACCGGCCGCGACTTCCCGCAGGACCCGCGCGAGCAGATGGACCTGGCCGTGCGCGCGGTCTTCAACTCCTGGAACGCCGGCCGGGCCATCCTGTACCGGCGTCAGGAGCGGATCCCGGCCGACCTCGGCACCGCGGTGAACATCGTGGCCATGGTCTTCGGCAACCTTGGCATGGACTCCGGTACCGGCGTCGCCTTCACCCGCGACCCGGGCAGCGGCCAGCAAGGCGTCTACGGCGACTACCTGCAGAACGCACAGGGCGAGGACGTGGTGGCCGGCATCAGGAACACGGTGCCGCTACAGGACCTGGAGAAGATCGACCGCAAGTCCTATGCCGAGCTGATGCAGATCATGCAGACGCTGGAGAACCACTACAAGGACCTGTGCGACATCGAGTTCACGATCGAGCGCGCAAAGCTGTGGATGCTGCAGACCCGGGTCGGCAAGCGCACCGCCGCGGCCGCGTTCCGGATCGCCACCCAGCTGGTTGACCAGGGCCTGATCGATATGGACGAGGCGCTGACCCGGGTTACCGGCAGCCAGCTCGCTCAGCTGATGTTCCCCCGGTTCGATGCTGGCTCTGACGTCAAGAAGATCGCCAAGGGGGTCAGCGCGTCGCCCGGAGCGGCGGTCGGCAAGGCCGTCTTCGACTCGGCCGTGGCGGTCGAGTGGGCGGACCGCGGTGAGCACGTCATCCTGGTCCGGCGCGAGACCAACCCGGACGACCTGCATGGCATGATCGCCGCGCAGGGCATCCTGACCAGCCGTGGCGGCAAGACCAGCCACGCGGCAGTGGTCGCCCGCGGCATGGGCAAGACGTGCGTCTGCGGCGCGGACGAGCTTGAGGTGGACGTCAGTGCCCGCCAGTTCAGCGCGCCCGACGGCGTGGTGGTCCGGGAGGGCGACGTCGTGTCGATCGACGGCACGTCCGGCGTGGTGTACCTGGGCGAGGTCGCGGTAGTCCCGTCGCCGGTCGTGGAGTACTTCGAGGGCAACCTCGACCCGCAGGCCGACGAGCTGGTCAGCGCCGTGAATCGGCTGATGACGCACGCCGACGAGCGGCGCCGGCTCGGAGTCCGGGCGAACTCCGACACCGGCGAGGACTCCGCCCGTGCGGTGCGATTCGGTGCTGAGGGCATCGGGCTGACCCGGACCGAGCACATGTTCCTCGGTGAGCGGCGGCAACTGGTGGAGCGGCTGATCCTGGCCGACGATGAAGCCACCCGTAAGTCGGCACTAGACGCACTGGAGCCGTTGCAGCGCGGTGACTTCGTGGAAATCCTCGAGGCGATGGACGGGCTGCCGGTCACCATCCGGCTGCTCGACCCGCCGCTGCACGAGTTCCTGCCCGACCTCACCGAGCTGTCGGTCAAGGTCGCCCTGGCTGGTGACAACGCCACGGCGCAGGACCACAAGCTGCTGGAGGCCGTCCGTCGCCTGCACGAGCAGAACCCGATGCTTGGCCTGCGCGGCGTCCGGCTGGGCTTGGTCATCCCTGGCTTGTACGCGATGCAGGTGCGCGCGATCGCGCACGCGGCGGTCGACCGGGTCAAGGCGGGCGGCAACCCGCGGCCAGAAATCATGATCCCGCTGGTGGGTGCGGTGCAGGAGCTGGAAGCCGCGCGTGAGGAGACCGAGAAGGTACTGGCCGAGGTCGCCGGTGAGACCGGCACATCCGTCCACACCCTGATCGGGACGATGATCGAGGTGCCCAGGGCCGCGCTGACGGCCGGCCAGATCGCGCAGGCGGCCGAGTTCTTCTCTTTCGGCACCAACGACCTGACCCAGATGGGCTGGGGTTTCTCCCGCGACGATGTGGAGGGGTCGTTCTTCGGCCGCTACATCGACCTGGGCGTGTTCGGCGTCTCGCCGTTCGAGACGATCGACGTCGACGGTATCGGCCGGCTCGTCAAGATCGCCGTGCAGGAAGGCCGGGCCGCCAGGCCGGACCTGAAGATCGGCGTCTGCGGCGAGCACGGCGGCGACCCGGAGTCGGTGCATTTCTTCCACGCGGCCGGGCTCGACTACGTGTCCTGCTCGCCGTTCCGCGTGCCGGTGGCCCGGCTGGAAGCCGGGCGCGCCGCCGTGATGGCGACCGCAGGGGGCAGCGACAGCAGGTGACCAGCGGGTACGACCACCTGGCCGCGGCCCGGTGGGCTGCCGAGCCGCCGAAGACGGCCGGCGGCGCAAGTAACGGCAACGGGCGCGATCCCTTCACCAGGGATCGCGCCCGGGTGCTCCACAGCGCTGCACTCCGCCGGCTCGCCGCCAAGACGCAGGTAGTAGCGGTCGGCTCGGGCGATTTCCCGCGCACGCGGCTCACCCACTCGCTGGAGTGCGCGCAGATCGGGCGCGAGCTCGGGGCCGCGCTCGGCTGCGATGCCGACCTCGTCGATGCCGCCTGCCTGGCCCACGACCTCGGCCACCCGCCGTTCGGTCACAACGGTGAGGCTGCACTCGCTGAGGTCGCCGCTGGATGCGGAGGATTCGAAGGGAACGCGCAAAGTCTCCGGCTGCTCACCCGGTTGGAAGCGAAGGTGCCTGGGGCCGGCCTGAACCTGACCAGGGCGACGCTGGACGCGACGCTGAAGTACCCGTGGCTCGGACCCGCCGCGCTTGACCCAGCGGGGGCGCGCGCGGCCGGCAAGTTCGGCGCCTACGCGAGCGATGCGGCGATGTTCGCGTGGATCCGTGACGGCGCTCCTGAAGGTCAGCCGTGCCTGGAAGCGCAGGTGATGGACTGGGCCGACGACGTCGCCTACTCGGTGCACGATCTCGAAGACGGCCTGCATGCAGGCCTGGTCACGCTCCGCCAGCTCCGCGATCCGGGCGAACGGCAGGCGGTGGCCGAGTTGACACTCACCGCATACTGCGCGCCGGGCAGCACGACTTCGGCCGAGCTCACCGAGATCTTCGCCGGGCTGGTAAGCCTGGACTGCTGGCCCGCTGAGTTTGACGGCAGCCCGGTGTCGGTGGCGGCGGTCAAGAACCTGGCCAGCGAGCTGATTGGCCGCCTGTGCCGGGCGGCCCAGCAAGCAACCCGGCCCGAAGGCCATCCGCCGGTGACCCGCTATGAAGCGGGCCTGTCCGTGCCGCGGCAACAGCGGCTTGAGTGCGCCCTGCTGAAGGGCGTGACAGCGAACTATGTCATGAGCCGGTCTGGCGCGAAGGCCGCGCAGGCGCGAGAGCGCGAGGTGATAACCGAGCTCGCGGAGGCCGTCGTGGCGGGCGCTCCGGTCACCCTGGACCCGATGTTCCGCCCAGAGTTCGAGCAGGCGGCCGACGACAGCGGCCGGCTGCGCGCGGTTGTCGACCAGATCGCCTCACTGACCGACACCTCGGCCGTGGCCTGGCATCACCGGCTCTGCGCCGAGGGCACTTAGCCGGTCAGTGGGTCGCGCGCTGTCGGTTACGGATCGGCCAGGCGTTCCATCAACTGTCCAGCAAGGCGGACCAGTTCAGCCTCGGTTCGAGTCAGTTTTGCTGTGATCGCGGCGGCGAGCCACTGGTCGCTTCGGTCCATCTCGGCGCGCAGCGCGCCGACGCCGGGCGGCATTATCGTCAGCAAGGATCGCCGGCCGTCGCCGGGGTCGGGTTGCCTGGTCAGCAGGCCGTCTGCCGCCAAGCTTGTCAGCGTCCGGGTCAGTGACTGCGGCTGGATCCGGTCGGCCGCAGCCAGAGCACCCGGAGTCATCGGGCCGCGCCGGTTCAGGTGGCCAAGCACGCTCAGCTCCAGCGACGTCAGGCCGCCAGCACTTCGCTCGGTCCGCAGCCGACGGCCCAGACCGAGGACTCCGCGCCGTATGGCCGTCGCCGCTTCGTAGTAGTGATCACGAGGCACAACTAGTACGCTAACACGTACTAGATCAACGTTGATCACAACAGTCAGACGACCGCTAGCTGCTAGGGTCGACTTCTTATAGTCAGGTAGAACGTATGAATATATCGAGGACCAGCCAAGCGGTCGCGCTGACCAGGGCTGGGCTTGACCGGCCGCATTCCCCCGAGGGCGATCCGGACGCGCAAGGCGTTCTGTGCGAGGGCATGACGTTTAGCCCGCCGCCGTGGTTGCGGCCAGGCATCGAAGCGCGCACCAGATATGTCGACGAGCAGGTGCTGGCAGCCATCGCCGCGGGCGTGCCCCAGATCGTCATCTGCGGGGCAGGCTATGACGACAGGGCACTGCGCTTCCGGTCCGATGGCGTCCGGTACTTCGAGCTTGACCATCCCGCTACGCAGGCCGACAAGCTCCGGCGATTGCAGGCCGTCGCCGGCCGGGGGCCAACCGGGCCGGGCTGGCAAGACGATCCGAGCCGGCTGGGCGTGACGCTGGCCGCGGCTGACTTTCGCACCGACGAGGTCGGCGCCGTGCTCGAACGGTGCGGGCACGATCGGGATTTGCCGAGCCTGTTTATCTGCGAGGGACTGCTTGTCTATCTCGATCAGATGACCTGCCGCCAACTGCTGGGCGGGCTCGCCACGCGCGCCATGGAGGACAGCGTGCTGGTGGCGAGCCTGGCCACTCATGCCGACGGCTTGGACTCGGCCGAAGTGGTGGCGGCGGCGAACGCCCGGCGGCGGACTGGCGACGCGGAGCCCTGGCGCACGATCTTGCCATCTGCCGAGCACCTGATGATGCTCGAACAGGCGGGATGGGTAGTGACCGGCATTACCGATTCGTCGGTACCGTCCGCAGATGTTAGCCACGGCCGCCGGTCGGTCCTGGTGACCGCCCGGCCGGCGGAGTGACGGATTGTATCCGGCATGGACGGCATGCCCCACGCGGTTCCAGGCACGTCAGGCGAAACCTTCCCGCGCCTCAGCCCTGCTGGCTACTGAGCGTGAGAAGGTGTCACGCATGGAAACTAGCGTCATCGACTTCGTTCCCTGGGGGCTCGACGCGGCCTGGCCGTCGCGGCGCTGGATTGAGCCAATTCCCGGCCCTAGCGCCGACCGGTTCAAGGGCGTTCGCCTCGGTCATGCCGGCAACAAGGCCATGGTCCTGACCTGTACTCTGCCGCGTGATCGGTACGACGCAGAGGTGAGCTCGACGGGCGCCGATCCCGTCCGCGAGATTGCCTTCGACACCACTTATGCACAGATCAACCTGGCGCTGCACCAGATCAGGGCTCCGGGTGCCCGGCCGGACGGGCTCATCGAGTCGTTAGTCAGGTATGCCAGTCAGCAGGCGAACCGCTACCGGGACTGGCCGCAGACGCAGTGGGGCGTCGAGCCGGCCTGCACGGCAGGGCTCGCCAGCTGGCAGTCTGGCTTCAGCCTGGGGTGGCGTCCGGAATTCGGTGTAAATCGGCGGGCGTGGGTTCCTCTTGTGGTGTCTGATGTTAGGCGGTCATGGCGACAGTTTGGGCGTGCTCATGCTGGTGTTGCGTTTGGGGCCGTCCGGTATCTGCGTAGTTGCCGCACCCGGGTGAGGAAGACTCGCTCGACAGCGCGGGGGAAGATGCGGTATGCGCGCCAGGCCCAGCGTACGTAGCCGGGAAAGAGGATCAATGCGTGGTTGCGGGCCACGCCGTCGAGGATTATCACCGCAGCTTGTGCGGCCTCGATCATCTTGACCGGTTTGCGGGCTGCCTGTTCTCGGGGCAGGCCTGCCAGGACCGTGTTCTGGTAGATGTTGGTGCGCACGTAGCCGGGGCAGACGGCGCTGACTTTTACCCCGAGGTCGGCGCCCTCCAGGCGCAGTGAAAGTGACAGCCCCACGATGGCGTGCTTGGCCGTGCAGTAGGGGGCGTTGATCGGCTGGGGCAGCAAGCCGGTGGCTGACGAGGTGTTGATGATGTGGCCGGACCCCTGCTTGACCATGATCGGGTAGGCGGCGAGCGTGCCATGCAGGACGCCGTAGAGATCCACGTCCAGCACGCGCCGCCACTGGGCGGGGGTCAGGTCCCGGGCGTCACCCCCGATCGCGATGCCCGCGTTGTTGAACAGGTAGTCCAGCCGCCCGTGCGCGGCGGCGGTCTCCTCGACCAGCCGCCGGACATCCTGCTCGTCGGCCACGTCGACGCGGCGCGCCCAGGCCCGCCCGCCGTCGCCGGGGAGGGCGGCGGCCACCCGGTCGGCGTCCTCGCCGTTGATGTCGGCGACGACGACCCGCGCGCCGCGGCGGGCCAGTTCGCGGCAGAGCGCCTCGCCGATCCCGGCGCCTCCCCCGGTCACGATGGCGATCTTGTTCTCGAAGCCCATGGCCTTCCTTCCGGGTGGATGAGACGTGGCCGGGCGGGACAGGGAACTGCCGGCCCGCCCGGCGTGCCTGCTGTAGTCAGGCGACGGCTGTGACAGTTCCGGGTTGATCACCGGGCTCGGCCACGGCGGGCTGTGGCCGTAGCTGGCGGGGCGGGTCGAGCAGGGAGCGGCGCAGGTCCTGCAGCAGGCGCATGCCGTCGCTGGTCATGGTCAGGCCGCGCCAGCCGGCCGAGGCCCGGTCCAGGACGGCCCATACGAGGGTGAGGCAGCTGGTCTCGCCGGGGAGTCGGCCGATGACCTTGACTCTCCTGCGGGTTTCGCCGAAGGTGCGCTCGATGAAGTTGGAGTGCCGGATCCGGTGGTGGTGCTCGGCGGGGAAGCGCAGGTATGCGGTCAGGCCCTGGCGGTCGGTGAGCAGGATCTTGACCGCCGCGGGATAGAGCGGCTTGTACTTGCCGGCGAAGGCGTCGACCCTGGCGTCGATGAGCGCCACGAGGTCCGGGCCGGGCGGGGTCTTGAGGTCCTCGGTGTCGAAGAGCTCCCAGTACGCGTCTTTGATCTCCGACTGCATCCCGGCCGGGATCTTGGCCAGGATGTTCCTGGCCCGGTGGATGAGACACCGCTGACGCAAGGCCCTGGGGAGAGCCTGCTCGATCGCGCCGATCAGGCCCGCCGCGCCGTCGGAGATGACCAGCAGCGGGCTGTCCAGGCCGCGGCCTTTGAGGTCGGCCAGGAAGTCGCCCCAGGCGTCGGCGGACTCGCCGGTGCCCGGTGCCAGGCCGATGAACGCCGGCTTGCCGCCGGTGGTGATGCCCCAGGCCGCCAGCACCGGCTCGGCCGGGGAGCCGGGGTGCATGCGGAAGAAGGAGGCGTCCAGGAACAGGTAGTCCAGCGTGACGCCGGACAGGCTCCGCCGGGCCCACGCCTGGTACTCCTCCTTGATGGCCTGGCAGATAGCCGACACCGTCGACTTGGACACCGCGGCCTGGTCGCCGAGGGCCTCGGCCAATGCGGCTTCCACGTCGCGGACCGACAGACCGCGCACGAACGCGGCGATCACCAAACTCTCCAGCGCGTTCGTCCTGGTCACATGCGCGCCGAACAGACGGGAGGCGAACGCCTCGGTGGTGCCGCGCAGCTTCGGCCGCGACAAGGTGACCGGCCCGGTCGTGGTCTTGACGGTCACGTCCCGGTAGCCGTTGCGCGAGCCGGGACGGGCATCCGCGCTGGCCGCGGCCCGCTGGTAGCGCTCCCGGCCGAGGTACTCGGTGACCTCGGCTTCCAGCGCGGCCTGCAGCAGCAGCTGCGCGCCGACCCGCGCGACGTCCTCCAGTATCTCCGGCAGCGGCCGGCCAGAGGCGAACAGCTCGTCGATGTGGCCCCGGATGCGCCCGGTAGGCGATACTCGGTGTGGCATGGGCGTAGGTCCTTTCCCTTCGAAGGCTTGGCGGTCTTGAAGGGAACCTACGCCCGTCCTTTCATTTACACCGGATCTTGGACGTCACCCAG
>CAVQCR010000033.1:0-103691 GCA_963711055.1 uncultured Actinomycetota bacterium | reverse complement strand
GAAAAGTTCATCTGGAACTTGATCGAAGCCTACAAACAAACGCCCGTCGCGCGCTGAACCGCTCCACGACGCTGCGAAGTGGTTCCGTGAAATGTCTGACCATCAAGCGGCGTCGCTGATCTTCTCCGAAAAGGCCCTGCAGATCCCCAAGACGAACTGACGCGTTGTTTGTCAACAACTACGTCTACGAAGTTGGTTGCCTGGGACGAGTTCGCTGTGGCTGCATTCTATAGCCAAGCGCCCGCAGACGAAGATGATGGGCTTCCAAGGCCAACAATATGCTGGCGCTCGAACGCGGTCCATATCACTGGTCACGCGAGCTCGCGCACCCGAACATGTTCCACTATTTGCCGACACTGAAAGATCTCGCGCCCTCATGGACCAACCAGCAGTTAGACTTCAAGGCGCCGGAGAACTGGACTGCGATGAACCCGTCGGTGACAGTCCATGACGATCATATGTGTGCAATCGTCCGCACTGTGAACTATCGCATGGATGAGCATGGCCGGTATCTGATCCAAGGCGCTGATGGCTCGATTACCGGGAGCAACCCGATCAACACGCGCAATTGGTTGGCGGATCTTAGTAGCGAGTTTGAAATAATGTCATTGTGGGAAGTTACGGTCCCCACCCTAGCCAGTATGAATATCCTCTTGTTATCGGGTTTGAGGATATGCGGTTGTTCTCGCATAAAAATCAATTGTGGACGTCGTCGACGGTACGGCAGGTTTGAAAAGGACGGGCTAGCAGAGCAGGTGCTTGGTCGTCTTGTTGAGTATCCCACAGCCGCATCTAATTGACGTGAAACGTATGCTACGAACGCCCCCGCGTCTACGAGAATTACTTGGAGCGCCATCTGCGAGCCGAAGAAGCCGCTGCGGTTCATGTATCGGCCGGGCCACGTTGTCGACGAGCACGGACAAGACCTCGTGATCCATGAGTCGGCCCTGGGATACCGGGTACTTTGCCGGCAGCTCTCAAGTCGTACGCGCTGGGCGACAAGTGGCTGCACCTGATCCACGAAGCCCGGTTCATTCCTGGCACCCAGCTGCGGTACTACTCGCACCGATTTGTCGCGTACAACAAAGACTTTAAGGTGGTCAAGATCAGCGTGCCATTCTGCTTCAACGAAAAGTGTATTGAGTTCGCCGCTGGCATGTGCATTCATCCGACCGATAAAAATAGAAGTTGGTGATCTCCTACGGCTTCAAAGACCGCGAAGCCCGGATCGGCACCGTCTTGCTGAGTGGAAGTGGAGTTGTTCCTTGGCGCGAGCTAAAGTCCGTGTGGTCACGGGGTACGTGCGCCTTGAGGATCACCCTCGAACGTCCCGACGGAATACCAAGCCCTCGGCCAAAGCTGGGGCATTCGCTCGGTCAACAGGATCTGGCCTGCTTTTATGAGCGCGTTGCCGGACTTGTGGTTGTCGCAGTTTCTCGAGAAGCTGCCGCCGCTCGAGCCGCCGTTGACGTGGAGCAAGGGCGACAACCCGAAGAAAAACAGCCTGGAGTATCATTGTGTCCAATATCAGAAGTTTGCTTGGCTCGCTCGCGCGGCGAATGAGGATGAGGAGAGCGACACGTTTGTCTGGATCGATTACGGCATTGCGAGCCAGCCGGGCTTCAACGCGGACGACTCTACAACTCCTTTCTCAGGCGGTTCGGAAAAACGATTTTGCGTGCCGGTTGTTGGGAAGCGATGATGCCGGACCCCGACGACAACTATCCGTGCTGGCGGTTCTGTGGTTCTGTCATGATCGTGCCACGTGCGGACACTCATCGCATGTTTCAGTTGCGCAGGCACTACACGCGCGTGTACGTTCGTATGATGCACCGAGTGACATGGGAAGTTAATTTACTTGCTCGGATGGAGCCTTTCCTCCGAAAAGTTGGACTCCGCTGGTACGCCGCGGATCACAACGTAACGCAGTTCACCCGTTATGATTGATCTTTGGACGATCTACCACGCACCCGAGAAGCCGCCTGTGCGCCCGGCCGGCGGCCTCGTGCAGCAATATATTGTATCAAGCGAGCCTGTTCTGGGAAAACGCTTTGCTAGCATGCACGCATATTATGACGTGTGGCGCGCCGGTATTAAGCCGGATATTGTCGGCTTCATGGGCTACCGCAAGCACATCAACTTCCGCGACAGCCACATGTCCGGTTGGGAGTTTGTGCCGCCGCACATTTTCTACCAGTACCAGGATTGGCTCTATAAATGGGACGGTGGAACGATTGAGGATATGCTGCGTAAATACGACATAATCCTCACCCCGTCGTTCAGCCTGCAGGAGCAGGGTGGCCTCGCCGACGATTTCTGTCGATCCCGTTCGCCCCAGGACTGGATCGAGTTCAAGCGCGTCCTCTCCAAATTTGACGACGACTGGGACTGGGATATCAAACATGTCACCAGCCACTGGTTCGTCTGCCCTTGGTGGCTGTTTGACGAATTCATGAGTTATTGGTGGGAAGTCTTTCAGGAGCTAGATCCGTGCATAAAATCCTTAGACGCACTCGGCAACATAGCTTACGCGACTCGTTCGTTGGACTTTCTGACAGAGAGGTTCTTTACCCTATGGCTGGCGAAACGATCGGATCTCCGAACAAAGACATTCCCATTGATGATATCGTGGGACGCCCGGTGAAACCGGTCATCCTGATCCATACGACGCCTGCGGAAGCGGAGATCAATACGGCTATTCGCCGTACCTGGGTGGACAGTTGGGGTCATTTGATTCCGCACTTTTTCATGTACGACGAGACCCTCCACGGGATCGTGCTGGAAGACGAGTGGCGTTTCCCCGTGCCGCCGGGCTACTGGGTGATGATGAACAAGACCAAGGCGGCTTGTGCGTATGCTCTAACACAAGGATATACCCATGTTTTTGTTATTTGTTCTGATACTTACGTGGTTGTCCCTCGCCTTCTTAGCTCTGGGTTTTCTAGCCATAAGTACACGGGACATAAAGCTGATGAAGGTCATGCTGGGGGCGGGTGTGGCTATTGGCTCAACACTGATGCTATGCATGCTGTTTGCAAGGCTAAATCTTTCAATGACTACGAAGACCGATGGGTCGGAACGGTCCTCCGAGACCACGGCATTCTATGTCACCACGATCCCCGGTACTGGGGAGACGTGCATCAGCGGGTTGAAGGGATCATTACGGTTCATATGCATCAGGGGGCCGGGAAGATGCCTCCGGAAGCCCTGTACGCACAGCATGAAAAGTTCTTGAAAATGGGTGACGTATGAGAGCCCTAATCACCGGCGCCGGCGGCTCGATCGGGTGCCATGTACTCCGCCATCTTATGGTGAATACGGATTGGGAGATAGTGGCACTCGACTCCTTCCGCCATAAGGGTCTCACAGATCGCATCGAACGCGTGACCGTGAAGCACCCAGAAACTCGCAAACGGCTCAGCGTCTTCACCCACGATCTGCAGGCGCCGTTCTCCCCAATGCTTACCAAAAAGATTGGCCATATCGATTACATTTTTAACCTTGCTGCCATGTCGGACGTTGACGCGTCGCTTGCCGAGCCGTACTTCAACATTCGCGCCAATCTGGAGATTATGCTCAATGTTCTGGAATACGCTCGCGAAGTCAAGCCGAAGGCGTTTCTCCACGTCTCAACTGACGAAGTCTATGGCCCGTCTGATGGAACTCAGTTCCATAAAGAGTGGGACGCCTTTATACCATCAAACCCTTACTCGGCTTCAAAAGCCTCACAGGAAATGCTTGCATGCGGATACTGGCGCGCGTACCAACTCCCGCTGATCATCGTGAACTGCATGAACAACTTCGGCGAAATGCAGTCGATAGCAAAATTTCCAGCTATCTGTATCAAGCGTACATTACGCGGGGAAACAGTGACGATCCATGGGTCACCTACCGCCGTAGGTTCGCGCTTTTATATACACTCGCGAAACTCAGCCGACGCCATGCTATTTCTGGTAAAGCACGGCGCGCCATACGCGCACCAAGAGGGACTGGTCGACCGGCCTGATCGATACAATGTGGTCGGCAGCGCGTGCATCAGTAACCTTGAGTTTGCCCAGATGATCGCCGGCTACGTCGGCAAACCGCTCAACTACAACTGGTCCGATTTCAAGATCGCGCGGCCCGGCCACGACTGGCACTATGGCCTCAATGGCGAAAAATTAGCCGCGCTCGGTTGGAAGCCACCGGTTGACTTTGAAACGTCCCTGCGCAACACAGTCGAGTGGTACAAGCGAAACCCCGAATGGCTTGGAGCCTGACCCCATGAAAGAGACTACCCGCTGCGGCGTTTGCAACAGCACCCATCTGACGTCAGTTATGGATCTTGGCATGCACCCGCTGCCGGACGACCTCGTGCCGATCGGCGACACGCGCCGCTGCGAGAAGTATCCGATTGAGATCCTGTACTGCGACCGTTGTCGATACGGCGATGCAGCGTTGGGAGCTCCCGAAGAAACAGCTATTCTTCCCCGAGTACCATTATCGCGCGAGCAACACCAAGGACGTGCTCGACGGCATGGAGCAACTAGTCCAGTCCGTAGAGGCGCGCCAGGGCCCCGTAAAAGGTTTGAAGGTACTGGATATAGGATGCAATGACGGCTCGCTCCTCGACGCGTTCCGCCGGCGTGACGCTGTCACCTTTGGCATTGAGCCCACTAACGCAGCTCAGGAGGCCATAGCTCGAGGTCACTGCGTGTACCAGACATTCTTCGACCAGGACGAGGCGACGCGCTTCGTTGCCCGGCACGGCCACCCGGACATTATCACGTTTACGAATGTGTTCGCGCATATAGAGGATCTGCCCGGTCTGTTGGCGGCGCTTGGCATCCTCCGAAGTCTGGACACTATCATCGTGATCGAGAACCATTACCTCGGCTCCGTGCTTGATAAGAAGCAGTTCGACACGTTCTATCACGAGCACCTGCGAACGTACAGCGCTACGTCGTTTAACAGATCGCTGCCAATATGGACATGCATGTTTTTTCAATGGAATTTCCTGCACGCTACGGCGGCAATATTCGTATCATGCTGAAATCTACGGCTTCAATGTTTTTGGTGGCCGACTGCAGAAGAAAGATTTTGGCCATGATTCTTGTCTTGGCGGATCAGGTTAAATCAGTGGCGCGCCGCGAAAAGGCGCTGCCCTCATGAAAGAGATCATGCATGAAAACGGCCACGCGCCGTCCGTCTATGCGCCGATATCGGCTGCAGCCTTCCCTACTCGAGCTGCTATTCTATTCGGGTTGCTTGGCTTTGATGAACGACACATTTCGGCGGTCTACGAGAGCGGAAAGCAAAAACCCGGCCACTACGCTCCGGGCACGCGTATCCCGATCTTCTCGGACAAAGACTTCCCCTGGGATACATACACCGGGCCTGTGGTCAATATGGCTTGGCATATTCCCAAAGAGATCGAAGCGAACTGGCGAAAGCGCGGCTTCGCGGGGAAAATGATCCAGATCATCGACGAGGCGGATTTCACTGAATCGTTCGACGATGCCCGATGCGGCGATAAGACCTGCTACCGCGGCACGTACGGCTGGGCAAGGATATCTGTTCAAGGATGGCCCTTGCGATGCCTCGACTGCCAGTGGCCAAAAGATCTGTTGCCGCGCCTGCATTTTACTGATACGCCCGGCCCCCCAATCCGCGACGCCGGCGCGGAAGCATTAAGAGAGAAAAATGACGCCGCTTTGCGCACTCTCCCGTAAGTATGGTTGTGACAAGGGCGGCGTGATGGAGCCGTACCCTAACCATCGCGCCAGCCAAGCGGCATGGCACGACTACACGCCGATCTACTGGGAGCTCATGCACGACTGGGCGTCGGAGGCGTGGAACATCCTCGAGATCGGGATCGCCGAGGGGCGGAGCGCCCGGATGTGGGCCGAGTTTTTCCCTAATGCGCGGATCTTTTGTCTCGATATCGACCAGATGCCATTCAGAGTGTTGAGCATCAAAATCGGATCTATCCGATCTATTGTGACCAAAGCGACGAGAGCCTCGTTGTGGAAGGCGCTCAAGAAGATTAATAAGCGCGGTGCTCACCATTTTGACTACATCATCGATGACGGTTCGCACATTTTCGAGCACCAACAGACCACCCTTGATGTCCTGCTGCCGTTCGCTAAGATGGCCTACATCATCGAGGACACGTTGACGGCCAGCCGGTGACTGTACCCCCAGAACTACTCAACTGACGTCTACCAGTGGAAAATCCCCAGCATGCTGCAGATTATAAGGAAAAAGTGATGATGAGCCCGTTCTCCAATAAGACAGTCCTTATCACCGGCGCCGCGGGCTTCCTCGGACGGCACATTATCCGATCGCTTCCGGACGATTGTCAGATCATCGCGGTGGACAACCAGATTACTGGCGGAGAATTTGTCGACCAGAGCAACGTACACAATTCAACCGCAGACATCACCAACGATTTTGTTCGGATTGGCCTAGTCTCAACTACACTATATCTTTCATGCGGCTGGGATCGCTTCGCCGGTGTTCTATCGAAAATACCCACTTGAGACGATCGATGTTGCCGTCAAGGGTACGCGTAACATGCTCGAGCTAGCTAAGGCCCATCCGAGCTCGAGGGTTTCCTGTATTTCAGTTCCAGCGAGATCTATGGAGATCCGAATGTCGTCCCCACCCCCGAAACTTACAAGGGAAACGTTAGTTGTATCGGGCCTCGTGCCTGCTATGACGAGTCTAAACGCCTCGGCGAAACACTCTGTTCTGTCTATCACGAACACTACGGCGTTCCCGTTAAAATTGTCCGGCCGTTCAACGTCTTCGGGCCAGGGATGGGACATAACGATCGGCGTGTCGTGCCCATGTTCACCTACGAAGCTTTTAATAATCGCCCTCTCCCTGTGTTTCGCGACGGCATGCAGACGCGTACGTTCTGTTATGTCGACGATGCGATCGATGGTTTATTCAAAGCCTTACCGTGGACGGCCCGGGCAAGCCTATAACATTGGCAACCCGGACAACGAAATCTCGATGCGAGACCTCGCGCTCCTATTTCAGGAATTGATCCCAGGCGCGAAGTATCGGTTCAAGGAATATCCCGGTGAGTATCCCGCCGATGAACCGTTGCGCCGCTGTCCCGATATCACGAAAGCGCGGACTGAACTTGGCTATGAACCGACGTGGTCACTTGAATATGGGCTTTCTGAATTTATTGATTGGGCTGACACCCAACCATCCTATCACGATTAATGAATTTTTTACGCGCATAAGCTTTTCATGCTGGCGGGCATGTGCACCGGCATATCCGTATTTTGCCCAAACTAGGAGTTTTCCAATGGCCAATTGGCAGAAGAAGGGCGCCGACGGCAACGTCGACAGCGGCGAAGGTTCGAAGGGCAGCAAGGGCGGCGGCAACGCTCGCGGTCCGTCTGTAGCGCTGTTGACGGCGGCGAAGGCCGCAGCGGTAGCGGCGCCGGCGCATCTGCAACCGAGAAGACCCGGAACGCTGATTTCGCCGAGGGCGGCAAGACCAAGATGTTCGGCGAGCAGGAAGCCGGCGTCGCGTCACCGGTGCACAAGTCTCCGTCGACTGGCAAGCCCGACAGATCGCGGCCCCGGCGAGAAGTTCGCCGAAGGCGGCAAGGGCAAGATGTTTGGCTTCGCTGGCGCGCTGCCCGCGACTGCCGGTATTTCCGCCGCGCGCGAGTCGTAACATGGCCGGCTTCAAAGCTGCTGCCAAACCATCGATGAGTCTGGGCAAGCCGAAAGCGCCTGCCCAAGCTAAATTCGTGCTGGGCTCCCGGCCGACGTCCCTGCGGCAGAAACCACCCGCGAAGCCAAGCCGATGAAGGCGCCGAACACCCGGGACTACGGCGTGAAGACGCCGCCGGCGACCGCCATACAACCCGGCAACCCGATGCCGCCGATGGCGGAACCAGACGGGGATCTAAATGTTGAAGAAGCACATGACCCCGCTGACGAAGGGCGGCTCGACCAAGGTTCATGCTGGAAAAGGCTCCCAAACAGATGCCTTTATCGACACACAACAATGTGTCTGCCAGCGGCTCCGCGCAACCTAGCGCGGGCATCAACAACTATGCTAAGGCTACCCCGATGGCACAGCCGACGCCGCCTTCCCCGGACGGCCTCGGAAGCGATCCAGCATGCAGCGGCGGTTGCGCCTGCCGTCCCGCCTTCGGTAATGCAGAAAGGCAAACTGACGGTGGACGGGCAGCGACACGGCAGGCGCAATCGCGCGCGGGACCGGGGTGCCGCGGCGGTGGAGTTCGCACTGCTGCTGCCGGTCTTGCTGCTGATCCTGTTCATCATCATCGACGGCGGTCGTGCCCTGAACGCGCAGATAACGCTGACAGAAGCCGCCCGTGAGGGAGTCAGGCTTGCCGCGTTGGGTCAGCCCGATTCCACCGTCGTGAGCAGTACGCAGTCGGCTGCTACCGGGCTGACCGGCGTAACCGTGCAAGTGACCGATTGTGCTCCCGGTGCCGGGCCTACCACCTCAGCCACGGTCAGCGTCAGCTACACGTTCTCGTTCATTACCCCGATCGGGGCTATTGCCGCGTTGTTCGGCGGTTCCGGCCCCGGTTCCCCGTTCGTGCTCACCGCTCAGGGGGTCATGCCGTGCGAGACCTGATGGCCTCGCTTGTTCGCGGCATCTTGCGCCGAGTCCGACGCGACGAGCGGGGTGCGATCGCAATAGTTGTGGCGGTGCTGATCGGGTGCGGCGTCCTTACCGGAATGGCAGCCATGGTTGTCGATGTCGCTCAGCTCTACCAGGAACGCGCCGAGCTGCAGAACGGGGCGGACGCTGCCGCGATCGGAGTGGCCAAGAGCTGCGCGCTCGGCCTGTGCGATCAGACCATCGCGCAGCAGTACGCCGATGGCAATGCCTCTCAGCTCACAGGCGGGACGGAAGGAATCGGCCTTGTCTGCGGTTCCGGCGCTCTTCCCGTTTGCCCGCCGAGCACGGGGACGATAACCGACTGCCCGCCGCCGCCGCCAGCGGGCACCAACTTTGTCGACGTGCATACCCATACCCTCACCGCCGGCGGTTCCACGCTGCTTCCGCCGGTTTTTGCCGCCACGATCCTTGGCAATAACGGCTATCAGGGGACCACCGTGGATGCCTGCGCGCAGGCCGAATGGGGCGCGCCAACCGCGGCGACAACCGTTGCCATCACGATCCCGGCCTGCGAGTGGGACCAGGCGACGCAACAGGGAACGTCGTTCGCGCCGTATCAGGCCGGTCAGCTGCCCGCACAGAGCTTCGATCAGGTGCTCAACCTCGACCCCCAACCAGGTAACGGCACTGGCTGCGCTACCGAGCCGGCGGGCGCGGACGGACCGGGCACCTTCGGCTTGGCGACGGACCAGTCTGGCAACTGCGCGCAGCAAGTCAGCGGGCCAACCTACCCAGGCGAGATCTCAGCCTCAGTTAGCCAAGCGTGCCAGGACGCGGTGGACAATTCGGAGGACAGCCTGACCCCGATCCTCCTCCCTGTCTATGGATCCGTGACCAATGCTGGCGGCGATCTCACCTACACCCTGCAGGGGTTCGCCGAATTCGTCGTCACCGGCTACCACGTTCCCGGATTCACTGACTCGGACCGGCTTAACCCGGCGAACGACTGCACCGGCAACCAGTACTGCATCAACGGCTACTTCGTGCAGGGAGTCATCCCGTTCACGGGCAGCTTTGGCAGCACCAACCTCGGCGTCTCCGTCATCGACCTGACCGGCTGAGACCGCACCGCAGAAAAGAGGAACGTTGAAACGTCGCATGGTGACCATCGTGCTGGCTGCGTTGCTGGCTGTACTCGGTGCGGCCGCCGTGCTGGCCTACGTCCGCCAGGCCAACAACCGCGCCGTCGCTGGCCTGAAGACCGAATCCGTGTACACGGCCAGCGGCAGCATCTCCGCTGGCACCACGTTGGCCGAGGCGCAGGCACAGCATTTGCTGACGACCCAGCCGTACCCGGTAGGGTCGCTGCCCGCCGAAGCGCTGCGCTCCGTCGCAGGGCGGGACCGGACACTGGTGCTGCTCGGGCCCGTGGCCAAAGGCCAGATTCTCACGCAGTCCATGCTGGGCACGACCGCTGACGTTGTCGCCAGCGGCGGCATCGTCATCCCGGCCGGGATGGAAGCGGTCACCATACAGGTCTGTCTGTCAGAGGATGTGGCAGGCTATCCAGCGGTAGGCGACTACATCTCGCTATTCGACACCTACCTAACTAGCCCCCCTAAGGGATCGAAAGCATCGTCAGGGATCCTCCAGCGGACCTGTGACGTAGGGCATCCGGGGTTTGCCCCCGGCCAGGCAAACACCCGCATCGTGCTGACAAAGGCGAAGGTTATTGCCGTGGGACAGGCGCCTGCTAGCCAAGGCTCGTCCTCAGGAATCGCCTCGACAGTGGCGAGCGGAGCGGCCGGCCAGTCGAACGGTCCGGTGCTGGTGACGCTCGGGCTGGATCAGGCCGACACCGAGCGGGTCATCAACCTCGCCGAGGTGGGCCTGCCCTACATGGCTCTGCTATCAAGCACTGCCACGCCGACGTTCGACCCCAACACGCAGCTGCAGCTCATCCGTACACCTTGAATCCAGGAGAGAACCTTGCCCATACTCTGCGAGCCGGCCTCCACCGCCGGAGAGCTGATCTCTGGCATCGACGGCGAAGTCCGCAAGGCAGACAACCTTGGGGCCGCTGCGAAACTGCTGGACGGCGATCCGAATGAGACCCTGGTGGTCATCGGCCCGCGGACCACGACCGGCGACGCGCTGGCGTTCAGTGCCGCGCTGCGGCTGGTGCGGCCCGCGGTGGGCGTGATCCTGGCCCGCCGCGAGGTCGACGTCATGCTGCTGACTCAGGCGCTGCAGTCCGGGGTGCGCGAGGTCGTTCCCGCCGGGGACCATGCCGCACTGGCCGCCGCCTGCCGCCGCTCCTATGAGGTATCACGACGAATGCTGGCACCGGCGCCGGACACCGAAGCCACACCGGGCCAGATCGTCACGGTGTTCGCCGCCAAGGGCGGCTGCGGCAAGACCACGCTCGCGATCAATCTCGGCGTGGCGCTGGCCAGGCAGGCTCGCGGCCACGTGTGTGTCGTGGACCTCGATCTTTCGTTCGGCGACGTCGCGATCAGCGTGCAACTCGACCCCCTCCGGACCGTGGTGGACGCGCTGCCGATGGCGGGTCATCTGGACGTGTCCGGGGCAGCGTCGCTGCTGACCCCGTACCAGCCCGGGCTCGACATGCTGCTGGCGCCCGTCACTCCCGGCGACGCGGAAAAGGTACCGCCCAGGCTGGTCGGCGAGCTGCTCGCTGTGCTGCGAACGATGTACGACTTCGTCGTTGTGGACACCCCGGCCCAGTTCAGCGAGCACGTGCTGACAGCGATGGACGTCTCGTCGCAGCTCGTGCTGCTCACCACTCCCGACGTGCCAGCGCTGAAGAACCTCCGTGTCACGCTGGACATGCTCGACCTGCTGTCCTACCCCAGGCAGATCCGCTCGGTGGTACTGAACCGCTCGGATTCCAAGGTCGGGCTCAGCCTGGAGCACGTGGAGAGGGTGGTGCGGTCGCCGATCGCGGTGCACATCCCGTCCAGTCGTGCCGTGCCGGTTTCAGTCAACAAAGGCGTGCCCATCACGCTCGACAGCCCTTCACATCCAGTCAGCCAGGCAGTCATGCGGTTCGCGCAGCAACGGCTGCTGGGCGCGCCGACGCGACGGTCGGCGGCCCGGTCACGGGGTAAGAGGCGGGCAGCATGAGCTTGTCCGACCGGCTCTCCCAGCTGCGGGTGGCTGGCGCGCCGCCGATAGAACGGCGTGGTACGCCACGCCGCCTCCGCCACGCAGACCCCTTTGCTCAGCTCAAGCGCAGCGTCCACGAGGCGCTGGTGGACACGCTTGGCCCGCGGCTCTACGACGCGCACCTAGACCCTCGAGACCTGGAGCAGCAAGTCACTCAGACGCTGCAGGCGGTGCTGCAGCGCGAAGAGACGCCAATGACAACGGCCGACCGGGTGCGCGTGGCGCAGGAGGTGGCCGATGACATCCTCGGTCACGGACCGCTGGAGCCTTACCTGCGCGATCCAGATGTCTCCGAGATCATGGTCAACGGCCACGATCAGATCTACGTCGAGCGTGATGGGCTGCTGTACCCGGTGGAGGCGGCCTTCACTGACGAGGCCCATCTGCGCCGGACGATCGACAAGATCGTGGCGCGCGTTGGCCGGCGGGTGGACGAGTCCAGCCCGATGGTGGACGCGCGACTGCCAGACGGCAGCCGGATCAACGCGGTCGTACCGCCGGTTGCGCTGGACGGGTCGCTGCTGACGATTCGCAAGTTCGCGGTCGAGCCGCTGACGGTGGGCCATCTCATTCATTTCGGCACCCTGACGCCCCAGGTAGCCGACCTCCTGCGGGTCTGCGTGGAGGGCCGCCTCAATATCGTGATCGGCGGCGGTACTGGCTCGGGTAAGACCACCACGCTGAACGTGCTGTCCGCCTTCGTCCCGGAAGACGAGCGGATCGTCACCATCGAGGATGCCGCGGAACTGCAACTCCGCCAGGAACACGTGCTGCGGATGGAGTCGCGGCCGCCCAACCTCGAGCGGAGGGGTGAGATCACTATCCGTGACCTGGTCCGCAACGCCTTGCGCATGCGGCCAGACCGGATCATCATCGGCGAGGTTCGCGACTCGGCAACGCTCGACATGCTGCAGGCAATGAACACCGGCCACGATGGCTCCATCACCACCATTCACTCCAATTCGCCGCGGGACACACTATCGCGCATGGAGACGATGGTCATGATGGCGAATGTAGAGCTCACTCAGCGCGCTATCCGCGACCAGATAGCGTCGGCCGTAGATCTCATCGTGCACCAGACACGCCTCAAGGACGGCTCGCGAAAGATTACGCATATCACCGAGGTGCAAGGCACCGAAGGTGAAGTCGTCATCCTCCAGGACATATTCCTGTTCGACTTTCATGCCGGGACCGACGAGCGCGGGCGGCACAGAGGAAAGCTGCGCAGCACCGGCCTGCGCCCGATGTTCCTCAACCGCCTTGGTGACCGGGGCATCCACGTGCCGCAAGGAATCTTCAGTACAGGAGCGCACGTACGATGATCTGGACGCGAGCTGGAGCGGTACTGGCCTGCGCGGGCATGCTCCTTGCGGTGACAGCGTCCAGCGCGAGCGCGGCAGCGGCGTCAGGGACTGCCAGCCATTGGGCAAGCACGGAACGTGGCGGCCACATCTACTACGGCACCAGCCAGATCCGGAACAATGTGACCTGCCCGTGCGCCGGACCGCAGCAGATCTGGGCAGATTCAGGTAGGAGCTGGGGCGTAAATTCCGACCAACCTGCCGGCAGCAAGGTCGTCTCGTACCCTGACGTTCAGGTGCTGCAGTACAACCCCATCTCTGCGATACCGATCATGCAGGGCCACTACGACTTGCGTCAGCCAGCGAAGGGCGACTTCGTCGCTGCGTACGACATCTGGATCCAGAACAACGCGGCCCAGAACTGGAGCAACGCCACCGAGATCCAGGTGTGGGCGGACAACCACGGTGAGACTCCCGCTGGCACTCAAATGGGCGGCGGAACGATCTACAGTGATCCTTTTAAATTCTACGCGGTCGGAGGAAGGCGCGACCCCGGTGCGACGTACACCCTGGAGTTCGTCGCGGGCAGCGATCGGGGCGTCACTCACCTGGCTGCGATCTTCACCTGGCTCACGCGCAACGGCTGGATCTCACCGAACGCAGAGGATCTGGACGTCGAGTTCGGCTGGCAGATCAGCTCCACTAATGGCGTCATGGAGTCCTTCAACATGACGTCGTTCGTTCTGTATCAGCCAGGTTCGAGCCCGTATGGCGTCGCGATTGCCGGGCCCCGGATTTCACTGCCGCTGATCGTGGGCCTGGCGGCGGTCTTCCTGGCGGTGTTCGGCGTAGCGCTGCTCCTGCTTGGCGCATTCCACCGCTCTGGCCGGCAGCGCAGTCTCACGGAGCGGATCGAGAAGTATGGCCCGCGCCACTCGCCGGCGGCTGTCGAGCCGAGCTCCCAGGGAAAGGTTGGCGGCGCTGCCGTTGGCGCGGTGACGCGGTTGATGGGTCCCACAACTCAGGACCGTCTTAGTAAGCGTCTCGACCTTGCCGGAGTCTCGCGCAAGCCAGCCGAATGGGCGGTGCTGGGCGGCTGCGTGGCCGTCGTCGTCGCGGCGGCGCTGAGCCTGGTCACCAGCTATGTCCTGATCGGAGTTCTGGGCGGAGCGCTGATCGGCTGGCTGACTATGCGGCTATCGCTGAGCCTGCGGATCCTGCGGCGACGGGCGTCCTTCAGCGAACAACTTCCGGACCTGCTGCAGCTGATCGCCAGCGCGCTGCAATCAGGATTCTCGCTGCCGCAGGCGTTCGACGCGGTCGTGCGTGAGGATTCTCAGCCCGCCGCCGGGGAGTTCGCTCGCGCCTTGGCCGAGGTCAGGCTCGGCGCCGATCTTGAGGACGCGCTCGACGGCGTAGCGAATCGGATGGATTCTGACGATATGCGGTGGACAGTGCTGGCTATCCGTATCCAGCAGGGCGTTGGCGGCAACCTAGCCGAGGTACTGCTCACCATCGCGGGCACGATCCGGGAGCGAGCGTACTTGCGCCGCCAGGTGCACGCCCTGAGCGCCGAAGGCCGGCTGTCGGCTTACATTCTCGTCATACTCCCGCTGCTGGTCGCCGCCTGGCTGTTTATCAGCAGCCCGGCGTACATGCGGCTGCTGTACACAACAGGCGTGGGCCAGCTCATGCTGCTGATAGCCACGGTGCTGCTCGTCCTAGGAGCGCTGTGGATGCGCAGAACGATCAGGGTTGAGGTGTAACGTGTCTGCTTCTGTGCTTCTCGGCGTCGGGGTCGGGGCTGTAGCGCTGGCGATCATCGCTGTGGCGGTGGCCTTCATGCCCGCCCGCCGCGAGCAGCCGAGTATCTCGCGGGCGCTCACCACGATCGAGGAGCGGTACTCGAGCGATTCGCGGCGCAACCGCAAGAAAGAACCATTCCAGCTGCCCGACTGGCTCGAACGCCTTGCAGTCCGGCTGTCGCCTGCGGGTATCGCGACCGTCATGCAGCGCAGGCTCGATGTCGCAGGCAACCCGACCGGCTGGACCACCGACCGTATGCTCGCGGTCAAAGGCCTCGGTCTGATCGGGCTGGGCGTCATCGGCGCGCTCTTCGGAATCCGCCACCCCGAACTGCTCATTGTAGGCGGCGGGTTTGGCGCGGCAATCGGCTTCTTCCTGCCCGACTTGCTCCTGCACAACACCGGGCTGAGGCGGCAGCAACAGATCCCGCGCGCCCTGCCGGATGCATTGGACATGCTTACGATCTGCGTGGAGGCCGGTCTCGGATTCGATGCCGCGCTGGCGCAGGTCGCGCGTAACACACCCGGGCCGCTGGCCGGCGAGTTCGCTCGCGTGCTGCAAGAGATGCAGATCGGCAAGTCGCGCAGTGAGGCGATGCGGTCGATGGGCGAACGCACCACGGTGCCAGAGCTGCGGGCGTTCGTCTCCGCCATGATCCAGGCCGCTGAGCTCGGCATTCCGGTGGCCCATGTGCTCCGCGAGCAAGCCAAGGAGATGCGCATACGGCGCCGTCAGCGGGCCGAGGCGCAGGCGCAGAAGGTGCCCGTGAAGATCACCTTCCCGCTGATCCTGTGCCTGTTCCCGGCGCTATTGGTAATCGTCATCGGGCCGGGCATCATCCAGATCGCGCACTCACTGTTCGGTCGGTAGAGATGGCCGCAGCGTCCGGCCGCGTTCGGTTCGACGTTGGCAGGCTGCTCATGATCCCGGCAGCAGCGGGGATCCTGTTCGTGGATCTGTCCGCGCTGGCCCGCCACGGCGCCCCAGGTACCGACGTTGTGCTCCGTTACCTCAGCACCCTGCTGGAACTGGCCTTCTACGCGGTGATGATCTGGTGCTACCTGCGGCGCCGCCCGGCGGTCGCCACCAGCGGCTCCCGCACTGCTCATGTTGCGGCGGTAACTGCCACCTGGCTACCGTTCGTGCTCCCGCTGCTGCACGGTGCGGCGCCCGGACCGGGGCGCCAGGCCCTATCTGACGTGCTCTTGGTGGTCGGCACGGCCTGGGCGGTGTGGTCGCTGCAGGTCCTGGGGCGCAACGTGTCGGTGCTTGCGCAGGCCCGCGACGTCGTCGACCGAGGGCCATACCACTGGGTGCGGCACCCGCTTTATGCAGGCGAGATCGTGTCCACCCTGGGCGTCGCCGTCGCCATGAACAGCGTGGCTGCGGTGGCCCTCTGGGTGGTGTTCTGCGGTCTGCAGGCGTACCGGGCTTCGCGCGAAGAGGAAGTCCTGCTGCAGACCCTGCCGGCCTACCGGAGCTACCGGAGCCGCACCGCTGCCCTGCTGCCGGGCGTGTTCTGAGCCTGGACTGGGCCCAATCGCCTGCGTGACGCAGGAAATGAGGTATCGTGTACAGCGAGTAGTGGCTAAAGATCAAGATCCAGGCAGGAATCAGCTGTGAGTCCCCGCAAACACCTCGTACTTATTATCACGTAGCGCGAAGCCCGCACGGGCTCGCGCTACAACCTCTTTGCCAGCCGGCAGGGAGGTTTTTTGTTGGCCTTCCAAGCAACCAAGGAGCCTTCCGTGGAGCACTTGACCGGCGCTCAGGCACTCGTGCGAAGCCTTGAGGAGCAGGGCGTCGAGGTAGTCTTCGGGCTCCCCGGCGGCACGATCCTGCCAACCTATGACCCGCTGCTCTCCTCCTCGCTGCGCCACATCCTGGTGCGGCACGAGCAAGGCGCCGGGCATGCGGCCGAAGGCTATGCCTGGGCAACCGGGCGGCCCGGCGTGTGCATGGCCACCAGCGGCCCGGGCGCGACCAACCTGGTCACGGCGCTGTCCGATGCCTACATGGACTCGGTGCCGATGGTGGCGATCACCGGCCAGGTCGGGACCAGCCTGATCGGCAGCGACGCGTTCCAGGAAGCTGATATCACCGGCATAACGCTCCCCATCACCAAGCACAACGAGCTGGTGACGTCAGTGGAGCGGATCCCGGCGGCGGTCGCCGAGGCGTTTCACATCGCCACGACCGGACGGCCGGGCCCGGTCCTCATCGACGTGCCCAAGGACATCCAGCAGGCCGCCGGCCCGTGGAACTGGCCGCCCCAGATGGATCTGCCCGGCTACCGGGTGCCGGGGCCGCCCAGCATGGAGGCGATCCGAGCCGCCGCGCAACTGCTCCGGCGGGCCCGCCGCCCGGTTCTGTATGTCGGCGGCGGCGCGGTCAAGTCCGACTCGCACGCTGATCTGCTGCGGCTCGCCGAACGGGCGCAGGCGCCAGTTACCACCACGCTGATGGCGCGGGGCGTATTCCCCGATAGCCATCCGCTGGCGCTCGGCATGCCGGGCATGCACGGCCATTACCCGGCAGTCGCCGCGCTGCAGGAGGCCGATCTGATCGTGGCGCTCGGCGCCCGGTTCGACGACCGGGTCACCGGCAGGCTGGCCGACTTCGCCCCGCGCGCGAAGATCGTGCACGCCGACATCGACCCGGCCGAGATCGGCAAGAACCGGGCCCCGGACGTGGCGATCGTCGGTGACCTCAAGTTCACCATGGCGGCCCTCGCCGACGCGGTGACCGAGCCCTGCGGGGCAGCGGACTGGCTGGCTGTGCTGGACGGCTGGAAGCGCCAGTTCCCGCTCCGCTACACCCAGGAGCCCGACGGCCCGCTCAAGCCGCAGTACGTGACCGAGCGGCTGTCGGCCATGACGGGTGGCAACGCGATCGTGGTAGCCGGGGTCGGCCAGCACCAGATGCATGCCTCGCAGCACTACTCATTCACCCGGCCGCGGTCCTGGATCAACTCCGGCGGGGCCGGAACCATGGGCTTCGCCGTCCCAGCCGCGATGGGCGCCCAGGTCGGCCGACCCGACGAGCTGGTGGTCGCGATCGACGGCGACGGCTGCTTCCAGATGACGGCACAGGAGCTGGCTACCTGCGCTATCGAGAAGATCCCGATCAAGGTGCTGATCTTCAACAACGGCTTCCTCGGCATGGTCAGGCAGTGGCAGGAGCTGTTCTACGACGAGCGCTATTCCGAGGTCGAGCTCGGCACCGCGATCCCGGACTACGTGAAGCTCGCCGACGCGTACGGCTGCATCGGGCTGCGCTGCGAGAGCGCGGGAGACGTGGACGCGGTGCTGGACAAGGCACTGGCCCGCACCGATGTGCCGGTGGTGGTGGACTTCCGGGTGCACGACCGGGAGGGCGTCTTCCCGATGGTCCCGGCAGGCAAGCCGAACGACGACGTCGTGCTGGGCCCGGAGTTCACCGCCGACGAGCAGCGCGCCGCAACGCGCAGAGAAATGGTGATCCGATGAGCACGCACACGCTGTCAGTCCTGGTGGAGAACAAGCCCGGCGTGCTCTCGCACGTAGCCGGCCTGTTCTCGCGGCGGGCCTTTAACATCTCCTCGCTGGCAGTCGGGCCGACGCACGACGAGCGGGTCAGCCGCATCACGATCGTGGTGGATGGCGCCTCGACGCCGGTCGAGCAGGTCAGCAAGCAGCTCGACAAGCTCGTCCGGGTACTCAAGGTCGTCGAGCTGACCGACGGGTCCGCGGTCGAGCGCGAACTTGCCCTGATCAAGGTCAAGGTCGATCCGGCGCTGCGGGGCCAGCTGCTGGAGGTGGCCGGGGTGTTCGGCGCCAGCGTGGTCGACATGAGCCCGACCACGCTCGTACTGGAGGCGGTCAGCAGCCCGTCCAAGCTCGACTCGCTGCTGACCATGCTCGACAGCTACGGCACCTGCGAGCTGGTCCGGACCGGCCGGATCGCGCTCGCGCGCGGCGCGGGCGTGATCACCGAAGACGAGACCCCGCCCCTGTCGGCCGTGCCCGACCGGGCAGAGTCCGCCGCCTGACAACTCCGTTCCCTACTTGAGAGGACATTGCGACATGGCCACCGTCTACTACGACTCCGATGCGGATCTCAGCGTGATCCAGGCCCGCAAGATCGCCGTACTCGGCTACGGCTCGCAAGGGCACGCGCACGCGCTAAGCCTGCGGGACTCGGGCTGCGAGGTACGCGTCGGGCTGCCTGAGGGCTCTCGGTCCCGCAAGCGCGCCGAGGCTGCCGGGCTCACCGTTACCACGCCGGAGCAGGCCTCCGCCTGGGCTGACGTGATCATGGTGCTCACGCCGGACACCACGCAGCGCAAGCTGTACGCCGAGGCGATCGAGCCCAACCTGCACCCAGGCGACGCGCTGTTCTTCGCCCACGGCTTCAACATCCACTTCGGCTACATCACCCCGCCCGACACCGTGGACGTGGCCATGGTCGCGCCGAAGGCGCCCGGTCACCTGGTGCGACGGCAGTACGAGGAGGGCCACGGCACGCCGGTACTCGTCGCGGTCGCCCAGGACGCTACCGGCAAGGCGTGGGACCTGGCCCGCTCGTACGCGTCCGCGATCGGGGGAACGAAGGCCGGCGCGCTGGTCACGACGTTCCAGGAGGAGACCGAGAGCGACCTGTTCGGCGAGCAGGCGGTGCTGTGCGGCGGCGTGACCGCGCTGGTCAACGCCGGGTTCGAGACTCTGGTCGAGGCGGGTTACCAGCCCGAGGTCGCCTACTTCGAGTGCCTGCACGAGCTCAAGCTGATCGTCGACCTGATGTACGAGGGCGGCGAGAGCTGGATGCGGTACTCGGTCAGTGACACCGCGGAGTACGGCGACCTGACTCGCGGCCCGCGGGTGATCGGCGAGCCGACCCGTGCGGTCATGAAGAAGCTGCTGGCCGACATCCAGTCCGGCGAGTTCGCCCGCGAGTGGGTGGCCGAGGACGACGCTGGCCGGCCGAACTTCGAGCGGCTGCGGGCCGAGGCCAAGACCGCTCAGATCGAGCAGACCGGCAAGCCGCTGCGCAAGATGATGAGCTGGCTCAACTCAGCCGCCAAGGAGATGGACGAGTAATGGAGAGTGAGGTATCCGAGGAGGGGAAGACCCACGTCATCACCCATCTCCCCGGTGACGGGGTCGGTCCGGAGGTCACCGAGGTCGCACGCGTCTGCGTGGACGCGGTGGCCGCGCGGCGCGGCTTCTCGGTCGAGTGGCGGGGCTGCGATCTCGGCGGGCGGCACTACTTGCGGACCGGCGAGGTGCTCCCTGACCCCGTTCTCGATGAGCTCCGCAGGTCCGACGCGATCCTGCTCGGCGCAGTCGGCACGCCGGACGTACCGCCGGGCGTGCTGGAGCGGGGGCTGCTGCTGCGGCTCCGCTTCGAGCTTGACCTTTACATCAACCTGCGGCCGTCCAAGCTGCGGGCCGGCGTCGGCGGCCCGGTCGGCAGCCACCGCCTGGAGGACCTCGACCTCGTCATCGTCCGGGAGAACACCGAGGGCCTGTATGCCGGGGCTGGCGGCACCGTGCACCGCGGCACCGAGTTCGAGACCGCGACCGAGGAGTCGCTGAACACCTGGGTCGGGGTGCGGCGCTGCGTACGCTACGCCGCGCAGCTCGCGGCGTCGCGCAGCGGCCGGCTGACGCTCGTGCACAAGACCAACGTGCTCACCCACGCCGGTGACCTGTGGCAGCGGATCGCGACCGAGGTGGCCGACGAGACTGGCGTGCAGCTCAGTTACGCGCATGTCGACGCGGCCTGCCTGTGGATGGTGGACGACCCGGGCAGGTTCGACGTCATCGTCACCGACAACCTGTTCGGTGACATCCTGTCCGACCTGGGCGCGGCCCTGACCGGCGGGCTCGGGCTCGCGCCCAGCGGCAACCTGAATCCGGACCGGACCGGTCCGTCGGTGTTCGAGCCGGTGCACGGCTCGGCGCCAGACATCGCCGGCAAGGGAGTGGCCAACCCGGCCGGCGCCGTGCTGTCCGCCGGGCTGATGCTCGATCACCTGGGCGAGCAGGCGGGCGCGGCCGACCTTGAGTCGGCGGTCAACGGCGTGCTGGCAACAGGCGCGCCGGGCAGCACGGCGGAATGGGAGAAGGCGCTGCTGACCCGGCTCTCTGGGGGAGCGTCATGACACAGAAGGTAGAGATCTACGACACCACGCTCCGGGATGGCTCGCAGCAGGTCGGCCTGGACCTCACCGTCGCCGACAAGCTGCGCGTCGCCTCGGTACTCGATGGCCTCGGCGTGGACGTCATCGAGGGCGGCTGGCCCGGTTCCAACCCGAAGGACGCCGAGTTCTTCGAGCGGGTCAAGGAGCTGGACTTCAAGCACGCCACGCTCGCCGCGTTCGGTGCCACCAGGCTGCCGGGCCGTACGGTCGAGGACGACGCGAACCTCCGCGCGCTGCTCGCGGCCGAGACACCGATCGTGACCCTGGTCGGCAAGGCCTGGACGCTGCACGTGGACGAGGCGCTGCGCACCACCAGGGCCGAGAACCTGGCCATGGTGGCGGACTCGGTTGCCTTCATGGCGGCCGCGGGCCGGCGGGTGGTGTTCGACGCCGAGCATTTCTTCGACGGGTACGCCGCCGACCGCGGGTACGCGCTGGAGGTACTGGCAGCCGCTGCCGAGGCGGGCGCGGACACGCTGGTGCTCTGCGACACCAACGGCGGCACACTGCCTGACGACGTCGCTCGGATCGTGGCCGAGGTGGCCGACCGGTCGCGGACCAAGATCGGCGTGCACTTCCACAACGACGCGGCCTGCGCCGTCGCCAACTCGGTTGTCGCGGTGGCGGCCGGCGGGCTGCAGGTCCAGGGCGCGGCGAACGGCTACGGCGAGCGGTGCGGCAACGCCGACCTGTTCTCGGTGATCGCCAGCCTGGAGCTGAAGCGCGGCCACTCGCTGCTGCCCGAGGGCGGGCTGGCTGCGCTCGCGTCGACCGCGCGGACTATCGCCGAGGTGGCGAACCTGCCGTTCGAGGCCCGGCAGCCGTATGTCGGCTCGTCGGCGTTCACCACCAAGGCGGGGCTGCACGCATCAGCGATCGCCCGGCGTCCCGATGCGTACTCGCACGTAGATCCAGGAACGGTGGGGAACGAGGCCCGCGTGCTGGTCAGTGAGCTTGCCGGGCGCAGCAACGTGCTGGCGAAAGCGGCCGAGCTCGGGCTCGATTTGTCATCCGAACGGGCTGGGCAGGTGCTGGAGCAGGTAAAGGAGGCCGAGCACCGCGGGTACGCCTTCGAGGCGGCGGATGCCTCGTTCGAGCTGCTGGTCCGCAAGAGCGCAGGCGTTCTGCCCGCCTGGTTCGAGCTCGAGGGCTACCGTGTGGTTATCGAGCGCGCCGGTGACGCCGATCGCAGCGAGGCGATCGTCCGGCTGCGTCTTGGTGCCGACCGGGTGGTCGCGGTAGGCGAAGGCGTCGGGCCGGTGCACGCGCTCGACCAGGCGCTGCGGCGCGGGCTTGCCGAGGTCTACCCGGCCCTGGCCGGCATCCACCTGGTCGACTACAAGGTCCGCATCCTGGACGGCCGCGCGGCGACCAGCGCGGTCACCCGGGTGATGCTGACGTCGGCCGACGATGACGGCGAATGGACGACGGTCGGAGTGTCCGACGACGTCGTTACCGCGTCGTGGGAGGCGCTGACCGAAGGCGTGGCCTTCGGCCTGCTCCGTGCGGGCGCCGAGCCGCTGCAGGAGTCTGAGACTAGGGAGGCTGTATGAACGAGTTGCCGCGGCCGCGGTCTGGTCCGCTGACTACCGGCCCGTCTCGGGCTCCGGCCCGGGCCATGCTGCGGGCAGTGGGCCTGTCCGAAGCCGATCTGCAGCTCCCGCAGGTCGCCGTTGCCTCGTCCTGGAACGAGGTGACCCCCTGCAACGTGCACCTGAACGGGCTGGCTGCGGCGGCCAAGGAGGGCGTCCGCCAGGCCGGCGCGGTGCCGCTGGAGTTCGGCACGATCGCCGTCTCTGACGGCATCTCCATGGGCACCGAGGGCATGAAGTCATCCCTGGTCAGCCGGGAGATCATCGCCGACTCGGTCGAGCTGATGGTGAACGCCGAGCAGTTCGACGCGCTCGTCGCGATCGCGGGCTGCGACAAGTCCCTGCCGGGGATGCTGATGGCCTGCGCGCGGCTGGACGTCCCGGCGGCGTTCCTGTACGGCGGGACGATCCTGCCGGGCTGGGCGCACGGCAAGTCACTGACGATCCAGGACGTGTTCGAGGCGGTCGGCGAGCACTCGGCCGGGTCGATGTCCGACAGCGAGCTCCTCGCGGTCGAGCGGGCGGCCTGCCCGGGCGCCGGCTCCTGCGCGGGCATGTACACGGCCAACACCATGTCGGCCTGCGCCGAGGCGCTCGGCATGACGCTGCCCGGCGAGGCCTCCGCGCCCGCGGTCTCGGCCGAGCGCACCGACCTGGCCCGGCGGACGGGCTCGGCCGTCGTGCAGGCGCTGGCGGCCGGGATCCGGCCGCGGCAGGTCATGACCAGGACGGCGTTCCTGAATGCGGCGGCCGTCGTGATGGCCACCGCGGGATCGACCAACGCCGTGCTGCACCTCCTGGCCATCGCCAACGAGGCCGGCGTAGATCTCACCATGGACGACTTCGACCAGGTCAGCCGGCGCACCCCGGTGATCGCCTCCATGCGCCCTTCCGGCCTGTACACGATGAGCGAGCTCGACAAGGTGGGCGGCGTCCCTGTCATCATCAGGGAACTGCTGTCGGCCGGGCTGATGGACGGCGACGCGATGACGATCAACGGGCGGACCCTGGGCGAGAACGTGGCCGACGCCTTCGACCCGGACGGCAGCGTGGTGCGGCCGGTCAAGGACCCGTTCAAGGCCGACGGCGGCCTGGCCGTGCTGCGCGGCAAGCTCGCGCCGAACGGCGCGGTGGTGAAGACTCCCGGCATCGAGACGCTGCGGTTCGAGGGGCGCGCCCGCGTCTTCGAGCGCGAGGAAGCCTGCTTCGACGCTGTCACCGCTGGCCAGGTCAGCAAAGGCGACGTGCTGGTGATCCGGTACGAGGGCCCGAAGGGCGGGCCCGGCATGCGCGAGATGCTCGCGGTCACGGCCGCGATCAAGGGCGCGGGCCTCGGCAAGGACGTGATGCTGCTGACCGACGGCCGCTTCTCCGGGGCGACGTTCGGCGCGTGCGTGGCGCACGTCGCGCCCGAGGCCTATGAAGGCGGCCCGATCGCGCTGGTAGCGGACGGCGATCCGATCGTGCTCGACGTGCCGAACCGGCGGCTCGACTTGCTGGTCGACGACACGGAGCTGGAGCGGCGCCGGTCTGGCTGGAAGCGGCCCGCGCCGAACTACACCAGCGGTGCGCTGGCCAAGTACGCGGCGCTGGTCTCCGGCGCCGACCGCGGCGCCGTCTGCACGGTGCCCGCCAAGCTGACGGGTGGGCCGGCTGGTGAGGCCAGCCGGCCCAGTCAGGCTTCGCCACAAGCGCGCTATCCGGTGGCGAAGGACGCGAGAGCAATCAGGCGGCTGATTTAGCCATCATCACGAGCCCGGCGACCGCAATGCACAGAAAGATCGCACCCGCCATGCGCCGAGCACCCAGTCCTGACGCGTAGCTTCCGCGAGCGGGTGGGAGTCGTCGACGGACTCTGGACGCTACTTTCTTGAGTAGGAAGGCTGTATGAGCGAGGTGGACCGCCGCCGCAAGCGGCTGTTCTGCTTTGTCGGTTAAGCGGGGCCTCGCAGATCCGACGGCACGAGTTCGAATCCCTCGGTTGCTGCCGCCGTCCGCAAAGAGCGGTCGAAGGCCGCAAATTCGGCACAATCTCCGTCGACCCGGCGGACAGCGAGCGCACTGGACAATTGGACTGCATCATAAGCTCGAAGACCATGCGACGCGCATAGCCGCGCAGCCTCGTCGAAGACGCTCCCGGCGGCCGCGACGGCAACGAACCGTGGCGGCTCAGAGTCGGTCCCGAAGTAGTCAGCCTCGAAGTCGGCGGTGAGCAATCTCGCGTCGTTGGCGGAAAGTTCACCCATGCGCTGCTTGCGCCATAGCGCCGCCGGAACCTCTACCCTCGCCAACTGCGAGACAACAGTGCTTCCTATGCCGCGAACCTGCTCGTGACCGCTCTCATCCGCATAGATTTTCACCAGCGCTGAGGAGTCGGCAAACGTACTCAACGGTCCTCGCTGATCAGCTGTGATAGCTCCGTGCCTACGCCTGCACGCCTACGCGCGCCCGCGGTCTCCTCGCGCTCAGGACGACTGTGACGTCGGCCAGGATCAGCCAGCAACCCGGCTTGGTCCAGGCGTTCTCGCAGGCGCTCGGCTTCGCTGCCGGCCAGGCGGGGGTTGGTCGCGGCGTCTAGTACGGCCGTCACGTAGTCATTCATGCTGCGGCGCTGGCGCTGAGCAGCACGGCGGACCCTTTCGATGAGGTCGGCTGGTGCTCGCCACGTCATCTGTTCCATGCCTCATGGTAGCAGGCATGCATGCACTGTCCACGGGCGAACTGGTAGGCGGTCAGCCTGTCCTGAGCTTTTACCGGCCGCGCCGGCCTTGACTGCGTCCAGCACATGGCGATGCTCACCGCTTGCGGACAGGATGTGTACCTGCGCGGCGCGATACGCGGTGAGCAAACCGCGGGTGACCTCGACGAAGGAGACGTCGGGTAGCTGAAGGTCGAGGACGACGACGTCCGGTCGTACAGTAGCGGGGATACGCAAGGCTACGTTCCCTCGCCGAGGGCTGCGACGACTTCGAATCCTGCATCGCCCAGGTCACGGCTGACAGCCACCAAGGCCAGCCAACGGCGTCTAGCCTCGACGGCGGTCGGCTGGAAGTCCGGTATTGCGGGCACCGCCGATGAAGGGACAGGCCACTATCACCTCAAGCTAGAGCAGGTCCGTTCACAGCCGGTGGGCGGTGTTTGAGCAGGACGTGGCGGCCGCCTGGGATAGCTCGTATCGTCGGTACTGGCTGGAGAAGGTATGCACGTGGTCCTACGTGCCGCTCTGATCGTGGTGGCGGTGGCAGGCGTCGCGGTCGAGGTGTGGGCCGTTCGTGCGGGCTGGTTCTGGTTCTCGGCGGCGCTTGATTTGCTCGCGGGCTGGTCGCTGCTGGCCGCGGCCGGATGGGCGATGCACGTGACGGCTGGCTGCCGGGTGCTGTTCGGCTTGTCCGGGGTGTGCTGGTTCCTCGCGACGCCGCAGGCTGTCGGCGGGTCTGTGGGCCACGGCGCTGCGCTGCTCGGAGGCGTCTGGCTGGCGCCGCTGGCTACAGCGCTGCTCGGATCGCCTGGCGCGATGCCGGAAGGCCGCGTCCAGCGGGCCATAGCGGCATGCTGCTGGATCCGTGCGCTCCCGGCACTGACCGCAATTGGCTGGCTGACGGCCGCGACGGGCGGCTGCCTGGCCGCGGCGGCACTCTGGGACGTGCGCCGGTATGTCGTCCGGGTGCCGCGGGCGGCGGCCGCTGTCGTGGGCGTCTCGCTGGCCGGTTCGGGTGTGCTTGAGGCCGTGGCTGGCCGCGGCTCGGCTCTTGAGCCGCTGGTCGCCGGGACCGTGGCGGGTTGCGGTATCGCCGTCCTCGCGATCCGCCCGGCCAGCGCAGTGACGCCTGGCGGTTTCGCCGGGTTTGTCGTGGATCTTGGCCGGACGACGGACGCGCGATCGCTGGAACGGCGGCTGGCGTACGCGGTCGGCGATCCCAGCCTCCGCCTGCTCTACCAACTCGCGCCGGGCCTTGGCTACGTCAGTGCGTCTGGCATGCCGGCCCCGCGCCGGCCAGCGGGCCGGGTCCTAACGGTCATGGGCGAATCGGGATCAGTGACGGCGGCTCTCGAGCATGACCCGGCAGCCTTCAAAGATCCGCAGCTGCGCCAGGCTGTCCTGGCCGTCGGCAGGCTCGCGGTGCGACGGCTCACGCGCGCGTCAGAGGCTGCGCAGCAATCCGTCGAGATCGCCGAGTCCCGCCGCCGGATCGTCGAGGCCGAAGGCGTGGTACGCGAGCAGTTCGCGCTCGATGTTGCACGGGGCCCGAACCGGTCCCTCGACAGGTGCCTTGCCGCGCTCGATGAGGCGTTAGCCGTCGCGCCAGCCGGCCTGCGCGGCGATGTGGCCGAGGCGCTAGCGGCAGGGCGGTCCGCACGGGACGAGCTGGCCCGGACGGCGGCCGGAGAAGCCGGGCGTATGCTCGCGCGCCGTGGCCTCGCGGCCGCCCTGCTCGATCTCGCTCATGCTGCGGGCGCCGAGGCGGACGTGCGCATCGACGGCGGTACCGAATCTGATGTTGCCGTCGCGGCGTGGTTCGCGGCGTCGGAGGCTCTGGCAAATGCGCTCAAGCACGCCGGGCCGGCTCGGATCTGGCTCCGTGCGGTTACCGAACCGGCCGGGCTGCGCGTGGAGGTGGCCGACGACGGGGTGGGCGGAGCCGATCCGGATGGTCACGGCCTGCGGGGGCTGCGGGACCGCCTCGCCGGGCACGGCGCTGTCCTGCGCGTGCTCGACGAGGCGTCCGGCGGTACACGGGTCGTGGCGGAATTCCCGCGGGTGGCGCCTGTCAGTGACCTACCGGGTGCCCTTGAAGATGGACATCGAGCCTGACTGGAACAGGTCGGTCACGTAGACGGTGTTGGCGTGCTGGTTGATGGTGAGGCCGAACGGCTGGGAACCGACCGCTTGCACGTGGCCGGGCGTGCTGCAGCCGGTTGTGATGGACGCGTTGCAGCGTGCTCCGTCCAGGATCGACACCGCTGCGCTGGAGAAGTCGGTGACGTAGATGATGTCAGTATTGCTGTCGATCGCGACCAACAGAGGCGAGCGGCCGGTCGGCATCGTCCGCGTGTGACCTGAACAGCCGGAGGTGTCGGTGCCGTTGCAGTCGGCGCCGTTGATGACAGACAGCGTCCCTGGGGTGTCGCCGTCAGTGTTGTCGGCCACGTAGATCGTGTGCGTCGCATCGTCCACGGCGACTCCGAGCGGCCCTAGGCCGACCTTGATGGTTGCGGCAAGGTGCCCGCAGCCGGAGTGTTCGGTGCCGTTGCAGGTCACCCCGTTGATCACCGAGACCGTGTCGCCGTCGAAGCCTAGCCCGGAGTTGGGTGCGTAGACGGTGTCGGTCGTGGCGCTGACCGCCAGAGCCTCAGTGCCGTTTCCGACCGTGACTACCGCCGGGGCTTGCCCGCACCCGGCGGTGTCCGTGGCGTTGCAGGTCGCGGCGTTGACCACCGCGATCCGGTCGGCTGTGTCTCCGTAGGAGACGTATACCGTTGCGGTAGCCGGGTTGAGGACCGGCTGATTGGGGAAGGCGCCGATGCTGACCATCGGCGGGTGCTGGGCGCAGCCGGAGGTGTGGTGGGCGTTGCAGGCAGCTGTGTTGATCACCGCTAGCGTGCCGGACGGCGCCTCGTCGGAGGCGTACAGCGTGTGAGTGGCCTCATCTATCGCGCCGATGTTGGCCTGCGGGTCGGGCATCGGGATCTCCGCGACCGGGGCGCATGCGGCCACGCGCGCCCGATTGCAGGTCGCCCCGTTGATCACGTCGATCTGCGGTTTGGAGAGGTTCCCGGCGTAGATGGTGTCCGTGGCCGGGTCAACGGAGATCAGGTTGGCACTCTCGGGTACGGCCGGCGCCGGCCGGCGGCACGCGGAGGTGTCAACCGCGCTGCAGCCGCCGAGGCTCATCACTGACAGGTAGCTTTCGCCACCCACGTTGACCAGGTAGGCGGTTCCGGTGCGCGCCATCAGCGCGAAGAAATTCGCGTTGTAGCCCTGGCTGGGGTTGAACGCTGCCTGCTCGCTGGGCGCGGTCTTCGGGCAGCCTGACGTCGAGGTGCCGTTGCAGGTCCTGGTGTTGATAGCGGACAGCGTGCCATCGCCCTGATTGACCGCGAACAGCGTATGCAGCGAGTAGTCAACCACGGCGAATCCGTTCCCGGCGCCGGTGGTCACCGTGGGTGGGGTGTGGCTGCAGCCGGAGATCGTGCGTGCGTTGCAGCGGGCGCCGTCGATGACAGAGACGGTGCCGTCGTTGAAGTTCGCCACATAGATGGTGTCCGTGGCCTGGTCCACAGCGTCCCAGAACGCGCCGCTGCCGACCGTGATCGTCCGCGGAGCCCGCCTGCACCCGCTGCCGTCATGCCCGTTGCAAGCGGCGCCGTCGATCACCGACACGGTGTCGCCGTTGCCAGAAACCCCGGAGTTGGCGGCATACACGGTATCGGTTGCTACATCGACGTCGATCGCATCAGGGCCAGCCGCGTCTCGCACAGTTCTGGCGGCTCGCCCGCATCCTCTCGTCGTCAGGGTGTTGCACGTCGCCGCGTCGATCACCGACACGCTCCGGCCGGCCAGATTTGCAACATATACCGTCGCCGTGGCCGGGTCGACGGACGCAGCGACCGGCATCTTCCCGACCCTGATCGTCGCGATTGGTCTGCCACAGCCGCCCGTGACCCTGGCGTTGCAACGACGGCCGTTCAGCACCGAGACGGTGCCGCTGCCGCCGTTTACGACGTAGATGGTGTCGGTCTGCTCGTCGATGACGGCTGCGAGCGGATTGCTGCCGACCGTCGCCCTGGCAACTACACGGCAGTCCGATCTGGTTCTCGCATTGCATTTCGCTGCGTTGATCACCTCGACGACGTGACCAGCCTGCTGGCAAGAGCCGTTTGTGCACTGGATCGGCACATAGACGGTGTCGGTTTTCGGGTTGGCGACGGGGTCGCCAGGGCTGCCGCTGAGCACCACCGACCCGCGCGTGCGGCCCGGCCCGCTCGCAGCCGCGCTGACCAGACGATCCGGCGCCGGGTGGCCGATGCTGCTAAACCGGGCTATCTGTGGCGGCCGGGGAGGCGACAGTGAAGCTTCCGCGGCCCCGGCCCAGGTCCCGGCGGTGAGAAGGCAGGCGGCCGCGCACCCTTGTGCTGCCAGCGCTACCAGGATCCGGCGTCTCATGAGTCGCCGATTGGTGGTGGATGGACGTTGCATGTTCTCCTCCTTGGTCGTGCCTCGCTTGAGCGACGGCATGGTTGAACGGCGGGGATTGGGCATGGTGATGACAGTCGACAGCGACGTTTGCAACGGTTGCGACGGGGGCGTCAGGTACCGGGAGTGGTTCCCTGGGCGGCGCGGCTCACCTCAGCCGCCTCCACGGGCGGTTCGTGTCCCAGCCTGCTCCTGACACCAGGTGCCAGCTGAGCAGCCCACGGAACAGCTCGAAGGTATAGACCGTCGGCACGGATCCGTTCTCCTGGTTTGTCTCCGGCACAAACGTTGCCTTGTTGCCGGTGACAGCGATTGTCCCGACTTCGACCGGGTCGTCCGGCCGCCATCCTTGCTGGTCGCTCACGCTGTGCTCGTCGGGGTTGGCATCGATCTGCACCGGGTGGTATATCGCGTACCGTCCGTCGTGGATGGCCAGAGTGTAGGTGCCGGCATTACCGCAGTCCGTGCAGTCGCCGGACGCGACAACGTCATCTTGGGTCATCGTGACGCCGTAGGTGCCGTCCAGCACCTGGGTCGGCGAGGAAGCGAGGCCTGCGCGGCGGCAGGTGGCCCAGCTGTCCATCCGGGGCGTTCGGGTCGCCATCCCGCCTATCCGGTCGATTGCCAGGCTCGTCTGCTGGTCGCTTGCGAGGTCCGCATAGGTACCTGCCTCTGCGTCCTGCAAAGCGCTGAGCTGGCCGGGGGTTACCGCGAGGGGATTCAGCCCCTGACCGCATATCGTCGCCCACATCACGCGATCGGAGACTGTACTGCCGGCCACGGTAGCGGCGGCCTGTTGGGCGGCTTCTCGCAGCCACCCCGCGTCGGCCGCCGGCAGCCGGGCCAGCACTGCCGAGGATGCCGCGAATGTGGTGGTCTTGGCAAAGAGCGGTGCGTTGACCAGTACGTACGGAGCAACCGAGACGTAGCCGCTCGCGTTCACCGGATCGGCCTCGATGGCGGTCAACGCGCCGTCGCGCAGCGCCCGGACGGCTGCAGGACCGGTTGCGACATCGGTCACCGGCGTGGCTCCCAACGCCTCGATGACTTCGCTGGTAGTCGCTGACTCATTGATCCGGATCTTCGCGCCCTGGAACTGAGCCAGGGTGGTCAGCGGGCGGGTCGAGTACAGGTACCGGACGCTGTCGGGCACGATCGCGAGCCCGGTGATATTCGTGGGCTTCAGGCTGGCCAGCAGGTCCGCGGCGACCGGTCCTGTGCTTGCCTTGTCGAGCAACTCGCTGCTAGTTACCAGGAACGGGTCCTGGTAGGCGCGGAACGCCTCGACTCCCAGGCTCTCCCAGGCCCGCGAGCCGACATCGCCGACATCCAGCTTCCTCGCCTGCAGCGCGGCTGCGATTGTCTGGTCGACACTAGTGGACCGGGCGTTGTAGTAAACCTCACGAAGTTTGAGATGCCCTGCCGAGTCGTGGGCGACCAGCGTGGCGAACGCGGTGTCCACAGGGAGCGGATCGGCGCTGGCGAAAGTCAGCGTAACGGTCCCGTTCGCCGCCACCTCCGGCGCGCCGCCAGCCTTGCTCGTGCCTGGAACGCTGCACCCGGCCGCGGCGAGCACGGCGATGAACGCGACCACCATCATCCAGCCCAGCGCGCTCCGGCGGCCAGCGCCGGCCTGTAACCCTTTGGCGTCCATGCCCGGACCTCCTGCCGCAAATGGTGAACCCAACTGCGACTGTGCACTAGCCCTCGCGCCCGCATCCAGAGCGTTATCCCTCTTTCCGCCCGGGGCTATCCCTGCGATCGTAAGTCCGTGGCGCGCCTGCTGCCGTGGGCTGTCGTCGCGGCGGTCCTGTCCGGCGTGACGGCCAATGTGCTGCGCCTGCGCGGCGACGTCTCCGTCGCCGGCCCGTCCATCGCGGCGGATGCTCTCGAGATCGCGGCCGGCGCCGCGCTGATCGTGGCCGGAGGTGCGGCGGGTCGCGGTCGCCAGCGGTGGTTTCTGTCTGCGGCGGGGGCAGCCTGGCTTGTCGCCGAATGGGCCAGCCCGGCCGCACCCGGCGCTATCGCGTTCACCGTCGGGCTCATCGCGGCCGTGCTGCCGCTCCCGCTGGTGCTAGCCGCCCGCGCGCGGCGCCCGCCCGTCGCGGCGGGCCGGGCACTCCTTGTCCTCGCGCTGCTCGTCCTCGCGGTGCTACTGGCCCTAGCTTCTGCGCTGCTCAGCGGCCCACTGGCGGCAGCCGCAGCCAGCCCGCGCGACGCCGGCTGCACCGACTGCCCCCGTGACCTCGTCGCGCTTGGCCACGACGTGGCGCTGAGCGCCCTGCTTGCCCGGATCGGCGGCCTGCTCGCTGTCGCCGCCGGGCTGACCGCAATCGCCTGGCTCGCCGCGAGCGCGGTGGCGGCCCGGCCGCGCGCCCGGACGCCGCTCTCATCGGAACTCGCCGCCGATGTCGCGGCCACTGCCTTCGCTGCGGCCGTCGCTGCCGGGGCGTGGGTGGCACTGTTCGGTGGCGTCGCCGACCCGCTGACCTACCGTTGGCACGCGGCCGCAGACGTTGCGCTTGCCGCGGTCGGGGCGGCCGTGGCCGGGCCGGCTCTGCGCGCTGCCCGGGCCAGACGCGTGGTCGCCAGGGCTGCGGTGGCTGTCGCGGACGATCCGGGCCGTAGCGCAGTCGACGTCCTGGCGGCTGCGCTCGGTGACGCAGCTCTGCGCATCGCTTACCTCACGCGGGACGGGACGTGGCGCGACCATCACGGTCAGCTAGTCACACTGCCCGAGCGGAACGTGACCCGGGTCACCGACGCAGGCGACAACGTGGCAGCCCTCATCCACGGCAGCACCGCGCGGATGGACCCCGCTTTGGAGACCGGAGCCGTCTCGGCGGCCCGGCTTCTGCTTGACACCGAACGCATCGAGGCGGGAGCCCTGGCCAGGGCCAGGGACCTTCGCGCGGCGCGACGGCTTGCGGTCGAGGCGGCCGATGCCGCGCGAGCGAGCCTGGAGCGGGATCTGCACGACGGCGCGCAGCAGGGCCTGGTATCTCTGCGCTACGCGCTCGGCCTCGCGAGCGCGCGCGCGGAACGCCAATCCGAAGCTGTCCTCGCGGCCAGGCTGGCAGCCGCCGACCTCGCCGCCGAGCAAGCGATTGCGGACCTGCGGGAACTGGCGCACGGGATCGGCGCCGCGACCCTGGCTGCTGACGGGTGGCCGGCGCCGTGCGCACCACGGTAGAGCATGCCCGCTGCGCGGTCACCATCGAGGAGCTGCCTACTGAACGACTTCCCGAGCCCGTCGAGCGAGCCGTCTACCGGTTCGTCGCCGATGCATTGCGAGACTCGAGCCCGACGTCAGGGTCAGTTCTGTCCATCGCGATCCGGCGCTCCGGCGCGGATGTCATCGTCGAGCTCGAATACGACCACGCCATGACCGACGGGGACTGGCCATCTGCGCTACTTGCCGACCGGGTCGCGGCCGCCGACGGACAGCTGCAGCGAGCTGACTTTGAGAACCGCAAGCGATTGATCGCGTTCCTGCCATGCGCGTAGCGATCGTGGACGACCAGGTACTGCTGCGCGAAGGCCTCTCGCGGCTGCTCGCAGAGGCTGGACTGGAAGTGGTCGCGTCCGAAGGCGACATCGATGGCTTCCTGCGTGCCGCGGACGCCTCGCACCCGGACGTGGCGATTATCGACATCCGGCTTCCGCCTACGTTCACCGACGAGGGCCTGCGCGCTGCTGACCTGGTGCGAAAGCGATACCCAGGCACGGCGGTCCTGCTCCTGTCGCAGTATCTCGATGCCGGCGTACGCATTCCGGTTGCTCGAGTCCTTCCCGAGCGGGGTCGGCTACCTGCTCAAGGACAGGGTCTCCAAGGTCACAGTGCTCGTCGACGCGGTCGAGCGAGTCGGCAGCGGCGAATGCGTCGTGGACCCCAGCATTGTGGCGCGCCTCGTTAACCGGATCGGGCTGGCAGGTCCTCTCAGCGTGCTCTCGCCCCGCGAGCGCGACGTACTTAGCCTTATGGCGGAGGGACGCACGAACGCAGCTATCGGCCAGCGGCTCTTCCTCAGTGAGAAGACCGTCGAAGGCAACGTTCGCCGGATCTTCGACAAGCTCGCCCTGACAGACACGCTCGAAGACAATCGTCGCGTGCTAGCGGTGCTGGCGTTCCTGCGTGCTTGAGTACTTATCGTGCCCGTGCGAGCTAGCGCGTAACGCTAACGGAGGACCTCGACGAGAAGTCCCACGGCTGGCTAGCCCAGGTAGTTGGAGCCGTTCTTGATCCGCCTGGACCTCGGCACCCTTGCCTCCTCGTAGCTGACGGCCCGCAAACTATGACAGAAGCTGACATGGGGAAGCAACGGTTCTCCCCTCGGTCTGTATCCGACGGCCGGACAACCTTCGGCCTCGTCGCTGCGCACCACAGGTCCCTTTGTTCGCGGCCAGTTGTTCGGCACTAGCAAGGCTCCAACCGGTCGGCTGATTACTCTGCGAAGGTGAACATCGTCAGTTGTCCGGATGACAACACTCCGCTAAGGGGCCCCGCCCGCCCTCCGCACGTCCCGCTGGACCGCATCGTCTTTACGTGCCCCGCGTGTCAGCGACAGTTCCGAATCGTTCAAGGCCACGCGGTCGAGGTCCAGGAACCCTGAGTAGGGCATAACAACCGGCTGGTCCCGCACGGCTGCGCCCCGCACGAGCATGCCGTGTGTCAAGGTTCAGAGAAGTACGGTATCCGTGCGCACGACGAGCGCGCCGAACACTCTGCGGCGTAACAGGCTGCGCGTCGTCTAACTGCCATTAGCCCGATACCTAGACGGATCGGACACTGTGTACGGGCGGCGAAGCCATCCAAAAATCCGCATGGTGCCGCCATGGCACGAAGAGTTCAGGCTCTTAGCCGTTGTGCGATCTGCACTGCGGAAATCGCGAGCTTGCAGGCCGAGGCTAAGGGTATTTTCTCAGCGCTTGGCGCTCAGGGGGGCTGTGCCGCAAGCAGACGCTACTACGGTGAACGGCACGGCCATCTGCGCGACGCACGCGAGCGAGGGCGCAGCAGGCGCCGCCCCGCTGAATCGTCGACGGGGCGAGCCGTCAAGGTCGTTGCGCGTGGGTCAGCGAGCCATGATCGCCGGGACGGCAGCGATAAGCCGACACGACGCCCGCTAGTCGAGCATCCGTATGTCGGTGGCGGCTGCAATGCTGACCGCATGGCGACGGTGTTTGACGAGGGCGACCCGACCAGGAGCGGAAGAACTCACCTACAGAGCGGGAGCGAACCGCTGCCGTCCTACAAATCGTCGCCAGGTTGCGCGCGGAGTTTGTCCGCGTCCTGCCGCGCCACCGCAATGATGCGCTCGGCCTCGCCGTGTGCGTCAGCTATGACCTTCTCTGCCTCTTGTTGGGCAAGCCGCAGGATTTGCTCAACTTGCCCGGCGATACTGGGGTGGGGAGGCTTTCGCCTGCCGAACCTCACCATGGTCGACCTCCCTTACCGCCAGACTTGACAGGCTAGCCTTGCTGCCACGTCGCCTAGTCTGCCGCAAACCAGGACTTAAGAACTATGCGCCGGGCGATAGCAGTGCGGCCCATTCTGACCCAGGCGCCGCACCGCGCCGTCATCCTGCGGCGACCGGGCCGATTTCGACTCCCGCCAGCTCGGCGTAGATGAGGAACCGAAACGGGTCCAGTAGCTGATACCGCTCCATCAGCCGGTAGAGCGCCTGCTGGCGCAGTTCCGCCAGCTCGCCGTCATCGGGGTGACTGGCAAGGCCCGCGGTGACGATCTCCAGCGCAAGCGACGCGTCGCGCCGGGCGAGCAAGGCCCGGGCGGCAGTTGCGAACCGTTCCGGTCTGCCGTCGGCCAGCAGGTCGAGTGCCGCCGCCCGGTCGGCTGCATCGATGGGCTCCATCCCCTCCCCATCCGACTGCCAGTACCCGGAGTGCTGGTGGTAGAGCCGTTGCACGAAGTGGTCGCGAGTGGCAAGGTACGGCCCGACTGCAGCCGGATGGTCGCGCAGCACCTCCGGCAGCACGCCCGTTCTCAGCAGCCCGGTCAGGGTCAGTCCGCGGCCGATGCCTGCGAGCGACTCGTCTCGCAGCTCGGTGAGCGCGGCGAGCAGGCCAGGCACAACGTCAACGGTGAACAGCTCGGTCAGCACGGTATGTCCGTGCACCAGGACGCGCGGGTTGAGCTCTGCGATGAGCCGCAGGACCTCAAGCAGGCCATCCGGTGATCCCTCGGCGAAGAACGGCGCCCCGAGGTAGGGCATCATCACGTCGCCGGTGAACAGCACGCCGCTAGCTGGCAGGTACACCATGAGCGCGTCGCTGGTCTCACCGCCGGCTGTCGGATACAGGACAAAGTCCGTCCCGCCGATGGACATCGAGGTGAGCTCGGTGATCAGCTGGTCCACCGGTATCTCCGAGGGCCGGACTGGCGCATCGGCTCCGCCGAACCCGGCGCCAGTCCCGGTGAAATAGCGGAACGGGATCACGTTGGCGTGCTGGCGCTGCAGCTCCGCCGGGAAGCCGGCCTGTGCGATCACGCGCGTGCCTGGACCGGCGAGAGCACCGATCCCGCCGGCGTGGTCGAAGTGCGCGTGCGTCAGGATCACGTCGCTGACATCCTAGGCGCGCAGGCCGGCGTCGGCGAGGGCGGCGCGGACCCGATGCTCAGCCGTCCCTGCGTCGATCGCGATGACGCCGTTTTCAGCGCTGACGAAAGCGAAGTCGGCGAAATCGTAGCCCTGCGCCACGCGGACGCCGGGCGCGACCTCGACGATCCTCGGATAGCCGAAGTGGTAGCCGTCGGCAGCGTTCGTCCAGCCACCGCCGAACTGAAGCCTCGCCTCTGCCGGAGCGGATGACAGGCCCGAATTCGCGGCGGCCTTCGCTGCCAGGTCCTGCTGGCCGAGCGCGGCGTAGGCCGCAGCCAGCGCGTGGTAGACCGCGCGGATCATGTTGCTCGGGAACTGGTCGCGGACGGCGAGCACGAACTCCAGGTCGGCGACCGCCTGCTCAGCATGCCCGGCCTCGGGCGGCAGTCCAGCGAGCGCCAGGCCGCGGTAGTACTGCGCCGGCCCGAGATCTCTGCTAGCGGCGTCGTCCAGCTTGGCCACCCCAGCCGGGATATCCTCGCCGGCGCGCACCTGGAAGAACCCCGCCAGCGCGAGCGGCAGCACCTGATCGGGCTGGCTGGCAGCGAGCGCCCCGAAGTAGCTCAGCCCATCGCGGTCCGCTCCGGTCGCAGCGAGCACGGTCGCGAGGGTGACGAGCGTGGCCCGGTCCGCGCCCGGCCAGCTGGCCGCCACCTTGAGCGCCTCCACGGTGTTGTCCTTGATGATCTGCTGTGACATTGCCTGCTCGTTCCCGTGCTAGTTGGCGATCACTGAGGCTGGTTGCGCGTGTGCATCTGCTTCGTGCGGCCCTTCGGTCGTCTCGGCTTGCTCAGCCGCTGGGCTCGCCGGGCTGAGCAGGCAGGAAGATGACTGCCAGCACTGCTCCTACGGCGGCCACGCCGCCGGCGACGAGGGAGCCGACGGTGAGGCCGCGCAGGAACGCGTTGGTCGACGCGTGCTGCAGCGCATGTCCGAGACCCGGATGGCCGAGGGCCGCGATCTTGCCGGCCGCTACATACGCGGCACCGACGGACTGGTGCGCGATCGCCGCGACCCGCCCTGGCACGCTGGCCGGCAGGGCGGCTGTCAGCCGCGATGCGTAGACGGACGCGAACACGCTGCCGATCACCGCCACGCCGAGCGTGCCGCCGACGAGCCTGGTCGCGTCGTTAACGGCAGAGCCAACGCCGGCCTTGCGCCGCGAGATCGCGCCCATGATGGATTCGGTAGCGGGCGCCGATGTCAGCCCCATGCCGAGCCCGTACAGCACCATCTGGGTCGCGATGATGCCGTAGCTGAGCGACGCGGTGGTCGTCGCCGCGACCCAGCCGTAGAAGGCTGCCGTCGCCACCAGCCCGGTCGTGACGATGAGCTTGGTCCCGACCCGCACAGCCAGCTGAGTCCCGGCTACCGATCCGACACCTACCGATAGCGCAACCGGCAGCAAGTGCACGCCGGTCGAGAGCGGGCCATAGCTCCGGACGAACTGGAAATACTGAGTTATCAGGAAGATGAAGCCGAACAAGGTGAAGAACGACACCGTGACAGCGCCGCTGGCCGCGCTGAACCGCATGTTGCGGAACAGCCGGACATCGAGCATCGGGTGCGCCGCGCTCCGCTCACGGACAATGAACGCGGCGAGCAAGGCGGCTGAGGCGGCGAAACCTGCCAGGCTCCGTGCCGCTGCCCACCCGTAGGTCGGCGCCTCGATGATGGTGAAGACCAGCAGCGCCATGGCTGCCGAGGACAGCACCAGGCCGGCGATGTCGGGAGCCGCGGCATCCGGGTCCTTCGAGGTGGGAACGACAATCGCCACGCCGATCGCAGCCACTGCCGCTACCGGTGCCATGGCGATGAAGATGCTGGCCCAGCTGAAGTGCTCCAGCAGCCAGCCACCCACGATTGGCCCCATCGCGATGGCCACGCCGGCGATCGCGCCCCACAGCCCGATGGCGCGAGCCCGCTCCGTTCGCTCAGTGAAGACGTTGGAGATCAGCGAGAGCGTCGCCGGGAATGTCATGGCCGCGCCCAGTCCCATCACAGACCGGGCCGCGATGAGTTGCGCCGGGCTGGATGTGAAGCCACCGGCGAGGCTGGCGGCGCCGAACACGGTCAGTCCTGCCAGCAGCATGCCCTTGCGGCCGAATCGGTCGGACAGGCTGCCGAAGGTGAGCAGCAGCGCGGCGAAGACGAGGTTGAAAGCGTCGACGACCCACTGCAGCTGAGTGGTGGTGGCATGCAGTTCGCGCACCAGTGTGGGTAGCGCGACGTTCACCAGCGTGGTGTCCAGGTTGACGAGGAAGGCTGCGAGAAGCAGCGCGACGAGGATCATGGGCTTAGATCGCATGGTTGAAATGCTGTACCGAGTGATTGAAAAAGTCAAGTTCTTAAACTTGAATATCAACCAGGTGTCCGCTAAGCTGCTGAGGTGCGGAGTTACGGTGAATATTGCTCGGTCGCCAAGGCGCTCGACGTCGTCGGGGACCGGTGGACTTTCCTGATCATCCGGGAGCTCCTGATTCGCGGTGCGTGCCGGTATACCGACCTGAAAGACGGGCTGCCGGGAATCGCGACGAACTTGCTGTCGGACCGGATTCGGGAGCTCGAAGCAGCCGGCCTGATCTGGCGGGAGGACGCCCCGCCACCCGTGGCTACGACGCTGTTCCGCCTGACCGATGCAGGCGCTGAGCTGGAGCCGGTCCTCTACGCGATCGGCCGGTGGGGCATCAGGTACATGATGGATCCGGCCGAGGGCGAGGAGTTCCGCGGCCACTGGTTCGCTTTCCCGGTGTCGTTCTTCCTGCGCGACCGCGATCCCGACGGGCCGCCGGTGTCGATCGAGCTCCATGCGGCCAGCAGTCCTGCGGTCGTCGAGGTATCGGGCGGCGCAGTGCGCGTCCGGCCCGGCACGGCCGCCGCGCCGGACCTCATCCTGCGGGGCGAACCACGCCTCTTCATGGCCTTGTTCGCGGGCGGCCTCACCGCCAGCGAAGTGGCCGGTCTCGGCATGGAGATCACTGGCGACGCCAGCGTGCTGCAGCGCGTCCTGCCGGAACGGCCCTAGGTTCCACAGGTCAGCTCACGTTACGGGGTGAGCATGAGCGAGGGCAGGCACGCCGCCGCCGGAGGTTGTCGACGGGGTTGTGGCCGTCGTCCTCGGCTTGGCCGCCGCGATCTCGTTGATCATGGCGGATACCTCGCGCCGGCTGCCGATACCTGATCGAAACAAATGAGCGCCATCCTAGGTTTCGGCTGTGTTGCGCTCTTCCGGCAAGTGACTAATGTCCGTCTGATTGCGACTAAAGAGGTAAACACCCAGTGACCGAGACGAAGAACGCGGGCGGCACCGCGCTTATCGAGGCCGATGTTCGTGAAGGTACATATGGTGACAAAGTCGCCGCGATCGAGCCTGGCGGCGCTGAGTACATCGCGCTCAGCGAACGACATGGCAAGCCGCATCAGCAATTCTGGACCTGGGTGTCGCCGAACATGGAGTTCGCGACGATCTTCGTCGGCTCATCGGTGTCTGGTTCTTCGGCCAGTCGTTCTGGCTGGCCACGCTGGCGATCGTGCTGGGCACCGCGCTGGGCTCGCTGTCGATGGGCGCGCTGGCAGCTCGCGGCCCGCTGTTCGGCGTGCCGCAGATGGTGCTGTCCCGGATCGGCTTCGGCTGGCTGCGGCAACATCTTGCCCGGCCGGCATCAATGCGCTGGTAGCGGGCGTCGGCTGGTTCGCGGTCAACAGCGTCAGCGGCGCGTTCGCGCTGAACGCGCTGCTGCACTGGAACTACCAAGCTCTGCCTGCTGATCATCGTGGTGGTGCAGCTTGCGGTCGCGTTCTTCGGCCACAACCTGGTGCACGCCTTCGAGCGATGGGCGTTCCCGGTCCTGGTGGTCGTCTTCCTCGTCGCTTCGGTCGTGATCCTGAGCAAGTCGCACCCGGGCGCGCCCATCGCAGCCCCGGTCGGCGGGCGCCTGGGCGGCTGGCTGATCACCTTCGGCGCCGCGTTCGGTTACGCGGCCGGCTGGAACCCCTACGCCAGCGACTACACCCGCTACCTGCCAAAGAACACCAACCGGCGGGCTACCGGCCTGTGGGCTGGCCTCGGCGTCTTCGTCTCCTGCGTCGCGCTCGAGGTCGTCGGCGCAGCCGCGGCCACCATCACCAGCATCGCCAAGTACGCCAACAACCCGACGGCCGGCTTCGTCAGCCACCTGCCGACCTGGATCGGCGATCTCACGCTGCTGGCGATCGCGCTGGGCGCCATCTGCGCGAACGCGCTCAACGTGTACTCCGGCTCGATGTCGTTCCTCGCGCTCGGCATCAAGCTTCCGCTCACGCTGCGCCGGGCCATCGTGGCCATCGTGTTCGGCATCGCCGGCTTCTTCGTCGCCCTGTCCGGGCTCAGCGACGCCGGCGTCAAGTACAACAACTTCCTCCTGGTCATCGCCTACTGGATCGGGCCGTGGCTGGGCGTGTTCTTCGCCGACCAGTTCCTGCGCCGGGGCAAGCGAGTAGACGGCCTGCTGTTCGACCGCCGGCACAACCCGTGGGCTGGCTTTGCGGCGATGGCAGTCGCAGCGGCCGTATCGATCTGGCTTGTTCGCCAACCAGAGCGGACCTGCTACGTAGGCATCGTGCCCAAGCACCATCCGGCCTTCGGCGACCTGACCTTCGAGGTCGGCTTCGTGCTCGCGGCGCTGCTGTACTGGCTGTTCTTCCGGCTCCAGGGCGAGAGCAGGGTGCAAGAGGAACTCGTCATCCCGGGCGAGTCCGAACCGGCGGCGGCCGCCTGAGCAAGGACCCCGTTACCCCCTTAGGAAGGTAACGGGTTCCTCGGTGCCATCCCAGACGACGGTGTGCTGGGCCGGGGTGGCGCGGGCGACCACCCGGCCAGCCCGGAGCACGAGGGTGCGCGGCGCAACCAGGCGCAGCGCGTCTGCTTCCGACGGCGCGTCGAAGACGACCAGGTCGGCGGGTCCGCCCACGCGCAGCCCGTAGTCAGGCACCCCCAGCGCCGCGGCCGGGTTGACCGTGATCATCTCGATGAGCCGCCGCAGCTCGCTGTCGCCGGACATCTGGCCGAGGTGCACCAGCACGAACGCGGCCTGCAGCGGGTCACCGTAGCCGAGCGGGTACCACGGGTCCATCACCGAGTCGTGGCCGATGCAGACGTTGACGCCGGCCTCCTGGAGCTGCTTGACCCGGGTGTGGCCGCGGCGGATCGGCCCGGTGTCGAACCGGCCCTGCAGGACAGAATTGTCGAGCGGGTTGGTCACCATGTGCAGGCCGGCCCGTGCGATGTTGTTGATAAGCCGGTAGGCGTAGGCGCTGTTGTAGGAGTGCATCGCGGTCGTGTGGCTGGCGGTGACCCGGCCGGACATGCCGCGGCGGATGGTCTCGGCCGCCATTACCTCGACGAACCGGGACTGGTCATCGTCGGTCTCGTCGCAGTGGATGTCGACGCGAAGTCCGTGCTCGTCGGCCAGCGCCATGGCGAACCGGACGGACTCCACGCCGTCCTCGCGGGTTAGCTCGTAGTGCGGGATGCCGCCGACAACGTCCGCCCCGAGCTCGACCGCCTTGCGCATCAGCTCCCGGCCGCCATCGAAGCCGAGGATGCCCTGCTGCGGGAACGCGACGAGCTGCAGGTCGAGCATTCCGCGCACCTCATCGCGCAGGTCAACCAGCGCGCGGAGGGCCCGCAGTTCCGGGTCGCAGACGTCGACGTGGCTGCGGACGTGCTGCACGCCACAGGCCAGCTGCCAGCGCAGCACGCGCCGGACGCGGCTCTGCACGTCCTCGTAGCTGAGGTCGGCGACGCGCTGCGCCCAGATCGCGATGCCCTCGAAGAGCGAGCCGGACTCGTTCGGCCGCGGCTGGCCGACGGTAAGCACTGCATCCAGGTGAATGTGCGGTTCAACCAGCGGCGGCGTGACCAGCCGTCCGCCCAGGTCGATGGCCTGCGTTGCGGCCGTGGTGTCGTCGGCGGCGACGATCATGCCATCGCTGATGCCGATGTTGGTGATGCTCTCCTGGCCCGCCATCCGCGCGTTGCGGAGGATCAAATCGATCACGAAGCCATCATCTCGTGGCCACTCGAGGACGGGCACAGGGGTCACGACTTAGCTCGGCAGACGAAGTATCGGTTGACGATATACCGGGTGCCGAGCTAACGTGCTGACATGACGACACAGCACCCCGACACAGCAGCGTTCGCAGATGACGGTGTCCGCCAAGGCCGGCGGAAGGAGCTGGGCTGGTTTCTGGTGGCAATGATCCCGCTGTCCGCGCTGCTCGCGTTCGTCGTGCTGCAGCTGATGGCCGCGAGTTCGGCGGCGGCGACCGGCGGGTGCGGTGGCGGCTGAGCTCGCGCCCCCGGCCTCGGCTGAGGTCGCGCCCGCGGCCGCCGTGCAGCCGACGGCGGCTGGGAGGACTCGCGGCGCGGGCTGGTGGCTGATCGCTACGGTCGGCAGCACGGTCGGTGCCGCGGCGACGGCCATCGCGCTCGCGCCGTCAGGATCGGCACCTGCCCCGGAAGCGCTCGCGTTCCTGCTGTTCGTGGGCTCCTCGGTGCACGTCGCGTCGACCGCCTGGTTCTTCACCGTGCCCCAGGTGCGGGCACACATGCGCAGTCGCAGGGCCCGCTATATCTGGTGGCCGATCGCGCTGATTACCGGGGCCGGCGCGATCGCCCAGCTGGTGCCCGAGGCCGCACTGAAGTGGCTGTTGCTGCCCTATTTCGGCTGGCAGTTCTTCCACTACCAGAAGCAGAATCTCGGCGTCGCCGCGCTGGCGGCAGTATCCGGCCGCCTCGCCCCGCTGCGGAAAGCCGAACGCCGTGCGCTGACCGGGGCAGGCCTGGCCGCCGTCGCAGCCCTGATGTCCCGGCCCAGCTTGCTGCAGCTGCCTGTCAGGCCGGTGCTGGCGCCGTTCTTCCCGCTGGCACTGCTCTTTCCCGTGGCGGCGGCCGGGTTCGCCGCCTCGGTCGGGGCAGGGCTATGGTGCCTGGCCGGGCGCGCCACCCGGTCACCTGGCTTTTGCGCCGCCTACCTTACGTCGCTGATGTTCGGCCTGCCGGTCTTTGTATTCACCTCGCCCTACGCGGCTGTGGCCGGCCTGACGATCGCGCACGGTCTGCAGTACCTGCTGCTGATGGGAATGGTCGCGGCGGGCGGTGAACACGGCCGAGGAAGGATCTTGCAGCTCGCCGCGCTGTGCAACATTGCCCTGCTGGGCGGCGCCGTGCTGGCTATGGCCTCCGATCAGGCCGCGGCAGGCAGGCCAGTTCTGTTCGGCTTCTTCCTCGGGGCAGTGATGGCGCACTTCGTCATCGATGCCGGATTGTGGCGGCTGCGCGATGAGTTTCCGCGCACCTTCCTCACCTCCCGGCTGCCGTACCTGCTCGGCCGATGAACTACCGTCTACCGATCCATCGTCCGGCGATATACCATACAAGCGATGCCACGCTCGCAACCGGATGCCGGCGGCTCGCTGCGGACATTCGGCCGGTACGCCGGACCGGCGACACTGATCCTGTCGAGCCTGGCGGACGGCGCCAAGCACGGGTACGCGCTGACAAAGGACATAGAGCAGTTCGCCGGCGTCCGGCTGGCGCCGGGAACGCTGTACGAGGCGCTCAGCCGGCTGGAGGGTCAGGGCCTGATCGAAGCGCTAGCCAGCGACGACCGGCGACGGCCGTACCAGCTGACAGCTGCGGGCGCACAGGCGCTCCGCGCCCATCTCGATGACCAGCGCCGGGTCGCCGACGTCGGGCTCGGGCGGCTGGCCCGCAGCTGGGGTCAGGCATGACGGCGGATCGGGTGGGCCGGCTCCTCCGGTGGTACCCGGCGTCCTGGCGAACCCGGTACGGCGCGGAGTTCGCCGAGTTGCTGCTGGCCGAGATGGCCGAGCAGCCGCGAAGCTGGCGGCGTAGTGCGGACGTGATCAGGAGCGGGCTGGTAGCCCGGTGCACCTGCGCGGGTCTCACCAGCCACCCGCTTCCGCGCGCCGACCAGGCCCGGGCCGGACTGGCTGCAGTGGGCTGCGCGATTGCAGCGTTCACGGCCTTTGGCATGGCGATGCTTGCGCAGCTCGCTACCAGCTCGCAGTGGGCGTCGCCGGGGTCGGCCGCGGCCGCAGCGGGCACGCTGGTGATGGTGGTCGCGGCCGCCTGCCTTGGACTGATCGGACTCGCCGCGATCGTCCCGCTGGCCTGGCACGCGGCCGCGGCGGGGCTGCGCGACCTGCGGCTCGCTCGGCCCGCAGGTCTCGCGGTCGCCAGCGCAACCGTGCTGATCGTCGGTACCCACTACCTGCAGAATGGGTGGCCTGGCACCGGCGGCACGCATCATGGGCTGATGCCGGCCGGCCTGGCGGCGTTCGGCTGGGCGTCGACGCTGTCGGTGTCGTCGTACTGGATGCATCCCGCGCTCCTAGTCCGGTTCCCGGTGCCGGAGCTCGCCTGGATGACGCTGAGTCCGCTCGCCTGGATCGGTCTTGTGGCCGGGCTGGTCGACGGTCACCCGCAGGCTCACCTGGCCGCGCCGACTGGTCCGGTACGAGGCAATCCTGGCGGCTGGGGCAACCGTGGCTGCCGTTGGCTACCTCGCCGGCGCGGCGAGCTGGGTGCTCGGACGCGGCCAGACAGGGCTGTTCCGGCCGGGCCTCGTCGACGGCGCTGAACTGGCGATCATGGCCATCGCGCTCGTGGTCGCGCTGCGGGCCGCAGCTGCTGTCCGGCAGGCCTAACTGTCCCGATCCGGCCGCCAGCCCTAGCCTCGGTAGGTGGTTGCTACTAGGACGGCGCTGATTTAAGAGGCCTTTGCCGGGTGGCGGCGAGGGCGGCTGCGTGCCGGATATCTGGTCGTGGCTGTGAGCCGGCAGCTGGTGGTGATGCCGGGCCGGCGCTGGCGGCTGGGTGGTGGGTGTTCGCCTGCCTTGCTACTGGTTCGGTAGCGCCCAGCCTCCGGTGTGGCGTTGGAGCCCCAGGACGGCCAGCCGGGCCCAGTTCAGAGCGCCTGCGCGGGTGTCCAGGTCGGTGGCGATGCGCCGCAGGCCGCGGGTTCGGGCCTTGCGCCCGCCCCACGCCCGCCGGGTGAAATGGGAGATCTTCCGTTCCACGACGGGCCGGTCGGTGCGGTACTGCTGTTGCCAGTCCGGTTCGCGCTGCTGCCGGCGGGCTCGCTGCAGTACTTCCTCCAGCGGGTGGATGGCGATGGTGCGCCCGCGCCGGGAGGCGGTGCACGCTGACCGCAGCGGGCAGGCCGCGCACCAGGGCCGGAACGAGGCCCGCCCGCCGCGGGCGGCGGGGACTATGGCGGCGGTCTGCCCGGCCGGGCAGGTCACGGTGCCTGCCCGCGGGTCGATGGCGAACTGGTCCTTGGTGAACCGGCCGCCGCTGTTGCGGGCCGGCGGGCACTTGGCCACGACCGTGAATCCCTGCTCTTCCAGGCCGGCGCGGGTAGCCGCGTCGCCGTAGGCGGAGTCGCCGATGACCTCGGGCTTGTCGTCGCGGCCGGCGTGCTCGTGCAGCAGGCCGCTGACCGCTTCGCGGTCTGGCGCATTGGCCGCGGTGGCGGTCACCTCCTCGATCAGCTCGGAGTCCGGGTCGACCGACAGGTGCGCCTTGTACCCGTCGAACCGGCGGTTCCGGGATTTGTGCCCGTGCCGGGCGGCAGTGTCGACTGTGGAGATCACCCGGTCGGCCGCGGTCTTGCGGGCGATCCGGAACACCCCGTCGCTTCCGGCCTCGACGTCCTGGCCGGCGACCAGGGCCAGCAGGTCCGCGGCGTCGCTCGCGCCAGCCAGCAGCACCTGCCCGTCCAGTGCCGCCACGGCGGCCAGCGCGTCGCGGACCAGCTCATCGACTAGCACCTCGCGGGCCACCGGGTCGTCCCAGTCACACGGCGGCTTGCCCGGACCGGCGTACTCATCGTCGCGGCGCAGCACGGCCCGCACCGCCGCGGCCAGCGGGCTGCCGGCGTTGTCCAGCGCGGACAGTGTCTTGCGGATCGCCGCGCGCAGCTGGGTCACGGTGTCCTGGGTGGCGACCGCGTCGTAGACCGCGGTGGCATCCAGCACCCGAGCCCGGCCCTTCATCGCCCCGGTAGCCCAGGCCACGACCTTGGTGTCCTCGAACAGCCGCCGGGGCCGCGCCGATGCCCGCAGCCTGTTCCGCATCCCGGTCAGCACGGTGGGGTGGAACGCCCGGTGCCCGGCGTCCACCCCGGCCGCGGCCTGCCAGCGCAGGTCAGCCTCCAGCCGGTCGCAGGCCTCCCGGTCGCTTAACCCCTCGAACGCCTGCAGCAGCATCACCGTGGCCACCACCCGGGCCAGCACCGTCGGCCAGCCCCGGGCCGAGTCAGCGTACAGGTCAGCGAAGTAATCATCGCCGAACATCTGATGCCCGTGATCGGCCAGCAGCCGGTACACCGTGCCCTGTCGCAGCCGGTCACCCAGCAAGTCCCGCGGATCCTGAAACCCCCGCTGATTCCCAGCCCTGCCCACTGCCATAACACGATTTTCCCAGGTCAGGACGCTAATTGCAGGCCATGACACGAACCTGTGAAATCAGCCCATCCCGCAAACCAAACCCGCGCGCATCACCACCGCGACTAAATCAGCGCCGTCCTAGGCGACCTTCGCGACGATCTCGACGAGGTTTCCGTCGGGATCTCGCAGCAATGCGTTGCGGTTGTTGTTGCCGGTGTTGTGCGGCGGCTGAACGATGGATACGCCCGCGGACGCCAGCTGCTCGAAGGCCGTATCGACGTCGTCGGTCCAGACCACCAGGACCATGGCGGGGCTGCCGGGTGATGCGTCGACGCCGTGCACTCTCTTCGCTGCCTCCACGGCGCCGAGCCCGAGGGCGAACCCGTTCAGGGTGAGTTCGACGTGTTCGGGGGTTCCCTCTGTCGGCGTGCGAAAGGTCTCCTCGAATCCGAGTAGGTCCCGGTAGAACCGAAGTCCGGCCTCGATGTCGGCGGTGTAGAGGTTGACGAGCGCGGTGGTGAACATGCCGCGCAAGTTAGCACAGCAGGATCAAGTCGGCGGTCATGCGGATCGGCTTCGAGCCGGCCGGTTTCGGCTCGGCCTAGCCGAAATAGCGCTGGGACGGCCAGATGGCGTGCCAGCTTTGACGCAGCTGCTGGCAGATCCAGACCGGCGCGCCCTGCTCGTCGTCATTGACGTTCAGATGGTTGTTCAGCTGCAGGGCCAGCCGGACGGTGCCGCAGAAGCCTAGCTGGCTCCGGGCGTATCCGACCACGACGGCCGTCCTCGCCGAGGCCGGCGGCGGGCCCCAGTACCAGAAGGCGTTGTGCCCGCTGTAGGCCGAGGGCAGCCCGTCGGCGGGGCCGAAGCGGTCCACGGCGCCTGCCTCGCCGTAGTTGCTCGTCAGCACGATCGCCGACGAGCGCTGGCCTGGCGGCAGCGACCGATACGCGGCCGCGATCTCGCCGACGAAGGTCGGCCAGCCGACGGTTTCGCCCGCGTCATAGTTCATCCCCACGATGGGCGTGTTATGCAGCGAGCTAGCCGGCACAACGGGCAGCGTGACCGGCACGATCGCCAGGCTCAGTGCGATCGCGGCAACAATCAGCCCGCGGCGCCGCGGCCGGTGTGCCAGCCAGTCCGCGGCCGGCTGAGCGCCCGCGCCGACCAGTACCGGGAACATCCCGGCCAGGTAATACGGCTTGCCGCCGGTGAGCATGAACGCGACGGCCAGGACCGGGTAGGCCACGCCGAGCGCCCGGCACCAGCGCAGTTCCCGGTACAGCCGGATCAGGCCGGCGATCCAGACCGGGGCGAAATACGGCGCGACCAGGATCAGCTGCTCCGGCACTATCAGCCACCATTGCGCCGATGTCCCCGACCCGCCGGTCGCGATCGAGTGCGCGACCTTCAGCTCGGGCCAGCCGTGCGCGGCCTGCCAGGCCAGATACGGCGCCCACAGACCCAGCGCGATGACGCCGCCCGCGTAGAACCAAGGTGACCGCAGCGGCTGGCGCGGCCCGACGGCGATGAGCCCGACGACGACCGCGAGGATCAGGAACGCAACCAGGTCGGTGTCCAGCAACCCGACGCCTGCCGCCAGTCCGGCAAGGAGCCACAGCCGGTTGTTGCCGGTGCGCAGGATCCGGATGAGCAGCAGGCACAGCAGCGCCCAGGCGGGCAAGTCGAAGGCGGTCGTGCTGAGCAGATGACCGGATCCGAGGGTAACGGGGGCCAGCGCGATGATCCCGGCGGCCAGAATCTGCGCGGTCCGGTGCCCGCCGAGCTCGCGGGTGATCATCGCGGTCAGCACGACCACGGCCGCCGCGGCCAGCGCCGACGGCAGCCGCAGCAGCACGAGCGACCCCGGCGCCAAATCGGACACGAGCCGCGCGATCAGTGGGACAAGAGGCGGCTGATCGGGGTAACCCCAGGCGAGGTGCCGCCCGCATTGAAGGAAGTACAGCTCGTCCCGGTGATAGCCGTAGCGGTCCGAGAACGCAACGAGCGCGGCGCCCAGCAGGCCGGCTGACCCCGAGGACGGGCCCGAGCGCCAGGTCGGGCAGGTTGGCCGGAGGAGCCTGGCGAGGCCGGACGCCGGCGATACGTGCCTTTTCGCTCACTGCCACCCCCTGCCTCTTCGCGCCGGAGCCATTCTGGCAGGAATCGGCTGCGGCTACCGGACTGCGGCAATCAGCGCGGCGGTGGCATCAAGTTCCGCCCGGTCAGGTTCGCGTCGCTGGACGCTGATCGAGAAGCCGTCGCCAGAATTGCGGGGGAGGACATGCAGGTGCCCGTGGAAGACTGTGTGACGACCTCTGCTGGGGAGGGCTCCCCTTGCCCAGATGCTGGTTGACCGAACAGGATAGTCGGCATATGGCTGCCACGTACTGCGGGTAGCCGAGCGGAGGTACCGCCGTTGCGAGCGCTCCTGTCCAAAAACGCCGTCCGAGTCTCAGTCGCCCTGCTGCCGGTAGCCGCAGCGTCTGCGGTGGCAGCCCCGGCCGGCGCCTCGAGCGGCGCATCCGCACAGATTTGCGGGCACTGGTCGGCGCTGCGGCCTGCTGGCCGTGGGACCTCCATCAGCGTCGCCGTACTAACCCGGCATGACGCCTGGGCTGCAGGCGAATCCGGCCGTTATAGCGCGGTCCTGCACTGGAATGGCCGTGCCTGGAAGAACGTGCCGAGCGCGCGGGTAGGCGGATACACCGCTGTCCTGACGAGCATCTCCGCCACCTCTTACCATGACGTCTGGGCGGTCGGCCGCCTCACGAACCGGACGCTGATCCTGCATGGGAACGGGAGCCGGTTCGCGCGCGTGCCGAGCCCGAATCCAGCGCCAGCCGGCTGGGTCAGCAGCCTGTCCGGCGTGGCGGCGATCTCGGCCTCCGATGCCTGGGCCGTCGGCGCCTACAACGAACCTGGCAATCCCGGCCTGACCTTCATCGAGCACTGGAACGGCAGGACGTGGCAGCAGGTGCCTGCCCCATCGCCGTTGGACAGCCAACTCATTGCCGTCACCGCCGTCTCCGTCAATGATGTCTGGGCGGTTGGCTCTTACACGTACCCCAGAAACCCTGGTTACGGCGTTGAGCCGCTGATCGTGCACTGGGACGGTACGAGCTGGCAGCAAGTGCCAAGTCCGACGTTCCCCCCGTATGTCCAGTACGGCGTGCTCGAGTCTGTGTCCGCTGCCGCTGCCAATGATGTCTGGGCTGTCGGTACCTTCAGCGGCCCTCAACAGACGCTCACCGAGCACTGGAACGGAAGCAGCTGGACCAGGGTGCCGAGTCCGAACCCAGGCACGTCGCCGATACACCGCACCGGCTTCCTCTCTGGCGTGGCAGCCATTTCGTCCAGGAACGCCTGGGCAGTCGGCGAATACAGCCAAATAGGTCACATTAATCGTTGGCTGACACTGATCATGCACTGGAACGGATCTTCCTGGCGGCAGGTAAAAACTCCCAACCCGGGCCGATCCGCACGGGCGAACCGGCTCAACGCCATATCCGCTTCGTCGGCACGAAACATCTGGGCTGTCGGCGAGTCCACGCCCAACCCGCGCGGGCCTGGCGAGTTCCTGGCGATGCATTACTGCTGATGGCTGGCCTCGCTGAGGCCAGCAGCCACTTCGGGCAATGCCGCCGCTTCGGCCCTGATGGCCGCTATAGTCGCGGACGCCATGATGCGCACCACACGACACACCGGGAGCAGGGTGCTGCCGGTCGTCGTGCGGGCAAATGAAACGATTCCCAGATGAGACTGGCGCGGCGACAGCCCCCGGAGGACCCTAGGGGCGTGCCTCCACGGGCCAGCGATGAGTCGCCAGCCAGCCTGTCGCCGGGTGATCAGACGTCGGTCAGTGAGGGCCAGGGGGCCGAACTGGCGGCCGGAGTGACCGTCGTTGATCAGCTCGAACCGCGCATTCGGCTGCCAGCCGACCTGCTGCGCTGCGTGACCGCGTGCATCGAGATCGTGATCCTGCTCCTCCTCGCCCTGGTCGCGGCAAAGACCGCGACGGCCGTGCAGTTCGATGTCGTCGCGGCGAGCGAGCGGCTCGTCCGGGGCCTGATCAGACCGGTGCATACGATCGCGTTCGCAGCCGTCATCGTGCTGCCGATCGCACTTGCCGTGAGGCTCGTTGTTATCGACCAGATGCGGCGCCTTGGCGAGGCCGTCGTCATCGGCCTGATCGGCGGGGGAGTGGCAGCAGCAGTTAACGCGACTTTGCAGCTGCACTCGCTCGCCCACCTTTACCACGCGTTGGCTCGCACCGGCGCTCCGGCCGGGGCCGCGTCACTCGACCCGTATCTTGCTGGCCTGGCCGCCTATCTGACGGTGATCGGCTTGTCCGGCATGCCACGCTGGCGGACCTGGTTCTGGCTGGCGATCGGCTTCTACTGCGTGACCAGCCTCGTGCAAAACGCTTCGACCTTGCTGTCGCTGCTCATCGCCCTGCTCATGGGCGCCGCTGTGGGTTCTGGCCTGCGCTATGTGATCGGCACGAACTCGGAGCGGCCCACCGCCGCGGAGATAGCCGCGGCACTGAGCGTTACGCTTGCGCCCGTCGTCGCGATCCGCCGGATCTTCGATACCCGCGGCGAGAACCGCCGGTACGCGGCGCGCCGTAAAGACGGCAAGCTCCTTGACGTGACCGTGTTCGACCGGGACCAGCAGGCCGCGGACTGGCTGTACCGGATCTACCGGCGGCTGCGGGTAACCAGCCAGGTCTCCCGCAGCGCGCCGCTTACGGTCAGCCGGGCCGTGGAACGCCGAGCCCTGATGGCATACGCCGTCGAGGACACCGGCGTGCCCACACCGCGACTGCAGGCAGCGCTTCGGGTCGGGCCGGAGGCCGCGGTGATCGCGACGAGTCACCACGACGGGATGACGCTAGCCCAGCTGCCCGGCGACCTGGCGGACGAGCTGCTCAGCCGGATCTGGGATGCGGTACTCAAGCTGCATGCGCACCGGGTCACCCACCGGTCGCTGACTGCTGACCACGTGCTGTTGATCGGTGCGGCTAACAGCGAGGTGATGCTGCTCGACCCCGGCGACGGCGACGTCGCTGCCAGCGACCTCCAGCTGCGGCTGGACATGGCCCAGCTCACCGCCACGATCGCGTTGCTGGTCGGGCCGGAGCGATCTGCTCGCCTGGCCACGCGCAAGCTGGGCCTGGCCGAGGCGGCCAGGCTTGTGCCGCTGCTGCAGCCGGTTGCGCTGCACCGGTCTACCAGGGCTGCGTTGCGGCGCCGCCACGAGCTCCTTCCTGCCCTCCGCAAGCAGCTCATGGGCACCACGCCAGCCGATGACGTACCTGCCGTGCAGATCGAACGCGTTCGGCTGCGCAGCGTCATCACGCTGGTCGCGAGCGTGTTCGGCGCGTATATCGTCCTCGGCCAGGTGAACCGGGTCAGCTTCGGACGAGTCCTGCGCGAGTCCGATTGGCCCTGGATATTGGTCGGACTTGCGCTATCGGCGGTGACCTATGTCGCGGCGACCTGGTCGCTGTCAGGGTTCGTGCTCGAGCGGCTGAGCTTCCTCCGGACACTCCTGGCGCAGCTTGCCGGAACGTTCGTCACCCTCGTCACCCCAGCGTCGGTCGGCGGCGTGGCGCTGAACGTCCGTTACCTGAACAAGGCCAAGGTAGCGGCGCCCGATGCCGTCGCGAGCGTGGGTGTATCGCAGGTATTCGCGTTCGCGCTGCATTTGATTCTGCTCATCATCACTGCTGCCATTACCGGCGCGTCAACCACCACTAGCTCCTTTCATCCGCCGGGCTGGGCATACATCGCGCTCGCCGTGCTCGGCGCGGCGATCCTGCTGGTGTTCGCATTTCCCGCGGGCAGGCGACTGGTGCGGTCCCGGGTCGCCCCGGCTCTCGGCCAGGTCATCCCGCGGCTGCTTGACGTTGCGCAGCGGCCGGCCAAGCTGGCCGAGGGCATCGGCGGGCAGCTTCTGCTCACCGTCGCCTTCATACTCTGCCTGGGCGCCTGCGTCCGCGCGGTGGGCGCGCACGCCTCATTTTTCCCCCTCGCTGTCGTCTACCTCACCGGTGCCGCCCTGGGCTCCCTGGCTCCGACACCCGGCGGCCTCGGCGCCGTTGAGCTCGCGCTGTCGGGCGGGCTGAGCACGATCGCGCACGTCCCGCTGGCCAGCGCGGCGAGCGCCGTGCTGCTGTTCCGGCTGCTCACCTTCTGGCTGCCAATCCCAGTCGGCTGGGCAGCGATGAACTATCTCCAGCGCAAGGACGCGCTGTAGCCGGGTCTTCAGCCGAGCCTGGTGATGGCCAGCGCCGCTGCCAGCATCACGATGCTCCACACCAGCGCTCGCAACGCCCGCTCCAGCGGCACGAGGATCCGCTCGGCGTCCACCGGCAGCGCGCTGCCATCGACCAGCTCGATGACGCCGGTGACGCTGGTCGCGCGGCGCCGGATCAGCCGGGCCGGGGTACTCAGGCTGCGCTGCGCCGCGGAGAGCGCGAGCGCGCCGGCGGCGGCTAATGCTGAGCCAGCCGACACCGTGCCGGCCTGCGCGACGTACGAGGTCAGCAGCGGGAAGGCTCCCCAGGCGGCGGCAAAGCCTACGTCTGTGTGCACGATGCCGCCAAACAGCTCGGCGTTATAGGCCACCACCAGCAGCGGGCCCGCCAGCAGGAAGGGGATGAGGACCCAGCCGACCCGGCTCACTCCGATCACGCCCAGGCTGACGGCGCCGGCCAGCGCCACGACGGCCACCGCGATCAAGGCGGCGTCCGGGATCTGGGTCCGCAGCGGCCGGCCGTGATATTCGTCGAGCGCGTGCGCGGCCAGGCCGACGGCCAGGAAGAACGCGAGCAACGCGGCGAGCAGCGTGCTGAGTTTGACCTGCGGCGCGAGGCAGGCCCCGATAACGACGTAGGCCAGGTGCCACGCTGTATACGGCGGATGCAGCAGGGTCCACCAGTCGCGCCACCGGCCAGGCCCCGCCGCATAGTAGGCCGGCCGAGCAGTTACCTGCCCAGGACCGGCCTCCGCGGGACCGGCCTCCGCGGGACCAGCCGCAACCGGATCACTCACCTGCCCGGGTTCCCCACATGACCAGGCCGCCGCCGAGGCTCATGAGCGCGTAGCCGACATCCTCGATGCCAGCCTTCCGCCAGGCCTCAACGGTCCACGCGATCGGGTACCTGCGGTAATGACCCGCGATGCTAGGCCCAAGGAAACGGCCTACCTCATACCATTCGCGCCCGCCCGTGACGAGGCCGCCGAGCGGCAGCACCAGCCAGGTATAGGCGCGCCACCAGAAACGCCAGAATCCCGCTGGTGGAACCGCGAACTCAAGACTGGCGATGGTCCCGCCTGGCCGGACGACTCTTGCCAGCTCGGTGAGCGTGGCCTGCGGATCGCTCACGTAGCGCAGCAGATAGGTGAAGGTCAGCGCATCGACGGACGCATCGCCAACGGGCAGCAGCTCGGCTCTGCCGTTAACCAGTGCCACCTGTCCGCTTGCGCCGGCCGCTGCCACGTTCCGCGCGCCCTGCCGGAGCATCTGCTCGGTCAGGTCTAGACCGATGACCCGCGCGCCGGTGCGGTTCGCGATCTGCAGCGACACCCCGGCCGTGCCGGCCGCGACGTCGAGCACCACCTGCGGGCGGCCGGCCAGGTGACCGACCATCGCGCGCCGCCAGCGGCCGTTCTGGCCAAACGAGAGGATCTCCGCGAGCCTGTCATAACGCGCTGGCAGCGGAGCGAACAACTGCCTGGCGAAGCTGTTGCGGTCGTCGTGGAGCACGGGAACCTGCACGGCGTCTCCTCAAGGGCTCTGGCTCACCGTACGCCACGACAGCGCCAGGTGCGCAACCGCGCGGTGGCTCAGGCTGGCGGCATCGCCTTGTAGGTGAAGGTGTCGAACAGGCCGACCTGGTCGCATAGGTGCGGGCTCGGCACGCCGGTTGCGGAAATGAAGCCGCTTTCGCCAGGCGGCAGCACGTCGCGGCCGGTGACCAGGTGCGGCCCGACGTCCACGGCCATCATGAACGTGCTGCGGTTCTGGCTCGCGCTGGTCCCGCAGGCCGGGAACGACAGGCCGGCTGCCTGCGCGATCGCGTCGAGGCTGCCCCAGTCCTGATCCTTGGCCGGCGCGTAGCCCCAGTCAGCGATGTCGGTAGTGCCGAATCCGCTGACGTTCTGGCCGAGTTGCGGGCCGGTGCCGGACAAGATTGTGATCGCGTCGTTCAGGCTCTCTACCAGCAACTGGTCCCGATGACCGCCCAGGTAGTCGCGGTAGCACAGCGTCCCGCACGGATCGATGCCCCTGGTGTGCGCGAGTATGTGGTACAGCAGGTTATAGGTACCCATCCCGCCAAGCCCGCCGAACGTGCCGAGACCGCCCGGCAGGGTCGTATCACTGAAGTTGACGGTGCCGGTGTAGGAATCTGCGGCCGAGAGCCCGCCCTCGAACACGTTACGCTCAAATGCCTCGAGGAAATTCATGAAGATCGACATCGCCGGGCTGCCCAGCGTCGTGACGCCGTTCCAGTGCCGCAGCACGCGGATCGCCTGCGCGAGGTCGGGATGGGTGGCCGGATCGGCCAGCGGGTTGTGTTGGTCCCGCAGCCGGTCGTAGGCACGCACCAGGAACGGGATGAAGTACGGCGCGGCCGGGCGGGTGTTGTCGCCGTTGTCGATCGTTCCGATCGCGTGCTCGATCTGCTCCAGGTAGCCGATCGTCACGTGCCTGCTGGCCCGCACCAGCTCGCTGATCAGCGAAGACCGGAAGATCGTTCCCCAGTATTCGTCGCCCTCATTCTGCTGGTAATAGTCGGCCTGGGACGGCTTGGTGTTCCAGTTGTCCAGGAAGCCCTGCTTCGGGTTCACGCTATGCGGCATGTCTTTGAAGGGAACGTAGCCCTGCCACTGCTCGGTGCCGTTGCCGAGCGCGGGCAGCCTGGGGTCGACCTGGGCGAAGCTCGGCTGAATGGGTATCAGCCCGTCGCCGAAGTAGGCGATATTGCCCTTGCGGTCGGCGTACAGGAAGTTGTGCAGCGTGGTGATCAGGCTCATCGAGTGCCGGAACTGGCTCAGGTTCCTGTCCTCGCCGAGCTGGGAGAATCCGGCAAGCGTGCCGGTCTCGCGGTTCCAGGACGCGAACCTGATAGAGAACGCGAGATTTGCGCTCGGATCGCTGCTGAACACCGGGCCGTCTTTGGTGCGATAGACCGTGAACGGCTGCGGTGCCTGGCCGGCCACCGGGATCTGCTCCTCGATCGCCTGCATAGGGACCGGCTTGCCGTCCCACACGTAGGTCGGCGGGCTAGCGGCGAAGTTGACATCCTCGACGTAGATGCGCTGGTCCACGTTCTCTTCGCTGGTCGTGGTCCAGGCGATGCCAGCATTGCGGCCGATCAGCACGAACGGCTCGCCGGTGATGGTCATGCCGGCCGCGTCGTAGCCAGGTCCGTGCAGGTACACCTCCCAGTCGATGCTCGGCGTGCCGAATCCTTCCTGCGGTGCGCCCCACAGCAGGGCATGGTGATCTGCCGATCGCCACGGCGCGACCGCGATGGCGTTAGAGCCGCCGTGTGCCAGCACGCGCAGCGAGATGCCGGTCTTGAGGATGGTTGCGCGATCTGCGGCGAGTTTCCGCCGTGCGGCCGTCAGCGCCGTGTCGCTGATCCCGCGCAGGCGGGCGATGGTAGCAGCGGCAGCGACGCTGCCGGCGTGGCCTGAGCTGGCCGCGCCGGGGCGCACCGCGGCTGCGGGCGCGTGGCTGTTGCCGCTGCTCGGCACGGTCGTGGGCGCGGTCGGGTCGTTCAGCCAGCGCGCGTCATTGAAGATCGCGGCCGCATCGGTGGTGGCAGCCGGGTCACCCTTCGCGGCCAGCTCGGCCTGCAGGTAATCAACGAAGCTCAGGTTCTGCAGTTCACTGCCGCCGCCACCGCCGAACTCCCGTGCCAGGTAGTTCCCGACCGCTACGGTGTCTTCCGGCGTCCATGGGGCGGGCCGGTACGGAGTGCTCAGGCCAAGCGCCTGGCCGAGCACGAAGAACTCAAACGGCACTCGGGTGGCAGGGTCCTGGTAGGCATAATGCTCGTAGGCGTTGATGCCCGCGGTGAAGCTCACGATGGCGCGCCTGGTGGCGGCCGGGAGGACGCGGAATTGCGCCGCCAGCTCGGCTGGCGTGTAGAACAGCGTGCGGACCGTCTCGTCCTGGGCCAGCTCCGACGGACCGAACACGGCTGACAGCGTTCCCTCCACCGCCCGGCGCGTCAGCTCCAGCTGGACCAGCCTGTCCTGTGCCTGCGCCCAGCCGTCCCCGAACCACATCCCGTCCGCCGTCGCGGCGTAGATACTCGGCACGCCATACGAGTTCCGCGCGATGGTGGCCGCCGCCGCGCCGCGGCCGACGTGCTCGGCCGCCGTGCGCCCGCTGGCGCGCTGCGCCAACCCTTGGGCGGCACCCGCCGCCGGCACGACGACGGTGAAAGCCGCCACCAGCGTGACTGCGCCAGTTGCGATCAACCGTTTGGCTGCGATCCGATCTGATGACAAGCAACTCACCTCCGCGATCGGCCGCCGCCGGCGCATACGATCAGCTCAGTCTCAATGCCGAAGATCTGAGCTGGTAAATCGGTTCATGCGGGTATCCGGAAGTTAGCTGGCTTACGTGCAGGTGTCAACGGGGTCTCCGGGGCTGCTGTGATACGGCCAGCGTCAGCGCACAGGAAGGTGGCTCAGTCGTGACCGAAGAGCACAAGCACGCTGCCGTGCGGACTGGCGATGGGCGGAGCCTGGATGTCCTGGTGACCGGTTCGCCGGACGACCTCCCCGTGGTGTTCCACCACGGCACTCCCGGTGGCGTCGCGGTCTACCAGCCGATGGTCGCGGCGGCCGCCGAGCGCGGCATGCGCCTGGTGCTGTACGGGCGGCCCGGTTACGCGGGCTCGACGCCGAAGCCAGGACGGCGCGTCGCTGACGCCGCCGCTGATGTGACAGCAATCATGGACCATCTCGGGGCAGGCGAGTTCGTCACCGCGGGCTGGTCTGGTGGCGGTCCGCATGCGCTGGCGTGCGCCCGGCTGCTCACCGGCCGCTGCCTGGCGGCCGCGACCCTGGCCGGTGTCGCGCCGTACTCGGCCCACGGCCTGGATTGGCTGGCTGGCATGGCGGGGGACAACGTACGCGAGTTCGGCGCGGCGGTAGCCGGTGACCAGGACTTGACCGCCATGCTGGCGGCGGCCGCGCCGCAGTTGCGGGACATAACCGGGGATCAGCTGGCCGCGAGCCTCGGTGACCTGGCCTCAGCCTCCGACAAGGAGGCACTGCAGGGGGAGCTTGCGGACTGGCTCGCGGCTATGTTCCGTGCAGGCCTGGAGCATGGCATTGCCGGCTGGCGCGACGATGATCTCGCCTTCACCCGCGACTGGGGATTCCGGGTTGCAGCCGCCGACGATGCCACGCCCGTCTCGGTCTGGCAGGGCGACCAGGACCGGATGGTGCCGTTCGCGCACGCATCGTGGCTAGTGAAAGCCCTCCCGGCGGCCCGGACACACCTGGTACCCGGCGTCGGCCACATGAACCTGCCGTTCAGCGACGTCTTCGACGACCTGCTCGGAATGGCAGGCGGCTAAGCCGGGCGCATCCGAAGCGCCGACCAGACGTCATCCAGCGATACCTGCCGGACCGGCCGGATGCCAAGATCGTGCACCGACTTGGCGAGGCTGTCCCGGTTCAGGTCGGTGCCGAGCTGCCCGGCCTTCGGATAGGCGATCCAGGTCAGCTTGTCCAGGCGGGCAGCCTCGACCGCGGGGGATCCGGCCAGGTCGGCGCTGCACTGTACGAACGCGATAATGGCGTCGGCATCGGCCTGCCCGACACCGGACCGACCGATGCCGGACAAGTCGGGCCCGTCCGCGGGCGCGGCCAGCACGCTGACCGCAGTACCGGGCTTGATCTGCAGCTTGTCCGCAAGTTCCATGCCCGGACCCTAGGGCACGGTGACCGGCTGGATCACCACTGGCCCCAGGAGCGGATTGAGTTCAGTGGCCTGATTGACGCCCGCCGGGGTGATGACATCCATGGCCTTCGGCACCGTATTCGGGTCCACGTTGCAGATCGGGCTGGTGTTGCCGGCCGCGCAGACGCCGAAGCTGTAGCTGCCTGGTGTCGCGGTGAACGCACGCGCCTGGTCAGGCTGGAAGCCGTCCTGCCCGGTCAGCACGACGGTGAACCCCCAGCCAGAGCCGGGCGTTCCGAACTGGGCTTCCGGTAGGGCGAGCGTCATGGTGTTGGTCGCGTCGTCCGTCAGCATGAACGCGGTGCCGACCGTGTTGCCGCTGGCGTCCACCCAGACCGGGGCAGCGAATCCCTGAGCCTCGACGCGCTCGCTCCACGCGCCGGCGGGCGCGATGGTGTAGTTGCGGGACGCATACGCCGCCTGCGTCGATGTCTGGGTGGCGCTCGGGTCGTGCACGTAGATATCGAGTAGCTGGGCGCCGAAGTCCGCGCCGAAGGTCGGGGCCAGGTTCCTGATCGAGGTCCGCAGGTACACGTAGGTGCCGTCGCTGACCACCTGGAAGTCGGTGAGGTCGAACGCGCCCGGCTGGAAGTTCGACGCGGTCGGGTACTGGTAGGTGCCAGGACCGTTGTCGTCGCCGATCGGGTCGGTGACGTTGAGGATCGTGGTCCCGCCGGTCACCTCACCGATCACGGCAACCTGCGCGTACCCCGTGCTCCGGCCGTCGGGCGAGGTAGCCGTGGCCGTGATCACGTCGTCGCCGAAGCCGATCGGCACGGTTGCGGCGAACGTCCCGTCGGCTGCCGCGATGGTGCTGGTGACCGACGGCACGGCGCCAGTTGTGGTATCGGCCGATGCGATGTCCACCGAGGTGCCAGGAGAGGTAGTCCCGGTCACCGTGGTCGTCGAGGACCCGAGCGTCGCGCCGGCGGCCGGCGCGGTCAGGTTGACAGGAAGCGCCCCCGGCGGCCCGCTGGTGATGTAGCGAGCCGTCGTAACGGCTGGTGTCTCGACGGTGCGCCGGTCCCCTAGGCCCACGATCAGCCGCAGCTCCTGCGCTTGCGCCCAGGTCAGCGGGGAAGCCGAGCCGGCTGCCTTGCCGTCGGTGAACCCGATGGAGGCCGTAGCTGGGTCGCTGCCGTAGGGGGATGCTGCCAGGTTGGGGTCCTCCCAGGCCTGCTCGGGCACAAGCCCGATGCCGGAGGAGAAATTGAACATCGCGTTCAGCAGTCCTGCGGCGGCAGAACTCTGGCCGGCGGCGATGTCGCTCTCGGCACGTTCGCCGGACAGCACCGGCCACAAGTGCCCGGTGCCGGTGTCAGTGGGCGGCCACGGCGCGCCAGTGGTCGTGCACGAGGTCTGGCTCGGCTGGTAGCAGTCGCCGTACCCGTCGGCGCTGCCGCTGGCGGCGCTGGTGCCGTACCGGTAATACCCGGTCCCGCTCGGCGTGCTAACGGAGATCTGCTTGTCCAGGACGCTGAGAGACGCCTGCACATCCGGATCGCTGACCGGCAATTCGCCCAGCCGCACAAGCTCCTGGAAGCCGCCGTCGATGACGCTTCTCTGGTCCACGGTGGGCCCGCCGTTGCCCAGGTTGTAGCTGATCGCAGCGTTCGGGTCACCAGTTTTTGACAGCCTGATGAAGTAACGCGGGCCGTCCGGCCCGGTCGTGGTGACCGCCCAGGACTTGATGCTGCGCTGGAAGTAATCGGCGGTCGCCTGATACAGCCGGGCCCGCTGCTCATCGTGCTGCTCAGCCGCGATCGCCGATGCGGCGGTGAGCCCGGCGATCTCGGCCGCGATGGTTGAGGGCGAGTACCCGGTCTGCTCTTCCCACCGCTCATTACCGTCCGACGGCCCGTGCGCGACCAGGAAGTCGGCGGCCGGCCGGACATGGTTCGCCCACAGCGCGGCATCCCCGGCGAGGCCGGCTTGCAGGTCCATCAAGATCGGGTATGCCACCTCATCGAGTTGCAGGCCGCCGGTGTCGGGGGCGGCCTCGCCGTTGAGCAGCGAGTTGCGTGGCATCGCCCCGTCGGGCAGTTGCTGGCGGTCGAACAGGAACCGGACGGCGTCTTGCGCCGTGGCCAGATCGCCATCGGCCAGCAGGCCGGTGAAGGCCTCGTACAGGTCGCGGGAGAACACCTCGCGGTAGGAGCCGAAGTAGGCGGGCTCCCCGTTGGTTTCGGTGCCGGCCGGCACTGCCTGCCCCCACGGGCTGGCCAGGGACGCCACGATCGCGCCGGGGAACGTCTTGTCCTCGCTCGCCTTGATCACGTTCGCGGACAGGTAGTAGTGCGCATCGAGCTGGGCCCTGGCCGAGGCGGGCTCGCCAGGATAGTGCGATGGCGGACGGTTCAGGCCGGCGTCATAGGCGACCCAGCCCCCGATATAGCGCAGCTCGTGCAGGACGAACGGGGCGCTCAGCGAGCGTTGCGCCGTGCTCACGGCGTCGGCCTGGCTGCGCCCGAATCCAAGAGCGAGCGTGATCGTGCCGTTCGGGCTCGGGTCGAGTTCCTGGGTGGCCACGATGTGGCCGTCGGGCGCGGAGTCGTACGGGGTCAGGGTGCGGGCAGTGTCGAGCTGCGTCAGGCCGTCGCTGGCGGTACCGGCGTAGCCGACGCTCGCGGCCGGGGACGGATTGCTGTCGACCAGGGCCATGTAGGTTGGCACCGCATAGGTTCGGTTCGTGGCGTCAGTGACGGTGTTCGTGCTGGACACGACGGGTACTGCCGAGCCGCCGTCGGTCGTCACCACGCCGTCGTTGGCGCCAGCGTTCTGGCTCCCGCCGCCACCGTTCCCGTTGACGTGGGCGTCCAGCCGCGCGTATAGGTGCAACCCGGAGACGGCCGTGCCCGAGCCGGGGATCGCCGTCAGCCGGGTGCGCATCAGCACCGTGTCGCGGGCGGTATCGGTGACGTAGGTCGTTGTCAGCCGGTAGCCGTGCTGAGCATCGGTCGCCGTCACCGTGCAGGCCATGCCGGTCGGATCTGCGCTGACGGTGTAGGTCATGTCCCGGGTCTGCAGGTCGGTAAACGTGGACCCGTCAGTGACGATGTACTGCAGGGTGCTCACGTTGGTGTTGTCGATGGTGGGCTCGTAAGTGTCAGAGAGCACGCCGTCGGCCACCGTGTACCAGACCTTGGACTGGGTTCCCGCCGAAGTGCCCACGCAGTCCTTGCGGGCCAGGTCAAAGTAGGACATTGCACCGGGCGCCCCCGGCGCTACCCCGACGGTAGTTGCCTCTGCCTCCGCGTTAGCTCCGGCGGCTGCCAGCAGCAGAACTGTCGCCGCGGCCGTCGATAATGCCGCCGAACCAGCGATGATGCGTCCGCGTGCCGACGTTGCCATCTGGCCCTCCTCGCGACGGTGCGACCGCAACCAGCCGCCGACAACTACTCGCTAACCATGACTAAACGTCCCCTTCCCGGCCGCTGCTGTCAAGAGCAGTCTCGAGCGGGCAGCGCCTACGATGGTGTCGTGCAATCGATCCGAAGCTGGCTAAGGAGCAAGCGCTGGTGACGACCACCGAGCCTGAGACGGCCGGACGCGGGCGCGCGGCGATCGTGACCGTCGACGACGACCCTGGGGTTTCCCGTGCAGTGGCCAGGGACCTACGGCGGCGGTACGGCGAGCAGCACCGCATCGTGCGGGCGGAATCGGGCGCGGCTGCCCTGGATGCGCTGCGCGAGCTGAAGCTGCGCGGTGACCTGGTCGCGGTGATACTGGCTGACTACCGGATGCCGGAAATGAACGGGATCGAGTTCCTTGAGCGCGCCATGGACGTGTATCCGGGGGCGCGACGCGCGCTGCTGACCGCATATGCCGACACGGGCGCCGCCATCGATGCCATAAACGTGGTCGATGTGGACTATTACCTGCTTAAGCCTTGGGACCCGGCGGAGGAAAAGCTCTATCCCGTCGTCGATGCCCTGCTGGAGACGTGGCTGTCATCAGATCACCGGCCCGTGCCCGAGACGAAAGTTGTCGGGCACCGGTGGTCGGCGCGCTCGTCGGAGGTGCGCGAGTTCCTGGCCCGCAACCAGGTGCCGTACCGCTGGTACCCGTCCGACGAGGCAGAAGGGGAACGGCTGCTGGAGGCGGCTGGCGCCGACGGGCTGGCCCTGCCGGTGGTGATCACGCCGGACGGGGAGACCCTGATCGAGCCGTCCGACCCGGACCTGGCCAGCCGGGTCGGGTTGGCCACCACTCCGTCGGCCGGGTTCTACGATCTTGTCGTCATCGGCGGCGGCCCGGCTGGCCTCGGCGCGGCCGTGTACGGGGCCTCGGAGGGGCTGCGGACCGTACTGGTCGAGCGGACGGCCACTGGCGGCCAGGCAGGTCAGAGTTCGCGAATTGAGAACTACCTCGGCTTTCCGGACGGGGTGTCCGGAGCGCAGCTCACCGAACGTGCGCGGCGCCAGGCCGCGAAGTTCGGGGCCGAGGTGCTCACTACCCGTGACGTTGTGGGCCTGGAGGCCAATGGCTCCGCGCGTACCGTCCGGTTCTCCGACGGCACGGCGATCGACGCGCATACGGTCGTTCTCGCGACTGGGGTTGCCTACCGGAAGCTGGACGCGCCTGGCCTCGCCGACCTGACCGGCCGCGGCGTCTATTACGGGTCGGCCCTGACCGGCACGACGGCGTGCGCGGGTCAGGACGTATACATCGTCGGCGGCGCGAACTCGGCCGGGCAGGCTGCCATCTACCTGGCGAAGACGGCTGCGTCGGTGACGCTCTTGGTGCGCGGGCCATCGCTGCAGAAGTCCATGTCGTATTACCTGATCCAGCAGATCGCCGGGACGCCGACCATCTCGGTCCGCAGCTGTACCGAGATCGCCGGGGCCGTGGGCTCCGATCACCTGGAACAGCTGATCCTGCGGGACAGCAACAGCGCCGCCACGGACACCGTCGATACGCAGTGGCTGTTCGTCTTCATCGGCGCTGCGCCGCTCACGGACTGGCTAGACGGGGTCGTGCTGCGGGATAAACGGGGGTTCGTGCTGACCGGGCCTGACCTGTTGACCGATGGGCACGTTCCAGGCGGCTGGCCGCTGGACCGGCCGCCTTATCACCTGGAGACGAGCGTGCCGGGCGTGTTCGTAGCCGGCGACGTGCGCGCCGAGTCCGCCAAGCGAGTGGCGTCCGCCGTGGGAGAGGGCGCTATGGCCGTGATGCTGGTCCATCGATACCTGGAGAAGCTATGAGTACCGAGGACTTGGCGCTGGTCTGCAACGCTGACGAACTGCGCGGCCTGTTCCTGTTTGAGAAGCTCACCGACGATCAGCTGGCATGGCTCTGCCGGGAGGGACGGGTGCTACTCGCGGATCCGGGCCCGGTGTACAGCGAGGGCGACCCGGCAACCTGCCTGTACGTGCTGCTGGAAGGCACCGTGGTGCTGTCCCGCCGGGTCGCCGGCGACGATGTCGAGGTCAATCGCACGTCCGGGCCGGGAGCCTACGCGGGCGCGTTCTTCGCCTACCTCGGCGACCGGGTGCCGCAGGTCTACAACAACTCGCTGCGGGTCACTGAGCCCAGCCGGTTCTTCGTCCTCGATGCGGCCAAGTTCGCTGAGCTGATGGCGACCTGGTTCCCGATGGCCGTGCACCTGCTGGAAGGGCTGTTCTTCGGCACCCGCAGCACCCAGGAGGCAATCGGCCAGCGAGAGCGCTTGCTCGCGCTCGGGTCGCTCTCGGCCGGGCTCACCCACGAGCTGAACAACCCGGCGTCGGCAGCGGTCAGCGCGACTGCGGCGCTGCGCGAGCAGGTGGCCGGCATGCGCCGCAAGCTAGGGGTGATCGCGGCCGGCCCGCGCGATCGCAAGACGTTGACGAGCCTGGTCGGGCTGCAGGAGGAAGCCGCGGAGCGGGTCGCCAAGGCTCCTGCGCTGAGCCCGCTGGAAGCAGCGGACCGGGAAGACGCGATCACTGGCTGGCTGGAAGACCGCGGCGTCTCCGACGGCTGGCAGCTGGCCGGCATCTTCGCGCAGGCCGGGCTGGACACTGGCTGGCTGGACCAGGTCGCGCTGACGGTGGCCGAGGCCGCAGCGGACGGCGAGGTGCTGGCCGGAGCGCTGCACTGGCTTGGCTACACGGTGGAAACCGAAGTGCTGATGAATGAGATCGCGGACTCCGTTACCCGGATATCGTCGCTCGTGACCGCCGCCAAAGAGTATTCGCAGCTGGACCGTGCGCCGTACCAGGTCGTAGACGTGCACGAATTGCTGGACAGCACGCTGGTGATGCTCGGCGCCAAGACCGGTCCCGGCATCACCGTGGTCAGGCAGTTCGGGCAGAACCTGCCTCGGGTGCCGGGTTATCCGGCCGAGCTCAACCAGGTCTGGACCAACCTCATCGACAACGCCGTTACCGCAATGAACGGGACTGGAACGCTGACTATCCGCACCTCGCTCGACCGTGACCAGCTGCTGCTCGAGTTCGCCGACACCGGATCGGGCATACCGGCCGACATCCAGGACCGCATCTTCGAGCCGTTCTTCACCACCAAGCCGGTCGGCCAGGGTACCGGCCTGGGGTTGGATATTTCCTGGCGGATCATCGTGAACAAGCATCACGGGGACTTGCGGGTGGAGTCCGTGCCCGGGGACACGCGCTTCGATGTCCGGCTGCCGCTCGCGGTCCCGGCCGAGCAGGCTTAAGGCCGGCCGCGCTCCCACTTGGGCTGGCGCTTGTCGAGGAACGCGCGCATTCCCTCGCGGGCGTCCGGTAGCTGGCTTGTCGCGGCCATCACCTCGACCGCGTACGCGTACGCCTTGGGTTGATCGAGGTCGACCTGCGCGTAAAACGCCTGCTTGCCGATGCCCTTGCTGACCGCCGATCCGAGCGTGACCCGCTCGAGCAGGTCACGCACCGCAGTGTCGAGCTGGGCAGCGGGCACTACCTGGTTGACCAGGCCCCAGTCGAGCGCGGTCCGCGCGTCGATCACGTCACCGGACAACGCCATCTCCGCGGCCCGCTTGCGGCCGACGTTCCTGGCAATGGCCACCATGGGGGTGTGGCAGAACCAGCCGCCCTTACCGCCCGGCGCGGCGAAGCCGGCGTTCTCGCTGGCCACGGCGAGATCGGCGGTAGCCACGAGCTGGCAGCCCGCCGCGGTGGCCAGGCCGTGCACCCGCGCCACAACCGGCTGCGGTACTTGCTGGATGAGCGTCATCAGCTCGGTGCACGTCATCAGCAACGACCGCACCGCCGGCAGGTCCCCGTCTGCGACATCGGCGAAATCGTGGCCGGCGCTGAACACCGGGCCGTTGCCAGCCAGCACGATACCCAGCGCATCGCTGTCGCCAATGTCGCGGAACGCGGTCATCAGCTCACGCATGTGCGCCAGCGACAAGGCGTTGCGCCGCTGCGGCCGGTTCATCGTCACGGTGGCGAACTCGCCCGACCGCTCAACCAGGATGTGCTCGAAATCCATCACGCCAGCCTACGTTGCCGCCGCCGTGCCTCCGCTTGCCTAGTAGCCTGGCGGCCTTGGCGCTGGCCCCCACGGTGGCGAACCGGACACCTTGGGCCGGCCTTCCGCCGTCGCTTGGCGGCTGGACCGGCAGGTGCCTGGGCGTATAAGCCCGGTAGACCGGCGGCAGCGGAGAGGCGGCCTCCGGCGTGAAGGCCGGGGCATGTCCCGGCGCGTGTCGCGGCGGGTGGTCCAGCCGGACGGGCTCTCGGGCCTGCACCGGGTACTCGGGCTGCGCTAGCGGCTCGCTCTCGCCCGACGTTGTTCCGGTCCACGACGGCGCGCGGACGATCGTGAGCACGAATCCCACCAGCAGGAGGGTGAAAAACGCCAATAGTCCGTCGATGATGTGGGTGGCCGCCATGGCCCGCATGCCTTTCTATGTCCAGTTACCAGGCCATTATGCCTCTTTCACCGACAGTGACCAGCCGTTTCGCCTATGTTGTGCTGCGCCCGCGCAGCTGACGGTCGCGATCAAGCGGGAGACAGGCTTAGCCAAAGACGGAGGGATCAATGCAGCCTAAGATGAAGCTCGGCGTGCTGGCAGCTAGCGTCATTGCCGCCCTGGTGTTGGCGGGCGTGCCTGCGCTTGCGAGCAGTCACGCGAGTGCCAGCGAATCTGTCACCGGCCCGGAAGTCATCACAGGGACGGTGCACGGCCATGCGGCGGTCGTGGGCTACCCCAAGCTCAGGCTGGCGTTACGGGGCCTGGTGACCACCCACGGTTCCGTGGTCCTCGCCCAGACCCAGAGCGTGGTTAAGACGCCAGTCGGCACTCTGCTCATCAAGCCCGTCGGCAAGCAGCAGAAGCCAGCGGTGTCGAGGAACTTTAAGACCTGCCAATACCGCGCAACGTTGTATTTGATCGGGAGGGTGAACGGCAGCAAGAGCACGGGCACGTTCGCCGGCGCATCCGGCCCGTTCGCAACGCAGATCTACTTCGCTGGCTACCTGCCGAGGTATACCTCCGGCAAACACAAGGGCCAGTGCAACTTCAGCGGCCTCGTTGAGCCGCTGAGCAAGGGCGCGGTCGCGTCCTTCCTGAGCAGCGTCGTGCTGACGCTGCCCACCGGCGGGCGCGGGTAGTACTTGGTCACTGTGAGCCGCGCTTGACCCGTCCGCGCAGGGCTGCGAAGCACATGGCCATGCTGATCGCGCCGACTATGGCGATCGCTGCCAGCGCCTGGCCGAGCTGGGTCCACTGCCAGCTGTTGCCGAGCACCAGCGATCGCAGGCCGCCAAGGAGGTAGGTGACCGGGTTGAAGCCGGCGACGGTGTTCAGCCAGCCCGACAGCTGGCTGCGCGGCACGTAGGACGAGGTCAGGAACAAGAACGGGAAGAACAGCAGGAAGGTCGAGTTCACTGCCGCCGGGTTGCCGGTCTTGAGCGCGATGGCGTAGCCGAAACCGGCAAACGCCAGGCTCCACAGGGCGGCGAGCACGACGAACGCCGCGACGCCGAGCAGTCCGGCTTCGAACCGCACGCCCAGAACGGCGCCGAGGATCAGGATCGGCGCGGTCAGCACGGCGGCCACCGCGACGTCGGCGGCCATGTGGCCGAGCAGGATGGCAGTTCGCCGGACCGGGGTCAGCAGCAGCCGGTCAAGGTAGTGAGTCTGCACATCGAGGACGAGTGCGGGTGCCCTGGAGACGCCGGTCACGCCGAGAAGGATCGCGGTCGCCATCTCGAAGGAGGTGTAGTTAAACCCGGGGTGGCTGCCGGTCAGCTTCTTGAGCGTGGCGATGTTGACGATGAAGAAGAACAGGGCTATGAAGATCGGCGGCGTCACGGCCGCCGGATCGCGGGGCACGGCCCGCAGCGCGCGCCCGGCGATTGACATCAGGTCGCGCAGGAAGCCAGCCGGGCGCGCCCGGCTCAGCTCGCCTGCGGCGGGCGGGGCGATGGTAATCGCGGTCATGACGGGTCCTCCCCAGTGTTCGTGATGTCGATGTGGGTGCCGGTTAGCTCGAGGAACACGTCATCCAGCGTCGGCGTGCGGAGGGTCAGGTCGCGCACTGCCACCCCGCTGCCGGCCAGCGCGACCGCCACCGGACTGATGACCGCCGCGCCGTCGCTGGTCGCGATGACGAGTTCGTTGCCGTGCGCCTCGACGCCGCGCACGCCCGGCACTGCCGCGGCTACCTGGCGCACCTGCGCCGCGTCGCCGTCGACACGAGCCACGATGACGTCGGATCCGACCGAGCGCTTCAGCTCAGCGGGCGTGCCTTCCGCGACGATGCGGCCGTGATCGATAATGCCAACCCGGTGCGCCAGCTCGTCGGCCTCTTCGAGGTACTGGGTTGTCAGGAAGATGGTCATGCCCAGCTGCTGGTTGAGCCGGCGAATCTCGGCCCACACCCGGGCCCGGCTAGCCGGATCGAGCCCGGTGGTTGGCTCGTCCAGGAACAGCACCTCGGGGTCGTGAACTAGCGCTGCGGCAAGGTCCAGGCGGCGCTTCATCCCGCCCGAGTACGTGCCGATCGGCCGGCCGAGTGCGTCGCCCAGCTCGATGAGATCGCCCAGTTCGGTCATCCGGCGGCTCAGGTCCCGGCTGGACATGCCGTAGAGGCGGCCTTGCAGGCGCAGCAGCTCGGTGCCGGTCTGCTTCGGGTCAAGGGCCGCGTCCTGCAGCGCGACGCCGATGCGAAGACGTACCTGGCCCGCCTGCGCAGCCACGTCATAACCAGCCACCAGCGCTCGCCCCCCGGTAGGCGCCAGCAGCGTGCACAGCATGCGAACGGTCGTCGACTTGCCGGCGCCGTTGGGTCCCAGGAAGCCGTAGATCTCGCCCGCCGTAATGCGCAGCTCGACCCCGTCGACCGCCCGCACGCCGTTGAAATGGCGGACCAGTCCTTCGGCGTAGACGGCATGACCGGCGAGCCCAGGGTCTGCGCCGCAGACCTCAGCCTCCACGGTTAGTGTGCCCATGCGGTGCTCCTCGTGATCGGTTGTCAGGCTGAACCAGGGTGGTCCGCTACTGATTCGTCGATCGGGAGACGGCCAGATAGACATCCCGGCCCAGATTTTCTCGGCCGGATGTCCCTAGCCGGCGGTCACGCGCGCGGTTCGCTGAGGTTATAGACGGTCTCGCCGCCTATGACCTGGGACCGGAAGTAGCTGGTGACCCACTTGGTTATGGCCTGTGCGTCGCCAGACGGCGAGTCGCCAACGAGAGCGTCGCCATGGTGCCCACGTTCCGCGGACATGATGAGGCAACGAGTGATCACGGAGGGCGCGATGTCGGAGTTGCTGCAGGAGGTATCCGGCGCTGTCGCGACCGTAACGCTGAACCGGCCAGACCGGCGCAACGCGCTGTCCGGTGCGCTGCTGAAGCGGATGCGGGCCACGCTCGCGGAGCTTGACGCCCGCTCTGACGTCCGCGCCGTCGTGCTGACCGGCGCTGATCCGGCCTTCTGCGCGGGTCTTGACCTGACCGAGCTCGGGCGGCCGGGCAGCCCGTTGTCCGCGGCGACCGGCGGGCCGGTCGTTCCCGCCCTGGGCAAGCTGCTGATCGGCGCGATCAACGGCGCCGCGATCACCGGCGGGCTCGAACTCGCGCTTGCCTGTGACTTTCTGGTCGTCTCCGAGCGGGCCAGGTTCGCCGACACCCACGCACGGATCGGGATCATGCCAGGCTGGGGGCTTACCTACGAGCTGCCAGAGGCGATCGGCCTGCGCCGGGCCCGCGAGATGAGCTCGACCGGGAACTTCGTCGGCGCCCGCACCGCGATGGAGTGGGGGCTGGTCAACCACGTTGTTCCGCACGCCGAGCTGCTCAGCTTCGCGCAGCAGCTGGCCGCAGACGCCGCGACCAGCGACCCGGAGGCGATTCGGGCAATCTTCTCGACGTACCGGGAGGGCTCGCTGGTAACCGGCGCCGAGGCGCGGAAGGTCGAAGCCAGGGCGCACGCGGACTGGCACGCCGGAGGCATCGACGGCGACCAGGTTGCCCGCCGCCGGGAGGCCGTCACTCAGCGCGGCAGATCGCAGGTCGGGGATCCCCGCTAGACCTCGGTCGCGGGGAGGCGCGCCGCGCAGTACTCGGTGACCGGGTCGCCGTGACCGAAGCACGCGACTTCGGACTCCGAACCCAACGACCAGTGAGGGTTCGCCTCTGACCGCCGAGGGGTGCGAGCTGGTCTGGGCTGCGCGGCTGGGGTCAGGCTTGCGGTTATAGCTGCAGCGGTGACCGTGAACGATCTTCTCGATGGTCATGTGGCGTGCGGATGACCGCGACCAGCAAGACGGCCGTACCGGAGCTGCGGACGCAGCGGCGTCACTACGTCGTAACGGCGCATCAGACCGTAGAGTGCTCAGCGACCCGCGCTGCGTCCCGGCCGTAGGGCGGGGGCTTTCCGTTGCGACTGCGGCCGCAACGGACAGCGGCGCCGGGTGGCCTCCATGCAGCGCCGTAGCCCAGCTCAGCTGTCCGCGCTGCCCGTACCCGGCCAGCATGGACCTCGGTCCGGGTCTTCTGGCATTAGCGGCTAGCCGTGGTAGTAGTTCAGGTAATGCGCCCCCTCGGGCTTGACGCACGGCGGCTGGTCGCCAGATACCGCAGGCGTGACCTTGGCGTTGGCCGTCACCGTGCCCCAGTAGCGGATCGGGAACGAATGCTGATAGGTGCCGCCGTCCTGCGTGTAGGTGATGACCTGGCGGGGCAGGTTCCACCGGCCGGGCCTGAGCGCGGTGATGATGATCCACAGCCGGAACTGCCCGCCAGGCTTCACCCGATATCCCTTGACCGGGTACAGGGCCTGCTTGTGGCAGCCTCCTGTGCCGAAGTCTGAGACCGGCGGGTCGGTGACGTAGTTGCCTCCGGGCGTGGCGGTGGTGCCCGCGATGAGCGGGGCGATCTTCACCTGCACCGAGACAACGGTCCCGATGCCCGGACCGCGCAGGCTAGCTGAGTCGATGGTCAGGGTGGAGTGGCTGCTGTTGTTGGCGTCGCCGACCAGATAGCCGAGTTGCCATCCGGTCCGGGCGTGGCCAGGGGCCGACCCCGTGCCGTAGACGTACGCGAACGGGTCAGGCGGGTCAGCGCCGCAGCCGCCGGCCAGCACGATCAGGCTGGCCAGGGCTGCGACCGCGACGCGCTTCCGCACCCTTACCCCAGCCCCGCACGCATGCAGCCAGTATCCGCCGCAGCGGCCACAGGGTCAGGGTGACAAGCGAAGACGACTCGCGTGTGCGCACGCGGGCAGTGACGTTTCTTAGCGGCACCACCCGCTTGAACATGCTGGCGCGGCCGCTCGACCAGATGCCCATGACCTACGTGGCTGCGGATGACCGCTATGACCAGATCCCGTACCGGCGCTGCGGGCGCAGCGGAATCAAGCTGCCGGAGATCTCGCTTGGACTCTGGCAGAACTTCGGCGAGGAGAGCCCGCTGGACGCGCAGCGCGCGATCATCAGGCGCGCCTTCGACCGCGGCGTCACGCACTTCGACCTGGCGAACAACTACGGCCCGCCGTGACGGGCACTCGAGCCGAGTCGAACTTCGGCATCATCATGCGCTCGGACCTGCGGCCCTACCGCGACGAGCTGATCATCTCGACCAAGGCCGGCTACGACATGTGGCCCGGCCCTTACGGCGAGTGGGGTCTCGCAAGTACCTGCTGGCAAGCCTGGATCAGTCGCTGGCCGGATGGGCCTTGACTATGTCGACATTTTCTACAGTCACAGGTTCGACCCGGATACGCCGCTGGAAGAGACGATGGGCGCGCTGCCACCGCGGTGACCTCGGGCAAGGCCCTGTACGCGGCATCTCGTCCTACTCGGCCGATCGCACCGCTGAGGCGGCGGCGATCCTGCGGCAGATGGGCACGCCGCTGCTGATTCACCAGCCGTCGTACTCGATGCTCAACCGCTGGATCGAGGGCGGCCTGCTGGATGTGCTGGAGTCCGAGGGCATCGGCTGCATCGCGTTCTCTCCGCTGGCGCAGGGCCTGCTGACCGAGAAGTACCTGGACGGGATCCCGGCCGGCTCGCGCGCCAGCCGCGGCGAGTCGCTTTCCGCCGACCAGGTCAGCGCGGCGAACCTGGCGCACGTCCGGGCCCTCAACGAGATCGCCAGGTCGCGCGGCCAGTCGCTGGCGCAGCTTGCCTTGTCGTGGGTGCTGCGGGATCAGCGCGTGACATCCGCGCTGATCGGCGCGAGCAGCGTCGGCCAGCTCGAGGAAAACCTTGCCGCCGCCGGGCGCTCGTCGTTCACCGAGGAGGAACTGGCCGCTATCGATCAGCAGGCGGTCGAGGCGGGGATCAACATCTGGGCTGCCTCAAGCGCCGAATGAGGCACCGGCTCCCGGGCGAGCTCCGTTGCCGTCAGACTGGCCTTATGCGAGTCACCGTCCGGGTCCGGCCTGGCTCGAGCCACCCCGGCGTCGGCGGCGACACGACGGCGCGCTGGTAGTCCGGGTCAGCGCCCGAGCAGTTGACGGCGCCGCGACGGCAGCGGCACTGGCTGCTGTTGCGGCGGCGTTCGGCGTCCCCAAGGGCGCGGTCTCGCTGATGTCCGGCGCGACCAGCAGAACGAAGATTCTGGAAGTGGCCGGCGGCAATCCGGCCGACCTCGACCGCCTGCTGGCCCAGTGAGCGGCAGACTGGCGTAGTGCAACGTGACGACCGCGCTCCCAGCGACGAGGCGACCTCCTGCGACGACGGAGACCCCCGCGACGACGGCTACCTCGCAACGGCCGCGACCCGGCGCGACTGGTAACGCACTTAACCCTGCGGCGTCGGTAGCGGCGCTGCGCCGTGCAGTGTCCAATTTGAGCGCTTACGCCAGCGCGAGACCGCTTCGCGCGAGCGGTTCCTGACCGAGTTCGATCGCCTCCCCGACCCGTTTGACCGCGACGCCGACCCGGTGCACGTGACCGGCTCCGCGATCGTCGCCGGGGCGCGCGGCACGGTACTGCACCTGCACAAGCGCCTGGGCGGTTGGATGCAGCCAGGCGGCCACCTCGAGCCTGGCGAGGCTCCATGGGACGCGGCCCTGCGCGAGACCAGGGAGGAAACGGGTCTGCCGGTCCGCCACCCCGAGAGGGGCCCGGAGCTTATCCACCTTGACGCGCATCCGGCCGGACGCATGTGCACCTGGACCTGCGGTACCTGCTGCTCAGCGACGATGGCGATCCGGCCCCGCCGCGCAGGTGAGAGCCAGGACGTCCGGTGGTTCTCACTGCCGGACGCGATCGATGTCGCTGACGACGCGTTGATCGACGGGCTGACCCGGCTCGCGGCCGGCCTCGGTTCATGCTCCGACCGATGGTTTGTTTGACATCCCAGGGGAGCAGCGGTGGATCAGACGCGGACGCCTGTGCGGTCGGCCGCGGTCTTCGGCTCGTGCCTGACGTCGCCTGGCTGGCCCATGACGCGCCGCCAGCAGGCGAACTCCAGCAGGATCCCGTCGGGGTCCTGGAAATAGAACGAGCGCACGAACACGCCAGGGTGCAGTTCCCTGGCTACGCCGAACTCGCTGTCATCGTGGTCGAGGACCGGGCTCACCCGCACGCCCTTCGCCTTGAGCTTGTCCCGGTACTCTCCGAAGCGTTCCTCGGGGACGTTAAATGCGACGTGGTTCATGGAGCCGACAGCGCTCGTCCACTCGCCCAGGCCCGGCACCGTGACCGGGGCGGAAACGCCGGGACCGGATCGGGCGCATCGGGGAACCAGAAGAATGCGAGCGCGTTGCCGCCGCCCATGTCGAAGAAGAAGTGCTGGCCAGAGCAGGCAGGTCGATCGTCTTGATCAGCCGCATGCCGAGGACCTCGGTGTAGAACTCCACGGTGCGCTTCATGTCCGAGCAGACCAGGGCCAGGTGGTTAACACCACCGAGGTCGAACTCCTCGTTCCGCCATTCCATGGCGACGACCTCCTTCGGTCCGGCCTAGCGCGGCGGACAACCTAAACCTAGAGTCAGTTTCACTTCCGCGCCAGGGCGCTGCGGATCGCAGGGCGTCGATCGCGGCGGGGCCGATCGGAGGGCCGGTTGACCGAGATCGTCAGGGAGTTCGTCGGGCTGCCATCCCCGGTGGCCGGCCGGGCGGGCGCCGGCGGCCATCCGTGCCAGGGCCTCTACCACCGGCCGGCCGGACGGGGCTAGCCGGACGGCGGCCGCACCGCGTTCATCGCGACGCACTACAACGTCGACTTCTCCGAGCACTACCTGGCCAGCCTGATGGCCGCGCGCGGCTTCGGCTTCCTGGGCTGGAACACCCGGTTCCGCGGCAACGAGGCGCACTTCCTCTCGATCACGCGCTTGCCGAGATAGGCGTCGGGTGCGCTGGCTGCGCGAGCAGGCCGGGGTCGAGCGCATCGTGCTACTAGGCAACTCAGGCGGCGGCTCGCTGATGGCGGCTTATCAGTCCCAGGCGGTCGAGCCCAACGTTGCACCGATGACGGGGATGCGCCCCGTTCCCGCCATCGAAGCCTTGCCGCCAGGCGACCTTTTCGTGGCGCTCGCGGCCCACTCTGGCCTGCCGAGGTGCTGACCTCCTGGCTCGATCCGTCGGTGACCGACGAGGGCGACCCGCTGAGCGCCGACCCGGAGCTAGACCCCTACAACCGGGGGAACGGCCCCCCGTTCAGCGCGCAGTTCCAGGCGCGTTACCGCGCGGCGCAGCGCGCCCGGAACGAGCGCATCACCGACTGGGCGCTCGGGCGGCTCGCGGCGCTGGCCTGCCAGCGGGCCCGCGATCAGTTGTTCGTCGTCGCCCGCAGCTGGGCCGACCTGCGGATGATTGACCCGTCGATCGAGCCGTCGGACCGGCGCCCGAACTGGTGCTACCTCGGCGATCCGATGAAGGCCAACTACGGAGTGTTCGGCGTCGGCACCGTCAGCACGCTGCGCAGCTGGCTGTCAATGTGGAGCCTGCGCACGTCGCAGTGCATCGCGGCGCCGCATCTAGCCCGGATTACGCTGCCCTCGCTGGTCGTGCACGCCACCGCGGATGCCTGCGTCTACGAGAGCGACGCTCGCGCGCTCTACGGCGCGATCGCGGCCGCCGACAAGCGCCTGGAGTTCATCAAGGCCGATCACTACCTGCAAGAACCGGACGGCTCGCGGGAGCACGCGGCCGACCTCATCGCGGCCTGGGTGACCGAGCGCGGCGGCTGACGCCGTCGGCCCGCGGTCAGGGCTTGCGGACGCGGTAGTGGAAGTCGGTTACCCGGTCTCCCTGAACGACCCAGGGGTCTCCCAGCGAACGCAGGAGGCGGCGTAGTCGCCGAAGCCGCGGATGCCTGAGCCCAGCGCGACCGCCGAGTGCGACACCAGTTCGTCGACCAGGCCCGCGCAATGGCCTGGCCGGTGAAGTCGCCGGCGGTCCGATCGTTCCTCGCCGGCGAATGCCTTCCTGGGCATCGCGCTGGCCGGTCCGTCGTGACGAAGGTGAACAGCGCCCCCCCGGCCGCGTCAGGCAGCCGGACGGGTCCGGGTGCTAGGTCGTTGCAGGCTGCGTCTCGGCGAGACCACCGGCATAAAAACGGCGCGCGGCATCGAGCAGCTCATCGAGCGGTGGCCACCACGGCCCGTGCTCCAGGGAGCGCAGCGTGTCCACGATCGCGGCGGCCTGAACCGGGCCATCCGCGCGTCTGGCAACAGCCACCCGGCGCGGGCGCAGGCCGCGCAACGGGCCGAGGTACAGGTCAGGACCGGTTGCGCTGGGGCCACGCGGCGGCACGACCACGTAGTAGTCGGGCAACTCGAACTGCCGGGCGCGCCAGGCCGCCAGCGCGTCGGCGGCGCGCACCTCAAATTCCGTCGCGCCTCGCGACGCTGCCGACAGGTCCCACATCGCCCGCCAATCGCCAGCCACCTCAGCCAGCGGGTCAGCAGGCACGATCACGAACGTCGCTCGCAGCCGGGCCGCCTGCCGCATGGCTTGTGTTCCCGCTTCCAAGCCCGGCCGCGCGGTCATAGCGGGGTCCGAGGACAGCGCTTGCATGCCGGTCTGCGTCACGTCTGTGCCGGTCTGCGTCACGCGAGCCACGGAGACGTTGGGGAACCGGGCGAGACCGGCAAGCAGCGCATCGTCTACCTCGCCGACCAGGGCGATCACGGTGGAAGACTCGCGCCTCATCGGCTTGATCTTATGACCTGGACTAGCTTTCAAGCATGACGCAGGTCCGACGGCCGCCAGTTCCGTCCTCGGGCCCGGCCCCCCGGCGCGTCCTTGCCGCGGGGGACTGGCACGGTAATCGTGACTGGGCGCTGAACGTAATCAATCGGGTTCCCCAGTTGCTGCCGGATGAGCAAACGCGCATTATTCTGCATTTCGGCGACTTCGGGATCTGGCCGGGACCTGCCGGCCGGCGTTACCTCGACGCTGTCAGCGCGGTGCTGGACCGAGTGGGCGCGCAGCTCTGGTTTGTCGACGGGAATCACGAGGACTTCGCGCAGCTCGCGCAGCTTGACGCCGAGACCGTTCCCGACGGGCGCGTCGGGATCAGGCCGGACATCTTCCATCTGCCGCGCGGTTCTCGCTGGCAGTGGCACAACCTCAGCTGGCTAGCCTGCGGCGGCGGTGTGAGCCTGGACAAGGCGGGCCGCACCGAGGGCATCGACTGGTGGCCGCAAGAGGAGATCACGAGCGGGCAGGAGGCTTCCGTGATCGAAGGCGGCCACGCGGACGTGATGGTGTGTCACGACTGCCCAGCCGCCGTTGCTCACACCTTTCCTCAGCCACCGCTCTGGTGGGCACCGGCAGACCTGGCGCGCAACGCCACACACCGGGAACGGCTGCAGCGGATCGTCGATGCCGTTCGGCCTGCGATTTGATGCACGGGCACCTGCATCGCGCTTACCAGCGCACCTGCAACTTCGGCTACGGCCCCGTCCACGTCACCGGGCTGGCGGCCGACGGCAGCTTGCGGAACTTCGCGGTGCTCGACGTGCAGTCGCTCACGTGGAAGCTGCGGCGGCGGGGCCTATTGGACCTCAGCAGGCATCGCTAGGCAGTTCGTCAGCAGCGGCGCGCTGCCCAGCCGGCGCGTTCAGCAGCGGAGTACCGGACAGCACGGTCCGCGCGCGAGTCAGCCATTCCGGCCCTCCGCACCACAACGCACGCCGCCTGTGGGGGCGATAGCCACGATCGTGATGGTTTGATACTGACCGTTGCACATTCCGCCGTCATGCCGATAATGTGAGGCGACCGAGCCGTGCAGCGGACTTCGCTGGCTTGGCTGCGGACGCCGTTGGCATCTCCTGGGTGACGAAGTCCAGGTATGGTCGAGCGCGCCGCCGAGATTTATCAACATCACGTGCAGCGCTGGCGGGTCAGTCAGCGTCTCTTTGGTTGTGAGTGCCCCGATGGCTGAGATCGGCGAGACCGGGAACCAGGCCGTCACGCGACGGTGGCCGTGACGGGCCCGTTCCGTGAGCGCTATTGGCGCGGAAGCAACCAGCCGCTCGCACCTGCGTACGCAGTGGCAGCACCGAAGGCTCATAACCACGGTAGGGGCCCAATGAAGCTTCGGCCGATTGCAGTCGCGTTTGCGGGCGCGGTGATGTTCGCAAGTATTTTCGCGGGCAGCGGACTTGGGATGGCAACCGCGACGACCGCGACCGGCTCGCAGGCTTTAACAGCGCATCGAGGCGTCGTGCGCCAGCACGCCGTCCCTGACGGCACCGCCATCGCGGCGGCGCTTGGAGCGGAAGTCGGCGGGTCAGGAGTTCGGCCTGGGGGGTCCGCTGGCCTGGGCGTCATCACGGGCCTCGTCGATGCAGCCGGCGGCCGGCCGGTCACCGGGGCTTGCGTCATCGCGACGGACCGCAATGCGGGCGCGATGGCCATGACCGGGCCCGACGGGCGCTACGTTCTGGCGAGCCTGCGTCCGGGTAGCTATACGTTGCATTACGCCGACTGCGCCGACCCTGGCCGCTATCTCGACCAGTGGTCGGGCGGCGCCGCCTGGCCGGGCGGCGCCGCGTCCGTGAATGTCGCGGCCAGCCGGGTCAAGAGCCTGGCCCCGGTCACGTTGCGGTCCGTGCTGCCGTCCGCTAGCTCGCTCGCAACCCGCCGCGGACGCTGGCCGGCCTCACCTCGGCCGAGCTAGCTTCGGCCGGTCTGACCTCAGGTCAAGCTCGCCAGATGCTCTCGCCTGCGACGGTCGTCACTGGCACAGCGCGTGGCGCCATCTCGGGGCGGGTGACTGGCGACGGCAAGCCGCTTCGGGGCGTCTGCGTCGGCGCCTTCGGCTCCGGTTTCTCTGGATCCGCCCTCACCGGGAAGACGGGTAGTTACCGGATCGGCCGCCTGGGGGCTGGACGCTACGAAGTTCAATTCGTTACCGGCGCTGAATTCTGCCCCAGCAGCAGCGGCAACTGGCTCCCGCAGTGGTACCGCGGCTTCACTACTTTTTTCCCGCCGCGCAAGCCAACGCTCGTGCGAGTCGCAGCCGGGCGGACAACGGGCAGCATCGACGCCGCCCTGAAACTGGGTGGCGAGATCGATGGAACGGTGCGGAGTAAGTCGGGCAAGGCACTCTCGGGAGTCTGCGTCGGTGCCGTCCCAGCCGGTAAGCTCCCCTCGCCGCCGGAGTTCTTTGGCGCCGGCGCCACCTCAGGCCGCGACGGCGGCTACGTCCTGCACGCGCTGTTCCCCGCCAAGTATGTGGTCGAGTTCACGCTCGGTTGCGGCAAGACAGGGAATTACGCGCCGCAATGGTGGCGCGACTCCGCGACGCGAGGCCACGCTACGGCGATCCGAGTGGCGGGCGGCAAAGTAGTCAGGCACGTGGACGCCGCCCTGCCACCAGGCGCGACGGTTTCCGGCGTGGTCAAGGCGTTCTCCGGTAAACCCCTGAGCGGGATATGCGTTTTTGCGGAGAGCCAGACCGCGCCCTTCGCGGACACGACGACAGCCCAGAACGGCAGCTACAAGCTCATCGCCATGGCCACCGGCAGTTACCAGATCCACTATTTCCTGTGCCGCAACCGTGGGAACTACCTTCCGCAGACGCGATCGTTGAAGGTCAGGACGGGCCAGAACGTCACTCGGTTTAACGCGCTCCTGCGGCCAGGTGCGATCGTCTCCGGCAAAGTGACCGATACGCACGGCAACCCGGTCCGCGGCATCTGCGTGCAGGCCCAGAAGTCCGGCATCTTTGGCGGGGCTGTCACCGGCGCCGATGGCACCTACTCGATCAACGCCTTGCCATCTGGTTCCTACACCGTGCAGTTCTCCGGTGGCTGCGGAAACGCAGGCAGCTACGCAACCCAGTTCTACAAGGACCAGACGAACGGCGCGGCGGGCGATTCCGTGCCGCTGATCGCCGGCCAGACCACTTCCGGGATCAATGCCTCCATGCAGCCCGGCGGCACGATCACCGGAGTGGTCGCCGACAACACCGGCCACAAACTGTCCAATGTCTGCATCCGACCTGGCGAGCCAGACGCAGGCACAAACGGGCCTGTTCTTCTTCGGCGGGAGTTTCACGTTCACGAAGAACGGGGTGTTCACGGCCAGGAACCTGGATCCCGGGCTGTACGCCGTGGATTTCGGCTGTAGTTCCGGTTACCGCAAGCTCGCCCCGCAATGGTTCATGGCACAGCCCGAAGCCGGCAGCGCGGACCTGGTGTCAGCCGCCCCCGGCGTGGTCACGCCACACATTAACGCGACCTTGCCGCTTGCCGGGACCGTCACCGGTACCGTCAGGGATCAGGCGGGCAAGCCGCTGCCGGGAATCTGCGTGGTTGCGATCGCCGCTGGCAGCCAGTACCCCACGCTTGCGTTCCCGTTCGGGCCCGGCATTAGCAGGACTGGCAGCAACGGCAGCTATAGTGTCGGCGATCTTGCCCCAGGAACATATGACCTTCAGTTCAGTGCGTGCGGCCGGCCATCTACGGGAGTCAGTGGTACGGCGGCAAGGCGACCGAGCAGGCATCGACGCCGGTCACCGTCCGCTCGGGCGTCAAGACCAGCGGGATCAATGCCGTCATGGCCGTCGGCGGGTCGATCTCCGGCCTTGTCGTCAGCCGCCCGCACCGGCCGTTAGCCAGATCTGCGTCACCAGCGCAGGACATCGCGACTGAGTCCACGGGTTCCGCCGAGACAGGACGGACCGGCCGTTACGTGATCACCGGCCTCAGCAAGGGCGCCTACCAGGTCACCTTCACTGACTGCGGCCATTTCCCGCCGCGCTGGGGTTCGGTCACCAGGGCGGGCGCCGTCCTGGTAACCGGACGAAACGCGGTGACCGGAGTCAATCAGCGCCTTGTTGCAGCCGGAACGATCTCGGGAACGGTGGACGGGTCTTGGTCGGCTCGGCCGCTGGCGGGAGCGTGCGTAGTCGTCGTTCCCGCCAGCCCGAACGGGAGCTACGGGACGGCGGTGACCGGTGACGGCGGCACCTACCAGGTGACCGGCCTGACCGCGGGCAAGTACCTGGTCTACTTCGGGGATCCGTTCTGCCCATTCGTCGGCTTCGGCCACGACCGTTCGGCTTCTTCCTTCGCCGACACGAATCTCGCGCCGCAGTGGTACAACGACCAGCCCACCCCGTCAACCGCGACCGAGGTAACCGTCAAGGTCGCAACCAACACCATCGGAATCGACGCGTCGCTTGCGCTGGACGGCGGGATCTCCGGCACCGTGACAGACGCTTCGCACGCGCCCGTCGCCGGGGAGTGCGTCACGGCCGTTCCTGTCAACCCGGAGCCCGACCCGTTGTCGGGCCAGACGCTGGACAACGCGATCGCAGTGACGGCACGCGACGGCAGTTACGCGCTGGTTGATTTGCCCCCAGGCCATTACAAGGTGCGTTTCTCGACCGGCTGTGGCGACTCAGGCTTTACCACGCAATGGTGGGACAACGCCTCGTCGGCGCAGACGGCCACTGCCATCACCGTGTCGGCCACCGCAACGGTCACGGGCATCAACGCTGCGCTGCAACACTGACGTGGGTTTCAGCGCAGCCGGGTGGCCTGCAGGACGGCGTCCCGGATGGTAACGGGGTCGCCGTCCGGGTTGAGAACCTGCCGTTCCGGCGCGGTGGCCTGGGTGATGCTCCATTCGCTTGGATCGAGGGTGGCCGCGACCTGCTCGGCCGTGAACATCAGCTCGGGATGATGCGGGCGGCCGATCCCGCTATCCAGGTCCGACGGGTGATGCCCGACGATCAGGAGCACGCCACCCGGCCGGACTGCTTCGGCGAGCCGCCGGTGCAAGGACGCACGCTCAGGTTGCGGCAGTTGCATGAACTGGGCGGACACCAGGTCGAACTGCCGCGCGGGCGGAACCCAGGACAACAGGTCGGCCTGCTGCCAGGTGATCCGGTCCGCGATCTTAGGGCCAGCGATTGCTGCCTGGCTGGCGGCTCGGTCCAGCGCGACCGTCGAGATGTCGATGCCGGTAACGTGCCAGCCTTGCGATGCCAGCCAGATGGCGTCGGCTCCCTCGCCGCAGCCGACGTCGAGTGCTGTTCCCGGAGTGAGCTCGGCGGCGGCCGCGACGAGACGCGGATTCGGGTTCCCGCTCCAGATCCGGTCGGACGAGCCGTAGCGCTCATCCCAGGCGGCCTGGCTGAACATGGCCATGTCGATGTGGTTCTCGTGCGGACCTTCATGCTCGTGCTGGCCAGCGTGCTCGTAATTCACCCGAACACCATGCGCCGCGATAGCCGACTGAGTGCAAGCTGCGTTGCCGGGTCAGCAACTCCAGCCGCTGTCACCCGCAGATCAGCAGCTCCGGGAAGGCGCTTCCCCGCCACGAGGCTCTCGGCCACCAGCGTTAGGCCGAAGGTGATGGCCGCTGCCGCGGCCAGGAGAAGCCAAAGTGCTGGCAGTCCGCTGTGCCGCGGGTGCGCACCACCAGGGACCAGAGCGTGGCCCGGAATGCGAGTGCGACCGGCACCGCAGCACAAGCAAGGATGGTGGCGCGAACGAGCTTGCGCCCCCAGCGGCCGCGGTTGTCCGTGCGCACGATTCGCAGGTATGCGCCTGCCCCGGGCAGGAATGCGAACACCCCGGCGGTCACGACGCAGAAGAACAGGAGGCTGGTACCGATCCAGTAGCCCTCGTTGACCGACTGCGACGTGGTGACCGCGACGGCGCACGCAGCGCCGAGCCCGGCGGCCGTCAGCAGCGGATGGCGCCGGATTGCTGGCAGGACGGTTCCGCCTGCCCAGCCGACAGCCGCAGTGCTGGCTGGTGCGCGGGTCCTAGCCACCGGGCTGCCCGCACCGCGACCTCGAGCAGGTCACTCAGCCAGTCAGGCGTCTCGGTCTTTGCTCCATCCGGCAGCCCGCTCCGCCCAGCTGGCCAGTCTCGCTGACGGGTCGCAGGCAGTACTTGCGCGGCGAGGCTGGCTCCGCATCCCAGGTGGCGGCGCCGAAGACGCCAGCACGCCCACCTGGATGCCGGTGCCGGAGTTCCAGGCTGCGCTGTTCGCGCGGAGGCTACGGCAGCCCACTCGGCAGCGATCGTGGCGGCCATCACCGTCAGGCCGGTCCCGGCGCTCGCACGAGGTCGGTGAGGCCAGTTGCTGGTACCGGCTCCGACCGGCTCCCTGCCGCCAGGCGCAGCGCGCTCGGCGCCACGATCAGCGGGATGCAGAACAGGCGAAGGAGACCGCGGTGTCGTAAGGGTCGTTGAGCCATGGCGCGTGGCTATAGACCGGCGGCGTGTCCTTGCTGGCGAGTGTGACGGCCTCGAGAGCGCGGCCGCCAGCAGCGAAACGCTGATCGCGCGCGGCACGCCGGATACGGGAATCGTCCGCGCAAGCAGCACAGGTCCGCGGTCATGCCTTAATGCTAGGTATCGAGGAGGTGGTGTCAAGCCGAGACGGCGCGAAGGCCCGGTCAGTCCGCCGCGTTGGCAGCCAATGGCAGCGTGATCATGAAACGGGTCTCGCCTGGGCGGCTTTCCACCGTGGCGCTGCCGCCGTGGGCTACGGCCACGGCATGCACTATCGCTAGCCCGAGGCCGCTGCTGCCGGCCGCGCGCGACCGGGAGCTGTCCCCCCGGACGAATCGCTCGAAGATGTCCGGAAGCAGCTCGGGAGGTATTCCCGGCCCGTTGTCGGTGACGCTGATGGTGGCGGTGTTCCCGCTGCCGGTCGTCAGCGCGACCGTCACGACGGTCCCCGGCGGCGTGTGCTTGGCCGCATTGCTCAGGAGGTTTGCCAGCACCTGGTGCAGTCGCAGATCGTCGCCCTGTACTACGACTGGCTCATCGGGCAGCTGGAGCTGCCAGCGGTGGCCCCGCGCCGCGACACGTGCGTCACTGGTCACCTCGATCGCCAGCCGCGTCATGTCCACGGGCTCGCTGGCCAGCGGGCGGCCGGCGTCGAGGCGGGCGAGCAGCAGCAGCTCATCGACCAGCACGGCCATGCGCGCCGACTCCGACTCGACCCGGCTGAGCGCGTGCGCGACCTCGTCCGGCAGCGTCCCGTTATACCGCTTAGCAAGTTCCGCGTAACCGCGGATGGCTGCTAGCGGGGTGCGCAGCTCGTGGCTGGCATCGGCAGCGAAGTGCCGCAGCCGGTTCTCGCTGGCCTCGCGTCGCGCCAGAGCGGACTCCACGTGCCCGAGCATCCGGTTGAATGCCGCTCCGACCTGGCCGACCTCAGTGGCGGGGTTCGCATCCGGCACGCCCTCGGGCAGGCTCACCTGGCCGCTACTGAGGGGCAGTTGCGTCACCCGGGTCGCGGTCGCGGCGACCCGGCGGAGCGGGCGCAGCGACGTCCGCACCCAGGCAGTGCCGATCACGCCGGTGATAAGCAGCGCGGCCAGGAACACCGCGATCTCGGCCACCGCGACCTGATGCAGGGTATTGGTGACGTTGCTCAGCGGCAGGCCAGCCACGTATACGGTGCCGTCACCATCCGGGTCGCGGGTAGCGGTCATCTGGTAATCGCCATACGACGTCAGGTCGACCGTGACAACCCGCCCGACCGGTACGCGAGCTATCTCCGCCCGGTCGGCGGGGGTGAGGTGACAGGCGGATGGTCCGGAGGCAGCGGCCAGGTACGGATTGCTGACCTGGCCGGTCCGCTGGACGACGGTAGTAATCGCGCCTTCGGCCTGCTGCTGCGCGCAGTCCGCTGGCGGGTGCGACTCCTCGTGCGGGCCGCCGCCGCCGCCTCCGTCCGGCCCCGGCGGCGGCCCTTGCGACGGATTCACGCAGAAGCTGTAGCGGCCGCTGGCAGCGGTCAGCTCGGTGTTGAGCTGGCTGATAAGGACCGAATGCAGATGCGTGTAGGTGACAACGCCGACCGTGGCGCAGGCAAGCGCGAGGAGCGCAAGCAGGCCCGTAATCAGCCTGCCGCGCAACGTCCGCGCTGACAGCCACCGGCGGATCCGCGCGAGACCGCCTGGCCGTGCCTCCGCCGTCATGATCAGGCCGGCGGCTTCAGCACGTACCCGACCCCGCGCACCGTGTGGATCAGCGGCTCACGCCCGGTGTCGATCTTCTTGCGCAGATAGCTGATGTACAGCTCGACCACATGTGCCTGGCCGCCGAAGTCGTAGTTCCACACCCGGTCCAAGATCTGCGCCTTGGACAGCACCCGGCGAGGGTTGCGCATCATGAAGCGCAGCAACTCGAACTCGGTCGCCGTCAGGTCGATCAGGTCGCCGCCGCGGCGCACCTCCCTGGCGTCCTCGTCCATGGTCAGGTCGGCGACGGTCAGCTCGGTGCCGTTGCTGGCCCGCGCCATGCCGGCCCGCCGGAGCAGGCCGCGCAGCCTGGCCAGCACCTCCTCCAGGCTGAACGGCTTGGTCACGTAGTCATCACCGCCCGCGGTGATGCCGCTGACCCGGTCCTGCACAGAGTCCCTTGCGGTGAGGAAAAGCACGCAGACGTGGGGCAGGATCGCCCGTACCCGGCGCAGCACTTCCAGTCCGTCAAAGTCAGGCAGCATGATGTCGAGCACGATGGCATCGGGCTGGAACTCGCGCGCCGTCCGCACGGCGCTGCTGCCGTCCGCGGCCGTCTTGATCTCCCAGCCCTCGTATCGCAGCACGCTGGCCAGCAGTTCGGCCAGGCTGGGCTCGTCGTCGACGACGAGGACCCGGACCGGGCTGCCGTCGGCGCGCTGAATGCTCGCCTCAGCCGCGCGCGCCCGGCCAGCGGTGGAATCCATGACGGTCATCATCTCTCCAGCATGGTCGCTGCCGCTCAGGCACGCCTCTGCGCTTCCTCTGAAGACTCTCTGAGGGTCAGCGCGAGCGCGGGGCAGTCGGTCACAGCACGCCGCGCTGCACGTGCTAGATGCGGTGGCACCGCGGCGCTGGCTATCAGCGGGTAGCCCCATTCGTCCAGCGAAACCAGCTCTGGCAGCAGCTCGGCGCACAGGCCGTGGCCGCTGCAGGCGATCGGGTTGACGCGCAGCCGGGTGGCACGTTCAGGCATGGTCAGCTCCAGTCAGATTCGGTCAGCACGGCGGCCGGCGCCGGCAGGAACTGTCCGGCCCGGGTAGCGCTGCACCGCCCGCGGCGATGCTCGGCGATCTCGGCCGCAAACACGTGCAGCGCGGTCGCGACGAACCGGACAGTGCCGTCCGGGTGGTGGCACGCGCCCCGCCCGGTGACCAGCCCGGCCCACCGCCGAAGGCTCGCCAATTCCGGTTCGGCCGGGCGCGGCCGGGCGACGGTCGCAGCCGCGGCCGCGATAGCTGGCAGGCCGTTGAAGCACGGACCGCACTGGCCAGCCGATTCAAGCGCAAGGTAGCGGGTGACTGCGGCAGTCTCGGCCAGCCCGCAGGCCCCGGTCGGCAAGGCGATCAGGATGCCCGGCCCGGCAATCGCCCCGGCTGGCCGCAGGTCTGCGTTGGACAGCGCCAGCTGGCGCGCCTGTGCCACGCTCAGCCAGCCGCCGTGGTAGCCGCCAGCCAGGACGGCCTGCACGTCGTTGCCTAGCCACACTAGGTGGCGCAGCGGAGTGCCGATGGCGGCCTCCACGATGCGGACGTGCCCGTCAGGGTCGCGAACGGTGCACAGCATGGAGCCAGGCTCGGCCCCGGTGCCGACGCCCCGGAACCAGGCCGCGCCGTAGCGGGCGATCATCGCCAGGTGCGCCAGTGTCTCGACGTTCTGCACCAGCGTGGGCCGCCCGGCCACGCCGCGCTCAAACACCCTGGTCTGTTTGAAGCCCGGTCGTGCGGTGCCGCCGTTGATCCGGGCAACTAGCGCCGTCTCCTCGCCAGCGAGGAAGCGCGGCGGCGCCTCGGCCAGCTGAACCGCGACGCGATCGATCCCGGCAGCCGCGCGCATTTCCAGCGCAGTCTGCAGCCGGGCCGTCAGGTCCGGGCCGCCGGGCCGGTCAGCAGCCGCATGAACGTACAGGAACGCAGTGCTGGCACCCGTTGCCTCGGCGGCAAGCTGGAGCCCGTCCAGGACCAGATGCGGGGCGTACCACAGCAGTGCCGCGTCCTTGCTGCTGGCCGGCTCGCCTTCGGCGCCGTTGCCAATGGCTACCGCGCCGCCGCCAGCGGCAGCAACGGCCGCAAGCTTGCGCGCGATCGGGAACGCCGCGCCGCCGCGTCCGGTCAGGCCGGCCTCGCCGCTTTCCTCGATGAGCGCCCGGCCGCGGAACCTTGCCGCGCCGAGCGCGCGGTTGTGGGCAGCCAGGTCGAGACCGGCTGGATCGTCCCAGAGCAGCCTGGGCAGGCCCGGCTCGGATGGCGCGGCGGTGGCCTCCGCGCGGCCGGACCAGCCCGGCGAGCCGACTGCGGCATAGGCTCGTTCGTCGAGCGCGTTGGCCTGCCTCATCGCGCGCCTGCCCCGGTCAGTTCGCGGTTATCGCGCCTGCCCGGCCGGATGCGGCTGGCCTCGGCCAGCGCCAGGGCCGGCCGGTCGGCCGGACGCGGAGTCTTCGCCGCGCCGGCAATCCGCCACCACGTTGCCCCGGCTACGGCCACGGTGCAACTGACCGCGAGTGCCAGCAGAAACCCGTTACCCATATCCGTGCTCGATCCGAAACCGTGCGCGAGCGCGATCGGCCAGCAGGCGTACGCCAGCCAGTGCACCGCCCGCCACGTTCTGCGGCCGATGCGTGCCCGCGCGAGGCTGGTGATGATCAGCGCGGCCATGATGTCGAAGGAAACGGCGCCGAGCCCGAGCCACAGTGGCTTATACGGCGAGCTGAACGGGATGATGGCGGCGGCCCAGCCAATCGTGACGTACGGGTCGAGAACCGCGGTGACCACGTGGATCGCGACGAACACGACCGCCAGCAGGGACAGGCTGCGGTGCAGCCCGGTGGTGGCGAACCTCGGCAGGCCCGGCAGCCGCCCGCGGCGGTTGACCATGATGCCGAGCAGCACGACTGCTGTCAGCAGCACCAGCGCCACTATTCCGGTCGCCCGGCTGGCGTACCAGAGCGCGGTGCTTCCTGTTATCCCCACGGAGGGCCTCCCGGCGAGTCCGCGCAGTGGCGTCTCCACTGCGTCCTGCAGCAGGATGCGCGACTCACCGATGCAGCAGATCTAAGCGGTCTCTGCGCCCCCTCTGAAAGCCCCGATCACCGTCCCGCCGACACCATGAAGGTTTCAGTGCCTTTGGCGGCCGGAATGCCCGGTTTGCGGCACTGAAATCGACATTATGTTGAGAACGAAGATCAGCCGCGGTGCGGGATCTGGCGGAAAGGTACACCTTTGTCCGGTCTGATCTCGGCGGGCAGGCCGAGCACCTTCTCGGCGAGGATGTTTTTCTGGATCTCGTCGGTCCCCCCGGCGATCGAGACCGCCGGAACCGACAGCAGAACCTCGGTGATCACGCCGCCGAGCGGCGATTCCGGGCCGGCCAGCATCCCGCCAGCGCCGGCGATCATTGAGTGGACCTTTGCGGACTCACGCGCGAGATTGCTGGCGGCAAGTTTGCCGATGGATCCCTCGGCGCCGGGCCGGGCGCCGAGGGCTCGGGCGACCCTGGCCCGCTCGGCGGTCCACGAGCTGACCCGTTGCAGCGTCATCAGCCTGGCGATGGCCTGCCTGATCGCTGGGTCGTTGCTGACTCCGGCCGCCCGGGCGTGCTCGATCACCAGGTCAGGCCGGCCTGCCCGCTGCGGGTACCAGGAGTAGGTGACGAAGTGCTCGTCGGCCTCGGCCCGCGCCTTATCGAGCGCCCGGCCGGGTGCCCGGCTGTACTCGGGCCGCCGCTGCGCCGAGAACCGCCGCTCGTACGCCAGCGTGGTAAGGGCCCCCCGCCAGCCCTGCCCAACCTCGCCGATCACGTTGTCCCGCGGCACCCGCGCGTCAGTGAGGAAGACCTCGTTGAAAGAGGCGTGGAAGTTCATCTGGCGGAGCTGCCGGACCTCAACTCCGGGCTGGTCCATCGGCAGCGCGAAGTAGCTGATGCCGTTGTGCTTGGGCACGTCCGGATCGGTGCGGGCGAGCAGCATGCCCATGTCGGCGTGGTGCGCGCTGGTGTTCCAGACCTTCTGCCCGTTGATCACCCAGCTGTCGCCGTCGAGCACCGCGGTGGTGGACAGGCCGGCCAGGTCGGAGCCGGCCCCTGGCTCGCTGAACAGCTGGCACCAGGTCTGCTCGCCGGTCAGGATCGGGCGCAGCAGGCGTTCCCGCAATTCGTCGCTTCCGTGCGCGAGGATCGTCGGGGCGGCCAGCCAGGTGCCGCTGCCGACCGGGACGCCGACCGCACCCAGCCGGAGCAACTCGCTGGCGACGAGTTCGTCGGCCCAGGCTGGCAGGCCGCGGCCGTACCAGCGCTGAGGCCAGCTCGGTACTGCCCAGCCGGACGCCAGCAGAAGCTCGCGCCAGTCCCGCAGTTCGATGCCGGGATCCCACTGCTTGCCGACCCACTCGGCGAGCTCAGCGCGAACCTCGTCGGCGGAAGTCACGACGCTGCCTCGGCGGCGGCGACGCGCTCGAGGAACGCCCGAGCCTCGGCGTTGAACTGGCTCGGTCTATCGACGTTCGGCGAATGCCCGGCATCGGGAATCACCACCAGGCGGGCGTCGGGGATCTTCTTCGCCATGTAGTCGGCCGCAGCGAGGAACGGCTTGTCGTCGGCGCCCACCACGATCAGCGTCGGAACCCCGATGCGAGGCAGCCCGTCGAGAACGTGCGAGTCCTGTTGCGTCAGGGTTCCGAGCGCGGCCAGGATCAGCCCGGTCGCGTCGCGGTGCTCACCGCCATGCAGTTCGGCGCTACCGCCCACGGCCGCAAGTCCCCGCTCCGCGAGCCGGGAGGCGGTGACCTCAGCTCGGCGGTTCCAGTCGTCCCTGGCGGCGTCGTTGCGGAAGCCAGGACCGGTGTCGATGAGGATGAGCCCGGCCACGCGGTCGGGATAGGTCAGGGCGAAGTCGAGCGACAGGTAACCGCCGAGCGAATGCCCGCCGAGTACGGCCCGGTCAAGCCCGGCCTCGTCCAGAAGCGCTGCCATGTCGGCGAGCGCCGCTGCCGCGCTATAGCACACGGGGTCGGCGGGATACCCGCTGCCGCCGTGGCCGCGCAAGTCCCATGTCAGCACCTGGTTGCGCATCGACAATGCGGGCAGGTTGAGGGCGAACATGGCTGAGGTGGCCGCATACCCGTGCGTCAGCAGCAGTGCAGGCTGGCCGCTCCCGCTGGTCTGGTAGCGGATGCTGCCTCCTGGCCGCGCTAGCACTGGCATGCCGTGTCCTGCCTTCCTGCATCGATGATGTGCACCGCTAGATACCGGAGAAACGCGCGGCTCGTCGCTGGCTCACGGCGGCCAGGCCTTCCCGCCAGTCGGCTGTTTGCATGAGCCGTTCCTGCTCGGCGCGCTCCCGTGCCATCGCCGCGCGGGCCTGCGCGGTGAGCTGGGCGCGCATCGTGGCGCGAATAGAGCGGATGGCCAGCGGCGCGGCGGCCGCGATCTGCGCGGCCAGCGCCTGCGCCTCGGCCCGGAGCTGTCCTGGCTGCGCGAGCCGGTCGGCCAGGCCGATGGCGCAGGCCGCTTCACCACCAACCCGCCGGCCGGTATACAGCAGGTCGAGTGCGGCCTGCTGACCGACGACGGCGGGCAGGGTGACGCTGAGCGCGAAGCCCTGATGGATGCCCAGCAAGGCGAAATTGGCGGCGAAGCGAGCCTCCGGCGCCGCCACCCGGAAGTCCGCCGCCATGGCGAGACCAAGCCCGCCACCGATGGCTGCGCCCTGGATCGCGGCGACAATGGGCAAGGGCTGTTCGAACAGGCGGATGGCCTGGTCGTACAGGTGCGGGCCACCAGGGCTGCCGATGGCGCCGATGTCGGTGAAGTCGGCACCAGCGCAGAAGACGCGGCCCGCGCTGCACAGGACGATCGCGCGGCAGCCATCGGCGGCCAGTTTCTCGCAGGCATCAGCGATCTGGCCGATCAGGCCGACGCTGAAGTAGTTCCTGGGCGGCCGATTGATCTCCAGCGTGGCAACATAGTCGGCGAGCTCGACCGCAAGTTCAGGCGCCGGGGCGGCCGATGCATCAAGATCCGTCATCACGCTCTCCCGGCCGCAGGTCAGTTCGCCTTCCGACATCGTAGGGCCACGGTGGCGGGCCTACCTAGGGGCTGCTGCGGTCGGGAGCCGCCCGGGGATCAGGAGCCGCCGGAGGTCACGGCGCCCGTACCCGAACTAGCCGACGGCGCGGACGTGCTCTTGAGGCCGCTGCCGGAACCGGATGAGCTCGAGCTGGCGGCCGCGTCGGACGAAGACGACGAACTCTGGCCAGACGCGGTCGCCGTGTGTGTCGATCCCGGCAGGGTATAGGCCACCGCGCCTGCTGCCAGTAGGCTGGTCAGCCCCGCGGCCGCGGTCGCGGTTCGGATCCTGGCCCGGTTGCGGTCTCTGGCCGCGGCCTCCGGCTGTGCGTCTGACGACATCGTCTGTCCTTCTGTTCGCTGGTAACTGATGTTCCCAGCCTCGCCGGGCAACCTCTGCCGCGCTTCTGAGCGGGCTGCCAGTATTCGCAGCGCTGACCTCGGAACGCCCTCGGACCGGTCTGTCCACACAGATTGTGGACAGACCTGTGCATAGGCCAGTGGAAAGGAACTGTGCACAGGGGATAAACGGCAGATGTCCTGTGGACGACAAAAGAATCTTGAAGAGATGACGGAAAGGCCTTGTGCAGCGGGGGCCGTTGGCAGTAGAAATTCCTCACCACAGAAGACGGGTTCAAGTCCCAGGGAAACCGGGGGCGACGCGGGAAGGGCCGGGCGACCGGTGCTGACAGCCAGAATCTGACACTGGTGGTAGCTGCGAGGCGTTCGGCCCTTGAGCAATCGGGTGGCCAGGGCCTCGGGGCAAAGGCGAGGCCCCTCCATCTCATACATGGAGGGGCCTCGTCGCATGGACGCGCCAATATCCGGCGCGTCCTCGCTGGCGTGGTTCCCGTGACCGCCAGCCCGCAAACCTGACCGGGGCATGATCAAACCCGTTCGCGCCCATTCTAAATGAAGCAAATCGGTTAAGCCGCGCGCAACAGGCGGTTAGTTATGCGGCCGGCCTCTCGCGTGTCCAGCTCGTGCGAGGGCAATTACGGTGCGAGACTGAGCGATGACGTTCCGTGATGCAACCACGGCGGGGAACGCGAACCGAGCACGGTCGGGCGTGGTAGCGGCAAGGGCGAGCTGCCGCATGCGCGAGCGCACAGGATGGCGTAACGGGGGAGCGGATGACTGTCAGCACCAGCCAGGGAGGAGTGATCGGCAGCTATGAGCCGGTACTCGACCTGAGCCACGTCATTCGCGTCCGAGGTGAGACAGCCTTGTCCCGGCGCAACTCGATTCAGCCAACGCGGCGGGCCGTGTTGCGCATTCGAGCGACGGGGGAGCCGCCGGTGCCGCCGGATCTGGCCAGCTGGTTCACTCAGCGGGCCTTTCACTTCTATCTGACCGGCCTGCGGCTACCAGGCCCGGGCCCGCTTCCGGTCCGCCGCTCAGCGCGGCGGCTGGATACCGTATTCACCGATCTCGACGCGGCCTGCGCGCACATGCGGGCGGCTGACGGCATCGACTACGTGATTGTGATGGCCAGCGGCCAGAGTGCGGCGGCCGTGGCGCTGTGGCGCCATGCTCGGCAGCAGGACAGCAGCGGGCATCAAGATGGCGTCCGGGTCGCCGATGCGCTGATCCTGAATTCCCCGGCGTTTCCGCCGCGGACTCGACTCAGGCTTAACATCGCCTGCCCGGTGCTGGTGCTGACCGGGCCTGCCATTCGGCCGCAGCGTCGGCTCCGGCGCCGCCCCGCGGCTACCGCGATCCAGCTGGGCAGGCACGTCACGTGGCTCCAGCTGGCGGCCGCGAGCGCTGCTGACAGCCCGGACAGCGGTGCCTACTTCGACGAACTCGGGCGCTGGCTGGGCGCCTACATGTACGGGCCGGGCCGCGATCAGCTGCTGTGAGCAAGGCTCAGCTCACCACCTGGACGAGGACCGACGGGTAACCGGACGCCCCGTTCGGCTCGGGCGGGGCCTGTAGCGCGGTCTGGGTGTAGCCGGTCTTGTCGGTCGCGCGCGCCTCGACCAGGTAACTGCCCGGCCGGACGTTGACGTCCCAGTCATAGACCCACTGGCGCCAGCAGTCGATGCCAGGCACCGCGGCGAGCCGCGCTTCCTGCCACGGGCCGTGCGCCACCCGGACCTCGACGGCCTCGATGCCCTTGTGCTGAGCCCACGCGACTCCGGCTATCGGAGTCGCCTGGCCGGCCTTGACAGGGTTTGTTCCCGCCACGTCGATGCGCGACTCGGTCTTGATCGGCGCCTGCTCCGACCAGCCGCGCTGCGCCCAGTAGGCGGTGTTCGCCGCGTACGTTGTGACCTCGATGTCGACGATCCACTTGCAGGCCGAGACGTACCCGTACAGACCCGGCACGACCAGCCGGGCCGGAAAGCCGTGCGCCACCGGCAGGGCAGTGCCGTTCATCGCGATCGCGAGCAGCGCATCCCGGCCGTCCATTGCCGTCTGGACCGGGGTGCCGGAGGTGAACCCGTCGGAGGAGGTACAGAACAGCTGGTCGGCTCCGGCCTTGATGCCGGCTTCCTGCAGGAGGCTGCGCAGGCTCGCGCCGAGCCACTTGGCATTGCTGATGTAGGGGCCGTCAACCCAGTTCGACACGCAGCACAACGTGATGTAGTCCTCGATCAGCGGTCGCTTGATCAGGTCATGGAAGGACAGCACGAGCTCGCGCTCCACCATCCCGTGAATCCGCAGCTGCCACTGCGCCGGCAGGATCTCCGGGATGACAATCGCGGTGTCGACGCGGTAGAAGCTGCCGTTCGGCGTAATGAAGCTGCTCAGGCCGGGGATCTTCAGGTCGGCGCCGGGCGGGATCGGCGGGGCCGCTTTGGCCGGCGCCGGGAATTTGAGTGCCGCCTGGATAGCGCTGACGTTCTTAGTGGTGGCCAGCCAGGATCCGCCGGCGTAGGTGACGAGCGACACACCGGCGGCGGCCGCGCTGACCACTAGGAACTTACGCCGGTCCGGCAGGGCCGCGTTGGCCTCGGTGCGCCCGCGGAACTCGCCGAGGTGCCCCGCTCCCGGCCCGCGGGCGAGAGTGCACAGATACTGCAGGGCATAGGCTGCAGCCGCCGCGCCAAGCAGCGTGGGCCACGCATCGATGGCCCTGGCGGTAGGCTGGCTGAGTACCGCATAGACGCCGATCGCGGCGAATATCGCCAGGCCGATCATGCCCTGCCAGAGTCTTCGCGCGGCGAGCACGCCGATAAAGATGGCGAAGATGATCAGCACGGCGCGGATTCCCCAGACCAGCACGATCTTGTCGTGTGAGCCGAACTCCCTGATGGCGAAGTTCTTGACCGACGGCGGCGTGTGGTTGATGGACAGTTCGCCGACGGCGTCGACGGGCGCGCCGAGCGCGGAGCGGAAGATCGCGGCGAACAGCTGGGCCACGGCGAGCGCGACCAGTGCGGTCACGACTCCCGCGAGGCCGCCGCGGGCGAAGAGCGCGCCGCGCCGCGGCGCGCCGCTGCGCCGGGCCGGGGGAGGGCTTGGTGGTGGCTGTGGGGTCACAGAGTTAATTCGTATCAGCGGGCCGTCCGGATTGCCCTCGGCGGCACCGAATGATCGATCTTCCCGCCCGGCCAAGCCGACAGCACCGGCGGTGACGAATATAGGAACGTGGACGTAGGCGGCAGCACTCCGGGCAGGCGCGGCTCGCGGCCTGGCCGGCCGCCAGACCCAGCCGTCGATTCCGCATCAGGTCAGCCAGGCTCGTCGCCGCCCGGTTCCGGGCAGCCACGTCGAAGGCCGGAGGACAGGACGGGGCGGGGCGGCCTGGAGTCCGTACTCGCCCAGGTCGCCAAGGGCGACCATGCTGCCTTTACGGTCATCTACGACCGGGCCGGACCGGCGGTCCTCGGTACCGTGCTGCGCGTGGTCAGGGACCCCGCTCAGTCTGAAGAGGTCATGCAGGAGGTACTCCTGGAGGTCTGGCGCACCGCGGCTCGCTTTGACCCGGCCGCGGGCTCAGCCTCGGCCTGGATCATGACCCTCGCGCACCGGCGTGCGGTGGACCGGGTCAGGTCGGAGCAGCGAGCCTCTGAGCGGGAGCTCCGCGCTGCTACCGCGACGATCGCCTATGACGAGGTCAGCGACGCGGTAGAGGCGAGCCTGGAACATGAGCGCGTGCGGCGCTGCCTGGCTGGCCTCACCGACCTGCAGCGAGAGTCGGTGTTGCTTGCCTATTACGGCGGTCACAGTTACCGCGAGGTCGCTCAGCTGCTCGGCGTAGCCATCGGCACCGTCAAGACGCGCATGCGAGACGGCCTGATCAGGCTCAGAGACTGCCTGGGGGTGGACTGATGCGAAGCCGAGGTGCCGGGTTGCACACCCTAGTGGGCGCGTACGTGATGGATGCGGTGCAGGACAAGGACAAGGCGGCGTTTGCCCGTCACATGCAGACCTGCGAGCCGTGCCGCGAGGAGGTCCGGAGCCTCCGCGAGGCGGCCGCGCGGCTAGCTGAGGCTGCTGCCATCACGCCCCGAGCGCAGCTGCGCGAGCAGACCCTCCAGGCGGCCGCCAGGATGCGCCAGCTGCCCCCGCTGGTGGCTGAGCACCCTGACTATCCAAGTCGGCGGTTGGCCCAGCCGTTGGCAGGCTCGGGCTGGCTGACGAGGCTGCGTGCCGCTAGCACGACGTCCTGGCCAATGCGGGTAGCAGCCACCGCCGCGGCGGTGCTGGCTGTCGCGGCTATTGTCCTCGGCCTGGATGCGCGGACGATGCAGCGCACGCTGACGGCCGCTCAGCGACAGGAAACCGCGATCGCCAGTGTCCTGGGCGCCCGTGACGCGATCAGCCTGACCGCTCATGTGCGCAGCGGCGGCATGGCGACCGTGGTGATGTCGCACCGGGCGCGCATGCTGGTGTTCATCGCGAACGGGCTGACGAAGCTGCCGGCCTCGAAGGCCTATGAGCTCTGGCTGATGGGACCCGCTGGCGACCGGCCCGCGGGAATGCTGCCGCCCCCGCAACACGGAATGACCGGTCCGATGGTGGTGGGCCGGCTGGCTGACGGGGAGCAGCTGGGCCTGACCGTCGAGCCGTCGGCCGGTTCCGGGAGTCCGACCTCGGTGCCGCTTGTCATGGTCCAGCTCAGCCACTGACGGCGCAGTGATTACGGCACGGGCGGGGCGACATATGCTCCGGCGGCAGGCTAACGTGGCCACCGTGAAAGCATCCCCTGAGGCGCAGGTACGACTGCTTGAGCTTTCGGATCTCGATGCCGAGCTAGGACGGCTGGAGCACCGCAGACGCGGCCTGCCCGAGCACGCCGAGCTCAGCCACCTGGAGCAGCGCGAGCGGGAACTGCGAGACGAGATCGCGGCGCTGGAGGCCAGGGAAGGGGATCTCAGGCGCGAGCAAGGCAAGGCGGACGCCGATGTGGAGCAGGTTCGCAGCCGCATAGGCCGCGACAGGTCCCGCCTGGACGCCGGGCAGGTTTCATCGCCACGCGAGCTTGAGAACTTGCAATCGGAGATCGTGTCGCTGATCCGTCGCCAGTCAGACCTGGAAGATGTCGAGCTAGAGGTGATGGAACGCCTTGAGGCAGCCCAGGCCAGGCTCAAGGAAGCGGCCGCCGAGCGCGCGAGCATCGCTGCGGACCTGCAGGCCGTGACCGGCCGCCGCGACATCGTGCTGGCGGAACTGGCAGAGCTGTCCGGCAAGGCTGCCGATCGCCGCGCCGTCGTGGTGGCTGAAGAACCAGCTGACCTGATCGCGCTCTACGAGCGGCTCCGGGTGCAGCATGGCGGCGTCGGCGCTGCTGCCCTGCGCCGCGGTCAGTGCCAGGGCTGCCACCTTTCCCTCAACACCGTGGATCTCAACGCGATCCGCGCCGCAGCCCCTGATGAGGTCGTGCGCTGCGAGGAATGCCGCCGTATCTTGGTCAGGACGGATGACTCAGGGCTCTAGGGGTTCAGACGCCGCTAAGGCAGCCGGCGGATGGCGAGCCGGCCAGAGCAAGCCCACTACCACGCTGCTGTTGCGACACGGGCAGACCGCGCTGTCAGTCGAGCGTCGGTTCGCTGGGCGCGGTGACGTTCCCCTTACCGAGACAGGCCGGCGGCAGGCAGCGGAAGCGGGCAGCGCACTGGCCGCGCGCGGCGGCGCGGAACTGATCGTTACCTCGCCGCTCGGCCGGGCGCGGCGGACAGCTGAGGCGGTAGCCGAGCGGACTGGCGCGGGCCTGCTCGTGGACGACGGGCTGGCCGAGACCGACTTCGGCGAATGGGAGGGGCTGAGCTTCGCCGAAGTTGGCGCGCAATGGCCGGGTGAACTGTCTGGGTGGCTGGCTGATGCCGAGGTACCGCCGCCGGGCGGAGAGAGCTTCGCGGCGGTTGCTGCCAGGGTGGACGCCGCGCTCGACCGGCTGCTTGTCGCCTACCCCGGCAAGACCGTTGTTGTTGTCAGTCATGTGACGCCGATCAAGACGATTGTGTGCCGTGCGCTCCTCGCACCGTCAGCCGCTCTGTTCCGCATGCACTTGGATGTCGCATCGATTTCAGAGGTCGACTGGTTCGCCGACGGACTGGCCTTGCTACGGTCGCTGAACGACACCGCGCACTTGCGGACCTAACTGAGCCACGATCTGGCGCGAGTACAGGACGATTTCGGTCTCCTTGGGTTCATTGTTCTGAGCGAAACACTCGTCGTGTGTGTAAATACGCTCCGTGTGTGGAATAGCACTCCTCGTAATTGATCAAGACGGGGGGAGATCAGTGGCTGTTCAGTCCACGACCCGCGCGGCCAGCCGCCGAAGTTCGGCGAGTACCGCCCGGAGCAGGTCGGTGAGCCGCAGTGCGTCAAGGGGCGCTGCGAGCCGACCAACGACCACATCAAGTTCCAGGACGTCAAGCGCCAAACCGACCGCCACTCGCAGCGGTGCTGCGAGGTCGACTAGTGGTACGGCGGCCAGGACGGCTACCCGGAGCACCGCCTCACGGTCGACCCGCAGTACGGCATCACGATCGGCCGGGCCGCGCTCCGGCGCGTCGCGTTCTACCGCATCTCGTTCCACCGGATCGCGTTCCACCGGATCGCGTTCCACCGGATCGCGTTCCACCGGATCGCGTTCCACCGCATCGCGCTCGACGCGCAGCACCGCTGCTCGCGGTAGTTCGGCATCGTCGCCAGCGACGGCGGCGAGGACCGTGTCGTCTGCGGCTACCAAGGTGAACTCGGCGGCGAGCAAGATGACCGCCGCTGCCACCAAGGCAACGGTGTCGGCAAGGACCATGTCGTCCGCCATGAAGTCGATGAACACGGCCACCAAGGCCATGTCGACGGCCGCCAAGGCGCTGACGGCGGCGGCCAAGACGATGTCGTCGGCGAAGCCCGCAACTGCGACCACAACCCGGTCACGGTCGACCGGCGGGACCACCAGGTCACGCGCGACCACGAGGCCTCGGACGGGGGCGCGGCAAACGACCAGGTCGTCAGCCGGGCCCAGTGCGTCGTCCGGGCGTCGCCGCACGGCCGCGAGGTCCAGGTCCACGGGGTCGTCCGCAAGTGCTGGCAGCACGGCTGCCAAGCCGGAAGCGTCCGGGGCCGGGTCCAGGACCCAGTCCAGGACGAAGGCCAGGTCCACAGGAGCGAGCACGCCCCGGCCGAGGGCGACGAGCTCGACCACCTCGCGCCCGAGGAGCACGGCGCCCAGGTCGCGACCCGCGGCCCGGCGGACGACGAGCAGGCCTGCTGCTAGCCCGGCTGAATCGTCGTCGATGCGGCCAGCTTCGGCTCTCTCGCTGTCGACTCCGTCGCGCAGCAATGGCGAGTACGACAGCCTGCTGGGCAGCCTGGTTCACTGAGCGCGTAGGTCGTCGCTGGGCGGGCGGCAACTGGCTGAGGATGCCATGCCGCCCGCTTAGCCCTGCGCTCTGGCTGGCGGGTTGCCATAGTCTTGAGGCAGCGGCGGGCGAGTCAGCCGGGCGGCCGCGGCACGCCGGCGCGTGCCGAGGAAGGTCCGGGCTCCGAAGGGCAGGGTGGTCGGTAACGCCGACCCGGGGTGACCCGCGGGATAGTGCCACAGAAAACAGACCGCCCCCGGAAGGGGGTAAGGGTGAAACGGTGGTGTAAGAGACCACCAGCGCTCAGGGTGACCTGAGCGGCTAGGTAAACCCCACCTGGAGCAAGGTCAAGAGGGAACCGGGCCGGGAGGCCCGGTTCCTGCGCGAGCGATTGAGGGCGGCCCGCCCGATGCTCGCGGGTAGACCGCATGAGGCTGCCGGCAACGGCAGTCCTAGATGGATGGTCGCCGGCCCGCGCAAGCGGGTGCACAGAACCCGGCCTACAGGCTGACTCGCCCGCCGCCTAGGCTCTGACCTGCATGCTCTCAGTCACTGCTGGCCTCGGAAGGGGCTCTGTTCCGCCGCTGTTCCGCCAAGGCTGTGGCTAGAGCCTCGTCAACGGCCCGGCTCCCGTGGTCCTCGGCATCCTGAAATAGGTGCCCATACTCTACCAAACCTGAGTTGGCTGTGTGCGTCGAAGTCAGGAGGTTGCTTGGCTGGTGGCTAGGTGATCTTCTGGCGTGCTGTGTGAGAGATGAGGGTTTTGTGGCCCCTCGGAGCCGTCCTTCGGGTGGTGGCTTCAAGCTGCCCTGCGCTGCGTTAGCTGAAGGCTGTCGTGGTGAGCGGTCAGGGAAAAGGCACCGGGTTAGGTGTCAGGCGGGGACCAGGAAGGCGTTGCGCTGAAAGCCCCGTTCCGCTGGGGGCGGGTTCACCGTTGAGGCGTCGTAAAGATCTAAGGCGGCATCAGAACCGGCCTGCTGACACGGGGCCGGGATGAGCCTGGCGGTTGCCCGGATTGCTGGCCAGGTGGTGCCCGGCGTAAAGGTGGCGCGAGCCTGGTCTGCGGCTCTTGCACGGAACGGCGGAGGGCCTGCCCGGATACTGCGGCTGGCGTCGGCCCCCGGACCGGGGAGGGGAGCCGTGAGAGGGGCGCTTTCAAGCGGCTTGAGGCCGTGAGGGGCGAGACCGTTGCCGGGCGGGCAGTCGGACCGGCTCGTAGTAGTGGTGATCCCCCTGCCTGGCGCGGTGGGGCGGGGAGCGAAGGGGCCGGCTTGCTCGTGTTTCGCTCGTGTCGTCAACCGGGTTACCGGGAGGAGCCGCATGGACGGGAAGAGGCCAGAAGGCAAGGCCAGGCCGTATGACATTCTCGAAGTGGGAGGTGCAGCGGGCCTGGCTGAAGGTGAGGGAGAACAAGGGAGCGCCGGGGGTGGACGAGGTGTCCGTCGCGGCGTTCGAGGAGCGGCTGGAGGACAATCTCTACAAGGTCTGGAACCGGATGTCGTCGGGGAGCTACTTCCCGCCGCCGGTGCGGGCGGTGGAGATCCCGAAGGCCGGTGGCGGGACCAGGATGCTGGGGGTCTCCGACGATCGGCGACAGGGTCGCCCAGACCGTGGTCGCGTACCGGATCGGGAACGTGATGGAGCCGCGGTTCCACCCGGACTCGTACGGGTACCGGCCCGGGCGCGGGGCGCTGGACGCGGTGGGCAGGTGCCGGGAGCGGTGCTGGAGCCACGACTGGGTCGTTGACCTTGACGTCCGGGCGTTCTTCGACTCTGTTCCGTGGGACAAGGTCCTCAGCGCCCTGGAGGCGAACGTCTCGCTGCCCTGGGTGCTGCTTTACGTGCGGCGGTGGCTGGCCGTCCCGGTGATGATGGCGGACGGCAGCCTCGTGCGGCGGGACCGGGGGACCTCGCAGGGCGGGTTATGTTCAGCTGAACATAAGCCCCCTTATGAGCAGTGCCGGGTTATGCGCAGCGCCGGCCTGTTGGCCCTGGTGAGAGCGAGCTGGGGCCGAGCACTGCGCATAACCCTCCGGGTGTGAAGTTCAGAGCTGGCGAGCCAGTTGAGCAGTCCGGGGTCTTGGTTCCATTCGGGCAGGTCGCTGGTGACGATGTCGGTGTAGGCGGCTTCGAGGGCTTTGCGTTTGGCCTCGGTGGAGGCACGGGCGTAGATCTCGGTGGTGGACAGGTCGACGTGGCCGAGGATGTCGCGGATGTAGGGCAGCGGAACGCCAGCCTCGTAGAGGTGCATGGCCTTGCTATGGCGTAGTACGTGCGGGCTGAGGTCGGCGTTGGCGAGCGCCGGGTCGCCGGTCTTGGCCTGGTATTTGCGGATGATCCAGGCGATCCCGCCGCGGCTGAGCTTGCTGCCATGCTGGTTGAAGAACAGCGCGTGGTCGTCGTGGCCGGGCTCGTCGAGGCGGTGTTCGGCCAGGTAGGCGTCCAGCAGTGCTGCTGTGTTGTCGCCGAGGGGGACGTGGCGGGTCTTGCGGCCTTTGCCGGTCAGCGCGGCCATGGCGGGGGTTGCAGGCGGATGTCGCGGACGGTGAGGTCGGCGAGTTCTGGGACCCTGGCCGCGGTGTCGTAGAGGGTGGCGAGCAGGGTCGCGTCGCGGCGGCCTCGCCGGGTGGACCGGTCGGGCTGGGCGAGCAGACGGCGGGTCTGCTCGACGGTGAGATGGTTCACGGCCGGTTGGGCCTGTTTCTTGGCGGGGATGGCGAGAATGTCCTGGCAGCAGGCCATCCGGGCAGGGTCTTGCGATTGCATCCACCGGTAGAACGAGCTGATCGCGGCCAGGCGCTGGTTGCGGGTCGAGATGCTGTTGTGCCTGCGGCCTCGAGCCAGTCCAGGAACCCGGTGATCGCGGCGGCGTCGATGTGGTCGAGGGCGAGCCTTCGGGCGGGATGGATCTGCCGTCGCGGAAGAAGGCGATCAGCAGCTTGAACGTGTCGCGGTAGGACGCGACCGTGTTCGGTGAGCAGCCGCGAAGCCCGGCCAGGTGGGAGGTGAGGAAGCGGCGCAGGAAGACCGCGAAGTCAGTCGCCATGGCACGGCCCTGCTGTGAGGGGCGGGACGACGTCACCGAAGACGCGCTGGACCCGGGCGGTGATGTGCGGGTAGGACTCGGCGGTCAGCCGCAGGTAGTAGGCGGTGTCGGCGATCGAGGAGTGACCCATGTAGGCCTGCAGGACCGGCAGCAACGCGCCGGCGTCCTCGCCGCGGCGAACCACGACCGCAGGTTATTGACCGCAAAGGATGACGCAGATCGTGCACGCGGGGGCCGTGGCCCCGGCCGCCGTGGGGAATGCGGGCCTGCCACAGGAACCGGCGGAAGTTCTTGTCGATGTTCCCGAGCGTCAGCGGCCGCCCGGCCGTGCCGGGGAAGAACCAGTCCCCGCCGGTGCGCCCGGCGACCTGGGCGTGGTAGTCAGCGAGCCTGTCGCGCAGCGGCTCGCTGACGGGCACCTGCCGGTCTTTGCCGCCCTTGCCGTCGCGGATTGCAGGACGCCGGTGTCGAGGTCGACGTCGTCGAAGCGCAGCAGCCGGGCTTCGGAGGCACGCAGGCCGCAGGCGTAGATCGTGCGGAACAGCACCGGCATGACCAGGTGCCGGAACGGGACCTGCGAGTCGTAGTGGCAGCGGTCGGCCTGGGCGAACAAGGCCGCCAGTTCCTCGTCGGTGTAGATGTGCGGGACGTAACGGGCGGGCCTGGGCAGCGCGCCGGCGGGCAGAACGTAGGCCGGCAGCCGCGGCGGCCCAGCCAGCGGGCCAGCTCCCGCACCGGCGCGGCCAGCCCTTGCAAGGTCGCCGGCTTGACTCCCCGCTCCCGGGCCGAGGTGATCCACGCCTCGACCGAAGCCCTGGCGGGCGCCTCCAGCCCGGGGAACTGGCTGCCGGCAGAACGCGGCGAAGCGGGCCAGCACCCGCTCCTCGGCGTCGTACTTATAGCCGACCGCGCGTTTCTCCGCGACCAGGGCCGTGATCGCTTCGGCCATCGTGATGCCGGGGCTCATCGTGACACCTCGTGCGCCGGTGCGTCCGGGTCCAGCGCGCATCTGGCCAGCAGCCCCAGCGACGACTTCAGGTACACGCCGGTCGATCGGACCGACTGGTGACCGAGGATGCCGGCGATCTGCTCGACCGGCGTGCCGCCCTCCATCAGCCGGGTCGCCAGCGAATGCCTGAGCGAGTGCATGCCATGGCGGCGTTTCTCGCTCATCGGCACGTGAGCCACCCGGGCGTGCTTGACCAGGATCTGATGCAGATGGTCCTGGTCGGAGAACGGCCCGATCGGCGCGGGTGCCGCACGAACACCTGCGGGCAGTCGCAGGCCGGCCGGCCATGGCGGATGTAGTCGATCACCGCCCAGCCGACCTCTTTCAACAGCGGCAGCTGCACCCGGTGACCGGTCTTGGCCTGCATCACGAACAGCCGGTTGCCCGGCCAGTCGAAGTCGGCGAACTCCAGCCGCTTGACGTCGACGCCGCGCAGTCCGAGCCTGGCGATCAGCAGGATGATCGCGTAGTCCCGCTTCCCGCACGGGTTGCCCCGGTCGATCGCCTCCAGGATCCTGGCCACCTCGCCCGGATCCCACACCGACGGGATCCTGGCCTGCCTGCTGGAGCGTGCCGCCGGGACCGCAACCAGGCAGGCGGCGTCGATCAGGCCGTCGGCGGAGGCGAATCTGAGAAACGACCGCACCGCACACAGTTTCTGCTCGACGGTCTTGAACTGGTACCCGGCCAGCGTGGCGACGAACGCCTCGATCGCGGCGGCGTCGCAGGAGGCCAGCCCGCCGCGTGTGCCGGCGAACGCGACGAACTCCCCGGCCACCGTCCCGTACGTCCGCACCGTCGAGGCGGCGCGATCCTCCGCGCGCAAGCCCGCCTGGAACCGGGCGACCGTCTCAGCGCCGTCCCCGGACAGCTTGCTCGACCGACCGGCTATAGCGGCGCAGCACCGCCCCATGCACCGCGTAATCCCCGAGCATCTGGGCGACCCTGAAACAAGTACATTCTGTTCGCTTGAGCGTCCCGACCTGCTCCTTTTCGAAGAAACCGCAGGCTTCGT
>CAVQCR010000032.1:0-56255 GCA_963711055.1 uncultured Actinomycetota bacterium | reverse complement strand
GAGAAGGAGATACCGTTTGCCAAGCCGGGCTCGCTGACCAAGGTCTACGCGATCGCCAGCGGTAAGGGCGGAGTCGGCAAATCGTCGGTGACCGTCAACCTGGCGGTGGCCCTGGCCGGGCTCGGCCAGAAAGTCGGCCTGCTGGACGCCGACATCTACGGTCACTCGGTGCCCCGGATGCTCGGGGTGACCGACCGGCCAACCCAGGTCGAGCAGATGATCATGCCGCCGTCCGCCCATGGTGTTCGCGCGATCTCCAGTGGCATGCTGAAGAAGGGCAATGAGCCGCTGCCGCTGCGCGGACCTATCCTGCACCGGCTGCTCCAGCAGTTCCTGGCTGATGTCTTCTGGGGTGACCTGGACGTCCTGCTGCTGGACCTCCCGCCGGGTACCGGTGATGTCGCGATCTCCGCCGCCCACTTGGTGCCGGGCAGCGAGCTTATCGTGGTGACCACGCCGCAGCTCGCCTCGTCCGAGGTAGCCGAGCGGGCCGGGTCGCTGGCCGCCCAGTTGCATCAGCGCGTCGTAGGCGTGATCGAGAACATGTCGTACCTGCCCTGCCCGCACTGCGGCGAACGGATCGACGTGTTCGGCTCCGGCGGCGGAGCTGCGGTCGCCGACGCGCTGACCAGGCTGACCGGCGCCCGGGTGCCGCTGCTCGGCGAGGTGCCGATCGACATGCGCCTGCGTGAGGCCGGCGACTCCGGCATGCCGCTTGTCGTCGCCGATCCCGATGCCCCCGCATCGCTGCAGCTGCGCAAGATTGCGGAAGAGCTATCCGGGCGGTCTCGGAGCCTGGCGGGGCGTCAGCTGGGCCTTACCCCGGTCTGATCAGGTGGCCTCGGCGTCGTATGGCGGTCGCTCGCCCGGAGCCAGGAGGGCCGCCTTCAGGTCGGCGGCCGCCGGTGCCGTGCCGTTACCGTTCCCGTTCTCGGCCGTGCTGCCGAACAGCGCTCCTTCACCAGTCAGCTCATCCAGCAGGTGCTTGCGGACAAAGCGCTTGGGGTGCAGGTCAGCCAAGTCGAGCTGGCTCAGCTGGCTGAACTCGGGTCCCAGGTTCTCCTGCAGCTCTGACTTCGCGCCCTCGGCCATGCGCCGCAATTCGCGCAACGCCCGGCCCGCTTGAGCGGCCATGCCCGGCAGCCGCTCCGGCCCGAAAACGACCAGCGCAATCACGCCGAGTACCAGAAGCTTGAAGAATGACAGGTCGAACAGCACCGGCAGGCTCCAGGTGGCAGAGGCAGCGGACTTGCGGCCCGCCCTCACAGCGTAGCCCGTTACCTGCCCGCATCAGAATGCCTGCGCCGCAACCGGCGTTACGGCCCCGCAGAGCCTAGGGTCAGATGGGTCGTGAGTGTATGGCCGCCGCGGCGGAAGGTGACCGTCACGCGAGTACCAGGGGCCAGGGACCTGATCGCGTCCAGGAGGGAGTTGGCGTCGGCCACTGGTTCACTGCCAAACCGGGTGATTACGTCACCGGGCCGCAAACCGGCCTTGGCCGCCGGGCCGCCAGGAGTGACCGACGACGTGTCCTTGTGGCCGGAGGAAATTGTGATCTGAGCTCCGAGGCCGTTGTCCACGGTGCTGAGGCCAGCTCCGATGACCGAGTGGGTAGCGTGCCCAGTCCTGATGAGCTCGACCGCGATCCGGCGGACTTCGTTCACAGGTATGGCAAAGCCGAGCCCGATGCTGCCGCCCTGTGCTCCGGTGAACGGATCACTGCCCAGCGTGTCGATCGCCGCATCCATGCCGATGACCTGGCCGCGGGTGTTCACTAGCGGCCCGCCGGAATTGCCGGGGTTGATCGGAGCGTCGGTCTGGATCGCGTCGAAGAACACGGCCGGCGCGCTGCTGCCTGCGCTGGTAGGTTGCACCGGCCTGCCTACAGCGCTGACGATTCCGCTGGTTACCGTGTCGGCCAAGCCAAGTGGTGAGCCGATGGCCAGCACGGTATCGCCGACGGCCACCCGGGCGGAGTTGCCCAGCGAGAGGGCCGGAAGGTCGCTGACGCCTACGGCCTTGATCACCGCGATATCCGAGAACGCGTCACGGCCGACCAGCTGCGCCGTGGCCGATTTGCCGTTGCTGAAGTACACCTGCAGCGAAGCATGCGGGGCTAGCCCGTCCATCGTCACGACGTGGTTGTCGGTAACGATGTAGCCGCCTGCGATGACGAATCCGGACCCTGTGCCCGCGGTCCCGTCCACCTTGATCATCACGACGCTGGGCGTATCCCGCGAGGCGATGCCGGCGACCGAGTTGGCGGGACGGGCAGACGGCGCGGACGGCACTGCCCCGAGGCTATAACTGCTGTCCTGAGCCTTGTTCGACGGTGTGCACGGCGACGACACCGCCGACGACACCGCCAAGGACGGTGCAGGCGAGCACAAGCCCGCAGATGGCAACCGCGCGCCAACTGAGCCGCGGCAAAGTTTTCTCATCCGCCGCGGCAGTCGCCCGAAGCGGCCGAGCCGGGGCGCTGCCGGACAGGCCGAAGTGGTCAGCTTCCGCAAACCAGTCGAATCTGCCGAGGTCGCTCGTCCGTCCCGGCCGATCCGTGCAGGCCGGCTTGGCGGCTGGCGAACGAGTCCCTTCGCCGTCAGCAGGGCCACCGGTTGCGCCGGTTGCCGGGCCGGCCGCCGGAACGTCATCCTGGCCAGCCGCCTGACCGTTAGCCTGGCCAGCCGCAATCGAAGGAACCTGCTCGCCTGACGCGCTGGGAGGATCGGTCCAGCTTGCGCGCCCAGGCTGCTCGGACATCATGTCCCTCCCCGTGACGGCTCCCGGGGTCGATTGCAATCAGCCGTCATCGCCTGAATATCTGCCCTTTACCGCGGGCCGCTAGCCATCTGGGGTCGGGTGGCTTTGCGGTGCGGCCCCGCCGCAGGACGCGGGCCGACAACGAAAGCCAGGCGGGCGCGGCCAAGCCCGGCGGGTCAGCCAGTCAGGGCAGGCGAGCAGACAAGATGGGATCAGGATGGCGATGGAACTGCCGATTCGCGGGAACCTGGCCCGCGCCGACGCTATGCGGTACCGAGAAGACGTCAACCGAGGGCGTGACCGGCGGGGCTGGCGCCCGTGCCTGCAGTCCGCCACCGCCGACGACAGCTGCGGTGCTGAGGCCGACCACGAACACCGCCAATGATCCGGCGATGAAGAACCGCGCGGCCCTGCTCTCAGAATCGTCGTGGTGCTGATCGGTAGCGCCGGGCGACTGCCAGTCCCCGGCGCTCGGCGGCGGCGGCCACACGGCCTCAACCGGCAGCACGCTGTCATGCAGCGCGCCGTCTCGCAAGCTCATCAGCCGGCCGGTCAGCCCGGCCCCGGCGGCCGCCTCACCCAGTGCGTTCATGCGCTGCTTGAGCATTCGCAAGGCGGCTACCTCGTCGCGGCACGACCCGCACCTGGCCATGTGCACAAGGACCCGCTCGCGCTCATCCAGGTCAAGCTCACCATCGATCAGCGCGGACAGCCGCTGGCCGAGATGGGTCATGACTGGCCGCCCTGTGGCAGCGGAAGGTCAATGTGCAGCCGTGGCTGGGGCACGGCGGTGCCCAGGCTGCGGGGCCTGCGGTGCTCCAGCGCCTGCCGGAGCTGCGCCCGGCCGCGGTGGATACGGCTGCGTACTGTGCCAAGCTTGACGCCCAGGCTCGCGGCGATTTCCTCGTAAGACAGGCCCTCGATGTCGCACAAGATCACCGCTGCCCGGTACTCGGGCGCGAGAGCCATCAGGGCTGCATGGATGTCACCGTCAAGGTGCCGGTCGTCGAAGGCCTGGGCGGGCGTCGGCTCTGATCCACCCAGCCTGGCCTCGGTCTCGTCAGCTAGGCCCTCGAACCTAATCCGCTGGCGCCTGCGCGCCATGTCGAGGAACAGATTCGTCGTAATGCGGTGCAGCCAGCCCTCGAAGGTGCCCGGTACGTAGCTGTCGAGCGAACGGAAGACGCGCACGAATACCTCTTGCGTGAGGTCCTCAGCGTCGTGGGTGTTGCCCGTGAGCCGGTAAGCCAGGCGGTAGACGCGCGCCGAGTGGTCGCGCACCACCTCTTCCCAGCTTGGCGGCGTCCATGCCGGTGCCTCGCCGGTCTGTGCGGCCTGTCCCACCGTTACCCCCTGCACCGGTTTCTCCAACGCCATCCGTTAGGCCAAACCCCGGCCGGGTCGGACTTGTTCCGACCCGGCAGAGCTGGCTTTCCTGCACTCAGCCTGCCCTCGGCCGGGTCGGCGTACATCCGGCCGGCCGACTTGACTGTGCCCGCGCGCCCGCCGCCATCATTCGCGCGCCCGGTTGGGTCATACCCCCGCCATGCTTTGGCTACCGCCGGAAGTTGATATTTCCGGCTTCGCGGCGACTCCGGCGGACTTGGCGGTGGATGCTCCAGCTACCTCTGCACCCGTCAACGTACGAGGTTACCGGCACGGTTCCCGCACGCCCGCCCCGCCCGCTAGGCTGCCGCCCTGAGGCATCCTGCATATCGCGAGGCCGACACTGGCCGGCCGGAACCGACGGGGAGGCAGTCATCTCGATAGCCGCGGGCACTCTGGCCTACCTTGACGAGTTCTTTCCCGAGGATGACGCGCTGATCGCCGCCCGGCGGAACGCAGCCGAAGTAGGCGGGGCAGCCCCGGTGAGCCCGACCACTGGCGGCGCGCTCCGCTTTATGGCCTCGGCCGTGGGTGCCCGTTCCGTCGTTGAGATCGGCACTGGCTGTGGCGCATCCGGCATCTGGCTGCTCCGCGGGATGCGACCTGGGGCGGTCCTGACCTCGGTCGACGTCGAGCCAGAGCACCAGCGGCTGGCCCGAGCCGCATTCCTGGCGGCCGGTTTCCCGGCGGCGAGGTACCGGCTGATCGGCGGCCTAGCGCTCGAGGTGCTGCCCAGGCTGGCCGATGACGCTTATGACATGGTCTTCTGCGACGCCGACCGGCAGGAGTTCACCGATTACCTAGTGGCCGCGCTGCGGCTGCTCAGACCCGGCGGGATAGTGATCTTCAACGCGGCACTGCCAGGCACCGCGGCCGGCGAGCGGATGCCCACTGATAGCGAGGCGGCCGCCGCCGCCAGTCTGCGCGAGCAAGTCCGGGCAGATGAGCGTCTCGTGCCGTTGTTGTTGCCGGTCGGAAACGGGCTCCTGGCCGCGGTCAAGCAGCCCGGCTAGCAGGGCCACCCGGTTACGGCAGGCCAGCTTGAGCAAGTAGGCGTTGGGCCGAGGAGTGCCGTGCCCAGGCAGCAGGGTTACCTCGACAGCCAGCCAAACTCAGCCGACGGCGGTCTTGAGTGCCTCGCCGAGGGCGCGAGCCTCGTCAGGGGTAAGCTCGACAACCAGCCGGCCACCGCCTTCCAGCGGGACGCGCATGACGATGCCGCGGCCCTCCTTGGTGACCTCAAGCGGACCGTCACCCGTCCGCGGCTTCATCGCCGCCATTCTGCTCCCCTTCCCTGCCCTGGGGCCGCACCGAACCGCAACCGCCGGATCAGGCCAGCGCGCGGTGCCTGGCGGTACTCCAGCCAGCCACATACATCTCGATCAGTCCCTCCATTATCCAGGGTTCGGCCGTCCGATGGTAACGATCAGCGTTCCCGTCAGGTCACGATCAATACCGGGCCAGACCGGGACACTCGCCATCTCCTGCCACCGAGTGCCCTGCCGGGACGTTCTGCCCGGTCCGGCGAGCCGGAACCGTCCGCGGCCCTGGTCCGGCCCCGTTCCCCGCAAAGCGATCCTTGGTTGCCGGCGGCCGAGCCATTCGGGCATGCTCGGCGGGGGCGTAGTAACTGCTACGGCGGAAGGATTCCCGGTGACCGACAGCGTTGTGCTTCACCAGGTCGATGGGGCGGTGGCCACGATCACGATCAACCGGCCGGATGCGCGAAACGCGCTGACGGCGCGGACAAAGGTCGCGCTGCTCGACGCGCTACGCGATTGCAGCACCGACGACGCGGTGCGGGCTGTCATTCTGACCGGGGCTGGCCAGGCCTTTTGCGCGGGCCAGGACCTGCGGGAGCACGCCGACCTGCTTGCGTCGGGGGCCGCGCCGCTGGCCACGGTCCGCGAGCACTACAACCCGATCATCGAGGCAGTCACCGGGATGCCCAAGCCGGTCATCGCCGCCCTGCCCGGCGTCGCTGCGGGTGCCGGGGCTTCATTGGCGTTCGCCTGCGACTTCCGCATTGCGGCCCAGCGTGCCAGCTTCATGCTGGCGTTCGCCCGGGTCGGGCTGGGCCCTGACTCGGGTGCCTCCTGGACTTTGCAGCGACTGATCGGACCGGCCAGGGCAGCGGAGATGCTGATGCTCGCCGAGCCGGTCAACGCTGCCACCGCGCTCGGGCTCGGCCTGCTGACATCGGTGGTAGCTGATGAGGACCTGATGGGCGCCGCTAGCGCTTTGGCGGCCAGGCTGGCCGCCGGCCCGACGCTTGCCTACGCCGCCATCAAGGAGGCCCTGCTGTACGCCAGCGCCCACAACCTCCGCGAGTCGCTGGAGAAGGAGGCAGACCTGCAGGCCAGGCTAGGCAGCACTGAGGACCACAAGGCAGCAACCCTTGCGTTCGTGCGCAAGGAGGTCCCTGCATACCAGGGCAGGTGACGGCAAGGCAGTTCCTGGGGGTCAGCCGGTGTGACTGCCGTCCAGCGCAGCTTCCTCTTGCGCGCACACGATCTGTTCGGCCACTTCGACCAGATCGGCCAGGTCCATCTGGTGGTACACCCCGGCTGCGGTTCGCCAGGACACGACCTCGCCGTGCCGCCAGACCGTGAGGTAACGGCTTATCGACAGTACCGTCATGCCGTCTAGGTCGGCTCGCACGATGCTGCTGGCCAGGCCTCGGTCGGCCAGCATGGCTTCCAGCTCGTCTACCAGCCAGTCCGGGTCATAACGGGGCCGGCCAACAAAATCGGGCAGCGTAGCGGGGGGGATCCGCTGGGCAAACCAGACTGCCTTGCCCGGCACACTCCAGCTGCCGAGGCGTGACCGGCTCAGATGGCATCCCCATTGGCCGGCGGACAGCCCGGCGACAACCTGAAGGCCCCGCCCGTTGACTGAGTCGAGAGGTGCTTTGCCCATGCCAGGGTCGGATCCCACGGTCCAGCCGCGCTCGGTGTCAAATACCTTGCAGACCAGCTCGCAGGTCCGGCCAATGCCACGCAGGTACAGCCACATCTCGGGCACGCCACTGGTCGCCCGCTGCCGGGACCCTTGGTGCGCCATGTTGCGCTGCGCATGCAGGGTATTGGCCGCCAGCTCGCTGGCCATCGTCACGCCGTCGTGGAGCAGGCCGCTGGGAATGCCAAGGCTGGAAACGGCTTCACGGAAAAAACGCCGGGCCGCGGCAGCGCACGTCGTGTCGACTGGCAGCGGCCTGGCGAAGCAGCCACCGCTGCTGATGCCGGCGTCGGCCAAGCGGCCTAGTTGGTCAGGAATGATCGCCAGCGCCTCGGCGACCGGGGCAGCCAGCAAGCTGGCGGCAGGGCCGGGCCCGGGCGCCATGCTCGGGCCTAGGTGACCCGGTGCGCCATAACTCGGCCCGGCGTAGCTAATGCCACCCACCGGACCGGCGCTTCCGAGGCCGGCGCTGCCAGGGCTGCCCAGCGCACCCCTACCGTCATCGGCAGGCGTTGGCGGCCGCATGCTCCTCCGCCCTCCCGAGTAAGGCTTCCGTCAGGACAGATTATGTGTATTGTGCGAAGTTTCGCAATGGGATTGGGTGAATGTTGCACCAAATGGTCAAAGAGTTTTAGCTGACATACGAGGCGGACAGGCAACGCCGCGGCGTTCGCCGTGACTGCCTTCGCCATTCTCGTCTGCCAGGGCCGGTAGCGCCAGCCCAGCGAGTGAACCGGTCTGGCTTCTACTCCCGCCGGCGAGTCCGGTTCCCCTGCTCGCAACCGCGCGGCCATGCCCGTGGGCGCTGGCAGGCGCACGCCTGCCTTGCGCATGGCGTTGGCCGCCGCGCCTGAACCAACCAGAACGTGACCTAACCGCCCGCGGCGTGAACGTCGCACATTTCCGCGTTGCCGATCTCATGCCATGCGCATATCGGCTATTCACCGTTCGGCAATGGAGCCGACAGGCGTTCACCCACCGCGGGTGCTCACCGTGGTGGCTACCAGGCAGGGCAAGCGCCTGCGGTGGCGCTGAAGACCTCGCTAACAAGCCGCCGGTGCCGGTCCGCGCCGGAACGGGCGCCCAACGGGCTTTCAGCCGGTCCGGATCTAGGGTGCGCCGACGGCGTCCCGGCAGAAGCAATCGGCTAGATGGTCGTTGACCAGGCCGCACGCCTGCATGGTGGCGTATGCGGTCACCGGACCGGTGAATCTGAAGCCCCGGCTGCGGAGGTCTTTCGACAGGGCCTTAGAAGCGCTCGTCGAAGCTGGTATGTCGGCCAGTCCGGACGGCGCCGGTCCGGCGCGGTCCGCGTAATTCCAGACCAAGGCGGCGAGCCCGGCGGGCAGGCTGAGTGCGGCCTGGGCGTTCGCTATCGTCGCTTCAATCTTTGCCCGGTTGCGCACGATGCCAGGATCTGCCAGCAGCCTGGCCACGTCGGCGGGCCCGAATGCCGCCACCGCCTCAATGTTGAAGCGGCTGAACGCAGCGCGGAAGTTCTCGCGCTTGCGCAAGATCGTTAGCCAGGAAAGGCCAGACTGAAAAGCCTCCAGGCTCAGCCGCTCGAACAGGGCGGTGTCATCGCGCACCGGCCTGCCCCACTCCTGATCGTGATAGCCGAGGTACTCCGGGGCGCCAAGGGCCCACGGGCAGCGAAGCCGACCATCGGGGCCGGCCACGGCCAGTCCGTCAGTCATGAGTCGCCGGCCCGGCTTGCGGCCAGTAGCCCGCCTGGACTGGCGGCTCGGCTACCGCCGCTGACTGAGTGCCGTCCGGATCTGGCCTATTCTCCGCGGCTGTGGCGCTGTCCTGAGTTGGAGCACCCTCCCAGGACGGCGCAGTGGAGGCCCCGTCGTCATCGGCGGCGGTGCGGTCGTCATCGGCGGCGGTGCGGTCGTCATCGACGGCGGTGCGGTCATCAGTGGCACCCCGGTCGTCATCAGCACCGGCCCAGTCGTCATCCGCGCGCGCCCAGTCGTTACTGTCGCGGTCCGGATCGTCGGCGCCTGCGGCATCAGTCACGTCGCCATCTCGGCCAGCCGACTCAGGCTGAAGCTCGGCCAGCCGACTGCGCAGCCAGCTGATCTCCGCATCCCGCTCAGCTATGGACCTCGCGATAATCATGAGCGCCTGCTCCGTTGAGGCGGCGTGATAGCCGAGCAGCGCCGGCGGCGGGCGATACCTCGCCACGTCAGACCACGACCGCAAGTCCGCGGTAGCAGGAAATTCGACCTTGTCCCTGGCCAGCTCACCGCCGTGGCCCATCGCGACCACGACGATGCCGCCGAGTATCACGGCGGCGACGAGGAGAATAACGACGGGCACAGCGCCATCGTGCCATGCCTTCCGGTCTGGTTGCGCCGTCCCGGCCCGGGTCCAGCTGAGTCAGGTCATGTCGGAGAAGTTCTGCTCCCCTGAGGTGAGGCCGTGCGCCTCCTTGATGATCCGGACCACTTCTGCCGGGTCGTCGACAACTTTGATCAGCTCCGGGTCAACTGCCGATATCTTCCCGGCCGCCAACATGGTCTCGGCGATCCAGGCGTTCAGGCCCTTCCAGTAGTCGCTGCCAACCAGCACGATGGGGAACCTGGTGATCTTGCCGGTCTGCACGAGCGTGACCGCCTCGAACAGCTCGTCCAGGGTGCCAAAGCCCCCAGGGAGCGCCACGAACGCCTGCGAGTATTTGACGAATATCGTCTTGCGGACGAAGAAGTACCGGAATTCAATCCCGATATCGACGTACTCGTTCAGGCCCTGTTCCAGCGGCAGCTCGATGCCCAGGCCAACCGAAACGCCGCCGGCCTTGGACGCGCCCTTGTTGGCCGCCTCCATAATGCCCGGGCCGCCGCCGGTGATCACCGCGTAACCGGCTTTCGCCAGCCCGAATCCGATCTGCTCGGCAAACTCGTATTCCGGGTTGCCCGGCGGCGTACGGGCCGAGCCAAACACCGAGACTGCCTGACCGAGCTCAGCCAGGAGCCCGAAACCCTCGACGAACTCGGCTTGGATGCGCAACACGCGCCACGGATCGGTGTGCACCCAGTCGCTCGGCCCGCGCCAGTCGAGCAGGCGCTGGTCGGTCGTGGTCTTGGGAATCTGCGTTCCCCGGAGCGTTACGGGCCCCTGCCGGCGCAGCCGCCGGCGTGGCTCCGAGTTGGTGCTCATGGCCCATAAGGTAGCTGCCCGCGACCACTGCGCACGCGCGGCACCCGACGGGTCCTGTCCGCGAGGTGCGGCGTTCGGAGTCCAGCGTTTAGGAGTCCAGCGTTTAGGAGTCCCGTGTTATGAGTCCCGGGTTAAGAACTGACGCCGTGGTCTCGGAGTATGTCGTTGAGGGCTGCCTTGTCGTGACCGCTGCCCTCGGGCAGGCGGCCCAGCACCAGCACGCAAGGCATGCCGAACTCGCCGCCGTCGAACTTACGCGTCCGGGTCCCGCCGACGCTGACCGACCAGGCTGGTACCTCGCCGCGCGGCAGTTCCTCGCCGGTCTGCACGTCGATGACGTGTGTCGTCTTGGTCAAGATCGTGCCCGCGCCCAGCACCGCCCCGGTGCGCACCCGGGCGCCCTCGACGATCATGCAGCGCGAGAAGATGAAGGCATCGTCCTCTACCACGACAGGCACCGCGTTGGGCGGCTCGAGCACACCGCCGATGCCGACTCCGCCGGCCAGGTGAACGTTCTTGCCGATCTGGGCGCAGGATCCGACGGTTGCCCAGGTGTCGACCATCGTGCCGGCATCGACGTAGGCGCCGATATTGACGAACGAGGGCATCAGCACCGTGCCGGGCGCGATGTAGGCGCCCCACCGCACGATCGACCCCGGCACTGTCCGGACGCCGTCGAGCCGGGTGGTCAGCGGCACCCGGTCGTTGTAGCGGAACTCCCCCGCCTGCGACTGAATCATCGGTAGGAGCCGGAAGGCGAGCAGGATCGCGCACTTGGCCCGCTCGTTTACCACCACGTCCCCCGAGCCAGGATCAACCTGGGCGACCCTGGCCTGGCCGGAATCGATCTGGTCGACCGCGGCCACCACGATCTCCCGCGCGGCCAAGTCGGCTGGGGTCAGATCGGCCCGCCGGGTCCACAGGTCGTCGATCTCGGCGGGCATGGGGTTCGCCGCGCTCGGGCCGCCTGACTCCCAAGCTGACTTCTGCGCAGATGCCTGCGGCGATGCTGAGGCCGGCGATGGTGATGTCATGACGCTGGAGCCTAATGCCACCTGCTCAGGATGAGCATTCCGGCTTGAGTGAAGGGGTAGCTTCTTGTCCGTGCCGAGCAAGCCGTCCCTCCCCCCGCGCACGTCGTCGGGGCAGGCCACGCGCGCGCGGGCCGCGCGCGGGCAGGCCAGGCGCAAGCCCGGCCGGGCTAGCCGGCGGTCACGCGCGGCCGCCGCCGCGATCGTCGTGCTGGTTGTGCTGGCAATCGGCTACCTGGCCATCCAGCACAAGATCGCCCAGCGCGGTACCGGATGCCTGGCCGGATCGGGGAAGAACCAGCTTTCGCTAACCGTCAGCCAGGCAGGCATTGCCGCGACGATCGCCGGCGTTGCCAGCCATCGCGCGATGCCGAGCCGGGCGGTTGCCATTGCCTACGCGACGGCGCTGCAGGAGTCGAAGCTCAGCAATCTGCCCTACGGCGACCTGGACTCGGTCGGGGTCTTCCAGCAGCGGCCATCGCAGGGCTGGGGTACCAAGCAGCAGATCATGAACCCCGTTTACGCCTCGACCCGGTTCCTGGCAGCGCTGGCCGCCGTGCCCGGTTACCTGCACATGCCGATTGACGTGGCCGCCCAGGCGGTCCAGCGCAGCGCTGATGGCTCCGCCTACGGGCAGTACGCGGGCATCGGCACCGACCTTGCCCGGGCCTTCACCGGAACCTCACCGCACGCGGTCTTCTGCTCCTACGGCGCGCCGGTCGGCAAGGCCAGGCTGCCTGCCGCTGCGCACGCCCTGATTAGTGCATTCGGCCCGCTGCGAACGACGTACACGCACGATCCGTCGGCGTCGCTGGCCGCTCGCAACCCACGCCAGGGCTGGTCCGTGGCCGGCTGGCTGGTCGCCCACGCGGCGAGCTACGGAATCACGTATGTCCTTTTCCGGGGTTTTGAGTGGCACGCGACCAGCGGGCCCGGGCACTGGGTCAAGCTGCGCGGGCCGGTGCGCGCGCCGGCTGCCACTGCCGATGTCGTGTTCGGCTGATAGCCTGCGATCCCTGGCATCGGCGGCGACTTACCCGATCTTGCCAGGGACGCGATACTGGTGTCATGCCGCGAAACTTGGGTCCGCCGCACCGCTGAGTGCACCAGGGCGCGGAAGGAAGAGGAGAGCTCAGAAGTGACGTACATCATCACGCAGCCTTGCGTCGATGTGCTCGACAAGGCGTGCATCGAAGAATGCCCCGTCGACTGCATCTACGAGGGCGAGCGGATGCTCTATATCCACCCGGACGAGTGCGTGGACTGTGGCGCTTGCGAGCCTGTCTGCCCGGTCGAGGCCATTTTCTACGAGGACGACGTACCGGACCAGTGGAAGGACTACTACAAGGCCAACGTGGAGTTCTTCAGCGACCTCGGCTCGCCGGGGGGCGCCTCCAAGGTTGGCAAGATCCAGACCGATCATCCGATCGTGGCGGCGCTCCCGCCGCAGGAGACGGAGCACTAGAGGGGAACGGGACCTCGATGGCGAGCAGCGGCTTGCCCGCGGGCGGCGCCAGCAGAGGCCAGAACCCGCCGTCGCTTGCCTCGCGGCTGCCTGCATTCCCGTGGGACTCGCTAGCCGCAGCCGCTCGGCTGGCTCGCAGCCATCCCGGCGGCATCGTCGACTTGTCGGTCGGCACGCCTGTGGACCCCGTTCCCCCGGTGATCATCGATGCGCTGACCAGTGCCGCGGACTCCCCCGGCTATCCCGCTACGGCGGGAACAGCGGCAGTGCGCGAGGCTGCCGCGGGCTGGCTGGCCAGGCGGCATGGGGTTACCGTGGACCCAGGCTCGGTGCTGCCCGTGATCGGCACCAAGGAATTCATCGTCTGGCTGCCCACCCTGCTGGGCTGCGGGCCGGGCGACGTGATCACCCACCCAGCGCTGGCATACCCCAGCTATGACGCTGGCGCCCGGCTGGCGCGGGCGACCGCGGTGCCCACCGACAGCCTCAGCTCGCCCGGACCGCAGCGAGTGCGCCTGGCCTGGCTGAACTCCCCTGCTAACCCCACCGGGCAGGTGCTGTCCGCCGAGCAGTTGCGCAAAGTCGTGAGCTGGGCGCGCACCCAGGGCGCGGTGGTGGCCTCCGACGAGTGCTACCTCGAGCTGGCCTGGGATACCGCGCCAGTGTCGGTGCTGCACCCGGATGCGTGCGACGGCTCCCATCATGGGCTGCTCGCCGTCCACTCGCTGTCCAAGCGGTCCAACCTGGCCGGTTACCGGGCCGGCTTCGTTACCGGTGACCCGGACCTGGTCGCCGAGCTGCTGGAGATCCGCAAGCACGCCGGCATGATGGTGCCGGCCCCGATTCAGGCGGCGATGGCCGCCGCGCTGGCCGACGACGCGCACGCCGACGCGCAGCGGTCGGTGTACCGCGCCAGGCGCGAGCGGCTCAGGCCCGCCCTCGAGGGGGCTGGCTGGGCGGTCGAGCATTCCGAGGCCGGGCTGTACTTGTGGGCGTCGCACCCCGCGCTTGATGGCCGCGGATCAGTGCGACGGCTGGCCACGGCTGGGATTCTCGTCGCCCCCGGCGACTTCTACGGCGCCGACGGCATCCGGCACATCCGGGTAGCCCTCACGGCCACCGACGAGCGGATCGATGCGGCCGTTGCGCGGCTGACCAGCCTGAGCTGAGTGCTCACTATCGGGCACTACCAGCATGATCCTTGTGGTTTCCTCGTTGTAAGGGCGATTCATCGGTTAAATAACGATCTCGGCATGCGGCCTGCCGACTGCGGGCTGTCCGCGTGTCTAATGCAGCTAGCTGGGCAGTACCGCGCATGGCGAAGCCGTGGTAGGAGATTGCACATGAGCGACTCGGAGACCTTCGACGCCTTCTACGCGAGGACGGCGTGGAAGGTTACGAGCCAGATGCACTCGATGACCGGCCACGATAGTGATCCCGAACAAGATCCCGAACAAAGTCAAGCCGCTCACAACCAAGCTGACCACGCCGTGCGGGAGGCTTACGCCAGGGCATATCAGCAGTGGTACGAAGTTTCCGGCTACCGGGACCCGGAGGCGTGGGTGCTCAAGGTCGCGGAGGAGGCTTTCGAGCGCCGCCGCGCGCAGGCGGCGGCGGCAGGGCTGGATCTGGGCGCGAGCGAGAAGGCCGACCAGGGGACTTGGCCGGGCATCTACCGGCCGCGTTCTGCGCCTCAGCAGGGGTCGGCCAGCCAGAGTCCAGCCGCCGCGGGGCCTAGTGAAGCTGCCAACGCCGACCAGGCTGGCGTCGCGATGTCCGCGGGCGCCCCACCCCGAGGTGCGCAGGCCGACGGGGCGGCGGCCGGGCGCGGCGCGCGCCATGCGGCCAACGACGCGGATGACGCACGCGGCGCGATCGATGGGGGCGGCTGGGATGACGCACGCGGCGCGATCGACGGGGGCGGTGGCGCGGGGGTCGCGCTGGCGGGCGGCGCCGGGGCTGCTCTGCCAGGGGGCGCGCCGGGCAGCCGGGTGCTGACAGAAAGCACCTGGCTCGGTGGTACCGGGTCGCCTGACGGTGACACTGGGACCGCAATGCCCGGCGGCGCCGGCACAACGTCGATCGGCCGCGCGCGCGGGCTGCTGCGCCGACCGAATCGGCCGGGCGTCCGCGGCAGCCACATTGGCCTGGATAGTCCTGGCGGCCTTAGTAATGCCAGTGTCCCTAGCACCGCTGGCACTATCAATAGCCCCAGCGTCACAAATCGCCCCGCAGGCCACAGCGGTCCCGGTGGCCTCGGCAGCCTCAGGACGGTTGGCATTCCCGCTGGCCTGGCTAGCCGCAGGATGCTCCTGGCTGCGGTAGCCGCGGTTGTAGTCGTTGCCGTCGGCGCTTACCTGGCGTTCGGCGGCCCGCAGCCAGTCAAGTCCGCCGGCCGAGGGCCTAGTACAGGCGACAAGGCCAAGCCGACGGCGCACATGCTCGCGGCTGGCCAGACTGGCAAGCGCGCCTCAGTGCCCTGGAAACTCGTCGGGCCAGGATGGACCCTCGCTGAGTTGTCTGCCGCGCAGCCGGATGCCAACGGTGCCGCCAGCGGCACCGGCTTGCTGTCCCTCTACCTGGTGGATCCCGAGGGCGGCAAGTACGCGATGCACACCTGGACCAGCGCCTCGGTTACGTTGCTGGCCTGGTCAGGAAACGCCAAGAGCGCCCTGCTGCGGTTCGACTCCAGCCCGCCGGGCCCGCAGCCGCCCGCGTACGGCGTCCTGACGCTCGCCACCGGGCACGTCACCAACCTGCATCTGAAGGCCGACGTCACGCCGGTAAACTTCACCCGGCCAGACGGGCTCAATATCCTGGCTATCCGGCGCACCGCCAGGAAGTTCGAATTGCGGCGCTACGACCTGCTGGGCAACTACCAGGCCATGTTGAGCACAATGCCGGACCGGCAGGCAGCGCCCAGCACCCAGCCTGGCGCGTGCGCTTCGCTTTGCAACGCATTGAGCTCACCGGACGGGATCCAGGCCGTCTGGGGCGTAGCCGGGAACGAGATGCAGCTAGTCAGCAACGGGGGTGGTCTGATCCACAGGCTGCGCGTGCCGGCCAGCGGCACGCCGCCGTCGTGCGTTCCTGTCAGCTGGTGGAATGCCAGCACCGTCCTCGCCAACTGCGCTGCGCCAGGCCAGCCCAGCGCCGACTCCGAGCGGCTCTGGCTGGTGCCAGCGGACGGCACTGCCGCGACCGCGCTTGCCCCAGCTTCCGGATCGCCTTCGGGCGCCGGGTTCGACGCCGCTGCCTGGACGGCCAATGGCCACGTCTACTTCACTCAGACCACCACCAGGCAGTGCTCAACAGCAGCTAGCGGGCCTGGCGGCCTTGGCATCCAGGCAGTCGGTCCAGGCGAATCGCTGACCGCGGTACCGGTCCCTGACGGCACCGACAACTACGACAACGTGGTGGGAACAGTCGGCAGCCGATTGCTTGTACTCGCCCAGACGAGCTGCCCCGGAACTTCCTCCCTGCTCTGGCTCAGTCCGTCCGCCGGGACCGCGAAGATAACGGTGTTGCTGGAGGGCCAAGCAGGCCAGCTCGGGGTGATCGCGGCGGTGCCATATCGCGGCGCACCAACGGCGTACTCCCTGGGTTAGCCGGGCGCGCTGTCTCAGAGCGGCGGGCGCTCATCGGTACGCCTCCGCCTGGATCCGGTAAAGCTCTGCGTACCTTCCGCCGCGGGCCGTTAGCTCGTCGTGACTACCTACCTCTGCGACTCGCGAGCCATCCAGCACGACAATCAGGTCGGCCATCCGCACGGTGCTGAATCGGTGCGACACCAGGATGGTCATGCTCCCGTTTTGCCTGCCCTGCCGGGCCCTGTTGGCGTAGCGCTCAAACAACTGATGCTCGGTCTCGGCATCGAGGGCGGCCGTCGGCTCGTCCAGCGCCGTGAGCAACGGCTCGTCGCGCATGAACCCGCGGGCTAGTGCCAGCTTCTGCCATTGGCCGAAGGAGACGTCGACGCCCTCGTGCCAGGTCGGCCCTAGCTGTGTGCGCAAGCCGTCAGGCAATCCCTCGATCATGTCACGAGCCCCGGCCCGGTCGGCGGCGGTGAACAGCGCGGCTTCGACATCCAGCCGCGGCACATCACCGAGTCCGATCGTCTGGCGCGCCTGAAACTCAAACCTAAAGAAATCCTGGAACGCCCCGGCCAGCCGCTCCCGCCATTGCACCGGGTCGATCCTGGCCAGGTCGACATCGTCCACCAGGATGCGACCTGAGCTCGGCGCGTAGAGCTTGGCCAACAGCTTCACCAGCGTGGTCTTGCCGGCCCCGTTCTCGCCGACGACGGCAATCACCGAGCCAGCCGGCAGGAACAGATCGACCTCTTCAAGCGCGGGCCGGTCCGAGCCCGGATAGCGGAACGTCACCCGATCCAGGCGGATGCCCTCGCTGAGACCGGCGGGCGCGGGCAGGTCCGCCTCCAGTGCCGCGGCCCGCGCGTAATCCTCGAGCCAGGCCAGCCGCCGTGACCCGTCCATCCAGATGCCGCGCAGGAAGCCGATCTCGCTCACGGTTGCGCCGACATAGGAAGAGAGCCTGGCGCCGGCCGTCAGCACCAGGATGGCCGACGCGGGCGAGGCATTCTTGCCCGTCGCTACCAGCACGATCGCGCCTACGTAAGCAACTGCGAAAACCGCCCACCCGGCCGCGTACCAGACTGATGAACGCGTCCTTGCCGCCGCCACCGGGCCGTACCACTGTTCCCAGGCGGCCCGCCGACGCTGGGCCAGCGCGCCGCCGATGCCGAGTACCCGCAGCTCCTTGCCTGGTGAGGCGGTGGTGGCCAGCGTGAAAAGGTGCGCTGCCCGGCGCTCTGCCTGCGCACCCCGTTCCTGGGCTGCGCGCTCCACCACCGGACGCCACGACGTGGCCGCCACCGTCGGGATCGCGAAGAAGACCAGTGTTACCAGCACCGGGTTGACCGTTGCCAGTAGCGCGACGGTGATTGCCAACCGCAGAATCCAGCCTGCGGTAGAGAAGACCGACATGTACATGTGGTCGAGGGTGAAGATCTGCTCGCGGAGTACCGAAAGCCGGTCGAGGTAGTCCGGCCGCTCTTGGTGCGCGATCGTCGAGATGCTGGCTTGGAGCCGTGCCACATGGGACTCGAGCGCGATTGTTACCTTGTCCCGGAAGCGTCGCTGTAGCCTTGTCGACACGGTCTGCAGCAGCCAGGTTGCGACGGCCGACACCGCCAGCGCGACGACCGCGAACCTGAGCAAGCCAGGCTTGTGCTCGAGCAGGCCCTCGCCGAGCAGCTTGAACCAGACTGCCAGCAGCGCATCCGGCAATGCCGCGGCTAGGGCCAGGGTAAAGGCCACTCCCATCAACGCCGGCTCGTAATGGAAACCCAGCTTGACCAGTCGCCACATTGAGGAAAGCGCTGGTGGTAGCTGGTCCGCGGGCTCGGCCCGGCTCGGCGGAAGGCTAGGCGAGGACATCGAAGGCCACCTCCTCCTCGCCTTCCTCGGGCGTGCCGGTAGCAAATCGCTGCGCCTGCAACGAGAACATCGTCCAGTAACGGCCGCGCGAGGCCATCAGTTCATCGTGGCTGCCGAGTTCTACCACGGCCCCGCCTTCGACCACAGCGATCCGGTCGACCTGCCGGACGGTCGAGAACCGGTGCGAAATGAGGATGGTTGTGCAGGACCGAGTGGCCGTGAGAATGCGCTCGAAGATCTCTGCCTCGCCGCGGACGTCGAGCTGGGCCGTTGGCTCGTCAAGCAGCACGAGCCCGGCACCGAGACGGACGGCGGCCAGCGCGCGGGCCAGCGCGACCCGCTGCCACTGCCCGCCGGACAGTTCCGTGCCGCCTGAGTAACCCTTGGCAAGCACGGTGTCGAGACTGGCAAGCCCGCCCGCCCCCGCGGCAGTCAGCGCCGTTGACACCGCCTCGTCCAGCGCACCGGTGCCGCCCACGATCGCGGACGCGGCGCCATCTGCGGTTGCGACGCTGGCCGTCTCGCGCGGCGCGACATTTTCGCGGAGCGTCAGCTCGAAGCGCACAAAGTCCTGGAACACAGCCGTGACCCGGCGCCGCCAGGATTCCAGGTCAAGATCCTTCAGGTCGACGCCGTCGACCTCGATCGCGCCAGACTGCGGGTCGTACAGGCGGCACAGCAGCTTGGCCAGGGTCGTCTTGCCAGCGCCGTTCTGGCCGACGATCGCGAGCGAGGTTCCAGCCGGGATGTCAAGGTCAAGCCCGCGGAGCACCGGACGAGCCGGCGCGGCCGGGTAGGCGAAGGTGACGTTGCGGAACCTGATCTGGCGGGCTGGCATGCCGTCGGCCGACCGTTGACCGGAGGCGACACTGCCCGCCCTGCTCATTGCAGCCTTGAGCCTGGCAACCGCTGCGACCGGCGCGGCCGCTCCATCGAGCGCCCAGTTGAGGCCGCCGAAGGCGATCATGGACGTCCCGACAGCCGCCGAGGCATACGCGATCAGCCCGCCTAGGCTCAGGCGATGGCTAAGCGCAGCCGAAGCCAGCATCCACAGCACCAGCACATTGGCCGCCAGGACCAGGAGCAGGCTGGTTAGGACCGACCGCTCACGCATCCTGGTGGCCTGGTACTGGAGCTGATGCAGACGCCGCCGGCTGGTGATGAACCGTTCCAGTACCCAGTCGGGCAGGCCGAAGATCCGCACTTCCTTGGCGGCCGGCGGGTCGACGGCCAACCGGTAGGCGTATTCCGCGTCGCGCTGCGCCTGCCGGACTTCCTCGGTGTTGCGGTCCCTCCAGACCGCGCTCTCTCGCAGCAGCCAGTGCGTGGCAAGCCATGCCCCCGCCAGCACGGGCGGCGCCCAGAAGGCGAAGCCGAATAGCACGCAGGCCTGCGCGAGCCCTGCCAGCATGTCGACCAGGCCGCCGGCGATGAAGTCCATCGAGATAGACAACGGCGGGCCGGTCATCCCCCGATCGAAGTCCCTGGCCACCTGCAGGTCGGCAGCCAGCTCGGGGTCCTCCAGATGGCCGATGCCCGGAAGAGCGATGCAGGCGTCGGTCAACTCGTCATAGAGCCAGGCCGCTGTGCGGTCACCGAGATTCGCGCTGAGCGCGCTATGCAGCGGGCCGAGGACCTGCAGCAAGGTGAACACAATAGCGACGACCGCGAGCGGAACGACAAGACTTCCGTGGTGCTGAATCGCGCCGACGAGCACGCCGGTTGCGATGGAGAATCCGGCCGGCAGCAGCCCGCGGAGCGCCAGCAAGCTCCACCATCTGGTGGCCATGGACCGGTCCGCACGCTCCATTGCGGCCGCGAGTTGCAGTTCCTGCCGAACGCGCAGACGGCGCAGCCGCGCCAGCGTACTGCCAGTCGTCATCGGCACTCCGCGTACCGACATTTGCGAAGTTCAGTAGTCATAACGCCAGACTGCCAGCCAGCACACAGCTTTCATTGGACGAATCGGCACTTCGCCACGCAGTAGGCCCAGCGCCCAGGCTGCGAAGAACACGCTGCCCTCACGCTTTGCGCCACTGATAGCGCGCGTACGCGGCCGTCCATCCTGCCAAGATGGCGGCGCTGACATACGGGAGGAACTTGGCGGCGACCAGCGCCGCGCCAGTCGAGGCATTCTCCACGATTGCCACGCGCACGCCGGCCTCGACGAGATAGCCGACGCCCCACGCCGCGGTGACAACCCGGTACGCGCGCCGGTAGCCGGCGAACTGCCACAGCCTGGTCATCTCGCGTCCCCTCGCGCTGTCCGGGCCGACGAACTCGTGCGAGAAGCCGAACAGCAGGGGCTTGGGTGCGCGGAGCGAGCTAAGGCAGGCCAGCCCGAACACCGCGGTGGGCACCGATCCCTCCAGAAGGACGAGCCGGGCGTTATGGCTCACCAGCCCGAGCACCGCTCCGATGACGATGCCCGCCAGCACGACCGCACCGATGATGTCCAGCCGGCGCCGCTGGATGGCGTTCATGGTGACGCCGATTGCGGGCAGCACGCCGCTCAGAATCAGCGCCGTTACGGCCGAGAGCCCAACCTTCCGCAGCAGGGCGTAAGCGACAAGAGGGCCCGCGACATCGAAGGCGGCGATCCTGGCGCCCGACTTCAGCTTGGTCCCGGCGAGCGGCTGCCCGGCGCCTGACTGTTCCGTCGTCGGCTGTCCCGCGGTTGGCTCCGGCTCCAACTCTGCGCTCATGGCGACAGGATATGGTAAGAAAAGCCATATATATGGCACCTACCGTGAGCATGCGTCCAGTAGGAAGAAACTGGCCAGGGCGTCACGTCGCCGCAGAACGGCCCTGTAGTGCCGCCGCTAGGCTGGCAGCGTGTTCAGCCTCTACGACACTCGGCTGCGTGGCACCGTAGCCATCCGGCCAGCCCGTTCCGGTCAGCTCAGGATGTACGCGTGCGGTCCGACCGTGTACCGGTTCGCGCACGTCGGAAATATGCGGACCTTCCTGCTTCCCGATTTGATCAGGCGGAACGCCGAACGTCGCGGCCTGGCGGTCATCGTCTGCCAGAACATCACTGACGTCGGTCACCTGGCCGACGACAACGAGATCGACTCTGAGGGCGAGGACAAGGTCCTGGCTCAGGCCAGGGCCGAGGGAAGGTCCGCGCTTGATATTGCCCGGTTCTACGAGGATGCCTTCCGCTCCGACTGCGCGGCCCTGAACATCGCCCGGCCCGACTATGCGCCCCGCGCGTCCGAGTCGATCGACCTGATGGTCGAGATGATCGTCAAGCTGATCGAGACCGGCCACGCGTACGCCACGCCGAGCGGCTCGGTGTATTTCGACGCCCGGAGCTTCCCCGACTATGGCGTGCTGTCTGGCAACCGGCTCAACGAATTGCGGCCCGGCCGCCGGCTCAGTGGCGGGGTCGGCGAGCAGAAGCGCTTCCATGCTGACTGGGCGCTCTGGAAGGGCGCGCCAGCGGGGCGCGAGCTGACCTGGGCGGCTCCGTGGGGCACCGGGTTCCCCGGCTGGCACACCGAGTGCTCGGCGATGTCGCTTCAGTACCTCGGCGACCTGATCGACGTTCATACCGGCGGCATCGACCTGCGCTTCCCGCACCACGAGGACGAGCGGGCCCAGTCCAACTCGCTGGCGGGCCACGAGGTCGTCCGGCACTGGGTACACGGCGAGCACGTGCTGTTCGAGGGCCGCAAGATGGCTAAGTCAGCAGGCAACGTGGTGCTGCTCGCTGATCTGAGCGGCCGGGGTCTGGATCCGCTGGCAGCCCGGCTGGCATTCCTCGAGCACCGCTACCGCCAGCAGATGAACCTGACCTGGGACACGCTTACCGCTGCCGACGGCACGCTGCGCCGCTGGCGGGAACTGGTCGCGGACTGGGCGAACGAGCCCAGCAAGCCGATGTGCGCCGAGTACTGGTCCAGGATCAGCGACGCCCTGGACGACGACCTGGATACCCCGGCCGCATTGCGGGCCCTCCGGGAGCTCGCCAGAGACCCCGAGATTCCGGCTGGCTCGAAGTTCGAGACGTTCGCCAGTGCCGACCGCGTGCTCGCTCTTGACCTGGTCAGCCTGGTCGGTCGCCCGCGCCCGGCAGCGCAACTGCCGGCCGGGGCCGAGGAGAAACTTACTGCTCGGGCCGCCGCCCGCGAGCGCAAGGACTTCGCCACCTCCGACCGGCTCAGGGCCGAGCTAGCTGACATGGGAGTCGCGGTCGCCGACAGCCCGGAGGGCCAGACCTGGACAGCGACCCGCTAGGCAGTTGCCCGACCCAAACAAACCGGGCACAACGTCCGGGCTCTGCACGGCAGCCGGGCTGCGCTGCCAGGAGCGCACGCAACGGATCGTCCATCGGCGGCCCATTTGCGCAACAGATCGCCGCTGATACGCATGAGGTCTCAGTGCAGCAGGGCCTCCCCAAACCCCTAGGCTGGCTACCTTAGATCACCGCGGGCCGAGCCCAACGCTGGCTTAGCTCAACTGCACCGACGGGGCGAGGATCGCCAGACCGCCAGGATCACCAGCCGGAACAAGGAGCCGATGACCATGACGGACAGGACGCGCACGACCACCCACCCGAGGACTTACCTCATGTGCCCGCCCGAGCACTTCGCCGTCGAATATCGGATCAATCCTTGGATGAACCCGGCTGAGCCAGTGGACGCGGAGCTGGCAATGCGGCAATGGCAGCAGCTGAGGGCCGCTTACACCAGCCTGGGGCACACGGTGCACACCATCCCGCCCCAGCCTGGCCTGCCCGATATGGTCTTCGCCGCTAACGGTGCGACGGTAATCGACGGCAAGGTCCTGGGCTCCAAGTTCAAGCACGCGCAGCGCCGACCGGAGGCCACGGCCTACATGGGCTGGCTACGCGAGCATGGGTACGCCGTCATCCGGGAACCGGCGATCGTGAATGAGGGTGAGGGCGACATTGTCTTCGCCGGTCGCGCGATCCTGGCGGGGCACGGCTTTCGTAGCGAAATGGCAGCACGGGCCGAGCTCACCGAGCTGTTCGGCCTGCCGGTGATCAGCCTCCGGCTGACCGACCCGCGCTTTTATCATCTCGACACCGCGCTGGTCGTGCTCGATGCCGACACCGCCGCGTACTATCCGGCCGCATTCGACGACGCCAGCCGCGCCGCGCTAACCTCGCATTTCGCTGAGCTCATCGAGGCCAAGGACGAGGATGCCGAGGTGCTGGGGCTCAACGCCATCAGCGACGGCCGCAACGTAGTGCTTCCCGTCCAGGCGACCGGCCTGCTCGCGCAGCTGACATCCGCTGGCTTCGAGCCCGTCGGCGTAGACATGTCGGAGCTTCTTAAGGCAGGCGGCGGCCCCAAGTGCTGCACGCTGGAACTGAGGTAGTGATCCCGCGCTTTCCGGATCTGGGGGGAGAAGAGATGGCAGCAACCGCCAGCACCGCGCCAGCGGCGCGACTGCGCGCCCAGGCGGCGGCGCACAGCGCGCACAACTACCATCCGCTGCCGGTCGTGATCGCAGACGCTGAGGGCGCCTGGGTAACTGACGTCGACGGTCGCCGTTACCTGGACATGCTTGCCGCCTACTCGGCGATCAACTTCGGCCACCGCCATCCCCGGCTCGTCGCTGCCGCCCAGCGGCAGCTTGACCGGGTCACGCTGGTCAGCCGGGCGTTCGAGCACGACCAATTCGGCCCGTTCTGCGCCGAGCTGGCCGCGCTGGCCGGCATGGAGATGGTGCTGCCCATGAACACCGGCGCTGAGGCCGTCGAGACAGCCATCAAGACTGCACGCAAATGGGGCTACGAGGTCAAGGGCGTACCCGACGGCGAGGCAGTGATCATCGTCTTCGAGGGCAACTTCCATGGCCGGACCACGACGATCATCAGCTTCGCTACCGACCCCGACGCCAGGAATTCGTTCGGTCCGTACACCCCCGGCTTCCGGATCGTCCCATATGGCGATCTTGACGCTCTGGCCGGCGCGATGGACGAGAAGGTCGTCGCAGTGCTGGCCGAGCCGATCCAGGGGGAAGCTGGCGTGCGGGTCCCGCCGCCAGGCTTCCTCGCCGGCGTACGGGACCTGTGCACTGCCAACGGCGCGCTGTTCATCGCGGACGAGATCCAGACTGGGCTCGGCCGGACCGGGGCTACTTTCGCTTGCGAGCATGAGGACGTTACGCCGGACATGTACCTCCTGGGCAAGGCCCTAGGCGGCGGCATCGTGCCCGTGTCTGCGGTGGTCTCCGCCAGCGAGATCCTCGGTGTCTTCAAGCCCGGCCAGCACGGCTCGACCTTCGGCGGCAACCCGCTAGCGTGCGCAGTCGCCCGCGAGGTCATCGCCATGCTGGCCACGGGCGAGTACCAGGAGCGCTCAGCGAAGCTCGGTGCGCACCTGCACGACCGGCTGAACGCCTTGCCGGAATCCAAAGTGCGCCAGGTGCGCGGCCGCGGCCTGTGGGCCGGCATCGACCTCGCCGAACTCGGTGGCCGGGAGGCCTGCGAGCAACTGGCCGACCGGGGCGTGCTGGCGAAGGACACCCACGGCTCCACGATCCGGCTCGCGCCGCCACTGGTTATCAGCGAGCGGGACCTGGACTGGGCGATCGACCAGGTCGAGTCGCTAGTCCGGTAGGCCCCGCCGGCCATGCCTACTCAGATTGTCTTCGAGACCCACTCCACGAGCGAGGACAACGAGCGTGGCATCGCGACTGGCTGGCTGGCGGGGCGCCTCTCTCCGCTCGGCCGGGACCAGGCGGCCGAGCTGGGCAGGCGGCGCCGCGCCGACGCGATCGCAACGGTCTTTTGCTCCGATCTGGTTAGGTCCACTGAGACAGCCGCCGTCGCCTTCGCCGGATCCGGCGTTCCGATCCTGGCTGACTGGCGCCTCCGCGAGTGCGACTACGGCGAGCTGAACGGATCGCCGGCGGCCGAGTTGCACGCGCATCGCCTCGAGCATGTCGACGTGCCATATCCCGGCGGCGAAAGCTGGCGGCAGGCCGCGGCCAGGGTGGAGCGATTCCTGGCTGATCTGCCGCTGCGCTGGTCCGGCCTGCGGGTGCTGGTTGTCGGCCATGTCGCCACCAGGTGGGGACTCGATCATCTCCTTACCGGCGTGCCATTGGAAACGCTTGCTACCGCCGAGTTCAACTGGCAGCCCGGCTGGGAGTACACCGTCGGCTAGCGGGCCGCCGTCATCCGGGTTTAGCCTTGCGCCCGGCCGGTGCACGGGGCTGTTACCCGGGCGGTTGCCGTCCGGCCCGGCGGGCCTGGCTCGCCTTCGACCAGAGCGCGAATCCGATGACCACGCCGCAGGCCGCGAACAGCGCTCCGCCAAACAGGAACCACTGGCCAGCTGTTGTGTTCGTGATCAAGATGCTGCCGCCGCGACCGCTGCTCAGCAGCAGCGTCGTCACGACCCAACCCGCGGCAGGCAGCAAGCCGCCCGCACCGGACCGCATGCCCCAGGCGCCAAGAACGCAGGTCGCCAGTATCGCCGCGGCAAAGCACACAGCCGCCAGCGGCGCGGGTCCACGGCTGTACTGGAAGGTGCCGATCAGGCCTTCCACGGCACCAAGCAGGAAGAGGGCGACGTAGGCGCTGGCCGTGACGACCGGACCGTTACCAAAACGCCGAGCCCGCCCGCCGTCAGCCTGGGCCCGCTGCATGTTCACACCAGGCAGGCTAGTCAACTCCGGTCGCGATGCCGAGGCCCGGCACCGGGGAACGGCCCGGCCAGCCCGGCGAACAGGTCCGATTCCCGGCCTGTCGCACTGTCAGCCGTACCGCGCGGGGCCGGCCAGCAGCGTGTAGAACTCCGTGCCGAGTGCCCGCCGGCCCACTTTGTCAGACAACGCGAAGAACGGGCTGTCCACCGCGATCTGAGTGACATGAGCGCGCATGGCGGCCAGCTTGGCGTCGAGGTAGTCGCCTGCGTCGATCTCCGTGGTCACTTTGTCGTCGTCGGTGCCGAACGGAAGCTCGTCGACCGACTCGACCCGGCGGAAGTCAGCGCCGCCGACCTCCTGGCCCTCCGGACCCGGTCCGTCCTCCTGCATGAGCGCCATGGCATGCGCCAGCACCGACTTCGGTATCGCCGTCGCGTAGAACTTGCTGACCAGGTCATCCGCGAGCTCGAATGCCCGCCAGGCCACCCGGTGTGCCTGGATGTGATCGGGGTGCCCGTAGAACCCGTTGTCGTCGTAGCTGATCATGACCTGCGGTCGAACTTCAGCAATGATCGCGAGTAGCTCGCGTGCGGCCTCGTCCACGTCGGCGCGCCAGAAGCAGCCGTCCCAGTCATTGGACGGCGTTCCCATCATGCCGGAGTCGCGCCACCGACCAGGGCCGCCGAGGAACCGGTGATCAGTCACGCCGAGTGCCCGGCAGGCCGCGTCGAGCTCGCCGATCCGGTGCTGCCCGAGCCCGCCGTCGGCGTCCCAGGCCAGGTAGGCCAGCTCTGGCGGGATCACTTCGCCGAGTTCCCCGAGCGTGCAGGTCACGAGGGAAACGTGGGCGCCCTCCGCGGCGTACTTTGCCATGGTCGCGCCGGTACCGATGGATTCGTCGTCAGGATGGGCGTGCACCAGCAGCAGGCGCCTGGCTTCCGGGTCGCTCACGTCCGGGTCGCTCATGTCCGGGTCGCTCATGTCCGGGTTGCTCATGTCGGCTGAGCCTACCGAGCGTCCGCATACCGCCGACTGGCAGGATTTAGCCCGTGACTGATTCATTTCCCCGGCAGGCCGCCCGGACTAAGGGCTTTTCGCTCGGCGCTCCGCGCTCGTTTCAGTTTTCACCCGACGGCGACACCGTGATCTTCCTTCGGTCCCGTGGCGGCGCGGACCCTGTCACCTGCCTGTGGACGCTCGACGTGAGCACCGGGCAGGAGCGCCTGATCGCGGACCCGAACGAGCTTGGCCGGTCCGATGCCGAGAACGACCCGATCGAGAAAGCACGAAGGGAACGGGTTCGCGAACGGGCCGGCGGCATTGTCGAGTTCGCCACCGATGGCAACTGCACTGTCGCCACGTTCACCCTCGGCGGGACTGTTTACCTCACCGACTTGCGGGCCAGCGGCCCGGAGGCCATCCGCAAGCTCGTGACCCGGACGCCGGCCGCCGATCCGCGCCCGGACCCGGCCGGCCGGTTCGTGGCTTACGTCAGCGACGGCACGCTCCGGGTGCACGAGATCGCGACGGGCCTGGACCGGGCGCTCGCCGACCCCGGCGGCGCGGACGGTATCAGCTTCGGCCTGGCCGAGTTCATTGCCGCGGAGGAGATGGACCGCACCCGCGGTTACTGGTGGGCGCCCGATGGCGCCGCGATCTTGACGGCGCGGGTCGATGAGACTCAGGTCCAGTTCTGGCACATCGCAGACCCGGCCAACCCCGCCACTCCGGCCAGGGCCGTCCGCTACCCGGCCGCAGGCACGCCCAACGCGGACGTCTCCGTCCACATCGCGACCCTGGCTGGCGACCTTACCGAGGCGACATGGGATCGCCGGGCATTCCCGTACCTGGTGACCGCGAGCTGGCCGGAGCAGGCCGGCCCGCTGCTGGTTGTCCTCACCCGTGACCAGCGGGAGATGCGCATCCTGTCGGTCGATCCGGCTACTGGCGGCACGACGGTCGTGCGCTCTGACTCCGACCCCAGCTGGGTGGACATCGTAACCGGGGTGCCGGCCGCCACGGCGTCCGGCCGCGTCGTCTGGACTGCTGACACCGGCGGGGCGAAACGGCTGGTTGCGGGAACGGCGGCCGAGCACGCGGCGGGCTTGGCCGAACTTCTCACGCCAGCGTCCATGAACGTCCGCGAGGTACTTGGCGTGGACGGAGACACGATCCTGTTCACCGCCTGCGCGGATGACCCGGCGTCGACCTCGCTGTGGACGGCCGGGCAGGACGGCCTGCGGCTGGTTAGCCCGGCCGAGGGCACGCATAGCGGCCTGCTGGCCGCCGGGACGCTGCTAGTGATCAGCCGGGTCATGGACGAAGCCGACATGAGCGTCCAGATCCTGCGGCCCGGTCCGGACGGCCTGCGAGCGCCAGTGGCAGCCATCGCCTCGCTGGCCGAGACGCCCCAGCTGCCGAGGCCCAGGCCCAGGCTCGGCTGGTCGACTGGCCCCAGCCGGGTCCGGACCGCGATTTTGCTGCCGTCCTGGCACGAAGCCGGCTCGCGCAAACTGCCGGTGCTCTGCGACCCCTACGGCGGACCGCACGGCAAGCGGGTGATCGCCGCCGGAGCCGCCTTCCTGCACTCGCAGTGGTTTGCTGAGCAAGGCTTCGCCGTGGTCGTCGCGGACGGCCGCGGCACGCCCGGACGCGGGCCCGAGTGGGACCGGGCGGTGGCTGGCGACCTCGCCGGGCCGGTGCTCGAGGACCAGGTGGAGGCGCTGCTGTCGGCCGCCGGACAGTGCGGCGACCTCGATCTGAGCCGCGTCGGCATCAGGGGCTGGTCATTCGGCGGCTACCTGGCCGGGCTGGCGGTGCTGCGCCGCCCGGACGTGTTCCACGCCGGCATAGCCGGGGCGCCGCCGACCGATTGGCGGCTCTACGACACCTGTTACACCGAGCGTTACCTTGGCCAGCCCGAGGAAGAGCCGAAGGCCTACGAGCAATCCTCGCTGCTGGCCGACGCGCCGAAGCTGTCCAGGCCGCTCATGCTGATACACGGCCTGGCCGATGACAACGTGGTGGTAGCGCACTCGCTCCGGCTCTCCTCGGCGCTCCTGGCGGCTGGCCGGCCGCATGTCGTCCTGCCTCTGTCCGGGGTTACGCACATGGCGTCGCAGGAAGACGTCGCGGAGAACCTGCTGCTGCTCCAGGTGGACTTCCTGCGCAGGGCGCTGAGCATCGGCGCCGCTAGCGGGCAGGGTGACCGCCCGTGACCAGGTTGCTGATCGGCGGCTACTCAGCAGGCAAGGGCACCGGCTCGGGGGTCGCCGTGATCGACGGCGAGCAGGTGACCACTCTCATCCCGGCGGAGTCGCCATCCTGGATCGCCTGGCACCCGAGCTTGCCCGTCCTGTACGCGGTGGCCGAGACCGGCGACGGCCGCGTGCACGCCTGGCAGCTGACTGACAACGAGCCGCCGAGACAACTGGGCAGCGGCGAGACCGGCGGCGCCGAGCCGGCTGATCTTACCGTCGATCCCTCCGGCCGGTTCCTGATCACGGCGAACTACAGCGGGGGCAGCGTCAGCGTTCACCAGCTGGGCGAAGACGGGCAGATCGGCATCCGAACAGACCTTGTTCAGCATGAGCTGCATGGCGACCAGCCGCGCCAGGCCGGCGCGCACCCGCACATGGTCCGCGCTGCCGACGGCCGTCTCCTGGTCATCGACCTAGGCGGAGACGCTATTTACCGGTACCGGCTGAGCGATGACGGCCGACTCGAGCTGGCGGACGTTATCCGGACGCCAGCGGGTTCCGGCCCGCGGCACGTGGTTGCGGTCGGCGACCGCTACTACATCACCGCAGAGCTCAGCGGGGAAGTGCTCGGTTACGACCAGGACTGGAACTTCGTCGGCGCAGTTCCGGCTAGCTCGGCGGAGGGCCCGAACGAGCCGTCTGAGCTGGTCAGCAATGGCCGTTACCTGTATGTGGCCAACCGCGGCCCGGATACGGTGTCGGTTTTCGCAGTGGACGGCGAGCTGCCCCGGTACGTCACCGAGGTTCCGGCCGGGCACTGGCCGCGGCACATCTACCTCGACGACGACCTGCTGCACGTCGCCAACGAGCTCTCGCACGAGGTGATGACGATGAGCATCGATCCGGCTACCGGAATCCCCGGCCACCTCGCGACGATCACGGTGCCAAGTCCGACCGCCGTACTGCCCTGGCCGGCCCAGTGACCGGACGGGCGCGGGCCCGCGACCTGGACCTCGGCCCGGGGACGCTGCCAACCGGCCAGGCGAATGCGATCACGGACGTGGCCGGCGTGCGAGTGGGGCACACCACGCTGATCAAGGGTGACGGCATCAGGACCGGCGTGACCGCGATCGTCCATGACGCCCTGCTGACGGGAACGGCTGACACCAAGGGATCGCTGCCTGCCGGGCTCGCCGTCTATAACGGCTACGGCAAGATGGTCGGCAGCACCCAGCTGCGCGAGCTCGGCGCCATCGAGACACCGGTCCTTCTCACCAGCACTCTGTCGGTATTCCGAGTCGCCGACGCGCTACTCAGCTACCTGCACGGGCGGTCCGGCAACGGCTACGCGGGGACAGTCAACCCGGTGGTAGCCGAGACCAACGACGGCTACCTCTCGGACGGCTGGGCCCGCGCAATCACCGACCATGACGTCTGGGCCGCGCTCGATGCCGCAGCCAGCGGCCCGGTGCCCGAGGGCTGCGTCGGAGCCGGGACCGGGACCGGCGCGCTGGGCTTCAAGGCCGGCATCGGCACGTCGTCGCGGCTGGTGAGCCTGCCCGGCGGCGCGGTGACCGTTGGCGCGATCGTGCAGTCCAACTTCGGCGGCGTGCTGACCGTCCGCGGGGTGCCCGTCCGGCCGCCGGGCCGGCCCCAAGGGCCCGAGCCTGCCGGCAACTCCTGCGTAACCATGCTCGCGACCGACGGCTGGCTCGACGCTCGTCAGCTTGAGCGAGTAGCACGGCGGGCGTTCGCCGGAATGGCACGAGTCGGCTCGGACTTCTCCGGCCGCAGCGGCGACTACGCGCTGGCCGTCAGCGCCGCGGGCGAGCAGGGGCCAGGGAGGAGGAGCGAGCCCGTTCCCGATAGCGATCTTGACTTGGTCTTCACAGCCGCGATCGAGGCGACGGAGGAGGCCGTTCTCAATTCGCTGTTCATGGCCGTGACCACCGCCGGATTCGACGGCCATGTCCGCCACGCGGTCCCGCTGGATTACGTCCAGGAGCTTGTCAGCGGCAGATAAGCACGCCGGAGCTGGTCCGGACCCCGGAACAGCCCATCGGGCCCGAACGGCACCCGTGCCGTCACGGTCGCGACGACGGCCTCCGGGTCTGGCATGGCCTGGGTGGTCCAAGCTCGGCCAGGCGGTCGGCGCCGTTCAGCCGGCCCGTGGTGCCGCGGCGCCCCAGCTCCGCCAGGTACATCCCGTTCCCGCACCCAATGTCGGCAATCGTGTCGGTGCCAGCCGAGCATGGATCATGACGGTAACCGGGTGTCGCCCGTCTTCGCGGCTTCCATACGGCTTTGGTGCCTGCCGCCAGAAGCCCGAAACTGCGGGGTGTAGTAAGAGTCACACGCGCTGAATCCCCACGTGCGGTCTCCAGGTGGTATTCAGTGGAATAGGGTTCTGACGCGACGCGTGCCCGCTGCGACCCGGCCGTTCGCCCTTCTCCGGGCGGCGGTAAATAGCGCCCAGCGGACCCGAAGCGATCCCAGTGAGTTCCAGGGCGGAGACGTCGACAAATGACGCAGACAACGGACGCGGCAAGCAAAACGCGGGCGCAGATCAGCCAGAAGACCCTGCGCACCGACCGCTGGTGGCAGCAGCCGGCCATCAATGCGACCGCGCTCGGCGCGGTTGTGATCTACCTAACCTGGGCTTCCCTGATCAACAAGGACTACTTCTGGAAGCCCTACGTATCGCCGCTGTACTCGCCATGCATCGCGAGCAAGTGCCCGGCCGGGTCAGGCTGGGACTGGATCCCGTGGGTGACTTGGCTCACTCCGGCCATCCTGGTCATCTGGGGCCCCATGGGCTTCCGGTTCACCTGCTACTACTACCGCAAGGCCTACTACCGCGCGTTCTGGCAGGCACCAGCCTCCTGCGCGGTGCGCGAGCCGCACGCCAAGTACTCCGGCGAGACCCGGTTCCCGCTGATCCTTCAGAACGTGCACCGCTACTTCTTCTATGTTGCGCTGATCTTCAACGTGATCCTGACCTGGGACGCGGTGCTGGGCTTCCGCAACCACACCGGCCAGTGGGGCCACATGGGCCTCGGCACGCTGGTGCTGATCGTGAACGCCGGCCTGCTGTGGCTGTACTCGCTGTCCTGCCACGCGTGCCGGCACATTACCGGCGGCAGACTGAAGCATTTCTCCAAGCACCCGGTCCGATACTGGATGTGGACTCAGGTTTCAAAGCTAAATGGCAAGCACATGCAACTGGCCTGGGTGTCGTTGTTCTGGGTGCTGTTCACCGACCTGTACATCCGACTCGTCGCGGCGAACGTATTCCACGACCCGCGGTTCTTCTAAGCGTTCAGGCAAGAGGTCTTTGACATGACTGACATCGAGCGGCTCCCCTACGACGTCGTAGTGATCGGCGCTGGCGGTTCTGGCCTGCGAGCAGCGATCGAGGCCCGGCTGGCTGGGAAGCGGACCGCGATCATCTCCAAGTCGCTGTTCGGCAAGGCGCACACGGTCATGGCCGAAGGCGGCTGCGCGGCTGCGATGGGTAACGTCAACCCGCGCGACAACTGGATGGTCCATTTCCGCGACACCATGCGCGGCGGGAAATTCCTGAACAACTGGCGGATGGCCGAGCTGCACGCCAAGGAGGCACCCGACCGGGTCTGGGAGCTTGAGGCCTGGGGCGCGCTGTTCGACCGCACCAAGGACGGCAAGATCAGTCAGCGAAACTTCGGCGGGCATGAGTACCCGCGGCTCGCCCATGTCGGCGACCGCACCGGCCTGGAGATGATCCGGACCCTGCAGCAGAAGGTCGTCGCGCTACAGCAGGTAGACGCTGTCGAGCTGGGCGACCCGGAGGCGATGATCAAGGTTTTCGCCGAGACCACCATCACCCGGCTGATCAAGGACGCCGACGGCCGGATGGCCGGGGCTTTCGGCTACATCCGGGAGAACGGCCAGTTCGTGGTGTTCGAGGCGCCCACGGTGATCCTGGCCACCGGCGGCATCGGCAAGACCTTCAAGGTCAGCTCGAATTCCTGGGAGTACACCGGCGACGGACATGCGCTCGCCCTGCTGGCCGGGGGCAAGCTGCTGAACATGGAGTTCGTCCAGTTCCACCCGACGCACATGGTCTGGCCGATCTCGGTGCGCGGCCTGCTGGTGACGGAGTCTGTCCGCGGTGACGGCGGCGTGCTGCGTAACTCCGAAGGCAAGCGATACATGTTCAACTACGTGCCTGACGTGTTCCGGGCCCAGTACGCCGAGACCGAGGAAGAGGCCGATCGCTGGTACTCCGACCCGGACAACAACCGGCGGCCGCCGGAGCTGCTGCCGCGTGACGAGGTAGCCCGGGCTAACAACGCCGAGGTCAAGGCGGGCCGCGGTTCACCGCACGGCGGCGTGTTCCTGGACATCGCCTCCCGGCTGCCGGCCGAGGAGATCCTGAAGCGGCTGCCGTCGATGTATCACCAGTTCAAGGAACTGGCCGATGTCGACATCACCAAAGAGCCGATGGAGGTCGGCCCGGCCCAGCATTACGTCATGGGCGGTGTTGAGGTGGACGCTGACACCGGCGAGTCCTGCGTGCCGGGCCTGTTCGCGGCCGGCGAGGTGTCGGGCGGCATGCACGGGTCCAACCGGCTGGGTGGTAACTCGCTGTCTGACCTGCTGGTATTTGGCCGCCGGGCGGGCATGGGCGCGGCCGAGTACCTGTCCCGGCTTGGCCCGAAGCTGCCGGTTCCAGACGAGGGCGAGATCGCCGCGGCGCATGCCGAGGCGCTCGCCCCGCTGCAGCGCACGGGCGGGGGGAACCCGTACACGGTGCACGGCGAGGTCCAGGAGACCATGAGCAACCTGGTCGGCATCATCAGGACCGAGGCTGAGATCAAGACCGCGCTGGCCGAGCTCGAGAAGCTGGCCGCGCGGGCCGCATCGGTGTCGGCCGAAGGCGGCAGCGCCTACAACCCCGGCTGGCATCTGACCCTGGACCTGCGCAACATCATGCTGATGGCGCAGTGCGTGGCGCAGGCAGCCCTGGAACGCCAGGAAAGCCGGGGCGGGCACACTCGGGACGACTACCCGGGCATGCGGCCGGAGTGGCGCAAAGTCAACCTGGTCTGCGCTCTGGACGGCGACCAGGTGACGATCACCAAGCAGCCGCTGCAGCCAATGCGCGAGGACCTGATCACGCTGTTCGACCCGAACGAACTGAAGAAGTACATGACCGAGGAAGAGATGGCCGCGCTGCCGCCGCAGGCTCCTGCTCCCGCCACCGCCGGCGCGGTCGGCGCGCCAGATTCAGTTGGCACCGCGGCCGCTACCGAGGAGACGCACTGATGAGTTACAAGGCAGCGCTGCGGGTCTGGCGCGGCGACCACGGTAATGGCGACCTTGCCGATTACACCGTCGAGGTCAACGAGGGCGAGGTCGTCCTCGACGTCCTGCACCGGCTCCAGGCCACCCAGGCCGGTGACCTGGCGATCCGGTGGAACTGCAAGGCCGGCAAGTGCGGTTCGTGCTCCATGGAGATCAATGGCCGTCCCCGGCTGGCATGCATGACCCGGATGTCCACGTTCACCGAGGACGAAGTACTGACGATCACTCCGCTGCGCACCTTCCCGGTGATCAGGGACCTGGTGACCGACGTTTCCTTCAACTACTCCAAGGCGCAGCAGATCCCGTCGTTCACCCCGGACCCGTCCATCGGCCTGGGCGAGTTCCGCATGCAGCAGGTCGACGTGCAACGGTCGCAGGAGTTCCGCAAGTGCATCGAGTGCTACCTGTGCCAGAACACCTGCCATGTCATCCGTGACCATGAGGAGAACGAGAACAACTTCGCCGGGCCGCGGTTCCTCATGCGGATCGCCGAGCTGGAGATGCACCCGGCCGATACCGCTGACCGGCGCGAGATCGCGCAGGACGATTTCGGCCTTGGCTACTGCAACATCACCAAGTGCTGCACCGAGGTTTGCCCCGAGAACATCAAGATCACCGACAACGCGCTGATACCGCTCAAGGAACGCGTCGTAGGCCGCAAGTACGATCCGCTGGTCTGGCTCGGCAGCAAGATCTCCCGGCGCCCGCACGGCGACACCCCGAAGGTACCCGGCAAGAAGAGCTGAGGCCGCGTTCTTCCGGACAACGGGGAACGGCGGCCCGCCGGATCCGGCGGACCGCCGTTCCCTTCGCGTCTAGGGGTTATAACGCCAGATCGCGCCGCGGTTCAGGGTCGTGCCGCCGCCGGGGCCGTAGACGTTGCCGATTGCCCACACCGACCTTGTGCCAGGGATCAGCGCGAGTTCGTCGACGTTGCCCGGCGAATAACCGGTGTTCGGGGTCTTCGATGTCGTCCAGTGGCCCTTCGACAAGTGCAGGAAGAGCTGCACGCGCTTGTGCCCTGGCGCGAATCCGGACAGCCAGAGGCCACCGGTGCCGTCGCCGGTTTGCGGGGTACCGCTACCGCTGGCCGGGAACTTGACCTTCACCCACCGAGCGCCGGTGTAGTGGAGCAGATACGTGCTAACGCCGGCCTTGAAGGGCGCCCAGACCTGCCACAAGTCATCGGGGCCGGTAGCGGTGAGACCGTACGCGTAGCCATCATTGCGCTGCTTCGGCAGGTTCGACGTGGTCCACCGGTGGCCGTTCCAGTGCATCAGAACTTCAGTGCCCTTGCCGCTCAGCGGTGTTCCGATCGACCAGATGTCAGTGCTCGACACCGCGGCCGTAAAGTTCGGCACATCGGGCAGGTAGGACTTCGTCCAATGGCCGTTCTGGTAATGCGCAGCGAACGCTGTCTTCTGGCCGATGTAGCCGCCCTGGCTGAACATCCATACGTTGCGGGGACCGAAATCAGCCGCATACAGCGAGGCCTCGCCTGATCCGTTAATCCTGATCACCCAGGCCGGCGCGAGCTGCCTGCTCCAGTGATGGCCGTTCCAGTGCAAGACCCCCACGTCCTTACCGGTCGGGAAGTAGCCGAACAGCCAGGCGTCGGTCGCTGAGCTCGCCGTCACTATGTAGGGCGAGAGTCCGTGCAGGTCAGCAGCTGGTACCGCAATCCAGCGCTGCCCATTCCAGTGCCTGACCACGGTCACGGGATTCCCGGGGTCACACGGCCAGGTACAGCCGCCAAAGAACGACCAGGCGCTGTGACGGCCGGTGACCGCCAGCCCTCCGTACATCGGCGGGTCGATGTTAGCGGCGCCGCTCCCGTACACCTCGGTGAGTCGCCAGCCGTGAACGGCCGCGGACCGTGCCTGCGCTGGCGACAATCCGGCAGACAGGCAGAGCAGGCTGGCCGCAATCACGGCACAGCTCCGGGCGGGCAGCTTGACCATCAGGGACCCGGTCCCTTCTCTAGATTGGCTGTTAGTCAGTAGCCTCACGGGCCGTATTGCCAGATCGCGCCGCGGATGCCGTCGGCCCGATGCGGCACGATGACGCCGCCAAAAAGAAATAACGTTCCTCCCGTTGGCTGGGATCAGTCTGCTATGTAGCACTCGCTTCCGGCTAGTACTGACTTATGGCTTATCGGATTTCAGCGGCTTACATGCCGTTAGCCAGGAATGACCGCAGCTAGCAGCAGACGACCAGGGCGCCAGCTGGGCCAGACGGTAAACCGCCAGGCGGTACCAGGCGTCAACCGTCAGGGTGGCTGGCGGTACAGGCTCGGGCGAGTGGGCGCATCATCCGGCCGCACTGACTACCCTTACTGACGCCTACTCTTACTGACGCGTCCCTGCACGGCCGAGCGAAAGGCAGCTATGTCGCACGTTCCCGCGATGACCTATCCCGAGGCGATGGTCGTCGGCCTGATCCAGGGCGTTACCGAACTCTTCCCGGTTTCGAGCCTGGGCCACAACGTGCTGATCCCGGCACTCGTAGGCGGGAGCTGGGCCCGTGCTCTCAACGTTGCCGCGCCTGAGTCGCCCTACCTGGCTTTCATCGTCGGACTGCACGTCGCCACGGCCATCGCGCTGCTGATCTACTTCTGGCGCGACTGGGTGCGGATCGTCGGCGGGTTCTTCACCTCCATCCGGGATCGGGACATCGTCACCGCCGACCAGAAGCTGGCCTGGATGATCATCGTGGCTACCATCCCGGTCGGGCTCGTCGGGGTAGTGTTCGAGCACACGTTCCGGGTGCTGTTCGGCAAGCCCATCCTGGCCGCGGTCTTTCTCCTCGTGAACGGCGTCATATTGTTCTCCGGCGAGAAGTTCAGGACCAAGAAGTCGCTGGCAGCGGACGCGGAGGCGGCCGAGGACCGGCGGCTCGCGGCAGCGCCAGCCGAGGTCCAGCACGAGCCGGTGGCTGGGGTCGCCGCGGTTGGCCTGGCGCCTGGCGCCCCGGCCCGTGGCACGGTCGGAGCCGCGCACCGGCCCGGACACGGCAGTCACGCCGCCGCCAAACCCGATCCCAGGACGCAACGGGAGGAGGACTTCGCAGCCGCGATTCGCGCCGACAGCCGGCTGTCGAGGCTGGACTACTTGCAGACCACGCTTATCGGCTCCGCGCAGATTCTCGCGCTGCTGGCCGGCATCAGCCGGGATGGCGTGACCATGGTCACCGGCATGTTCCGCGGCCTGTCTCGTGAGGACGCGGCCCGGTTCGCGTTCCTGCTTGCGACTCCGGTCATCCTGGCCGCAGGCGCGCTGAAGATTGGCGACCTCATCCAGAAGGGGCATGGGATTTACGGTCCGATCCTGGCCGGCAGCATCTTGTCTGGCATCGGCGCCTACGTATCGGTGCGATTCCTGGTCCGGTATTTCCGGACCCGCACGCTGACGCCCTTCGCCATCTACTGCGTACTCTTCGGCCTAGGCAGCATCATCTACTTGAAGGTCAGGTGACCATGCATCTATGGTCATGCGCGCTCACTCCCCCGCGGTCCGTCTCTGAGCCGTCCGCGGCCAAGACCAAGGCGGCTTCGGCTTCCTCGTACCAGCTAACTGGCACGAGAACCGCGGCGGGCTTCCGGTAGCGCATGATCAAGGTGGGCTCACCAGCGAGGCGGGCCTGGTCGACCAGCTCGCCCAGCGTCCTGCGGGCTTCCTCGATCTGCATCGTCTGCATGCTCACAGTCTATAGAACCTTAAGACTCTGGTGAATCTCTTGATTCGACAACGCTGCCTCGATCTCCCGCAGCGACCGCTCCTCATCGTCCGGCATCAAATGCGAGTACACGCTCAACGTGAAGGCCGCCGAGTGATGCCCCAGGTAGGCGGACACTCGGTGCTGGTTTTACCGGGTGCTCGCGTAGATGACCACGCCACCCACTACCAGGAGCCCGGTCACGACCGCGGCGTACGTAGCGATCCCTCGGACCTTTCCCTCGGTGCCGTCGATCCGTTCTCCCAGCTCGTGCATGCGCTGGCCCAGCTGGTCCTGGTCGTGGTCGACAGGCCGGACCGCTCGTGACAGGTCGAGGGAAGGCCAGACGGCGGGCGGCTCGGTGCCCGGCCCGTCGCTGCCGGTCGCTGCCAACACGGCCTCGTACCAGGGGATCGGCACGATGACGCCGCGGCCTTAGGTGCGGGCACAGATGCCCTCGCGGGCTGCTCCGGACAGGTTGACCGCGGCGGCCTGGGCGTCGCGCAGCACGTCGTCCGGGATGGTGATGTGGATTCTGGCCATCGGTCGCTCCTGTCTACCTCTTAGAGCACCATAGCGCACTGCTCTGCTCTAACGCCCACTCCGATGCCCACTCGGTGGCCACTGTTTACGCAGGTCACAGCGTTGCGTTCTCGAGCCAGACGGCCCAGCGGACGGCCCCGGCACAACTGGAGCTCTGTTCCGGTGCAGGTCAGGCCAGGGCCGGCGGGCCAGTACGTCAGTTGCAGCCCAACTAGACAGATAAGGGCACGGCGGAAGCGGTCAGGTCCAATTCGGCAAGACACGCTCGTCAGTCATTGCGTGGTATCGGCCCTGATGTCACGATCAACACCATGTCGTGGTGGTGGCTGGTGCCGGCGATCCCGGCAATCGGTTTTGGCGGCGGACACCTGACTAAGACGATCCTGATATACCTGGGGGGTCTCGGCATCTGTTGGGCGGTGTCCCTTGTCCTTCACCCGCACCGAGTATGCCGTCACTGCAAGGGCACCGGCCGCGAGCGGGGAGCGATGTTTAGGTGGGGAGACCGGCCATGCGTTGTTTGCGGGGGCAGTCCGCGGCACCGCAGGTGGGGTGTGCAGATATTCAGGGGCAACGGCCCAGTGTGGGCTGAGCGGGCATCCGCCCGAGCCAAAGAGCGCCGGGCACGGCCCCGTTAGCAGCCGCGTTCCTGCCTGCTCGGCACGCGAATAAGCCTAAGCGCTAGCCGGCGGAGCCTCCGGTTATAACGCGCAGGTCAGCGGTCCTCTTTGACTAGCTTGTTTGCGCGCCAATAAGCGTTGCCTATTTCATCGGTACAGCTGCCCACAGATGAAATGGCGGTCCCGGTCAGGCAGTGTCGGGGCTTCACATTGCAAGTTCTTTCCTTTCGGGCCCTGAACCGGTGGACTGTCGGCTGGCTCCTGCGCGCCAGCTTGCCCAAGGGCGTGCCTGGGGCGCACGTGCCTGGGCTTAGCCGTGGCCCGCGCAATCGCCATTCCGCTGTCCGTCTTGCCGGCCCGCGGGTACGGGACGACGCCTTACCCTTCGGAGCGGAAAGGGCTCAGCCGCGATAGGCGATGGTGGCGTAGTCGGCGAGGCCGGTCTTCCGGCCGTTGCTTTGCCCGGTCACGAACACCGCTGTCGCCGGCTGGGGCTCACCGCCACGCAGCAGGCGGTGTCGTTGCCGTTCCCCGGGCCGTTGTAGCGGCGGACCCACAGCTGCCTGCCGGTGGCGGCGCTGTAGGCGACTGTCGCGTAGTCGTGACGGGCGGCACGCCTGGCTGGCGCTTTGTCCGGTGATGAACACGGTGGTCCCGTCGTGGCTGACGGCCACCGAGGCAGCGTAGTCATAGCTGTTGCCGGGGCCGTTGTAGCGGCGGACCCACAACTGCCTGCCGGTGGCGGCACTGTAGGCGACGGTGGCGTAGTCGACGCTCCCCGTCCGGCCGCCGTAACTGCCCCGGTCACGAAGACGGTGGTCCCGCCTGGGCTCATCGCCAGAGCGGAGGCGGCATCGTTGCCGTTCCCGGACCCGTTATAGCGGCTGACCCTCGCTGCCTCCGGTGGCGGCGATGTAGGCGACCGTGGCGTAGTCGCCGCCGTCTCGGCGTCCCTAGTCCCGGTCATGAACACCGTGGTCCCGCCCGGGCTCACCGCTCAGGAGGCGCCGAAAGCCATTCCGGGCCGCTGTAGCGCCGGACCCACAGCTGCCTGCCGGTGGCGGCGATGTAGGCCACCGTTCCGTAGTCGGCGCCGCCGATCGCCTGGCCGCTGCTGTGCCCGGTCACGAACACGGCGTTCCCCTTGGGGCTGACGGCCAATGCGGTGGCCGCGTCAATCGCCGTTCACCGGGCCGTTGTAGCGGCGGACCCACAGCTGCCTGCCGGTGGCGGCGCTGTAGGCGACCGTGGCGTAGTCGCTGCGGTGCCCCGGCCGGTCGCTGGTCCCGGTCACGCCCGCCTGCCCGTCTAGGGCTGACCGAGCTGAGCTGGCGCCATCGATGCCGTTCACCGGGCCGTTGTAGCGGCGGACCCACAGCTGCCTGCCGGTGGCGGCGCTGTAGGCCACAGTGGCGTAGTCGCCGCTGGTCACCGGGACCTCGCTGTACCCGGTGACGAACACCCGGTCGCCGGTGGGGCTCACGGCCACCGCCGAGGCGGTGTCGTCAGCCGTTCCCGGACCCGTTATAGCGGCGGACCCACAGCTGCCTGCCGGTGGCGGCGCTGTAGGCGACCGTTGCGTAGTCGCTGCCGGTCGTCCGGCCGGCGCTCTGCCCCGTGACGAAAACCCGCCTGCCGCCGGGGCTGACAGCCATTGCCGTGGCGGCGTCGTAGCGGTATCGCCCGTCGTAGCGGGCAACCCACAGCTGCGCGCCTCGTACGGCCCGCTGGGATGGCCCGGCCGCGCCTGCCGCGCCAGCGGCGACCGGTCCTAATGTGGTGAACATGGCTACAGCCGTGATGGCCGTCAGCAACATGTGCCTTCTTCGCATCGGAAGATCCTTCCTTCCCTGTCGCCTGAACCGAGAGGGACTCCGCTGGCACCGACGGCGCAGTGGCGTTAGTGGCGAACGTCCCCCGATGGCAGGCCAAAGTCCCGCACCAGCGGGCACAACAATGCCGACAGTGATCACTGGCTTACGACGATCTGCGCAGGATATTCGGTAGCTAGTTACCCGTCGGCCTCGTCACTGCCCTCGCTCCTGCGTCCATGTCGAGCCTCAACCCGAGCCTCGCACCTGGCGGTCCTCTGCTGCGGCGGTGGACCGGAGTCAGCCCAGCGGCGTTGCCGGAGGGCTGTAGTCCGAGCCGCACCCATCGTGGCGGTGCTGATCGGGACGACGCCCGCGCTGGTGGTGACGTAGGCGGTCTTCCCGTTCGGGGTGATCGCGATGACGCCGACGTTCGGGAGCTTGATCGCCTTGAGCGCCTTGTTGGTGGCGGTGTTGATCGGGGTTACCCGGCCGCCCTGAACCGAAAACGCCCGGCTGAGCACGTAGGCGGTTCTGCCGTTCGGGGTGATCGCGATGGGCCCGGCGTAGCCCGGAAAGTCGATCGGCTTGCCGGGCTTGTTGGTCGCGGTGCTGATCGGGGTCACGTTGCCATAGCCCGCTGGCTGCGCCGGAGCAAAGCAGGAAGGGGACGTGCGCCCATCTGGCCGGCGGCAATGCAAACGTAGCCGCCGTTGACCACGTAGAGCGTTTTCCCGTTCGGGCTCATGGCGGCCGCAACCGGTTGGTTCCCGGTCGGGATGGCCTTGCCGGCCTTGCCGGTAACGGTGTTGATCGGAGTCACCGTCCCCGAGCCTTGATTGACGACATAGGCGGTCACCGGCCGGGCCGTCCTCGCGGCGGGACGCGGGTGAGCCCGTAGTGGCAGCGGCGCTCGCGGCCACTGGGATTAGCGCTGCGGCGCAAGCTAGGGCAGCCACGCCGATCAGTCGCCTGTGAGGGAATTTATGGAGTTGCATTGTGTCCTCCTTTTCTAGCGAAGGTTGAGGATCCATGCACTGCCTATGACCCGATGGCAGGCTCCACAGTTATGGGGAGGACTCCCCATAACGGCAGCGCCAAAGGTCGGTAGGGCGGAGGCCTGCGTCCTGACAGCAGGACGGCGTCTTGATCGCTGGGCGGCCCGCCTCTTCATCACCAATGTGCGCTTAGAACTCTATAGAAGACCATGGAGTGATGCGGAAAAGAAGGGTTATCCCTGGTCACGTAACGTTCGGCTTGTGGAGGAGATAGACAAGGACAGTGACGTCCCGCCGTATAGGCAGCTCGCGGCCATCCTCCGCGACGAGATAGCCAACGGCGAGATAGCAGGCCGCCTGCCGTCGGAGAAGGACCTGATGCAGGCCTACGGCCTGGCCGCCGGCACGGTTCGCAAGGCCCTGGCGCTGCTGCGGGAAGCGGACCTTATCCACACAGTGCACGGCTGGGGCAGCTATACGGGCCCTGCTGAGAGCTAGGCCGGCTTACAAACCAGGTGAGGTAAGCCGCTGGCCCACCATAAGCTCAGTCACGTCGATCATTGGCTAGCAACGGGGTACCTCCGTGTGGCAGAAAGAGATCGGCGCCTTCCCCGTTTCGTCGGCGGAGCAGGGCGACAAATGGGCCTTCCACCTGGGGGAGCCGACGGCCCGTACAGCGGACCACGGCTGACCTGCGCGAATGCACGAGGATGCATAGCGGTAAACGGCAATTACCGCGTCGAAGGTCAGGTAGCCGGGTCAGGCCCTGTTCGCCCCGCCCCGTCGCTCTTAGCGGAGCGGAGCGGTTATGACACGTACGGTCACCTAGCACCGCTGTTGGCCGGTATTATTCGTACATGTCAGATGTTCCAGGGAACTGGTCCGTTGTCGCCCTCCGCCTGGCCGGCCATGTCGGGCAGACCGCGCTCGACCGGATCGCGGACGGCGGCGTCGCGTGCCGTGGCCGAGCTTGATCAGCACATTGCGGCAGTCCGGGCTGAGCTCACCTGCCAGCAGCCGCTGCCAAGTGCTCGCGGTGACGTGCCCGGACGTGCCGTTCGTCGGCGACGCACTAGAAGCCGAGGCGACGGTGCCGGTCGTGCTGCTACTGCATTACGCCGGCGGATTCGTCGACGCCGCCCTTAGCTCCGGCTGGCGGACGGCGGACTCAGCGGATGCCAGCGACTGGGTTTCCCTGCGGCTGGCCGCCATCTGCCAGCTGATCAGCCAGGCAGAAGCCGCCACCGAACTGCACCCGGACCTGCGCGCCTGGGCCCGATAGCGGGCGATTATTCGCCAGCAGTCACTCGACGCGAGAGCGCCGGCCCCGCTGACGACCCCGTTCCCTTGCATCGAGGATCGTCTTGCGCATGCGTACCGCGATCGGCGTGACCTCGACGCATTCGTCGTCGGCGCAGAACTCCAGCGCCTGCTCCAGGCTGAGCAGGCGCGGCGGGATGAGCCGCTCCAGTTCCTCACCAGCGGACTGGCGGATGTTGGTGAGCTTCTTCTCCTTGGCGATGTTGACGTCCATGTCGTCCGAACGGGAGTTCTCGCCGACGATCATGCCCTCGTAGACCTCCGTGCCCGGCTCCACGAACAGGCTGCCGCGCTCCTGCAGGGAAAACATCGCGTAGGCGGTCGCAACCCCGGTGCGGTCCGCCACCAACGAGCCGGTCGGCCGGGCACGCATCTCGCCGACCCACGGCTCGAAGCCCTCGAATACGTGGTGCGCGATGCCGGTGCCGCGGGTCTCGGTGAGGAACTGGGTGCGGAATCCGATCAGGCCGCGGGCCGGCACTGTGAAGTCGAGCCGGACCCAGCCGGTGCCGTGGTTGGACATGTTCTCCATCCGGCCCTTGCGCACGGCCAGCAGAGAGGTAACGGTGCCCAGGTATTCCTCCGGGCAGTCGATGGTGACCCGCTCGACCGGCTCATGCACCTTGCCATCGATCACCCGGGTCACCACCTGCGGACGGCCGACCGTCAGCTCGTAGCCCTCGCGCCGCATCTGCTCGACGAGCACGGCGAGGGCAAGCTCGCCCCGGCCCTGGACTTCCCAGGTGTCCGGGCGCTCGGTCGGCTGCACGATCAGCGAGACATTGCCGACCAGTTCGCGGTCGATCCGGTCTTTCACCATGCGGGCAGTGACCTTCGAGCCCTTTGCCCTGCCCACCAGCGGCGAGGTATTGACGCCGATGGTCATGGAGATGGCCGGCTCGTCCACCGTGATCAGCGGCAGCGGACGGGGGTCCTCCGGGTCGGCCAGCGTTTCGCCGATCATGATGTCGGCGATGCCTGCAACGGCGATGATGTCACCGGGCCCAGCCGACTGCGTCGGCACGCGGTCGAGTGCCTCGGTCAGGAACAACTCGGTGACCTTCACGCGCTCGATCGACCCGTCGCGACGGCACCATGCGACCTGCTGGCCCTTGCGGATCTCACCGCTATGGACCCGGCACAGCGCGATCCGGCCCAGGTAAGAAGATGCGTCCAGGTTCGTGACCTGGGCCCGGAGCGGAGCGCTCTGGGTCATAGGTCGGGGCGGGCACGGTCTCTCGCAGCACCTGGAACAGCGGTTCGAGGTCGGGCGAGTCAGGCAGCGAGCCGTCCTGCGGCCGGTTCAGCGACGCCCGGCCGGCCCGGGCCGAGGCATACACGATCGGGAATTCGATCTGGTCCTCGCTGGCGTCCAGATCCAGGAACAGCTCATAGCAGGCGTCGACGACCTCGGCGATCCGGGCATCCGGGCGGTCCACCTTGTTGATCACGACGATCACCGGCAGCTTGGCCTCGAGCGTCTTGCGCAGCACGAACCTGGTCTGCGGCAGCGGTCCCTCGCTGGCGTCTACCAGCAGGACGACCCCGTCGACCATGGACAGGCCCCGCTCGACCTCGCCGCCGAAATCCGCGTGGCCTGGCGTGTCGATGATGTTGATGGTCATCCCGCCGTGCCGGACCGCGGTGTTCTTGGCCAGGATCGTGATGCCCTTTTCCCGTTCCAGGTCGCCGGAGTCCATGACCCGCTCGGCTATGTGCGCTCCGGCCCGGAAGGCACCGGACTGCCAGAGCATGGCGTCGACCAGCGTCGTCTTGCCGTGGTCGACGTGCGCAACGATCGCGACGTTGCGAAGGTCGTCACGGCGGGCGAGCGCGCCGGTGGCCCCGTGGTGGGAGACAGGGCCGGCGGTGGCGGGGCTGGCAGGCATGACGGAGAGGCTCCGGTAACTGTGGGAAGCGCCGGGATTACGGCTTGAGTACATTCTAGTCGGTCCGGCGGGCTGCTCCTCGGCCGCGCCCGCGCCTTGATACCTACCAAGCGAGTACGATGGCAGAACTAAGATATAGAAACTCTGTTCGATTAGCGTTAGACTGCTTTTGTGGCAGCCGCATTTGTTCCCGACCGGATGGCCCGACGGCGTGCATCCGCCGGGCAGTCCCGGCTTTGAGCAGACCGCGATGAGCTGGCTGCTGGATGTGGTGCCGCCCGATTACCGGCTGCATGGCGTGCTCGTCCGCCATCCGGTCGCACTCGCGACGCTGGCCCGGCACCACCTTGCCGCCTGCGTCGAGGGCGCACGGGCCGGCTACCGGAGCGCCCGGGCAGAACTTGGCCAGGATTTGCCGCCGGGCGCGCTGGCCGCGGTGCTGGCGGCCTACCAGACCGAGGGCCGCCGCCTCGTCGCGACCGCGCAGGCGGTCGACCTGGTCGCTCGCGCGTTGCGCGGCGAGACCTTCGTGCCCCAGCTGGCGGGCGCCAGGAAGTCGCCGGAAGCAATGGGCACCGGCGGTCGACTCGGCCGTGGCTAGCTAGGCCTCGCGCACGGGGCGGACCAGCCGGTGCCGGCCACGTACTCGCGGAGCACCTTCGCGGGGACGCCGCCCACGACCGCGTGATCGGGCACCTTGCCGCGAACGACTGCCCCTGCAGCGACGACCACGTTCCGGCCGATGACTGAGCCGGGCAGCACGACCGCGCCGGTTCCGAGCCAGGTTCCCGCTCCGATGCGAACGCTGCTGTTCACCGGCCACTGCCGCCCTACGGGCACCTCCACATCGGCGTAGCTGTGGTTCTGGTCGGTGACGTAGACATACGGGCCGGTGAACACGTCGTCGCCGATCTCGATCGAGTGATGCGCCACGATGTGGCTGCCGCGCCCGATGACGCACCTGTCGCCGACGCGGAGCACGGGATCGGGACCTAGGTCGTGGCCGGGTCCCATGCCGGCGCACAGAGTGACCAGCTCGGCGATCATGCACTGGTCGCCGATCTCGATCCAGCCTTCGCCGTAGACCGCGCCGGTCGGGAAGGCCATCATCGTGCCGGGCCCGAATGCCGCGAACCGCCGGCCGGCCGCGGTGTCAGCCGTCACGATCCCGGCTTGCTGCATGCGACGCCACGCGCCCTGGACGGCCGCGGCCATCAGCAGCCTGCGACGCCGACCAAGCTCCTGCTTCCACATCATGGCCGTTAACGTACCGCCGGGGCGGGCCGACCGGAAGTTCGCCGCTCGCTAAGCCCCGGCCGTCACGCGGACATCAGGCTGGGCCGGTCGACGCGGCCAGCTGACCGCAGGCCCCGTCGATCTGCGTTCCCCTGGTATCCCGGACGGTGACCGGAACGCCGCGCGAGGCGAGCCGGTCGAAGAACTCGCCGGCCACGGCCGGGTCCGACGCGGTCCACTTTGAGCCCGGCGTCGGGTTCAGCGGGATCAGGTTGACGTGCGCCAGGCTGGCCTGCGAGCAGGCTCGCCAGCAGGTCGGCCCGCCAGGCGTGGTCGTTGACGTCCCGGATCATCGCGTACTCGATGGACACGCGGCGGCCGGTCGCCGCTGCGTAACCCCAGGCCGCGTCGAGGACCTCGGCGACCTGCCACCGCCGGTTCACCGGCACCAGCTCGTCGCGCAGCTCGTCGTCGGGAGCATGCAGGGAGACGGCCAGCCGCACCGACAGCCGCTCAGCCGCCAGCTTCCTGATGGCGGGAACGAGGCCCACCGTCGACACGGTCACCGCGCGCTGGGAGATGCCGAGTCCGGCTGGCGCGGGATCGGTAATCCGGCGGACGGCCGACAGCACGGCCGGGTAGTTCGCCAGCGGCTCGCCCATGCCCATGAACACCACGTTCGAGACCCGGCCGGGGCCGCCTGGCACTGCGCCGGACGCCATGGCCCGGGCCCCGGCGAACACCTGCGTCACGATTTCGCCTGCCGACAGGTTCCTGGTCAGTCCGGCCTGGCCGGTCGCGCAGAACGGGCACGCCATGCCGCAGCCGGCCTGCGAGGACACGCACATGGTCACCCGGTCCGGGTAGCGCATCAGCACCGACTCGACGAACGCGCCGTCAAAGGCCCGCCACAGCGTCTTGCGCGTCAGTGCCGCCGTCGCACTCCTGCTCGCGCTGCGCCGTCAGCAGCGGAGGCAGCAAGGCCGCAGCGAGATCGGCCCGCGTGGCCGCTGGCAGGTCGGTCATGTCGGCTGGCTCGTCGGTCAGCCGGGAGAAGTAGTGCCGGGACAACTGGTCGGCCCGGAATGCGGGCTGGCCGAGTTCGGTGACGGCGGCTCGCCGCCCGGCCAGGTCCAGGTCGGCCAGGTGCCGGGGCGGGCGGGCCCGCGGTCCGCGACGGGCGGCCCCGCGGGCCGGGGTCCGGTCAGAGTCGGCAAGCGGCTCGGCCTCCGCCAGGCCGATGGGCAGCAGCCTGATCGCCTCTGCCATCAGCGCGCCCCCTCCGTGCATCAACTCGCCACCGATCTTCCGCATGCACCCCAACTACCTGCGGAAAGTCGGTAGATTTCAGTACGTGCCGACGTTGCGCAGAGGGTCCGGTCAGGGCTCCAGGATATCCGCAAGCCCAGCCGGGCCACCCCGGTCAGCCGCAGCCGGGCCAGGCGGGCCGCTCGTCCTGCTCGACAGCGTCAGCCAGTACGGCAGCCGCCGACTGGTCGTGGAGTACGACGGCACGACGACTTCGGCGTACCTGCACGACAAGTCGGGCGCGATCGCGGCCACCTGGATCGCCAATCACCGTGCCGCGCCGGAGACCGTTGACCTTGCCAGGCTGCGTTCCGGTGCCGCGCCCGAGATGCCTGCGGAGCACACCAAGCATCCGGCCGGCCGGCGCCTGATCGAGGCAGGCGCGCTGACCGCGGTCTGGCTTGAGGAGGGCGACGGGGTCGCGATCCTGGAGGACGGGGAGCTACTGGCCGTCATCCCCGGCTGGTCGGACCTGGCCAGGGGAATGCCCGGCTACAGCCGGGACGTCATCGGCCAGACCCCGTTCGGGTGGTCACTCGACGACGCCATGGAGGGCCTCGGCATCCGGGTGGCGCAGTCCGCGCAGTTCTGGCGCTGGCGTGCCAGTGCCGGTTCGTGGGCGCTGGCCCAGCAGTCGCTGCTCGGACACCTGCTGGCCAGGCTCGGGCCGGGCGGCGGGTACTGGGATGTCGGCGGCGGCAAGAGCCCGGCGGTGGGCGTTTCCGAGCGCCCGGCGGTGCCGAAGCGTCCCTTCACCGTGCTATCCACGGTGGGCATGAGCTGCCAGCGGATGCCTGTCGTCGAGCAAACCGGCGACGGCTTCGCCAGCCGGGCCAGGATCGAGCTCGCCCTGGCCACCACGATGCCGAGCGCCGAAGCCGCTCGCATCTTCCTGTGGCTGGCGCAGTACCCGTGGCGAGAGGTGACCTGGCTCGGCTCCGGTCACAGCATTCCCTGGTACCACGAGCCGTCGACGTTCCCGCTGGGCGGCGGCAACGAGGCGGTTCTGCTCCTTGACGACCCGTCCCGGCTGCCAGGCCCCGAAGTGCCGAGGCTAGAGGGGTTCCGGTCCAGTAACGAGCCGGTCCGCTGGCTCTGGCTGATCCCCATCAACTCTTCCGAGCGCAAGCTGGCCAGGGAACGGAGCTCCGCCAGCCTGGTCACGCAGCTAGCAGCGCAGCGCCGGAGCTGGGTGTACGAGCCGCAACCCTAGAGATCCAGGGGGAACGGGGCCGGCGACGCACCCGGTCGCCGGTCACCGGCAGCCGACCGGGCCGGTGTCAGGCCGCGTGACCGTTCGGCACGAAGACCGCCAGCAGCAGCCAGATGACCGGCGCCATGACCAGGAGCGAGTCGATCCGGTCCAGGATGCCGCCGTGGCCGGGCAGCAGGTGCCCCATGTCCTTGATCTCCAGGTCACGCTTCATCATCGACTCGCTCAGGTCGCCCAGCGTGGCGGCGGCGACCCCGGCCAGGCCGAGCACGAGGCCCTGCCACAGGTGGCCGTGCAGCAGCTCCGGCACGATGATCGCGCCAGCGATCAGGCAAGCGACGATCGAGCCGCTCAGGCCTTCCCAGGTTTTCTTCGGGCTGATCGAGGGTGCCATCGGATGCTTGCCGATGAGGCTGCCGGCCAGGTAAGCGCCGGTATCGCTGCACACCGTCAGCACCACGAAGATCAGCGCGCGCCGGGCGCCATCTGGCTCGGCGAGCATCAGCGCCACGAACACCGCCATCAGCGGCAGGTACAGCAGCGCGAACAGGCCGGCGGTCACATCTCGCACGTAGCCCGACGCGGTGCCCCGCAGGCGGAAGGCCAGCACCGCGATGGCTGACAGGCCGAGCGCCGTTACTGACCATTTCGCCGTCGGTCCAGTAAGCGAGCGTGACCATCGCAATGCCGCCGGCCGCGATCGGTATCAGCGGGAAGTGAATGTTCCGCGAGGAAAACGCGTGATTCAGTTCCCAGAGCGCCGCACCGACGATGAGCCCGACGTACAGCAGGAACGTGGCCTTGACGGTGAACAGGGTCAGCAGCGCGAGGCCGCCGAGAATGAGGCCGACGGCTATCGCGGCCCGCAGGTTGCGGCCGGCCCGGCCGCGCTCGCGCTCGGTCACCGCCCCCGTCCCGTCCTCGGCCGCCGGTGTACCTACCCCGATTACGGACAGTTCGGAGGCAGCACCCCCCGACGGCTCCCCCGGAGAAACGTCCGGCTCCTGTTCGATCCGCAAGCTATACCTCGAGTAGCTCGGCTTCCTTGTGCTTCAGCAGCTCATCGACCTGCCCGGTGTAGACGTGCGTTAGCTCGTCAAGTTCCCGTTCAGCGCGCCTTCCGTCGTCCTCGCCAGCCTCGCCGTTCTTCACGAGCTTGTCGATCGAGTCCTTGGCGTGCCTGCGAATGTTACGGATCGATACCCGGCTCTCCTCCGCTTTGTTCCTGGCCACCTTGATGAACTCCTTGCGGCGCTCCTCGGATAGCTCCGGGAAGACCACGCGGATGATCACGCCGTCATTGGTCGGGTTGACCCCCAGGTCGGAATTCCTGATCGCCTTCTCGATCGCGGCCAGCGAGCCCTTGTCGTAAGGCTGGATGATCACCATCCTCGGCTCGGGCAGGTGGAACGACGCGAGCTGGTTCACCGGCGTCTGGGTACCGTAGTACTCGGCGGTGATCTTGTTGAACATGGACGGGTGTGCCCGCCCGGTGCGGATGCCGCTGAACTCGTCCTTGGCAACCGCGACGGCCTTCTCCATCTTCTCCTCGGCCTCGAGGAGGCTCTCGTCAATCACTGCGGCTCCTGTGCGTTCGTAGGCGTCCAGTCTTGCGCGTCACCGGCTGTCTTGGAAACGTCTCCAGCCTCGGTGAACCGCCATCAGCGGCCAGACCGGCTGACCAGCGTGCCGATCTGGTCACCGCGGACCGCCCTGACGACATTACCCTCGCCCATCAGGTCAAAGACGACTATGGGCAGGTCATTGTCCATGCAGAGGCTGACCGCGGTGGCATCCATGACGCGCAGTTCGCGGCGCAGTACCTCGGTGTAGTCGAGGTGGTGGAAGAGCACGGCGCCGGTGTTGTGCCGGGGATCGGCATCGTAGACGCCGTCGACCTGGGTGCCTTTCAGTACCGCCTCGGCGCCGATCTCCAGGGCGCGCTGGGCCGCGCAGGTGTCGGTGGAGAAGAACGGCGCGCCGAGCCCGGCCCCGAATATCACGATCCGGCCCTTTTCCAGGTGCCGGATCGCGCGCCGGGGTATGTACGGCTCGGCTACCTGGCCCATGGTGATGGCGGTCTGCACCCTGGTTTCCACGCCGAGCTTCTCCAGGACGTCCTGGAGGGCCAGGCAGTTGATCACCGTGCCGAGCATGCCCATGTAGTCGGCTCGGGACCGGTCGATGCCGCGCTCGGAGAGCGCGGCGCCGCGGAACATGTTGCCGCCGCCCACCACTACGGCGATCTGGAAGCCTTCCTTGGCCGCGGCGGTGATCTCCCTGGCCAGATGGATCACCACATCTGGGGAAATACCGAGCGGCTCGCTGCCGGCGAACGCCTCGCCAGACAGCTTCAGTACCACCCGCCGCCAGTTCGGCCTGCCGTCACCGGGCGCAGGACTCGGCCCGCTCCCGGTTTCGGGATCTGCCTGCGGGCTGAGTGCCACCGCGGTACCACCCTTCCGGCAGCGTCAGCCTGCCTGGCCGATCTGGAACCGGGCGAACCCCAGTACGTTGGCTCCGTGCTCGGCCAGCAGCTGCTTGACCGACTTCTTCGAGTCGTGCACCGAGGCCTGCTCGACCAGCACGACGTCCTTGAGGAACGCGTTGAGGCGCCCTTCCACGATCTTCGGGATGGCCTGCTCAGGCTTGCCTTCCTCCCTGGTGACCTGCTCGGCAATCCGCCGCTCGTTGGCCATCAGGTCGTCGGGCACCTGGTCACGGGTCACGTACTGGGCGTGCAAGGCCGCGACCTGCTGCGCGATGTCCTGGCCGATCGCGGCACCGGCCTCGTCGAGCTGGACCAGCACGCCGATGGTGGGCGGCAGCGCAGGGTCTTTCTTATGCAGGTAGCTAGCCACGTAGCCGCCGTCGAAGCGGGCGTACCGGCCGACCTCAAGCTTCTCCTTGAGCGCCGCGCCTGCCTCCTCGATCAGCTCCTGGGTGGTCTGCCCAGGCCGGACTTCAAGGCTCAGGACGGCGAGCCGGTCAGCCGCGCCCGCCGCCAGCGCCGCCGCGGCGATGTCGGCAGCGACCTGCTGGAATAGGTCCGTCTTGGCCACGAAGTCGGTCTCGCAGTTCAGCTCGAGCAGCACGCCAGCGCCGGTCCCGGCGAGCTGGGCCGTCACCAGGCCGTTGGCCGCGGTCCGCTGGGCCCGCTTTGCTGTTGTCCTTGGCGCCCTTAATGCGCAGCGCCTCAACCGCGGCGTCGTAGTCACCGCTGGCTTCTACCAGGGCATTCTTGCAGTCGAGCATGCCGGCCCCGGTCTGCTCGCGCAGCCTCTTCACATCGGCGGCGGTGTAGTTCGCCATGTCCCCATCTTTCGTTGTCGTGGTACCGGTGGCGGCAGGCCCAGGCCGGGCCGGCGCCCTGCCCCGCCTGCGGCAAGATCAGGCTGTCGGCGCCTCGGCGTCCGCCCAGCCCGCTCGCCGTCGGAGCCGGCCGTGTCCGGCTCAATTCCCGTCCTCGGCGTCCTCCGCAGCCTGCGCGACCTCAGCGGCCTGCGCCACGTCGCCGGCCAGCGCGACGCAGCAGTCAGCGCCTCAGCAGCCCTGGCCGGCGCCTCACCGGACGCGGCGTCAGCCGTGCCTTCCAGCAGCTCGCGCTCCCACTCCGCCAGCGGCTCAGCGGCACCAAGCACGCCCTCGTCGCCGCTGGCAGCCGGCTTGTCGTCGGCTGCGGCCGCGCCCGCCCTGGCGATGAGGCCGTCGGCCACCGCGTCCGCCACGACTCGGGTGAGCAGGGCAACGCTACGGATCGCGTCGTCGTTACCGGGAATCGGGTACTGCACCTCGTCGGGGTCGCAATTCGTGTCCAGGATCGCGATGACCGGGATGCCCAGCTTCCGCGCCTCGCTGACAGCGATGTGCTCCTTCTTGGTGTCGACGACCCACAGCGCGCTCGGCACCCTGGACATGTCCCTGATGCCGCCGAGTGAGCGCTCGAGCTTGTCCCGCTCGCGGCGCAATTGCAGCAGTTCCTTCTTGGTCAGGTTCGAGCCGGCCACATCGTCGAAGTCGATCTCCTCAAGCTCCTTGAGACGCTGGAGGCGCTTGTAGACGGTGCCGAAGTTGGTGAGCATGCCGCCCAGCCAGCGCTGGTTAACGAACGGCATGCCGACTCGGCGAGCCTGCTCGGCGATCGCTTCCTGGGCCTGCTTCTTGGTGCCCACGTACATGATCGAGCCACCGTGCGCCACGGTTTCCCTGATGAAGTCGTAAGCGCGATCGATGAAGTCGAGCGACTGCTGAAGGTCAATGATGTAGATGCCGTTGCGCTCGGTGAAGATGAAGCGCTTCATCTTGGGGTTCCAGCGCCTGGTCTGGTGCCCGAAATGAACGCCGCTCTCCAGCAGCTGACGCATGGTGACGACCGGAGCCATGCCGGTGTCCCCTTCCTGTTCAGAGGCGCCGCCGCTGCGACGGCAGGCGCCTGCCGGTTGAGTTCCTGGCGCCCGTGCGCCCTTCGCCGTGGGATCAGCTCCCGCGGACCGGTGAAGGACGCCCTGCGCGGAGCCAGTGCGGGGACTCCCGGTGCCGGGATCCTCGCGCGGGCGGGCCGCGCAGCGAGCGAGCGCGCGAATTTCGGCCGGCGCGGGACTGCGCATTTTCACGCAGGCCAGCTAACAGGCCGTGAAAGAAGTCTACATGCCCAGCATGCGTCGCGATGTCCCGGCGGGAGCGGCCGAGCCGGGCGGCCTCGGCCTGGCCTGACGAGGTCAGGCCCGCGGATGAGCCTGACGGTAGACCGAGATCAGCCGGTCAATCGTGACGTGCGTATAGATCTGCGTCGTGGCCAGCGAGGCATGACCGAGTATCTCCTGGACGCTGCGCAGGTCAGCGCCGCCTTCGAGCAAATGCGTGGCGGCGGTATGCCGCAGCCCGTGCGGGCCGGTATCGGGTACCGAACCAGCCGCAGCGATCCTGGCGTGGACGACCCGGCGGACGGTGCGCGGGTCGATGCGGCCACCACGTGCTCCCAGGAACATGGCCGCGGCCGGGCCCCGAGCGAGCACCGGACGGCCCTGCGCGAGCCATTGCCGGACCGCACGCAGCGCCGGGATCCCGACCGGGACGGTTCGCTCCTTGTTCCCCTTGCCGAGAACCCGGACTGTGCGACGGTCAGTATCGAGATCGTGCAGGTCCAGCCCGCACAGTTCGCTGACCCGGATCCCGGCCGCGTACAGCAGTTCCATGATCGCCGTATCGCGGACGAACACGGCCGTCTCGATCGCCGCGGCGGCGCCGGCCGACGGCCCTTTCGGCGCTTCGAGTACCGCTGTCATCTGGTCCTGCCCCAGCACCGGCGGCAGCCGCCTGTGCACCTTCGGCGTCCCGAGCTGCGTCGCCGGGTCGGCGGCCAGCCAGCCGCGGCGATGCGCGAACGCGGTGAACGCCCTGGCCGAGGCGGCCCGCCTGGCGATGGTCGCGCGCGCTTGCCCGGCTCGGTGCAGCTCGCCCAGCCACGAGCGCAGCTCGGCAATGTCGAGGTCACCAAGCTGGCTGCACTGCTCCCGCTGCGCGTGCCTGAGCAGCAACTCGACGTCACCGAGATACGCCCGGACGGTGTGCCTGGACAGGCCGCGTTCCGCAGCTAGGTGGCGGCCGAACGCGCCGAGTGCCTCGGCCATCGGCTCCGGCAGCGGTTCGGTCTCCGCCTGCGCGCTGGCAGCCGGCGTGCTGCTGGCTTCGCGGCTCATGTGCCCAGTCTGCGGCAAAACTGAGCCGCGGACCGGGAGCCAGGCCGGGACTCGGTTACTCCACCGTGACGCTCTTGGCCAGATTCCGTGGCCTGTCGACATCGTTCCCCAGCTGAACCGCAGCGTGGTAGGCGAGCAGCTGGAGGGGCACGGACAGCAGGATCGGGTCGAGTTCCGGCTCGTTCTTCGGCACCGCGAGCACGTGGTCGGCAAGTTGCCCGTCCGGCGCGGAATGACCGACGAGCAGCACCCGGCCCTGGCGCGCCTTGATCTCCCCCAGGGTGGCCAGGTTCTTGTCGACGAGCTCATCGTCCGGGACGATCGCCACCGTCGGCAGCTCGGGCCCGACCAGGGCAAGCGGGCCGTGCTTGAGCTCGCTCGCCGGATAGGCCTCGGCGTGCAGGTAGGAGACCTCCTTGAGCTTCTGCGCGCCCTCCCGCGCAACCGGCCAGCCGCGCACCCGGCCGACGAAGAACATGCTCTGGTACCCGGCGAGGTCCTTGGCTAGCTCCGCGATCTCCTCCTCCTGCGCCAGGATCTGCTCGATCTGCCCCGGTAGCTTGCGCAGGCCGGCGCTGATCCGCTTTCCGTCGGTCGGGGATAGGTCGTGGATACGGGCCAGGTGCAGCGCGAGCAGGGCGAACACCGTGGCGGTGGCCGTGAACGTCTTGGTGGAGGTAACGGATACCTCGGGACCGGCATGCAGGTACACGCCGCCTTCGCACTCCCTCGCGATCGTGCTGCCCACCGTGTTGACCACGCCGAGCACCCGGCCGCCCTTGCGCTTGACCTCCTGCACCGCTGCCAGCGTGTCGTAGGTCTCCCCGGACTGGCTGACCCCGATGTAGAGGGTTCCTTCCTCGATCACGGGCCCCCGGTACCGGAACTCCGACGCTGGCTCGGCATCGGCAGGCACCCTGGCCAGCTCCTCGATCAGCTGGGCGCCGAGCACGCCGGAGTAGTACGCAGAGCCGCAGCCCAGGATCTTCACCCGCTTAATGCCGCGGGCATCACGCGGATCGAGGTTCAGCCCGCCCAGGTGCGCGGTGTTGAACCTGTCGTCGAGGCGGCCGCGCAGCACGCGCTCCACGACGCCCGGCTGCTCGTGGATCTCCTTGTGCATGAAGTGGGCATGGCCGTCGGCGTCGTAGCTGGCTGCGTCGGCTTCGACCACAGCCGCAGTCTTGGTGGTGCGCCGGGCGTCGAGGGTGGACGTCCGGAATCCGTCGGCCTGGATGGTGGCGATCTCGCCGTCGTCTAGGTGCACGACCTGCCTGGTGTAGCGGACCAGCGCCGCCACGTCGGATGCTGCGAACATCTCCTTGTCGCCGATGCCCAGCAGAACCGGGCTGCCATTGCGGGCAACCACCAGCCGGTCAGGCCTGCGAGCGTCCAGCACGGCCAGGCCGTAGGTGCCGACGACGCACTTGAGCGCCCGGCGCACCGCTTCCTCAAGGTCGGCGGGCTCGCCTGGGTCCGCCAGGCCTGGGCTCGCGCCCGCCTCC
>CAVQCR010000031.1:0-186798 GCA_963711055.1 uncultured Actinomycetota bacterium | reverse complement strand
GGGCAGCTGGACGGCATGGTCCCAGATGGACCTGGCGGCGTCGGTGTCGACCAGCCCGGTCAGCTTCTCGATGGCACCGAGGGTGAACTCATGCAGCGTGGTCAGCGGGCCGCCCCGGTAGGCGGCCGGGCCGCCGGCCAGTTCGATCTTCCACAAGGCCTTGAGGAATCCGGCCAGGTCCGCTGCGAGCAAGCCGGGTGCGGCAAGGTGACCTTCGACTGGAGTGTCGCCGTCAAGCCAGCCCAACACGCCCCATGAGGCCGGGTAATCCGCGGTCGGCCGTCCCTGGCCGATCAGCGCCGGGACGGGCACCGGCAGGAACGCCGCCAGCCGGGGCAGCACTCCTTGTTCAAGGAGTTGTCCAAGGCTTTCCCCCGGCAGGCGCGGCAGCCGGATCACCATGTCGTCGCCAAGCCGGTACAGCACATGCTCGGTGCCCGCCGACGTGACCGGGTGTACAGGCAGGCCTGCCCACTGCGGGAACTGCTCCGCAATCAGGGCGGTGGCGAGACGAGGCGTGATGTCGAGCTCATCAGCATGCAACTTCGCTGCGTGCATCGGATTCCCAAGGTCGAGCACTCTGGCCGAGCAGGTCTACCACAGCGACGGCCCAGGAGAGAACCCATTTTCCGTCCCGACGTTCTGACGTCTCCGCAGGCTGTCAGACAGGGTCAGGGCGGCCAAGGCGCGGTGCCGCCAGCTTGCATGAGCCGCTGGCCCAGGGCCACGGTCGCGCGCTGAAGCGGCGGTGATCTGAGCACACGGAAGGGCGCCGGGATGGCTGCCAGTTGCCGGGCGTACCAGTCCGGCTCGTTAGTCGTCGCCAGCAGGCGTGTCCGGCTCTGTCCCTCCTGTTCCAGACGTGCCAGGCTTCTCGGCACCCAGCGCGCGGTTTCTTCCATGGTGGCGTCAACCAGGACATCGACCGGGTAGGTCCAGCCTTCGGACAGGTGTTCCTCCAGGGTGCGCAGCGCGTCGAGGTCTTGCGGCGGAGTGAACGTTTCCGGCAGCGCCTCGAAGGTAACGATCCGATCCACGCGCAGCACCCGCCGGGCCTGCCGGGTGTGGGACCAGCCGAGCAGGTACCAGCGGCTATGCCGCAGCACAACGGCCCAGGGGTCGACCTCCATGGCCCGGTCGCGATCGCCTATCCGGTACATCAGGCGCAGTCGACGTGCGGCGGTGCAGGACTCGATCAGCTGATTGGTCAGCTCCGGGCTGGGTGGGGCTTCGCTCGCCGGACGAGGAGCGGAAAACTGGCGGAAGGCCCAGACCGGAGCCGCCACCCTCGCGGGCACTGCCCTTACGATCTTGGCCAGCGCGCTGCCCACTGGGTCCATGGGATCGACTGCGCTCCGGTGGCCTTCAAGCACGGCCATGGCCAGGCCCATCGCCTCAGCGGCCGTGAACATCAATGGCGGGAGCCGCAAGCCGCGCCCGGCGCGGTAGCCACCATACGGGCCGGTGACCGACTCGATCGGCAGATCCGCCTCCCGCAAGATCGCTACGTAGCGGCGGGCAGCGCGTTCGGTGACTCCAAGTCGCTCTCCCAGGGTGTGCGCCGTGATGCCGGGGCTGTTCTGGATGACCTCCAGCGCAAGCAACGCCCTGGCGGTCGGGCTCACATCGTGCGCCATATCCTCTCCATCCCGGAACCAGATCGTCCGGAATCCACGCTACCGCGCAAGCGTGGACAAGACAGGAGCCATCGCATTCGGCCCCGCCGAAACTCGAATGTCCTGGTGCGATTTCGTCGGTGTGCATGACAGCCGATCTGGGCACAACCCGGGCCGGGCAGGCGACGACACAGCAGGAGGAGAATCTTGCGGTTTGGGCTGCATGCGCTGGGCATCGGGACTGGTGCCCGCCCGGACATTATCCGTGCTGTCAGCGCGGCTGCCGAGGCCAGCGGATTCGCCACGTTGTGGTCGGGCGAGCACGTGGTGATGGTGGACCGGCCCAGGTCCCGTTATCCCTACTCGGAAGACGGGCGGATTGCCGTTCGCGCTGACGCCGACTGGCTCGATCCGCTGCTAGGCCTCAGCTTCGCGGCCGCGGTCACAGACCGGATCGGCCTGGCGACCGGGATCTTGCTGCTGCCCGAGCACAACCCCGTGCTGGCGGCCAAGCAGATCGCGACACTCGACGTCTTGTGCGAAGGGCGGCTGACGCTCGGGATCGGCGTCGGCTGGTCGGCAGAGGAGTTCGCCGCGCTCGGGATTCCGTTCGCCCGGCGAGCGCAGCGCACGGCCGAATACCTCGCGGCGATCCGGACGCTTTGGACCGAGGATGTAGCCGCCTTCTGCGGCGAGTTCGTGCAGTTTGACGCCGTGCGCGTCTATCCCAAGCCGGTCCGTGACCGCCGCGTTCCGATTGTCGCCGGTGGCAACTCCGACGCCGCACTCAGGCGTGTCGCGGCGTACGCGGACGGCTGGTATGGCTTCAACCTCACCGCAGACGAGGCAGCGCAGCGCATCAGCGCGCTGGACCGCTACTGCCGGGAACGAGGCCGGAACATCGGCGATCTGACCGTGGCCGTGGCGCTTGCCGATGGCAGCCCGGCCATGCTGCCCACTCTGGCCCGAGTCGGCGTGACCGAGGTCGTCCTCGTCAGTGCTCCCCCGGAGTCGGCCGCAGCCGCCACCGGATGGGTGGCAGAACTGGCGGCGCAGTGGGGCATCCGGCCCGGCCCGCGTCGCGATGATCGTTTATGGGTGCGTGCCTGATCCATGGGCCAGATGACTCCCCACCCATACCGGCCGAGCCGTGCCTCGCGACGCGGTCAGGGTGGCTAGCGGCGCGTGAGGAATGTGATGATCGCGGCGGCGAGCGCCTGGGCAATGCGGCGCTGGACACTCGGCCGCGTCAGCAGCCGCGCGTCGGCGGCGTTTCTCATATTCCCGCACTCGATCAAGACCTTCGGCATGGTGGTGAGATTCAGGCCGGCCAGGTCGTTGCGGAAGATGTAGCCGTTGCGGCCGTAGTAGTTGCTGACCGGCATCGGGGTCAGGCGGCGCATCGCGGCGTGCACGTCGCTGCCGAACCGGACCGAGGACCTGATCACCTTGTTGTTCGGGCCGTCAGCGACCGGCTCCAGGATGGTGAAGCCGCGGCCGCTCGGCGGGCCACCGTCGGCATGAATGTCGATCGACACGTTCGCGCGTGCGCGGTCCAGGATCCTGGCCCGTCTGTTCACGCATGGCCCGATGCCATGATTGTTCTGGCGGGTCATGACCACCCGCGCCCCGGCCCTGATCAGGTCCGCGCGCAGATACGTGGCGACGTTGAAGTTGAACCGGGCTTCGGTTCGCCGCAGCTTGGCCGCCCGCTATCCCGGCATCGTGATGGCACTCGAGGCTCAGGCCCTGGACGCCAGATGGCTGCAGGTGAAGTCGCGCCAGAGGCCGACGGCCGCGGGCTTGGTCTCGGCGTGCCTGCCGGGATAGCCGGTCAATTGTTTGTCCCGTGATCCCAGTAGGTCGAACAGGGCCAGTTGGCCCTCCCTGGGGAAGATCTCGTCGTGCCACTGCACATGGAAGAGGGCTGGGGCGGTGACCTGCCGGGCGTCATTTGCAACGCGTTCCGGTACTCCCAAGCCTGCATGCATAGCCGGTCCTTGCCGAAGACCGAACTTGCCGAAGACCACGCAACGGAGCTGGTCGCCCATCGCCGCCGCGAAGGGGAGCCCGAACCGCGTCCCCATGGACATTCCCGCATATCCGAGGTTTGAGGTATCCACGATGTTCAGAGCCGCGACCGCAGCTACGGTTGCCCGCCAATCGTCTGCCATCCGATCGAGAACGACCTCGATCCCTTCTGCTGCGATGCGAGCCTGATACTCCGCGACCGCCAGCGGCGAGGAAACTCGATCACCGTGGTACGGCCCATCGATGGCCAGTGCCGCGAGCCGGGCGTGGGACGCGAACCACTCGGCCAGGCTCACGATCCGCTCGCTTCGCTTATGCCCACTGCCCTCGTGGCCCAGCAGCACCAATCCAAGGGCGGAAACGGGCGACGGCGGAAGCCACAGGACACCCGGAACAGCGCTCGCTGTCCGGCCAAGCCGAAACGAATGCTCGACTACACCGCCCCGAACCGGCCGGCGTCCGATCCACTGAAGCGACATTGCTACGAGGCCGCGATCTCGCGGGCGAGCGCACTGGCCCAGCCGCAGTCGCGCCGTTCGTTCACCGAGAACCAGACATTGCCCTGCCACTCATTAAGCTCAAGCGTCCCTGGCTTGTCGGGGAACGCCAGATGGTAATGATGGCTGCCCGCGCGCCCGGCTATCTCCCGGTCGGACCGCACGATCAGGCCGCGGCGCGAGCATTCAGCGAGCGCTTCTTCCCGGCTCAGCGAAACCTGTACTTCGATCATCTGAACGTGAGGCCGAATCCGCTTGGTGGTGGGGACATTAGCGCACTGACCGAAGCATAATCCCGCCGGGCTCTGCACTCCCGGCCCGGAAAGCCCTTCCAGCCGGCAGCGAGCTGACCGAGCAGTGGGCTCGCGCGGGCTTACGCCGATGGCGCCGACGACTCTACGCTTCGATTGTCGGTGCCGAGGTTCCGATAGATTCCCGCACTAGTCGTTTGCATGAGCCTCTGGGAGGCGGACCCTTGCATGGGTGGCGATGTTAGTCAGCCCGGATCGGACTGGCGCCGACATTGGCGGTAGCGGCGAAACAGTGATCGCAGTCTCCGGCCTGCAGATGCGGTATGGGTCAGTTGAGGCTGTCCGCGGGATAGACCTGCACGTTACCCGGGGAGAGGTATTCGCGTTCCTCGGCCCGAACGGCGCGGGGAAGACGACTACCGTCGAGATCCTCGAGGGCTACCGTCGGCGCACCGGAGGCGAGGTCAAGGTCCTCGGCCAGGATCCACAGCATGGCGGGCCGTCGTGGCGGGCCCGAATCGGGGTCGTCCTGCAGGAGTCCGAACCCGAGCGGGAGCTGACGGCCTATGAGTGCCTGCAGATGTACGCGGGCTACTATCCAGCCCCCAGGGATGTCGGCGAGACGCTGGAGCTAGTAGGGCTGACCGATAAAGCCCATTCGATCGCCACCCGGCTGTCTGGCGGGCAGCGCCGGCGCCTGGACGTGGCGCTAGCCCTTATCGGCGATCCGGAGTTGCTGTTCCTCGACGAGCCCACGACCGGCTTTGACCCATCAGCCCGGCGTGCTGCCTGGGACATGATTTCCGGGCTGCGCGCGCTGGGCGTTACCGTCTTCCTGACCACCCACTACATGGACGAAGCCGAGCACCTTGCCGATCGGGTGGCAGTGATCGCGGCTGGCCAGATCGTGGCGGAGGGCACACCGGCAACGCTGGGCGGACGCGAACATGCCGCCGCGGAAATACGCTTCAGCTTGCCGCCTGGCGCCACGGTGGCAGAACTGCCCGAGCCGGTTCGGTGCGCGCTGGCCGATACTCAGGGACACCGAGTGCTCGTCCGTGCCGACTCAACCGTGTCGGTGCTCGGTCCGCTGATCCGCTGGGCCGAATCCACAGGTGCCGACCTCGACGACCTGGATGTGCGCAAGCCCAGTCTCGAAGACATTTACCTGGCCCTCACCAACGCGAGTGCGGACGGTAGCCAATGACGACGCGCGCAGCTCCCGTCCGCTTGACGGAAACATCCGGACTCGCACTGACAGTCCGGCTGTCGCTGCACCAGTTCGGCTACGACCTGCGCGCGTTCATCCGGAACCGCCAGTCACGCTTCTTTACCCTGATCCTGCCGGTGCTGTTCCTGGTGATATTCGCGTCGTTGTTCCATCGCAATACCGTCACGGTCGCAGGCGGGCACATCAACACCTCGGTCTACTACGTCCCTGGCATCATTGCCCTCGGGATCATCTCGGCCGCGTTGGTGAACCTGGTGATCTCGGTGACCGCGCAGCGGGAATCCGGTGCACTCAAGCGCCGCCGGGCCACGCCGGTGCCCGCTGCGGCCATCATCGCCGGGCGGGCTCTCACCTCGGTGGTCGTCGCGCTCGGCATCACCGCGCTGCTGCTGGTCATTGGCTGGCTGTTCTACGGGGCGAGCGTTCCCGGACGTACCGCCCCGGCCCTGGTGGTGACGGTTGTCGTCGGCGCGCTGTCGTTCTGCTGCCTAGGCTTCGCGCTGGCCTCGGTGATCCGTAACCAGGATTCGGCCCAGCCCATCACCCAGGCGACGATGCTGCCGCTCTATTTCATCTCAGGCATATTCGTGGCCGTCTCGTTGCTGCCGCGCTGGATGGTCGATGTCGCGGACGCGTTTCCCGTCCGGCACCTCGACGCCGCGCTGCTGACCGCTTATAACCCGCACACAACGGGGACCGGCTTCGCCGGCACCGATCTGCTCGTGGTCGCATTGTGGGGCGTCGGCGGCCTCGCGTTCGCGCTCTGGAGGTTCAGCTGGCTGCCACTCAGCCGCTGACCGCACGGAAATCTCACATCAGCCGGGGAGTCGCCATGGCAAAAGAAGTTGAGACCCAGACCGGACGCTGTCCGGCGCACGGAACCGTCCAGGCAACCAGGGAGATCCCGGGAATGGGGTTCCCGTTCGTCTACTTCGCGGTGGCCCGTGCGCTGGCCCGGCGACGGCCATACCAGTGCCCGACCTGCGGAGCGGCCGTAACGGTCTAAGGTGGCGGTCTTGCAGCCGAGACTCAGCGCCGCGCGAAGACCTGGAAGATCCGCGGGTCGCCGATGAGCGTTCCGTCGGCGTCGGTGAAGGCCGCTAGGTCACTGATCGCGGTGGCCACCTCTGAGTCGCTGGCAAGACCGGCGCCGATGATCGCGTTGGCAATTGCCTGCAACGTCCACAGCGCTATCGTCTTGTTCTCACCGGCGGCGTAGGCGCCTTGAGCCAGGAACAGCTGGGGAGTCGGGGAGCGGCATGAGCGACGAGGTCATCGAACCGGCCGAGCTCAGTCCGGACACCGACGTTCCCATCGAGCTCGACGAGCTGCCGGACGGTGAGCCATCGCTAATGCTCGGCCACGTGCGGAGCTATGCGGCGTTCAACCACCGGCAGGGTGATAACCCGGAGCATTTTCAGCTCGACTGCGGCCTGATGTCGGTTCAGGACGTGCTTCGGCAGTTCGGCGCGCAGGTGACTGAGGCAGAAATGGTGGAGCATGCCCTCCAGCGCGGTGAATGCTCTGTCGATCCTGGCGCGCCAGAGCAGTCCGGGGGCACGACTCCGAGCCAGGATGCCCGAATCCTGACCGAGTGCGGCGTGCCGTCCCGGTCCGAATCCGGGCTGACCCTGCGGGAGCTAGCCGTTCTGGTCGAGCAAAGCCGCGGCGTGATCATCGGGGTCAACTGCGGCATTCTCTGGCAGGTCCCTGACGACGTCGGGAACAGCGGCGTCAATCACGCCGTGACAGTCACCGGCGTGGCGCTTGATCCGCAGGACCGGAACATCCAGGGTTTCTACATCAATGACAGCGGCAACGGAAAGTCCGCCGAGTTCGTCAGCGCGGTCCTTATCCGGGTGGCCTGGCAGGACACCGGCGGCTGGACCATCGTCACCGACGCCGTGAATTCGCTCAACCAGGAATCAGCCTGACCGGCCCGGGGCCGGCTAGTACCGATCCGGGATCCTGGCGGAAACTCCGAGTTGGAGTGGCTGCCCCAATTTCACAGCGGTGCGTCACCAGGCGGCGGGCTGGTGTTGCCCGGTAGCTGGCAGACGTAAGGTGAGTGGCGCCGGGCCCGTTGCGTCGGGCTTGCCTTCGCGCCCGGCTAGGCCGCTCATTCTGCGAGGTCATTGCGATGAACCGTCCGCCGGGCGAGGACACACAAGACGCGGAGCGGTGGTGGCAGGCTTACGAGCTGGCCGGGAACGACCAGGCCGGGCAACTGCGCGAGCGTGCCGAGGCTGGCGACGAGCACGCCAGGCGGCAGCTGGCCAGCTGGCTGGCCGACCGGGCCAGGACGGAGGAGGCCATCGAGGTCATCCGTCCCCTGGCCGACGCCGGAGACGATGTGGCCCAGCTGTGGCTGGCCCGCTGGCTGGCTGACCGCGACCAGCTCCATGAACTGCGTTGGCGCTCCGCCAGCGGCGGCTATCACGCGCTGATTGAGCTGGCGGGGTGGCTGGCCGATCACGACTGCCTTGAAGAGCTGGGCGAGCTCCTTGCTGATCAGCGGCAGCTGCTATCGAGCTGGCTGGCCAGACAGCATGACATGACGGTAGTTCGCCTGGCCGCGGATCTCGGGGACGACGACGCGCAGCGGCGCCTGGCGCGATGGCTGGACAGCCTGCGCGAGCGTGCCGCGGCGGGAAACGAGCATGCTCGGCAAGTTCTGGCCAAGTGGCCGGACTGATCATGACCCGGCGTCGGGTGCTCGCTCGCCAGCGTCTCCTCGGCGAATCTTGTCACACCTGACAGTTTAGAGTTAACCTGTCAGGTGTGACAGAAGGCACCCAGGTCAGGAACGCAGGCCAGCTACACGCACTGCACGGCAGGCAAATGTGATGGCAAACGCCGAAGAACCAATCCGCGTGGCCGCAGCTGACGACGTCCCCGTTCCCCTCCGGAAGGTTGCGCTCTACTGCCTCAGCATCCTGAGCATCGCGACCGCGGTGATTCATTTCGCTGTGGCCGGCGCGCATTTCCAGGAGTACTGGCTGTTCGGGGCGTTCATGCTCGTCGTCGCGTGGCTGCAGCTGCTGTGGGCGATCATGGCCGTCACGAGGCCAGCGCGATGGCTGCTGTGGAGCGGGGCAATCCTCAACGTCGGCGTCATCGCCATCTACATCGTCACCAGGACAGCCGGGGACATCGTCGGCCCGACGCCGCACGCCGTCGAGCCGTTCGGTTTCGGTGACGGCCTCTGTACCGTGCTGGAGGCAGCGGTCGCGATTGGCTGCGGCTGGCTGCTGATCAGCAAGCTGGACCGCGGTGTCCGGCGGCAGGGACTGGTGCTCGCGTCGGCCGGCACCGGCACCGTGACCGCTGTACTGCTCAGCATCGCGCTCGTGGCCGGAGGGCCAGAGATGGTGATGACCATGACGGCTTCGGTTGCGCCGGCGAGCCACCAGCAGATGCAGATGGGGGGCGGCCCTGCCGTCAGTATCAGGCTCGCTACTGCCTCGCCGGCCGGAGCCATCACTATGCCTGATCCGAACATGCAGATGGCCGCCGGGATGAAGATGGCGAGTTCAGCGCCGTGCACCGCGATTCCTACGACGACTCAGCGGCAGGCCGCCATCCGCCTCGTCGACGCCAGTTGGCGGGCCGCACGCAAGTACCAGAGCCTGGCCGTGGCCAGGGCGGTTGGTTACCGGCCGATTACGCCGACCGGCGCCGCGGTGGTGCACTATCTCGACAGATCCGCTTACCTCGCGACCGTGCTGGGCGGTCCAGTACTCAACCTCGCCGAACCGCAGTCCCTGGTATACGCAAACACCCCCAGGGGCGCAGTTCTCGTGGCAGCGATGTATATCACCACTCGCCACGGCGCCACTCCGCAGCCTGGCGGCTGCCTTACCCAATGGCACGTGCACACGAACTTGTGCATGCAGCGCGGCCTAGGCATCGTGGCGGCCATAACTGCGTCTCACCCGAGCTGTCCGGCCGGCTTCACCAACCGGGTCACGCCCCCCATGATGCACATCTGGTTCGTGCCGATCCCAGGCGGCCCGACCGCGATCGATGCCTCCGACGGGCAGATAGTCCACGCCGCCGAGCAGGTAACGGGGCCCCGCAATGGCACTGCCTGACCGGCTGGATCCGCCCGCTAGCTCCTAATCGCGTCGAGCTTGCCCGTCAGCGTCTCAGGACTTGTCCTGGGCCATCAACTGCTCCTGGATCGTGACCGCCTCGTGCAGCACGGCATCGGTGACCTTGACCGCGAGCCGGGATGGCTCAGCAGCCGCCGGCCGGGCCTGGCACGCCCTCACCCGATGATGGCTGATCAACTTCGCCGACAGCGGCGGCGCGCAGCACGGCACCGAAGTGAACGACGTACCAGCGGCCCCGCCAGGAGATCAGTGATGCGATCCCGATGGAGCGTTCCTGGCCCCGGATTTTATAGACGACCCGAGCGCCGCCTACGTGCCAGTAGCCGACGGAGTTGTAGCAGGCGCCCGGCGGGACCCACTGGGCATCGTATTCAGGCACGACGACGCGAACCAGCCGGGCGTGCCTCGCGGCGCGCCCGAGGAAGCCATGAGCCGCGTAAACGTCGAGCCGGAAGTCAGCGACGAGCCTGTTGCGCCAGTCTGCTGCCGGATCGTAGATAGCCTTGACCTGCTTGTAGGCGAAGACCGGGAAGAAAGCCGCCAGACCCAGCCTTGGCCTGCCCGCGACCACCGCCGCCCACAGATCCGTCATCTCAGCATGGAACACCGGGCTGCGGGCGGGCGGCAGCGTACGTGTCTGGTGCAGTCCCGGCTGCACAGCCGGGACTGGAAGGAGAGCAGGCCAGGACGCCACCGAGGCGCTTGGCTGTGGCGTGGCAGACGGTGACAGCGTCGAGTCGGCCGACGACGGGTTCACGGTAGCCGCCCGAGCGGGGACCGAGCCGGCCGACGTAGCTGTTGTGTGGCCGCAGCCGGCTGCCGCAGTGATCGTCCCCAGCAGCACAACGCCGCCCATCGCCCACGCAAGCCCTCGCCTCATGCGGAGAATAGTAAGCCTGCCCTCCCCCGCCCACGCCGAGGAGCGCCCCGTCGGCGCTGGGCACCGTGATGCCGGGCGGCGCCGGTTGCTGCTCAAGAACGCGAAGTCTTAGAATTAGCACGAGTATACGGTTGCCAAAACCTCGCTGCATTTGACTGTTAAATTTCGCTCGAGCCATGATTTGGATTCCGTCAACGGGCCCGCCTATCGCACGCCAGGCAAAGCAGCCTTAGTGACCACGGTGGCGTGCGAATACAAGCGCCCGAGGATCGGCGTACCGGACCGTGAGCTTCGCGCGGCCTGCAGCGCCACGACCTGCGCCGTACAGCCGCGATGACGCGACGAGTGTCCGCAAAAATATACACACGGGTGCCATGCCGAGAAATTGACTCAATATGCTACCGGCCGGGGAACTCTGACCCGTTCCGCTCTTGGCTTGTCGCGCTGTTATCACTCCGTGATTATTTCAAGGCCATCGGTGCGCGGGTGTTCAGCGTCTCCCAGGGTAGTGTCACGCAAAGCGACGGACGCCCGTATCACTTGGCCGCAGGGAAAGGATTCTCGCGCTTGGGGCGGGCGCGGGGGCGGCCGACCGAGGAGGGACAAGGCTTGTGATAATGCTGCCCAGGTTCAAGGCCCGGCAGTCGTTAGCAGCGGGCGTCGGGGCGGTCTGCTTTCCCACCACCAAGCTTGACTCGCTCAGCCTGACGCGGGTCTTCCGCGCCCCCGCCGTCTGCGATCAACCCGGCCCGCTCGGGGCAGTCCGGGCCGGACCTAACCCCCGGCCGCTCCGGCCGGTGCCCGCAATCGCCGTCAGTCCGCCCGCTCGAGGGCGCGCCCGCGGACGCGCCCGTGAGCCGGGCCAGCGGTAACGACAGGCCGTCGCGGCCCGGAGCCTGCCGTGGCTGCACCCGCTAGCCGACAGGCCCAGCCGGCACCGCCACGCTCGCCGGCCGGGGAGCGGTTGTCCGCTGGCATCACGATCGTCATGCCGGCCTATCGCGAGGAACAGAACCTCGCTCCGACCGTGACCGATTTCCTGCAGGTGGCGGGATCGCTCGGCATCCCGCACACGGTGGTGGTCGTGAACGACGGCAGCACCGACCGGACCGGTGAAATCGCCGACCAACTGGCCGCGCAGTATCCCGGCCGGGTACTCGCAGTACACCACGAGGTAAATCGCGGCTACGGCCCGGCGATATCAACGGGAGTCGCCGCTGCACTTGCGCTTGACCACCGATGGCTCTTCCTGACCGATTCCGACGGTCAGTTCAAAGCACAGCAGCTGCCGGCTTTCCTCGAGACGGCTCGCCGGGAGCGCGCCGACGGGGTCGTCGGCTACCGGCCCCGCCGCGCAGACCCCCGCTACCGCAGGATCAATGCGTTTCTCTGGACGACGGCCAGCCGCATCCTCCTTCCCGTAAGAGTCCGGGACGTGGACTGCTCCTACAAGCTGATCGACCGACGCTGCCTTGACCAGATGACGCTCAGGGGCGAGGCGGCGACCATATCGCCGGAGCTGATGGCCAAGCTGCGTCTGAGGGGCGCCCGCATCCTGCAGCGACCGGTAGACCATTTCCCACGCGAGCACGGCGAGCAGACCGGCGCGAAGCTCTCCGTCATCATCCGTTCGCTCATCGGTCTCGCGGGGCTCTCGGCGGAAATCGCCAGGCAACGCACGCCCGGTGAGCTTCTCCGGCGGCTGCTGCACCCCAGGGATGCGGCACTCACCGCAATCATGGCCGCAGCCGCTTGCGCTTCGGTCGGTTCCTATGTGTACTTCGTCCACCGCCATGTGACCCTCGCCTATCCGGACACGATCTCGCACCTGCTGATCGCCCGGCGCGTGATTGACTCGCCAACCGCTGGCGTCGCGCAGCTTGGCGCTACCTGGCTGCCGCTGCCGCACCTGTTATCGCTGCCATTGATCTGGGTGAACGCCTGGTTTTACTCCGGCTTCGCCGGATCGGTAATCTCGATGGCCGCCTACCTGCTGACGATCAGGTACGCATATCTGATCTCGGTCGGGATCACCCGGAGCCGGGTCGGCGGCATCATCGCAGCAGTGTCTTTCGGCGCCAATCCGAACGTCCTGTATATGCAGAGCACGCCGATGACGGAATTGCTGCTGATCGCGTGCATCGCCGCGACCACCTACTACCTGATGCTCTGGTGCCAGGCCGGCCGTTACATTCATCTTGCGGCGACCGGCATGTCAGCCCTGCTTGCCAGCCTGGCGCGGTACGAGGGCTGGGTGCTGTGCGTAGCCGTGATGGTAATCGTGATCATCGTGGCATGGCGCCGGTCGGTCACGGCGGCGGTGCCGACGGCAGCGGCGCGGGTGCCACCGGCAGCGCGGACGCCAGCGGGCTCGCGAGCCGCCGCGAAAGCTCCGATGAGCCCGTGGCCCCGCTACCAGGCCACGGAGGCACATGTCATTTTCTACGGCTGCGTGGCCATGAGCGGCATGGCGGGCTGGATCCTTTGGAACGCGGTGATCTTCCACGACGCGCTCTATTTTCAGACCGGGCCGTTCTCCAAGCCGTCGCTCTGGGTCTCGCATTCCGACAAAGCGATCGGTCACCTGGGTCTATCGGCGCTGACCTATCTATATGCCGTCATCGATAACGCCGGCGCCGCGGCGCTCCTCCTGGCCGCCGTCGGGTTCATGACCTATCTGGCTAGGACCAGGCTGGCTAGCTACGCCGTCGCACCGATCGCACTGATGGCGTTCTTCCCGTTCTACGTATTTGCGCTCTACGCCGGCCAGCGCCCGCTACACGTCACGCAGATCGACGGCAATCTGTATAACGTCCGATTCGGCCTGCTTATGGTCCTCCCGACCGCAATCTTCACAGGTTTTCTCGTCACGCTGGTCAAGGGCTGGTCCTCAGTCTTGCTGCGTCGCGCGGGCTGCGCAGCCCTGGTAGTCAGCGCGCTTGCGGGCGCCGGGCTCGCACTGCATGGCGGGATCGCGACACTGACCGAGGCAGTCGACTTCCAGTCCAGCCGGGCCGAGCAGGCCAACATGGCGGCGGCAGATTGGCTGCGGGACCACTACACCGGAGGCAAGGTTCTGATGGAATCGTTCGGGAACGAGACTGTGACGTTCTGGTCTCGCATTCCGCTCGGACAGGTGATCTACGAGGGCAGCTTCCGTCAGTGGGCCGCGGACCTGACCGATCCGGCCGGTAACGGCATTCGGTGGATCTACATGCGAAGGACGCCGGGAAGCACTGACGAAGTGTTTCAGCGCTTGCACGGCAACGCGCGGCTGGCCGGTTACCGCGTGGTCTACTCCGATCCCGATCGGCTGATCTACGAGCGGCTGAAATCCGGCGTCTCGGCGACTCAGTATTCCGCCCCCCACCCGTTAGCCGGCCGCGGCTAGCTGCCTAGCCGCGACTCGCGTGCTCCTGAACCCACATCAACGCCCAACCGAGTGAGAGGCCGGGACCAAGACCTTGCAGCGTGCCCCGAGTGCGGCGGCCATGACGGACGTGCGCCTTACGCCAGCACCCACACCCGCACCCACAGCAGCTACAGCTGCGACGACAACGCCGTCGCCGACAGACTCGAGAGCACCGACGGCTACCCGGCATCTCCCTGCCCGGCTAAGCGCGCGCTCACTGCTCAGCCGGGGCCAGGCAGTGACACTCGACGTGGTCGCAGCCAGCGTGCTGATCATGCTGGTCGTGCGGGTGGCCGGAGGACCCGGGCCAACGTTCGCAGAGCTTGCAGTGGGACTGGTCGGCGCGGCGACCGTCATCTACGTCGTCATGATCGGCTACCGGCTGATCCTGGTGACAGTTGCGCAACGTGCTCCTGTCATCGGTTTCACCGACGAGCAGCTCGAAGCGGTCCCTGACCAAGCCTTGCCGGTTTACAGCATCCTCGTCCCGCTCTACCGCGAGGAAAACGTCCTGCCTACCTTGATTGCCAAGCTTTCCGGGCTCGACTATCCGGCCGACCGGCTTCAGGTGCTCCTGCTGATCGAGCAGGATGACGAGATCACCCGCGCCGTCCTCAACCGGATCGAGCTTGACTCCCGATTCGAAGTCGTGCTGATCCCGCCGACTCTGCCGCGTACCAAGCCGAAGGCATGCAACGTGGGCCTGCGGTACGCGCGCGGCGACTTTTGCGTGGTCTTCGACGCCGAGGACCGGCCGCAGCCCGACCAGCTGCGCAAGGCGGTGTCGGCGTTCCGCGCGCTCCCGTCCTGGGTGGTATGCGTGCAGGCGGAGCTACAGTACTGGAACCCTTGGACCAATTGGCTCACCCGGTGCTTCGCCGCCGAATACGCGCTTCATTTCAGCCTCGTACTCCGCGGCCTCGACCGGTTCCGGCTGCCTATTCCGCTGGGCGGGACGTCCAACCACTTCCGGGCGGAGGCGCTCAGGGAGCTCGGAGCGTGGGATCCCTACAACGTCACCGAGGACGCCGACCTGGGCATGCGCATCGCACGTCGGGGCTGGAGCGTGCGCATGATGAATTCGGTCACCGAGGAGGAAGCTAACGCAAGGGCCGGCAGCTGGATCCGGCAGCGCAGCCGCTGGACCAAGGGGTACTACCAGACCTGGCTCGTGCACATGAGGTCACCGTGGCGGCTCTGGCGCGAACTCGGAGCACGGCAGTTCTTCGCGTTCCAGCTAGGCTTCGGCTTCGCTAGCGTGGCCGCCCTGATGAACCCTGTCTTCTGGTTCTTGACGTGCGTCTACCTGGTCAGCGGGCCTGCTCACATCAGCAGGCTATTCCCGGCGCCAGTGCTTTACCTGGGCGTCTTTTCCCTGCTGGTCGGGAACCTGATGATGATCTACTCAATGATGGCCGGGTGCATGGACCGGGGGCTGTACGCCGCGGTGCGCACGATGCTCGCCATCCCGCTCTACTGGGCGCTGATGAGCATCGCGGCATACAAGGCCCTGATCCAGCTGATCAGGCCCAGCCGTCGGCATTACTGGGAGCTAACCCAGCATGGCCTCGTGACCGAGCCCGTCACAGCAACAACAGCTCCTGCTCGGCAGCCGCGCGAGACTCGCCGTACCGCACCCGAGCCGGTGTTCAGCCAGTGGCAGGCAACGCAACCGACGCCGCTACGATCGTGCTTTCCGCCGGCCGCGGCCTCAGCGCTGCCACCCGTCCGTGCTCGGGGTGCGGCGCGACGAGCGCACGGATATGCAAGCACCGGGCCGACACGCAAGTGGGTGGCCACGACTCTGCGATACCTGCCATCCGAACGGGCAGCGCAACGATCCAGTCAACCTGGCTTATGACCGATGAACACCACCCGCGGCAACCGGCCGTCGTTCCCGGCGAACATCCCGGCAGCTACCTCGGCGCCGAACCCCGCGTCGGCCAGCAGCCTCAGCCAGGTCTCCCGGCGGAATGAGCCGAGCCGGTGTGACTCACGCACCACCTGCACCCGCCCGTCGGCCTCGCGCAACGTGAACTCATACTCGGCCAGGATCCAGTCATCGGCCGGATCCGGGTCGGAGGTGCGCTCTCGGAAACTTGCCTGCCGGCCGCCGTCCTCGCTACCACCGCCCGCCCCGGAGCCCGCGCGGAATGTCTCCGCCGTGTGGTCGGGGGCAAAGACGGCCATCCCGCCGGGACGGCAATGCGCGAACGCGGTATCGATCACCATCCGCAGATCGTTCTGGGCCGTCAGGTAGTCAATCGCGTCGTGCACGAGGACGCCGTCAAACAGCTCCCCCAGCCGGACGGTCCGCATGTCCCCTTGCACGTGAAGGCAATCAGGGTTGGCGTTCCTGGACATATCGAGCATCCGCTCGGACCGGTCCACAAGCGTCAGCGTCAGGCCGCCTTTCAGGTGCATGGCGACGTGACCGCCACCGCTGCCCAGATCGAGCACCGTCCGCACTGGAATCGCGGCCGACTCGAACACTGCCGCGATGGCGGCTGCATCCTGCGCGTATTCCGACGGCGGCGAGATCAGCGGCCACCACGGAGCGAGCTCCTGGTAGAGCCTGTACTCGGCGTCAGCGTCGGTCATCCCAGCAGGCTAGCCGCCGGCCACTACGTCGATACGCCCGCGTGCGCGGGCAGCCGATGCGGCCGCGCCGCCCGGCTGAGCGAATAGCCTTGCTGCGGGGCCCCGAACCTATTGCCAGGAGGACGCTACGTGGCGAAGACACCCGACCTCGGCCAAGTCGCCCCCGACTTCACCTTGCCCGGCGTGCTGCTAGCCCACGGCGAGCCAGCCCAAAGCCAGTACACGCTGTCGCAGCAGCGCGGTAAGCCGGTCGTGCTCGCGTTCTATCCTGGCGACAACACCGCTGTCTGCACTCGGCAGCTGTGCTCCTACACCTCCGGCCTGGAGAGCTTCACCGGGTTCGGCGCGACCGTATGGGCCATCAGCCCGCAGGGCCTGGCCAGCCACGAGCAGTTCGCCCGCAAGTACAACCTGGCGTTCCCGCTGCTTGCTGACGAGGGCCTGACCGTAAGCAAGCAGTACGGGATTACCCTCGGTGGCGCGGGCCTGCGCCGGTCGGTGTTCGTCATCGACTCCGGCGGCATCCTGCGCTGGAAACATGTGACGCTAGTCGGGCTTACCTTCCCCAGCGCTGACACCATCTCCGGTCAGCTGTCGGCCCTCGGCGGGCGGTGAGGGCATGAGAATCCTGATCATCGGCGGCACTGCATTCGTCGGCCGGCATATCACCCAGGCGGCGCTTGACGCCGGGCACGAGGTAACGCTATTCAACCGCGGGCAGACAGGACCTGCGCTGTTCCCGCGGGCAGAGCACCGCACCGGGGACCGGAACGCGGACCTGTCGGCGCTGACCGATGGAAGCTGGGACGCCACTGTCGATGTCTGCGCCTACCTGCCGCGGCAGGTGCGCTCGCTGGCCGAGGCGCTCGCCGGCCGGGGCGGCCAGCATCTGTTCGTCTCGACCGTGTCGGTCTACCAGGCTCCCGTCCAGCCCGGCTACACCGAGGACGCGCCGCTGGCCGTCCTCTCCGATCCTGCGACCGAGCAGGTCAACGACCAGACCTACGGCGGGCTCAAGGTGCTCTGCGAGCAGGCGGTCACCGAGCTCTACGGCAACGAGCGCACCACGATCGTGCGGCCGACCTACGTCATCGGCCCGCACGACCGGACCTACAGATTCACCTGGTGGGTCGACCGGATCGCGCGCGGCGGCGAAGTACTCGCCCCTGGCGACCCGGCCGACCCGATGCAGGTCATCGACGCCCGCGACATGGCTGCCTGGTCGGTGAGGCTGCTGGAGAACTCGGTCAGCGGCACATTCCACGCCGCAGCCCCGGCACCGCCATTCGGCTTCGGTCAGCTGCTGGAGACGGTCGCAGCCGAGGTGGCGCCGCCGGGCACGACGCTGACCTGGGTCGATAGCGGCTTCCTTCGTGCCGAAGGCGAAGACGGTGCCAGCCTGCCGCTGTGGTCGGAGGGCGACAACGAGGACGCCACGATCTTGACGGCCAGTCCCGCAGCCGCGTTCGGCACCGGCCTGTCGCCCAGGCCGTTGCGCCAGTCGGTCGCTGATATCGCGGCCGAGGTGCGCGCGCACAGCGGCGGCAGTCCGAGCATCGGCCTCACGGCCGAGCGCGAGGCGGAACTGCTCGCGCGCTGGGCCTCGGCCGCGAGCTGAGGCATGAGCACCAGTCCGGCGGCGCGCCGCTTCGTTGCGCTACGGCCGGCCCGGACGGTGCATGCAAGCAACGGGCCGGCCGCAGCGCCTGATTTTGGCGCTGCGGCCGGCCCGCCCCGTCACTTGCTGCCGTCAGCATCAACGCTCGCTTCGGCGCTATTACGCCTGCCCGGCCTTGACAGCCTCAATCTCGAGGTGCAGGGATACCTTGTCGGAGACCACAACGCCGCCACTGGCCATCGGCGCGTTGAAGCTGACGTTGAAGTCACGCCGGTCGATCACCCCCGTGGCGGTGAAGCCAGCCCTGGTGCCGCCGAAGGGGTCCGGCCCGAACCCGTTGAGCTCGAGGTGCAGGGGCACACTCTTCGTCACGCCCTTGAGAGTCAGGTCGCCATCGAGGATGTAATCGCCGCCCTCGACCCGGATGCCGGTGGACTTGTAGATCATCGTGGGGTACGTCTCGACCTCGAAGAAGTCGGCCGACTGGATGTGCCCGTCGCGCTGCTCGTTGCCCGTGTTGATCGACTTCAGGTCGATCTCGGCCGTCACGCTGGACTTGGTCGGGTCCTCAGCGGTCACGATCTCGCCGCTGAAGGTGTTGAACCGGCCGCGGACCTTGCTGACCATCATGTGCCGGACCGAGAAGCCAACCTCAGAGTGGACCGGGTCGATGGTCCAGGTGGCGGCCTCATAGCCGGGGACGGCGGTCTCTGTGTTCGTAGCGGTCACTGGCATTCACTCCCGTAGGCAAGTAGTTGAAAGCGATGAGGTTGAACACTCAAGGACTACCACGGCCGATCGTTGGTTGTCAAACGCTCAACTACCCAGGTAGCCTAAGAGAGTGGCCGATATCCAGACACGGTGGCTTAGCACCGACGAGCAGCAGGCGTGGCGTACCTTCCTGACGGCAACGCATACGTTGTTCTCGGCTGTCGAGGGTCAGCTGCAGCGGGAATCCGGCATTCCCCACGGCTACTACGAGATCCTCGTGCGGCTGTCTGAGTCCCCCGGTCGTGAGCTGCGGATGAGCCAGCTTGCCGAGGCGTCAACCTCAAGCAAGAGCCGCCTGTCGCACGCGGTCGCCCGGCTCGAGGAACGCGGCTGGGTGCAGCGGCTGGACTGCGAGACCGACCGGCGGGGTCAGGTAGCGCGGCTCACTGACGTGGGCTTCGCGGCGCTCGAGGCGGCTGCGCCGTTCCACGTCGAGCAGGTCCGGCGCGTGCTGTTCGACCGGCTTACCGACGAGCAGGTGGCTCAGCTCGCGGTGATCTGCACCGCGATCATCTCTGGCTGCGAGGCCGCGGGCGCGCCGGTGGACAGCTGCCCGCTACCGTGCGACGGAGAAGACGCGGGTTCCTGCGACGGCGAGGACGAGGATCTTGTTGACGCAGACGCGTCGGGCTGCCCTAGCTAACCGCTGACAGCGGCCCCTGAACCGTCGGAACCGGGCGCGAGCGACGCAGCCATCCGGTCCGCTATCGCGACCGGGCCGGGACCAGGCTCCCCGCGCAGTCCCGCTACGACGCCCTCGCGGTCCAGCTCACTGCGATTCTGGCTGAGCTTCTGCTTAGCCTCTACCACTGTGATAGCCAGCTCGACGCCGACGATCGCACGCAACTGGCCGTCGATGTACTCCGGCGGCGCATCGGTCACTGCCCACGGATGCTGCCGGTCGTCCTCGTGCAACCGGGTCAGCCTGGTCACAAGCTCCCGTAGCCACTGCGTGTCCTGGTGGAAGGTGACGGTGCCGGTCAGGTGGACAGCTTCGTAGTTCCAGGTGGGCACCACCCGGCCGTGCCGCGCCTTTGCCTCATACCAGGTCGGGGAGATATAAGCCTGCGGCCCGTGCACGATGGCGAGCGCCTGCGCGCCCGGCAGTGCTGTGCGCCACTGGTCGTTCGCGATCGCGATATGGCCGAGCAGCCGTCCGTAGCCGGCCGGCTCCGCCTCGCCATCCTGCCTGGCCTGCGCCGACCGGACCGGACGGTCCCAGATCACCGGCAGGAGAGTGGACACGGGCTTGATGCCGTCGAAGGTTACTAGGTCCGCTGCTTGCGCGGCGCCGACGAACGCTTGGATCTCGGCCATGTCCGACAACGTGAAATGCCGCGGGAGGTACATGCCCCTAGGGTAGGGCTCAGGGGCAAAACCCGGTTACGGGAACGGTCGCGCCCGGCCTATGCTGGTCGCAACGCGCCGACGGAGACAAGTAGCGCCGGATCACGTGAGCAGCAGAGAGCCGCCGGAAGCTGAGAAGGCGGCCTCGCGCCCGGCGGCGAAGACACTCCTGAGCGCGGGGAGGAACGGCGCCGCAGCCAGCGGTGACCCAATGCCCCGCCGGCTAGCCCCCGTCACCGGGCCTAACGAGGCCGTTTCCGGCGAGCCGCTACGCGGCTGGCGGCAGCGGCGAAAGTGCGGTGGCACCGCGAGTTCCCTTATCGCCCGCACTCCCAAGGGGTCGCACATCCCCTCAGTGGAGTTGTGATGATCTCACGAGTACTGTCCGCCGAACTGACTGAACGCATCGGCGAACGCATCACGATCGCCGGCTGGCTGCATCGCCGCCGGGAACTGAAGTCCGTTACCTTCCTCATCATCAGGGACCGGGCCGGCCTGGCCCAAGTCGTCCTGCCGCCAGGCGTCGCCTGCCCCGCCCCGGAGGAGACAGTCCTCCAGGTGGAGGGCATGGTGGTCGGCAACGCGCAGGCACCCGGCGGCGCCGAGCTCACCGAGCCAGTGGTGAGGCAGTTGTCCGGAACGGCGGTCCCGCCGCCCTTCGACCTATACCGGCCGACGCTGACCGCCACGCTGCCCACGATCCTGGACCACGCGCCCACCACCCTCCGCCATCCACGGCTGCGGGCCGGCTTCGAGATCGCTGCGGCCAGCGCGGCCGGGTTCCGCGCGGCGCTGGACCAGCGCGGCTTCACCGAGATCTTCACGCCGAAGATCGTCGAGTCGGCGACGGAGTCCGGGGCGAACGTCTTCGGCCTGGACTACTTCGGCCGGCCCGCCTACCTGGCCCAGTCACCGCAGTTCTACAAGCAGGCCATGGTCGGGGTATTCGAGCGCGTCTACGAGGTTGGGCCGGCCTTCCGGGCAGAGCCGCACGACACTGCCAGGCACCTGGCCCAGTACGCGAGCCTCGACGCCGAGCTCGGCTTCATCACTGACCATTTCGACGTGATGTCGGTATGCCGGGACGCGGTGGCGGGAATGGTCGCATCAGTAGGAGAACGGGGCCGGCAGGCAATGCGGCAGCTCGGCGCTGCGCTGCCGTCAGTACCGGACCAGATCCCGCATATCCATTTTGCCGATGCGATGGAGCTGATCACCCGCGCGACCGGCGAGGACGTGCGAGACGAGCAGGACCTGGCACCGGCGCACGAGCGATGGCTGGGTGACTGGGCACAGCGCCAGCACGGCAGCGAACTGGTCTTCGTGACTGGCTACCCGCTGGCCAGCAAGCCGTTCTACACCTATCCCGACCCGGATCGTCCGGCTTACAGCTACGGCTTCGACCTGCTGTTCCGCGGGATGGAGATCGTCACCGGCGGACAGAGACTGCACCGGCACGAGGACTACCTCAAGGCCCTCGCTGCGCGCGGCATGGATGCTGCGCCGCTGGCCGGCTATCTCCAGGTCTTCGAGCACGGGATGCCGCCGCACGGCGGGTTCGCGATCGGACTGGAGCGGTGGACAGCCCGGCTAACTGGCGCGGCCAACGTCCGGCAGGTGACGCTCTTCCCGCGCGACCTGCACCGGCTCAGCCCGTGAGAGACGGGGGGCGGCGGGTCGGCCCTGGCCGGAAGTGCGCGACGACGCTGCAGTCAGGCGCCGTCGGCCTGCAGGATCTCCGCCACGGGCAGGCGGCTGCCGGCGCGTGCCGGGATCACCGTCAGTACCGCAAGCGCAGCCAGCATGCCGACCGCCATGGCGGCGAGCCACCAGGCAGGCGGAACGGTGGTGGTGGCGCCGTGCCTCACTGACTCCACCAGCACGATCCCTGCAGGCATCCCGAGCAGCACGGCCGGCGCCGCGGGAATGAGCTGTGCCAGGCACAATGCAGCGGCAATCTGATCTGGCGTGGCGCCAAGGGCACGCGTCAGCGCCGAGGAGTGCCTGGCGTCCGCCGCCGTCGCCTGCGTCACGAAGATCGCGGTCACCGCGGCCAGCGCCGCCAGCGTGATCGTCAGCACCAGCAGCACCTGATCGAGACGTTCCTCGCGCGGGTTGGCCAGTGCGGAGAACCCGGCGACTTTCTGCTGGGCCTGATGGGCGTGCACGGTCAGCACGGCCACCACCGTTGTCGCGGTGACCAGGACACTAGCTCCGCTCAGCAGGCTGCGGCGCGGCCTGCGAGCGGCTAGCCGCACGCCGAGCAGCAGCGGCGGCGGTAGCCGCCGCGAGAAGGCGACCAGCACGCGCTGGCGCCGCGGCGCCCGCGGAGCGTCCGCTAGCGCGCTGACCGTACTGGTCCGGGCCGCCCGTACGGCCGGCACCAGGGTGGCAAGCATCGCGACCGATACCGCGAGCACAACGGCCCACCCGACGGTGGCCGCGGCCAGCGAAGGAGCGCCAGGAGTTCCTACGAGACCGGCGCCCGAACTCGTCAGCAACGGCGCGGCCAGCCAGCCAGCCAGCAGCCCGGCTGCCGCCGCGGCCAGCGCCAGCAGCAGGTTCTCGGCCAGCAGCACGGCGGCGACCAGACCAGGCGTGCCGCCAACCGCCTTCAGCAGGCCGACGCGGCGGGTCTGCTCGGCCATCCGGCCACCGACCAGGACGGCCACGCTGGCGACCGCGAGCAGGCTCAGCAGCCAGCTGCCAATCAGCAGCACGCGCTGAGCGTTCTTCACCAGGTTGCCGTCCTCTTGCGCGATCTGCTGCCACGGCGTCAGGTCCAGTACGCCGGATTTGTAGGCTGCGCGGGCCTGTGCAAAGGATTGTGCGCTCGCCGGGTTCGCCAGCCTGAGGTTCAGCAGGTAGGACAGCGGCAAGACTCGGCTGGCCAGGCTCCGGGCGACCGCGTCGCTGACCCAGACCATGCCGCACTCGTTGCTCGGGTACGGCGTGCCCGAGACGATGAAGTCGGCGCCCGGGTAGGGGGCATTTGCGGCCGTGACGGCGATGCCTGCGACCCGGAAAGGTCTGTTGTCGAGCGTGACCCGCTCGCCGACCCGCAGCCCGAGCGCGTCAGCGAAGCTGCGCTCGAACACCACGCCATCGGCGCTGATCCAGCTTCCCTGAATGAGCTTTGGCTGGTCAATGGCGGCTCTGGTGGTATCACGGCCTTCGGCCATGACCCCGGCCGTAAATTTTCCGGCCCGCAGCCTGGCCCAGCTGACTGGGTACGGCCCGCCATGGCCGGTGACGCCGGGGGCCCGGACGAGGGCGGTCATCGCCGCGAGCGCCGCCGCCGGCGTGGCCCCGGGCGGCATTGGCGGCAGGTCGAGGTAGCTGGCCACAACGTCCGGGCCGGACGTCGCGGTTCTCGTCTGCTGGTACGGCTGGCTCGTCACCCCGGCCAGGGCGAGGCCCATCGTCAAGGTGGTAGTCGCCGCCATGATCGCTACGAGCAGGAGCGCGGCTTGCCACGGCCGCCGTCGCAGATCGCGCGCGACCAGGCGCAGGAGCAAGCGCACCTTGCTCATCGTCAGCCGTCCAAGTCCACGAGCGCGGACAGCTGCCCGAAGGTACCGCCGGTCAGCCTGGTCTCGTCGACGAACGCGCCATCGCGCATGGTGATCAGGCGGTCCGCCGTTGCCGCGATCCGCGAGTCGTGGGTAACGATGACCAGCGTCTGCCCGGCCGAGTGCAGCTGCTCGAAGAGCCGGAGTAGGTCCAGTGTCGCCTCGCTGTCAAGGTTTCCCGTCGGCTCGTCGGCCAGGACCACCAGTGGCTCGTTGGCCAGCGCGCGGGCGATCGCGACGCGCTGCCGCTGCCCACCGGACAACTGCGACGGCAAATGCCCGGCTCGGTCCGCCAGCCCCACTTGCTCGATCAGTTCCGTGGCACGGCGCCGCGCGGCCCGCGGCGATCGCCCGGCGAGCAGCACAGGTAGCTCGACGTTCTCCGCCGCGGTGAGCTCGTCCATCAGGTGGAACGCCTGGAAGACGAAGCCGACCGCATCGCGGCGCAGGCCAGCCAGCCCGCGCTCGGTTAGCTGGTCGATACGCTGGCCGGCCAGCCAGATCTCGCCTGCCGACGCCCGGTCGAGCCCGCCAAGCAGGTGCAGCAGGGTCGACTTGCCGCAGCCGCTCGGCCCCATGACGGCTAGCGTCTCGCCAGTGGCGACGTCGAGGTCGACGTGATCGACGGCCCGCACGAGGCTTTCGTCCCTGCCGTACCGCTTGCAAAGGGCGCGAGCGCGCACCATTGATGTGTTGGCGTCCTGGGTCGTCATCGTCGTCCTCGTGTCTTTAGCGCTTGTGCTTTGAGCTCTTGTTTCGCCGTGATCTGTTGTTTCGCTCTCATCTGTTGTCTCGCTCTGATGAGTTGCGTCGCCGGCTTGTCCAGGCTCGCTCGCACGCCTCCAGCCAGTGCAGGTCTGCCTGCAGCCTGAGCACGATCCCTTCAAGCAGCAGAGCGGCCGCGGAGTTCGCCGGCTCGGCCATCGCCGTGCGCTGCGCCTCCCGCAGGCGGCGAAGCAGCTCGCGGCGCTGCCCGTCGACGATCGCGACCGGGTCGGCGAGCCCGGACGCGGCCGCAGCCAGCAGCTTGAGGTGGAATTCTGCCAGGTCAGGCCTCGGCCAGTTGACCTCGGCGAGCCATTCGGCCACCCGCTGCTGGCCAGCCGGCGTCAACGCGTAGATCTTGCGATCCGGACGGTCAGGACTCCCGGTCATGCGCTCGCAGACGACCTGGCCAGCCTTCTCCAGCCTGGCCAGCGTGACGTAGACCTGCCCGTCGTTCATCGCGTCGCCGAGCGGGCCGAGTGCCTGGCGCAGCCGGGCTCGCAGCTGGTACCCATGCGACGGTTCCTTGGCCAGCAGTGCCAGCACGACTTCCTGCTGCATCTCGGCATCCCAGCTAACGGGTATCTAACTAACGGTTAGCTGAGAATATAACCGTTAGCCGTTCCCTTGCCAAGTCACTTGCCGATGTGCCGCGCGCTGGCCTACGGGATCTCGAGTACTACCTTGCCGACCGCGCCGTGCTCGACCGCTTCTTGCGCGGCGACGATCTGGTCCAGCGGGAACCTGATCACCGGCAGCGGCGTCAGCGCCCTGGCAGCGAGCGCCTTGTCGATGTCCGCCGCCGCCTGGTCATGCGCCTCGGCTGGCACGCTGTAGAGCAGGATAAACCGGATTGTCACATTGGCAGTCATGCACTTGCGCACGGGCAGGACGGGATCCGAGGGCTCGGCCGCATAGTCCACGATGTGCGTCTGCGGTCCGGACACGGCCAGGTCCAGATCGAGGTTGGCCCCGAGGGCCAGCTCCACGATCCGGTCCATCTGCGCGGCGAAGGCCCTGAGCTGGTCGGCGGCGTCGGCGTCCCGATAGTTCACCACGAGGTCGGCGCCTGCCTGCCGGGCCAGTTCACCCTTCTCTGGCCCGCTGACGGTCGTGGCGACCCGCGCGCCGAAGTACTTGCCCAGCTCGATCGCGAAGTGGCCGACCGCGCCAGCGCCGCCCGCGACTAGCGCGTTCTTGCCCGCGACCGGACCGTCAGCGAAGAGGCACCGGTGCGCCGTCATGGCCGGCACGCCCAGGCAGGCGCCTAGCTCATCCGACGCGTTATCCGGCAATGGGACGGCCTGCCGTGACGGCAGCACCGACCATTGGGCAGCCGTCCCCCACCGCTGGCCGGCCGCCGCCAGGAAGGTCCACACCCGCTGGCCAATGCGCACCTCCGGCACGCCCTCGCCCACGGCGTCGATCACCCCGGCACCGTCGTGATGCGGGATCTGGAAGCTGTCGATAGGGCGGGGCGTTGCGCCCGCCCTGGCTTTCCAGTCGGTCGGGTTCACTGCGGACAGCTTCATCCTGACCCGTACCTGGCCCGGTCCGGGCTCCGGCCTGTCGATCTCCTCGATCCGCAGCACCTCTGCCGCGGGCCCGTAGTGGTCATACAGTGCCGCCTTCATCCGGCTGCCTCCATTCGGGCTGCCTCCAACCCAGCTGCCTCCAGCCGGGTGATCTCGACCAGCAGAACTCTCCGCCATCATGTCGCGGTGGCCAGCGAATGGCCGACCGGCGGGCGGTTCGGGCCGCCCGCGGCGTTAGCTGACGGGCACGATCTTGTCGATCTCGGCAAGCTCGGCAGCAGTTGGCTCCCAGTCTCCGGCTGCCGCGTTCGCCCGCACCTGCTCCGCCGACGTCGCCCCGGCGATCACCGAGGCACAGGCCGGCAGCGCCGCGAGCCCGCCGATGGCGACCTCGAGCAGCGACCGGCCGCGCTGTTTCGCCCAGTCGGCGAGCGCTTCGACTTTGTCCAGCTTCTCTTCGGTCACGTAGTCCAGCCGGCCGGCCAGCCTGGTTCCAGCCGGAGGCGCCTGACCGCGCCTTACCTTGCCGGTGAGCAGGCCGTTCGCCAGCGGGAAGTAAGGCAGCACCCCGAGCCCGAACTGCACTGCGGTTGGCACCACATCGAGCTCGGCCTGGCGTTCCAGCAATGACCAGTGGTTCTGCGCGGAGACGAAGGGCACTGAGTGCTGCTCGCGCGCTGCCGCCGCGGCCACCGCGATGTGCACCGCCGAGAAGTTTGAGTGACCGATATAGCGGACTTCCCCGGCCTGCACGAGCTCGGTCAGCGCCGCGAGAGTCTCCTCGATCGGCGTTACCGGATCAGGAGTGTGGATCTGATACAAGTCGATGTAGTCGGTACGCAAGCGGCGCAATGAATGCTGGACCGCGCGGCGGATGTAGCCGCGCCCGCCCTTCGCCCCGGCTGCGGGACCATAGCCCATGTCTCCGGCCTGGCTACCAAACTTCGTGGCCAGGACGACCTGATCGCGGCGGCCGGCGAGCACCTCGCCGAGGATCTCCTCAGACCGCCCTGCGCCGCCGTAAGTCTCAGCGGTATCCAACAGGGTGATCCCGGCTTCGATGGCCGCGTCCACGACCGGGCGGGCCTGGTCCGCATTCAGCCTGCGGCCGAAGTTGTTACAGCCGAGCCCGACCACTGAAGCGACGAGTCCCGAGTTGCCAATGGGCCGGTAACGCATGCGAGCAGCTTTCTGTGTAGGTAACGTGCCGTCGTTCGTGATCGTACCGGGGACGCACCTGACACCCGCAGCCAGCCGCTGAACAGGCTGGCATGAAATCTCATCTGCGATATCATTGGACGAGCGCAGTTTAAGAGCGAGTTCCATGCGCGCTTGCGCGGAAAAGGGACCTGAAAACTTGGTCCCGCCGAAAGTCCCGTGTGGCTGGATTGGCCGTGTCACCGAGGTAAGACGACGAAGCGCATTCGGGGAGGGCGGCTCATGGCGGATGGTCCGGTCAATTACGCAGTCAACGGTGACAGCATCAGTCATGCCGCCCGTGCCAGCCATGCCTGACGCCCCAGTCACGCCTAGCGGCTCAGTCACGCCTGACAGCCCAGTCATGTCCGGCGTTACATCACCCGGCCAGACATTGGCCGCCAGCACCGGTGCTCCGACGGTACTGCGCATCCTGCTCGGCACCCAGCTGAGGAAGCTAAGGGAGTCTCGCGGCATCTCGGCGCAGGCAGCCGCACGGGCAATCCGCGGTTCGGAGTCGAAAATCAGCAGAATCGAACTCGGCCGCAATTCTGTCCGCGAAGTCGACATCGCCGACCTGCTGAACTTGTACGGCGTCACCGACCCGGCTGAGCGCGAGCAGCTGCTGACGCTGGCTAGCCAGGCGAATCAACAAGGCTGGTGGCATCGCTACCAGGATGTCTTGCCAGCGTGGTTCCAGGCCTACATCGGGCTCGAGGAGTCAGCCGAATCGATCCGCAGCTTCGATGCGCAATTCGTGCCCGGGCTACTGCAGACAGAGGACTACTCCACTGCGGTGATCCGGCTGGGCTCCTACTCAGCCGAGGATACTGACCGGCTCGTTTACCTGCGTAAGGAGCGGCAACGGCGATTCGCATCCGGCGGGCTGCGGCTGTGGGCAGTGATCGACGAGATGGCGCTGCGACGTCCCATTAGCAGCCCTGCCCTGATGTGCGCGCAGCTGGAGCACCTGCTGGACATCTCCGACCGGCCGGGTGTCACGATTCAGATCACACCGTTTCTGACCGGGGCGTCCTACGCGGCACCAGGCAGCTTCAGCATCCTGAGATTCGCCACCAATGAACTGCCCGACATCGTCTACATCGAGCAGCTCACCAGCGCCATGTACCTGGACAAGCCGGCCGACGTCGATCGGTATGAGCGCGCGATGGATGAGATTACCGCAAGCAGTACCACGCCCGAGCAGACCACCGTCTTCATTCGCACGATGCTCGCGGAGTTGGAGGGATCCCAGTGAGCAACCTCAGCGTCGGGTCGAGCGGCCGTGACACCGGCATTACGTGGATCAGGAGCAGCTACAGCGGTCCTACCGGCGGCAACTGCGTCGAGGTCGCCTTCCTCGCCGAAGGCGAAGTGGCAATGCGGAACTCCCGCCATCCCGACGGGCCGGCTCTTGTCTTCACCAAGTCCGAGTGGGCGGCATTCCTCGGCGGCGCCCGCGACGGCGAGTTCGGTATCCCAGACTGACCGAATCGAACAGGTCCGGAAGTTCAGCCCAGGTACGCAGTTGCAAACCGCCCGCGCAAGCGGAGTCGCGTCCGGCGTTGCTATGGGAATGCGGTCAAAGATGGGCAGCAGGCTCACTCCCGCGCTAAGAGCCCGCGCTTGCACAAGCCGCTGGCAACGGTCACCCCAGATAAAGCCCGCATCTCACTCGGTATTCGTCGATGTCGCGTCCTGGCGCGGCCCCGGCATAGGGCGTGACTCTCACCCGACTTGGCTCACGATCATGGATTCCTGGCGGGATCGGCCTGCTGGCCTGCGTGTTCGAGGCTTCTGGTGAGCCTTCTTGCGCACTAAGTCCGGGTCTTAGAGTGGCCCTGGTGTCCCCGTATCTGCGGACGGTGACGAGGAAGAGGCTGATTCTGGATGGCTGACGAGGTCCGGTTCGCGGCTGACCTGTACCGGGGAACGGCAGCAGCTTACGAACGGTACAGACTGCCTTATCCAGCGGCGATGACCGCGGATCTGGTCCGCAGCGCCCAGGTATCCGGGCGTGGCCGGTTGCTGGATCTGGCCTGCGGGACTGGCCAGCTCGCCTTTCCGCTGCGCGGCTGGTTCGCGGAGGTCTGGGCTGTTGACCAGGAGCCGGACATGGTCAAGGCGGTCCGGGCCAAGGCCGCCACTGCGGGGGCCTGGAATCTGCGGCCGGTGGTGTCGAGCGCGGAGACGCTTGGCGCCCAGCCGGAGTACTTCGAGCTGGCCGTCATCGGCAACGCGTTCCACCGGCTGGACCGGGATCTGGCCGCTGGCCGGATCTTCGGCTGGCTCCAGCCAGGTGGCCACCTGGCGCTGTGCTGGTCTTCCCAGCCCTGGACCGGTGAGCAAAGCTGGCAGCGGGCTCTGGCCGCCGCCTTGGACAGGTGGAAAGCGGCGCTCGGCGCCGAGCAGCGGATCCCCGCTGGCTGGGAAAAAGCGCGGTCGCGCAGGCCCGACTCTGAGGTGCTCTCCGACGCCGGATTCGAGCTGGCCGGAAGTCATGAGCTCGCCATCGACCACCGCTGGACCCTGCCAGAACTGGCAGGGCTCATCAGGTCGACGTCCTTCCTCCCGGCCGCGGTACTCGCTGACCAGGCCGCCGCATTCGACGCCGACCTCGCGGCCAGCCTCGGCCCCCACAGCGAGCGATGGCGTTTTCACCGGGACCGTGAGCTTTGCCTACGAGCTGGCCCGAAAGCCTGACTAACGCCGTCCCGGCTTCGATCGCACTGCTGCTGCCGCAGCACGGGTGTGCATTAACTTGAGCCAAGTCGGGTCCTGGAGCGGCCTCGGAATAGGGCGTGACTCTCACAACGCCGCCCCTCTAGGGGCGGCGTGTTCACACTCACGCCCAATGAGCCGAGGCGATACCTGCCCGGAATAGCCAGTACACGGTATTTGCGACATGCGCCCCCTACGACGGGGCGGGGCTGGGGTCCGGGGCGCCCCGATCTGAGCCCTGTCGCTCATGCAGTCGCTCGCCCGTGCAGGGCCGGGTGCCGATTCGTGGCATTCCGGCCCGCCGTTAGTTGGTCGTCGCGCCGGATCCGACGGCGCCGGATGCCGACAGCCTCCGGGATCATGGCGTGTGCCAGATCCCGGAGGCTGTCTTCCTCTGCCCCGCCCGGCCTAACTCACCGGCAGATCGAAATCTCCGGCCTTAATCCCTGTAACGAACGCCGACCACTCCTCGCCGTCGAAGATGTGCGCCGGCTTGGCGATGTCCTTGGAGTCCCGGAGCGCGACCATGCCCCCGGGCAAGTGGGCAACCTGGACGCAGGCCGAGTTGTTGCAGGCGCGACTGGTGATCCACGCTGCGTTGGAAATGTCGTGTTCGGACATGCGGGATTCCTTTCAGGTGGATTTTACGGAATCTGCGGAAATGGAGCGGATAAGACGCACCGACTCTGCTGGTGACAGCGCCGTAGCGCGAAGCAGGTCAAAGGCCTCGGAGCGCGCACGGACCTCGCGATCACGCTCTTCGATGTATGCCTGGCCCGTCACCCCCTCCGTATAGACCACATCAGGATCAAATCGCTCGGGAAATTCGATAATGGCAAATGGACCGCCCATGCCGACGTGAAGGCCACTGCCGAAAGCAAGTATCTGCAGCGTAACGTTCGGCCATTGGCTCGTCTCGCACAAATGGTCAAGCTGCTCTCGCATCATCTGGGACGGCCCGACCATCCGGCGCACCACGGCCTCGTCCAAGATGATCCACAGCTCCATCGGATCGGGCCGGGTGAGCACATCTTGCCGCTGCATGCGGAGCCTGACGAGCCGGTCGATTTCTTCGGCGGTCTGCCGTCGCCGCACCGTCGACATCACTGCTCGGGCGTAGTCCTCGGTCTGCAACAGACCGTGCACGACCTGCGCCTCATAAACGCGCAGCGAGGCAGCCTCGGCCTCCAATCCGACGTAAATACCGAATCCGGTCGGCAGCACGCCATCCCAGACCGCCCACCAGCCCTTCCGGTGTCCTTCCCGTGCCATCTCAAGCAGTACCTGGCGCTGGGAGGGATCTTCGACGCCGTACAAGTCGAACATCGAGTTGAGGTACGCGGTCCGGGTAGGCGCCTTGCCCGTCTCGATCCTCGACAGCGTCGACGGCGCGAGGCCCAGCCGGTCGGCTACTTCTTCGAGCTTGATCGACTGAGACTCACGCAGCCGTCGTAGCTCGCTGCCGAGCCGGCGGCGGCGCACGGTGGGGCCGACCGACATTTGGCACCCCTCTGCGGGAAACAAGCAGCCATAAGCTCGCGAGTTGACGCGCCGCTGCCTGGAGCACTCTGTTGCGTTTGACGATACACGACATTGCCGTTCGTGAGATCTCATCTGAGATTTCGCGACCGTTATTTGTGCCATGCACTTGCGCACCATGCATAGTCACATCATCATTAATGGCAGAACGCATCGCACTCCTGGGTAGTCGTGCTCAGGTTGGGGTCGCTCGGCCAAGCCGCAAATGCCTGACGAGCCGTTCCCGAGCTGTCAGTTCGGCTGCCAACGGCCGAGGGCATTTGCTGACGGGCAGCGCGGGGCGCAGCAAATGCGGGCAGTGCAGTACCGCACGGCGGCCCGTGCCGCACGGCGGGCGGACAGCACGACGGGGCGTGCCGCGCGGCGGGCCGTCGGCCGCTGTCGGTCACCGGGCACCGCTGGTTGGGGCGCATTGCGGAGGGAGCAGCGGGGATGGCACCCACCGCCAGAGGGATGAGCGAGGCAACCATGGATCCCGGCGTGGCAGTTCTCGGCAGCCTCACCATTCCCGGCCGACCCGAGCACGTCCGCGAGGCCCGTGCGTTCGTCGCCAAGGCCCTGGGCGAGTTACACCGCAGCCTCGATACGGCGGTGCTGCTCACCTCCGAGCTCGTCACCAACGCGGTCACGCACAGCAACTCGCGCTTCAACGGCGGCACTGTCACGCTGCTGATCACCGAATCACCCAGCGGCGTGCGGGTCGAGGTTGCCGACCAGGGCTCGGACCTCAGCTCGCCCGTGGTTCGCGGCAACGTTTACGCATCCGACGGGCACGGACTCTTCCTCGTACAGACCCTCGCCGACCAGTGGGGGTACTTGCGCGAGGAAGCCGGAACGACGGTCTGGTTCTGGCTAAGCAGAGCCAGGCCGGCCCCCGGTATTCGCACCAAGGCTAATCTCGCCAGGACGCCGGACTCCGGGCGTGACGGCAGTTAGGCGCGGCCTGGTCCGCGCGCCGCCCGGCCGGATGGCCCTGACCGCTTCTCCCGGAGCCGCATCGTCACTTGCACCGGAGTACCAGCGAAGCCGAACTCCTCCCGAAGCTTGCGCTCGATGAACCTCCGGTAACCAGCCTGCAGGAAGCCGCTGGTGAACAGCACGAAGTGCGGCGGTTTGATCCCTGCCTGAGTGGCAAACATGATCTTTGGCTGCTTGCCGCCCCGCACCGGCGGCGGGGTGGCCGCGATCAGAGCTGACAGCCAGGCATTCAGCCGGCCTGTCTGGACCCTGGTCTCCCAGCTCTCCAGGGCCTGTTCCAGCGCGGGCACGAGCCGGTCCACGTGCCAGCCCGTCTTGGCGGAAATGTTCACCCGCGGAGCCCAGCGCGCGTTGTGCAGCTGGCGGTCGATCTCCTTGTCGAGGAATTCCCTGCGGTCGGCGTCAACCAGGTCCCACTTGTTGTAGGCAATGACCAGCGCGCGCCCTGACTCGATGACCATCGAGATGATCCTCAGGTCCTGCTCGGCAAGTGGCTCGCTGGCGTCCACCAGCACCACGGCTACCTCGGCCCGCTCAAGCGCCCGCTCTGAGCGCAACGCGGCGAAGTAATCGGCACCCTGAGTCTCCCGCACCCGTCGCCGGATGCCGGCGGTGTCCACGAACCGCCAGGTCTTGGCGCCGAGCTCGATGAGCTCGTCCACCGGGTCCCTGGTAGTGCCCGCCACCGAGTCCACCAGTACGCGCTCGGCGCCGGCCAGCTTGTTCAGCAGGCTGGACTTGCCCACGTTCGGCCGGCCGATCAGGGCGACCCGTCGCGGCCCGCCCTCCTCCTCATCGCGTTCCTGCGGCGCTTCTGGCAGCGCGGTCAGTACGGCATCCAGCAGATCGCCGCTGCCCCGCCCGTGCAGGGCACTGACCGGAACCGGCTGGCCGAGGCCGAGCGACCACAGCGAGTGCACGTCCGGCTCACCGGGCGCGTCGTCGACCTTGTTCGCCGCCAGCACCACCGGCTTGCGGGACCGGCGGAGCACCGAGGCGACCGCGGCGTCGGCATCGGTCACGCCGACGGTGGCGTCGACGACGAACAACACGGCATCGGCTGCGTCCACGGCGATCCGCGCCTGCGCGGCCACTCGCGCGGCCAGCGCCGGGGTACCCTCCACTGATGGCTCCCAGCCGCCGGTGTCGACCAGGGTGAACGCGCGGCCGCGCCAGTTCGCGTCATAGGTGACCCGGTCGCGGGTCACGCCAGGGGTATCCTCCACGACCGCCTGCCGGCTCCCGAGGATCCTGTTCACCAGGGTGGACTTGCCGACGTTCGGCCGGCCGACCACTGCGAGGACGGGAACGGCGACCTGTGGACCGGCCGCGCCCTGCTGCGGCTCGCCCTGCTGGGGCTCAGCCACTGGACATCGCCTGGCGGGCCCTGACCAGGCCGACGATGCGTCCGACCACCTCGTCTATGTCGAGCCCAGTGGTGTCGATGTGCACCGCGTCCGCGGCCATTACCATCTGCGCAGCGTCCAGCTTGTCCCGGGTGGCCTGTTCCTGCCTGGTCGCGTCCACGGTGGCCGCCGGATCAGCAGCCAGGTCGGCGCTGCGGCGCTGCGCCCTGGCGTCTTCGCTCGCGGTGAGGTAGACCTTGACCGCCGCGTCCGGCGCGACCACGGTCCCGATGTCACGACCCTCGGCGACGATGCCAGTGACATCGGCGGCAGCCTCGATAATGCGACGCTGCATTGCGATCAGCCGCTCGCGCACCGGCGGCAGGGCGGCGACGAGGCTGACGGCATTGGAGACCGTGCGGGTGCGGATCGGGACGGCCACGTCCAGGCCGTCTACATAGATCTGCGGCGCGGACGCATCGGGCACCACGGTGATGCGCGGCTCGCCGAGCCGGGCCAGCACGGCGCTGGTGTCCGAGGCGTCAATCCCCTGACCGAGCATCCACCACGTCAGCGCCCGGTACATTGCCCCGGTGTCGAGGTATCGCAAGCCCAGGTCAAGCGCCACGTGGCGGGCCACCGTCGACTTGCCTGATCCTGCCGGGCCATCGACGGCAACCACGAGCCCGCGCTCGCCGCCCTGGGCAAAAGCGTCGATACCAGGGGATACCGTTCTGGCTGCTGATTCGGTCACGAAGCGATGCTACCGGCGAACCGGCCAGCCCCCGGCAGCCAGCACGTCCAACAGCTGCGAGACTGCCTCCGGCCGTACCGACAGCTCGGCCACGCCGACCGGCAGGCCAGGCGAGTGTTCGATGCTGACGTCCTCGATGTTGACGCCAGCTTCCCCCGCGGCCATGAACAGCCTGGCCAGTTCGCCGGGCCGGTCCGGAATCACGACCTGGACCGTGGCGAAGCCCCTGGCCGGGCCGCCGCGCTTGCCTGGAATCCTGGCGACGCCCGCGCTGCCGCGCTCCAGCAGCTCGCCGACCTGCTTGGCCGCCTGCTCGTCTGCGGCCGCCAGGGCTCCCAGCGCGGTCGCGACCTGCCCGAGGTCAGCCGCAAGCTCGCTGAGCACCTCGCTGGCCGGGCCCGCATTCGCGGTCAGGATCTGCAACCACATGTCCGCGGCCGAGGCCGCGATCCTGGTGACGTCCCGCAATCCCTGGCCGGCCAGGGCGAGCGCGCTGGCGGGGGCATGCTCAAGGCGCGCCGCCATCGCCGCCGCGACCACGTGCGGTGCATGCGATACCAGCGCGACCCACTGGTCATGATCGGCCGCCGACACCGCGACCGGCTGGCCGCCGCAAGCCTCCGACAGTCCCGTTACCAAAGATATTGCCTGCTGATCGTTCTCAGGTTGCGGGCAGATGACCCACGGCCGCCCCACGAACAGGTCGGCCCTGGCCGCCGCCGGGCCTGCCCGCTCGCGGCCGGACAGCGGGTGGCCGGGCACGTAGCTGGCCAGGTCGCAGCCGAGCTCGCGGGCTGCGGCCAGCGGCAGCTCCTTGACGCTGGCCACGTCGGTATAACAGCCGGCCAGCGCCCGCGCCTGCGCCGCGCGCAGTTCCGGCGCGACCGCCGCAGGCGGCATTGCGAGCACGGCCACGTCGGCGGGACCGCCGGGCACTCCGCCGGGCGGCAGCGGCTGGCCGGCTCCGATCTCGGCCGCCAGCCGCACCGCGTCGGCGTCGCGATCAGCGAGCCAGACTCCGATGTCCTGCTCCCGCAGCGCCAGCGCCACCGATGTGCCTATCAGGCCAGTTCCGATGACCACAACGCTGGCCGGGCGGACCGCTGTCATTGGGCGATATCCAGCCGCAGCGCCGCAGCGCCGCGCAGGTAGACATGCTGCAATGCGGACCTTGGCTTACCGGTCTCTATGTGCATCATCAGCCGGACGACGGATGGCATCGCGCCGGGCACGTTGAGCTCGGAGGCGCACAGCAGCGGAACTTCCTGGAAGCCGAGCTGCCGCGCCGCCAGTGCCGGGAACTCCGCTGTCAGGTCCGGGGTCGCGGTGAAGATAACGCTGATCACGTCGTCCGGCGTCAGCTCGTTCCGGCTCATCACCTCGGTCACCAACTCGGCAGTCCCGGCCAGGATCTCAGCGCGGTCGTTGCCCTTGACCTGCACAGCTCCGCGGACTGCACGGACAGCCACTTACCCTCCTTTGGTTCCTCGCCGGTTGCTGGTGCGCGTGGCCGCTAGAGGCCGACCGCCGCGTACAGCTCGCCGACCTCTTTCGTGGACAGCCGCCTGGTGGTGCCCGGCCGGAGCGAGCCGAGCGCTACCGGACCAACCTGTGTCCGCACCAGCCTGCTGACAGGATGGCCAGTCGCGGCGAGCATGCGCTTGACGATGTGCTTGCGCCCTTCATGCAGGGTGACCTCCACCAGTGCGCGCGTGCCGAGCCGCTCGACGATCCGGAACCGGTCCGCGCTGGCCACACCGTCCTCGAGCTCGACGCCGATGACGAGCTGCCTGCCCAGGTCCCTGGGCACTGGGCCGGAGACTTCCGCAAGGTAGGTTTTCAGTACGCCGAACCGTGGATGCGCTAGCCGGTGGGCAAGCTCGCCGTCGTTCGTGAGCAGCATCAGGCCCTCGGTGTCGTAGTCGAGCCGGCCGACGTGGAACAGCCGTTCTGCCGTGTCGCCTAGCAGGTCGGCCATGGTCGGGCGGCCCCGGCTGTCAGACATCGTAGTGAGCACCCCGGCCGGCTTGTTGAGCGCGATATAGACGAGATCTTCCCTGGCCGGGATGCGCTTGCCGTCCACCCGGATGATCTGAAGCTGCGGGTCGACCCTGGCGCCGAACCTTCGCACAATCTCGCCGTCGACCTCGACGCGGCCCGCGCCGATGAGTTCCTCGCAGTGCCGCCTGCTGCCCACCCCGGCAGCGGCCAGCACCTTCTGCAGCCGGACACCGCCAGGCACGTCAGTGAGGGAGTCGCGGTCGCCCGCGCTGTCGCCGGCTGCCCAGTCGCCGTCATCGTCGAAGTCGGGGCTCGAGAGGCTGGCTGCCGCTGCCCTGGCCCGCGCCAGGTCGGCCGCACTCAGCCCGGCTGGCGCTGGGGCGCGGCGCGGCGCGGCGGCCGGGCTGTGACGGTCCGCCCTGCCCTGGCCGGCCCGGCGCCGGCTGCTACCGGCCGGCGTCATGGCCCGGATCCAGTTCGTCGTCGAGATGATCGGGCAGGAACGCAGCCAGGTCCGGCAGCTCAGAGAGGCTGGCCAGGCCAAGACGCTCCAGGAAATAGCTGGTGGTCTGGAACAGGATCGCGCCAGTCTCCGGGTCGCTGCCCGACTCCTCGACCAGGCCGCGCAGGACCAGGGTGCGCATCACGCCATCGCAGTTCACCCCGCGCACCGCGGAGACTCGTGCCCGGCTCACGGGCTGGCGGTAGGCAACGACAGCGAGGGTTTCCAGCGCCGCCTGCGTGAGCCTGATCTCCTGGCCGTCGCTGACGAACCGCTCGACGACCGCTGCGCATTCGGCCCTCGTGTAAAGCCGCCAGCCGCCCGCGACCTCGCGCAGGTCGAAGCCTCGACGTTCGGCTGTGTAAGCACTGGCGAGCTCGCGCAGCTCGGCCACGACCACGTGCGCGGGCACGTCGACGACCTGCGCCAGCAGTTCCTCGGGCACGGGCTCGTCGGCGACGAGCAGGACGGCCTCCAGGCTCGCCCGGATGCCGGGCGCGTCAGCGACGGCGGCCGGTCCGTTATCCATCGTATTCCTCAATATCGTGATGAGTGCCCGGCTCTGCCTGGTCGGCCCAGGAGAGGTAAAGGTCGCCAAGCGGTGCGACCTGGTCCAGGCTGACACGTCCTTCGCGGTACAGCTCAAGCACCGCCAGGAACCGCGCCACTACCTCGTAAGTGCCGCCGCAGTCGGCGATCAGCTGGCGGAAAGTTGCGCGCCGCACTGACCGCAGCCGTGCTAGCAGTATCTCAGCTTGTTCCCGGACAGACGTCCGCGGGACGTGCAGATGCGCCGTCGACACCGACGGCGGCCGGCGCGGGGTGAGCACGCGCGCGGCGAACGCCGCGAACTCCTCGGCTCCGATCCCGATGAGGACCTCGGGGAGCAGCTCGGCGAATCTCGGCTCCATCGGCACTCGCCGCGGGAACCTGTGCGCCTCGGCAGCGAGCCTAGCCGCCAGCACGTCAGCCACGTCCTTGTAGGCGCGGTACTGAAGCAGCCGGGCAAACAGAAGGTCCCGTGCCTCCAGCAGGGCCAGATCCTCTTCGTCGTCAACTTCGCCGGATGGCAGCAGCCGCGCTGCCTTGAGGTCCAGCAAGGTGGCCGCGACCACCAGGAAGTAGCTGGCCTGATCCAGGTCCCAGCCGCCGGAGAGCGCGCGGATATAACCGATGAACTCATCGGTCACGCTCGACAGCGCAATTTCGGTGATGTCGAGCTTGTGCTTGGAGATCAGCGCCAACAGCAGGTCGAATGGGCCCTCGAAGACATCGAGATGCACCTGAAAGCCGCCTGCACCCGGCGCGAACTCGTCAGATTCGCCGGTCGTCATGTTGGTCATCGAGGATCCGCTGCCGCATGCCACGTCGCGCTGGCCGCCGCCGGTGGCAGCGCGGCCACTGCCTGCTCCCGGTCGAAAATATCCGACTCGCTCACGTGCTCGCGCGCAGCCGCTGCGCCACCAGGCTGTCTTCCCCGGCGGCATCGAGGTCGGCGAGCACGACGGCCAGCGCCTCGCGGACGATCCGGCCCCGGTCAACCGGTACCCCGTAGGATCGCAAGGCAAGACGCGCCCGCTCAAGGTCCATCAGCTCGGTGCCGGACAGGTATACCGTGATCTTCTGGGAGTGGCTCTCCCTGCCGCTCGCCTGCCGTTCACTCTCAACGGCCGGGCTCCGGGCAGGGGGTCGCAGTATCTCTGAGACTCCTGGCAGGCTTACCCGGCGCGGACGGGACCCGCGGGAACGCCCTGACGCCACCTCTCCAGTACCTCCTTGGCTAGCTCGCGATACGAGCTAGCGCCGTTGCACGCAGGATCGAACCTGGTAATCGGCTCACCTGCCACCGTAGCGTCGGGGAAGCGCACGGTCCGGCTTACGACGGTGTGGAAGACGCGGTCTCCGAATCCCTCCACCACGCCGGCGAGCACTTCCCTTGTGTGCAGGGTACGGGAGTCATACATGGTCGCCAGCAGCCCGTCGATGGCCAGCTTCGGGCTGAGCCTGGAGGACACCTTGTCGATGGTCTCCATCAGCAGGGCCACGCCGCGCAGCGCGAAGTACTCGCATGCAAGCGGGACAAGCACCCCGTCCGCGCAGGCGAGCGCATTGACGGTGAGCAGGCCGAGTGACGGCTGGCAGTCGATCAGGACAATGTCGTAATCCGGGATCACCGGCTGCAGCACCCGGCCGAGCACAAACTCGCGGCCGACCTCGTGCACGAGCTGGACCTCGGCACCAGACAGGTCGATGTTGCTGGGCATCAGGTCCATGCCGTCGACGCGCGTCTTGATGATGACGTCGTGGACGGTGACGCCCCGCTCCATCAGCAGGTTGTACACGGTCGCATCAAGCTCGTGCGGTTGGATGCCCAGGCCCACCGACAGCGCCCCTTGCGGGTCGAAGTCCACGAGTAGTACGCGGCGGCCATGCTCGGCCAGCGCCGCGCCAAGGTTGATGGTCGTCGTGGTCTTGCCGACGCCGCCCTTCTGGTTGCACACCGCCGCGATCCGCGCGGGGCCGTGCACGACTAGCGGCTCAGGGTCTGGGAACACCGGCAGCGGACGCCCGGTGGGACCAACCAGACCGGGCCTGACCTCGAGGATTTGGGATGCTGACACAGCTACCGCACCTCCCGGCGGCTAGCGCAGAAATGCGCTCACTGAAACCCGGACTCTAGAGGCTGCGATGGCCTGCGGCAAGCCGACTCACCGCGAAGCCGCAAATGAGCTCTAAGGCAGCTTGCGCACCAGGCCAGCCGGTATGCGCGGTCAGCCCAGCGCACGGGGATGAGCCGCCGCGTACACCTCGCGCAGCTTGTCGACCGTGACCAAGGTGTAAACCTGCGTCGTCGTCACAGATGCATGCCCGAGCAGTTCCTGCACCACGCGAACGTCGGCGCCGCCGTCCAGCAGGTGCGTGGCGAACGAGTGCCGGAGTACATGCGGCGATACGTCCGGCAACCCGGCTCGCGCCGCCGCAGCCCGCAACGCGCCCCATGCGCCCTGCCTGGTTAGGCGTCCGCCGCGCGCGTTCAGGAACAGGGCCGGGCTCGGCTGGCCGCGCCGGGGCGCGGCAGCCAGCGCGGGCCGCGCTCGTACCAGGTATGCATCGACGGCGTCCCTGGCGTAGCTGCCAACTGGCACCAGGCGCTGCTTGCCGCCCTTCCCGTTCAGCCGGACGGTCGCCGGATCGGTGCCGGCCGTGTCGTGCAGGTCCAGGTCGTCGACGTCGAGACCAATGGCCTCGGAGATCCGGGCGCCGGTGCCGTACAAGAGCTCGAGCAGCGCCCGGTTCCGCAGCGCGGCCTGCCCGACGGCTGCCGCATCGAGCAGTTTCTCAACCTCACCGATCGAGATGGCCTTGGGCAGGCGACGCGGGGGCGCCGGCGGGTGCACGGCCCTGGCCGGATCCGCCGCGGTCATGCCCTCCGCGAGCGCGAATGCATGCAGCCCGCGGACGGCGACCACAGCCCGACCCGCCGAACTGGCGGCCAGCGGCGGGTGATTCCCGTCCCCTTCCCGCAGCCCGGCCAGGAAGTCCGCGACGTCCTGGGTGCTGACCTCCTCGATCTCGGTCTGGCCGACGGCGGCCAGGGCGGCCGCGTATCTCTGCAGGTCACGCTGGTAAGCCTGGAGTGTGTGCGCGGCCAGGCCCCGTTCCACGGCCAGATGATCGAGATAACGCGCGATCGCGCGCGCGAATGTGGTCAGCTGAGCACCTCCGCCAGGGGCATGGACGCCAGCCCGTGCGCTTCGGCAACCGGCGCACAGGTCAGGCTGCCCTCATAGGTGTTGAGGCCGGGCGCAAATGACGGATCGCGGCGCAGCGCCTCGCGCCACCCGCGGTTGGCGATCTCGATCGCGTACGGCAGGGTCACGTTGGTCAGCGCGTACGTCGAGGTGTGCGGGACCGCGCCCGGCATGTTCGCTACGCAGTAGAACACCGAGTCGTGCACCCGGTAGGTCGGGTCGGCGTGCGTGGTCGGATGGCTGTCCTCGAAGCAGCCGCCCTGGTCGATCGAGATGTCGACCAGCACCGAGCCTGACTTCATCCGGGACACCAGCTCGTTGGACACCAGCGTCGGCGCCTTGGCGCCCGGCACCAGCACCGCCCCGATCACCAGGTCGGCGTCGATGACCGCGCGTTCGACCTCGTAAGCGTTGGACGCGACCGTCTGGCAGTGGCCCTGGTAGATGGCATCGGCCTGGCGCAGCCGGCCGACGTTCTTGTCCAGTAGCAGCACCTCCGACTGCATGCCGAGCGCGATCGCGGCCGCATTCATGCCCGACACGCCCGCGCCAAGGACCACGACCTTGGCTGCGTAGACACCTGAAACGCCGCCCATCAGCACGCCGCGGCCGCCGCCATCACGCTGCAAGTGATGAGCGCCGACCTGCGGGGCCATCCGGCCGGCCACCTCCGACATGGGCGCCAGCAACGGCAGCGAGCCATCAGGCAACTGCACCGTCTCGTAGGCGATCGCGGTGATGCCGGAGTCCAGCAGCGCGTCTGTGCACGCACGGCTGGCGGCCAGGTGCAGGTACGTGAATAGCACCTGATCCTTGCGCATCCGGTGATACTCCTCGGCCACCGGCTCCTTGACCTTCAAGATCAGGTCGCCGGTCTGCCACACGGCATCTGCATTCGGCAGGATCGTGGCGCCGGCCGCGACAAAGTCAGCGTCCGGGATCGATGAGCCGGTGCCCGCGTCTTGCTCGACGAAGACTTCGTGCCCGTACATGACGAACTCGTGGGCGCCCGCTGGCGTGATCGCCACGCGATACTCGTGATTCTTGACTTCCTTAGGAACGCCGACCTTCATTGGCCCGTTGTCCTTCCTTGCCTGCCGAACTGCCCGGCCGGTTCCGGGCGGTCCCTGTACCGGGATTCGCTCCCGCGTTCAGATCGTCTCTGGCTCATCAGCCTGGCGAAGGGTCCTGAAACCGTCCCCGTGAGCCACATATGCGGACAAGATACCTACGATCGCCACGCCATTGTGCAAGTCGCCGTCCAGGGCGCCCTGGACGGCATCTGAAAGCGGCACCCAAGCGACGGTCAGATACGCCTCCTCGTGCTCTGGAACATACTCGCGCTCGGCCTCAGGAACCATCGTCAGGTTTCTGGCCAGGAAGACCCGCAGCCGTTCGGTGCTGATGCCGGGCGAGGACAGGTAGTCGGTCAGTATCCGCCAGTCATCGGCCTCGCACCCGGCCTCCTCCAACAGCTCCCGCCGAGCGGTCGCCAGCAGCGGCTCGCCCGCGACGTCGCGGAGCCCGGCGGGGATTTCCCACAGCATCGCCCCGGCCGGATGCCGGTACTGCCTGATCATCAGGATCCGGTCCTGGTCGTCGATAGCCACCACGGCCACGGCACCAGGATGCTCCACGACCTCCCGTCCCACCACGTTCCCGTCGGGCAGCTGGACCGAGTCACGGCGCAGCGTAACTACCTTTCCGACCGCCAGCACGGCTGAGTCGGTCACCGGCCAGGCCCCGGCCTCATCGCGGATGTCGCTGGTAGCCGCCATCTCAGGCGGTCGCGACCGGCCGCTGCGCCACAGCCATGGGCTGCTCGGCGGCCGGGACGGCCCGGCTGCGCGCCAGCGCCGCAGCCACCAGCCCGCTGAAAAGCGGATGCGGACGCGTCGGCCGGGACAGCAGCTCCGGATGCGCCTGCGTGGCCACGAAGAACGGATGCACGTCGCGCGGCAGCTCGACGAACTCGACCAGGCGCCCGTCCGGGGACAGGCCCGAGCAGATCAGGCCGGCTTTCTCCAGCTCGTCCCGGTAGGAGTTATTGACCTCGTACCGGTGCCGGTGCCGCTCCTCCACGACCGGCTCGCCGTATAGCTCGCGAACGAGGCTGCCGTCAGCCAGGACGGCCGGGTACAGGCCGAGGCGCATAGTCCCGCCCATGTCCCGCTCCCCCGCGACGACATCTTCCTGATCCACCATGGTGGCGATCACCGGATAGGCAGTGTCCGGGTCGAACTCGGTGCTGTTCGCCCCCTCGAGCCCGGCCAGGTCACGGCCGACTTCGATCGCCATGCACTGCAGGCCCAGACACAGGCCTAGCACCGGAATCCCGTTCTCCCGCGCGTGCCGTACGGCCCCGATCTTGCCCTCGATGCCGCGCACCCCGAATCCGCCGGGGACGAGCACCCCGTCGGCGTCGGCGAGTTGCCTGGCCGCGCCCTCGGGCGTCTGGCAGTCGTCGCTGGTCACCCAGCGGATATTGACCCGGACGTCGTGCGCGAAGCCGCCGGCGCGCAGCGCCTCGGCCGGCGACAGGTAGGCATCGGGAAGATCGACGTACTTGCCGACCAGCGCGATGGTCACGCTCCGCGCTGGCCGGTGGACGCGGCGAAGCAGGTCGTCCCAGTCAGTCCAGTCAACGTCCCGGAACGGGAGCCCGAGCCTGCGCACCACGTACGCGTCCAGCCCCTCACTGTGCAGCACCTTGGGGATGTCGTAGATCGACGGAGCGTCCGGCGCTGACACCACCGCCTCTTCGTCGACGTCGCACATCAGGCTGATCTTGCGCTTCAGGCCGTCGCTGATAGGCCGGTCCGACCTGCACACGATCGCGTCCGGCTGGATACCGATGCTGCGCAGCGCGGCGACGGAATGCTGGGTTGGCTTGGTCTTCAGCTCGCCAGCGGGACCGATGTAGGGCAACAGCGACACATGCAGGAAGAAGCACCGATCGCGGCCGATCTCGTGCCGGATCTGCCTGATGGCTTCCAGGAACGGCTGCGACTCGATGTCACCCACGGTGCCGCCGACTTCGGTGATGACCACGTCGGTTTCCGCGTTAGCCATCTCCCGGATCCGTGCCTTGATCTCGTTGGTGATGTGCGGGATGACCTGCACGGTATCGCCCAGGTAGTCGCCGCGGCGCTCCTTGGCGATGACCTGCGAGTAGATCTGCCCGGTGGTGACGTTGGCCGAGCCTGGCAGCCTGATGTCGAGAAAGCGCTCGTAGTGGCCCACATCGAGATCGGTCTCCGTACCGTCATCGGTGACGAATACTTCACCGTGCTGGAACGGGTTCATCGTGCCAGGATCGACGTTCAGGTAGGGGTCGAGCTTCTGCATGCTCACCCGCAGACCGCGGAGCTTCAGTAGCCTGCCGATGCTTGAGGCGGTCAGTCCCTTGCCGAGGCTGGACGCCACACCGCCGGTGACGAACAGATGCCTGGTCTCGGCTGGCCTCGTGCTGCCGGGTCGTGATGGATACGGTGATATCGCCAATGAGGCTCCCGTGGTCAGATTCGGCGGAATTCCCGCTCGCCCACGGGGTACCAGAATATCAGGCGCAGGCCATAAGGCCGGGCAGACAGCGCCGGCCACGCCAGCGGCGACCGGGCCGACGCCGGCACTCGCGCTGCTACGGCGGATCGGGCAGTTCGCGTCGCCCTAACGCCGCCCGGCGGCTCGCCGTCGGCGTCATGGTCCGCGCCCCCGGTGCCGACTTCGCAGGCTGTTTCTCGCCGGCCTCGCCGAATCTCGCCAGGGCGACCGCGCACGCGACGGCCAGGGCGAAGCCCAAGCCAGCCACGGCGGCGAGCCCGTGCCGCGTGGTATCACCAAGGAAGATGACCCCGACCAGGGCAGGCGGCATGGTCTCGGCCAGGACGACAGCCGCCGTCGCGGTGGTCACGCTGCCCCCGTCCAGCGCCGTCGCATAAAGCATGAACGACACAATCCCGGCAGCAGCCAGCGTGTAGGCAGCCGGAGAACGGGCGAGCTGAGCTGGCGTGAAGCCGGGCAGTATCCGGGCGGACACGGCCAGTACGGCGTAACCAAGCCCGGCGATCCCACCCAGGGCTGGCGTCCGGACCGGCGTAGGCAGCTTGGCCGCCGCGAAACCGGCAACGCCCACTCCGACGACGGCGACGATCAGCCCGAGCTGGAACGCGCTGCCCACCTGGGCGGCGCCTTGCGCCCCGGCCGACGACCCGAGCAGGCCCACGCCGACTACGACGCCGACCACCGCAAGCCATTCGCGCAGCGCGAGCCTTGCCTTCATCAGCCACGCCGCGAACACCGCGGTCACAGCCAGGTTAGAGGCCATGATTGCTTGCACGGCAAACAGCGGCAGCCGGCGTAGTGCCACCAGCTGGGCGACGAAACCCACCATATCGATTGCGATACTGGCCAGGAATGGTCCCTGCCGCAGCATGCGTACGAGCAGGCCCGGGTCTACTCCGGTCCCGGCCGCTCCGTCCGCCGCGGTGCGGTGGCTGGCGGCGCGTACCGCCATTGCCTGCATGACGGCCGCCACGCCGTAGCACAGGGCAGACACCAGAGCGGCAACGAGGCTCGCCAGCATTATTCGACCCTACGCCTGCCCAGGCCAAAACGTTCTCGTGACGCCCGCTTAGCCGACATACTCCGCCCATAACCGGATGAACCAGCCCACACCTGGTTCAGAACGTCTACCGGGAGTGCGGGCCCCGCCGGCTGTCGGCGACCGTGCCGGCTGCCCTGGCGCCGAAGTCGCAGCGATCCTGCCGAGCTCCGCCGGGAAGCACTGAGTTGCTACCAGCGAGGGCACCGGGCCAAGCCCAGTGACCAGACGGCAGCCCTTGGCCTGTACGGGTAACGGCAGGCCTGGCTAGACCCCGGCGGCCTGCATGCCGCGCAGCTCGTGCTTGAGCTCGCGCACCTCGTCCCGGATCCTGGCCGCGATCTCGAACTGCAGCTCGGCCGCAGCCACATGCATCTGCTCGGTCAGCTCCGCGATGAGCGCGGTCAGGTCAGCCCGGGCCGGGCCGCCATCCTGGCCCGGCCTGCTGCCCGAAGCCGCCGGCCGCCGCGGCGGCCCTGGCCCTGGACGACACCCCCGGCACTGGCGCCTTGCCCCGGCTTTGCTGTCGGCCCGACCCGCCGAGCAGCTGCGCGGTATCGGCATCCTCGCGGGCCAGCTGGTCGAGGATGTCCGCGATCCGCTTGCGCAGGGGCTGCGGGTCGACGCCATGCTCACGGTTGTAAGCAATCTGCCGGTCCCGCCGCCGGTTGGTCTCGTCGATGGCGCGCTGCATCGACGGCGTTACCTTGTCGGCGTACATATGCACCTGGCCGGACACGTTTCTGGCCGCGCGGCCGATCGTCTGGATCAGCGAGGTGCCCGACCGCAGAAAGCCCTCCTTGTCGGCATCCAGGATCGCCACCAGCGACACCTCGGGCAGATCGAGTCCCTCCCGCAGCAGGTTGATGCCGACCAGGACGTCGTACTCGCCCAGGCGCAGCTCCCGCAGCAGCTCTACCCGGCGCAGGGTGTCGACCTCGCTGTGCAGGTACCTGGCCCGGATGCCGAGCTCAAGCAGGTAATCGGTAAGGTCCTCGGCCATCTTCTTGGTCAGCGTCGTGACCAGCACGCGCTCCGACTTCTCGGCCCGGTCCCTGATCTCACCGATCAGGTCATCGATCTGGCCCTTGGTCGGCTTGATGATCACTTGAGGGTCGACCAGCCCGGTCGGCCTGATGACCTGCTCGACGATCTCGCCCCTGGTCTGCCGGAGCTCGTAGGGCCCAGGTGTCGCCGACAGGTACAGCGTCTGGCCGATGCGCTCGCCGAATTCGTCCCAGGTCAACGGCCGGTTATCGATAGCGCTCGGCAACCGGAAACCGTGATCGACCAGGACTCGTTTCCGGGACACGTCGCCTTCATACATGGCCCCGATTTGCGGCACCGTGTTGTGGGACTCGTCGACCACGAGCAGGAAGTCCTCGGGGAAGAAGTCAAGCAGCGTGTTCGGCGGGCTGCCCGGCTCCCGGCCGTCGATGTGACGGGAGTAGTTCTCGATGCCGGAGCAGGACCCGACCTGGCGCATCATCTCGACGTCGTAGGTGGTGCGCATGCGCAGCCGCTGCGCCTCCAGCAGCTTGCCCAGCTTCTCCAGCTCAGCCAGCCGCTCCGCTAGCTCGGCCTCGATCCCGGCGATCGCGCGCTCCATCCGCTCCGGCCCGGCGACGTAGTGCGAGGCAGGGAACAGGTCCAGCTCCTCGTCCTCGCTCATCACCTCGCCCGTCAGCGGGTGCAGCGTCATCAGCCGCTCGATCTCGTCGCCGAACATCTCGATCCGGACTGCGAGCTCTTCGTACTGCGGGATCACCTCGATGGTGTCGCCGCGGACCCTGAACGTGCCGCGGGTGAACGCCAGGTCGTTCCGGGCGTAGTGCATGCCGACGAGCTTGCGCAGCAGCTGGTCCCGCTCGAAGGTCTGGCCGACCTTCACTTTGAGCATCCGGTCCACGTACTCCTGCGGCGTGCCCAGGCCGTAGATACACGACACTGACGCGACAACGATGGTGTCCCGCCGGGTCAGCAGCGAGTTCGTCGCTGAGTGCCGGAGCCGGTCCACCTCATCGTTGATGGACGAATCCTTCTCGATGTAGGTATCCGTCTGCGGAACGTAAGCCTCAGGCTGATAGTAGTCGTAGTAAGAGACGAAATACTCGACGGCGTTCTTCGGCAGCATCTCGCGCAGCTCGTTGGCGAACTGGGCCGCGAGCGTCTTATTCGGCAACATGACGAGCACGGGCCGTTGCAGGCGCTCAGCAAGCCAGGCCACCGTGGCGGTCTTGCCGGTGCCGGTCGCGCCGAGCAGCACCGTGTCCTTGGCGCCGTCCCGGATCCGCTTCTCCATCTCGGCGATGGCGTGCGGCTGATCGCCTGCCGGCACCATTTCCGTGACGACCTCGAACGGCGCAACCCGGCGCTGCAAGTCAGTCACCGGCCGCATGACATCTCCTCCGCTCGATCTGCTCGTCGCACCGCGATCACTGAGATGCAGTCACTGCGATGCTCGCACTGCGATGCCGCGCTCCCGCCGCAAGCTCTTGCCGCCATCCGCGCGACCGCCGCGCCGCACTGTCCACTGTAAGACGACCTGCCGACAGTCAGGGGCCCCCCGAGCCAGCCAGCTGCCCTGCGGCTCTTGCGCTGCGGCAACCAAGGCAGCATCGGCCCATAACCGGACACTCGCCCGTCGCATTCCCGCGGCTGCCCGGGCCGCAGACACGCCGCCTGAATCAGCCGGCTGCCAGCGCGGCGCGCCTGCGCAATTCCGCCCAGAGCTCGCCCGTCTGCCGGTCCAGCTCGGCAAGCGACCCCGAGTTGTCGACCACGATCCCGGCGATCGCGAGCCGGTCCTCCCGGCTTGCCTGCGCGGCCATCCTGGCCTGCGCCTGATCCCGGCTCATGCCACGGAGCCGGACGAGCCGGTCGAGCTGGATTCTGGGCGGCACGTCCACGACGACAACCAGGTCGTAGCCGCTGGCCAGCCCGTTTTCCGCGATCAGCGGCACGTCGTGCACGACAACCGAACCAGGCCCGGCCGCCTCCTCCAGCGCGCGCATCCTCGCCCCGACCCTGGGATGAATGATCGAGTTCAACCGGGCAAGTTTCTGCGAGTCGGCGAACACAATGTCCCCGAGCAGGGTCCGGTCGAGCGCGCCGTCGGGCCCGAGCACGGCCGGACCGAAGGTACTGATAACCTCGGCCAGCCCGTCCGTGCCCGGTGCTACGACCTCACGAGCGATCAGGTCCGCGTCGATGACGATCGCGCCCTGGGCCGCAAGCCGCCGGGACACCTCGCTCTTGCCAGCCCCGATGCCGCCGGTCAGTCCGACTCTGAACATGTCAGCGGACGCCCGCTCGGTGCCGGGTTGCCGCACCACGGAGATGGCAATGGCGGGCGCCGGGCGAGGTGCGCCTGGAGCCCGCCACCCTGGTCAGGTACCGGGGAGCCGCTGGCGTCAGCTCTGGCCCCCGGACAGCTTGTCGCGAAGTGCCGCGAGAGCCTCGTCTGAGGCGAGCGTGCCGCCCCGCTCGGATTCGCCGCTGGACGACGAGGTGTGGTGGTCGCCGGCTTCGTCCTCGCCGCCGTCCTCGCCCGCCTCGTCAGCCTTGGTCCGGGCATCAGCGACCTGCTGCTGGTGCGCCTCGTACCGGGCCCGCGCCTCGGCGTACTGCCGCTCCCACTCCTCACGCTGGCTGTCGAAGCCCTCGAGCCATTCGCCGGACTCGGGGTCGAAGCCCTCGGGATACAAGTAATTGCCCTGGTCGTCATAGGCAGCCGGCATGCCATACAAGGTCGGGTCGAAGTCCTCGCCCGAGACCTCGCCCGAGGTGCCCTCGTTCGCCTGCTTCAGCGACAGGCTGATCCGGCGCCGGTCCAGGTCAATGTCGATGATCTTCACGAAGATCTCGTCACCGACCTGCACGACCTGCTCGGGAATCTCGACGTGGCGGTCGGCCAGCTCGGAGATGTGCACCAGGCCCTCGATGCCCTCCTCAACCCGGACGAACGCGCCGAACGGCACCAGCTTTGTGACTCGGCCGGGCACGACCTGGCCGATCTGGTGAGTCCTGGCGAACTGCTGCCAGGGGTCTTCCTGGGTTGACTTCAGCGATAGCGAGACCCGCTCGCGGTCCATGTCGACGTCCAGGACCTCGACCGTGACGTCCTGGCCGACCTCGACGACCTCGCCAGGGTGATCGATGTGCTTCCAGGACAGCTCCGAAACGTGCACCAGGCCGTCTACGCCGCCAAGGTCGACGAACGCGCCGAAGTTGACGATGGAGGAAACGACGCCCTTGCGGATCTGGCCCTTCTGCAGGGTGTTGAGGAAGTTCTGGCGAACCTCGGACTGCGTCTGCTCCAGCCAGGCACGGCGGGACAGGACCACGTTGTTCCGGTTCCGGTCCAGCTCGATGATCTTGGCTTCGATCTCCTTGCCGACGTAGGGCTGCAGGTCACGCACCCGTCGCATCTCGACCAGGGAAGCCGGGAGGAAGCCGCGCAGGCCGATGTCCAGGATCAGGCCGCCCTTGACGACCTCGATGACGGTGCCGGTAACGACGCCGTCCTCCTCCTTGACCTTCTCGATCGTGCCCCAGGCGCGCTCGTACTGAGCCCGCTTCTTGGACAGGATCAGCCGGCCTTCCTTGTCCTCCTTCTGCAGGACCAGGGCCTCGATGTGCTCACCGGTCTTGACGACCTCGTGCGGGTCGACATCGTGCTTGATCGACAGCTCCCGTGACGGGATAACGCCCTCTGTCTTGTAGCCGATGTCGAGCAATACCTCGTCTCGATCGACCTTGACGACGGTGCCCTCGACAATGTCGCCGTCGTTGAAGTACTTGATGGTCTCGTCGATGGCGGCGAGGAAGGCCTCCTCGGAACCGATGTCGTTGACCGCTACCTTGGGGGTCGAGGTGGCCTCTGTGCTGCTCGTCATGTGTAGGTGGACTCCGGATACGGACAGGGATGGATTGCTGGACAGTACCGTGCGCGGCGGGCCCGACAACGGAAAGCCATGGATTCGTGACTTGCCTGGCCAGCATGACCGGCCGCGGCCTGCAGTAAGACTGCCGCGCGGCTGCCTGACCATTGGCGGACTGCACCTGAACACAGTGCAGTGTCCAGCATATGAGAGCCTGGCCTGCGGGTCAATCTTAGGGCCGCCCGACCCGCTGGTCAGCGCGCGGCGTCGGCCGGACCCGCCAGGCGAGCCCGCAGGGCACTCGTCGCTACCTGCCAAGTGGTTCCGATCACGGCCGGCCGGAAGCCGAGCTGCCGGTTGATCGCGAGCATGGCGTCGTTGCTGCCGGCGTTCCAGGTGATGACCCACCGGACTGGCGGCAGCTCATCCAGGATCCGCCGGGTGATCGCCGCTTTGAGCCACTTCCCGAGGCTCCTGCCGCGGTGCGCTGGATCCACGCCCGTGTCGCCAACGAAGACCCGGTCGGGTAGCGAAGGCCGGATGGTGATGTCGGTCAGGCCGGCAAACCGTCCGGTCGCGTTCTCGACCGCGTAGTAGGCCCAGCGCTCCTCGCCGGCGGCTTCCCCGGCGTCCTCGTACTGGCGCATCAATTCCGCCGTGAACCGGATATCCCCAATGTCCAGGTCCTCACGCGGCGCGGTGTTCATGACGTTGAGCACCTCCGCCGCCCTGTCGGCCAGGTCAGGGGGCGTGCGCCCGGCGACGAACAGCAGCCGGTAGCCCGGTGCACGGACCGGGCCCTCGGCGATCCACCGGTCTACTAGATCCCGGTCGACGCCGCGCAAATCCAGCCGGTTCTCCTCGCCGACCATTGCGGGCTCGGCGCCGAACTGCCGGCAGAACTCGGCGCCGGATGGAACGTTGTCCCTGGTTCGGCCGATGACCAGGCGCAGGCCGCGTTGCTCCGCCAGCTCCGCCGAGTGATCAAGAAGCATCCGGCCAAGACCCTGCCGCCGCCTGTCGGGCAGCACCTCGATGCTCGTGCCGGCCAGGTGGTCCACCCCCGGCAGATGCTCCCAGCTGCATGCGCCGATTCCGGCAACGGCCCCAGCGGAGTTCCGTGCGACGAGGACGGCACCGTCCTCCGTCGCGGGCAGGTGCCGCACAGCGGCGATCTCGTCGGCGAGCGGCCGCCTGGGATCGTCGGGCGTCGCCTCCTGGTGCAGCACGGCACGGGCCTGATAGAGCTCAGCCAGCATTTCGTCGGGCTGGTCCCGCATTGCCCACTGCTCGATCTTCCACGTCGACACGGCGATTTACCGTAGAGCGGCCCGATCCGCCGGTCAACTGGGTTTCGGGGCGGCTACGCCGGCCTGAGCGTGACTCGGTCCACCGCCACCGCCTGCACCGCCCGCCGCGAGTACAGCGCAGGCAGCAGCCGGCCGGCCCGCCACGCCTCCTGCTGATCATGAGCGTGCGGGGTGCCCGGCTCCCCCGCAGCGCCAAGAGGAACAACCCAGCCCGACCGGTCCCAGTCGGCCACGTCGAAGGCATAGCGAGCGACCGATCCGGACACCGTACGCAGCCCCTCCACCGGCACGTAGGAGCTCGCTTGCACGGTGTCCATGTCACCCCCGTAGGGCACCGACGGCGGGTCAAGGCCGGCTCTGCCCAGCGGATGCCGCTGGCGGGTGGCGTGTAGCTCGCCCCACGGCTTGCCATCCCAGGCCTGCTCGGCCCTGGCCACGGCCTCGGTCAGGGCCCGGCGCCACGACCAGCCGCCGAGCAGCGACTCCTGGCCGGCCTCCAGATGTTCTCCGGCTACCCGCCACACCACTGATTCGGCTCGTATGCCCGGCAGCAGCCGGTTCCAGGGATGCTCGACGATGGCAGCCAGTCCGGAGCGCTCGAGCATGATCAGGGCAAGCTCGCGCCGCAGGACCGAATAGGCTGCCGCGGCGACTGACCGGGCATCCATCTGGCCGTCCCAGCCGGCCAGTGGCGCCCAGTCGCCGAGCAGCCTGGCGATCCGCCTGGCGGGCAGCGAGACCACGTCGCGGTGCAGCTCCGCCATGTCGTCGACGGTCGCGCCTGTCAACGCGGAAAGCCTGCCCGCAATCCGCGTGGCCCGCCATGGAGCGGCTACGTCCAGGCCAAGGTAAGGCCCGGAGTCCGCGGCGAGGATCCGGTTGTTGGCGCTGAACAGAAACCCGCCATCCGGGTCGCGCACGTGCGGCATGTCGGCGAAGGCCACAAAGCCTCGCCAACCGCAGGAAACGTCGGTGGCAGGGACAGGCAGCCAGGCCGCTTCCGGCCCGGACCGGACGGGTACCCGGCCGCGAGTGAGATAGCCGATGCTGCCGTCCCGGTCGGCCGCGAGCAGGTTGTTCACCGGCTCCACCCAGCCAGCCATGGACTCGAACAGCTCACCGACGGATCGGGCGCGCAACATCACCGGGAGCGTGTCGAACCCGGTGTTCGGCGCGGCGGTAGCAGCCCAGGCGAGCGCCAGCTCCGGCGTGACCAGCGGGCCGCGGTCGCTGTCCCTGGCCTCGATACGGACCGGTTCGCCGTCGCGTACCTCGATGAGCTCGGTGCGCTGGCGGCCGGCTGACCCTGATGGCCAGTCCGTGAACTGGTACAGGTCCTGGTCGTCGGCCATGGCGTGGGTGATGCACCAGGCGACACTCGCATTGTGGCCGAAGTGCGAGAAGCCGGGCACGCCAGGGATGGACAGGCCGAGCACGTCCCAGTCCGGGCAGCTCACGTGCCCCTGGACGTAAACGTTCGGCACCTCAAGCGGCCGGTGCGGGTCCCCGGCGAGGAGCGGCAAGCCGGATGCGGTCCGGCTGCCGGCCAGGGCCCAGTTGTTGCTGCCGGCGTCAGCTGGTCCGGTCCAGGCCGGCACCTGGGGCGCGCAGTGCTCGCCAGGCGGCACGCAGGCAATCTGTACGGCGGAACCGCCGCCGACCATCATGCTCGCCGCCGCCTGGCCCAGCGTCTCGCTGACCACTGCTCGCCACAGCTTCGCGGCCGCCGAGCCCATGGCCAGGTGCCTGACCCGGTACACGACCAGGCTGTGCCAGGGCTCCCAGGGCTGTAGCCGCGCACCAGGCCTCGCGAACTCGGCCGACGGCGGGCGCCTTGGCTGCTCCCCGGTGCGGTCCGGAGCGTGGATCGCTGCGTTGACGCCAGCCGTGTACGCGGTCAGCATGTCACGAGCGGCCCGCGACAGTCGGCCAAGATCGCGTTGCGCGCCCGCCGCCAGATCCAGCCGCCGGTAAAGGACATCGGAGGGGACGGCGGTCGCTCCGATCACCTCGGCGGCGCGGCCAAGACCGCGGCGCCGGTCGTAGTCCATCTGCCAAAGCCGGTCGGTAGCGTGCACGAATCCCTGCGCAAAGAATGCATCGTGCTCGGTTGGCGCCCAGCAGTGCGGCACGCCGAGGCGGTCCCGCATGATCTCGACCGGGCCGTCCAGCCCGCGCAGCCGCAACTCCACGCGGCAATCATCCCATTGCGTCGAGTTCGCGGCAGATGAGCGCCCAAGTGCAGCCTCAGGCCGGCCTGCGGATGGCCAGGGTCAGCGGGCACGCGATCGGCGCCTGCCACGGTGCGCGCCCGGTGCGTCAGTGAGCGGCGTCGGCCCAGCTGTGGCCCCAGCCCATTGAGACCTCGAGCGGCACGCTCAGATCGGCTGCGCCGCACATGGCAGCCGTGACCAGTTCCCGCACTGCATCCAGTTCCCCGGGAGCGACCTCGAACAGCAGTTCGTCATGGACCTGGAGCAGCATCCGGGATCGCTGACCTGCGGCTTGCAGGTCACGGTGTACCGCCAGCATCGCCACCTTGATGATGTCGGCGGCCGAACCCTGGATCGGCGCGTTCAGCGCCATCCGCTCGGCCATCTCCCGCCGCTGCCGGTTGTCCGAGGTAAGGTCCGGCAGGTAACGGCGGCGCCCGAGCATCGTCTGGGTGTAACCGTCCATGCGGGCCCTGGCCACCACATCGCGCAGGTAGTCCCGGACCCCGCCGAACTGCTCGAAATACTCGTCCATGTAGCCACGGGCCTCGTCCGGCGAGATCCGCAGCTGCTGCGACAGCCCGTAGGCAGACAGTCCGTAGGCAAGGCCGTAGTTCATCGCCTTGACCTTGCTGCGGAGCTCCTGGGTAACCTCAGTCGGCTCGACGTCGAAGACGCGCCCGGCCGTGGCGGCGTGGAAGTCGTGTCCCGAGCCGAACGCGGCGGCCAGCGCCTCGTCGCCGGACAGGTGCGCCATGATCCGCAGCTCGATCTGGCTGTAGTCGGCAGTCAGCAGGCACTCATATCCAGCGCCAACGACAAAGCCCCGGCGGATCCGTCGGCCTTCCTCGGTGCGGATCGGGATGTTCTGCATATTCGGATCGGTCGACGACAGGCGGCCAGTGGCAGCGATCATCTGGTTATAGGTCGTGTGGATCCTGCCATCGGCGTCAGCCATCGGGATGAGCGAGTCAACAATGCTCTTTAGCTTGGCGACGTCACGGTGCCGGAGCAGGTGCGCAAGCACTGGATGCTCGGTCTGCGCCAGCAGCCCGGTCAGCGCCTCGGAATCGGTTGTATAGCCCGATTTGATACGTCTGGTCTTCGGCAGGCCGAGCTCGGTGAACAGCACCTCTTGCAGCTGCTTGGGCGAGCCCAGGTTGAACTCGTGCCCGGTAACCGCGAACGCCGCCTGCTCTGCGGCCTTCACTTCGCCGCCCAGGCTGGCGGACATGGCCGCGAAATGCTCGGTGTCCGCCCCGATGCCCGCCCGCTCCATGTCCGCGAGCACGCCGACCAGCGGCAGTTCAACCTCCGCAAGCAGCTCCGCGGCGCCGCGCTTGGCCAGGTCGGCATCGAGCGCGTCGGCGAGCTCGGCGGTGGCCTGGGCCCGCTGCGCAAGTGCGGTGGCCACATCCGATTCGTCTTGCACGTCCAGGGTCAGCTGGCCGGTGGCGGGCTCAGCGTCGCGCAGCTCCCGGTTCAGGTAGCGCAGCGCCAGGTCGGCCAGGTCGAACGAGCGCTGACCGGGCAGGGCCAGGTAGGCGGCAAGCGCCGTGTCGCTGGTCAGCCCGGCGAGCTCGAAACCGCGCGCCGCCAGGGCGTGCATCGGGCCCTTGGCATCATGCAGTGCCTTCGGCCGGGACGGGTCAGCCAGCCAGGCCCCGAGGGCCTTGTCGTCGGCCTCGGTTAGCGTGGTCGGATCGAGGTAGGCGGCCGCGCCGCCCGGCGCCGCGATCGCCAGTCCGGTGAGGTTGCCGGTGCCCCGCCCCCAGCTACCGCTAGCGGCCAGGCCGGCTCGGCCAGTCCCGGCCACGTTCCCCTCGATCCAATCGGCAACTTCGCCCGGCCTGAGAACGGTGGCGGCCACGTCGTAGACGGACGCGTCACTACCCGGCCCGTCGGCGGCGGTCGCTGGTATCCCGATGCCGCCCGGAAGCGTCGCGTAGAGCCGGTCGCGCAGGACACGGAACTGCAGCGTGTCGAATAGCTGGTGGATCTGCTCGCGGTCCCACGGCGCCGGGCGGAGGTCGGCTGGGCCGACGTCCAGCGGCACGTCGCGAACAAGCTGGGTGAGCTGGCTGTTGCGGAGCACTCCGGACAGGTGCTCCCGCAGCGCGTCGCCCGCCTTGCCCTTGACCTCGTCGACGCGGTCCACCAGCGCCGCCAGCGAGCCAAACTCGGCGATCCACTTGGTCGCGGTCTTCTCGCCCACCCCCGGAATGCCGGGCAGGTTGTCACTCGGGTCGCCGCGCAACGCGGCGAAGTCGGGGTATTGCGCAGGCGTCAGGCCGTACTTCGCCATCACCGCGTCCGGCGTGAACCTGGCCATCTCGCTGATCCCGCGCATGGTGTAGAGCACCGTCACGTGATCGTTGACCAGCTGGAGTGCATCCCGGTCACCGGTAACGATGAGCACGTCCATGTCCCCGGACGCCTGGGTGGCTAGCGTCGCGATGACGTCGTCGGCCTCGAAGCCGGGCACCGAGAGCCGGCTGATCCCGAGCGCGTCGAGTACCTCGAAGATCAGGCTCAGCTGGTTTCGGAAATCGGCAGGGCTCTCCTTCCTGGTGGCTTTGTACTCCACGTACTGCTCGTGTCGGAAGGTGGGCTCGCTGCGGTCGAACGCTACGGCCACGTGAGTCGGCTGCTCGTCCCGCAGAACGTTGATCAGCATGGCCGTGAACCCGTACACGGCGTTGGTCGGCTGGCCAGTGGTGGTAGAGAAGTTCTCCGGCGGCAGCGCGAAGAAGGCCCGGAAAGCCAGCGAGTGCCCGTCGAGCAGTAGCAGCCGGCCCCGGCGGGCATGGCCCTGGCCGGGCTCCGCTGCAGCCTGCTCCGCTACTTCCGGTGCTTCCTTCGTGGCCACGTCCAGAGTTTAGTGGCTCGGTGTGACAGTTGGCCGGGCGTTGCCAACCGCGTCGCTGCTCTGCGCAGGCCACCCTTACGCTGACTTCAGCCGGAGCAAAGGTCTGGTTTCGCCGGGAACGCGGAGGTAGCAGGTGTCGGTGTCGTCCGATCGTGAGCAGCAGATCATCGCAACCTTCAATGACCTCGGAGCCACGACGCTTTCCGGCCGGATGGGCATCAAGATCGTGTCGGCATCGCCCGAGCGGGTCGTCGGAACCATGCCGGTCGAGGGCAACACGCAGCCTTACGGGATCTTGCATGGCGGCGCCTCCTGCGTGCTCGCCGAGTCGCTCGGCTCGCTTGGCGCGGCGCTGCAAGCTGGGCCTGACCGGTTCACGGTAGGCATCGAGATCAACGCAACGCACCACCGCGCGGCCAGATCGGGCCTGGTCACCGGCGTCGCGACGCTCATTCACGGCGGCCGGACGATGTCCACTTTCGACATCGTCATTACCGGTGATGATGGCAGGCGGGTATGCACGGCGCGGTTGAGCTGCCTGCACCGGGACAGCGTGCCAGGCGAGCCCATACAGGTCTGAGCCGTGCCATCGGGAGGCTCAGTCGACCGGAAGCGGCGGCGCGTGCCGGAGCTTCAGCCGACCGAGGCTGCCGGAGCCGACGGGCCGGAAGCGGCGGCAGCCGGCCCGAGGCGGCCTGAGCCGGCACCAAGCTGTACAGCGATCGGGCGCCAGCCGACAATCCCGTCGACGGGATGTTTCGCTCATTCCGCATTGGAATCGCGGTGTCTCTGCGCGCCCCGGCCACCCGTCGCTACCGTTGTCCGGAGAGCCTGGCGACCGAGTAGAGAACGTGCCAGGCCCGGGGAAGGCTGACATGGCACCAAAGGTCCACTGGCTCATGACCGTCGACCGCTTCCGGCGTCCGGCGGCCGCAAGCGGCGGGCGCCGGTTACAACGGGGGTTGTGTGACCGGCCCCGCCCGCTCGCTTGAAGCTCGCAGCGCCCTGCGGCTAACCGTTCACCGATAAGCGGCATACACCTCTAAAGCGTCCGGTTGCTGTCAACGCCCGAGCTGACGAGGAAGACACCCTGTCACTTTGACAGCCCCTTCGAGCCCGATTTGTTGGGTTTTGTACCAGTCAAAGGCAGGGTGTTGAGGATGCTGCGCGACTCCGCCGACCGGGCGCTACTTGGCCGCTAGCCGAGTGCCTCGGGATTGCCAGACGCCGGATCCTGACGCGAACCCGCCGCAGGCTGCGGGCCCCCGTCCGCTGCTTCTACCTCGCTGGCGGCTTTCTCGGCCTCGGCGAGGACTTCCTCGGCGACCGAGCGCATGGTCTGGCGGCGGTCCATCGAGGTCTTCTGGATCCACCGGAACGCCTCGGCCTCGGACATGCCGCGACCGTCCTGGAGCTGGCCCTTAGCGCGGTCGAGCAGCTTGCGGACCTCAAGGCGCTCGCGCAGGTTGTCGGCCTCCTTGTTCAGCGCGGCGATCTCGGCGAAGCGGCTGGCCGCAACTTCGATCGCGGGCACCAGGTCGGCCTTGGTGAACGGCTTGATCAGGTATGCCATCGCGCCTGCCTCGCTGGCACGCTGCACAAGATCCCGCTGCGAGAACGCGGTCAAGATCACTACCGGCGCGAGCTGGCTGGCGGTAATGCGCTCTGCGGCGGAGATCCCGTCCAGTCCGGGCATCTTCACATCCATGATCACGAGATCCGGCCGCAGCTGCTCGGCAAGCTGCACGGCCGTCTCGCCGTCCGCTGCCTCTCCGGCTACAACGTAGCCTTCCTCCTCCAGCATCTCGCGCAGATCCATCCGGATCAGCGCCTCGTCCTCGGCTATCACCACTTGAAAGGGACTCTTGCTCACGAGCCGAGCGTACCGAAAACCCTGTACATTAGCGTTCGGCGCCTCCTGGGAGGCGAGCCCCGGTAGACCAATCTGGCAGAGTCCGCGGCCTCAAAATCCGTGCAGTGTGGGTTCGAGTCCCACCCGGGGCACCATGTGATCTCTCAAGACATAGGAATGACCCCGAACCACGGGAGGGTTCGGGTCATGATCGTTTGCGGCGTGGGCCGTGCGGTCGTGGGCCGTGCGGTCGTCGTGGCTCGCCGGTGGGCTGGTAGTTGCGGGCGGGGTCGAGGGTGAGCTGGCGGAGCGCGGCAGGGATCGGCTGGCCAGTGCGCGGGGCCGGCAGGCCAGCTGCCGGCAGTCAGGCGGGCGCTAGCGCTGATGCCGCTGACGGAGGCGGCCCGGACGACCGGCACCTGCCCGTGCTGTGGCGGCATGGGCACGGTCAGATCGCTTGACCAGGTCGCCGGGTAGACGCGGGTAGGCACCGTGCGGAACGATGCCGACATCCTCTCCGCGACGCCGGCCGCCGACTGACCACCGCCCGTGACGCCCGAGACGGCCACCGCGATAGGCCCGGACTTGGGCAGCTCGCTGGTCACCGCGGCGGGCAGCGCGCTGGTGTAGAACGTGACCAGCGCCGAGACCAGCGCGGATGCCACCAGGACGGTGGCGGTCAGGCAGCTGACAAGCAGCCACGCCGAACGCATCGCCGGACAGTGAACCATCCGAGAACCATCCGAGCACGCGCGTCCGCCGCTCTCAATACCGTCCAGCTAGCCGCATCTGGACGCTAACCAGGACAAACACATCGACATCGGAGACGCTCGCCGCCTGCTGACGGCCGGCTGAGAGTCGGTCCGTCGGCTCGTCCGGCTCACCAGGCGAACACGCTGGCCCCGCTGGCGGCATTGGTGGGCACCAGCCAGGCTAGCCGGATCTGGGTGGCATGGCCGCCGACGATTACCAGTTGCGTGGTGCCGCACTGGGTCCATACCTCGTGGCCGTTCGCGCTGGCCCACAGCACACCGCAGAAGTTTGGTCCCTCCTCGGCTGAGCCGATCGGGATGTTCCGCAGCACCTTGCCGGACGCAGCAGAGTACTCCACTAGGAGCGCGCGGCCCCCGTTGTTCCCGTAGCCCATCCCTATGTTGCCGTCCTGGGTGAAGGTCTCGAAGGAGCCGCTTACTCCGTAGGGCCGGGAATCGGCCAGCAGCGAGGAACCAGGGCGGAATGGCGTGGTGGTGTCCACGAGGAGGTAGTGACCTCGTTCTACCGTGTCGACCGACGCGACCAGGTTGTTCCCGAAGCCCAGGAACTGCGAGCTTGCGCCGGTACCGAAGGCGATCGGCCAGCTGCCGATGAGCGTGCCGGTCTGCAGGCTGTAGATCACCAGGCTGCCGCTCGGCCCGCTCGGCCCGTAGTTCGAGGCAGCGGTAGTGAAAGAGAGCCGGGTGCCCGGCGCGTTGACGACCATGCTCACGACCTGCATGCCGGGGGACGCCGGCAGATCCGGCAGGACCTGGCGCAGCGCACCAGGCTTCCCGGACGCGCCGATCCGGATCTCGGCGAAGCTGAGCGTTCCGTCGCTGTCCTGCTGCGCCAGCACGAACAGCCGGTCGCCGGGCGCGGCGGCGGCGGCGCTGAAGCTGACGCCGCGGCTGACCGGCAGCAGGACCTTGACGACCTTGCCGGTCGCCGCGTTCCTCAGTTCGGCGGGAGTGGCGGGTACATCCCCGGCGTTGACGAACATCGCTGAGCTGTTGACGAACACGTAGGGCTGGCCGGGTGGAGCCGGGTACGCCGAGCCCTGGGCTTGCAACGCCGGACCGCCAGGCTTCCCGCTACCGACCAGGCCTCCGGCCACCAGCAGGCCTGCCACCAGGCCGACGACGGCAAGCGCGAACCCGGTCGCGGCAGCGGTCCGGGCGGTCCTGCGCCTGATCCGGCTGCGCGGCGCGGCGACGGCCGGGGCTGGAGTAGCCCGCAGCGGCTCCGCCCACTCCTCGAATCGGTCGCGAAGTTCATGGTCCTGTATCACGCCACCCCCTCTGGCAGGCTCGTCAGCCGCTGCTCGAGATGGCGCCGGGCGACCCCCAGCCGGGTCTTTACGGTCCCCACGGGCAGGCCCGACTCTGGCAGTAAGCCGGCCGTCTTCGATCGCCAGAAGCCGGCCGTCTTCGATCGCCAGCACCTGGTCAGCAAGCTCGAGCAGGGCCACGTCGTGGGTTGCCACCAGGGCCGTGATGCCTTCCGACTGGACCACGGTGCGCAGCAGCCGCATGATCTGCCGTCCGGTTTCGGAATCCAGCTGCCCGGTTGGCTCATCGGCTATCAGCAGATCTGGCTGGCCGGCCAGCGCCCTGGCTATCGCCACCCGCTGCTGCTGGCCGCCGGACAGCTCGTTCGGCCGCTGCTGCGCATGCCCGTCAAGACCGACGACGCTCAGCATCAGCCGCACCCGTTCCTCGCGAACACTTCTGGCAGTCCCGGCGATCCGCAGCGGAACGCCCACGTTCTCGGCCGCCGTCAGCATGGGGATCAGGCCAAAGGACTGGAAGATGAAGGCAATCGTCTGACGGCGCAGCTCGGTCCGCTCGCGCGCCGCCATTGCGGTAACGTCCCGGCCCCCGATCAGTACCTCGCCCGAGCTCGGGGCATCCAGACCGCCCACGATATTGAGCAGCGTCGTCTTGCCCGAGCCTGAGCGGCCGACGAGTGCGACGAGATCTCCCCGCCTGATGGTGAATGACGCCTGGCGAACGGCGTGGACGGCGGTGCTGCCGTGGCCGAAAGTCCTGCTGACGTCCCGGACGGACACCAGCGGCTCGGCGTCCAGGGTTACGCCAGTTCGCTCGGCTGCCCGCTCAGTCATCGGCTCTCCCGGTCATCGGGCCTGCGAGCGTGGCGGCCGGCCGGGGCAGGTCCGCCCTCAGGACTAGCTGCTGCCGGGCGGTCTGGCCAGACGCCAATGTGGTCAGGTTCAGCCTCCAGCCGCACCCGGTCGCGCATCTGCAGTTGCTCGGTCATGTCCCGCGGCAACTGCACCCGGCCGGCCCTGTCCATGACTGCGTATTCCACCGCATGCCGGGTGGTGTTGCCCAGTTCGTCTGCCAGGTCATGCCGGAGCGTCTCGCTGCTGGTGCGGCCGTCCCTTATCGCCACGGTCCGCTGCACCTGCGAAGACACTGCCGGGTCGTGGGTCACGACCAGCACCGTGGCGCCCAGCTCGGAGTTCGCCGTCTGCAGCGCGCCGAAGACATCCTGCGCCGTGGCGCTGTCAAGCTCGCCGGTCGGCTCATCCGCGAGCAGCACCCTGGGATTATTGGCCATCGCTGTGGCAATGGCAGTCCGCTGCTGCTCGCCGCCGGACATCCGAGCCGGCGTGCGGTCGGCGCAATGCGCCACGCCCATTGCCGCCAGCAGTTCCATCGCCCGGTCGTCACGGCGGCGGCGGCGAACCCCGGCCAGTCGCATCGGGGTCATCACGTTCTGCCTGGCCGTCAGGTATGGCAGCAGGTTCCGCGAGGTCTGCTGCCAGACGAAGCCAACCTCGGTGCGGCGATACCCAAGACGTTGCTTCGGCGTCAGCAGGCCCAAGTCCAGCCCGGCCACCCGGACCTTGCCGGCAGTCGGTGTATCCAGCCCGGCCAGGATGTTCATCAGGGTGGACTTGCCGCTGCCGGAGGCACCCACCATCGCCACCAGCTCTCCCTGGTCGATGAGCAGGTCCAGGCCCTGCAGTGCCTGAACCTCGATGCCATCGCCAGAGTAGATCCTGACCACTTGGTCGCATACGATCAGCGCGCCCTCGCCGTAGGCGCTGCGAGCGCGCAGCGCCTCCTGGCCGAGCTCGGCTATCCCGCTGGCGGCCGTCACCGCGTGCTGGGCCGTCAGCGCGTGCCGGGTCGTCGTCACCCCGTGTCTGGCCGTCACGCCGCGCCGGGATGCCGGCGTCGGCTGGCTGCCCCTGAGCTGTGTCATCCCTGCCTCCGATAGCCCGCGTTACTCGCCAATCCGAAGTGCGGCAGCCGTACGGCGGCTTGCCACCCCTGTCTGCACTGTCAGCGTGATCATGGCGAGCAGCCCTAGGCCGACGGCAGCCCCGGCTAGCACGGCATACTCGACCTGGACCGGCACCGTGCCGGAAGTCCCGGTGAAGACCGATAGGTCCAGCGCGGGCCCCACCAGCGGCGCCAGCAGTACCGCGCAGCCCGCGCCGCCGATCACCGCAGCCAGGATCAGCGGCAACGCTTCCAGCATCGCCAGCCTCCTGCCCTGGCTGCGAGACAATCCCATAGTGCTCATCCGGGCCAGCGTCTGCTGCCGCGAGCGCGCCCCGATGACCAGCGTCAGCAGCAGCACGAGCAGGCTGAGGACGGCGGCTACCGCGCTGCCGATCGCGAACGCAACATACGCGTTTCGCTGCAGTGGTGCGTCCTGCAACCCAGTCAGCACCTGGCGGCGCAGGCGCAAGGACGTGCCAGACGGCAGAAGCCGGACCGCTCTGGTTAGATCACGCACATTGAGGTGCGCGCCGACGACGAGCATGACTGTTGGCGGCTCAGCGCTCGCCCCCAGCGCCGACTGCGGCAACACGAGATATTGCGCGCCGACGACCGCTGAGATCACTGACGACACCGGGACCTGGCCAGCTATCCGGACCCTGACCGGCTGCGCGCCCGCACCGATATCCACCCTGGTACCTCGGTTTGACACGGCGGCACCCAGTCCGCCGGCGACAAGTGCCCACGCTTGCCCGCCACTGCTGGTGGCGGAGTCGGCCCCTAGCGCTGCCGCCGAGGCCGACTGGCCGGGCGTGCCGGCCAGCAGCGCCCCGTACTGTCGCGGATCGACCAGTACGACACCGAACTGGCGATAGGTGCCTGGAAAGATTCCGGTCGTTACGGTCAGCGCCGCCGTATGCTGCACACCGGGTACCGCGGCGATCGCGCGCTGCTGCGCCGGGCTCAGCGCAACCGGCGAGAAAATAGCAGCGTCGGCGCCCACTTCCTGCCAGGACGCTGTCACCTCGCCGCGCAGTACGGCGCCGCGCACCATGCCCGCGAAGGCCACCAGCGTCAGCGCCAGCACCAGGGCGAACACCGGCAGCGCAGCGGTCGGAGCGGTCCTGACCGCGCGGGCCAGCCCGACGAAAGCGGTTACCCCCCGACGACGGCCGATGAGCCGCAGCAGCGGGCGAACCGTCGGCGGGTAGCAGCGCAGCACGATCACCGCAATCGGAACCGCCACCAGCACCGGCGCGAGACTGGTGTACGGGTCAGGTTTACCGGGAGTGAGGCCCTGGTCGTGCATAAGGACGAGGCCGCCAGTGCAGGCGAGCACGAGCGCGGACTCAATGACCAGGCGCCGGGCTGCGGCGCGACGGCCCGACAGCCGGTCCGGCCGTCGGCCCTGGACCGGCGGATTCCGGTACCGGCGCATAGTGATGGCCGGCAGACCCACCAGGACCGTGAGCACGATTGCGGCGGTCAGCCACCAGCCAAGCGCCGCACTGCTGTCGGGAGTCGCGGCGAGCGCTGCCGCCAGGCCAAGCCCGCCGCCGAGAAGTACGGCCAGGAGGCTGCCGCGTACCGCGAGCAGGCCGAGCTGGCGCCGGGATGCACCACGGGCTCGCAGTGTCTCGAACTCGCCGTACCGCTGCTCGGTCAGCAGCCAGATTGCCAGCAGGAGGATCGTCGCGCCGATGGCGGTAAGACTCAGCGTGAGCAGGCTCAGCAACGTGCCGGTCGCTCTGGCTTGCTGCACGAATGCCGTGAGCTCGGCAGTGACGCCGGAAAAGAGCGCCGCATCAAAGGTCTGGTTCCCTCTGCCGAACAGGCCGTTGCCGTCCTGGAGGAGAGCCGCGGGCAGCACGCCCGCCAGCCTCGTGGCCTGACCGATGGTCAGGTTTCTGAGGCGCAGCGGAAGCACCCAGCGCAGCGTCGCGTTCGTCGTTCCCACCGCGTTCGCGAATGGCACGAGCTCATTGGGGCCGATGAGCGCTCCGCCTTGCCAGTAGGGCGCCCCGATGCGCGGAGTCACCAGGTTGGGAACCGACTCGATCGGGTCGAAGGACCAGAACGGGCTGCTCGGCGCGATCGGCTGGATGATGGCTGCTACCTGAAGCGTTGCCTGCGTCCCCGCAACGGGCAGCCGGAAGCCTACCGAGAGCCTGAGCTGGCGTGCCGTGACTTCGGTGACAGCGATCGGGATCGTGACTCCGGACGCACTGGCACCCGGACGGCGCGCCGACGGCAATCTCCCGCGGATGACCCTGACGTTGCCGCCCAGATGGCTTGAGTAGACCACCTCAAGCTGGACGGCCTTAACGAGCAGGCTTGGCGCGGCGTCCTCCACCGAGGTAAATCCGGAGGTAAAGGCCGCCAGGTCGGTCGACGCAGCTGTCAGCGGCAGGTGCGCCAGCATATTCCGCAACTGCTGGCCGACCCGGGCGATCTGGCTGACCGACAGCGGGGGTCCCACCGGGTCCGCCTGGGCGTACGGAGCAGTGGCTTGGATAACTTTGTCGGCGATCGGAGACCGCGTTATCACCTGCCGCACCGCGTTCGTCTGCAGCTGGGCGCCGAATCGCGGCCCGGCCAGGGCAAGCAGCACACAGGCAAACAGCAGCAGCCCAAGGCTGACAGTGGCCGCGGACGCGGTACCCGCGCTGGTCTTCCAGCTGCCGGTCACCCGGCGCAGCAGGGTGCTCATGCCGCCTCCGCCGCTCGCAGCTCGGCCGCGGGGTCAGGTTGCCGGACCGCGCTGATGGCGGCCGCCAGCACCGGTATGGCCGACACTGCCAGGGCCAGGGTGACCACCCACCAGATCGGAATCTTGACGAGCACGGAGGGAACGGGCGCCCCTGCATTGGCCGTCAGGGTAAGTGCGGGGACCAGCAAGTGCGCGAGGCCGAGCCCGACTGCGAGTCCGACCACCGCAGCCGGCACGCTGAGCAAGAGCTCCTCCAGGCAGAACAGCCGCGCCTGGGCGGCCGGCGCCAGCCCAAGCGCGCCGAGCAGCGCTCGCTGGGACCGCCTGGCCCGTGCGCTTGCCGTGACGCTGACGCAGAACCCGAAGGCCGCCAGCAGCGCTGCCGCCGCTGATATCGCCACGGCTGCTTGCACGGGTGCAGCCAGCAGTGGATCCGCGCGGATCCCCTGTGTGAGGCTCGCTGCTGCCGTCACGGATGAGCCAGCAGGCAGCCCCCGCGGTACGCCGCCACCGGCTGTCCGCAGCCACCAAGCCGTAACCGGCAGCGGAGCGGACTGCTGGCTCGCCAGTTCATCCTGCAGCGCGGCCTGGTCGACGACAATCGCTCCGTTATCGAGCACAGTCGGGAACCGCGACACGGCCTCGATGATGTGCAAGCGCACGGTGCCAGTCGCAATCGGAGCTGTTACCGTCGAGCCGACATGCAAGTTGTTATCCACGAGGAAGGCGCTGGTTGCCATAGCCGGAACGGCCTGAGCTGGGTCGGGCGCCGTCAGGGTCATCATGCCCGTAAGGTTCTGCAAGCGAAATTTCCGCACTATTGCCGGAGCTAGGTCGGGCGCGTTTCCCGGATCAAAGCTGATCAGCTGGGCGCGGCCGACGAGGCGCGAAGTCAAGCCGGATGGCACCATAGCGCCGGTGTCCTCATTGAGGCTGCTGAGGAAATTCTGGTCAGGTGCCGACACCGCTGACTGCCAGGCCGCCACCGCCGATCCGGAAGCGAATGGCGCCCCAAGCGGGCCGGAGGCCGCGGCGCTCTCAGCCAGCCCCGTGAGGCTGATGGTGGCCCGGCCCGGCGCGGTACCGTAGTGCGGCCAGTTATACGTCAGCGCGACGGCTAGCAACCGCAGCGGATAGGCGGCCCGATCCGCCGGGCCTACCTGTGCCACCAGGTCGTGCTGGTTTCCGTCGGCGGCGATCGTGCCGGCCGGGAGCAGGTAGGCCGCGCCGCTCGCGTCCTGCACGGTGATCTGGGCCGACACCGGTCCCAGCGCCCGGCCGACCGGACCTGGCTCGACCCGGGCCACGATCGCGAGCCTTTCCGGCCGTCCCGGCACGGCTAGGCCATGCCCCGACTTGGGCAAGATTGCGCGCCATAGCCGCGAAGCCGGAACGGTAGCCAAGTCGGGCCGCATCGCGACGGTAGACGCTGCCCGGCGCGCGTCCACAGCGAGCAAAGCATCGGTGCCGGCGCCGTAGCCAGTCTGGCTGACGGCCATGGCAGAGGTCACTCCCGGCAGTCGGCTGATGCTGGCGGCCACTGACGGTGGCTCGGCGTAAGGCAGTGATACTCGCACGTCCGCGCCGGTGGCGAAGGCAGCCTGATCGGTCACTGACTGGCGCCAGCTCTGGTACTGCGCCAGCCCGAGCGTGCCGGTGCCGACGGCCAGGATGGCCAGCAGGACCGGGCCGCTCTGTCGCACCGGACGGCGGCTGATCTCCCAGTTCGCCATCGCGCCGGTCAGCCGCCGACTTCGTGCGGACAGGCGCTCCAATCCCCTGGCGGCCAGCGGCAGCAGCCGCAGCGGGACGATAGCCAGCCCGGCCAGTGCCAGCGCCGGAGCCGCAGCGATAACCGGATCAACTCCGGTTCCGACGGCCGCACGGGCCGCCGAGTAGTCGTGCAGCTCGCGCACCGCGAGCAGGGCCAGCGCGACCAGCGCGATGTCAGCCCCGGCCCCAGCGGCACCGGCCACGATGGCCTGCCTGCCACGGCGGATCCTGATAACGGCTATGCCCGCCGGGCGCACCGCCGGCCATATCGCGATGGCCAGGCAGAACACGAAGATTGCGACGGCCCCCAGCCATGCGGCCAGCAGCGAGCTCACGCTGATCGCGCCAGCGCCGGCAACTCTGGTCAGCAGCGACGCGGCGAGCTGGTTGCCAATAATGGCGCCCGCTGCAGCGGCGACCGCGCAGGTCAGGATTGCCTCGGCCACGCTCGGGCGGGCGAGCTGCCAGCGCGCCGCGCCGCGAGCCGCCAGTAGCCCGCTCTCCTCGTCGCGATGACTGGCCAGCAGGCGGCCAGCAAGCGCCAGCGCCGCGCCCGCCAGCACCAGGAGTTGCAGCGCGCTGATGACCAGCAGTGATCTGGCTGCCGCCAGGCTTCGGGCTGCACCGGTCAGCAGCGGGGGCATGGCCGTGCTGGCGTTCATGCCGGCCAGCGCGCCGGAATTCTCGATGCTGGACGATGCGGAGCTCACCCGGTTCGCCAGGCTGGCGAGATCGCCGCTCGCCACCGCGGCCGGATCAGGGAGTCCGACCACTGAGATGAGGTTCGGGCTCAGGCCGCCTGCATGGCCGAATGCGGCCGGGCTGACCACGGCCGGACCGTAGCTGAGGAATCCGCCCTGGATGCTCACGCCGGACGCGCCGAGAGGGTCGGCGGCCCAGAACGGCGAAGCCGGCCTCCGTCGCCGGAATAGCCCGGTCACCCGGAGCCGTACGCTTGCGCCCGTTGCACGGTCGCTGAGCCCGAGCACTGCTCCAACGCGCAGCTTCAGCTGGCTGGCGGCCGCGACTGGCAGGGCGGCCGGAATCGGCTCGCCAGCGACCGGATTGGCCGGCCAGGACCCGCCGACGAGCTGCGCGAAGGCACTGACCCGCTCGATGGCGGCCGCCTGGACAGCGGGAACGTTACCCGCCACCGGGCGGCCGGGCAGGTCGAGGTCGTCCGACCAGGTGAGGTTGTAGACGCGGTACGGCACGGCGGCCAGCGCTGTCCGCATCCAGCGGTCGGCAGCCCTGATCTGACTCGCCTGCTGAGAACTGGTCGTCCCGCCGGTGGCGACCAGCGACATCGCGCCCGATGCGACCAGGTTTTTGCGAACCGCCGCGGGCAGTACACCCGAGTAAAAAGTGATCAACGCGCAGATGAGCACGGAGGTGATGAGGACTGATGCCATCAGGCTCGCCAGCAGCAGCCAGGCTGATCTCATCCGGCGCACGAGGAAACCGGCCCGGAGAATGCGCACCGAACCGCTCCCTCCGGACGAACCGCGGGCCGCGTCACCATCCCCTGTTACAAACCACGCTATTTCGGCGATAGGGGAATAGGCTACGGAGCGCCGAAGATGGTTACCAGACTGATGGCCGGCCGTTGCAGTGATGGAACCTCAGCCGCCGTAATACTGACCTGATGTGCAGAAAGTTCGGTTCGCTCCCGATTCGGACCGGCTGGTAACGCCTGGACGACAACGGGCGCGCCCCGGCGGACGCCGCTGGATTTTCCGCGACTCGCGGTCAGGCCACGTCCCCTGGCACGGACTCGCCTGCCGTGGGCGCGGGCTGCACCTCGAGATCCAGCCCCATTCCGCCGGCCGTGGCCTGGCTCGACGGGGACCGCAGGGCAGGCACCCTGACGAGCGACTCGCTCTCCTGCGGTGCCCGGGTACGCAGCCGGCGCCGCCGCCGGTCGAAGGCCAGGTAACTGGCCGCGATCACGAGGATCACGAGCATCGCCAGCATGTTGGTCCGAAGGCCGAGCAGCCGGGGCGAGTAGTCGACTCGCATCGTCTCGGCAGCGCACCCGACGGCTGCGTACAACGCGCCGTATAGCGCGAATGCCCGGTCGCCGGTTAGTGCGTACTTACGGATCGCGTAACTGACTCCGGCCGCCACCAGCAGGTCCAGCAGTGACTGGTAGAGGAAAACCGGCTGGAAGGTGGCATACGCCTGCAAGCCAGCAGCCCGGTGCTCGGGGGAGATCGCGACCGCCCACGGCAGCCCCGACGGCCTGCCGTACAGTTCCTGGCTGAACCAGTTCCCCCACAGTGCGATCGCCTGCGCGACCGCCAGCGCGGGGGCTGCCGCTAGCGCGATCGGCCCGATCTCGAGGCCGGACCGGCGGCAATAGGCCCACGCGGCAATGGCTCCGGCAGCGACCGCGCCCGCTATCCCGAGCCCGCCTTGCCAGACCCGGAATACGTCTGTCCAGTCGCGCCCCGGCCCGAAGTACAACCCGAAGTTCGTGAGCACGCTATACAGCCGGGCTCCGACCAGGCCTACGGGGACGGCAACCGTGGCCAAGTCCAGGATGACGCCGGCCTGGCCGCCAGCACGCCGGTAGCGCCTATCGGTCAGCCACAGCGCGGCCACGACGCCGGCCACCATGCACAGCGCGTAGGCCCGCACCGGAATCGCGCCCAGCTGCCAGACCTCGCTGGCCGGGCTCGGAAGGTAGGCCACCGGCATGATCTGGACGTTACCCGTCCGCAGCCGGTGGTCACGCAGATTCCCGCAGCGTTTACCTGAACGGCGCGGCAGCCGGGCTGACGGCGGCCGGCAGCGCGGATTCACCGCACAGGTAGGCATCGACGGCGGCCGCCGCAGACCGGCCCTCGGCGATGGCCCAGACGATCAGCGACTGGCCCCGGCCCATGTCCCCGGCGACGAACACGCCTGGCACCGAGGCGGCGAACCCGCTGTCCCTGGCCACGTTCCCGCGGCTATCGAAGGCCACCCCGAGCCCGTCGGTCAGCGGGCCTTTCTCAGCCCCGCTGAAGCCCATGGCCAGCAGCACCAGGTCGGCCGGCAGCTCGCGCTCGGTCCCCGGCACCGGCTGGAACCCGCCAGCCGACTGCTCCACCTCAGTCAGAGCCAGCGCCCGGACCCGCCCGCTGTCATCGCCCAGGAATCGCTGCGTGGAGACCGCATAGACGCGGTCGCCACCCTCTTCGTGCGCACTGGACACCCGGAAGATGGCCGGATGCACCGGCCACGGCTGGCTGCCGGGCCGGCTGTCCGGCGGCCTGGGCAAGATCTCCAGCTGCGTGACGGAGGCGGCGCCTTGCCGGTGCGCGGTGCCCAGGCAGTCGGCCCCGGTGTCACCACCGCCGATGATCACTACCCGGCGTCCCCTGGCCGAGATGACCGGCTCGGGTACCGGGCCGAACTCCCGACCCATCCGGCTCGCCCCGGCGCTGCCGGCCACCGCCCGGTTTGCCAGCGGCAGGTACTCCATGGCCTGGTGAATCCCGGCCAGGTCAGCGCCGGGCACCGGCAGCCCGCGGGCCACCGTCGCCCCGCCGGCAAGCACGATGGCGGCGTAATCGCGGCGCAGCTCCGCCGCCGTGATGTCGGTACCGGCCTCCGCCCCGCAGCGGAACTCGGTACCCTCCGCCAGCATCTGCACCAGCCTGCGGTCCAGGTGCCGCTTCTCCATCTTGAACTCAGGTATCCCGTAGCGCAGCAGGCCGCCCGGCGCGTCCGCCCGCTCGAACACCGTGACGGCATGCCCGGCCCTGGTCAGCTGCTGCGCCGCCGCCAGCCCGGCCGGCCCGGAGCCGATCACCGCGACGTGACGGCCAGCGGCCAGCGCAGCGGGCGCCGGGCGCCGGGGCGGTACCCAGCCCTCGCCCCAGGCCCGGTCGATGATCTCGAGTTCCACCTGCTTGATCGTCACCGGGTCCGCGCTGATGCCGAGCACGCAGGCGGATTCACAAGGCGCCGGGCACAGCCGGCCTGTGAACTCGGGAAAGTTGTTCGTCGCGTGCAGCCGCTCGGCGGCGGCGCGCCAGTCGCCCTGATGGACCAGGTCGTTCCACTCCGGGATGAGGTTGCCGAGCGGGCAGCCGGCGTGGCAGAACGGTATCCCGCAGTCCATGCACCTCCCGGCCTGCCGTTCCACCTTGTCCGCGCCGAGCTCCGTGTACACCTCTCGCCAGTCGGTGATGCGCACGTCGACCGGGCGCCGGGCAGGCGTCTGCCGCTGCGTCGTGAGGAAGCCCCTCGGGTCTGCCATCGGTCCGCTCCCCCGTCAGCCCCGCGCCGCGGCCATCACGGCCTCGCTCACGTCCAGGCCGTCGCGCTCGGCCCGCCGGGCGGCGGCCAGGACGCGCTGGTAATCCCTCGGCATGACCCGGGCGAACCGCCGCCGCGCGGCCGGCCAGTCGGCCAGCAGGCCGGCCGCGACCACCGAGCCGGTCTCGGCCTGGTGCTGGCCGATCAGCTCCCGGAGGAATTCCTCGTCTTGCGCGGTCAGCGGCTCCAGGTCGGCCATCTCGGTGTTGACCCGCACCGGGTCCGGATCGAGCAGGTAGGCGATGCCGCCGGACATGCCGGCCGCGAAATTCCGGCCGACGGGCCCGAGCACAGCGACCCGCCCGCCGGTCATGTACTCGCAGCCGTGGTCGCCGGTGCCCTCCGCCACCGCGGTGGCACCGGAGTTGCGGACGCAGAAGCGTTCTCCGACTCGGCCGCGGAGCAGCATCTCGCCCCCAGTCGCGCCGTAGCCGATCACATTGCCGGCGATCACGTTGCGCTCGGCGGCAAATCCAGCCGCCGGGTCGGGCGCGGCGATGATCCGGCCGCCGGAAAGGCCCTTGCCCAGGTAGTCGTTAGCGTCGCCGCGCAGCCGGATGGTGATGCCGCGGGGCAAGAACGCGCCGAGCGACTGGCCGGCCGAACCGGTGAGTGCCACCTCGATGGTGTTGTCCGGCAGCCCGGCGCCGCCCCATCTGCGGGTGAGCTCACTGCCGAGCATGGTTCCGACGGTCCGGTTCACGTTCCGCACCGGCAGTTCCAGGCCGACCGGGGTGCGGTTCTCCAGCGCGCCCTCGGCCAGCAGTATGAGAGTGTTGTCCAGCGCCTTGTCGAGCCCGTGATCCTGGCCGGTCACGCAGTGCCGCGCTGCGCCGGGCGGCAGATCCGGCACATGCAGGACGGGCCGCAGGTCAAGGCCCGCCGCCTTCCAGTGGCTGATGGCGGCGGTGGTGTCCAGCAGCTCGGCCCGGCCGATGGCCTCGTCCAGCGACCGGAACCCGAGCTTGGCGAGATATTCGCGCACCTCCTGGGCGAGGAACTCGAAGAAGTTCACGATGAACTCGGGCCGGCCGGTGAAGCGCCGCCGCAATTCCGGGTTCTGGGTAGCCACGCCCACCGGGCAGGTGTCCAGGTGACAGACCCGCATCAGGACACAGCCGGCGACAACCAGCGGAGCGGTGGCGAAGCCGAACTCCTCCGCGCCGAGCAGTGCCGCGATGATCACGTCCCGGCCGGTCTTGAGCTGCCCGTCGACCTGCACGACGATCCGGTCCCGCAGGCCGTTGCGCAGCAGCGTCTGCTGCGTCTCGGCCAGGCCAAGCTCCCACGGCGCGCCCGCGTGCTTGATGCTTGTCAGCGGGGATGCGCCGGTACCGCCGTCATGCCCGGAGATCAGCACGACGTCGGCATGCGCTTTCGACACCCCGGCCGCGACCGTGCCGACACCAACCTCGGCGACCAGCTTCACGTGCACCCGCGCCCTGGGATTAGCGTTCTTCAGGTCGTGGATCAGCTGCGCCAGGTCCTCGATCGAGTAGATGTCATGGTGCGGCGGCGGTGAGATCAGCCCGACGCCTGGCGTGGAGTACCTGGTCGAGGCGATCCAGGGGTACACCTTGTGGCCGGGAAGCTGGCCGCCCTCCCCCGGCTTGGCGCCCTGCGCCATCTTGATCTGCAGGTCATCGGCGTTGACCAGGTACTCGCTGGTCACCCCGAACCGGCCACTGGCCACCTGCTTGACCGCCGACCGGCGCAGGTCGCCGTTCTCGTCCGGCAGGTACCGGCGCGCGTCCTCGCCGCCCTCGCCGGTGTTGGAGCGCCCGCCGAGCCGGTTCATCGCGATCGCAATCGTCTCGTGCGCCTCGGCCGAGATCGATCCGTAGGACATCGCGCCGGTTGAGAACCGGCGCACAATGCTCTCGATCGGCTCCACTTCCGCAAGGGGAACGGGCTTGCGTGCGGGGCTGCCGCCACTAGCCGGCCCGCGGTCGACGTCATCGACACCGTTGATCCGTAGCAGCCCGCGCAGCGTCATCAGGCGCGCCGACTGGTTGTCTACCAGCGCGGTGTACTCGCGGAATACGCTCTCCTGCCCGCTGCGCGTTGCGTGCTGCAGTTTAAACACGGCCTCTGGGCTGAACAGGTGCGGCTCGCCCTCGCGGCGCCACTGGTAATCACCGCCGGTTTCCAGCCGCCGATGCGGCTGCCTGCTCCCGCGAGGCGGGAAGGCTACCGCGTGGCGCCGGCCCACCTCGACAGCAAGCTCGGCGAAGCCGATCCCGCCAAGCGGCGAGGATGTGCCGGCAAAGCACGAGCCAATGACGTCAGGCCCGAGACCGACCGCCTCGAACAGCTGGGCCCCGGTGTAAGAGGCGACGGTGGATACGCCCATCTTCGACATGATCTTCAGCACGCCCTTACCGAGCGCCTTGATCAAGTTCGCCGCGGCCGTTCGCTCGCTGACGTCGCTGAGCATGCCGCGGCGCACCAGCTCTTCCACCGATTCGATCGCCAGGTACGGGCAGACGGCCGCAGCGCCGTAACCAAGCAGCAGCGCGATGTGGTGGCACTCCCTGGCGTCGCCGGACTCCACGATCAGCCCGGCCATCGTCCGGGTGCGCTCGGCGATCAGGTGGTGGTGCACCGCGCCGGTCAGCAGCAGCGACGGGATCGGGCCGAGGCGCGCCTGGGTCGCGTCCTGCGGCTGGCCGGCCCCAGTCGAGGTCGGCCCCAGTCAGGTCAGCAGTTGCCCCAGTCAGGTCGGTCCCGCGCAGATCGACACCGGGCCGATCGACACCGCGCACGCCGGCCGTCGGCTGCCCGCCGCCCGCTTGCGCGCCGCGGTCGGACAACACGATGATCCGCGCACCGGCCGCGATAGCGGCCGAGACCTCAGCCCGGATCTCCTCGAGCCTCGCCTCGAGCGCAGTCCCGCCGCCTGCCACTTCATAGCGCCCGTCCACCATGTGCGCCGCGAAACCGGGCAAGTCACCGTCGTCGTTGATATGCACGATCTTGGCCAGGTCACTGTCGCTGATCACGGGGAAAGGCAGCACGATCTGCCGGCAGGACGCCGGCCCCGGCTCGAGCAGGTTGTGCTCGGGCCCGGTCGACGCGCCCAGCGAGGTGACAAGCTCTTCCCTGATCGCGTCCAGCGGCGGGTTCGTCACCTGGGCGAACAGCTGGCTGAAGTAGTCGTACAGCAGCCGCGGCCGGTCCGACAGCACGGCCAGCGGCGTGTCAGTGCCCATGGAGCCCAGCGGTTCGGCTCCAGTCCTGGCCATCGGCGCCAACAGCACCCGGATGTCTTCCTCGGTGTAGCCGAACAGCTGCTGCTGGACCAGCAAGATCCGGCTGTCCGGCAGCTCGCGGCTGCGGCCGGGCAGGTCGTCCAGGTGCACCAGGCCGGCGTGCAGCCAGTCCGCGTACGGCTGCTGGGCGGCGAGCTCCCCCTTGACCTCCTCGTCCTCGATGATCCGGCCGGCGCCGGTATCGGCGAGGAAGATCCGGCCGGGCCGAAGCCTGCCCTTGCGGATCACGCTGGCCGGGTCGAAGTCCAGCACGCCGACCTCGCTGGCGAGCACGACGAGGCCGTCACTGGTGACCCAGTACCTACCCGGCCGCAAGCCGTTGCGGTCGAGCACCGCCCCGATCACGGTCCCGTCGGTAAACGCGATCAACGCCGGACCGTCCCACGGCTCCATCAGCGTCGAGTGGAACTGGTAGAAGGCCCGCCTGGCCGGGTCCATCTCCTTGTGGTTCTCCCACGGCTCGGGGATCATCATCAGCACGGCATGCGGCAGTGAGCGGCCGCCCAGGTGCAGCAGCTCCAGGCAGGCGTCAAAGCTGGCCGAGTCGCTGACCGTATCGTCCATGATCGGCAGCAGCCGCTCGATGCCCCGGCCCGCGGCATCGGTGCCGAACACATTGGCGGCCAGCTGAGCCTCACGGGCCCGCATCCAGTTCCGGTTGCCGCGGATGGTGTTGATCTCACCGTTGTGAGCGATCAGCCGGTACGGATGGGCCAGCGGCCAGGACGGGAACGTGTTGGTCGAGAACCGCGAGTGCACAAGCGCGATAGCCGACCGGTACCGGGGATCGGTGAGATCGGGAAAGAACGGCTCGAGCTGCAGCGCGGTGAGCATGCCCTTGTAGACGATCGTCGCGCTGGACAGGCTGGCCAGGTACAGGCCGGTCTCGTGCTCAGCCCGCTTGCGCAGGCAGTACGCCTTGCGGTCCAGCTCCTGCCCGGACTCTCCGGCCAGCCCGGACACGACCAGCTGGACAAGCTCGGGCAGCACTTGGGCGGCCCCGTTCCCGCAATAATCGGTGTTGTGCGGCACGTCGCGCCAGCCGAGTATGGCCAGCCCTTCGTCCGCCGCAAGCCGCTTGACGGCCGCTTGCACCTCGGTCCGGCTCAGGTTCGCGGGCAGGAAGGCGAGGCCAGCCACGTAGCTGCCGGCGGCCGGGAGGTCGAAGTTGCACTCGGCCCGCAGCAGTTCGTCGGGCATCTGGGTGATGATGCCGGCGCCATCTCCGGACTCAGGATCGGCACCCTTGGCACCGCGATGCTCCAGGTTGCGCAGCACCGTCAGGGCGCTCGCGACGGTCTCATGACGGCGTTCGCCAGTCAGGTCGGCGACGAAGCCGACACCGCAGGCGTCGTGCTCGTTCCTGGGGTCATACAGGCCGGGCCCGAGAAGGGCGGGTGCCATCAGCGCTCCTGTCGTCTCGTCCGCTTCGCGCGCGGGGGAATCGGGACGACACTGGCCCGTGAGGCGGGACAACACTGGCCCTGAGGTGCGATTTCAGGCGGCTGCTCCTGGCACCGCTGAACAGTATAACGAAGGAAGGCGGCCGTGCTTAGGCCTGGTGACGAGCTTCCATCTGGCTGTGACCTGAGGGCAGCCGCGAAGGCAGGCTGCCGGATCCGTGGACGCCGTCAGGTCGTCGCGAGCTCGCGCCGAGATTTACCTTCGCCACCTGCAGCACTGGCCGGTCGGTCAGCGTCTCGTTATCGTGAGTGCCCCCATGGCCAGGACCGGCAAGACTCGGGACGAGGCCCGTCACCCGACGGTGGCCGTGACGGACCTGTTCCGCGAGCACCACCTTGAGCTGGTCCGAGTGGCCCTTGCCATGACCGGTGACCTGGCGACCGCGGAGGACGTGGTTCAGGACGCGTTTGAACGGCTGCATCGTGGCTGGCACGGTCTGCGCGAGCCGTCGAACGGCCTGGCGTACGTGCGCTCCAGCGTGCTCAACGGCTGCCGGTCGGTGCACCGTCGCGCGGCGGTGGCGAGAAAGCACGCAGCAGAGCTGGCCGGGACGCGGGCGGCCGAGCCGCACGGTCGGAGCGTTGGCGGGCCTAGGCCATACGGACGCCGGCCGCCAATTCGGCCGCCAGGTCGCGGACGCTGGCCAGGCCCGACTGCTCGTCTTCGGCGGTGAGCAGGCGCTGTACGAATGCCGACCCGACGATGACGCCGTCGGCAAAACCGGCGACCTCGGCCGCTTGCTGGCCGTCCCTGACTCCGAGCCCGACCGCAACGGGCAGCTCGGTGTGCTGGCGGACCCGGTTGACCAGGCCGGCCGCCTGGCTGCCGACGGATTCCCTGGCCCCGGTAGTGCCCATCAACGACGCGGCGTAGACGAATCCGCCGCAGGCCGCGGTGATCAGCTCGATCCGGCGCTCCGACGAGCTCGGCGCGACCAGGAATACCGGGTCCAGGCCGTGCTCGGCCGCGGCCGCCAGCCACGGTCCGGCTTCCTCGGGCGTCAGGTCAGGCGTGATGAGGCCGCTCCCGCCCGCCTTGGCCAGGTCGGCGGCGAACGCTTCCACGCCGTACCTGTCCACCGGGTTCCAGTAGGTCATGATCAGGGTGGGCACCCCGGCCGCAGCCACCGCCTCGACGGTGGCCAGCACGTCGGCGACGTGCACGCCGCCGGTCAGCGCCCGGTACACGGCCTCCTGGATGACCGGGCCGTCCATCAGCGGGTCCGAGTACGGCAAGCCAATCTCGATGATGTCGGCGCCGGCCTGGGCGATGGCGTTCGCCGCCTCGATGGCGCCGTCGACGGACGGGAAGCGGCCGGCAGGTACCCGACGAGCGCCGCCCTGCCCTCGGCCTTCGCGGTGGCGAAGGCAGCCGTGACCGCCGTCACGGCTGTGTCTCGGGATACCGTGTCTGCGGATGCTGCGTCTGGAGATGCTGCTCCTCCAGATGACCGAACCAGCGCCCGGCGATGTCGACATCCTTGTCGCCGCGGCCGGACAGGTTGACAAGAAGCACGGCGTCCGGGCCGAGTTCCGGGCCAACCTGGAGCGCTCCGGCGAGAGCGTGCGCCGACTCGATCGCCGGGATGATCCCCTCGGTGCGGCAGAGCACCGAGAAGGCGCTCATGGCCTCAGCATCGGTAATCGCCCGGTAGCTGGCCCGGCCGGTGGTGTGCAGCCACGCATGTTCCGGCCCGACGCCTGGGTAGTCGAGGCCAGCGGAGATCGAGTGCGTCTCCAGCGTCTGCCCTTCGGCATCTTGCAGCAGGAACGTCCGCATCCCGTGAATCACGCCCGGCGAGCCGCCGGCCACGGTAGCCGCGTGCCTGCCGGTTGCTACCCCGTCGCCGCCGGCCTCGCAGCCAATCAGCGCCACCGACTGGTCGGGGATGAAGGCATGGAAGGCGCCGATCGCGTTTGACCCGCCGCCCACGCAGGCGATGACAGCGTCCGGCAGCCGCCCGGCCGCCTGGAGGATCTGGGCCCGCGCCTCGACGCCGATCACCCGCTGGAAGTCGCGCACCATCAGGGGGAACGGGTGCGGGCCCATCACCGAGCCGATGCAATAGTGCGTGGTGTCGACAGTGGAGACCCAGTCCCTGAAGGTCTCGTTGATAGCGTCCTTCAGCGTCATGCTGCCCGTGGTCACCGGCACGACCTCGGCGCCGAGCATCTGCATCCGGGCGACGTTCAGCGCCTGCCGCCTGGTGTCCTCAGCGCCCATGTAGACCACGCAGTCCAGGCCCAGCAGTGCGGCCGCGGTGGCGGTCGCGACGCCGTGCTGGCCGGCGCCGGTCTCGGCGATGATCCGCGGCTTGCCCATTCGCTTGGTGAGCAGTGCCTGGCCGAGCACGTTGTTGATCTTGTGGGAGCCAGTGTGGGCCATGTCCTCGCGCTTGAGGAAAACCCGTCCGCCGCCGGCCTGGGCGGCGAATCTCGGCGCCTCGGTCAGCAGCGTCGGGCGGCCCGCATAGCCCGTCAGCAGTGCGGCGAGCTCTGCCTGGAACTCGGGGTCGGCCTTGGCCTCCAGGTAGGCGGTGGTCAGCTCTTCCAGCGCCGACATCAGCGCCTCGGGCGCGAGCCTGCCGCCGAAACGGCCGAAATGGCCATCGGCATCGGGAACGGCGACGCTCTCTCGGCCCGCGAGGCTCTCCGTGCTGGCGAGGCTCGCCGGGCTGGACGCTGTCATTTCTCCGCTCCACCTGGGCCGGATGCTGGCCCCTCCTGCTCGGGCTGGGCTGGTCCTGGCCCGGACAGCCCTGGCTCCGCCGGACCGGGCTCGCTGGCCTTCGGCGCGCTGTTCTTGGGCGGGCTGTTCTTGGGTGCGCTGTTCTTGGGCGCGCCGTGCTGGGTCGCGGCGGACCGGGCACTGCGGCCCGAGCGCAGGGCCGGATGCGAGCCCGCAGTCACCAGGTCAGCCACCGCCGAACGCGGGTCCTTACCGGTCACCAGGCTCTCACCCACCAGTACGGCGTCCGCCCCCGCCGCGGCGTAGGCAAGCAGGTCGTGCGGCCCGCGTACGCCAGATTCCGCGATCTTGATGACTCCGTCCGGCACCTTGGGGGCCAGCTGGCCGAACACGGCCCGGTCAACCTCGAGGGTAGCCAGGTTTCGCGCGTTGATGCCGAGCAGCGTGGCCCCGGCGTCGAGCGCGCGGTCCAGCTCGGCCTCGGTATGCACCTCGACCAGCGGCACCAGGCCGATCGACACGGCGCGCTCAACCAGCGACACCAGCGCGTTCTGTTCCAGCGCCGCGACGATGAGCAACACCAGATCCGCGCCGTGCGCTCTGGCCTCCCAGAGTTGATAGGCGCTGATGATGAAATCCTTGCGCAAGATCGGGATGCCGACCGCGTCCCTGACCGCAGCCAGGTCCTCAAGGCTGCCGCCGAACCGCCGCTGTTCGGTGAGCACGCTGATCACCCGCGCGCCCCCCGCCTCATAGTCGATGGCGAGCCCAGCAGGATCGGCGATCGCCGCCAGCGCGCCCTTGGACGGGCTTGCGCGCTTCACCTCGGCGATGACTGCTACCTCTGGCCCGCTAAAAGCCCCGGCCACATCGCGCGGCGATGGTGCCCGGGCGGCCGCCTGTTTCAACCGGTCTAGTGGCACCGCTTGCTGGCTCGCCGCCAGGTCTGCGCGCACTCCATCGAGGATGTCGTCAAGCACGCTCACGCGGTTCCGCCGCCCCCTCGGGTGGGATGCCTTGCACAAAATCGTAGCGACGGCGCCTTCTGTCAATCTGGCGCCCCCTGTTGTACTGGCCTTTGCTGATTAGAGCCTGCCGCTTGGGGTTAGCTGACAGCCTGTCCCGGCGGCACGTCACTGGTACCGTCGGCCAGCAGCGTACAGGTGCCCATGTGGACTAATGGTATTCGTTGTCCTGAGTGGACGGTTCTGTCCAGATCGGCGATCAGGCCAGATTCAGCCGGAGTGGTCCCCGTCGCCGGGCGCGGCGGCTGAGGTGGGATCATCGCCGCGGCTGAGGGCCTCCCACATAGCAGCCGAATCCACGACGGCGGGTTCGGCCGGGCGGCCCGACCCGGCCGCCCTGGCTGGTCCTGCTTGCGGGCTCACCTCACCCGCGTCCGCCTCATGGCCGTAGCCGGGCCTGGCGCGGCTGCTCCGCACTGTAGAGGCGGATACAGCGGAGGCGGATACTGCGGCGGCAAGCTTCGCATCCTGGGGCACCGGCGCGGGGGACACCTGGGCAGGTACTGCCGCGCCGTGCTTGGCCGCACCGGATGGCGCGTCGTAGCGGCTCGACATGACCGCCATCCGGTCCGCCCGCCAGAGCACGAGGACGCCCGCTGCCACCAGGACGACGGCGCCGGTTACCGCAAGGACCTGCCACCCGGCCGCGATAAACGTGACATGGGATGACGCACCGGCCACATTGGGAATGCCCGATGACGCCGGTGCACTGCCCTGCGTCACCGAGCCGGCCCCGGCCGTGGCCGGGTTGGTGCTGGCCGCAGCGGCCGCGATGGCGCCGGCACGGGACAGTGAGACGACCGATGCCGCCAGAGCGGCCCCGAGCACTGCGAGCAGCACGCCAATGAGCCTGCGAAGCAGGCGCCGGCTCGCCATGACCGCTGCCAGGCTGGCCAGGCTGGCCAGCATGAGCGCGTCGGCGTATGGCACTAGGGCCGCTCCGGTGACCGTCACCAGGCTGGCCGGAAGGGGCTTCGGCGGCGTCGTGCGGACCTGTGCCCAGGCCTGGCGGGTGGCCAGGAAAATCATGGCGGCTCCGGCGACTCCCAGTAGCAGCGCCAGCGTAAGTTCCCGCCGCGCCGACCGCGGGCGCGCAATGCCCTGCCAGTGGGTACCGCCCAGCCAGGCCGCCCCGCCCCGACGGCCGCCACCGCCGCTGCCTGGGCCGGTGAGCCCTCCAGGCGCAGTCTCACCGCCGCTGGTCATCGATGGCCTCCCGGTCTGTGCTTCCTGAAGGCTAGCGCCAACCCTGGGGCGGCGTTGACGGCCCGCCCTCGTCGAGGCGTCGCTCGCGGCAAGACCGAGGAGCCTGGCCACTGAGCCGAGCGGTGCCGACTCGATCACCTACCATTCAAGTCATGACGCACGCCCAGGATGAGCGCCTTGCTCTTTGCGTTCTGCTCGCCGACCTTGGCCCAGACGAGCCCACGCTGTGCACGGGCTGGCGGACATCGGACCTGGCTGCGCACCTGGTGCTGCGCGAGCGGCGGCCCGATGCCGGGGCGGGCGTCATGGGCGGCCCGCTGGCCGGATACACCCGTCACCTGCAGGACCGGCTGAAGAAGCGGACTCCGTACCCGGAACTGATTCAGCTCATCCGGACCGGTCCGCCGAGACTGTCGCTGTTCGGGTTGCCGGGCGCAGACGAAAAGCTGAACCTGGTGGAGTACTTCGTCCACCACGAGGACGCGCGGAGGGCCCAGCGAGACTGGAAGCCCCGCGAGCTCAGCCCGGACCTGGCCGACGTGCTCTGGGCCCGGCTCGGATTGGCGAGGCTGATGATGCGGAAGGCTCCAGTCGGGGTCGAGCTCGTCCGCGCCGACGAGTCGCCCAATGGCAACGGACGCGTCCGGATCACGGCCAAGGCGCGGACACCCGTCGTAACGGTCACCGGCACGCCGGCCGAACTCACCATGTGGACGATGGGCCGGGCCACTGCTGCCGACGTTCGCCTGGACGGCAGCGACTCCGACGTGGCCGCGCTGCGCGATCCCGGCTGGCGGCACTGACTTCCTGGCGGTACTGACCTTCCTGGCGGCACTGACCTTCCTGGCGGCACTGACCTTCCTGGCGGCCCTGACCTTCCTGGAACTGGCAGGCTCCAAGGACGCAGGTGAACAAAAAGCGCCTATAAAATAACGGTGTAATGGACGGCGGTATAACGGCGCCGTGCGTTTCGACTGCCCTAATCGTAGCGACTACGTAGCATAGTAGTGAATTAAACCGATCTGCGTCAGTCGTTTACAGTTCACTACTCGGCGGCAAACCTGCCTGCTTAAAGACAGCGACCATTTACCTCCCCCCGCGACGATGCTCGCGTTCTTAAAACCCACGTCCGAACAGGTCGGAGAGGTAAAGTGCGAAACAGTAAGGCATTGATCGCCATTGCCGCGGCGGCGAGCTCCGCGATACTCGCGGTCGGCTGCGGTAGCAGCACCAGTAGCAGCGGTGGCAGCGGCTCGTCGGGCGGAAGCTCTGTCAACTGGTCCAAAGTCAGCTCGCTGACCTCAACCGGCCCCACGAGCATGACGGCCCTCGTCAAGGCGGCAGAGAAGGAAGGCCAGCTTAACGTCATCACGCTGCCGTCCAACTGGGCCAACTACGGCACGATCATGAAGGATTTCACCGCGAAGTACCACATCCACATCGCTGATGCGATTCCGCTGGGGACCAGCGGCCAGGAGATCCAGGCAGTCCAGACGGAGAAGGGCCAGAGCCGGGCACCTGACGTCGTCGACGTCGGCGCTGCGTTCGCGGTCGAGGGCGCCGCAGACCACCTGTGGGCCCCGTACGAGGTGCAGACCTGGAAGAACATCCCGGCTGACGCCAAGGACGCCAACGGCGCCTACTACGCCGACTACGGCGGCTACGTGGCTATCGGCTACGACCCGTCGAAGGTGAAAATACCGCCAACCTCCTTCAAGAGCCTGACCAATCCCGCGTATAAGAACATGATCGCTCTCAACGGAAGCCCGACGTCGGCAGGTGCGGCACTCGCCGCCGTGTACGCGGCTGCACTGGCTAACGGCGGCTCGTTCGGCAACATCGTGCCCGGCATCAAGTACTTCGCGCACCTGAAGGCGATCGGCAACTTCGTTCCGATCTCGACCGGCGGGCTGAGCACGGTGCAGAACGGCACGACGCCGATCCTCATCTGGTGGGATTACCTGCTGGCCTCCGAGGTCACGCCGGTGGTCAAGGGATTCAAGATCGTGATCCCGTCGGACGCCGCGTACGCCGCCTACTACGACCAGGCAATCAGTGCCACTGCGCCCGACCCGGCGGCCGCCCGGCTGTGGGAGGAGTACCTCTATTCGACGACGGGCCAGAACCTCTGGCTCCAGGGTTTCGCCCGCCCGATCGAGCTCTCGACGCTCGTCGCGAACCACACCGTCGACCAGGCCGCTTTCGCGGCGCTGCCGGCTGCTCCGGCCAAGGCGCTCACCTTCCCGACCCAGGCCCAGCAGGCCAACGCTGAGAAGGTCGTCACCCAAAACTGGGCGAAGCAAGTCGGCTAGCCCATGGCCGACAGCATGACCCAGGCCGCGGCTCCGGAGGTTGCAACTTCCGGGGCCGCGCCCGGCCGGGTCCCCCGAGCACTCCGCGGCGTCCTGCGGTGGCTGGGCGTCGTGCCGTTCGGCATCTATGTTGCCCTCGGCCTGGCCGCGCCCACCATCGCGATCGCCATCGCCGCCTTCAAGAGCAACAGTGGCGCTTTCACGCTGGCCAACATCACGGCAGCGACCCAGGGCGTCTACCGCTCCGGCCTGGAGACGAGCATCGTGCTCTCGGTCGCGTCCGCCGTCGTGCCTGCCATCTTCGGGTTGCTGATCGCCTACGCCATCCACACCGCCAAACGCGGCCGGATACTCCGGCAGGTCGTCATGACCGCTTCGGGGGTGTTCGCAAACTTCGGCGGCGTTCCACTCGCGCTGGTGTTCATCGCGACTCTCAGCACCACCGGCGTCGTGACCGGCTGGATCAAGGATCTCTTCAACGGGTTCGACATCTGGAATCACGGTTTCACGCTCTACAACGCGTTCGGCGTTTTCTTCGTCTACATGTACTTCCAGGTCCCGCTGATGGTGCTGGTCATCCTGCCTGCCCTGGAAGGCCTGCGGCCGGCCTGGCGGGAGGCGGCGGAGAATATGGGCGCGCGCACCTGGCAGTACTGGCGCTACGTCGGCGGACCGGTGCTCTTTCCCTCCTTCCTGGGCTGCACGCTGCTGCTGTTCGGTGCCGCGTTCTCGGCCTATGCCACCGCTGCGGCGCTAAGCGGTGGCACCATACCGCTGACGCCAATTCAGATTGGGGACCTCCTCAACGGCAACGTGCTGGCCGGCCAGGAAAACCTCGGTTACGCACTGGGCCTGATGATGGTGGTCATCATCGCGGTCGTCATGATCGGCTACACGATCCTGCAGCGAAGGGCGGCCCGATGGCTGCGGTAGCGAGCGTGCAGAGCGGAACGCAGGCGCCGTCGCCGGCCAGCCGACGGACGGCCCGCAGGCGCAGCTTCCCGGCGTGGCGCTGGGCGATCCTGCTGGTCGCGGCCGGCTACTTCCTGATCCCGCTGTATTCCGCGCTGAGATTTGCTGGCTTCAAGGCGTTCACTCAGGTCGTGGGTTACCAGCAATTCGGCTCGGCGTTCGCCCTCTCGCTCCGGCTCGCGCTGATCGCCACCGTGCTCACCCTCGTGGTGATGGTACCCACGACGGTCTACGTGCACCTGCGGCTGCCGCGGCTCCGCCCGCTGATGGAAGCCATCACCATCCTGCCGATCGTGATCCCGCCCATTGTGCTGATCATCGGCGTGCTCAAGGTGGCGCCGGGCTTCCTGATCGCCTCCCCCAACCTGCTTGGGCTGGAGTACGTCATCCTGGCGATGCCCTTCGCGTACCGGTCCCTAGACGCCGGCCTGCGCTCGTTCGACGCGAAGACCATGGTCGAGGCGTCCAACTCGCTCGGCGCGGGCTGGCCGACGACGCTATGGCGGGTCGTGATCCCGAACCTGCGCACCGCGATGCTGTCGGCTACCGTCCTCACCGTCGCGCTGGTACTCGGCGAGTACACCATGGCCAGTCTCGACAACTGGCAGACCTTTCCGGTGTGGATCGTCAACTTCGAGCAAAGCAGCGGGCGCGTCGCGGAGGCGGCCTCGCTGCTTGCCCTCTTTGTTACCTGGCTTCTGCTGATGCTGATCGTGAACCTCGGCAGCCGTAGCGCCCGCAAGCGCGGTGGCGGCCAGGTAACTCTGTTCTCCGTCGCCACCCAGAACCCCAGCCAGGACGCGGGAGAGCCCGAATGACCACCAACATCGCGGCAGGCGCTGCGGCGGGCTTGCGCCCGGCAGATGACGGCGCCGGGGCGCCGGTCATCATGCAGGCGCTGAGCCGATCCTTCGGCGCAGTGCGCGCCCTCGACGGCCTGTCGCTGGACATCTCGCCCGGCGAGCTCGTCGCCCTCCTCGGGCCGTCTGGCTGCGGCAAGACGACTGCGCTCCGGATCCTGGCCGGCTTCGAGGCCGCTGACTCGGGCTCCGTCACCGTGGACGGCAAAAACATCATGCCGGTGCCTGCCGCCAAGCGGGACATGGGCATGGTGTTCCAGAGCTACAGCCTGTTCCCGAACATGACCGCACTGGACAACGTCGGCTTCGGGCTGCGGATGCGCAAGCACGGGGCAGCCAGCCGGAAGAAGCGCGCCGCCGAGCTGCTGGACCTGGTCGGGCTATCACCTCAGGCCAGGCAGTATCCGCATCAGCTATCCGGCGGCCAGCAGCAGCGCGTGGCCCTGGCCCGCGCGCTGGCCATCGAGCCGCGGGTGCTGCTGCTTGACGAGCCCCTGTCGGCCCTCGACGCCAAGGTCCGTTTGCAGCTGCGCGAGCAGATCCGGACCCTGCAGCAGCGGCTCGGCACTACTACCCTGTTCGTGACCCACGATCAGGAGGAAGCCCTGTCGATCGCCGACCGGGTCGGCGTGATGCGCAGCGGTAAGCTTGAGCAGATCGCCGTGCCGAGCGAGCTGTACGCGCGGCCGGCCACCGCGTTCGTCGCGGAGTTCGTCGGCACAATGAACCGGATCCCCGGCGACTATGACGGTCAGAGTGAGGTCTCTGTGCTTGGCACTGTGGCGCCGGTAACCGGCGAAACGCCCGTCGGCCTAACCGGCGAGGTAGCTGTCCTCATCCGGCCCGAGGGCCTGACCATCGAGGCGGTACCGGCCGGCAACGGAATCGTTACCGACAAGACGTTCCTCGGTTCCTTCACCAGGGTGAGCGTGCTGCTGTCGGGAGACGTGGCGGTGAAGGTCGACAAATCCAGCACGGCCGCCGCCGACCTCGCCCCCGGCGCATCTGTGCAGGTCGGCCTCGTCGCAGGCGAGCCAGTCCTGGTAGCAGAGCATCGGTGACGGCCGCTGGCGAGCCGGCCAGGTCAGCGGACTCGCCGCTTACCACCGCACAGCGACGGCTCGTACCGGGCGAGGAAAGCGATGGCGGGTACCGCCGACTGACTAGCGAGACGGGCGAGCAGCATCGCATGCGGACCGACTTGCCTGGTGCGAGCCTGCCGCCCGGCTGGCAGCGGACCGCGGTGCCGCTGCTGGCGGTCGCGCATCTGTCGGACACCCACGTCATGGATCACCAGTCGCCGGGGCGCGCGGAACTGGTGGACCGGTATTCCGACCCGGATTCGCCGCTGCGCGGCACGCTTGGGATCATCGGCACCTACCGGGCCCAGGAGCTGTTCACGTACCACGTCGCCGAGGCCATGGCCCGGGCTGTGCGGCAGGCCGACCGGGCACCAGTATCCGCGGCACCGCTGGACTTCGCCGTGGTGACCGGCGACGCCAGCGACAACTGCCAGCTCAACGAGCTGCGAAGCTACATCGACTTGCTCGACGGCGGCACCGTGGTGCCTGACTCCGGCGACCCCCAGCAGTACGAGGGCGTGGCAGGATCTCACGTCGAGGACGAGCGGTACTGGCATCCCGACGGCGGGCCGCAGGACCTGCCGAGGGCCAGGTACGGTTTCCCGGACGCACCAGGCGTCCTGACGGCCGCTCGCCGACCATTCCGGGCCACCGGCCTCGGGCTGCCCTGGTACACCGTGCACGGCAACCACGACAACATGCTCCAGGGCACGGTGCAGCCCGAAGGCTGGCTGCGCGAGTTCCCGGTCGGCAGCGTCAAGCTGCTGACGCCGCCCGATGACCTGGACGCCCAGGCGGTACTCGCCCGATTCGCCAGCGCCGACGGGGACGCGCTGGCCGAGCTCGCCCGCGGGACCCAGCTAGCGGTCACCCCGGATCCCGGCCGGGCCACAGTAACCAGGGCCGACCACGTCCGCGAGCATTTCCGGACTACTGGCCAGCCGACCGGGCACGGCTATTCCGAGCGCAATCTCGCGGACGGGACCGCGTACTACGCCTTCGACCACGGGAACATCAGGTGCGTGATGCTCGACACCGTTAACCCGCACGGGGGCTGGCAAGGCTCGGTCGACTCGACCCAGCTCGACTGGCTTGAGGCCGAGCTGACCGCCAGCGCGGCGCGGCCAGTAGTCCTTTTCAGCCATCATCCACTCGAGACCCTCGTCAACGACACCCGGCCGCCGGGCGCCGATCGCAGGGTGCTGGCCGCCGAACTGCGCGACATATTGCTGGGCTATCCCTGCGTGGTTGCGTGGCTGAACGGGCACACGCACGTGCACGCGGTGCGCCCCGTCCACGACGGGGCGGACGGGCGGGCCGGATTCTGGCAGATCACGACCGCCTCACACATCGACTGGCCGCAGCAAGCGCGGATAGTCGAGTTCCTTGCCACCGCGCAGGCCCTAGCGATCGCCTGCACCGTCTTCGACTCCGCCGCTGCGGCTTCCTACCACGGGACCGCCAGCCAGGGCGAGGCCGATCCGGCCGACCTGGCGGCGCTGGCCCGCGAGCTCGCAGCCAACGACTGGCAGGTCCGCCACCTGATCACGGCCGAGGGCGGCGCGGGAGCCGGGTACGGCCGCGGACCGCAACGTGGTGCTGGCGGTCGATTGGCCGCGAGCCAACGGGCAGATCCGCCTGACCTGAGGCGGACGAGTCAGCCCAGGCTTGCCGCGCCCAGGCCGAGTAGCTGCACGAGCTCACTCACCGCGTCCAGCACGTAGGGAGCGCCGGCTTCGGTGAGCTCTTCCCGGCTGCTGGCGCCGGTGGTTACCCCCGCGACCAGGCCGGCACCCGCGCGGAGGCCAGACTCGATGTCACTCGGCGTATCGCCGACCACCGCCAACTCTGTCACGGCGCCGCCGCCCAGCCGCAGGAGCGCGGTGAGCGGCAGGTCCGGCCACGGCCTGCCGCGGCCTGCATCAGCCGGCGACAGCGCCAGGTCGATGAGCGGCCGCCAGCCCGAGCGCGTCCAGCAGCGCGTCCCTGGTGACCGGAGCGAACCCAGTAGCCAGGCAGACCTTGATGCCGGCCGCGCGCAGTGCCGTAATCGTCTCGGCGGCGCCGGGCAGCGGCGCGACGAGTCCGGCCCGCACCGAGTCGGCGTAGCTCTGCTCAAAGATCCGGTTGCCCCGCTGGGCGCGTTCCTCGCTGCCCAGGATCTGCCGGAACACCTCGATCTTGGACTGGCCCATAGTGTCGCGGACGAACGTGATGGCCTCGTCGTAGCCAGGCGCGCCGGGCACGAGCCCGAACTCGGCCGCAGCAGCACCGAAGGCGGCCATCACGCTGCCGTCATCGGCGACGGTGGTCCCGGCTATGTCGAGGCAGGCGACCGTGATATGCCGTGCGACTTCCGCTGGCAGCTGTCCGGATGCCGAAGTGATCACGCGAACGTCTCCTCCGCGATCGCCGGGGCGCACGTCATACCGCGACCACCCGGACCCGTTACCAGTACGACACCCGGCGCGACCTGCGACCGGTGATACAAACTGGACCCCGTTACCTGGCTATAGACGCCTGCCCACCGCCGCCGGACGGGTGGCAGCTGCGCGCCGAGCAGGCTTGACGCGCGGGCCCGCAGATGGTCATAGGGCAGCTCGTCGACGTCAAAGGGGAACGGCTCCTCGTAACTGTGCGTATCGCCAATGGTGAGGCTGCCGTCCAGCCGCTGAACCATCAGCAGCTGCGCAGCGGCCGCCGCGGCCACTGGCGCCTGCGGCGCGAGCCTGAGCCCGGCCGGGCAGGTCAAACGCCGGGTAGTAGCGGAGCGAATCGCCGTCGGCCACCGACGTGGTGAGCCGGTGCTCAAAGGGCTCGGTCTGCAGCATCTGCAGCCGGACCCGCCGCACCGGCGGCCGTTCGAATCCGGCCAGGTGCGGCCCCGCGATTCCGGTGTGCGCGGCGCCTGTGCACAAGACGACCAGGTCCCCGCGATGCCAGGTGCCGGTATGGTCCCGCACCGCATGCGGAGCCACCTCCATCGCTTGCCGGCCAGGCAGCCAGTCGTAGCTACCCTGGCCCTGGTGCCCGGCGAGCAGGTAGTCGCGGATCGCGCCAGGCACCTCGCGCGGCTCCACGATGGCGTCGCGACGGCACAGCAGCGCGCCGGCGAATTCGCCGCGCAAGGCCGGATTGAGCTCTGCGGCAGCCGCAGCGTCCAGCAGCTCGAAGCCACGCTCGGCCGCGTCCGGCATGGCGGCGGCTTCCTTGAGCAGGCCGAGCTCGGCCTCGTCGCAGGCAACCGTGAGCGAGCCAAGCGGCCGGAAGCCGGCCGCCGGGATCGCGCCAGCCAGCTCTTCCCAAAGCGTCCGCGCCCGCTGGGCCAGCGCGAGCTCGGCGCCCGGCGCCCGGCCGCTAACCCAGATCAGGCCGAAGTTGCGCACACTCGCACCGCGGGCGCCAGCTTCCCGCTCGAGATGGACGACGCTCAGGCCGGCGCTGCGCGCTTGCACCGCGTGCATCATGCCGAGGATGCCGCCGCCAACGACCACGACCCTGTCCACCAGGCGAGCTCCCTTCGCGCCACGCCGCGCTGCCCGCTCCGAGCCGGTGGGCAGGTCGCCGTCCGGTCCGTCGCCGCTCACGTCATCGCGGCCCCGGCCAGTCGCGACCCTGGCCAGCCGCGGGCCCGGCCAGTCGCGGGCCCGGCCAGTCGCGGGCCCGGCCGGTCGGGGGCCATTCAACCGCCGCCACTCAATCGTGCTCTGACGGCCCGCCGATCAACAGAGCCCGACATTTACGCTTCCCCGGCGCCTGTTGATGGACCCCGGCCGAACAAACTGGATAAGCATGGCATTTCCAACACCGGCTGCGGGTACTCGACGACTTTCGCACTCACGTTCCACCGATTTCGGTCGGCCATGTGCCCCGTTAGTACCGATTTGCGGGAGGCCGAAATCGGTGGAACGTCGATTGCGTGCCGCATTGCCGACCGCGTTCGCGGCGCTGTGGCCGGACCTAGCACCGCCTCGAAGCACATGACCTTATGCAACGAATGTCCCTTTAGCCGGAAGCGTCACTACCAGGCCGCGTTGCCTGAGCTCCTCCACCGCGCGCCGGGCGGTCCCGACAGCCACCTGATAGTCCGCGGCTAGGTCACGCTCGGCGGGCAACCGGGCGCCGACCGTTAGCTCGCCCGCCTCGATCCTGGCCGCGATGTGGTCCGCCACGCCGACGTAGACGTACACCGGCCCGAGCGCATTGGCGTCGAACTTAGGCACCTTGACCACGAAGATCACCCTAGAACGCCTGTGAACTGCCCAAAGAGCCAGGACGCGTCCTAATGCTTCATGCCGCTCTATGCCGCGCTATGATGGAGTGCGAAACTGAGGCCCTGACCGCTGGCGGAGGACGGAACGGACCGTCCGGGTCAGGGCCCGGCAGTGGAGGCGGTTGTGGATAGGAACGAGGCGTCCGCGCTTGCGGACCTGCAGATGCACTGGGACGAGGCGTACGCCATCGGCTTCGACGGTGACGTCTGGTCGGCCCGGTTCCATGGTTCCACCGATGAGCTTTGCGCCCGGACTAGCTCCGATCTGCGGGAGCTGATCCGCGCCGATTACGTCCACCGGCAGCGCCCGCGGCGGCCAGCCCCGCCAACTGGCACCGCTGAGGCCAGCGACGGTCAGGCCGGCGACGGTCAGGCCAGCGACGGTCCGGCCAGCGACCGTCAGGCCAGCGAGGACGACGGGCATGCCGCCGATGGTGCCGCTTCTGCTCCTGGCGGGGTCGACTTCGCGTCGATACGCGGCGAGCGCATGTCCACCTGATAGGGCTAGCTATCCACATGTCGGTTGCCGCGGTCCTACTAACACGCCGGCCAATCCGGGCCTTAGGCTTGGCTTGAGGTCCGGTCTGCCGTGGCTGACCGCGCGTCGGCCTGGGGTCGCGCCGCCTGACCTCCTGAAGAGGCCAGCGGACAGACGGAGGCACACGCCATGGCTCACGTGCTCGGCATCGACATCGGCGGGACTGGCGTGAAGGCGGCCCCGGTCGACACTGTCACAGGCCAGCTCATTGCCCCGCGCCAGAAGGTCCCTACCCCGCACCCGGCGACGCCGGACGCGGTCGGAGCCGTCGTGACCCAGCTCGTGAAGGACTTTGGCTGGACCGGCCCGGCTGGCATCACCTTCCCCGGCGTCGTCGTCAACGGCGTCATTTACACCGCCGCGAACGTCGATCCGTCCTGGATCGGAGTTGACGGCGTTAAGAAGTTCGCCACGGAGACCGGCCTGACGGTCAGCTTGCTGAACGACGCTGACGCTGCCGGGGTCGCCGAGATGCGGTTCGGCGCAGGGAACGGTGAGAGCGGCACGGTCCTGCTCCTGACGTTGGGCACCGGGATCGGCAGCGCGCTGTTCATCGACGGCATTCTCGTGCCGAACACCGAGTTCGGGCATATCCAGGTCCGCGGCAAGGAGGCCGAGAAGCGCGCGTCCGAACTGGTGCGGGAGGAGCACGACCTGAGCTGGGAGAAGTGGGCCGGGCGAGTCGAAGAGGTGCTGGCGGAACTCGAAGCCCTGCTGTCCCCTGGCCTGTTCATCATTGGCGGCGGGATCAGCAGGAAGTCCGAGAAGTTCCTCCCGCTCCTGACCGGCCTGCGGGCGCGGGTGGTGCCGGCGGCATTGCTCAACGACGCAGGTATCGTCGGGGCAGCCATCGCCGCCACTGGAACGGTGCTGATCGATCGACCCTAGGGCGACGCCGCGTCCGGATTCCTGGCGGAGCCAGCGGGCAGCTAGCCGGGGCTACCGGGCTGGCCGGGCCAGCCACCGGAGCCGGGCTGCCCAGGTGCGGGCGGACGATTGTAACGATGGAGTCCCGGCATCGGCGCGCCGCCGTAGGCAGCCTGCCGCCGCACCCGCAGTACGCCAATCAGCTCGAGACCCCCGGCCACGGCCGCAGCCGCCACCGGCCAGAAGGCCAGAGCGCCGTGCGAGCCCAGGGAGATCGGTGCGTGCAGGAACTCGTTCATCTTGCTGGTCGCCAGCACCTGATCGAAGCCAGGCCCGCCCGAGAGCTGATGGCCGACCCATTGGGCTAGGAAGGCGGCCGCTGTCGAGCCGACGACCACTGCCGCCATGGGAGCCGGCCCGTACCGCCGCACGGCGAAAACGTAGCTCAGCAGACCGATCAGCGCGCCCCCCGCCAGGGCGATGAAGCAGTACCAGCCGTCGGCCGCGATGAACGCGTTCGTCTCGGGGTTGACCGCGTAGGCGGTCGGCGGCTTGAGCATGACGACCTGGTAGACGACCCGCGGCGCTACAGCCGACCAGAGCGCACCCGCACCGAGCCCGACCAGGGCGCTGCCGACGATGATCACGACGGCAGCGAGCGTCGAACGGCCGCGCGGCGGGGGCGGGACCGCGGTGGCCAGCGGCCATGCCGGACCGTTGGCGGGCGGGTGCATGCTGTTATCGGTCATAGCTCGTAGCAGCGTACTGGCCGCTACGGCCTGCCCAGATACCGACCGGCCGCATTTCGTGATCTTTACCGATCTACTCCCGGTACATCGGAATCACGATTTGGGACGGTAACGAGGTCGCACTCACCCAGGCAGGCTCTGATAGCTTGACCACGCGATAGGACTCAACTGCGTTCTCGGATGAGGAAACCGAATGATCGAAGCCAGGGACCTCACGAAGAGCTTCGGCAGCAAAGTAGCGGTCGATCACCTCTCCTTCACGGTGGCGCCCGGCCGGGTAACTGGCTTCCTCGGCCCGAACGGCGCCGGGAAGTCCACGACCATGCGGCTGATCCTCAGCCTTGACCGGCCGGACAGCGGTTCCGCGACCATTAATGGCCGACCCTATTCCGATCTTCCCAGCCCGCTGCGCACCGTCGGTGCGCTGCTGGAGGCAAAGTCGGTGCACGGCGGTCGCAGCGCGCGTAACCACCTGCTGTTTCTCGCGCAGACTCAGGGCATTCGGGCGAGCCGGGTCGACGAGATGCTCGCACTGGTCGGGCTGAGCGACGTGGCTCGAAAGCGTGCGGGCGGTTTCTCCCTCGGCATGAGCCAGCGGCTCGGAGTGGCAGCCGCGCTGCTGGGTGATCCCGAGGTGCTGCTGCTCGACGAGCCGGTCAACGGCCTGGATCCCGAAGGCGTGCTCTGGATCAGGAACCTGATGAAGCACCTGGCCAGCCAGGGCAAGACCGTGCTGGTGTCCAGCCACCTCATGAACGAGATGGCCGTGACCGCCGATCACCTGATCGTGATCGGCCGGGGCCAGCTGATCGCCGACGCCGCGACCGAGGAACTGGTCGCCCGCGCGGCCGGTCAGTCGGTGCGGGTACGTACGCCCGATCCCGGCAAGCTGACCGACCTGATCATCGCCGAGGGCGGCCAGGTGACGCCCGCCGGGCCGGCCAATGGCAGCCCGGAGGCCGCGGCCGCACCGGCCCCAGCGGCCACGCTAACGGTGACCGGGCTGCCGGCGCCGCGCATCGGCGAGCTGGCTGCCTCCGCATCCGTCGTCTTGCACGAACTGACGCCCCTGATGGGCACCCTTGAGGATGCGTTCCTGGAACTCACCTCGGAGAGCGTCGAGTTCGGCCACCGGCCGGCCGGTGAACCGGTCCAGGCAACCGAGGGGAGCGCCCGATGAGCGCAACAGGCACAGTCGCTCCGTCTCAGCCAGCCACCGCCAACCCAGGCCACCGCCCCGGTTTCGGGAACCTGATGCTGGCCGAGTGGACCAAGATCCGCTCGGTTCGCTCCACCCTCTGGTCGCTGGCCATCTTCGTGGTCTTGACACTCGGCCTCACCGCACTGCTCACCTGGCTGACAGTGCACCAGATCCAGAACGGGCACGCCGCGCGGCGCAGCGCGGACCTGTTGGCCGATCCCGTGGCGTTCGTCCTCGGTACCGGGCTCGCGTTTGGCCAGCTGGCCATCTGCGTGCTCGGCGCGCTCACAATGACCTCGGAGTACTCGACCGGCGTCATCCGTGCCTCGTTCCTGGCCGTGCCGCGTCGGTTTTCGGTGCTGGCCGCCAAGTGTGTCGTGTTCGCGCTGCTGATCTTCGTCGTCGCCGAGGTCGCTGCGTTCTGCTCGTTCTTCATCGGCAGTCCACTGGTGCATCCGCTCGTCACTGTCTCGCTCAGTCAGCCTGGGGTAACAAGGGCAGTGATCGGCGAAGGGCTGTACCTGACGGTGCTCGGCCTCTTCGCGCTAGCCATCGGCACGCTGATCCGGCACAGCGCCGGCGCGATTGCCATCGTCATCGGCCTGGTGCTGGTAGTGCCCGGATTGCTGAGCCTGTTGGACTCCTACGACTGGGGCGCGCACATCCACGCTTGGTTTCCGATAGTCGCAGGCAGCTACATCACCGCCGATCACCAGCAATCCGGACAGTTGTTGACGCCCTGGCAGGGGTTCGGCGTCTTTTGCCTGTGGACGGTGCTGCTGCTGGCGGCCGCAACTTACCTGTTGGACCGGCGCGACGCCTGACCGGGGCTCGCGGCGGCTAGCCGGCCTCGGCCGCAGGGCCGGCCAGCGCCCGGTCCTCGGCGACCGCGGCGCGCGCCGCCAGGACCTCCTGGTGCGCGTGGCTGACGTCGGCCCGGTCGGACGGCTCGTCGACGGTACCTGCGCTCAGTCGCTCGATCATCACCGCCTGGTCGAGCAGCACCTGACGGTCAGCCTCGGTGGTCGTCCGTTCCATGATCTTGGCCAGCGCGTCGAGCTGCCTGATCATTACGGCCGGCATGCCTCGACCGGCCTGCCGTATCTTCTCGAATGCTCGCTGGACCAGGCGTTCCCACGTGGTTTCGGTGGTTATGACACGCACTGCGCCGGCCGAGTCTCGATAGACCCTGGTCGGCTGCCAGCGCCCGGTCACCTTGCACAGGCTGTCGCCGATCCAGTCGATGCAGGTGAGCGCCGTGAAGGTGTCGTTGACCGCCGGGGACAAGGCCCGGATGCCGATTTCCACCAGCTGGTCCACGCCGAACGAGACATCCTGCGCCAAGGTGCGGTACGGCCCGGTGACATGGGCTCCGGCCAGCTCCTCGGCAACGCGACTGGCTGCCGCGGCAGGCCAGACCGTGGCGTACGGGTGCCCTTGCACGATGAAATGGCCGGGTCGGTATCGCACGTGGATCACCGCGTCGAATTCGGTCGCGATCGTGACGAGCGTCCGGTGCTCGAGATATTGCAGGTAGCCGCTGCGCGGCGCCGCGACGGCGCCCCCGTCCTCGCCCATGTCCGCGATCAGCAGGCCGGCTAGCTGGGCGTCCGCGCCGACGGTCTGGTCCCCGGCCTGCAGCTCGATAGCGCTCTGCAGGTCAGCGGCGATCCCCGCGATCACCTGCGGCAGCTGGATCTGGCTGGCGATGTGGTGGAGGAAGTAGATGAGCACGGCCAGGTCGGCCACCATCAGCGCCAGCGTCATGGTGACGCTGATGTGCGGCACGAAGTTTCCGTGCCCGCCCTGGCCGACCGAGCCGAGCGTGAGCACCGCATACACGAAGGTCGCCACGAACGTGCCCAGGGTCAGCTGGGTTCCGCGGTCGCGGATGAAGTTGCGCAGCATCCGGGGGCCGAACTGGGTGGACGTCAGAGTGAGCGCGACGATCACGATCGAGAACACCACGCCGACGACCGTGATGACAGCAGCCGCAATGGCAGTCAGCACCGTCCTGGCTACGTCCGGTGACCCGCTGATCGCCCAGCCGGGTACCTTGAACGCGCCGTCGTAGGCCGCCCGGTCCAGGGCGTAGGTCACGACAAACAGCATCGCCGCGCCCGCGACTTCGATAGCAGGGACCAGCCAGAGGTTCGTGCGCAGCACCTCGCGGCGCCATTCAGACCCGCGCAGCAACCTGCGGATCACTGGCCCCCGTCCCCGGCGCCGACCGCGCAGATACATGGCAAGCCTCCAAGGCTGGTCCGCATGCCGACCAGTCTTCCCGGCTCACCTTGGACTAGATCCTACTAGGCGTTCCCGTAGCTAACCGACACAGCCAGGCCCGAGCAGCTGCTTGAGATCGGCCAGCAGCGACGGGGAAGGCTTCACCCGCAGCTTGTCATCAAGGCGCAGCACCTTCACCCGGCTCCCGGTAACCAGCCGCAGATTCACCTCCGTAGCGCCGGGGTGCGTCCGCAGCACCTCCTTCAGGCGCTCCACGACCGGCGGGACGCACCTGCCCTCCACCATCGACACCACGAAAGGGCCCGTCTGGCCAGCCGTGACGTCTGGCGTGCTCACCTCCATCGCGACGAGTTTCGGCACTTCCTCGCGCCGGTCGAGCCGTCCGCGCACCACTACGATCGCGTCGTCGATGACCTGGGTCAGGCACTGAGCGTAGGTGGCAGGGAAGAACAGCACCTCGATCGCGCCCTCAAGGTCCTCCAGGATGGCGGTTGCCCAGGTGTTCCCCTGCCTGGTGATCTTGCGCTGCACCCCCGACAGGATCCCGCCAACGGTCACGACCTGGGCGTCCGCGCGCCCGCCCCGGTCCGTATCGTCCTCGGCCGACCCGACCAGCTGAGCCAGGGAGCAGTCAGTGGCGGCCGCAAGCACGTGCTCCACGCCGAGCAGCGGGTGATCTGATACATACAGCCCGAGCATCTCCCGTTCGAAGCCCAGCAGCGTCGACTTCTCCCACTCACCGTCCGGAATCGGCACGTCAAAGGTCACGTCGGCCTGAGTGTCGTCGCCGAACAGCGAGTCCTGGCCGATGGCCTCGTTGCGCTTGACGTCGATGATGGCGTCAACGGCTTGCTCATGGATGAGCAGCAGCCCTCGCCTGGGGTGCCCGAAGGAGTCGAAGGCGCCCGCCTTGACCAGCGACTCGATCACCCGCTTGTTGCACACGTTGACCGGAACCTTGCGGAGGAAGTCGGAGAAGCTGGTGAAAGCCCCCTTGGCCGTCCTGGCCGCGACGATCGAGTCCACCACGGCAGTGCCGACGTTGCGGACCGCGGCCAGGCCGAACCTGATGTCGGTGCCGACCGGGGTGAACATCCCGGTGGAGGCATTCACGTCCGGCGGCAGCACCTTGATGCCCATGCGCCTGCACTCGTTCAGGTACAGGGCGGATTTGTCCTTGTCGCCCGCCACCGATGTCAGCAGGCCGGCCATGTACTCGGCCGGGAAGTTGGCCTTGAGGTAGGCGGTCCAGTAGGAGATCAGTGCGTACCCGGCGGCGTGCGCCTTGTTGAACGCGTACCCAGAGAACGGGACCATCACGTCCCAGATGGTCTTGATGGCACCGTCGGAGTAGCCGTTCGCCTTCATGCCGGCCGCGAACGGCTCGTACTCCTTGTCCAGGATCTCCTTCTTCTTCTTGCCCATGGCCCGCCGTAGCAGGTCCGCGCTGCCAGCTGAGTAGCCAGCCAGCTTCTGCGCGGCAAACATCACGTCCTCCTGGTAGACCAGCAGGCCGTAGCTCTCGCCGAGGATGTCGTTCAGTGGCTCGGCGAGCTCAGGATGGATCGGGGTGACCGGGGCGCGGCCGGTCTTGCGGTCGGCATAGACCGGCGCACTGGCCATCGGACCCGGCCGATACAGCGCGATGACCGCCGAGATATCGCCGAACTTGTCGGCGCGCATGGCTCGCAACAGCGCCCGCATCGGCCCGCCGTCGAGCTGGAACACGCCGAGCGTATCCCCGCGGGCCAGCAGCTCGTAGGTCGGCTTGTCGTCGAATGGCAGGCTGTCCAGGTCAACGTCAATGCTGCGGTTGGCCCTGATCCCGGCCACGGCATCCTCGAGCACGGTCAGGTTGCGCAGCCCGAGGAAGTCCATCTTGAGCAGGCCGAGATCTTCGCAGGCTGGGTAGTCGAACTGGGTGATGATCGCGCCGTCAGCTTCGCGTTTCCAGACCGGGATGTGGTCAAGCAGCGGCTCCTTGCTCATGATCACGCCGGCGGCGTGCACGCCGGGCTGGCGGATCAGGCCCTCCAGGCCGCGGGCAGTGTCGATGACCTGCCGGACCTCGGCCTCGGCCTCGTACAGCGCGCGCAGCTCCCCGGCCTCGCCGTACCGCGGGTGGTCGGTGTCGAAGATGCCGGACAGCGGAATGTCCTTGCCCATCACCGCGGGCGGGAATGCCTTCGTGATGCGGTCGCCGAGTGCGTACGGGAAGCCGAGCACCCGGGCCGAGTCCTTCACGGCAGCCTTGGCCTTGATCGTGCCGTAGGTGATGATCTGCGCCACCCGGTCATCGCCGTACTTCTCGGTGACGTACCGGATGACGTCGCCGCGCCGCCGCTCGTCGAAATCGATGTCGAAGTCCGGCATCGACACGCGCTCGGGATTCAGGAACCGCTCGAAGACCAGGCCGTGGCTGATCGGCTCCAGGTCGGTGATGCCAAGCGAGTAGGCGACGATCGACCCGGCACCCGATCCGCGTCCCGGCCCGACCCGGATCCCGTTGCGCTTCGCCCACATGATGAAGTCCGCCACGACCAGGAAGTACGAGCAGAACCCCATCGTCTCGATGACGCCGATCTCGTACTCGGCCTGCTGGCGGCGGCGCTCGTCGTAGCCGTCCGGGTAGCGCCACTCCATGCCGCGGAAGACTTCCTTGCGTAGCCAGCTTTCCTCGGTCTCGCCGTCGGGCAGCGGGAACACGGGCATCAGGTTGGACTTGGTGAAGGTGGCCTCGGTGCGCTCGGCGATCAGCAGAGTGTTGTCGCAGCCGGACTGCCAGTCCTCGTCGCCACGCAGCATCCGCATCTGCTGCGGGGTCTTGAGGAAGTAGCCGTTGCCCTCGAGCCGGAACCGGTTCGGGTCGGCCATGTTGGTGCCGGTCTGCACGCACAGCAGCACCTCGTGCGCGGCCGCATCGCCCTCGCGGGTGTAATGCGAGTCGTTGGTGACCAGGTAGGGCAGGCCGAGGTCGGTCGCGATCCGGCGCAGCCCGTCTGCTCCCCGGCGCTCGATGTCCAGGTCGTGCTGCATCAGCTCGACGTAGAAGTTGTCCGGCCCGAAGATGTCCCGGTAGTCGGCGGCCGCTGCCAGTGCCTGGTCGTACTGGCCGAGCCGGATCCTCGTCTGGACCTCACCGCTGACGCAGCCGGTGGTGGCGATGATGCCCGTGGCGTACCGGGACAGCAGCTCGCGGTCCATCCGGGGCTTGCGGAAGTATCCCTCCAGCGAGGCTAGCGAGGACAGCTTGAACAGGTTGTGCATGCCCTCGGTGCTCTCGGCCAGCAGCGTCATGTGCGTGTAGGCACCGCCCCCGGAGACGTCATCGTCCTTCTGGGCCGGGGTGCCCCACCGGACCGGCTGCTTGTGACCGCGGTGCTCGGGCGCGACGTAAGCCTCGATGCCAATGATCGGCTTGATGCCCGCAGCCTGCCCCTTCGACCAGAAGTCGTAGGCGCCGTAGACGTTGCCGTGGTCGGTGATCGCGATGGCTGGCATGCCGCCGCGCTCGCACTCGGCGAACATCTCCGTTAGCCGGGCGGCACCGTCCAGCATCGAGTACTCAGAGTGGACGTGCAAGTGTACGAACGAGCGTCCGGATGCGCCGCCTGCCTGGCCTGCCGCCATGAAGTCCGCCTCCTTCAGGCATGCTGCCACGAGCCTGCACGGGCGGCGGGGCTAACAGCCGGCCTGCGAGGCGAGGGCACACTTGGGTGTCTGCTGACACTACCGCCGCCTGCCGACAGCCTAGGCCTGCGACACGCACCATCCCGGCGGGCCGCGGCGGCTGGAGGCGGCGTCAGCCCATTGCCCGGCCGCGGCCATCGGCCACCGGGTTGGCGCGCACCGTCGCGTCACTTTCTATTCACCAATGGCTTGCCAAGTATTACTTGAATGGATTCCTCACCATAATCACTTTCTCCTCTGGGCGCTCTACGCTCAACCGCGCGGCCTGCTGAAATGGCCTCGCAAGACGAGAGCGGGCGGGGCAGAGCCGGATCTGCTACCGAGAGGAAGCACGAATGCAACGACCAGTAAGGGCGATCACGATCGCCGCCGCCGCCGGCGGACTTCTCGCGGCAATGGCGTTCGGCGTGACCGGCGCCATCGCCAGCGGAGCCACCGCCCACCCCCAGTGGACGGGCGGGAGCACGACGAGGACACCGATCAAGCACCTCGTCGTGATCTTCGACGAGAATGTGTCCTTCGACCATTACTTCGGGACTTACCCCTACGCACAGAATAATCCCGGCGAGTACGGCTTCACGGCCAAGAACGGCACGCCGACAGATCAACGGCCTGTACAACCAGACCACCTCGGTGGGCACGCCGTCCGGGCCGCAGACCTGCCGGCCGGGCCGCTGCTGAGCAACAATCCCAATGGCGCGACCGCCAATCCGGTCCGGCTTGGCCCCAGCCAGCCACTGACCTGCGACCAGGACCACGATTACACGGCCGAGCAGCTCGCCGCCGACCACGGCCTCGAGGACGCCTACCCGGCGAACACCGGCAGCAACCTGACGGTGGCGCAGTGCCTGACCGGGTTCGACTACCCGCCAGGCACTCCCGAGACGCCACCCGCGGGCACTGCATCGGACTCAGCCGTCATGAGCTACTACGACGGCAACACGGTCACCGGGCTGTGGAACTACGCGCAGCACTTCGCGATGAGCGACAACGCCTACGGCACCACCTACGGGCCGTCGACCCCCGGAGCGCTCAACGTCACCGCCGCCCAGACCTATGGCTCCATCTGCGGCCCGGCCTCGGCGACGATTAACGACAACCCGTGCCCGAACCCGCCGGGGCTCGACACGACCACCCCGGTCGACTCCAACATCACCGCGGGCTCGCCCCAGGCCAGGCCCAGGCACCACCTACAGTGACGCCGACCCGACCTACGACATCTGCTCGTACGTGCCGGGCTCGGACGGCGGTGACGGCGGCACCGCGGCCGGCACCATCACGATGGGCGGCAACAACATCGGCGTGGAGCTGACTCACGCGAAGGACCCCTGGGGATGGTTCCAGGGCGGCTTTGACAACGGTTACGTGCCGGGTCACGGAAAGCCCCCCACCACGGCCCAGATCTGCTCGGAGACCCACGAGAACGTGGGCGGCGCGACAGTCGACGACTACAGCCCGCACCACGAGCCGTTCGAGTACTACGCATCCACCGCCAACCCCATGCACCTGCCGCCGACGTCGGTGGCGATGGTCGGCAAGACGGACCGGGCCAACCACCAGTACGACATCGCCAACTTCTTCGCCGCCGCCAAGGCTGGCAACCTGCCAGCAGTCTCCTACCTGAAGGCGCCGAAGTACCAGGACGGCCACGCGGGCTACTCCGACCCGCTGGACGAGCAGACCTGGCTCGCCGACACCATCAACGAGCTTGAGTCGCTGCCGACCTGGAAGTCGACCGCGATCGTCATCACCTGGGACGACTCCGACGGCTGGTATGACCACGTGCTGGCCCCGGTCATCACCCAGTCGCAGACCTCGCTGGACGCGCTGAGCGGAACCGGGATGTGCGGCAACAGCATCAGCCAGGTGCCGGTGAACTCGGCCAACCAGCCCGAGCAGGGCAAGTGCGGCCTCGGGCCCCGGCTGCCGTTCCTGGTCATCTCGCCGTATGCGAAGTCGAACTTCGTCGACCACACCCTCATCGACCAGAGCTCGATAGTGAAGTTCATCGAGTACAACTGGGACCTGCCGGCCATGGGCAACGGAGCAACAGACACCGCCGCCGGCTCCATCCTGTCCATGTTCAACTTCGGCTCACCCAACTTCAGGCCCCTCTACATCAACCCGATCACGGGCCAGCCGATGAGTTCCAGCACTTACGAGCAGCACTTCAAGAACTACGTGCGCCCCGTCAAGAAGCACACGTAGCGAGCAACGACTGCTGCAGTGAAATCACTGTGCGGTAGCAGTGACATGTTGCAGGCCGGGGCCGTCAGGCCTCGGCCTGCAACATGTCCAGGGCAGCAGCCAGGTCGGCCGGATAGGAGCTGGTGAACTCAACCTTGCGTCCATCGGCCGGGTGCTCGAAGCTCAGGCTGACCGCATGCAGCCATTGCCTGTTCAGGCCGAGGCGCTTTGCCAGCACCGGGTCGGCGCCATAGAGCCGGTCACCGACACACGGGTGCCTGATCGCGGCCATATGCACCCTGATCTGGTGCGTCCGGCCAGTCTCCAGGCGGACCTCGACAAGGCTCGCTGCCCGGAACGCCTCCAGCGTGTCATAGTGGCTCACCGAGGGCCTGCCGTCGGCAACCACCGCGAACCTGCCGTCGCCGGACGGATGGCGCGCGATCGGCGCGTCGATCGTGCCGCGGAGCGGATCGGGATGGCCCTGCACAAGCGCGTGATAGCGCTTCTCGACGGCGCGGTCCCGGAACGCCTGTTTCAGCGCGCTGTAGGCGGACTCGCTTTTCGCCACCACCATGACGCCCGTCGTTCCGGCATCGAGCCGGTGCACGATGCCCTGGCGTTCCGCGGCCCCGCTGGTGGCCACCGTGTGGCCCGCCCCAAGCAGCCCTTGCAGGACTGTCGGCCCGGTCCAGCCAGGCGTCGGATGGGCCGCCACACCCAGCGGCTTATCCACGACGATAATGTCGGCATCCTCGTAAAGCACCCTCAGCCCGGGCACCGGCTGGGGACTCACTGACAGCGGCACGGGCGGCGGGGGCAGGATGACCTCAAGCCACTGCCCGGCTGGCACCCGGTCGGATTTAGCCGCCGGATGACCGTCCACAAGGACGTCCCCGTTCCCTATCAAATCTGCGGCCTGGGCCCGGGAGAGACCGAACATCCTGGCCAGGGCCGAATCCAGGCGTTCTCCGTCCAGCCCGTCCGGCACCGCCACGCGACGGGCACCCGGCGAGGTCATTTCTGCTCGCGCAGACCGTCCAGCCGGATGCCACGGGCCGACAGCAGGACTGCCAGGATGCCGCCGCACACGATCGCCGAGTCCGCCAGGTTGAAGACCGGCCAGTGCGGCACCTGGATCCAGTCCACTACATAACCGCGGAACACTCCCGGATAGCGAAAGATCCGGTCAGCGAGATTACCGGTGGCACCGCCCAGCAACAACCCAAGCGTGATCGCCCATGGCAGGCTGCGGATGCGCCTGGAGGTGCGCAGGATCACGACGATGACGGAGATCGCGATTGCGGAGAAGACCACGGTCATTGAAGTGCCCAGGCTGAAAGCCGCACCCGGATTGCGGTCCACCCGCAAGGTCAGGAAGCCGCCGAGCAGTCGAATCGGAGCACGGTTCGACAGCGTCGCGACCACGGTCACCTTGCTGGCGATGTCGAGCGCCAGGACGAACGCGGCAACCGAGACGAGCGTAGCGACGCGACGGCGCGGCCTGCCGACCTCAAGGCCGGTCGGCCCGGCCGGACCGCCCGGCTCGGTGAGCTGCTCGCCGCGCTGACCGCTCCCGCCGCCGGGCTCCCCAGTATGGCCGGCTGCCGCCGGCCCGCTCAGCGGCGTTCCTCGCGCTGCTTGCACGTCACGCACAGGGTCGCCCGGGGGAACGCCTGGAGCCTTGCCTTGCCGATGGCCTCGCCGCAGGACTCGCACGTACCATAAGTACCCGCCTCGATCCTGGCGATCGCGCGTTCATTCTGCGCCAGCAGCTCCCGTGCGTTGTGGGTCAGCGCGAGCTCATGCTCACGCTCGAATGTCTTCGCGCCGACATCGGCTTGGTCGTCACCAGCGTCGCCGACAGCGTCGCCGAGCCGGCTCGCGATGTCGGACTCGGCTCGGACGATATCGGCGCGCAGTGCGTCCGCCTCGGCAGCAAGCTGGTCGCGTACCTCTGCGACTTCGGCCTCGGTCCAGCGCCGTTCGCCAGGGCGCACCGGAAGAGTGGCAGCGCCGGAATGCGCGGTAGCGGTCATTTTCCGCCTCCCTCAGGGCACTGGGCATGGACCATGAATGCAAACAGTCACCGGAGGATAAGTGGTGACTGGCGCAATCCGCAAACATACCCGGCTGCGACACTCCGCCAACCGTCCAATTTGCGGCCGCTGGGGCAGTGGACCGATGCTGCCTGGCCGGCGCCCTCCGGCCGGCCAGGGCCTTGTCGGCTATCCTGGTCGCCACAATGCCGCGTCAGTTTCCCGCGATCTCGGCGATCTCCGCGCCGCCCGCCAGCCCCCGCGTACCGCCTGCGACCAGGCCATTTCCTGCCAGCCCCGACCTGCCTGCGCTGGAGCGCGCGGTGCTTCGATGGTGGCGCGAGGACCGGGTGTTCGAGCGGTCGCTTGAGCAGACGGAGGGCGGCCCGCGGTGGAACTTCTACGAGGGTCCGCCTACAGCGAACGGCATGCCGGGCGTTCATCACATCGAGGCCCGGGTGCTCAAGGATGCCTTTCCCCGGTTCCGGACGATGCAGGGCTATCACGTGCCCAGGCGGGCCGGGTGGGACTGCCACGGGCTGCCGGTCGAGGTCGCGGTCGAGAAAGAACTCGGACTTGGCGGAAAGCACGATATTGAGGCATATGGAATAGCAGCGTTCAATGCCCGCTGCCGTGAGTCGGTGCTGCGGCACGTGGACGCGTTCGCCGAGTTCACCGAGCGGATGGGTTACTGGATTGACCTGTCCCAGGCCTACCGCACCATGGATGCCAGCTATGTCGAGTCCGTCTGGTGGTCGCTGAAGGAAATCTTTGCGAAAGGGCTACTGGTCAGGGATTTTCGTCTTAGTCCGTACTGTCCGCGTTGCGGCACGCCGCTATCGGATCACGAGATGGGACAACCGGACGTTTACCAGACGGTGGCCGACCCGTCGGTAATTGTCAGGTTCCCGCTGCGCACGCTGCCCGCCGGCGCGCCGCCTGCGCTCGCGGGGGCCGATCTGCTGGTTTGGACCACGACGCCCTGGACGCTGGTCTCGAACACGGCCGTGGCGGTCCATCCGGACGAGATCTACGCCATCGCCCGCCGGTCCGGCGCTGGCGACCGGGTAGTGGTTGCCGATGAACTGTTCGCGAGAGTCCTCGGTGACGGCTGGCATATCACCGAGCGGCTGACCGGCGCGCAGCTCGCTGGTGCCACCTACCAGCCGCCGTTCAGCCTGATCGACGTGCCGGACGCGCACCGAGTCGTCACCGCGACCTTCGTTACTACCGGGGACGGGACCGGCCTGGTGCATCTGGCGCCCGCGTTCGGCGCCGACGACATGGCCGCGGGCCGGGCGCACGGGCTGCCCGTAGTGAACCCTGTCATGCCGGACGGCCGGTTTGTTGAGCACATCCCGCTGGTCGGCGGGATGTTCTTCAAAGCGGCGGACGAGCCCTTGATCGCGAACCTGGCCGACCGCGGCCTGTTGTTCAGCTCGCAGGTGCATGAGCACAGCTACCCGCACTGCTGGCGGTGCGGGACGCCCCTGCTGTACTACGCGCTGCCGTCCTGGTTCATCGCCACCACGCGGATTGCCGGCGAATTGCTGGCGCAGAACGAGGCCACGAACTGGCAGCCGCCAACGATCAAGCACGGCCGGTACGGCGACTGGCTGCGTAACAACGTCGACTGGGCGCTGTCGCGGACCCGTTACTGGGGCACGCCGCTGCCGATCTGGCTGTGCCCGTCCGAGCACGCCACGTGCGTGGGCTCGCTAGCCGAGCTTTCGCGGCTGGCGGGAAGGGACGTCACCGGTATCGACCCGCACCGGCCGTTCGTCGACGACGTGCTGATCGCCTGCCCGGACTGCGGAGCGCCCGCACGCCGGGTACCCGAGGTCATCGATGTCTGGTACGACTCGGGCGCGATGCCATTTGCCCAGTTCGGCGCGCCGTGGCGCAACAACGAGGAGTTCGAGCGCAGCTATCCGGCGCAATTCATCTGCGAGGCGATCGACCAGACCCGCGGCTGGTTCTATTCGCTGATGGCGGTTGGCACGCTGGTGTTCGGCCGGTCGGCGTACCAGAACGTGGCCTGCATGGGCCTGCTCGCGGACGAGCGCGGCCGGAAGATGAGCAAGCATCTCGGCAACGTGATCGAGCCCATGCAGCTCATGGAGGCGCACGGCGCCGACGCGGTGCGCTGGTTCTGCGCGGTCTCCGGGTCGCCGTGGGCGACCAGGAAAGTCAGCCGTGAGATGCTGGCTGACATCGTCCGGAAGGTGCTGCTCACCTACTGGAATACGGCGTCGTTCTTGATGCTCTATGGCGGCGTGACCGCTGACGGCGAGGGGGCGGGGTCGGCCGAGGCCGTGGCGCCGACGGCCAGGCCAGTACTGGACCGCTGGCTGCTGAGCGAGCTGAATGCGCTCGTGCGGGACGTGACGGCCGCTTTCGAGGCATACGACACCGCGGCGGCCGGACGGCTGATCGCCGGATTCATCGATGACGTGTCCAACTGGTACGTGCGCCGGTCGAGGCGCAGGTTCACCGGCGGTCCGGCCACCCAGGACAGTGCGGCCGCCGTCGCCACGCTAGCGCAGGCGCTCGACACCCTTACGCGGCTCATGGCACCTATAACACCGTTTATAACCGATTATGTCTGGAACGTGTTCCGCAGCGACGGGGAGCCTTCCTCGGTGCACCTGGCTGTGTGGCCAGTTGAGGCGGAATCCCTGATCGATGACGGTCTGGCCGAGCAGATGGCGCTGGTGCGGCGTTTGGTCGAGCTCGGCAGGTCAGCCAGGGCGACGGCAGTGGTGAAGGTCCGCCAGCCGCTCCCCCGCGCGCTGATCGCGGCACCTGGTTTCGCTGAGCTCAGCGGGGAGCTGCGGGCTCAGGTTGCTGACGAGCTCAACGTCCGGCTGCTCGAGCCGCTCGAAGGATCCGGCGGCGAACTCGTGCGCCATTCGGCGAAGGCCAACTTCCGGGTGCTCGGCCGACGTTTCGGAAATGCGACTCAGCCGGTGGCAGCCGCGATCGCCGCAGCCGATCCAGCCGTACTGGCGGGCCAGATCCGCGCGGCAGGCCGGGCCCAACTGCAAGTGGGCGGCGAGACCATCGCCATCGGCCCCGACGACGTCATCCTGACCAAGACGCCGGTTTCCGGCTGGGAAGTTGCCAGCGACGGCGGCGAGACAGTGGCGCTCGAGTTGATGATCACGCCGGAACTGCGCCGGGAAGGTCTGGCCCGCGAGTTCGTGCGCCTTGTCCAGGACGCTCGCAAGGCAGACGGCCTGAACATCACCGACCGCATCGCGCTGCGGTGGTCCACTGCCGACCCCGAACTCGCTGCGGCCGTGACCGAGCATCATGCGCTGATCAGTGCCGAAGTGCTCGCTACGGACTTCGGACCGCGGCAGTCTTCCGACGGCCAGACCGGGCCAGATCGATCCCGTAGCGCAGGACGACCCCGAAACGACGGCAGACGCTGGACCGGCTGCGGACGCTGGGCCGCCAGCCGACCTGACAGTTGAAGCCGAGGCCGCGGCGCACCGGCATGAGAGTCTCGAGCTGAACCTGACATTCTGGCTGCGGCCCATAGAGCGCTTATCGGCTATATGACGCACTAATCACAGAATGTCGCCTGCTGCGCGACTGAGAGGCGGACGTGGCGGCCCTGTTCTAGCTTTGCGCTAGCGCCTTGTCCGGTTTGCAGGCTCGGCACGGCACGCAGTCTGCGGCCTCGGCCTCCTGCCGAGACATGGTTTCGAGATCTTCGTCGCCCAGGAACCGGATGAGAATGCAGTCCGCGTTGTGATACCTGGCGATTCCCGGCACAACCAGGACGCGGACAGTACCGGCCGACGCCGCTGGGACTGCCGTGGCCTGACTTGTGCCAGCGGCACCTGACCCGCTGTCACTGAGCGACGGTTCGCCAGCGGATGGCGTCGGAGTGGCCGAACCGCTGCCGCTGCTCGCGGCGGCGGGTCCAGGCGACTTCGAGCTGGCCTGAGCCGGAGGTGTCGGGGCGGCAGCACCCGCCAGCGGCGGCGAGCCGGACGCGCTCGGGGAGTTCGTCCCGGCCGCAGCACGCCTTTCGGTGGCTGAATCTTCCGCAGCCGCTGAACCCGCCCCGCGGCCCGCACCAGAGCCGGTCAGCAAACTCGCTCCTGTGGGGGCGCTGTCGGCGCCGCTAGCGGCCCGCACCGATGGCGCCCCGGACCGCTTGCTGGCGCTGGTCCACACACTTTCGCCCTGCTCAGGTGATGTGCCTGACGCTGTCTTTGCAGGTGGCGCTGTCTTTGCAGGTGGCGCTGTCTTTGCAGGTGGCGCTGTCTTTGCAGGTGGCGCTGTCTTTGCAGGTGGCGCTGTTCCCGTGGGCGATTCAGTGGGGCCGGTCAGCCGCGATGTATCCGCAGCGGCCGGAACCCCCGCTGCTGGGCGGGCTGGTGGCGCGGCTGGCTTGGAAGACTGCAGTCCCGGCTCGGCGGGCGGCCCGACCGTGCGCCGCTCCGCGGGTGGCAGCGGCTGAACCGGCTGCGTCGCGGTAGGCGCGGCCGCCTGAACCGTCGCCGCCGCCTTAGCAGGCTCCGGCACCTTCGCTGAGCTACGCCCCGAGCGCTCGGCCGCCACTCGCTCGGGCGCGCCCAGATCAGCCGTGGCGTGCGCTACCGCGCCCGCCACGGCTGACCCTGTGTCTGTAGAACCCGCCGGAGCCGACACTGCGGCGCCAGCAGTCGCGGGCACGGCTCCGGCTGACGCAGCTCGCGCCACCCCAGCTGCCGCCAGCGCGGAGTCGCGCGCGGGCGCCGGGCCGAATACCTCGTCCCGCCAGATGGCCACGCCAGCGATCAGCATGACCAGCGCGAGCCCGGCCACCCCGATCGAGATGTAGACCAAGGCGAGCTTGCCGGCCACAGCACCCGCGACGAGCAGGCCGATTGCGACCGCGACGACCGAAACAATTGCGCCGAACCGGATCACCTGCGGGCTCCGTTAATCGTGAGCGCAGCCAGCCACCCGATCGGGCTAGCGACGGTCGTGCTGTCCGGCGTCCGATGGGTGGAAGCCGCCATTGTGCGCTACCGGCTCGGGAATCGCCTGGTAACTGCCGGACTGGCTGCCGTTCCGCATGTCCATGCGGCCCATGCCGACGCCGACGGCCGACTGCGGCCCGGTGCCGACGGCAGGGAACACGCCGCTGTCGGCTGCGCCCGCCTCAAGGTCGCGGAGCTGGCCTTCCAGGTACGCCTTCAGCCTGCTGCGGTACTCGCGCTCGAACGCCCGCAGGTCGTCTACGCGGCGCTCCAGCTCCTCGCGGGACTGGACGAGCGAGCCCATCGCCTGGCGGTGACGCTCCTGGGCGTCCCGCTCAAGGCTCTCAGCCCTGGCCCGGGCGTCGCTAGTGACCTGCTCGGCCTGCCGGCGGGCCTTGGTGAGGATGTCATCGGCCTCACGGCGAGCGCGGCCAAGCGTCTCGTCGGCCTCGCGGCGGGCGTCGGCGATCGCCTGGTCGGCGGTCTGCTGCGCCAGCGCCAGCACCCGGGCGGCGGTGTCCATGTTGTCTTCGGCGGGCCGCGCCGGCGCCATCATCACCGGCTCCGGCCGGCGCTCAGGCTCGTGGCGAATGGGCTCGGGCATCATCATGTCCGGGACCTCGGCCTGCGGGCTTAGCGAGACCGGGGGCCTGCCGCGCAGCGCCTCAGTCAGCTTCGCCTTGAGCTCTTCGTTCTCCTGGATGAGCTCGTCAAGCGCTGCTTCGACCTCGTCGAGGAAGGCATCTACTTCCTCTTCGTCGTAGCCCGGCCTGAGCCTGGTCGTGCTGAACTGCTTGTTCCGCACATCCGCGGGCGTCAGTGGCATCTCTTCTCCCTGGAGCTTTGTCCTATTTGGACGCTACCCGACGACCTTACCCTCACCTGGCGACTGTCCAGAGCACGTAGACCACCAGGAACAGCAGCATGAAGCTGAGGTCAAGAGCCACACTACCGAGCCTGACCGTGGGAATGTAGCGCCTTAGGAATCTCAGTGGTGGGTCTGTGGCGGAGTAAACGCCCTCAGCTAGCACAAGAACGACGCCTGTCGGAGTCCAGGTTCGGGCGTAGACCTGGATCCAGCTGAAAATCATGCGGCCAATGAGCAGCACAAGGTAGACCGACAGCGCATAAAACGCCACGTCCCGAAAAATGTGCACGTAACTGCCCGCTTTCACTCCCCGCAGGCAAACGAGGCCTGCCCTGGCGGCGGGCCCCGCGGGGCTGCCGTCAGCTTTGGTTGAAGAAGCCTCGCTCCGCGATCCGGGCCTTGTCCTCGGCCGCCACTTCGACATTGGCCGGGGAGAGCAGGAACACCTTGTTCGTTACGCGCTCGATGCTCCCGCGCAATCCGAAGATCAGTCCCGCGGAGAAATCGACCAGGCGCTTGGCGTCACTGTCGACCATCTCCGTGAGATTCATGATCACCGGAGTGCCCTCACGGAAGTGCTCTCCGATCGTACGTGCCTCATTGTACGTGCGAGGATGCAAGGTCGTGATCCTGGCCAAATCGGTCGTCTGGACCTGACCAGTGGCACGTCGATCGACGGAACGCCCGCCCGCCGGACCGTCGGCCAGGTGCGCGTCCAGCCGGTCATCCTCTTGCACGAGCTCGGCACCGTATTCGTCGTACTCGTCGCCGTACTCGTCCTGGTACTGATCCTCGAAGCGGTGGTCGTCCTCTACCAGGCCGAGATAGACCGCCATCTTGCGCATCGCGCTGGCCATCTTCTGTCCTCCGTCGTGCACGCCAGGCCGCCCAGCCCAGCGCCGATTCGCTGGCCAGGTGCCACGCGTCGGACATTACCTGACGAAGGCTCGCCGGCCTCCGAGCAACGCCGTACCGACTCGTACGTGTGTCGCACCTTCTGCGATTGCCTCGGCCAGGTCTCCGCTCATGCCCGCCGAAATCACCCGAGCGTCCGGATGCGCAGATTGCACTGTCTCGGCAATTTCGCGCAGCCGGGCGTAGGCCGGCCGGGCCGGCTGGCCAAGCGGGGCGACCGCCATGACTCCGGCCAATGCCAGCCCTTGTTCCGCCGCGATTGCTGCGGCAATCCGGCTGACCTGGGCAGGCTCCGCTCCCCCGCGGCCGGCGCCGGTGTCCCCGGCATTCGATCCGGCGGGCGGCCTGCCGGGCCCAGGGTCGTCCAGGCTCACCTGAACCAGGCAGCGGACGAGGCGGTCAGCCTGCCTGGCCCGCCGGCCAAGCGCCTCGACCAGCCTGATCCGGTCCACGGAGTGCACCATGTCGGCGTACCCGACGACGCTCGCGGCCTTGTTCACCTGCAACTGCCCGATGAAATGCCAGCGAACCGTGACTCCGGCCGACGCGCATGCAGCGGCCTTGGGCGCCGCTTCCTGGTCCTTGTTCTCGCCGATATCGATGATGCCCAGGCGGCTGAGCAAGATGACATCTGAGACGGGGAACGTCTTCGTGACTGCGATCAGTGTCAGTTCGTCGGGCCGCCGTCCTGCTGCCTCGCAGGCCGCAGCCATCGTGGCGCGGACTGCGGCAAGGTTGGCCTGGAGTTCGGCTGACCGTCTGTTGCCGCTATCGACGGCGCCCATGCCCGTGGTCATGCTGCCTTGATCATTGACCGCGCAATCATTGCCGCAGCCAGGTAAGGCCCGCCAGCCGGCCCGTCGTCCCGCAACGCCGGTAGGAGAACAGCTCGGACGACTCCTTCGTGCACCGGCCATCGGCACCGATCCAGCCGAGGCCAGCCGCCGCCAGCTGGGCCCGGGCGCCGGCCGCGATGTCCAGGCCTGCTGTCCCAGCGGTAGTGCGGCAGGCAACGGCTGGGACGGCCGCCGCCACCTTGGCCTGCATCTCCTCCGGTACCTCGTAACAGCCACCGCAGATGGCCGGGCCGGTCACCGCCCGCATCCGGACCGGGCTGGCCCCCGCAGCGGTCATGGCCTCCAGGAGCGCCGGCACTACTCCGGCTGCCAATCCCTCGCGACCCGCGTGCGCGACCCCGACAAGCCGCGCGACCGGATCCGCCAGCAGCACCGGCACGCAGTCGGCAGCCAGCACGCACAGGGCCAGCCCTGGCACGTCGGTGAAGATTGCGTCGGCCGGCTCGGCTGGCCCCGTTGACCCGGCCCCGACATAGCGGACCTGCCTGCCGTGCACCTGGTGCATCCAGGCCAGGTCGGACGCGCGCAGGCCACACGCTTCGGCCAGGCCGGCCCGGTTCGCGGCGACAGCAGCCGGGTCGTCGCCGACACCGAGCCCCAGGTTCAGCGAATCGTACGGGGGCCCGCTGACGCCCCCAGCCCGGCTGGAGAATGCCGCCCCGATCCCGGCCCCGAGGCAATCCGTCCGCACAACGGGGGGAGCCGCATGGCCCGTCGGCCCCGTGCTGCCCGCAGGCCCCGTGCTGCCCCGAGTCCGGCCGTTCACTTAAGGAAGTCGGGCACGTCGAGCTCGTCGTCCTCCTCGAACACGACCGACTTGCGTCTCGTCCCGGTGGGGTCGACCGGGCGGCCGACCGGCTTGGCCGGACCATCCTTGCCCGAGCCGGAGATCGCCTCCGGCCGACCCGCCCTGGGCGAGGGCACGGAATCGATGCGCGCGGCTTCCTGGCCGCCCGCTCCCGCCGCGCTGGCCGGGGCGGCGTTGCCGGCCGCAGAACCTGGTGCGCCAGCCCCCGCGACGGCCGGAGGGCCGCCGGCCGCGCCGAAGTCGCCGTTGCTGTCGCTCCCGTTCCCGCTCGCGGCCCGGCCCCCGGCCGTCGGTCCGCCCGGCTGGCCCGCGCTAACAAGGCTGCCCGGAATCGCCGCGGCCTTGCCATCGCCTGGCTGGAACGGGCGCCACTCCGATTGCCCTGGCGATTCGGCCATCGGGATCGTGCCAGGGTACGAGGTGGTCCGCGGCCTGGCCCGGCCCGCCTGTGGCTCGTCGAAGCCCGCAGCTATGACGGTGACTCGCACCTCATCCCCGAGGGCGTCGTCGATCACCGCGCCGAAGATGATATTCGCATCGGGCGCCGCCGAGTTGGCCACCAGCTGCGCGGCCTCGTTGATCTCGAAGAGACCAAGGTCCGAGCCGCCCTGGATAGATAGCAGCACGCCGTGCGCGCCGTCGATGCTGGCCTCTAGCAGCGGGCTGGAGATCGCCATCTCGGCCGCCGCCACTGCGCGGTCGTCGCCCCTGGCGGTGCCGATGCCCATGAGAGCCGAGCCCGCGCCGGACATGACGGACTTCACGTCGGCAAAGTCCAGGTTGATCAGGCCCGGCGTGGTGATCAGGTCAGTGATGCCCTGGACTCCGGACAGCAGCACCTGGTCGGCTGCCTTGAACGCATCGAGCACGCTGACATGCCGGTCGGAAATCGACAGCAGCCGGTCGTTCGGGATCACTATGAGAGTGTCGACCTCGCTGCGCAGCTTCTCGATCCCGGAGTCGGCCTGGGCTGCCCGCCGCTTGCCCTCAAAGCCGAACGGCCTGGTGACCACGCCGATCGTCAGGGCGCCCAGGTTGCGTGCCACCTCGGCCACCACCGGCGCGCCGCCAGTGCCCGTTCCGCCGCCCTCGCCGGCCGTGACGAACACCATGTCGGCGCCCTTGAGTACTTCCTCGATTTCCTCTCGGTGATCCTGTGCTGCCTTGGAGCCGATGTCTGGGTTAGCGCCGGCCCCCAGGCCCCTGGTGAGTTCCCGCCCGACGTCCAGCTTGACATCGGCGTCGCTCATCAGCAGTGCCTGGGCGTCGGTGTTGATCGCGATGAACTCAACCCCCCTGAGTCCCTCTTCGATCATCCGGTTCACGGCGTTGACGCCGCCCCCGCCGATACCGACGACCTTGATGACCGCCAGGTAGTTCTGCGGTGCTGCCACGAGGAGCAACCCTTTCCGCTCGTCTGAAGTCCGCACGACCGGGCGGACACCCCCGATGTCCCCCGGAGTCGCGGGGACCTACGTCGCCGTCACGGCCTGGTCCCCGCTGCCAGAAACCCGGCCGCCCCGGCCTACGGCCACTCCCGCCCTTGACACCCGCAGAACCAATCGGCCCCGCGCCACTAGGTTCAGCGCCGTCGAGCGCAAGCCCATCAAGCGCGTCCGGTCCAGCGGATTCCGGCTCGTCAAACTCTCACCCTCAACTTGAGATTTAGAGTTATGTCAAGCTGCCGACTGATAGGGACAGTAGGGTTGCACGCTGCCCGAGGTCAACCACTGCCCGCCAACGCGGCCCGGCGTGTCGCGGCCGGCTGGCCGCAAGGCGGGACAACGCGGGTCATCGCGTGGTCACTACCGTATTCGGGTCGCTGACGTCGAAATAGCGGGCATGCGTGTGCAGCAGGACGGCCACGTCCGCCGCCTTCTGCCGTGCGTACCCGGGCGCGCCCCACGCGACGCTGATGCCCCCGGCCAGCCGTAGCGTCACCGCGCTGGCTGCTGGCGCCGACACCGACACCACCAGCGAGCGAAGCTTCGGCGGCAAGCTCGTCAGCACCCGCACCGCAGCTCGTACGGCCTTGTTGCCGAGCAGCCCGGCCGTGGGTGTCGTCAGCACTGGCATGCCTGCGGGCTTGCGCGCAGCAAACCGCACGATTACGCCGTCGCCGTCGATCAGCTGGTATCCGCCCACCCTGGCGACGGCCAGCTCGGGCGTGCGCTCGGTCACCGTGATCACGATCGTGTCCGGCCAGGATCTGCTCACCTGTGCGGACAGGACAGGTGCGAGTCCTTCCACCCGTCGCGCCGCTGCGCCGGTGTTCACCGTCGCCAGCGGCGTTCCCGGCCTGATCCGCGCTGCGGCCGTGATCTGCGCGGTCGGCACCAGCCGGTTGCCCGTTACCTCCACATGCCGGACCGCTAGCAGGCTGGAGCCGAATAATGCCCAGGCGGCACCGCCGATGACGGCCAGCGTTAGCACGCAGAACAACGCCGCGCGCCAGGGACCAACGCCGCGCCGCGATTGTCGCCCGCCAGTTGCCGGCCATCTCAGTTTCATCAGCGGTCACCGGCCCGCTCGCGCAATGCGGCAAGAATCTGCGGCCCGAGCGTCGTGACGTCGCCGGCCCCCATGGTCAGGACCAGGTCGCCGGGCTTGGCCAGGCTGGCCACCGTGGGCGCCACCGCGGCCGGGTCAGGAATGAAGATCGCGCCGCCGGGAACGACATCGCTGATCAGCCTGCCGGTAACGCCCGGTTCGGGGTCCTCCCTGGCCGCGTAGATGTCCAGCACCAGCACCTCATCGGCCTGGCCGAGTGCCGCGCCGAAGTCGGCGGCGAAGAAACGCGTCCGGCTGAACAGGTGCGGCTGGAAAATCGCGATCACCCGGCCGCCGCTGGCGACGTTGCGCGCGGCAGTGAGATCGGCGGCTAGTTCGGTCGGGTGATGCGCGTAGCTGTCGATCACCTGCACCCCGTCGGCCTCACCCTTGAGCTCCATCCGGCGGCGCGCGCCGCGGTAGGCCGCCAGCCCGGCCGCTGCCGCTCGCACCGGCACGCCCAGCTCGACGGTGAGCCCGAACGCGGCCGCGGCGTTCAGCGCGTTATGCCGGCCGGGAACCGCCACCTCCAGCTGGACCGGGTCGGCGCCCGCCAGCGCCGTGCCCGCGCCGCCACTAACGGTCAGGGCCATGCGCATGCCGCGCTGGGTGATCCCGGACACCTGGTAGGAGGCGTCCGGCGCGGTGCCATAGGTCAGCGCCGTCACGCCGGACCCCACCTGGTGCGTCAGGGCTCGCGCAGCGGGATCGTCAGCGCAGGCAATCAGCAGCCCGCCGTCGGTGATCTTGCCGACGAAGGCGCCGAACGCATTCTCGATCTCCGTGAGACTGCCGTAATTGTCCAGGTGATCAGCCTCCACCGAGGTGATCACCGCTGCGGCCGGCGCCAGAATGAGGAATGAGCCGTCGCTCTCGTCCGCCTCCACAACCATGGCCGGGCCCGCGCCTTCCGCCGCGCCCAGGCCGCTTTCGGCCAGGATGCCGCCGATCACGTACGACGGCTGCGCGCCGCTGTGCAGCAACACCGTCGTGATCATTGAGGTGGTAGTGGTCTTGCCGTGCGTGCCGGCCACAGCGATGCCCTGGTGCCCGAGCATGATGCTGGCCAGCGCCGCGGCTCGGTGCAGTACCCGGATCCCGCGTCGCTGGGCCTCCAGCAGCTCGGGGTTGCCCGGCCTGATCGCAGTCGACACGACCAGTGTGTCCGCGTCACCCAGATTCTCGGCCGCGTGCCCGACATACACGCGCGCGCCCGCCGCGGCGAGCTCATCGAGCAGGCCGGAGGCCACCGCGTCACTGCCGGACACGGTGACGCCGCGAGACAGCATGATCCGCGCGATGCCGGACATGCCCACGCCGCCGATCGCGGTGAAATGAACCTTGCCGAGCTCCGCGACCGGCACCGGGTCAACCGGGGCGACCAGGCCCATCGGCGTCACCTCCTCCGGCGCCGGCCCGGCCGCTTCCAGGCGACCGACAGGACAAGTTCGGCCAGGTCAGCGTCGGCGTTCCGGTTCCCGGTCGCCGCAGCCGCCTGCGACATGGCCGCCACCAGCGTCCCGTCGGCCAGGATCGGCAGCAGTGTGTGACTGATCCAGTCCGGGCTCAGGTCGGCGTCGTCGATGATCAGTCCGCCGCCGGCCGTCTCGATGGGCTCCGCATTCAGCCGTTGCTCGCCGTTGCCGTGCGGCAGTGGCACGTAGGCCGCAGGCAGCCCGACAGCCGTGAGCTCTGCGCACGTCATCGCCCCCGCCCGGCAGAGCGCGAAGTCGGCCGCCGCATACCCCAGGTCCATCCGGTCCAGGTAGGGCAGCACGATGTAGGGCACCCGGCCCGGCGGCACGTCCACCTCGCCGGCCTTGGGCCCGACGACGTGCAGCACCTGGACACCGGCCGAGCGCAGCGCGGCAGCGGCGCCGAGCACGGCCCGGTTCAGCGAGGCCGCGCCCTGAGAGCCGCCAGTGACCAGCAGCACAGGCAGGTCGGGCTGGAGGCCGAAATGGGCGCGCGCCTTGTCGGCCAGCGCGAGCCGGTTCAAGGTGGAGATCTCCCGCCGGATCGGGATGCCGATGTACCGGGCGTGCGCTAGCCGGGCGCCGGGCTGGCCGGTACAAACGTGACTGGTCAGGTGGGCGCCGATGCGATTGGCCAGGCCGGGCTTGGAGTTCGCCTCGTGCACGATGATCGGCACATGCCGTCGCCGCGCAGCGAAGTAAGCGGGCGTGGAAACGTAGCCGCCGAAGCCGACTACCACGTCAACCCTGGTCCGGTCGAGGATCTTCGCGGTCGCGCCGACGGCGGCCGCCAGCCGGGCCGGTACCGACAGCAGGGCCGGCGTCGGCCGCCGCGGCAGCGGAACGGGGGGAATCAGGGCGAGGTCGTACCCGCGCATCGGCACCAGTCGGGTCTCCAGGCCGCGCTCGGTGCCTAGGCAGGTAATGGCGGTCTCCGGATCGGCCCGGCGCAACGCGTCAGCGAGCGCCAGGGCCGGCTCAATGTGCCCGCCGGACCCGCCGCCCGCAATGACGACGCTTACGCCCATCTGTGCCTCCTTCCCTTGACGCGCCACCTTACTTCGGCGGGGGCACAGCTTTCCGGCCGACGGCAAGTCCCTACGGTCTGCTCCGTCACTCGATCCGGCGGCGGAGCCCCAGCCAGCCCACCACTCGCCGCGGCAGGCCAGGCCCGGCCGCCGCCACGGCGTGCGCCGCGCCTGGCTCAGTCTTGGCGAACGCCATCAGCATGCCAAGCGCAGCCATGGTAGTCAGCAGCGAAGAATCGCCATACGAGATGAGGGGCAACGGCACGCCTGTGATCGGCAGCACGCCAACCACGGCGCCGATGTTCACCAGCGCCTGCGCGATCAGCCATACGGTAATCGCGCCGGCCGCCAGCCTGGGGAACGTGTCAGTAACTCGCCGGGCGATCCGCAGCCCGGCGTAGCCGAGGCCGCCATACAGCAGCACGACGCACAGCGTGCCGACAAGGCCAAGTTCCTCGCCCAGGATGGCGAAGATGAAGTCCGTTGGGCTGTTCGGCACGGATCCCCATTTCGCGCGGCTGGCCCCACTGCCCACTCCGAATAGCCCGCCGGAGCCGAGCGCCGACTTGCCCTGGATCAGCTGGTAACACGCAGCCGTCTGGCAGTTGGGATGCTGCGCAGCCAGAAAGCCACTGATCCGGTCGAGCCGCCACGGCTGCACCACGATCATCATGATGACCACGAAGGTCATCAGGCCGACCATCCCGGCCAGCAGCCTGCCCGGCGTCCCAATCACCCACAGTAGCGCCAGGAAGATGATGAGCAGCAGGAACGTCGTGCCGAGATCGTCGCCGAGCATGACCAGCACGGCGAAGATGGCGATGCCCGGCAGCAGCGGGATCAGCAGCTGGCGGCCGTCGGTCAGCTGGCGGAACTTCTCTTTGCGGGCGAGCAGGTCGGCGCCCCAGATCACTAGCGCGAGCTTGGCGAACTCCGATGGCTGAACCTGAAGTCCGCCGATGACGAGCCAGCGCTTGGCTCCGTATATGTAGACGCCGTGCACCAGCACCGCCAGCAGGCCGATCAACGAGATCAACAGCAGCGGATACGCCAGGGTCCGGAACAGCCTCGGCGGCGACTTGGCCGCCAGCCACATCACCGCCAGCCCGCCTGCCGCGCCGAGGCATTGCTTGATGAACATGGAGTACGGCGGCAGGCCGTTATCGAGGTCGTAGGCGGTCGACGTGGACAGCACCATCATCAGGCCGACCGTGAGCAGCAGCAGTGTGCAGCCGAGCACGAGGTAATAGGAGGCCAGCGGCCGATCGAGCAGCGCCCGGAGCCGACCGCCAGACTCCCGCAGGCCGGCCGCTACATCCCGCGGGCTGGCGACGCGAAGCGGCGGCGCGGCTATGCCGACGCCTGCCGCTGGTTCCGCCTCCTCGCTGGTCCGTCGCTGTGGCTGGCCCAGCGCGGAACTCACCTCGAATCCGCGAGCCTAGCCACGGCCGCGGCAAACGCATGACCACGCGCGGGGTAGTCGCGGAACATGTCCCACGACTGCGCGGCGGGCGCCAGCAGGACCGTGTCTCCTGGCCGCGCGACCGCCGCCGCCTGTGCTACCGCCTCATCCATGACTCCAGTTTCGGTGCTGGCAAGCTCAGCGACCGGGACATCGGGGGCGTGTCGCGCGAGTACCTCGGCGAATCGCGCCCGGTCGGTGCCGATCAGCACCGCGCCGCGCAGCCGCGGCGCAGCGGCAGCTACCAGCGCGTCAAGGTCGGCATCGGTGCCCCGGAACAGCCCCCCGGCTAGCCAGACTATGGAGGGGAACGCGGCCAGCGACGCCGCCGCAGCCGCCGGATTGCTCGCCTTGGAGTCGTCGATATAGGCGACGCCGCCGATTTCGGCTACCAGGCTGATGCGATGCGGCTCCGGTACGAAGGCCGCCAGGCCGCCGGCGATCGCTGCCGCCGGGTCGCCGTAGGCGCGCGCTAGCGCGGCCGCTGCCAGCGCGTCGGCGATATTGTGCGGGGCAGCCGGCTGAACTGCCGTGGCTTCGGCGAGCCGCATGCCCGTTGCGAACGCATTGTCAACCAGCCAGCCGTCCGCCACCCCCAGCTCGTCCGGGCCCGGCTGGCCGAGCCGGAACGCGACCTTGCGGCTGGCGCCTGGCTCCGCCGCGAGGGCCGCGTCGGCCATCGCGACCGAGCGCACGTCCTGCGCGTTGCAGATCGCGATCGTGCCGGGCGCGAAGATCTTGGCCTTAGCCGCGGCGTAGGACTCGAAGTCGTCGTGCCAGTCCAGGTGATGCGCGGCGAGGTTCAGCACCACGGCCGCCAAGCGGCGCGATAGTGGCGCTCCAATACAGCTGGAAGCTCGACAGCTCGACTGCGACGACCGGGTACGGCTCAGGATCGGTCACCACGTCCAGGATCGGCGTGCCCACGTTCCCGGCGGCAGCGCTGCGATGGCCGGCCGCCGCCAGCATCGCCGCAAGCATTCGCACTGTCGTCGTCTTGCCGTTAGTGCCCGTCACTGCGAGCCATTGCTGGCGGGTCCCGTCGGTGAGCACCGGCCGCAGCCGCCAGGCCAGCTCGACGTCGCCGATGACCTCGATGCCCACAGTGGCCGCAGTTGCCAGCAGCGGCGTGTCCGGGCGCAGGCCGGGCGACGTCACGACCAAGTCGGTGCCCGGGGCGGGACTAGCGCCCGGGCCCATCGCCGCGGCGCCGAGGCTCACCCGGACGCCGTCGGCAGCCAGCCGGGCCGCGACCTCGCGCCGCTCGGCGTCGTCTCGCGAGTCGACAGCGGTCACCCGCGCGCCCAGGTCGGTCAGCATGGCTATGACTGACTGCCCGGTGATGCCGAGCCCGGCGACGCAGACTTCCCGGTCCGCCAGGCCGGCCCGCTCGGCCAGCGCGGCTGCGACCCCGGTCTCGGTCATGGTCTAAGTCTGCAGCCACTCGGCGTAGAACAAGCCGAGGCCAGCCGCGATGCACAGGCCGCAGATGAGCCAGAATCTGATCACGATCGTCGTCTCGGCCCAGCCGCTCAGCTCGAAGTGATTATGCAGCGGGCTCATCTTGAAGACCCGTATGCCCCGCCCGCTTCTCAGCTTGCTCACCTTGAAGACGCTCACCTGGATGACCACGGACAGCGTAGTGATCACGAACAGGCCGCCCAGGATGCCGAGAAGCACCTGGGTCTTGGTGCAGACCGCCAGGCCCGCCAGCACGCCGCCGAGGGCCAGCGAGCCGGTGTCGCCCATGAAGATCTTGGCGGGGGGCGCGTTCCACCACAGGAAGCCGAAGCAGGCGCCGAGCACCGCCGAGGCGACGATCGCCAGGTCGAGCGGATCCCTGATCTGATAGCACTGCTTGGCCAGTGCGATCGTGCAGTCGTTGCGCTCCTGCCAGATGCCTATCAGCACATAGGCGGCCAGCACGAGGACGGTGGCGCCGGTTGCCAGCCCGTCCAGGCCGTCGGTCAGGTTCACCCCATTGGACGCCCCCGCGATCAGGATGACGACCCAGATCACGAACGGCAGCGTGCCGATGGCAGGCCCGACATCACGCAGGAACGAGATGTGCGCGTCGGCCGGTGTCAGGTCGTACCCGTTGGGGTGCTGGAGCACCTCGAGCGCGAATACCGCGCCTACCACCGCCTGGCCCGCGAGCTTGGCGCCACTGCGCAGCCCGACGCTGGTCTGCCGGAAAATCTTGATGAAGTCGTCGACGAAGCCCACTAGGCCGAGGCCGGTCATCAGCAGCAGAATGAGCACGCCCGAAGTGGACATCGGGTTGTGCGTGGCCAGGTGTCCGACAACGTAGCCGACCAGCGAGGCCAGCACCATCACGGCGCCGCCCATCGTCGGCGTGCCGCGTTTGATCTCGTGCGACTTGGGCCCCTCGACCCGGATTGGCTGGCCGTAGCCGCGACGGCGCAGCAGCCCGATCGCCAGCGGGGTACCGAACAGCGCGATGACCAGCGAGACCGCACCGGTGAGCAGGATGGTCTTCAACCGCGCGGCCCTTCTACGCCAGCCCGACCTTCGCCCGTTAGCGCCAGCGCGACGGCCTCAAGGCCCACGGAGTGGGATGCCTTAACCAGCACCACGTCGCCGCTGCGGAGCCTGTACTCGAGGGCCTGGACAGCCGCCGCCGCGTCCGGCACGTGCAGCAGCTCGCCCTGCCAGCTCGGCACCGCCTTAGCGCCCGCCAGCAGCGGCGCGGCGGCGTCCCCCACCACGATCAGCCCGGCCACGCCAGCCGCGGCGGCCTGGGCGCCGACCGCCTCGTGCAGCTGTTCTGCCTTGACGCCGAGCTCGGCCATCTGCCCGAGCACCGCATACGCGCGGCCCGATCGCGCCATGCTGGCCAGGGCAGAGATGGCCGCCTTCATCGAATCTGGGCTTGCGTTGTAGGCGTCGTTGATGACGGTCACGCCATTGGGAAGCTGGCTGACCTCCATCCGCCAGCGACTCCTGGCCACTGCCGCCGACAAACCGGCCGCGACGGCGTCGACCGGCATGCCGAGCTCTCCGGCCATGGCCGCAGCGGCCAGCGCGTTTGTGACATTGTGCTCGCCATGCAGCCGCAACTGCACCGGCGCCGAACCGGAGCTCGTTACCAGCAGGAAGGCGGGCCTGCCGACATCGTCCAGCCGCACCTGCTGGGCCCGCACGTCCGCGTGGCTAGACCGGCCGAAGGTCACAACCCTGGCCGCAGTGCGGGCTGCCATTGCCGCGACGCGATGATCATCAGCGTTGAGCACGGCCACTCCGTCGGCCGGCAGCGCGGCCGCCAGCTCGCCCTTGGCCTCGGCCACCTGGTCCAGGCTGCCGAACTCGCCAGCGTGCGCGAGGCCGACGCAGAGGACCGCGCCGAGCCGCGGCGGGGCGATCGCGCAGAGCGCCGCGATGTGACCGATGCCTCGAGCCGACAGCTCCGACACCAGGTACCGCGTCTGCTCGGTGATTTTCAGCACGGTCAGCGGGTGGCCGATTTCGTTGTTGAACGACTCGCGAGGCGCCACGGTGGGACCGAGCGTCTCAATCAGCTGAGCTGTCAGGTCCTTGGTCGTCGTCTTGCCGGCCGATCCGGTGATTCCGAGCACGGTCAAGCCGGGAGCCCGGTCGATCACGGCCCTGGCCAGCTTGCCGAGTGCCGCCTGCACGTCCGGAACGATCAGGGCAGGGCCGCCGACAGGACGGCTAGCCAGGACCGCGGTGGCCCCGGCGGCCAGCGCGGCGCCAGCGAACTCATGACCGTCGGTCCGGCTGCCCGGCAGCGCGACGAACAGGCTGCCCGGGCCTACTTCGCGGGAGTCGATCACGACCGGGCCGGTAATGAGCGCTGCCGGGTCGGCAACGTCGGCCTGCACAGCCCCGGTAGCCTCGGCGACCTGCGCCACCGATAGCGGGATCACACGCCCTCCGGGAAATCGATGCTCTCATCGTCGCGTTGGCTGGCCGAACCCCATCCGGCCGCGGCCGGGCCGCCGGCTATCGTCGCATCCTCGCTGGCCCGGCGGCGCAGCAGGGCCTGAGCCGCGACCTGCCGGTCGTCGAACGGCGTGACCGTTCCGGCCACGTACTGGCCCTGCTCATGGCCCTTGCCCGCAATCAGGATCACGTCGCCTTTCCCGGCCGACCCGATCGCGAGCGATATCGCCGCTGTCCGGTCGGGCTCGATGATCACATGTGCCCGCTGGTCTTGCGGCACTTCCAGGGCGCCTGTCAGCATCTCGGCCAGGATCGCCGAGCGGGTCTTCTGAGCGCGGGTTGTCGCTGGTGAAGATCGCCGTATCGGCAAGCCTGGCTGCCGCCGCGCCCATGACAGGCCGCTTGCCGCGGTCCCGGTCCCCGCCGCAGCCGAGCACGATGGCCAGGTTCCCCTGCGTGACCTGGCGCATCGTCGCGAGTGCGGCCTCTACCGCGGCAGGCTTGTGAGCGTAGTCGACCAGCACGGTGAAGTCCTGGCCCTGGTCTACTCGCTCGAGCCGGCCAGGCGGGCCGGGGCATGCCGCGACGCCTTGGACGGCGTCGGCGAGGCCGGCACCCGCCTCGACGAGCGCGACGATGGCGGCCAGCGCGTTAGCGACGTTGAACTCACCCGGCAGGCCAACCGACGCGTCGGATTCGACCCCGCCTGGCCCGATCACCCGGAAGGTCGAGCCGTCCGCGCCGGACCGCACGTCAATGGCCCGCCAGTCAGCTGACGGACGGCCGGCCGCTGAGAAAGTCGTGATCGGGATTCGGGCCTGACGAGCCAGTTCCCGGCCGCGATCGTCGTCGATGTTGACCACGCCCGTCCGGGCATACCGGGGCGTGAAGAGCTCCGCCTTGGCCGCGAAGTACTCGTCCATGCCAGCGTGAAAGTCCAGGTGATCTTGCGACAGGTTAGTGAAGACAGCCACGTCATAGTGCGTGCCGGTGACCCGGCCGAGTACCAGCGCGTGGCTGGATACCTCCATGGCCGCGGCTCCGACGCCGCGCTCGGCCATCGTGGCCAGCAGCGCCTGCACGTCGGTCGCCTCCGGCGTGGTGAGCTGGCTGGTGATCGCGGTGCCGCCGATCTTGGTCTCCACTCCGCCGATCAGGCCCGTCCGGTACCCGGCCGCCCGCAGGCCGGACTCCAGCAGGTAGGTGGTCGTGGTCTTGCCGGCCGTTCCGGTCACGCCGATCAGCAGGAGCTTCCCGGACGGGTTGCCGTAGATCCACGCGGCCACCTCACCGAGCCTGGCCCTAGGGTCGGCGACCACGAACACCGGCAGGCCTGACTGGATCGCCGCCTCGCGGCCGGACGAGTCGGTCAGAACTGCGACCGCTCCGGCCGCTGCGGCGGCACCACAGAACCTGGCGCCGTGAACCCGGCTGCCGGGCAGCGCGGCATACAGGTCTCCTGGCTGGATCGCCCTGGAGTCGTGCGTGATCCCCGTCAGCCGGGTCGGCTGGCCCGCTCCGGCAGCGGCCTTCGGTCCCGACGGCCGCAGGCCGAGCAGCTCGGCAAGCCCGGCTGCCGGGCGCGCGGGTACGCGTTCTGGTCGGAAGGCCGCAGGCACGGGCTGAGGTTACCTCCGTTCACGGCGCGATGAGCCGGATGTGGGGCGGCTTGGCATAGTCTGGCGGGATTTTCATGGTCTCCAGCGCGAACTTCATCACGTCGTAGAAGGCCGGGCCGGCGACCTGTACCCCGTAGTACTTGCCGTGGGGGTCCTGAATATTGACGGCGACGACCAGCTTTGGGTTGTCGGCCGGCGCGATTCCGATGTAACTGGAACCATACTGGCAGAGGCACTGGCCCACTCCGGGCCCGGAAACCTGGGCGGTCCCGGTCTTAGCCGCCACCGGGTAACCAGGTATGAGTCCCCATGGCTGGCCGCCCTGGGCGTTCAGCACAGGTACCTGCTGCAGGATCGTCATCAGCTCGTGAGCGGTCTTCGCTTTGATCACTCGTCGGCTGGGCGGCTTTGGTGCCGGGCTGAAGGTGCCGTCTGCGTTAGTCGTCCCAGCCACGATGGTGGGCTGAACCCGGATCCCGTTGTTGGCGATCGTGGCGTACACGCTGGCCATCTGGACCGCGGTAACGTCCAGGCCCTGGCCGAAGGAGTATTCAAACGGATTGTCGGCCCAGTATCCGGCGGAGCCCGGCTTGGGCAAGAGGCCGCCGGTCTCTCCCGGCATCTTCAGGCCGCTGGCCGAGCCGAGTCCGAAAGCGCGCAGGTAGTCGTACTGCTGCAGCGGCGTGATGTGCTTCACCACCTGAACCATGCCGACATTGCTCGAATGCGCGAGTATGCCGGCGATCGTGTACCTGACCGTCGGATGCGCCTCGGCGTCGTGGAACGTGAACTGGTGGTCCATGGTGATCTGAGGCGGGATCGTGTAGGCGCTCAACGGTGTCTGGCCGCCTTTTTCGAACGCGGCCGCGACCGTGATTGGCTTCAGCGTGCTGCCCGGCGCGAAGACGTTGGCGACGCTGATGTTGGTGGTAGCCGCGATGCTTGACGGGGCAACCGGGTTGTAGGTGGGCCACTGGGCCATCGCCAGGATCTGCCCGGCCGGGGTCATCACGATGATCGAGCAGTTGCGCGCGTGGTCCTGCGCTACCCGGAGCTTGCATTCGCGCTCGGCTTCCCACTGGATGCCGGCCTGGACGGTTAGGCGCAGGTTCCTGGCTGGCACTGCGGGAGTCACATTCGACTCGGTGAGCGGGATCGGGTCGCCGTCGGTTCCTGTTTCTACTTGCTCGCTGCCCGCCCGGCCCGCGAGCAGGGAGTTGTATTCCTGCTCCAGCCCGGCCTCGCCGACCAGATTGGTCTGCCCAGAATTGAGGTCAGTGAAGCCGACGAAATTGGCGGCCATGTCGCCCGACGGATAGACGCGGTTGTAGCTCGGGGTCATGTCGATGCCCGGCTCCTGCAGCGCGGCGATCCGGGTGCCCGCGGTCACCGGCACGTTCCTCGCCAGCACGTCGTACCCAGGCGACGACGGGTGGTTCAGGTCGTTGAGGATGGTCGCCGCAGGCAGCCCGAGCCGGGCTGGCCAGCTTGCTGGCCACTTTGGGCCGCATGGACGCAGGGATGAGCAGCGGGTCGGCGTATACGGTCTCGGTTTCCACGGTCATCGCCAGCACGGTCCCGTCGGCGCTGATCACCGACCCGCGAACGGCCGGAATATCGATACTGGTCAGCCGCTGATGATTGGCTTCGGCGCGGAACCTGGCCGATTCGAACCCTTGGAGCTGGATAAGGCGCGCGGCGAACACCGAAAGCAGGAACGCCATGCACAGGATCGTGACATTCAGCCGGCGTACCGGGTTCGCACGGCGCAGCACCGGCCTGGCCATCCGCACGACCCGGCGAGACGCCGCTGCGGCAGCACGCCCGGACCGGGGCCCCTGGCCGACGGGCGCATTCCGCCGTCTGCCACGGACTTGGCGGGGGTACTGGGCGCCAGACCGGGCTCGGCGGTTGCGATCAGCGTCTGGCCTGTTCAGGTCTGGACGTGACTGGCGCCTGCCTCGTTCTGGCGCGCCGCGCTCGGGTTCCGGCCGGCTGCGCCCAGGCGCTAGCCGTCCGCGATCGGATTCTGGCCGACCCCGGCCCTGGCCTGGCCGGTCCCTCGCGGCTGGCCGCCCCGAGCCGCGATCTGGCCTGCCCGACTCGCGTTCTGGCCTGCCGCGGCCCGGCCCTGGCCGCCGCCTGGCCGCATCTCGCCGCCCGGCCCTGCGAGTCGCGACCGCCCGGCCGGGCCGCGAGAGCCGCCGGGTACCGGCCGGCTGGGTCGCTTCCCCCAATCCCCGCTGCCTCGCCCCCCGTTGCCGGTCACGCGGCTGACCTGGCCCTGGTCTTCGTTCGCAACCGGCGCCTGCCACCGTGGCGTAGTCCTGACCGGGTCGTGCCAGCGCTCCCAGGTGCGCTACGTCTTGCCGTGGCCGTTCCCCCTGCCTTCGATGCGGGGCTGCCTTTCTTCCCCGAACGCCCGTTGCCCGTCGCGGCGCGTTCGCTCGTGACGTGGCTGGTGGGCACGAGCGGAAGCACGGTTCCGGGTCCCCTGGCCCCCACCCGATAGATACGGCCGGTTGCCGGATCAAGGTAGTTGAGCTGGGATTGCCACCTCATGCCAAGGGCGTAGGCCCGGTGCGCGATCTGGCCCGGCGCTTCGGAGCTGGCGATCGTCTGCTGCAGGGCCTGGTCCTGTTCGGACAGGCTGGCATTGATGCTCTGTAGCTGGGTGATTCGGAAGCTAGTGGCACCGAGAGTCGTGTTGATCACCAGCAGGCAGATGAGGCCGCCGCCGAGCAACGCGAGCACCAGCAGGACGAATGACATCCGGGGCAAGCCGAGTGTGCCGCTCGCCCAGGCCCGTTCCGCGCGTTCCGCCGCCATGCGCTGCGCCGCAGACCGATGCGGTGTCGTGCGAGCCGACGTGGTACGGACCGGCTCGGTACGGACCGGCTCGGTACGGACCGGCTCGGTACGGACCGACTCAGTACGGGTCGATGTTGCTCGAGCCGGCGCACTACGAGCTTGCGCGCTACGAGCCGGCGCCCTGCGAGCAGATTCGGCCCGGACTGATCCGACACGGCCAGGTGCCGCGGGCGAACCCTCGCGCCCAGGCCGCCGTACGCCAACCCGAGGCTGCCGGACATTGCCCGGCAGGTCGCTCTGACCATCGCGTCGGTCCGGGCGAGCGGGCCTGCGGGCAGGCGGACTGGGGCGCGGCGGGCCGGTGCGCAGCGAGCCGTCTGCCGGCCTGCCCGGCCGGAGCCCCGGTTCCTGGCCTTGACCGGGCCGCCGCCGACCGCGTGCTCGTGGTGTCGTATCGATCAGTGTCGTATCGATCAGTGTCGTATTGATCCGGGTGCCTGCCATCCGGTTAGCTCGCCCCTCCCTGTCGTACTAGGCTTCCGGCCCGAGTGCGATCCCGCCCCTTTGCTGCGCTCGTGACGGTCATGGCATTGCCCAGGCTGACGCTGCCGGCGTGCCGGCGCTGCCGCCCGCCCGCCTCACGCCGCTGGCGCTCAGCTCGCTCGCGCTCATGCCGCCGCTCTGATCCGCTCGGCGGCCCGGAGCCTGGCCGGCGCCGACCGCGGGTTCGCGGCCAGCTCTTCCGGAGCGGGCCGCTCGGCTCCCCTGGTCAGCAGTCGGAACTGCGGGCGTGATTGGGCCAACGACACCGGCAAGCCGCGCGGCGTGGTGTCAGCCGACCGCGCGGCGACGGCTCGTTTCACCGCGCGGTCCTCAAGCGAGTGGTAGGCGAGCGCGACGAACCTGCCGCCGACCGCAATCGCGTCCAGCGCCGCCGGAAGCGCCCGGTCCAGCGCCTCTAGTTCGCCATTGACCTCAATCCGCAGGGCCTGGAAGGTGCGCTTGGCCGGGTTCCCGCCGGTCCGCCGCGCGGGTGCCGGAATAGATTCCCTGACGATCTCGGCTAGCCGCGCTGTCGAGGTCAGCGGCGAGCGCGCCCGCTCCCTGACCACTGCGTCGGCGATCCGGCGCGCGAAGCGCTCCTCGCCGTAATCCCGCAGAACTCTCGCCAGCCGGTCCGCCGAGTAGGAGTTGAGCACGTCAGCTGCGGTCACCTGGCCGCCCTGGTTCATCCGCATGTCGAGTGGCGCGTCCTGGGAATAGGAGAAACCGCGGCCCGGATCATCGAGCTGCGGCGAGGAAACGCCGAGGTCGAACAAGACCCCCTGAACGACCGACAGGCCGGCGCCAGCCAGGATCCCCGGCAACTCGTCGTACACAGCCTGAACCAGGGTGACCCGGTCGGCGAAGCTGGTCAGCAGCTCGCGCGACTCCGCTATGGCGGCGGCGTCAGTGTCGATCCCTATGACGGTGAGGCCTGGGTGCGCCGCGAGCAACGCGGCGGAATGCCCGGCGCGGCCAAGGGTCGCGTCGACAAGCACCGCGTCCGGTGAGTCAAGGGCAGGCGCGAGTAGCTCAAGGACCCGGTCGCGCATGACCGGCAGGTGGTCGGCCGCAGCCGTTCCCATCGTGCCCCCTCGCTTGTTGCTCGCTCGCCGCGGTCAGCGGCAGTTGCGTCCGGCTCTGGTGCCGCGATGCCCGGCCAGGCCCCCATCCGCGCCACTGCACTGACGGGCCGTGGTGCGCCGCCTGCCGCCGGGGAAGTGACGTCAGCCGGGCCATCGGACCTCCAGCACGGGTGGAGACCTCGCCGGGCATCCAGCGCTGTTATAGAACTCCTGGCAGAACCTCCTCAGATGCGTCGGAAAACGCGTCCTCCTGCTGTTCCAGGTAGCTGGCCCACGCGGTGGCGTCCCAGATCTCCAGGCGGGTGTTCGCGCCGATCACCACGCAGTCCCGCTGGAGCCCGGCGTAGTCCCGGAGACTCTGCGGGATGGTAATGCGGCCCTGCTTGTCCAATTCCTCGTCCGATGCGCTGGCAAAAAACACCCGGCTGTAATCCCGAACCGCCTTCGCCGTCACCGGCGCCGTGCGCAATGCGTCGGTGATCCGGCCGAACTCGCTGACCGGGAATACGTAGAGGCATCGCTCCTGACCCTTGGTCAGGACGAGCCCTGCTGCTAGCTCGTCGCGGTACTTCGCGGGCAGGATCAGGCGGCCTTTCTCGTCGAGACGAGGCGTGTGGGTGCCAAGGAACACCCGGCTCACCTCCCCAAGTCCCCACCTGCTGCCCCACCGTGGGTCCTTCTTGCCCCACGGGTCACCACTGTACTCCACTCTCCCCCACCGTCAATCACTCCACACCCATGCGACGGCCTTTCGGGCCGGAAGCTGGCAGGCCACCGCAGTGGAGTGAAATGGAGCGACATACCCTTTGCCCAGGGGACACCGCTTAGCCGCGTGCCTCGGCTAGGCCTCGTGAAGTGCGCAGTCAGCACAGCGCTAGTCACCACAGCGTTACGACCCCGATACCGGAGCGGCATCGCGCGCGACGCATATAAGGACGTACTGTCTGAACGGCACGGCTAGTCACGACCGCCGCCCTTGTGATGTGCATGATTGACGCTGATGTGCTGCGATAACAGCAATAAGGGAATGGCCGCCAGGAGGGGCACGTGGTCACGGAGATCGATCACCATGCTGGCAAGACGCTGAAAGAGCTCGTAGAAGTTGCCCGGCAGGTGAGCTTTGCCGTGCAGACCGTCATCTCCGGCAAGCCTGGAGCCGTGCGGCTGGCCCTGACAGTGTTGCTAGCGGAAGGGCACATCCTGATCGAGGATGTGCCGGGAGTAGGTAAGACTCAGCTCGCGAAGGCCCTGGCCCGGTCGATTGACTGCTCGGTCCGGCGTGTCCAGTTCACGCCCGACCTGCTGCCCAGTGACATAACCGGCGTGAGCGCCTACAACCAGGAACTACGCGAGTTCGAGTTCAAGCCCGGGCCGGTATTTGCCAACATTGTGCTCGGTGACGAGATCAACCGGGCGTCACCCAAGACGCAGTCGGCTTTGCTGGAGTCGATGGAAGAGCGGCAAGTTACGGTCGACGGCCGGACCTATCTGCTCGAGCAGCCATTCATGGTCATCGCTACCCAGAATCCGGTCGAGATGGAGGGCACATATCCGCTGCCGGAAGCGCAACGCGACCGGTTCATGACCAGGATCTCGATCGGTTACCCGGACCGGGAGGCCGAGCTCGCCATGCTCGACTCGCACGGCTCGAGCTCTCCGCTCGACGACCTCAAGCCCGTCGCGCACGCCAGTGATGTCCGCGCCCTCGTCGCAGCGGTCCGGGAAGTGCACGTCTCGGCCGCCATCAGGCACTACATCATCGATCTGGTCACAGCGACCAGGAACTCAGCCGAGCTTCGGCTCGGCGCCTCGCCACGAGCCGCGCTGCACCTGCTGCGGGCCTGCCGCGCGCATGCCGCTCTGGACGACCGCGACTTCGTCATACCCGACGATGTCCAGACGCTCGCCGTGCCCGTGCTCGCGCATCGCCTGCTGCCAAGCGCCGAGGCGATGGTGGGCAGGGAACTGCCTGATCAGGTGCTGGCCGAGCTGGTCAGGCGGCTGCCGCTGCCGGCCAGGTAGACCGGTCAATGTTGACCGTGACGGGCCGGTAGGAGGAGTAGGCAGATGAGGACCTCGCTGCTCGCAGGACTGACGACCCGTGGCACCTCGTTCCTGGCGGCGGGGATCGCGGCGACTCTGGCTGGCTACTTGCTCGGCGAACGTGGCCTGCTGTGCGTTGGCATCGCCCTGCTATCGCTCCCGCTGCTCGCCACCGCGGCGGCCAGGCGCGGCCAGTACCGCCTCAGCTCCGGCCGCATCATCAGCCCCCCTCGCGTCCCGGCTGGTCATACCGCACAGGTGACGCTGCGAATTAAGAATGTCTCGCGGCTGCCGACGGGGCTGATCCTGGCAGAGGACACCGTTCCCTACGCGCTCGGCGCGCGGCCCAGATACGTGCTGGACACGATCGAGCGGAACGGACGCCGCGAGCTCACGTACTCGCTGCGGTCGGATCTCCGGGGCACGTTCGAGATCGGCCCGCTTCAGATGCGGGTGGCGGACTGCTTCGGGCTCGTGGAACTCAGCCACTCGCTATCTGGGCGGACCAGGTTCGTGGTGACCCCGAGGGTCGTACCACTGGCCAGGACCGTGATCAGCCGATCCTGGGCCGGGGAGGGAGAAGGCCGGTCCCGCCTGGCCTCGACGGCCGGCGAGGACGACGTCATCCCGCGCGCTTACCGGGATGGCGACGAACTGCGGCGGGTCCATTGGCGTTCCACGGCCAGGTACGGCGAGCTGATGGTGCGGCGAGAGGAGCAACGCTGGCGGAACAAGGCGACCGTCCTGCTCGATGCTCGTGCTAGCGCTCACATGGGGTCCGGTGCTGGTTCGTCGTTCGAAGCCGCGGTGAGCGCCGCCGCCTCTGTCGGCGTGCATATCGCGCAGGAAGGACTCACCGGCCACTTCGTCACCGAATCCGAAGTCGTCCGCGGCGGCCCATTCTTCGAGGACAGGCTGCTCGACTCGCTCTCGGTTATCCGGCCTTCTTCCCGCCGGAGCTTGACTACGGCGCTGAAGGAGCTGCGAATATCGGGCGCCGGGGTGATCGTCGCGGTCGCCGGGCTGCTGACGGCCGAGGAAGCCCGCGAGCTAGCCGCCTGCCGGAGCGAAGGCTGTCAAGGCATCGCACTGCTGCTAGCCGTGTCTAGCTGGCTCGACCAGCCCCAACCCGCCCGGCCAGCGGACGGGCACGCGAACGGCAGCGCCGGCGTGGCTGCCGATCCGGCGAGCGCCGGCCAGCGGGAGTCCGCAAACCGGGCTGTCAGCGGCCGCGCTAACGGACCTGCGGCGGCCGAGACCGCGGCTGCGGCGGGCGTACTGCGCGCGGCGGGCTGGCACGTTGTCACCCTCGACGCGAGCACGCCGTTGTTCGTCTCCTGGCAGCGGCTGCCCAGAGCGGCAGAGATGCTGGTCCCGGCGGTCGTGACCTGGGGTCAGGCGGAAGCATGAACATGCGTCTGACCGTCACAGCGGCGGCCGCAGTCTTGCTGACGGCGCTGTCGCTGAACGCCGTGATTCATGGGAATGGCTGGATCGCGGCAAGTGTCGGCGCCGTGGCGACGGTCGCACTGGCTGGGATCCTCACCAGGGCGACGGGGCCGCGAGCCGCGGCGGCGACCACGTTCCTTGTCCTGCTCGCGGCGATCCCGCTGCTTGTCGGACCGGCCTGGCTCGCCCGTGCGGCCGGGATCGTGATCGTGCTGCTTGCTGCCGCTAGTGCGACCGGTGCCCGGCTGCTTCGCGGCTTCGCGACGATCGCGACCTATCTGGCCTGCTTGCTGATCTACCTCTGCGTCGCATTTGCCAACAATGCCTGCTACGCGCGCGTCATCCCGTCGCATCACGCGGTTACGATCCTCGGCCACCTGTACAGCCTGGCCGTCGGCGAGTTCAAATACGCGCCCCCAGTTCCGGACATTGCGGCCGTCAGCTTTGTCACCGGCGCCGGGATCGGCCTGGTCGCCATCACCGTGGACCTCCTGGCGGTGCGGTTGCGGCGCCCGGCACTGGCCGGCTTGCCACTACTGCTGCTCTTCAGCGTCCCGGTAGCCACGAACCTGAAGCCGATCGCCCTCGGCCAGTCGATAACGTTCGCGCTGAGCCTGGCCGGTTATCTCGCGCTGCTGTCCGCTGACGGCCGCGACCGGCTGCGGATGTGGGGCCGGCTGGTGACTTTCCGTCATGTCCAGAACCCCGATGAGAGCGGAACGGGGCCCGATACCAGAGAGCTGTCCGCGTCCGGGCGGCGCATCGGACTGGCGGCCTTGTGCCTGGCTGTCATCGTGCCGGCACTCGTTCCGCCCGGCCGGGTACACGACCTGTTCAGCAGCACCGTCACTGGCGGCTCCGGGCGCGGCTCGGCCAGCGTCGCCCTGCAGCCGCTGCTTCAAGTGCAACAGGAACTTGAGCTGACCAAGCCCGAGCCCGTGCTGTCCTACACCACGAACGACCCGACCCCGGCCGATCAGTACTTCCAGGTCTACGTGCTGAATTACGACGCGGCCCAGAACAACTGGCTGCCGTCCGCCGCGGTAAGCGACCAGCGCGCGTTCGTCGCGCAGCTGCCGTGGCAGCCGCCTGGCGTTGTGAAGCAAACCCCGGTCACCACGACCCGGACCACCATCACGATGAGCAGGGATCAGGCCGGGTCGGCAGTCCTGCCGCTGCCCTATGCGCCGGAGCGGCTGTCCGTTCCGGGTGGCCCGTGGCTGGAGCAGAAGAACTCGCTGATGGTCTTCAGCAACACGGTGCCGCTGGCCGGCCTGCACTATTCCGTCACCAGCAAGGAACCGCGGCCGACTGACAACCAGATTGACTCGCCGCAGTCCATACCACAGAACATAGAGAACGCCTACACCATTTACACCGCGCAGGACGCGAACCCACTGGAGCAGATCGCCACGCAGCACACCGTGGGCGCTGCCACCGCCCTCCAGGAGGCGCTGGAGTTGGAGAACTGGTTCCGGTCAGGCCAGTTCAAGTACAGCCTGAAGACGGGACTGCCGTCGTCGAACTGGCTACTGAAGTTCCTGACCACCGACAAGCGCGGCGTCTGCCGCCAGTTTGCGTGGGCGTTCGCGGTGCTCGCCAGGCTTCTCGGAATCCCGTCGCGGATCGCTGTCGGCTACACCGCCGGCACCTACTCAGGCCACTCTGGCAGCTGGCAGGTAACGACCGCCGACGCGCATGCGTGGCCCGAGCTCTATTTCGGCGGCTATGGCTGGCTGAGGTTCGAGCCCACGCCAACGGCGCAGGGCCAGGGAACGGCTACTGTCCCGAGTTACGCCACCCCCGCGGGCGGCGGCTCACGGACGCAAACTGGTCCGGCCACCAAGCGGTCGAATTCCTCCGGATCGCTGAAAGGCGGCACCGGCCACGTACACGTCGGCCGGAACACCCATCTGGGCGCTACCACCGCCGCCGGCGTGCAGCTTGCGCCCGGATCGGGCCCCGCGATCGCGATCGCCATCGCCGTCCTGGTCTTCCTGCTGCTCGCGTGGCCATCGGTGACAAGGCTGGTGACCAGGCGCCGCCGGTGGTTGATGGCATCGGGCGATCCGGGCCTGGCCAACGCGGCGTGGCGTGAGCTGGTCGATGACCTGGCAGATCTTGGCATGCCCTGCAGCCCCAGCGAGAGCCCGCGTGCGCTGGTCAGGCGGATCGCCAGGGAAGCCGGCCTTGACGCGGCTGCGGTGCAGGCAGTGACCAGGATCGGCGCTGCGGAGGAGCGGGCTCGCTATGCCCAGGGCCCGCAACCGGGTGCGGGCCTGGCGGGTGATGTGCGCACCGTTCGTCGCGCCGTGGCCGGCTCGGTGAGCCGCCAGCAACGGCTGCGGGCCAGGCTGGTGCCCGCATCCACGCTAACGGCGGCCACCAGGCTGCTGCAGCGCGGCGGCGAGATGCTGAGCTGGCTCGAATCCTCCTGGCCGAGCGTGCGCCGTCAGCTGCGAACTGCGCTGCACCGCACCGGCTGACAACCGGCCAGGCGGGCTCGCAGAACCTAGCGGTTGCCTTCCTGGCGGCGACGCCAGCGCTCTTCGATGCGCTCCATCAGGCCAGAGCTGGCAGCGGGCTTCGGGCCGCGACGATTCCGGCTGCGGCGGCCGCGCTCCATGCCGCCGCGGTCGCGACCACCGCGGCGCTCCAGCACAATCCCCGACATCCGGCGATAACTCGACACAGCCCAGACGCTGCAGCCCAGCATCACCGCGAACCCAATTGCCTCCAGCCAGGAGTATTTCAGGATGAACCCGGCGGCAACCGCGCCGACTCCGATGACGAAACCGACGGCAGCCTGAACAACTCTGCGGCGGTAATGTACTTTCGGATCTTTCGCCCGCATTTTCCTGGCGAGCCGGGGATGATCGGCGTAGAGCGCCTGCTCAATCTGCTCGAGCTGACGCTGCTCGTGCTCAGAGAGCGGCACTGTGCCTCCCTTGGACTCGGCCCCTGCTTACCGCGACGCGGCCTATTCATTACGCCCAGAATACGAGCGCCAAGCCACCATGTGGAAGGGTACACGGCACCGAGGGCCGAACCAGTACGCCAGAACTACGGTCGATGACTAGTTTGCCCACTCTGGTCCCGCTAGCACTATCAAATCAGTGTGCCTGGCCGCCTCCGGCAGCGGAGCCGCCAGCCGGGCGCGGCGGTTGGCGGACGCCGGCTGTCCCGGCTCGGTGAACCAGGGTCGCCGGACGGACCGCGTCCGGGCCGAACCGGCCGGAGATCCGGTCAAGCGCGGTTTCCGCGTCCCGCCATGGTGCGTCGTGCTCACCGAGCGCTAGTTGCGTCGCTGCGGCAGCCGCCGGCACAAGTCCGGCGGCCCGCACGCCGACTAGCCGGAGCCGGGTCCGCTCACTGAGGCCCGATGCCGCATACAGAGCGCAGGCGGTCGCGTAGATGCGCTGGGTCTCGTTGGTCGGCTCTGGCAGCGTCTTCGACCTCGTGATCGTGGTGAAATCAGCCTTGCGCAGCTTGACGACGACGGTTCTGGTCGCGTAGCCCGAGGACCGCAACGCGGTGGCAGTCCGCCGGGAAAGCCGGAGCAGCTCGCGCCTGACTACCGCCGCGTCGGTGACGTCGACGTCGAACGTCTCCTCAGCGCCGACGCTCTTTTCGCGCACTGCCGAGTCGACACCGCGGTCGTCCGCGCCCCAGGCAAGCGCGTGCAGATGAGCTGCGGCCGCCTTGCCGATGTCCCGCTCGAGCGTGGCCAGGGGCGTGCTGGCGATGTCGCCGACAGTCCGCAGCCCAAGCCTGGCGAGCGTCTGGCCGGTCTTCTGCCCTACGCCCCACAGCGCCGAGATAGGCAGCGGATGCAGGAAGGCAATTGCGCCGCCTGCCGGTATCACGAGGAGGCCGTCAGGCTTGCAATGGACTGAGGCGAGCTTGGCGAGGAACTTGTTGGCAGCAACGCCGACTGAGCACGTTATCTGCTGCTGGTCGGCAACCTGCCGCCTGATCAGCTGCCCAATCCCGGCAGGCGACCCGATCAGCCGGATCGCGCCGGAGACATCGAGGAATGCCTCGTCTAGCGAGAGCGGCTGAACCAGCGGGGTCACCGACTGGAAAATGGACATGACCTCCTTCGACACCGCCCCGTATACGCGGTGCCGCGGCGGAATCACAGTGGCCTGCGGGCAAAGCCGGCGGGCCCGGGACATCGGCATCGCGGACCGGACGCCAAAGGCACGAGCTTCGTAGCTCGCCGACAGGACCACGCTGCGGCCCGAAATCCCGCCCACGATCACGGGCTTGCCCATGAGTTCTGGCCGGTCCCTGATCTCTACGCTCGCATAGAAGGCGTCCATGTCGACGTGCAGGATGTGACAGCCGGTGTCATCACCGGGGAGACCACTGTTCACCCCGCCAAAGCGCGGCTGGACCTGCCTGCCCACCACTCACCCGCCATACTTCGCGCCCCGCAGCTGATGAAACTGTAGCGCCGGGTGCCGACACTCGCCGCTACCGAAGCCGGAGCGCATCGGTCGGCAGGGCCGGTAGACCTGCTCGTCGCGGCGACAGCTGAACGCGAACGGCTGACGGTGCTGTGTGACGACCGCGATTACGTCACCGTGGCGTCAATCACAGGCCAGCCCGTGAGATTTGCAGCCGACGTCCGAGGGGGCGGAGTCACACCGTCAACGTGGGCTTCAGCTCAAGGATCCTGGCTAGCAGGCCATTGACGAAACCGGAGGAGTCGTCGGTAGACAGTTCGCCCGCGAGCTGGACCGCCTCGCTGATCGCCACAGCGTCGGGAACGTCATCTTTCCAGAGCAGCTCGTAGGTGCCCATTCGCAAGATGTTCCGGTCGACCGCGGGCATCCGGTCCAGCGTCCAGCCCTGCGCGTGCGCAGCCAGTAGCTGATCGATCTGCTCTTTGTGTTCGCTCACTCCGCGCACGAGCTCAGCTGCGTAAGCCGATACCGGCGGGCTGGCCTCGCCGACCCGGAGCGCCAGCAGCTCCAGCAACGGTTCGCCGCGGATCTCTGCTTCAAAGAGGATGTCGAGTGCCCGCTTGCGGGCTTTACTGCGCGCTGCCATAACGGCTTTCAGTTTGCTGGGCGCCAACGCCCAGATCAGGCCCGGCCGAGGTAATCGCCCGAGCGGGTGTCGACGCGAATCTTCTCGCCGGTCGTGATGAACAACGGGACCTGGATCTGGGCGCCGGTCTCGAGCGTGGCCGGCTTGGTTCCGCCGGTCGAGCGGTCGCCCTGCAGGCCGGGATCGGTATGGCTCACCGTCAGCTCGACGGCGGCGGGCAACTCGACGTACAGCGGGTTGCCGTCATTGAAAGCGATGGTTGCCATCTGCTCTTCCAGCAGGTAGTTGGCAGCGTCCCCGACCACCGACGCCGGGATGTGCGGCTGGTCGTAGTCCTGGGTGTCCATGAAGACGAAGTCCTCGCCTTCGCGGTACAAGTACTGCATCTCGCGCTTGTCGACATTGGCGACCTCGACTCGCACGCCGGCGTTGAAGGTCTTGTCGACGACCTTGCCGGACAACACATTCTTCAGCTTCGTGCGGACGAACGCGCCGCCCTTGCCCGGCTTGACGTGCTGGAAGTCCACCACGCTCCAGAGCTGGCCGTCGATGCTCAGCGTGATGCCGTTCTTCAGGTCGTTAGTGGTGGCCACGTCTGTCTGTCTCCTGCGTGCATCCGGGACTGCCGTGCGCCGGGTCAGAGCACGAGCAGTTCCTTGCTGATAGTGGTAAGTAGCTCCGCTGGTCCCGTCGCGTCGGTGCCTGTGTCGGCGGTGCCACGGCGGACCACTAGCGTGTCCTCGATCCTGACGCCGCCCTTGCCGGGCAGATACACCCCGGGCTCGACGGTTACGGGAACCCGATGCTCGAGTCTACCCGTCCGGCCAGGTCCCATCATCGGCGCTTCGTGCACCTCCAGACCGACGCCGTGGCCCAGGCCGTGCCCGAAATGCTCGCCGTATCCGGCGGCAGTGATCAAGTCTCGCGCACTGGCGTCGACGTCGTCGACGTCCGCGCCAGGCACCGCCGCGGCTATCCCGGCGAGCTGGGCAGCAGCAACGAGGTCGTAAATCTCCCGCTGCCACCCAGCGGGCTCCCCCAGCGCGACCGTCCTCGTCATGTCCGCGTGGTAGCCGCCATACCGGGCCCCGCAGTCGATGGTGATCAGATCGCCGGTCTCGAAGGCCCGCTCACCGGGAGAATGGTGCGGGATCGCACCATTTGGCCCACTTGCGACGATGGTGTCGAACGCCAGGCCCTCTGCGCCGAGATCCACCATCGCCCGCTCGAGCAGAGTCGCGAAGGCGCGCTCCGTCCTGCCAGCCACGATCTCACCCAGGACCTGCGCGAACGCCTCGCAGGTAATCGCGCAGGCCCGCGCCAGCAGTTCGATCTCGGCCGAATCCTTGATCATCCGGAGGTCCTCTATTGCCCGGCCCAGCTCCAGCAGGAACGCAGGGCCGCCATCGAGTGAGGCCAGGGCTGAGTACCGCTCGACGGTCATCTCCTGCGCTTCGAACGCCAGCCTCGGCCATCCCCGCGCCACCGCCAGCGCGGCCAGGGCAGGCTCGAGATGCCGTTCCACCAGCAGCTCCAGATCGGGGCAGTCACGCCCGGCCGCCTCGGCATAGCGGAAGTCAGTCGCGAGCACGCCCGGTCCGTCGGCCGGCAGCAGCACGGCCGCGTTCGAGCTGACGAGGCCGGATAGGTACCGGACGTTGGGCGGGCTGGTGATCAGCGCCGCGTCGGCGCCCACGTCAGCTATCTTCTGCTGAGCCCTGGCGCGGCGGGCTGCGTGAATCTGGGCCATACCAGGACTCTAGAGATAGTCCCGGCTCACTAGTTGAGGGCAGTCCGGATAGCGGCGAACCGATCCAGAACCTGCATCATCCGCCTTGTCCCGGATGGGCCGCTGCCGACTCGGCCGGTGCCGACCACGAACACGGGATACGGCTTGTCCATCGTGCCTCTCACAGCATGAGGCTGTCTGCGCCGACGCGGTCGTAAACGTGGCCAGGTTCACCAGGCGTACGGCAGGTTCAGCGGCACAGACCCGAGCCTGGCGATAACCTCGCCGCCGAGCGGGGAGCACTCGCGCACCATCGCGACAGGCGCGTCGCCCGGTGCCACAATCGCGCCAGCGGTCGCCCGCTGCCAGCCGTGGTCAGAATAAAACGTCGCTAGCTCCGGCTCGCAGAACAAAACAGCCACATGGGCTTCGCTGTTCTCGATCAGCTGCCTGGCCGCGTCAAGAATCGCCGACGCGTGGCCTTCACCACGGTACGGCGGGAAGGTGAACAGGTTGCTGAGCCCGCGGACCTCGATTGGCCGGCCACCGACAGTTGCCTCGGCCCGCACCACGTCGGCGTAGCTGAGCAGCACCTCCCCGTCTGTGCGCGTGAGGTGGCTGTCGGCGGGCCCGCCAAACGGCCGAGCCCGCAGCCTGTTGTCCCCACCGAAGAGAAATGGCCACTCGCAGCGCAGGAATGACAGTGACTGCCACACAAGGGCCGGCGGGAGCGCGCCGGCCGCATAATTCCGAGTCGCAACGGTCATGGCTCCAACCGTTGCATTAGTGCGCATTCATTTCAACTCATCTGATTTCGCCGGATGGGCGCGAGCCCGGACGCTGGTTCGGCACGTCGTCGCCGAGGATCACACCGCCGCCGCGGCTCCAGGTCAGGTAGCGCCACGACAGGTTGACGAGCGTAACCACGCGGTTCCGGCCGCCCAGCAGGTAGATCAGATGCAACCCGAGCCAGGCGAGCCAGGCCAGTGTGCCGCGCAGCCGCAGTCCGGCCGGCAGCTCGACGACGGCAGACCGGCGACCGATAGTGGCCATGGTGCCCTTGTCGTGGTAGTGGAACGGCTCGGTCGGACGCCCGGCCATCATCCGGACGATCTGGCGCCCGGCGTGCCGCCCCTGCTGGATGGCAGGCTGGGCAAGCTGCGCTACCGGGTCGCGCTGGTTCAGGCTGACATCACCTACGGCGAAGACCCGGTCCTGACCGGTGACCCGCAGGTCCGCCTCGGTCTGGATCCGGCCGCCTTTGCCCCTCGGCAGCGCCCCGGTCCAGCCCGCCTCCGGAACCGAGATCCCGGCCGCCCAGACCGTGATGTCGCTGCGATGCTCGCTGCCGTCGGCTAGCAGGACGGAGTCCGCCCTGACTTCCTTGATGGCCGTGCCGAGGTGCACGCTGACGCCTCGGCGCAGCAACTGGCTCCGCGTGTACTCGCGCAACGAGCTCCGGTAGGGTGCGAGCAGCGCCGGGCCCATCTCGATCAGGCGGATCCGGAACATTGACCTGTTGACCTGCGGGAACGCAGCCGGCAGCGCGATGTTACGAAGCTCAGCCAGCGTGCCCGCCAGCTCGACGCCGGTGGCGCCACCGCCGACCACAGTCACGTCCAGCTCCGGGTCGGTCAGGCCCTCGTTACGCTGCTCAAGCTGGTCCAGCAGGATGTTCCGCAGTACCACCGCGTCGCGCCGGGTGTAAAGGCTGACGCTGAACTCGGCCGCTCCTTCGACTCCGTAGAAAGCTGCGCTTACGCCGGCGGCGATGACCAGGTAGTCGTAGCTCAGCTCCTCGCCTGTGGACAACGCCGCGACGCGGCGATCCAGGTCAAGTCGGGCCAGCTCCCCCTTGCGGAAACTGGCGCCGCGCCTGCCGGTCGCAGCCCACAGCGGGTAGGCCACGTCGGCGGAGGTCAGCCCGGCCGTGGCTACCTGATAGAGCAGGGGCTGGAACGTGCTGTAAATGTTCCGGTCGACAAGCGTGACGCTGGCACCGGAGCCGGCTAGCGCTTGCAGAGCGGACAGCCCGGCAAATCCGCCGCCAATGACCAGCACGGCCGGCCCGTCGCCCCGCTCCCGCCGTCTGCCGCGCATGACCCTCCCTTCGGGGACGACACGTCAAGCAATGCCCGGTCTCGGTGGCCAAAAACGGCCAGTCGCTCGTAAAGGCCCGCCAGGAGTCAACACCATGTAAGTTTCAGTGCCGCAAACCAGTCGAAACTACCCGCCAGAGTCACTGGAACCGACAGTATGTCGAGGAAACGCGGCTCCCCAGCCCCCGGTCCAACGTATCGGCGCCCGGTCGGGTCAGCTGGCCAGGTCCTTGATCTGCTCGATCAGCGCGATCCGTTCGGCGTGCGTCGACCCCATCGGCGCCACGTTCAGCGTGGTGACGCCCGACTCCTTCATCGCCGCGACCCTTTCGGCCACATACGATTTCGGCCCGATCAGCGAGACGTGCTCGAGCAGATCCTGCGGGATCATCGCGGCTGCCTCATCCTTGCGTCCTTCCAGATAGGCATCCTGGATTGCGGCGGCTTCCTTGGCGTAGCCGTACCGCACCGCAAGGTTGTTGTAGAAATTCTTGCCCCGCGCGCCCATGCCGCCGATGTAGAGCGCCTGGACCGGCCGGATCAGGTCGATCAGTCCTTTGACGTCATCGCCGACGGCCAGCGCGGTCTGGGCAATGATGTCCAGCGGACCCAGCGCGGGGTCGCGCTTGGCGCTACCCGCGGCCAGCGAGGGGCCCCAGACGTCCTTGGCCTTCTCCGGGTAATAGAAGATCGGCTCCCAGCCCTCGGCCAGTTCGGCCGCCATCTCCACGTTCTTCGGGCCCAGTGCGGCCAGGATGATCGGAATCCGTTCGCGGACTGGGTGGTTGATCAGCTTCAGCGCCTTGCCGAGGCCGGTGCCCTGGCCCTCCGGCAGCGGAATCTGGTAGTGCGTGCCGTTATACACCAGCCGCTCGCGGCGCCAGACGGCCCGGCAGATCTCGATGGTCTCCCGAGTCCGGGCCAGCGGCGCGTCGTAGGGCACTCCGTGCCAGCCCTCGATCACCTGCGGTCCCGACGCGCCGATTCCGAGCGAGAACCGGCCATCAGACACGAAGTCAATGCCAGCGGCCGTCATCGCGGTCAGGGTGGGCGTGCGCGAGTAGAGCTGCATTATTCCTGAGGCGAGCTCCACCCGCTCCGTAACGGCCGCCAGGTAGCCCAGCTGGCTCACCGCATCGTAGCTGTAGGCCTCCGGCACGAACACGATGTCGAGCCCGGCCTTCTCGAAATCGGCCAGCTCAGCTGCCGTCTCCTTGAACCCGCCCGAGTAGTTCAGAGCCATTCCGATGCGCATGCAGTGGACCCCTTCGCGCCGTGACAGCCACCCCGGCAGGCGCCGGTGGCCGGATCAGTGGCCGGACCGGCCACCTTACCTTTCTAGGGATGAATCGTAACTGCGGCCATCAGATATCTACAGGCACCGGCCGTCACGAGCTACGCCAGCGCGTGCACGCCACCCGTCAGCTCGTCTTCAGCAGCGCGGCTATCGCCCGCAGTGCTAGCTCGTAGGACTGGAGGCCGAACCCGGCCACTGTCCCGTCGGCTACCGCCGAGACAACCGAGACGTGCCGGAACGGCTCGCGGGCGGCCGGGTTGGACAAGTGCACCTCGACCAGCGGCGCGGTGCGCATGGCCAGCGCGTCGCGCAGCGCGTAGGAGTAATGCGTGAACGCCGCCGGGTTGATGACAACCGGGATCCTGCGGTCGGCCGCCTCGTGCGCCCAGGCGATCAGTTCCGCCTCGTCGTCGGTCTGCCGCAGATCGACCTTCAGGCCGAGCTCGTTGCCGAGCGACTTGCAGGCGGCTGCGACGTCGTCGAGCGTGGCCGACCCGTAGATCTCCGGCTCGCGCGACCCGAGCCGGCCCAGATTGGGGCCGTTGAGTATCAGCACCGTAGTCACAGGGTCAGCCGGCACAGGTCAGCACACCTCCGCGTACGCAGCCTCAAGCAGTTCCTCGGGCGGGTCGGCCATGATGCCCGGTTTGGCGAGGCTGTCCAGCACGACCAGCCGGAGCTTGGCCGCCCGCGTCTTCTTGTCCACCGCCATCGCCGCTCGCAAATCTGGCCAGGCATCTGCCCGGAACCGGACCGGCAGTCCTGTCGCGGTCAGCACGAAGCGATGCCGGGCTGCCGTTGGAACGTCCAGCCGCCCGGCCAGCCGGCCGAGAGCAGCCGCGAAGCACATGCCGATGGCGACCGCCTCGCCGTGCCGGATCGCGTAGTCCTCGACGCACTCGATCGCGTGCCCCAGCGTGTGCCCGTAGTTGAGCATTTCCCGTTGCCCGGCTTCGCGCAGGTCGGCAGACACAACGGCCGCCTTCATCGCGATCGAGCGCTCGATCAGCTCCCGTTCGTGCGGGCCGCCCGGCTTCGCAGCGCCAGCCGGGTCCGCTTCGATGAGGTCGAGAATCACCGGGTCCGCGATGAACCCGGCCTTGATCACCTCGGCCAGGCCGCTAACATAATCGGCCGCGGGCAGGCTTGTCAGCACGGACAGATCCGCGAGCACGCCGGCCGGCGGGTGGAACGCGCCGACCAGGTTCTTGCCATCTGGCGTGTTGATCGCGGTTTTGCCTCCGATCGCAGCATCAGTCATGCCGAGCAGCGTCGTCGGCACCAGCACCACGCGCACGCCGCGCAGCCAGGTTGCCGCCACGAAGCCGGCCAGGTCCGTTACTGCTCCCCCGCCGACGCCCACAACCGCGTCGTTGCGGCCCACGCCGGCTGCCGCCAGCCGCGACCACAGGCCGGCCGCGACAGCGACGTCCTTGGCCGCTTCCCCATCTGGCACCGGTTCGGGATGCGCGGAGTAACCCGCCAGGGCGAGGGACTGGCAGACCTCCGCCGCGAGGCCGCCCTGTGCAGCTGAGTGAATGACGACCACGTTCCCCGCATCGGTGCCGATCAGGGACGGAAGCTCGGCGAGAACGCCGGTGCCCACGACGATCTCGTACGGCCGCTCGCCGCCAACCGCGAGCCGCGTTGCCGTCACTGCCCGTCGCCGGGCCGCCCGGCCCGCCCTGCAATGTCGGCGCGGCCGGTCACGACCGCGGCGATCTCGCCAGCGATCTCGGCCGGTTCCCGGCCGTCAGTGCTGACCGTGAGCCACGCCAGCTTGTCGTACACCGGCAGCCGCAGCTCGAGCAGCGACTTGAGCTGGGCCCGCGGGTTCGTCCCGATCAGCAGCGGCCTCGGCCGGTCCAGCCCGACACGCTTGGCCAGCTCGGTGAATCCGGTCTCCAGGTAGATCACGTGCCGGCCCGCCAGCAGCGCCCGCGTCTGCTCCTCCATTACGGCGCCGCCGCCGAGGCCGACGACGCCAACGGCGCTCTCGCCGCGGTCGCCGACCGCCAGCGCCGCCTCGACCGCCTCGCGCTCCAGCCGGCGGAATTCTGGCTCGCCATCCTGCACGAAAATATCGCTGACCGGCTTGCCCGCGGCCGCCTCGATCGCGGCATCGGTATCGACGAAGGCGGTGCCCAGCAGGCCGGCCAGCAGCCCGCCCACCGTTGTCTTGCCAGCGCCCGGCGGCCCGATCAGGACGATGAGGGGAACGGAGCCAGCCGGACCCCCCGCCGTTCGCTGCTGCGCGGTCACCGGATCATCATCGCTTTCAGGTAGGCCTCGGCGTTGCGAGCCGTCTCGGCGACGCTGTCACCGCCGAACTTCTCTAGCAGCGCGTCCGCAAGCACCAGCGCGGTCATGGCCTCGGCCACTACGCCGGCGGCGGGCACGGCGGTAACGTCGCTGCGCTGGTTGATCGCCCTGGCTGGTTCGCCGGTGAGAACATCGACGGTGGCAAGCGCGCGCGGCACGGTGGAGATCGGCTTCATGGCAGCGCGCAGCCGGACTGGCTCACCCGTGCTCATGCCGCCCTCGATGCCGCCGGCCCGGTTGGTAACCCGCCTGATTCCGTCGCTGGTGCCCTCGATCTCATCGTGTGCCTGCGAGCCGCGGCGCGTTGCAGTGGTGAAGCCGTCGCCGATCTCGACGCCCTTGATCGCCTGGATGCTCATCACCGCCCCGGCGAGGCGGCCGTCCAGCCGCCGGTCCCAGTGCACGTGGCTGCCCAGGCCGGGCGGCAGCCCGTAGGCCACCACCTCGACGACGCCGCCGAGGGTGTCACCGTCGCGGTGCGCGGCGTCGATCTCGGCCTGCATGGCGGCACTGGCGGCCGCGTCCAGGCACCGGACGGGGTCCTCGTCGATGCGCGCCGCGTCCTGAGGCTCGGGGATGTAGTCAGCCGGCGCCCGCACGCTGCCCAGTGCCACCACGTGACTGAGGACCTCCGCGCCGAGCACCTGCCGCAGCAGCCTGCGGGCAATCTCGCCGAGTGCTACCCGGGCCGCGGTTTCGCGCGCGCTGGCCCGCTCCAGGACCGCCCTGGCGTCGTCGTGGCCGTATTTCTGCATGCCGGCCAGGTCCGCGTGGCCTGGCCTGGGCCTGGTCAGGGGCGCGCTGCGGGCCTGCGCGGCCAGGATCTCGGCGTCGACGGGATCGGGCGCCATCACGGTCTCCCATTTCGGCCACTCGGTGTTGCCAATCCTGATCGCGACCGGCGCGCCCAGGGTCCGGCCATGGCGTACGCCACCGGTCAGCTCGACCTCGTCCTGCTCGAACTTCATCCGCGCCCCCCGGCCGTAGCCGGCCCGGCGGCGGACAAGCGCGCGCGCCAGGTCGGCCGTGGTCACTTCGACCCCGGCCGGCACTCCCTCGCAGATGGCCACCAGGGCGCGCCCGTGCGACTCACCTGCGGTCAGCCAGCGCAACATGCTGCCGATCTTGCCATGCCCGAGCCAGTGGCGTGTCCACGGCAGGCCACCGGCGCCGCTCCCAACGAGCGCACCGCGCGCAGCCACAGTATGAGCGGTGGCTGTCGCTGGCGCGACAGCTAGTCCTCATGCTGTCGCGTTGGGATCTTGCCCACTGGATGTACTTAGCGGCATCATCTTCGCTATTCATGCGAAGTTGGGGCCGCGTAGACCATGCCAGTAACGGTGGCGGCAGGCCGGGCGGACGAGCGTTGCCGAGGCACCGCTCGCTGACCTGCTGCGCACCGAGATCGCCGCGCGGTCGGTGCAATGCTCCCTGGCCCGGCCGCGCCTTCGAGCCGGGCGCAGCTGCCTTGCGAGCTTGACCTGGCCGGCTACGACCGCAAGCCCACCAGGACTGGTCGGTGTGCCTGACAAGCTCGCCATCCGGAACCTGATCTGCGCGGCCCAGCTCGCGCTCCGCGCGCGATAGGTCAATTCACCGGCAGGTGCTGCCGTGGTAGCCTTGCATGATCATCTGCGCGGCGTTAGGCGCCTTGCCGCAGGCCGTCCTCGCACCGCGTCGTGAGTTATCCGGTGACCAGACAAGTCATAAAGCTCGGCTCAAGCTCCATTGCCAGCCGCGACGGCCTTGCTCTCGACGTCATCGCCGGCCTTGTCAGCCAGATCGCGGCTGCTCAGCGCGCCGGTCACGAGATCATTCTCGTCACCTCCGGTGCCGCGCGCCTTGGCCGGCGGTTGCTGGCCTTCGAGGGGCCGACCGCCGGGGCCGCGCCAGCCCTGCGCGCGCTCGTCGGCTCGGTCCGGTCATCGATGCGCGCCGCCGCCGGCCCGCCCGCTAGGTCGGCCAGCCCGGAGGACTATGTCCGGCTCGTCGAGTCCCTGGACGAAACCATGCGCCGGTACGACCGCACGGGCCAATATGACGACGCCGCCAGCATGGCGCAGGCAGTCGACTTTGCCCTGCCGGCCGCCGTGGGCCAGCCCGCGCTCATGGCGCTGTACCGTCAGCTCGCGGCGGCCGTCGGCGTCGAAGTGTGCCAGATTCTGGTTTCCCGCAGCGACCTGGCGTCAGCGCGGGCCATGGGCGACCTCGGCCAGTTGCTGCGCGAGGCGGGCGGGCGAGGACTGCTGCCCATCGTCAACGGCAACGACGCGACCGATCCGCTGTCCCGGCTCGACAACGACCAGGTCGCGGTGGCCATCGCCGTCGCCGCGGAGGCATCGCGGCTGTTGTTCCTGACCGATGTGCGGGCCGCTTACCGGGACGCGCAGCTCACCGAACGGATCGTGCGGCTGAGCCCGGAGGAAGCCCGCAAGGTTCGCGTGACGGCGGGCGGCACGGGCCGGGGTGGCATGGGCTCGAAGCTCGGCGCGGCCGCGCGGGCAGCGTGCTGCGGCGTCGAGTGTGTCATCGGCTCGGCCCGCGAGCCCGAGGTGGTCAGCCGGAGCCTCAACCCCAGGGCGCGGATAGGCACGGTCGTGCGGGCGGCCGGAGCGCAACTCGAGCCGTCCAGGAGATGGATCGGGGGCATGGCGTATTCGGCTGGCTCGGTCTATGTCAACCGGGAGGCCGAGGTCAGCCTGCGTACCGGCAGCACGCTGTTCCTGTCCGGAGTGAAGCGTGTCGATGGCGAGTTCGCGGCCGGGGCGGTAGTCGATCTCGTTGACGTCCGTCATCCCGAACGTGTCGTTGGTCGCGGCTCGGTCGCGCTGCCGTCCGCCATCCTGCGGTTGCTGCGAGCGCTATCACCGCAGGAAGTGGCGTGCGTGATCTCGATCCTGCTGCGGCTCAGGCACGCAGGTTCGGCCCTCGGCCAGAGCGCGGAACCCGCCGCAGCCGGCCAGGGTGCCAACTCGCTGGTGGACCCGGATCTCTACAAGGACTGCCGCGAACTCGCCGACGGCGCATCGCGCGCGAGCCAGGAGGCGTTCGCCCAGCTAACGAGCTTCTCGCCGGATCGAGTCGCCGATCTGGCCGACTCGCTCCTGCTCGCTCAGCCGCAGCTGAGCACCACGTTCCTGCTGCACAGAGGGTTCTTGCACGGTCAGGTGCCGACCGAGCCCGCGGCCCGGCGAGTGGTCCGGAGCATTCACGCGGTGCACCGGGAATCGCTGGTCATCTACCCGGCCGGGCGCTAGCCGGGCGCCTTGGGGACGACAACGTACTGGCGGAGGTAGAGGTCGCGGAAGGTCACCGGGCCGCGCGGGCCGGGAACCATGTCGATGTTGATCCCGGTTTCCGGGACCGAAAGCAGCTTAAAGCCATCAAGCAGGCGCGTACTCGCGTTCCAGAACGCGCCCGTGCCGGCGTAGGCGTCGAGGAACTGGCCCGCAGCGTCGGCATCGGCGGCGATGATCCCCGCGGCCAGCCCCGACGTCTCGCGATTGGCGATCGCCGCTGCATCCTCGGCGCTGGCCGCGGGGGCTATCGTGATCGTCGCTTCCGATCCGGCGTGCAGCGCCCACTCGTGCCCCAGGGAATGCTGGTGCGGCGGCAACGAGACCGCGACGCCCAGCCGCCGGGCGACGTCACGCACGAGGGGAACGGTCTCGTCCCACACTGGCTCCTGGATGAGAAGGAGATTCAGCCGGTTGCATACGCCAAGACGGTCGAGGCTCTGCTCGATCAGGCGCAGGGCGAGCCCCTTATCGGCCGAGTGGTCCAAGTACAGGACCGCGCCGCCGTCGGCGTGCGCGAGCGTTCGCACGCCGTGCAGTGCTGCCTCGCGGGCGAGCGCTCTCGTGCTGTCGCCGCTACCGCGCAAGATGACCAGCGGTATCAGCCGAGGCTGCCGCACGAGCGCGAACGCGGCCTCGCGGCCGGCGACCCGCACCAGCTGAATGGCCTGCGGGTCAAGGCCGGTTGCCGCCATGGCCGGACCGACGACTTCGGTTACCAACACGCTGGCTGATTTCAGCGCACTGGATCCCGTTCGCAGCACTCCCGCGTTGCGTGACTTGATCAGCTGCGAGGCGATGTCCACCACGACATTGGGCCGGGCCTCGAAGTTGGCGCCGATAACACCGACAGGGCGGCGCCGTTCGGATAGCTCGAGCCCGCCGGGCAGATCCCTGATCGGCCTGCTGGCGGGCTCGGCTGGGACCTGCGCGAGTGTCTCAAGCTGGTCGCAGATCGCGTCGATCCTGTCGCCATTAAGCGCCAGCCGGTCCACGAACGCAGCTGCGAGGCCGTCGGCGCGGGCGGCACGAAGGTCATCGTCGTTCGCAGCCAGCACGGCCACCGCTCGGTCCCGCAGGTGTGCCGCGATGGCCCGCACTGCCGCGTCGAGCTGGTCATCGGGCACCTGCCGCAGCGAGCCGGCTGCGGCGTGCGCGGCCTGGCCAGCGGCAGTCACCGCGGCGTCGGCCTCAGTCACCGCGGCGTCGGCCTCAGTCACCGCGGCGTCGGACTCAGTCACCGCGGCATCAGCCGCACCGTGCACCACCTCTGAGGATCTCCCCGACGGCGGCTATCCGGACGGCCGCCACCTCGCTTGCTATCCAGGGCCGCAGCCCGCGCCTCGCTCGCCATCGTCATATCTCCCGCGATGTCATCAAGCCCGCCTGCGCCCGGGCCGGTGCAGCGCGCCAGGCACTGCCGAGCATAGCGATTACCCCCACGCGCAGGCCGGGCCACAATGGAGGTTGTGTCAGCACCGCCGGGCTCTGCGAGAGGGCCAACCGCCGGGCCGGCAGACGATCCGGGCGGCATCGAGTTGATGCGCGATCTTGACCGCTCTAACGCCTGGATGCTGATGGTCGACGGTACGCCTCAGTCGTATGTCGACCTCGACGATCCGTTGTACCTGGAGTTCGAGTACGTGCGCAGGCTCGGGCACGTCGTGGATCTTGCCGCGCCCGCCGGGCAGCCGCTGCGGGTACTCCATCTCGGCGCGGGCGGCCTCAGCCTGGCCCGCTACGTCGCTGCGACCAGACCGGGATCTAGCCAGCTCGCAGTCGAGTCGGACCCTGAGCTGATAGCGCTTGTCCGGCGGCGGCTGCCGCTAAGCCAGCCGACCCGGCGGGCAGCCGGTACACACGGCCGGATCCGCATCCGGGTGGCAGACGCTCGCGAGGTCCTCGGCCAACTGCCGGCGGGATCGTTCGACGTCGTGATCGCAGATGTCTTCGCTGGCGCGCGCACGCCTGCGCACCTGACTTCAGCGGACTTCGATGAGGCCGTAGCCAGGACGCTCGTTCCGTCAGGAAGCTACGCGGTCAACGTTGGCGACGGACCTCCGCTGGCACACGCGCGTGCCCGGCTCGCCGCGATATGGTCAGTTTTCCCGGACGTATGCATGATCGCGGAGGCGGCTGTCTTGCGGGGCCGCAGGTTCGGCAATCTGGTGCTGGCTGCAGCGCAGCACGAGCTTCCCGTCGCCGAGCTAACCCGTTGCGTGGCCGCCGACCCGTTCCCCGCCCGACTTGTCCATGGAACGGAGCTCCGCCAGTTCCGGGCCGACGCACGGCCTATTACGGACGCGACGGCTGAAGCCTCCCCCGCTCCGCCAGCCAACGTATTCGCTCTCGGCCCGAACTCGGGCAGAACCTCACGATGATTCCGGCTGCCGCGCGGCAAGCCGTCAGCCGCCGACTTGGCCTGCCGAGCGGTCCGCGTCCGGGCCGCCCATGACCGCGACGTGGAGCTAGCCGCCGCCCTTAGCCGGCCGCCTGGCCAGCGACAGCTTTCGCTGAGCGGACTCATGCTCCCTGGTGGCATCGGCTAGCTCGCGTTCAGCCTGCCTGACGTCGCGGGCTAGCTGAGTCTCCTCGGCCTTCGCCTGCTCGAGCTCGCGCTTGAGATGATCGACCCGGCGCCCTAGGAACTTACGCTGCTCGGCCAGCCCCGTCACGCGGCGCGATGCCAAATCCACGGCAACTCGAGCGTTGTCCGCCGCGGTCTCTGCCTCCGCTAGCAACCGGCCCGGGTCCTGGCGTTCGAGCCCGGCCTCGCCGTCTGCCTGCTCGCCTCCTGCCTGATCGCCCCCTGCCTCCACACCGTGTGCGCCGGTAGCCGGGCGGCCCGTTGCTGTTCCGTGGTGCGTCGTGCCGTCCCTTTCTTTCCCGCTGCGCCCCGCGGCGCCACCCGACGGCTTACCGCGCCCGGCGCGACCTGCCCGCCGAACCGCCTCGGCCGGCAGCGCCAGCGCAGCGGTCAAGTCGACTTCGCCGAGGCCCGCATAGGCCAGCGCCTTCGTCAAGTGGCCCGAGCGGACAGCGTCGCCTGCCTGCGGATCGGCCAGCGCCGCCTCGAGGGTCGCGCGGACCTCGCCGAGCACTGCGGCACTGGCCGGCTGGCCCGCGTCCTCGGCCAGCGTGGCGGCGACGGGGAGCAAATCGGCCACTACCTGCCGCCGCTGGGACGAGAGTTCGCGGAGCCGGTCCCCCGCCAGCGTCCGCTGCGCCTCGTGCAGCGCGTCACCCACGTCGAAGAGGCGGGTCAGCTCGTCTGGTGCCCGGCGCGCAAGCTGGTTCACCAGCCACGCGCTGGCCGTCGGCCGGGCGAGTTTCTTGATCTCGGCGGAAAGCTCGCGCTGGCCGGCGGCGCGTAGCTCGCGGGCCCGGTCGTCCCGCGCCGCGGTGAACTCGGCCGGACTGAGTGAATACAGCTCGTCGGCCACCTCGGCGATCGTGAGTGCTTGCACGGATGGGATGCTAATACCGCCCGCGGGCCTGATCTGGCTCGGCCGGCGGTTGGCAGCTGCGGCCTTGACAACCTGGTGCCAGCGGGCATACCAAGCGAAATACGCCACCGCCGGCGGACCTGCCGCCTGGACAGCGACCTTGCCTGTAATGGCGGAAGGGACGGCACTTCCCGATGAGCGATGCGGAGCCGGAGATCCACGGGACGTGCAAGCCAGGCTTCGAGCCGGTCCGCGATGCCTTCGCCACGAATTTCGCCGAACGCGACGAGATTGGGGCGAGCGTCGCGGTTGTCTCCGGCGGCCAGCCTGTGGTCGAGTTGTGGGCCGGCTGGGCGGACCCGGCGCGGACGAGGCCGTGGCAACCAGACACGCTCACGAACGTGTGGTCCACGACCAAGGCCATGACCTCACTCTGTGCGCACCTGCTGATGGACCGTGGCGAGCTTGACCCGGACGCTCCGGTCGCCAGGTACTGGCCAGAATTCGCCGCCAGCGGCAAGAGCGAGATCCCCGTGCGATGGATCATGGCCCACCAGTCGGGCCTAACCGGCCTGGTGGCGCCCCTCACAGTAGAGGATTACTACGACTGGGAGAAGATCACCGAGCTGCTGGCAGCGCAGGCACCGCTGTTCCCGCCTGGAACGACCAGCGGATACCAGGCCATCACATTCGGGTACCTGATCGGCGAGGTGATCAGGCGGATTAGCCGGTCAAAGTGTTGGCAGGTTCTTCGCCACGGAGATCGCGGGTCCGCTCAATGCCGATTTCCACATCGGGCTGCCCGAGCCCGAACTGGGCCGGTGCAGCGAGCTTCAGGGCGTGCGGCCGACCGAGAACGAGCAGGCCGCACTAGCACAGGCGTACGCCAATGCCGGTGCGGCGGCGATGGCTGCGTTGCTGAACCCGCCGCTCACCGGTGACGAGGCCAACGCCGAGGACTGGCGGATGGCCGAGATCCCGGCCGCCAACGGCCACGGCACCGCGCTGGCGCTGGCCACCGTCTTCGGCGCGGTGACCGACGGATCGGAGCGGCTCATCTCGGCTCGGACAGTCGAGACGGCCAGGACAGGGAACGGCGTGCACACCGACCTCGTGCTCGGCTTCCCGATCGAGTTCGGCCTCGGCTTCGGTCTGTCCAGCTCCGAGCACCATTTCGGCCCTAACCCGGCAGCATTCGGCCACGACGGCTTCGGCGGATCGGCAGTTGGTGGCGACCCTGAGGCGGGCGTTGCCTTCGCCTACGTCATGAACCGAATGGGCATGAACCTGGTCGACGACCCCCGCAAAATGGCAATCATTGACGGCGTCTATCGCAGCCTTAGCGCAACATAGCCGGGGGCCTAGCGCCGCGAAGGACCTCGCAGCACTGCGATGCCCGATCGGGCCCGGCCGGCGAGCAGGCCGGTCAAAGCCTCCGCGATCCGGTTGGCTACGTCGTCCGGGACCGGCCCGGCCGCGCCGTCGGGCGGCGCCAATTCGAGCGTGAAGTCCAGTCCAGGCTCCGGTGCAGCCAGTCTGACTCGGATGCCCGGCGCAACCTGGGCCGCGGCGGCGGCAGCGAGCTGCCAGACGTCCGGGTCATCGTGCATCGCGGGGACCTGGGCGCCGGACGCGAGTGCGGCCAATCGCGCGCCTTCCACGGCCAGCGGCACCGGGCCGGCGATGTCGATGATGACGGCACTAGATTCCTCAACTGCCGACTGCCATACGGCCTCGGCAGGCACCGGCACAGGCCGGGCACCTGGCTGCCAGCGGTGCAGCGCTTCCAGGCAGGTGAAGGCGGGCAGCGCCCGCCGGCCGTCCCTCCCCACGATGGCAGGCATGGCCATGTCACTGGCCTTCTCACCGCCAGCCACGGGAACGGGATCGTTACCTTCATCGAGGTCGTCGGCCAGGACCGCGACCACGGGAACAAGCAACCTTGCCTGCGCCAGCGCCGTCAGGGCGGCATGCTCCGGGCCGGCCCCCGCGGCGAAGGCAGCCAGAGCTGCGGTGACACTCGGATCAGCGCCACCCCGGTCGTCCCGAAAGCGCTCGTCTCCCGCCGCCAGATGCACCACCCGACTCACTGTAGCGGCCGTCGAGCGAGCGGTCTGGCACGCTGCGGAGGCGGGTTATGCCCGGTCAGGCGGGGTCCGGGCGGACTTGACCGGTCTGTCTTGCCGTCACCCGGCGGTAGCCTTGCCCCGACACGTGATGAGCTCAGCCGAAGCAGTTGAGGACGCATTTCGCGATATGAGAGTCTCGGGGGACGGCGGGTTGATCGCAAGCGGCGCGACGAAGCACCAGCATGACTGAGGCCCAGCGTCACCGAACCACAGCGTCACCGAACCACAGCGTCACTGAAGACAGCGTCACTGAAGCACAAGGGACAAGCGTGAGCCAGGTTGGCCAGGGGCCTAGAGTCGTCGAACCTGGAACGCTCATGCACAAGGCCATTCCGCCGCGGATGGTCGAGCCGTACCTCACCGGCCGCCGCTCGGTCATATCGGGCTTCGTGCACCGGGTTTCGGACAGCCCGTTCACCCACCCCAGAGACCTTCACCATGCCTTCGGACTCGGCTACGAAGGCTCGGAGTTCAGCGCGGACATGGACGAGATCTACGTCCTTCGCTGGCGCGCCATCGGCACCGAGACCTACCAGGTTCCGTATTCGACCGCGAACGGCGGCGACTGGGCCATGAAGCCGCCTTTTACCGGTACCGGATTCACCGCCGATCATGATCATCCGGTCGCCGAGTACTTCACGGACCCGGTGCCCGTACCCGTGGGCGCCGAGATTCACCGGGTCGGCGCCGACAGGACCGATTTCATTGCTCGCTACGACGGCCAGGTGTGGCTCCGCCCGGCAGAAGGGCCCGAATTGTGCGCTACCGGCTAATGGCGAGCTACCGAGGATCCCCGTTCGAGGCCGGCATCGGCCCGACCGACGACGACATCGTGTTGTTCGCGGCATGCCCGCCGCCTGAGGAACTCGGATTCGAGCCCGCCACCGGGCACTGGCGCAAGCAGCTCCACATCGCCGATGTCCAGGCTGTCTGGGAGTCCAGGCCAGTCGGCATATTCCGGGGCGAGCGCTGCATGGTCCTGGATGACCTCGGCGACCGGCTCCACATCGGCTACCTCGGTCACGACGGCTACAAGGCTGAGCAGCTTGGCTACTGGCAGGTCGACCGCGGCGTGTTCGAACTGGTCGCGCCCAGGACTGAGGTCAGCGAGATCCTTGAGGAGCGCAGTGATTATCCGCGCGGAACGCCGACCGGCGGGCTTGCTAACGGCCAGCCGACACTTGAGCCCGGTTACCCGCACTCCGGCGCCTATTCGATCCTGCCCAGCTCGCAGGCAGGGCTCCCTGGCCCGCACCAGACCCTGTCGGAGCCGCACACCGGGGCGCCTGGACTGACCAGGTCCGTGGAGCCAAGCCAGGCCGGTCGAGGCTTCCCGGCCCCTCGAAACCCTCACCCAGGACCCGGCAGCGCCTGCTTCCTACTTTCCGCCGCCTGGCCCCGAACTCTACCCACGGCAACCCCCATCTCACCACCGCGGATACCCGGACGTACCGCCCTATCCGGCAGAAATACCGGTTACGACCGGCTCGCTCGACCTGCCGGCCTATCGCCCGGTGGTCGATGACACGACCGGCGTGGCGTTGCCTGTCACCGCCGAGGCGCCCCTGCCCGTCGAGGCCGAAGCCATGCGGGCCGCCTCGGCGTCCCGTCGGCCCCGCCAGCCGGCCGCGCACGGCCACAACGGGATAGCGCCGGCCGACCGGTCAGCAGCACCGCCAGTGCCGGTCATGCAGGTTCCTGGGCCAGCGACGCAGGCACTTCAACCAGCCACGCCCGCACCCGAGCCGCTCGGGCCCGTCACCAGCGCGCCACAGCACATCACGCCGTTGTACGTAGTCCCCGACCCGGTGTCAGGTCCGGCAGAGCTCGAGCACACCCCGCCCGAGCACACCCAGCTCGAGCACACACAGCTCGGGCCGTCGCAGCTCGGCCCGCCTCAACCTGAGCTCGCACAGCCAGGCCCCGCGCACTCCGCTGCACCTTCGCGCCAGCGCCGCGCAGCCCGACGGCGGATGGCCACCGAGAGGCTATTCGCTGATCTGGCGAGCCAGGCCGGAATCCCGGCCGACACCTACGCCGTCGGCGAAGAGGTCGAAGGTGCCATGTGCTTGATCCAGACTGACAGCGGATTCGAGGTGTTTCACTCCGCCGATGGGGCCCGGCACGAGCTTCAGGTCTTCGCGACCGAGGAATCGGCCTGCTTCTACCTGTTCGGCGTGCTAGCGGCCGAGGCGGTCCGGACCGGCTCGCTCGTCCGGCTTCCTGCCGTTCGCAGTTGACTTCGCCGTGCCGTCCACACCTGTAGCCGGATCGCCGGTGGCCCCGCACGTCGGCCCCATGACCTGTGCACGCCTGGCCGATATTGTGATGGCTTTTGCCAGTTATGCCGGCAGCCAGTCGCGGAGCTGAAACTAGGCGCAGTGTTGCTGAACTTCGCACCGACGGACAGCCGCGCCAGCTATGGTGCAAAGTGCCGGCGGGGCTGAAGGTCCCCCGCTCCCCAAGCAGCCCCGCCGGCATCTGGCAGTTCCAGCGAGCGCGGCGCGACCACTGCGTAGCCGCGTCGCGAGCGGGCACGATGGGACCCATGGCAGACGAGTCGAGCCAGGCCGCGACATCCGCGCTGCCGGTCACCGGCGCCCAGTACGCGATCGCCGCCGGAGAGTACAAGGCGACCGTCACTGAGCTCGGTGCCGGGCTGCGGACGCTCACCCTGGGCGGTCAGCCGGTGGTCAAGGGATACCGTGACGATGAGCTGCCGCCCGCCGGCGCGGGCCAGCTACTGGTGCCCTGGCCGAACCGGATCGACCGCGGCCAGTACGCCTTCGGCGGCCGCGCTTTCCAGCTCGACCTCACCGAGCCGGCCAACGGAAATGCCATCCACGGCCTAACCCGGTGGGCAACCTGGCAGGTCAGCGTCCAAGCAGCCGACCGCGTCGAGCTTAGCCTGCGGATGCTGGGACGGCCCGGTTACCCGTTCTGCCTGGAACTGCGCGCCGGCTACCGGGTCAGCGCGGAGGCCGGCCTGGAGGTCACCGTGACCGCGCTGAACGCGGGCAGCAGCGCGGCGCCGTACGGCACGGGCTCGCACCCGTATCTGCTAGCAGGCACTGGACTCATCGACGACTGGACGCTCCAGCTGCCCGCAGCCAGCTGGCAGCCTGCCGATGACCGCGGCATTCCGGCCGGGGCGCCGCAAGGTGTGGACAGCTCACCGTTCGATTTCCGGCAGTGCCGGGCTATCGGCAGCACTCCGCTCGACCACGCGTTCACCGCGCTCGAGACCGACGCCGACGGCCGCGCCTGGGCCAGGCTGGCCGGCCCGACAGCCGACGTCGCGCTCTGGGCCGGCCCCGGCTACCGGTGGCTCCAGGTATTCACCGGCGACCCGCTCGGCCCGGACGCGCGCCGGCGGGCCCTGGCGATCGAGCCGATGACCTGCCCGCCGAACGCGTTCGTCAGCGGCACCGACGTGCTGACGCTCCAGCCTGGTGACAGCGTCATCCACCGGTGGGGCATCAAGGGCACTGTTTCCTAGGAAGCTCACGGGGTCCGGTGTGCTAGCAGCCGCCCGATCCGGTCAAGGTCGTCCGGGGTGTCAATGTCGTCTGGACGGCCGGTGTCGCTGCAGTCAACCCGCGTCACAAGCTCGGGGTGGGCGCGCAGAAACGGCCGCGCGCCGACATCGCCGTCAGCGAGCCTGATCACATCGGGCCAGTGCTCACGGCCGATCAGGACGGGGTTGCGCGGCTCGCCGTCATAACACGCGACTGCGACGCTCGCGCCGCCGGCGTGCGCGGCGATCAGCCGGCGAACGGACTGGGCACCCACGAGCGGCTGATCGGCTAGGGCCAGCACCGCCGCCGTGCACCCGCCCGGTACTGCGGCCAGGCCGACGGCGAGCGAGGATCCCATGCCGGTGCGCCAGTCCGGGTTGTGCGCCATCATGACGCCCGCCAGGCCGACGCCGTCAGACGTCAAACGGGCTGCGCCAGTGACAACGATGACCGGATCTGTCCCGCCGTCGCGCAGCAGCGATATACCGCGCCGAGCCAGCGACTGGCCGCCAAGCACAGCCAGGGCCTTGGGCTGGCCGAGTCTGCTGCCTTCGCCGGCGGCGAGCAGAATGCCGGCCACGTTCCCCGCCATGGTGATGTGCCAGGCCCAGTCAGGCTGGCTGCTCGTCCGGCACTTCCGCAGAGCCGCGGTCACCCGGCAGGTGACCGTGGTGGATGCGGCCGGTCGTCGCCGTGAGCGGCCGTCCTGAGCCGCCCCAGCGCAGCTGGATCAGCTCGGCGGCGATGGCAATGGCGGTCTCCTCCGGCGTGCGCGCACCGAGGTCGAGGCCGATAGGCGAACGCAGCCGGGCCAGCTCGACCTCGGTCAGTCCCGCGTCGCGCAGCCGGGCAATCCTGTCCTCGTGCGTTCGCCGACTGCCCATGGCGCCGATGTAGGCGGCTGGCAGGCGCAGCGCCACCTCGAGCAGGGGCACGTCGAACTTCGGGTCGTGCGTCAGCACGCAGATCACGGTGCGCTCGTCGGTGCTGACCCCGGCCAGGTAGCGGTGCGGCCAGTCGGTGATGACCTCGTCCGCGTCAGGGAACCGGGAGGCGGTGGCGAATACCGGGCGCGCGTCGCACACAGTTACCCGGTAACCGAGGAACTTGCCGGCCCTGGCGACGGCCGCGGCGAAGTCGATTGCGCCAAATACCAGCATCCGCGGGGCTGGCGCGAACGACTGGACGAAGACGGCCAGCTCGTCCCGCCGCCGTTCCCCATCGGGGCCGTACCGCCGTACTCCGGTGAGGCCTTGGGCCAGCATCCCCCGCGCGTCATCGTCCACAGCCTGGTCGAGCCGGTCCCCAGCACCGAGCGTGCCGGTCGCGTGCTCGCCCTCCCAGATCACCCGCCGCGCCCCGATGTCACCTGGTCCCTCGATCACGGTCGCGACGGCCACCGGAGTGCCCTCGCGGACCGCGTCGCCGATCTCGTGGAATTCGGCGAAGCGCTCGCGGCTGGCCGGCTGGACGAAGATGTCGATGATCCCACCGCAGGTCAGCCCGACGGCGAACGCGTCGTCGTCGCTGATGCCATAGCGGCGAAGGACCGGCTGCCCGGTGGCCCGGACCTCGGTGGCCAGCTCGTACACCGCGCCCTCGACGCAGCCGCCGGATACGCTGCCGACCACTTCGCCGCTGGCCGACACCGCCATGGCTGCGCCGGGCTCGCGCGGGGCACTGCTGAACGTCTGGACGACGGTGGCCAGGCCGAACGGCTCGTCCGCCTCCCACCACTTGGTGATGGGATCAAGAATGTCGCGCATTGCCGGTCACCTCTGTGCCGTCTACTGGGCCGATCTGCTCGGCTAGCCGCCGTCCCGGTCCAGCCTACGATTTCCTGCTGCAATCGCGTTTCTGCTGCAATCGCACTGTGGCGATGAGCGCCGGGACGTCCGCAACTATTCCGTCGGTCACGATTGCGTGCCGGCCGACGGCCGGGCGCACGCCAAGCGCTTCTTACCGTTCGTTCCTTGCGCGGAGCAGCGTCGATCTCGACCTTGTCACCAGGTTGGATCGCCACAAAACCGATTAAAACGGGCTCGCCGACTACGCGCAAACAGTGCCACTGTCCGCTGGAAGATCTCCGGGTCAGAAGTATGAGTGTCTGCTGTCGCTGCAGCGACAGCAGACACTCATACTGATGTCTTCTCTGACCCGCAGCTAGTTGCTGTAGACGCGCGTCGGGCTGACCAGGACAGCGGCCCGGCCCTGGGAGTCCATGACGCGGTCGTATTCGTCCCAGTCGTCGTGGCTGCCGCCCGCCGCGGTGAAGATCTCACGGCGCAACAACCTGAGCCGCTCCGCGTCGATGCCCGGCAGCGGGTCGGCGGGACCGGCGATCTCGGCCCAGCCTTCCACCGCGGCCCATTGCCAGCCAGCGCGGAAGGTAAGCGTGACCTGCGGCCTGAATCGCAAGTTCCGGAGCTTGGCCGCGCCGTAAGTAACGAACGCAACCACCTCTGCGCCGGACACTGGGTGCGTCAGCAGGCCGGCGTTGACCACGGACGACTGAACGGTCCCGTCCAACCGAACCGTGGACACCACCGCCAGGTAGCCATCGCGACTGCCGATCCCGACTGCCTCGGACAAGCGTCACCATGGTCCCATCCTGCCGCTAGTGCTCGGCGCGCGCAGCCGCCGGAGCCCCTTACGGCAAATGCCGGGAACGCCCGAGACTCCGCGCGTGCATCCCGGCACGCTCCCGGCCCGTCCGGTCAGGCGCGCACGGACCGGAGCACGAGCGCTGTCTCCAGCGCCGCTACCACCGCATCCCAGCCCTTGTCCTCGGCGCTGCCAGCCGCCCCGCTGCGGTCGATCGCCTGCTGCAGCGTGTCGCAGGTGAGCACGCCGTTGCCGACCGGCGTGCCGGCGTCGAGCGACACTCTGGTCAGCCCGTAGGTCACCGCGTCGCAGACGTAGTCGAAATGCGGCGTGCCGCCCCTGATCACGGCCCCGAGGCAAGCCACCGCATCGTGCCGGCGGGCCAGCTCGGCCGCCACGACCGGCAGCTCTACTGCACCGGGAACGCGGACCACGAGCGGCCTGCCGATACCGCAGGCTCGGGCTGCTGCGACGGCTCGGTTCACCAGCTGGTCGGTGATCTCGGCGTGCCACCGGGTCGCCGCGATCGCCAGACTCAGCCCGGCGGCATCGATGGTGTGCCCGTCCGGTCGGCCAGCCCCGCTCATCGCTCGCCCACGGCGGGCAGGTTCTCGATCTTGTGACCGAGCCGGTCCCGCTTGGCGGTCAAGTACCGCAGGTTCTGCGCGGTCGGCGTGGACGGCAGTCCCACCCGGCCGGTGACCTTGAGCCCGAACCCGGCGAGCCCGTCCAGCTTGGCCGGGTTGTTGGTGAGCAGCCGCAGCGAGCTGACGCCCAGGTCGGTCAGCATCTGCGCCCCGGTCGAGTATTCGCGCGCGTCGACGGGCAGGCCGAGTTCAGTGTTCGCGTCCACCGTGTCGGCGCCCTGATCCTGCAGCTGGTAGGCCCGCAGCTTCGACAGCAGGCCGATCCCGCGGCCCTCGTGGCCGCGCAGGTAGAGCACCACTCCCCTGCCTTCGATGGCGATGGCGGCCATGGCGGCGTCCAGCTGGGCGCCGCAGTCACACCGGTGCGAGCCGAACACGTCGCCGGTCAGGCACTCCGAGTGCATCCGCACCAGCACCGGCGGACCCGGCGCGGTCAGATCGCCGAGCACCAGCGCCAGGTGCTCGGTCGCGTCCACCGTGTTGAGGTAACCCAGCGCGCGCCACTCGCCGTGCTGGTTCGGCAGCTGTGTCTCGACGACGCGGCTGACAACCCGCTCGTGCTGCCGGCGATAGGAGATGAGCTGCTCGATCGAGATCAGCGAAAGCCCGTGCTCGTCGGCGAACTCGCGCAGCCGCGGCAGCCGGGCCATCGTGCCGTCATCGTTGACGATCTCGGCCAGCACGCCCGCCGGGGTCAGCCCGGCGAGCCGGGCCAGGTCCACCGCCGCCTCGGTGTGGCCGCGCCGGCGCAGCACGCCGCCGGGCGCATACCGGAGCGGGAAGACATGCCCTGGCCGGACGATCTCGTACGGCTCGGTGGCCGAGTCGACCAGGACCCTGATGGTCCTGGCGCGGTCCGCCGCCGATATCCCGGTCGTGACGCCGTCCCGCGCGTCCACGCTGATGGTGTAGGCGGTGCGCATCCGCTCGGCGTTCTGCGTGGTCATCAGCGGCAGCTGGAGGCGGTCCAGCATCTCACCCGGCATCGGCACGCAGATGACCCCGCTGGTGTGCCGGATGGTGAAGGCCAGCAGCTCGGGCGTTGCCTTGCTGGCGGCGAAGATGATGTCGCCCTCGTTCTCCCGGTCGGCGTCATCGATCACGAGCACGGGCCGCCCGGCCGCGATGTCGGCGACCGCGCGCGCGACGTCGTCAAGGCGCGTCTGCGCCGCCTCGGGCGCGATCATGACCGGCCCGCAGGCAGCAGCCGCTCGACGTACTTGGCGATCAGGTCCACCTCAAGGTTGACCAGCTCTCCCGGCCGCTTGCGGCCGAGCGTGGTGCGCTCCAGCGTTTCGGGTATCAGGCTGACTTCGAACCAGGACTCCGGATCCCGACTGCCGCTGAGCGCGGATACGGTCAGGCTGATGCCATCGACGGCGACTGATCCTTTCTCGACAACGTAACGGGATAGCCCGGGCGGCATCGAGATCCGCACCACCTCCCAGCCCTGAGCGGGCTTCCTGGCCACGATGGTGCCGGTGCCGTCGACGTGACCTTGGACGATGTGACCACCGAGGCGGCCATCAGGGCGCAGCGGGCGCTCCAGGTTGACGGCTGCGCCGGGTTGCAGCGCACCGAGACTGGAGCGGTCCAGCGTCTCGCCCATCACGTCGGCACTGAACTCGCCGCTGCCAGCCTGCGTGACGGTAAGGCACACGCCGTTGATGGCGATCGAGTCGCCCCGCGACGCATCGGCCGTGACGAGCGGCCCGCGTATCCTGAGCCGGGCCGAGTCGCCATCGCGGTCGATGCCGACGACCTCGCCAAGCTCTTCCACTATCCCGGTAAACACCGTGTCCTCCTCCGGAGCCGCCGCTGCCATCGGCTCCGGGGGTATGCGCGGAACGCGCAGTCACGGCTCGCAGTTTGATCCTGGCGCCTCGCCAGGACGCGCCCGGCGCCGACTGGCACAGGACCCACTACGGCCGCGCACGTGCTGCCTCCCATCCGGACTTTAACCGTCGGTCCTGGAATTCCACCAGGTCAGCCAGCCGATGGTGTCGGCCGGGTCGCGGACTGTCACCGCCGGTTCGGAGTTACACCGACCCCGGAGCACGCTCGCTTGCGATAACTAGTATGCCAGGCCGGCTATTCCGCTGCGGCCAAGCATCGCGCGGGAACGGCCCGTCCCGGGCATTCCCGGAACGGGCCGTCCGCGCGTACTTTCCTGCGCTAGGTCGCCGTAGTGCCCCTGCGGGCTAGCGCATCGAGCGTTACGGCGGCGAGCAGTACTAGGCCGGTCCAGATGTACTGGCCTGCTGCGCCCAGACCGATCAGCGCAACGCCGTTGTAGATGACCGCGACGACGAAGCCGCCCAGCACCGCGCCGAGCATCCGGCCCCGGCCGCCGAACAGGCTGACACCGCCGATAACACCGCCGGCCACGGAGTACAGGACGTACTGGCCGCCTGGGAAGTTCTCCGACATGGAGCCCAGGTTCGACGCGTACAGGATGCCGGTGATGCCGGCGAACAGGCCGCAGAGGCAGAACGCCAGCACCCTGATCCGGCTCAGGTTGATGCCGGCTCGCCGGGCGGCCTCCGCGTTGCCGCCGACCGCGTAGATGTAGCGGCCGAACTTCGTCCTGCTCAGCAGGATAGTCGTCGCTACGAGCAGGGCGAGCACGATGGGCACGACCCAGGGCACTCCTTGCAACACGCCGATCGCGGCGCGGTTCACGTTGAGCACGATCACGAGCACCGCGCCAATAGCGGCGGCGGCACCGATTTTCAGCAGCGTGACACCCACCGGCGGGGCGACCAGACCTGCGGCCCGGCGCCGCTGGTCTCGCAAGATGAGGAACAGCCCGCCGAGCACGACTGCGGCGATCAGCACGATCCAGCCCGACAGCCGGGCTGAGGTTGCCGTTCACCAGGTCGTTCAGGAAGCCGGGACGCAGCGAGATGGAGCCGCCCAGGCCGACGTTGCCGGTTTTCTCGAACAGCCAGATCAGCACGCCGTTGAGGCCGAGCAGGCCGGCCAGCGTCACCACAAACGACGGGATCTTCAGCCAGACAACGATCAGGCCCTCGATCGCGGAAATGGCGGTAGTAAGAGCCAGCCCGGTCACGATGGCCAGCCAGACCGGGAACGGATGGTTGATCGACACCATCCAGACCGTGATCAGGCCGCCGATCGCGGCGTTGAAGCCGACCGACAGGTCGATCTCGCCGAGCAGCAGAATAAAGGTCTGGGCCATCGCGATGGTGATGATCCAGCCGGCCTGGCCCATCAGGTTGGCGATGTTGGTCGCGGACAGGAAGCTGCTCTGCGTCAGCTGGAAGTAAATCCCGAGCGCGACCAGGCCGAGGATGACAGGCAGCGCGCCGCTCTCGCCGCTGCGCACCCGCCTGAACCACACCCGGGTGTACTCGCCCAGCGAGTTGACCAGCAGATCCGGCGACGAAGGCAGGCCAGCGGCGGCAGCGGCCTCGGTCTCGGTCGGCTCGCCGACCACCGCGACCGAACCCGGCTGTTCCTTGTCCCGCTCGCCGGGTTCCGTGATTGCCATTACTCGGTCCTCCGATCCGCGCCGACGCCCGTGGCAGCGGCCGCTACCGCTGCCATTGACCTGGCGTGTCGACGCGCCGGTCGTCATGAGGTCGACGACCGACTGCCGGTCAAACTCGGCCGCCGGGCCCGCAGCGACAAGCTGGCCCAGGTAGAGCACGGCGAGCCGGTCAGCGACGCGGAATACGTCGTTCAGGTTGTGCGAGATGACGATGACGGCGTGCCCGCGGTCAGCCAGCGTCCGGATGAGGTTCAGCACCATCTCGGTCTGGCTGACACCGAGCGCGGCCGTCGGCTCGTCCATGATGACCAGCCTGGCGTCTTGCATGACGGCCTTGGCCACCGCCACAGCCTGCCGCTGGCCGCCGGACAGCGAGCCGACCGTCTGCCGGATGGACCGCACGCTGGTGACGGACAGGTCCTGCAGGGTCTGCTTCGCGGTCAGCTCCATGCTGACCTCGTCCAGCAGCCCTAGCCTGACCTTCTCCCGGCCCAGCAGCATGTTCTGCACGATGTCTAGGTTGTCACAGAGCGCAAGGTCCTGATAGACCGCCGCGATGCCCAGATGGGAAGCGTCCCTTGGCGTGTGCAGCTGGATGGGCTTGCCCTTCCACAGCAACTGGCCGCTGGTGGGCTGCCAGATACCGGCGATGCACTTGATCAGGGTCGTCTTGCCTGCGCCGTTGTCGCCGGCCAGCGCCGTCACCTGACCGGCCGGGATATCGAGGTCAACGCCACTGAGCGCCTGCACCGGGCCGAACGCCTTGCCGACGCCCCGGAGCCGGAGCAACGGCATGTCGTCTGTCAGCGTCGTGCCGGGCACGGGCGGTGCCACGCCCGCTACTGCGGGCGTGGCACCGTCCCCGGCGCTTCCAGCTACCACCGTGCCGCCTGGGCCCGGTGACTGGGGTTATTGATCATTACGAGATCCCGTACTTCGTGCAGTCAGCCTTGAACGAACCCGTGCACAGCTGAGAGGCCGGCACGAAGTTGTCCTTGATGACCGTCGACTGAATCGTCTGCGGCGTAACCCACTCTGGCGTCAGCAAGACCGACGAAACTCCGGTGTGCTCCACGGAGTCCATGGTGGAGCCGTTGACCAGTGCCGACGGCGGAGTGACGTTCGCCCGCGCGTACATGGCCAGCGCCACGGCCGCCTGGGCCTCCAGGTAGATCGGCTTGTACACGGTGCCGCACTGGTACCCCGCGATGATGTTCTGCAGGCCGGTGAGTGTCGCGTCCTGCCCGGTCATCGGGAAGGTCATCGGCTTGACGTGCCGCGTCTGCAGGTAGTGGATGATCGGAGCGCCGTTCTCGTCGTTCGGCATGAGCCCGGCGTTGATGTTCGGGCTCTTGGTGTAGGCGGCCTGGAACTCGGTCAGTGCGACCGTCGGCGTCCAGGTGCCGGCCGGCGCCGCCACGAGCTTATAGGTCCCGTTCTTGAACAGCGGGTTGAGTACGGAGTAGTACCCGTTGGCGAACAGCGTCGCGTTGTTGTCGGTCGGGTCGCCGCGCATGACGATGACCTGCGGCTTCTTGACATTCCACGCCTTGATGCAGCTAACCAAGCCCTGACCCAGCAGGACGCCGACGTGGGTGTTGTTGAAGCTCACGTAGTACTTGCGGCTACCGCCGAGGACGAGACGGTCGTAGTCGATGACCGGCACGCCGTGCGACTTGGCGTAGTTCTCGATCTTGGTGCCAACGCCGGAGTCCAGCGGGTCCATGATGAGGACCTTCGCGCCGTTGGTGATGTCCGACTGCGCGTCGGTGTACTCGGTTGAGTCGCTGCCCTGCGCGTTCTGGATGATGATGTCCGAGGACGAAAGCCCGGCATCCAGCATCGCCTCCTTCAGGTACGGCGCGTCGAACTCGACGTACCGGGTGGAGGACACAGTGTCGGGCAGGATCGCCGCTACCTTGCCCGAGCCGTGCGAGGCAAGGATCTTCAGCTGCGACATGGCCGAGAAATCGAGCGTGAAGGACGTCGCGGTGAGCTGCGGGATCTGCGATGGGCTGAGCGTACTTGGCGTGCTGGGGGGGGTACTGCTACTGCTATTGCCACAGGCGGCGACGAGCAGCGCCGCGCTGCTGGCGATGGCGGTCGCAGCCACTGCCTTGGTGACTGAGCGCAAGAAAACCACCTCGTTCTTAGGCGGAACGCCGATGGGCATGGGCCTGCTTCGCAGACCCATCGGAGTCACGCGCGGGGGTTAATCGTCTTCTGACGCAAACACTAGGGGCCGGCGGATGAACGGCCCCGTTAACATCGACGTAACCCCGTGAAAATTTTGTTAACAGCATACCCGCAGGTCAGGCGGGGTGCACAGGACCGGCGCAGGGCATATAGCCCGATTTGCACGCCCGCGTTTGCTCACCGGCGGGCACGGCTGGATTACGTTCCGGATACAGCGAGATAACGGGGAACGCCGACTGTCATAGCCCTGCGTCAGTCCGCCAGGATCCGGTACCCGGCCCGCGGCTGGGTCACGATCAGCGGCGTGCCGTTCGCTTCCAGCTTGGCCCGCAGGCGGCGGACGTAGACCCGCACGTACTCGGTCTCGGTCTCATAGCCCCGGCCCCACACCCGCCGCAGCAGGTGCGCGTGGCTCAGCAGCTTGCCCTGGTTGATGGCCAGTTCCCGGAGCAGCGCGAACTCGGTCGGGGTCAAGTGGATGGCCATCCCATTCCGGCTGACTTGCTGGTTCGTCAGGTCGATGACCAGGTCAGAAACGGTGATGAACTCGGGCGCGGTCGTGGCGGGCTCGGTGGCGGCCGGCCTGGTCCGGCGCAGGGTGGCATTGATCCGGGCGAGCAGTTCCTCGATGCTGAACGGCTTGGTCATGTAATCGTCCGCGCCGACGTTCAGCGCGCTGACCTTATCCCGCTCGCCGCCGCGCGCGGACACGACGATGATCGCGACCGACGACCGCTCGCGGATCTGCCGACACAACTCGAAGCCATCGATCTCCGGCAGCATCAGGTCGAGCAGCACGATGTCCGGCGACTCGGTCTCCAGCAAGCGCAGCGCCCGCAGCCCGTCCGCGGAGACGATCGTGTCAAACCCCCGGACAGCGAGGTTCGACCGGATCAGGTCGACGATGTTCGGGTCATCCTCGACCACGAGTGCGCGCGTTGGCGTCTCAGTCGCCACCGATCGTGACTCCTGTCCGGCCGCCAGCGAGAGCCGTCCGCCCGCCAGCGCGACCTCCTTGAGGTAGTTGACCGGCTAGTTTAACCTCTGCCTCGATCGGCAGGCAGATCCGGAAACAGGTCCCGCGGTTCTGCTGGACCAGCTCGATCTCGCCACCGTGAGCGGTGACGATGCCCTGGGCGATCGACAACCCGAGCCCGGCTCCGGCCGTTGGCCCGCGCCGCCGCCGGGCGGGCTCGAACGGCGACTTGAGCTGGTCCGCTGATAGTCCCGACCCGTCGTCGGCCACGCTGACCTCCACGTGATGCGGGCCAGCAGTGGCAAGGACCCGCACGTTCGTACCGGCAGGGTTATGCCCGACGGCGTTGGCAAGCAGGTTCACGAACACCTGCTCCAGCCGGTCATGATCGGCCCAGATCACCGGCAGGTCCGGCGCGCAGGACATCTTCACCGGCGGGGACACGTCGGGCGGCAAGCAGGCGATGGCCGCTTCCAGGACCAGCGGCAGGTCGCACCAGTCCCGCTGGAGCCGCAGGATGCCTGACTCGATCGCGGAGAAATCCAGCAGGTCGTCGACGAGCCGGCCGAGCCGGGCCGACTCGGCGGCAATCCGGCCAAGGAAACGGTGCTGAGACTCGCCGTCCCAGGTGACATCGGGCTGCATCAGGCTTGATGCGTAGCCCCTGATGGCGGTCAGCGGAGTACGCAGCTCATGACTAAGCCGGGACAGGAAGCCCCGCTGCAGTTCCTGCGACCGCCGCAGGGTAAGCGCTTCCTGGTGCGCGACCGACGCCTCCTCTCGCTCGAGCGCGAGCTGAAGCGAGCGCGCCGCGTCATCGAGCAGCGCGGCCGCATCGGCAGGCGGTGATCCGGTCTGCCAGCCTGCCACCAGGGCCGCGTCACCGCCCGGAGCGGTGAACGGCACCGTCATCAGCTCACCGCCGTCACCGCCCGTGCGATGCACCGTGATGTCGGCTGCGCGCGCCTGCTGGAGCACGCTGCTGGCGATCGAGACCAGCTCGCTGCTGGCCTGGCCCGGCCGGCCTACACCCGGCCGGCCTACACCCGGCAGGCCTACCCCCGGCCGCCCGGCCGCCGGCAGCCCCGATGCCCGCACCTGCGGCTGCCCGCCGGCCGGGCGGATGACCAGTGCGGCCTCATCGGCCTGAAGCCCCCGGCACAGTGCTGCGAGCGCTACTCCAAGGCTCTGGCTGACCGGCAACGGCCCGGCCAGCGTTTCCAGCATCTCCCGGATCGTTTCCAGCACCCGGTTGCGCGCCGTGACAACTTCCAGCAGCCCGTCACGCTCGATGGCGCTGGCCGCGTATCCCGCGTACAAGGTGGCAAGATCAAGATCATCCCGTTTCGGGCCGCCCGGTATCGAGCGGAACACCGTGATGACGCCCACCAGGCCGCGCGGGCCGAGCACTGGCACGGACCAGGAACTGGCCACCTTGGCAGGCCTGGCCAAAGCGGCAAACGGAGTCCAGCCGCCTGCCGCCCTGACATCTTCCTCGATCACCGGCTCGCAGGCCTGCGCGGCCATGCCCGCCGGCCCCCCAGCCGGGCCAGTCGGCAGCCTGGACCAGGCCGATAGCAAGGCGCCGGACATGCCAAGCGAGGCGGCGCAGAGGAGCGAATCGTCGGAGAGCAGGTGGATGCAGAGCCGTTCGCTGCCAAGCGCGGCACCGAGCGCGGACAGGATCAGCGACAGGCTCGACGACGGATCAGCCGACACCAGCCGCCCGGCAAGCCCGTGCAGCCGGGTCAGCTGCCGTCGTGCCGAGGAGTCGGCGTCCTGCCCGGACAGCAGCGCGATCACGTCGTCGGGGTGTACCTCGCTGGGCGCGACCTCGGCGACCACCTGGCCGTGCCGCAGCACCACGATTCGATCGGCCAGCCGGAACATCATGTCGAGGTCGTGGCAGGCAAGGAGCACCGAAGTGGCCCGCTCCCGCAGGCCGACGATGAGGTCCTCAACCTGCCGGGACATAGCCACGCCCAGCGACGCCGTCGGCTCGTCGAGCAGCAGCAATCGCGGCCGGCGCGCGATCGCCCTCGCCACGGCCACCAGCTGCCGCTGCCCGCCGGACAGCGACCGGATGTCGCGGGTGGTCGCCGGGAGGCTGATGCCCAGTTCGTCGAGCACCCTCGACGCCTCGGTATGAAGCCGGACGTCAGATGCCAGTTGCAGCCTCCGCTCGCGGCCAAGCATGAGGTTGGCGGCGATGTCGAGGTTGTCGCACAGGGCCAGGTCCTGCCACAGCACGCTGACGCCATGCTGGGCCAGCGCCGCCGGATCGGCCGGCGCCTGCGCACCGCCGATCCGGATCTGCCCGCCACTCGGGGTGATGTCGCCGCCGATGCAGCGAACCAGCGTCGTCTTGCCCGCGCCGTTCTCGCCGGCCAGCGCAACGACCTCGCCCTCGCGCACCGACAGGTTCACGCCAACCAGGGCCTGGATCGGCCCGAAGTTCACAGTCAGGTTCCGGACCTCCAGCAGGGGCGCGCCAGCTTCCGCGGTCTGGGCCGCTGCGTTCTGCCGCCAGTGGCTAATCCTGGTCGCTGCCGTCATGTGCACATTCTGAGTCTGCCGGCCTGTGCGCGGCCAGCTACTTCGGTCCGGACGTCCAGCTCCGCCCGGCCTGGCAGAGCCGAGGCCGTTGGCAGGATCGGTCCGATACGCGACATTGCCGCCAGGCTAACCGACGGGCGCGAGAGGTACGTAATCGCGAGCTGACCGCGCGCCGGATCAGTCGGCTTCCCCGATCCCGACCCCGTTCCCCTGATTATCCGATTCTTGCTCGCGCCGCGCCCTGGCTCGCCGCTTGCCTTCGTGCATGGCCTGCACCCGGGCGACCGGGATCCGCTGGCCCTCCGCGACCAGGTCAGCGGGCAGGTGCTGCGGCTCGGGCAGCAGCTCGGCCCAGCGGTCTCTGTCCCCTAGAAGGCTCGCGGCGTTACGCACCGTGAAGTCCGGTGGCTGTACCTCGCCGATATCGTCCCAGCTGACCGGGAACGAGACCGGGGTGCCGGGGCGGACCCGCGGGCTGTATGCGGCGACCACCGTCGCGCCGCCGGCCCTGGTGGCGTCGATGAAGACCTTGCCGCCCCGGTCCTGCCTGACGAAGGCCGTGGTGGCGAGTTCAGGCGCAAGCCGCTCGGCCCGCGCGGCGATCGCCCTGGTGGCGGCTGCGGTCTGCTCGCTGCCCTGTCCCGGCGCCAGCGGCACGAACACGTGCACGCCCTTGGCCCCGCTGGTCTTGACCGCGCCGGCCAGGCCCGCGCCTGCGAGCGCCTCACGTACTGCCAGCGCGGCGCGCACCGCCTCGCCGAACGCTCGCACGGGGTCGGCCGTCTGGCCCGGCGGATCCAGGTCGAGCACCAGGTACTCGGGGTTGTCCCAGTGTCCTGCTCGCATCAGCGTCGGGTGGTACTCCACCGCCCGTTGGTTGGCGAACCACAGCAGGGTGCGCCGGTCGTTGCACAGCGCGTAGGCGACCTGGCGATGCGAGGCCTCTGCCCATACCGACACGGTGCGAACGAAGTCCGGAGTGTATTTCGGCACGTTCTTCTGCATGAACGGAGCCTGGCCACGGAGCACCCGGACGACCGACAGCGGCTTGTCCCGCAACTGGCCGATGATCATCTCGCTGACGGCGTCCAGGTAGTCGACCAGGTCGCGCTTGGTCGCCTCGGCGCCAGCGAACAGCTCCTGATCGAGATTGGTCAGCGGGACGCCGTCTCGCTCCTCGCCACCGGGCACCTGGTTCGCCGGCCCGTCAGCTCGTCGCGGCCGGACCGGGTCCGGCCGGGTGGCCGCCCGCCGGGTGGCCGCCCGCCGGGTAGCCGCCGGCGGCAGTGGCTGCCTGCGCGATTTCACGCAGTGCCTTGACTGCGGCGGCTGGATCGTCGGAGCCATAGACAGCCGTGCCCGCCACGAACATGTCGGCTCCCGCCTCGGCGCAGCGGCCGATGGTCTCCTCGTTGACGCCCCCGTCGACCTGCAGCCACACCTCCCCGCCGTACGCGCTGATCATCTCCCGGACCCGGCGGATCTTCGGCAGCACGTGGTCCATGAATCGCTGCCCGCCGAAGCCTGGCTCGATGGTCATCAGCAGCACCATGTCCACCTCGGCCATCAGATCGGCGTACGGCAGCACCAGCGACGCCGGGTTGAAGGCGATCCCGGCCCGAGCGCCGGCCGCCCTGATGGCGCGCAGCGTCCGGATCGGCGCACTGGCCGCCTCGGCGTGGATCGTCACGTTGCGCGCGCCGGCCTGAGCGTACAAGGGCGCCCACAGGTCGGGATTCTCGATCATCAGGTGACAGTCCAGCGGCAGCCGTGCACTGCGCAGCAGCGCTTCGACAACGGGCAGCCCAATGGTCAGGTTCGGCACAAAATGGCCGTCCATGACGTCGACATGCAGCCAGTCGGCCGTGTCGACGACCGCGTTCGCGTCGTCGGCAAGCCTGGCAAAATCGGCTGCCAGCAGGCTCGGCGCAATCTGCACAGTCATCCCGGTGATTCTAGGCGCGCCGGCCTCGCGGATGGCGGGCGGAGTGTCGTACCGCCCGGATAGGTTCAGGCGGGCACACCAATCCGTCAGCCTAAGGAGGCCGCGATGACTGCAGAAGCACCCGACCGCCTGCTCGACCGGGTCCGCAAGCTGCTATCCAAAGCAGAGGCCGACGGAGTTACGGCCGAGGAGGCCCAAGCCTTCACCGCGAAGGCGGCCGAGCTGATGGCCAAGTACGGGATCGACCGGGCGCTGCTGGCCGCGGCCAGGCCGGAGACCGACAAGCCGGACAACCGGATCGTCGAGATCTACAACCCATGGGCCAGGGTGCAGGCGCACCTGCTGTGCGGCCTGGCGGCGGCGCTGCGGTGCCAGTGCATCCTGCTCCCGGCCAGGTCGGGCCAGCGCGTGCACGTGTTCGGTTACGCCTCTGACATCGAGCGAACCGACGTGCTGTACACCTCGGTGCTGATCCAGATGTGGCACGGGCTAGCCGCCGCCCAGATCCCGGCCTGGTCCGACAGCCCGCGTGCGTGGCGGCGCAGCTGGCTGCTTGGCTATGCCGCTGCCGTGACGGCCAAGGTGCGGGCGGCCGAGCAAGGCGCGGAGCGGGCGGTGTCGGAGGTACCGGGCGGCGGGTCATCGACGGCCGCGCTGGTGCTCGCCGACCGTTCGCTGGTGATCCGGCAGAACGTTGCGCACGCGTATCCGGTCACCCGTGCCGCGCGGGTGACCTACACCGGTAATGGCTACGGAGCTGGCTACGCGCAGGGCAAGCGCGCTGACATCGGGACCGGCCGGGTCGGCCAGCGCAGCACTCGCTCGCTAACGAGGTAACGCGCTAACGGCGGCGGAGCAGAGCCAGGAAGATCGCGTCGGTGCCATGCCGGTGCGGCCAGAACTGGGCGTACCGGCCATCCTCACCGCTGCTCAGGTCAGGCACCTCGGCAAGGACGGCCGGGGCGTCGAGTACGTCGGAATCGTCGCGTCCCGCCAGTACTTCTGCGACCACATCCCTGGTCTCGGCCAGGTGCGGAGAGCACGTGACGTAGCCGACGACGCCGCCGGGCCGAGCTGACTCCAGCGCAGCGTTCAGCAGGCTGCGCTGCAGGGCGCCGAGGCTGGCGATGTCCGCTGGAGTCCGCCGCCACCTCGATTCCGGACGGCGCCGCAGCGCGCCGAGGCCGGAGCACGGCACGTCGGCGATGACGCGGTCGAAGCGCGCGGTCAGCCAGGCTGGCCGAGTCCCGTCCGCCACGACGACACGGCCGCTGCTGACGAGGGCCGTCGCGGATCGAACCAGGCTGGCCCGGTGCTCGCGCAACTCGGCGGCCACGAGTTTCGCGCCGGCTCCGGCGGCCAGGCCGGCGAGCAGTCGTGCCTTGCCCCCAGGTCCGGCGCATACGTCGAGCCACCGGTCATCGGATCCGGCGATCCCGACCCGGCTGAGTGCGATGGCGGCAAGCTGGCTGGCCTCGTCCTGCACTCCGGCCCGGCCTTCCGCCACGGCCGGAATGGCCGCCGGATCGCCGCCCGCCAAGTAACCGCCAAAAGCTGACCAGCGCGCCGGGCTGGCGCCGGCCGCCGTGAGTTCCCGCTGGTCCGCCAGGCCGGGAATCGCGCACAGGTGGACGACCGGACGCTCCGAATCCGCCGCCAGCGCGGCCTCGGTCTCGCGCATATCTCCGGTCGGATCTTCGTCCAGCGCGGCTGCCAGCGCCGCCACGATCCAGCGCGGGTGGCTATACCGGACGGCGAGATGACCGACCAGGTCAGCGTCACGGGCTGGCGCGGCGATGTCCAGCCAGGTCGCCAGATCCCTGGTCGAGACGCGTCTCAGCACTGCGTTCACGAAGCCGGCCGGCCGCTGGCCGACAGCGTCCTTCACCAGGTTCACCGAGGTCGCCACCGCGGCATGCGGCTGCACCCTGGTGGCAAGCAGCTGATGAGCGCCCAGCCTGAGCACCTGGCGTACCGCCGGATCCAGCGAGGCCAGGTCGCGGTCGCTGCAGATGCCCAGCACGGCGTCATAGGTGCCCTGGCCGCGCAGCGTGCCGTAACTCAGCTCGGTTGCCAGCGCTGCATCCCGGCCGGTGAGCCGGCGCTGGTCAAGGATCTCCGGCAGCAGCAAGTTCGCGTAAGCGTCCCGCTCGTCGACGGCGAGGAGCAGGTCTAGCGCAGCGCGCCGGGCCGGATCCCGGACCGGGCGTCCGCCGCGGCCACCGGCCTTGGCCGCGCGAGCGCGCTGACTGTCCCGCACTGGCTTCGCGCTCACCTCAGCCAAGCACCGCCCGGCCGCCGTCGAGACGCAGGCCGCGGGCCCAGTCGGCGGCCTGCATCCGCCGCTTGCCGTCCTGCTGGACTTCGCCCAGTTCCAGTGGCGACGTGGCGGTTCCTACCAGCACCCGGTTGGCGAGCACCTGCAGCCCGCCGGGACTGAGCCTGCCATCGTCGCTCTCGGGGCTTCCCGGTGCCGCCGGAGGCGGTGACAGGCCCGAGCTTGACCCGGACGCCTTCCAGCTGCGTCCAGGCACCGGGCGCCGGCGTGCAGGCGCGGATGCGGCGGCTGACGGCAACGGCCGGCTGGCGCCAGTTGATCTCGGCGTCCGCCGTAGTGATCTTCGGCGCCAGGCTGACCCCGGCGGCTGGCTGCGGGCGTGCCTCGAGCTCGCCGGACTCGATCCCGTCCAAGGTTGCGACCAGCAGCTCGGCCCCGGCGATGCTCAGCCTGCTGAGCAGGTCACCCGCAGTGTCGGCGGGCCAGATCGGCTCGGTGAGCATGCCGTACACCGGGCCCGCGTCGAGCTCGCGCACGATGCGGAACGTAGTGGCGCCCGTGACATCGTCGCCGTGCAGGATCGCGTGCTGAATCGGGGCCGCGCCCCGCCAGGCCGGCAGCAGCGAGAAATGCAAGTTGACCCAGCCGTGCGCCGGGATGTCCAAGGCTGCCTGCGGCAGCAGGGCTCCGTAGGCGGTTACCGGACAGCAGTCCGGCCCGATCTCCCGCAGCCGGGCCAGGAAGTCCGCGTCGGATGGCCTGACTGGCGTCAGCACGTCCACCCCAGCTTCCGCCGCTCGCTCGGACACTGGGCTGCGGACCGCCCGCAGCCCACGGCCGGCCTTGGCATCCGGCCTGGTGATGACCGCGGCGACCTCGTGCCTGGACTTCAGCAGTGCGTCTAGCGACGGCACAGCCGCCGCCGGAGTCCCGGCGAAGACCAGGCGCATACCCTAGAACGCCTTGCCGTGCGTCGGATGCGGCGACACCTTGACCAGCGGTACCGGTTCGCCCCACCACTCGGATGCTCTAATTTCCTTCATCGCCAGCTTGCGCTGGGTGGCGTCAAGGCGGTCAATGAACAGCACGCCGTCCAGATGGTCGGTCTCGTGCTGGACACAGCGGGCGAGCTGCCCGGTTCCCTCTACGGTCACCGGCTCGCCGTGCATGTCGAAGCCGGCCGCCGCCACGCCGAACGCGCGGTTGGTCGGGTAGGCCAGGCCGGGAAACGACAGGCAGCCCTCGTCGTCAAGCTCGGTCTCTTGCGACAGCTGCAGCGACGGATTGATGAGGTGACCGACCACGTCGTCGACATAGTAGGTGAAGACCCGGAGCCCGACGCCGATCTGCGGCGCAGCCAGGCCAACGCCCGGCGCATCCATCATCGTGTCGGTGAGATCCTTGACGAGCTTGCGCAGTTCGGCATCGAAAGTCGTGACCGGGTCGGCGGGGGTCCGCAGCACCGGATCGCCGAACAAGCGGATCGGCCGGATACTCACCAGGTCCTCCAGGCAGGTACGAGCAAGGCGCCGCGCTGGCTAAGGGCACGGCTGGTCAAGTCTACGAAGCTGGCTGACCGCCACTGGCACCCGGCGAACGGGCCTTGAAGGCGGCTTTCCTGGCGGCTCTGGCCACGCCAGGGTCGGGATGATGCTCACTGAGCGTGGTCAGCAGGTCGATCACGCCTGGATGCCTCACCTGCCAGAGTCCGGCGACGATCTCCGCCTGCGCCTCGGGCGCCACCTCTGGCAGCAGCTCGGCGACGACATCGCGCGGGTCGGCTTCCTCCAGCAGGCCGGCGCCCAGGTCGACCAGCAGCCAGGTGCGGTCCGCCGGGCCGAGTTCGGCCTCTTCCCCGTGTTCGTGCAGCCAGACAGCGGCGTGGGCGCGCAACAGCGGCTCAGCCAGGGCAGCGCGCACGTCCGTCGTGGCTGCCTTGCCGATCCGGTCGAGCACGGCGAAGGCGGCGCCGCGCAAGCCCGGCGATCCCTCGGCGGCCGCAGCGATCAGCTCGGCGGCCGCCTGCTCATCCGACCGGCCGTGCAGCCACGCATTGATCTTCGACTCGCCGTCCTCCGCATCGCAGCTGGCCAAAGTCATGAGCAAACCCACCGCACCGTCCCGGTCGGCCCCGCCGAGCACCGGCACGTGCCAGCCCTGGGCTAGCAGTCGGCGATGCACCCCCCATACCCCGAGCGGGGACAAGACCACGGTCAGTCCGCCAGCGGCCTCCTCGGTGCCGAGTTCGACCACACCTAGGTCAGCGAGCGTCTCGAGGGCGTGGGAAAGGGCCGCCGCCTGGTCCGCGTCGGGCTGCTGCGGTAGATCGTGCTCGGTGCCGCCGGGCCGGGTCGCTCCGGCCGCCGCCGAATAAGCGTCGAAGAGGGCGTCGATCCGTACCGGGGCGCCGACCGTATACAGGGCGGTCGCCAGTCCGTCGAGTTCCTCGGCGGCCAGCAGGGCGGCCAGCGCCCCGTCCCACTCCCGCAGCACGTCCTCGGCCCTCGCCGAGCTCAGCGGCGATAGGCGGACCGGTTGCCCGTCAGGGACACCCTCGCGCTCGCTGGCGGCGGTAACCACCTGCCAGGCGGCGTCAACCTCGTCCAGGGACAGCTCAAGTGCATCTGCGGCGGCCTGGGCTCGGCTGCCGTCGAGTACGCCGCCGGCCGCGAGCTCTGGATCTTCGGCGGCCCAGTTGCCCAGCTCCCTGGCGGCGCGCAGCAGCGGCGCCACCCGCGCGGCCGCGGCCAGCTCGTCGCGCGGCGCGAGCCGCACAGGCGGCATGCGCGGGCGGTCACGGCCGGGATCCTGATCGGCGCTGCCGACCGAATCAGGCTGAGCCCGATGGCCGCCCGGTGAGTTGGTCACCCAAGTACCCTACGACCTGAACGATACGTAGTCAGACCAGTGTGGCCGGGTCGAGCTGCACGCGCACCACCCCTGGCTCCTTCGCCGCGGCCCGCGCAGCCTGTCCTGCGCGCAGCCCGATCGCCAGCTCCCCGCCCTCTGACCTGGGCACTCGTACGAGGTAACGAATGAATTCCTGACCTGCCTCGGCTGCTTCCTGACCCGCGGCCGGGAGCGCAGCCACGTTCTTGGTCCGGCCGGCCCGACCGCTGCGACCGGCACCTGCGCCGCCTCCGGCGGCGGGCAGCGGCCCGAGCAGCTCGGCGTGTTCCGGCAGCTGGGCCGCTGACAGCAACGCCTCGACGGCATCGGCTGGCCCGGCCACCGACGCCATCCGCGCGGCCGGCGGGAACCGCAGCTCGGCACGCTCGGCGAGCTCGCGCCTGGCGAAAGTGGCCGGGTCCCACCTGACGAGCGCCTGCACCGCACGCTGCCGCGCGTCGGCTACTACCACCACGCTGCCACCTGCCGGTCCCGGCCGGACCAGGGCTGCCGCCGTCATCCACCGCCGCAGCGCCTCTTCCGCGGCGCGCAGGCTGGCCAGGCCGAGCATGGCCCAGCCGTCGACGAGTATCGCCGCCGCGTAGCCGGACCCGGCAACGGGCTCCGCACCGGGAGTGGCGACTACAACGGCAGGCTCCAGGCCGACCTCGGCCAGGACGCGGCTGCCGCCAGAGCTGACCACGGGCACCCCGCCGAACGCCCGGCCTAGCTCTTCGGCCGTCCGCCGGGCGCCTGTCACCAGGGCCCGCAATCCCTGATGGCCGCACTGCCTGCAAGTCCGGCCGATCACCGCGCCGCACCAGCCGCAGCGCAGCGGCGACTGCGGACCCGGCAGCTCGGCCGGCCCGCCGCAGTCGCACCTGGCCTGCACGTGGCAGCGCTCGCATCCGACGGCAGCCAGGTAACCGCGCCGCGGCACCTGAAACAGCACAGGGCCGCTGGCCAGTGCCTCGCGGGCGGTCCGCAGCGCAAGACTTGGCAGCCGGGCTGACCTGGCTGCCTCGTCCCTGGCCAGCTCCGCCTCCGCGCCCGCGGGCAGCACCTGGGGCGCCGACAGCCGGACGGTTGGCCGGTCCGCCGCCAGCGATCGCGCCCAGCCGCTGGTCACCAGGAGTTCCGCCTCCGCGGTGCGGGCGAATCCGCCGATCAGCGCCGCCGCCCGGTCGCGGTGCGCTCTCAGCGCCAGGACCTCGCGCGCGTGCGGATACGGCGCGCGCGGCTCGGCGTGCAGGTCGTTGCCTTCGTCCCAGAGGATCACCAGGCCCAGATCGGATACCGGGGCGAATACGGCTGACCGTGTGCCGGCGACCACAGTCACCTCGCCGCGTGCCACTGCGAGCCAGCGCCGGTACCGTTCCGCCGGGCCCAGGCTCGCCGACAGAGCGGTGTAGCCCAGCGAGAAGCCATGACCACCAGGCGGCAACTGGCCGGCAGTCGACGCTGCCACGAGGGCGCGTTCCACTCGTGCCAGATCGCGGGCGTCCGGCACCACGATCAGAGCACCTCGGCCCGAGGCCGCCACGGTGCAGACCGCAGCAGCGATTTCCACCGGCCAGTTCGGCCCCGGCAGGGCCGACCAGACGGCGCGCGGCCTACGGCCGTCTGCCAGCGCGGCCAGGAACGACGCCCCGTCCCGGTAGCGGTCCCAGCGCGGCGAAATGCCGGGCGGATCCGGCGGCAACGCCGGACCGGACGCCGCTGCGCCTAGTTCGCCGTCGCCGGCCCGAGCGGACGGCCCGGTCGAGTCTCCAGCCGCGTGCCTGGGCGGAATGGCGAGCCGGAGCACGTCGGCCAGGGTGCCGCCGTACCTGTCGGCCACCGCCCGCGCGAGGCCGGCAAGATCCGGCGTGAGCACGGGCTCAGCGGACACCACCCGCTCCAGGTAACCGAGCTTGCCTTGATGCCCGCTGTGCGCTGTCCTTGCCAGCACGAATCCGCCAGTGAGCCGGCCGGCAAACCGCACCCTTACCCGGCAACCCGGCACGGCGGTATCGGCAAGAGCGGCAGGTACGAGGTAGTCGAATGGCCGGTCCAGGTGCGGGAGTGAGATCTCCACCGCGATGCTCGCGACAGGCAGCTCGGCAGCCGGCTGGCGGAGTGCCGACCTGCGGGCCGCCGGTCTGCGGCCGGCCGCAGGCCTCGCTCGTCCTTCCAGCGTCCGGTCCGGCACGCTCCCTGTCTTACCAGAGGCTTACGACCGTCAGGTCCCGCTGATGGGCGAGCCGCCGCCCGGCGTCGTCAGCCTGGACACGATTGAGGGAACGTGGTCCCGTCAGACTTCAGGTGCGCAAGAACGTCCGCCGACACCGGGCGACTCGCGACCACATCGGCCTTGACCTGCTGCAGGTCGCTGGCCATGCGGAACAGCGCGGACCGGACCGGGATCTGCGCTGTGTCCGCGGCCGCCGAGTTTGCCTTGTCCGCCGCGGCGGCCAGATCCGCGGCCTGCACGGCCGCGGGAGCCTTGCCGTTGATGTCGCCCATCGCTTTGGTGTAGGCGGCGCGCACCGACGCCGGGTATCCGGCACAGCCGCCGGCCGGCGACCCTCCGGTGACCAGTAGGACGATGACGATCGCCCACACCGCGGACATCCCGATGGCCGTCCAGTAGGCCAGTCGGCCCGAACCTGACGGGCCGGCCCGGCGCAAGCCGAGGATGCCCAGGACAAGGCCGGGCACGACCAGGGGCATAATGCCTGCGACCACGGCCGCGGGAGCCTGCCAGCGGGCCTGGGCGGCATCACCGTCGGCCATGCCCGCAGTTACCCGGGCGCCATGGGCCGGGTTGCCGAGGGCGGGGGCGCCGTAGGCCAGATCGGAGCCCGCGGGGACGGCAAGGTCTTGGCGGCCGAGGCGCCCAGCTCCGGCGGTGGTGCTGGCTTGGATCCTGCCGCCATTGGCCCCGGCCCGGCCGGCTGAGTCCACTCCGCCGGGACCCGGCCACGGCCCGGACTCCCATGGCGGCGGTTTGCTCACGGCCGGGGTGGGCGCTTCGCTCGCCCAAGGCGGCGCGCTCGCCGTTGCAGGCCGGCTGGAACCTTGATCCGGGTCCTCATCCCAGGATTCGGTGATGGAATCTGGCAGCAGGCCGGCGCGGCCCGCGGGAAGGAACCACTCGGCTTGCCGGTTACCCGCAGCGCCCTCGGATCCGACTGAGTCGCCGGACTGCCCTGGGGCCGTTGTGTCCGGCGCGTCCAGTTGCGCGACTTGCGGCTCAGGCGAGACGGGCGGTTCTGGCTCGAACCACGGGTCACGCTGCGTCGCATCGTCGTCCGCACCGTCGGCCTTGCCGTGGCGTCCGCTGTGCCCGGCACCAGCGTCCCGACTAGCGAGCTCGGCCTGAGATGGGGGCCCGGCCTGATCGGCGACATGACCTGCAGTGAGTTTGCCTGCAGTCGACTTGCCCGTCGCGGTCGTGCGCGCCGCCGCTTTGCCTGCCGACCCGTTGCCTGCCGACGCCTCGCTCGCCGCGGCCCCACTATCAGGCTGCGCCGTTACGGCCATCTCGCCGGGCATTCCTTCAGACGACATCCATCACCAGACCAGCGCCGGATCGGCCACCAATAGGCAATGATGGTACGCCAATACCCCATCAATGGCTGAATAATATAAATTAGCCGATTGCGAACTCAGCCACAGCAGTGTCTGGTCGTCAGTGACCGATGGCGGAGCGCAGGGCCTCGGATCGGTCGGTCCGCTCCCAGGAGAAGTCCGGCTCCTCGCGGCCGAAATGCCCGTACGCCGCCGTCTGCGCGTATATCGGCCTGAGCAAGTCCAGGTCGCGGATGATCGCTGCCGGGCGGAGGTCAAAGACCTGCAGGACAGCATCCTGGATTCGCTCGACCGGCGCGCGCTCGGTGCCGAAGCACTCAACGAACAGGCCGACGGGCTTGGCCTTGCCGATGGCATAGGCAACTTGTGCCTCACACCGGTCCGCGAGGCCGGCCGCCACGACGTTCTTCGCTACCCAGCGCATGGCGTAGGCGGCGCTGCGGTCGACCTTGGACGGGTCCTTACCGGAAAAGGCGCCGCCGCCGTGGCGTGCCATGCCGCCGTAAGTATCAATAATGATCTTGCGGCCGGTGAGGCCGGCATCACCCATCGGACCGCCGATCTCGAACCTGCCGGTCGGGTTGACCAGCAAGCGGTAACCGGTGGTGTCGAGCGCCAGCCCGGCCAGTACTGGCTCGACTACGTGGTCGCGGATGTCCGGAGTCAGCAGGCCCGCAAGATCGATGGCGGGCGCGTGCTGAGTCGACACCACCACGGTGTCCAGCCGGACCGCCTCGTCGCCGGCGTACTCGATGGTGACCTGGGTCTTGCCATCCGGGCGGATGTAGGGCACTTCGCCGCTGCGGCGCACCTCCGACAGCCGCCGGGCCAGCCGATGCGCGAGCGTGATCGGCAGCGGCATCAGCTCCGGAGTGTCGCGGCAGGCGTACCCGAACATCAGGCCCTGGTCGCCGGCGCCCTGACGGTCGAGCTCATCAGAGCCCTCCCCTTCGCGGTGCTCGACAGCCTCACGCACGCCCTGCGCGATGTCCGGCGACTGCGACCCGATGGATACCTGCACGCCGCAGGACGAGCCATCGAAGCCCTTGGCCGACGAGTCGTAGCCAATCTCGAGGATCTTTTCCCTGATGATGCCGGGTATGTCGACGTAGGTGTCGGTCGTGACCTCGCCGGCCACGTGCACCTGACCGGTCGTAATCAGGGTCTCCACGGCCACTCGGCTGCGGGTATCGCCCTTGAGCATGGCGTCCAGGATCGCGTCACTGATCTGATCGGCCATCTTGTCGGGATGGCCCTCAGTGACGGACTCGGATGTGAACAGACGACGAGCCACCTGGCACCTTTTCCTGTTGTCGCGGCGCGTTGCCGGCAGTTGCCTCCGCCGGATCTCCGCCGAATTCTAACGTTGCGGCAGCACCCGGGGGGACACAGCGGTCCGTTTCAGGCGCCGTCTTAGCCAGGCTTTCATCCGTTACGGACCGAATCCATGCCTGACGTGCCGCCCTGGCGCTCATGCTCGGCCCGCAACCAGCCGGTGATCCGGGCGTCGCGGGACGGCCGCCCGGCCTCTAGGTCATCCAGGTACCTGAGGTCGGCTGCCAGCCGGCGCCGGAACTCGGCGGCGTCGCCAGCATGACCATGGCCGGGCACGACGACCCGGACGTCCAGCGATGCCAGCCGGTCCAGGCCGTCGCGATACCAGCCGACAGCGCCGGGCCCAGCGCCGAGCAGTGGAATCTCGACGTCGGAGCACATGTCCCCGGCGACCAGCGTGCCGGTAGCCGGGAAGAACACTGCCCCGTGCCCGGCCTGGTGGCCGTCGTGCACGATCACCTGGGCGGCCGGGCCGTGCCACGGGATGTGATCTGCGTCCAGCGCCTGAAGCTGACCCAAAAGCTCCAGGTCATGGCCGGGCACTTCCCGTTCCACCGCCTCGATCAGGGCGGTACGATCTGCCGCCACCGTCGCGACGGCGGCAGGCGCGGCGTACCTCGGCGCATCCCCAAGCTCGTTGCACCACAGAACGTGATCCCAGTGTGCATGGGTAGCCCAGCCCGCCTCGGCTCTGAGTGCCCTGGCAGCAAGCTCACCGGCCAGGCCGCGAACGTCGGCGACGGTGATGGCCGGATCGATCACCAGGCAGCGGCCATCGTTCCCGGTAACCACCGTGGTCGTCGTGGTATACGGCTGACCCGTTCCCATCAGAACGCCGGGCGCGACCTCGGCCAGCTGCCTCATGTGCGCGGCGCCTGACGCTAACCGAGCCGGACAGCGATGAGATCCCAGATGGCATCGGCAATCTCATCCTTGGCCGCGCGCGGCAGCCTGACCTCCGCGCCGTCAGCGGTCAGCACGACGGCTTCATTGTCTGGTGTGCCGAACGCCAGGCCGTTGCCGACCTGGTTGACGACGAGCATGTCACAGCCCTTGGCAGCGAGCTTTGCCCGGCCGTTCGCGAGCAGGTCGCCGGTCTCTGCGGCGAACGCCACGATCAGCTGGCCTGGTGCCTGCCTGGCGGCCACCAGGTCGCGGACGATGTCGCGGTTTTCCACCAGCACGATCGGGTCCGGCGCACCGCCGGTTTTCTTGATCTTGGCGTCGCTCCTGGCCACGGGCCGGAAGTCGGCGACCGCGGCGGCCATCACGATCACGTCGGCCTGCCCGGCCGCCATGAGCATCTCGTCCCGCAACTGGCTGGCCGACTTCACCCGTACCAGCTTCACGCCAGCAGGATCCGGCAGCTCGGTATTGGCGGCAAACAGCGTCACGTCGGCACCGCGACTGGCCGCTGTCCGGGCCAGCGCGTAGCCCTGCTTGCCGGACGACCAGTTGCCCAGGTACCGGACGGGGTCAAGTTCCTCCCTGGTGCCACCGGCCGACACCAGCACGCGCCGCCCGGCAAGATCGGGTGCCAGCCCGGCAGCGCCCTTGGCCATCACTCGCACCGCGGCCGCGTACAGCTCGGCCGGCTCGGGCAGCCGGCCCGGCCCGCTGTCCCGGCCCGTGAGCCGCCCGGACGCGGGATCCAGCACGATGCAGCCACGGCTCCGCAGCGTCGCCACGTTGGCCTGCGTGGCCGGGTGCTCCCACATCTCGGTATGCATGGCCGGAACGAACATCACCGGGCAGCGAGCGGTGAGCAGCACCGCTGTCAGCAGGTCATCGGACATTCCGGCCACTGCCCGCGCCATCAGGTCGGCAGTTGCCGGCGCCACCAGCACGAGGCCGGCCTCCTGGCCGAGCCGCACGTGCGGCACCTCGGGTACCGATTCCCACGGCGTCACCGAAACCGGCTGGCCGGACAGCGCCTCCCAGGTGGCTGCGCCTACGAAACGCAGGGCAGCAGGAGTCGGCACCACCCGGACTTCATGACCGGACTCGGTGAGCAGCCTCAGCAGCTCACAGGCCTTGTAGGCCGCGATACCGGCCGATACGCCGAGGACGATGCGCACGGCGAGCCTCCGGCTGGTCAGGCCTCCGGCGTCTCGGCGGTGAGCAGCCGCTCACTGATCTCGCGGAGCGCGATCGAGAGGGGCTTCTCCTGAATACGCGTTTCCACGAGCGGGCCGACGTACTCCAGCAGGCCCTCGCCGAGCTGGGCGTAGTAGGCATTGATCTGCCGCGCGCGCTTGGACGCCATGATGACCAGGCCGTACTTGCTATCCACGACCTCAAGCAGATCGTCAATCGGCGGGTTGATGATGCCCTCTACGGCTGGAGTTGCTGCCACCTCGCGCCTTCCAGATCTGGGTCACAGTGATTTCCCGGCTGGGCATTAGCCTGCTGGGCAAGCACCAAGGCTACCAGCTGATCGCACACTTCCCGGACCGACGTATTGACCAGGGTGATATCGAACTCCGGCTCGGCCGCCAGCTCGGCCCTGGCGGCGTCCAGGCGGCGGCTGATGACCTCGGGCGACTCGGTGTTCCGGCTCGTCAGGCGGCGCTCCAGCTCCTCCCAGGACGGCGGGGCGAGAAAGATCAGCAGGGCACCGGGCACAGCCGCGCGCACCTGGCGGGCCCCGGCGACGTCGATCTCCAGCAGCGCTGGCGAGCCCCGGTCGATCCGCTCCTGCACGGGGGCCCGCGGCGTGCCGTAGCGATTGCCGGCAAACGTCGCCGACTCAAGCAGCTCACCGCGCACGGCCATTTCGTCGAATTCCGGATCGGTGACGAAGAAGTACTCGCGTCCATCAACCTCGCTGGGCCGCGGCGACCGCGTGGTCACCGACACCGACTGCCAGATCCACGGGCACTTCCTCCGCAGCCGCGCCACTACCGTGCTCTTCCCGACTCCAGACGGGCCCGAGAGCACTGTCAGCCGGGCAGGGACAGGGGCGCCGCGGCGCAGCCCGCGCGGCTCGGCTGCGAGCATGCCTCCCGCGGCCCCCTCCCTGGCTCCTGCGTTATCGGTCAGATATCTCCGCCGAACTCGCCTTCCAGCGCGCTTCGCTGGTTGGCGCCCAGGCCGCGCACGCGCCGCGACTCCGCGATGCCCAGCCGCTCCATGATCTGCTTCGCCCGCACCTTGCCGACGCCCGGCATGGACTCCAGCAAGGCGGACACTTTCATCTTGCCCACAATGTCGTCAGTCTGCCCCTCCTTGAGCACTTGGGGCAGCGTGGTCGAGCCATGCTTTAGCTTGTTCTTCACTTCCGCACGGTCCTTGCGGGCCTGGGCAGCTTTCTCAAGTGCCGCTGCCCGCTGCTCGGGAGTGAGTGGAGGAAGAGCCACGCGAGGTCACCTCGGGTTTCGTATCGAAAAAGTCGCTCCGCGAGGGGAAACTAGCGACTCCGGCCCGCATCGGCAACGCGAACCCCCGTTTGTAGCGGCACAAATTATCCAATATGACGCAACGTACAAGGCTGTGCACTAAGCGTAGTGGCATTTTCGCAGGTAGCGCAAGGATTTCGCCAATTCTGGCAGCCGTCACAGACCGACCGACCTATCCCAATACGCACCGTTTATTCGGCACCGTTTCGCGGCGATGGGCAGTAATCGGCAAGCTCGCCCGTCCTGCGGGCGCGGCGGCAGATAGGGCCAGAAGAACACACCACGATGACTGCGTCTGGAGGTGCGGACGGCGTAACACGGCCACCCGGCTAGCCGCGCAGCATCACGGCGCGCCGCAGCGACGCCCCGATGGCCGCGGCCGCCGCGCCCGGATCGGCAGCACGGGTAATCGGCCGGCCGATCACGAGCAGGTCGGCGCCGGCCCGCAGCGCTTCTTCCGGGGTGGCGACCCGCGCCTGGTCGTGTATGTCGGCTCCGGCGAGGCGGACGCCCGGCGTAATCAGCAGGATGTCATCGCCGACCTCGGCCCGGACGGCCGCAACCTCCTGCGGCGAGCAGACGAGGCCGCGTGCCCCGGCCTCGACCGCAAGCACTGCCAGTCGCCTGGCCGCATCGCTGACTGGCCCGGCCAGGCCGATCCGGCGCAGATCTTCCTCACCCAGCGAGGTAAGCACGGTCACCGCGACGATCCTGGTGTCCGGGGCGGCCTCGGCAGCCGCGCTGATCGCCGCCGGACCCGCGGCGGCGTGCACGGTAAGCAGGGCGGGTCGAAGCCGGGCCACCGTCCGCGCCGCGCCCGCGACCGTCGCCGGAATGTCATGGAGCTTCAGGTCCAGGAACACCCGGACGCCGCTGGCGCCCCGGACGGAAGCGACCGCGTCCGGTCCGTATCGCAGGTACAACTCAAGCCCGACCTTCACGGTGCTCACGTGCGGAGTGACCAGGCCGGCCCAGCGCGCTGCGGTCTCCAAGTCGGGCGCATCCAGCGCGACGGCGATCGGTGCTTGGCCAGCCATCAGGTCCTCCTCACCCTGGCGCTCGGACTGAGCGGGCGCCCCGCCGTTGCACGGGACTCGTGGGCCAGCCCTACCACGTCGGCGAGCCGTTCAATCCCGCGGGCAGTCAGTTCCTCCTCCAGTTCCCGCAGGATCCGCATGCAGGCCGACGGGTCGTGGAAGATCGTCGTGCCCACGCTGACCATTGAGGCGCCAGCCAGGATGAGCTCCAGCGCGTCGCGACCCGTCCGGACACCGCCCATCCCGATGATGGGAACGCCCGGCAGCGCCTCGCGCACCTGCCAGATGCAGCGCACCGCGAC